>NZ_JASHIQ010000002.1:0-874975 GCF_030733585.1 Allomuricauda sp. MMSF_3307
AAGACCTCCCCAGCCCCAGCGGTTCCATCTCCATGGGTTGTTCCAGCCCCAGCCCCAGCCAGCGTTCCAGCCCCAACCGGCGTTCCATAGCCAAGGGTCGTTCCAACCCCAGCCCCAGCTGTTGTCATAAACATTTATGGAAATATTGGAAGGATTGTCCCCCCAACCGGGATTGCCATTATAGTTATTGTTGTAGGCAAAATAATCGGTTTGCTCACCATAGGGAATAGTATCATTTTGTGTTTGACTGGAGTAACTGTCAACATCGGTAAAAACCTCACTGTCCAAAATTTCACCGTATTCATTTGCTTTATCACCAAAATAATCCCCGTAGATATTATTTTCCTGCTGCTCAACCCTTTCGGCTTGTGCATTTCTCTTTTCTACGCTCACTACACGATTATTGGGAGTGTATATGCCATCATCATAATAGGAAGCCTGCTGATATGAACCACAGGAGGCCATAAAAAGGGCGGCAACCATCAATATGGCGGGGGTTCGTAATTTATTGTGAAGTAAAGACTGTAACATGGTGCAATTTTTATTGTTGAACATACTAAAAATAATTAGTTTTACCCAATCATTTCACTATTAAAGTCACAAGTTTTGTGCCAAACTTCAATTAATGGGTAAAAATTTAACGAGCAGAGCGGAGGATTATTCCAAATGGTATAACGAACTGGTGGTAAAGTCGGATTTGGCCGAAAACTCGGGGGTCAGGGGTTGTATGGTTATCAAACCCTACGGATATGCCATTTGGGAAAAGATGCAGGGACAATTGGATAGGATGTTCAAGGAAACGGGCCACGAGAACGCCTATTTTCCACTGTTCATACCTAAATCCTATTTGAGCAAGGAGGCCAGCCATGTGGAAGGATTTGCCAAGGAGTGTGCCGTGGTTACCCATTACCGTTTAAAAAATGTGGAAGATGGCAGTGGTATTGTTGTGGACGAGGATGCCAAATTGGAAGAGGAACTTATTGTTAGACCCACCTCCGAAACGATTATCTGGGATACCTATCGAAAATGGATTCAATCCTATCGCGATTTACCGTTGAAAATTAACCAATGGGCCAATGTGGTGCGTTGGGAAATGAGGACCCGTCTTTTCTTGAGAACGGCAGAGTTTTTATGGCAGGAAGGGCACACGGCCCATGCCACGCGCGAGGAAGCTTTGGAAGAAGCTGAATTGATGATGAACGTGTATGCCGAGTTTGTTGAAAACTACATGGGCGTGCCCGTGATCAAGGGAACCAAAACCGAAAGTGAACGTTTTGCCGGAGCAGAGGAAACCTATTGTATCGAAGCCCTTATGCAGGACGGTAAAGCATTGCAGGCGGGTACTTCCCACTTTTTGGGGCAGAACTTTGCCAAGGCATTCGATGTGAAATTTGCCAATAAGGAAGGTTCCCAAGATTATGTTTGGGCCACTTCTTGGGGTGTTTCCACCCGATTGATGGGCGCCTTGGTCATGACCCATAGCGACGATAATGGTTTGGTGCTTCCTCCCAAGTTGGCGCCGATACAGGTGGTGATCGTCCCCATTTATAAAGGACTAGATCAATTGGACGCGATTTCCGAAAAAGTGGAGCCTTTGGTAAAGGAACTTCGTAGCAGAGGAATTACGGTGAAGTACGATACCCGCGATACCCACAAACCGGGCTTTAAATTCAACGAGTACGAATTAAAAGGGGTTCCCGTCCGATTGGCAGTGGGTCAGCGCGACTTGGCCAACGGAACATTTGAGGTGGCACGAAGGGACACTTTGACCAAGGAAATCGTGAAAGCCGATGAGGTGGTGGACAAAGTTGTGGCCTTAATGGATGAAATCCAAGAGAACATCTTTAAAAAGGCATTGGACTACAGACAAGAACATATTACCGAAGTGGATTCCTATGAAGAATTCAAAAAGGTAATCGAGGAGAAAGGTGGATTTGTTTCCGCGCATTGGGATGGTACAGCCGAAACGGAAGATAAAATTAAGGAGGACACCAAAGCTACGATTCGTTGCATTCCCTTGGATGCGTCGGAGGAAGTGGGTAAGTGTATGGTAACAGGAAAGCCATCTGTTCGGAGGGTATTGTTTGCCAAAGCCTATTAAATAGCTTGCAAAAAATAAAAAATACTGTTGCAAGACTTAAAAATAGTTGTATTTTTGCATCCGCAATTATGCAAGCATAATGGCCCGTTCGTCTAGGGGTTAGGACGCCAGGTTTTCATCCTGGTAACAGGGGTTCGATTCCCCTACGGGCTACAAAGAAAGTTTTTAGAAAGAATTAATTGTAAGCAATGGCAAACCATAAGTCAGCATTAAAGAGAATCAGAAGAAACGAAGCAGTACGTTTGCGTAACAGGTATCAGCACAAAACCGTGCGTAACGCCATCAAAAAATTGCGTAACGAAGAAGACAAGAAAGCTGCTGAAGCTTTGTTGCCTACTGTCGTTGGCATGATCGATAAATTGGCCAAGAAAAATATCATCCACAGCAACAAGGCGGCCAACCTTAAGAGCAAATTAATGACTCAGGTTGCAGGAATGTAATCTTGAATCATACTTTAAATAGCATCAAGCGTCTCCATATTGGGGGCGCTTTTTTTGTTATGATGTTATCTAAACGCCCTCCTTTTATGGGTGAGTACCCCGATTAGAAAGGAGCCGTACATAAACAGTATCAATACCCATAGTATGCTTCGTAAACGATATTGTACCCATATTTTTGGTGCCTCGTACCCAATCAAGATGAGATAGGGAAAGAAGACATGGAAAACCACCAGTCCCAAACTGGTCCAGAACATTAGGTTATACTTCATAGGTTGAGGATGGGTCTCGTTCCTTTTTTCTTTAAAATAGAGCCAAATCACAAATAAAAGTATCATGGACGCCACGAGATCTGCGTAGTAGAGGTTGGAATAAAACGGATCTTGAAAGAAAAGGCTTAGTCCGTAGGAACCAAGGCTCGTCACGGCACCTACAATGATCCATTTTTTGTATTTGTCCGTTTTTACCAAGCGCCAATAGAGGTAATAGAAAAACGCAAATGAAATCACGGAATAAATATTGTAGATGATTACGTTGTACCAATCGTAATTACTGTCGCTCACCACTTGAAACTCATCATGGAATTTGATGAAATACCCCAACAATTCTGTTAAAAACGTGTACATGAGGTACATGGGGTAATACTTCATGGGGGTATCAAAATACGTGTGGTAACGGGACATGGCCACAAGCCACACAATCAGATAGAAGGGAATGATGTACTGCTCGCTAAGAAATTTAAATAGTTCCTCCATGGGTATGGGCTACCTGATTGGCTGTCAGTAGTTTTCTGTGTTCGTAAAAATACATAAAAAGCCTCCACGAGGGAGGCTTTCTTCTGGAACTTGTATCATTATGCTTATCGAAAAGCCTTTCTTTTGCCCATCAATAGCCCAAATATGATAATTAGGTACATTAGGGCTATTGCGGTAAGTAACAAGGGTCTAAAGTATACCTGAACCCCAATGTTGAGGTCCAAAAGATAAATAGTGGAAATGATTGGAAAAAGGGAATAAAAAACGAGAATACCTGTGCTGACCCAAAACATTAAATTATATTTTAAGGGCTGAGGCAACTGTTCCAACTGCTTTTCCCTGAAGTAGGAAAGTACGATGTAGACCATCATCACCGAGCCGATGATATGTGCATAGGTCATTTGATTGTGCAATGGATTGTAGGCTATGGCATTTACAAGGTATACCAATCCACAGATTCCCATTAAATATCCGATCTGTTTTTTTAGACTTTGGTTATGAAGTACCTTTTGATAAACCCCAAAAAAGAAGATAAAGAAAACGAGCTGGTACACATTGTAAATAATGACATTGTGCCAAGCATACCTTCCATCTGAGAAAAACTGGAAATTGTTGTTGTACTTGATGAGAACGCCCAAGAGCTCCGTAAAAAAAGTGTAAATGATGATCATCGGGAAGTATTTCAACGGGGTGTCGAAATACCTTCGGTACTGTACAATGGCCACTATCCATGTTACGAGGTATAGCGGCACATAGAAGTGCTCGGTCAGATAATCCAGGAGCTCTGTTGGCATGTTCCCTTATTTAAAAATCGGTGTATGGGGGCGGTCCAGAGCCTCCATGATTAAGGTTCAAGCTTCGGTCACCATTTTGAAATAGAGCGGGCACCATACTTGCCTTGGAAGTGTTGGCTTCTTGCATTCCGCCGTCTTCCGGGCTTCCCACCACATCTTTGATGGGTTTTGCCTTTCCATCCGCAGCGATGTAAAAGCCATATTCCTTACCATCCATCATAGTGGTAGGTACTATAAAAATGGAATTTTGTCTCGGATGTACGACCTTTTTTCCATCTGGAAAATCGGGCTTGTTGGGATAATTGGCAAAATACAAGCGTAGCGAAGCTACTTCAACGCCTGCAGCTTCAGCTTCCTGCTCCACATAGGCCATGTATTGTTTCATGTCGGCATAGGTGAAAGCGGTGAAACGGGCGGGAATAAACTTTTCGTCTGGATTTTGCTCCATTTCAAATTGTTCGATCATACTAACCCTGTTCCGGGTATAATTGTCGTAAAGGGATTTGGATTCTTCCAGGGATATAATGCCCTTCGGAGGTTCTACCTTTTCAGGTTTGGGTTCGGTAGGCTCATCCTTTTTTGGACCTTGTTGACAGGACCCGATGAATAGCAATGATGCGCCAAAAATAGCGAGCAAGGCCTTTTTGTTGTGATTCATAGTAAAGTGTTTTAAGTTCAGTTTTGAGGAAACCGAAATAAAGATATGCCTTTTCTATAAATTGACTCAACAAAAAACCCTTCAAAGCAAATTGAAGGGTCTATGATTTTTAGTTGTTATGGAACTATTTTTACTCGTTCATGGTGAGCAAAAACTCCTCGTTGTTCTTGGTTTGCTTTATGCGCTGCTCCATAAACTCCATGGCTTCAATTGGGTTCATGTCGGCAAGATACTTGCGCAAGATCCACATACGTTGAATCGTATTTTCGTCCAACAGAAGGTCGTCCCTTCGCGTTGATGAAGAAATAAGGTCGATGGCAGGGAAAATCCTTCGGTTGGAAATTCTTCTATCCAATTGAAGTTCCATATTACCTGTACCCTTGAATTCTTCAAAAATAACTTCGTCCATTTTGGAACCGGTCTCTGTCAATGCCGTAGCAATAATGGATAGTGAACCTCCATTTTCGATATTACGGGCAGCTCCAAAGAAACGTTTGGGCTTATGCAGTGCATTGGCATCCACACCACCACTCAAAACCTTACCAGAAGCTGGCTGCACGGTGTTGTAGGCTCTCGCCAAACGGGTGATGGAATCCAAAAGGATTACTACATCGTGACCGCATTCCACCAATCTTTTCGCTTTGTCCAAAACAATGTTGGCAACCCTAACGTGTTCGGTGGCCTCTTTGTCAAAAGTAGAAGCTACCACCTCGCCACGCACGTTACGTTGCATATCGGTTACCTCTTCTGGGCGTTCATCAATCAAGAGGATGATTTGATATACCTCTGGATGGTTAGCGGCAATAGCGTTGGCAATATCCTTCAACAACATGGTCTTACCCGTTTTGGGCTGGGAAACGATCATTCCCCTTTGTCCTTTTCCAATAGGGGAGAACAAATCCATGATTCTGGTTGAAATCGTACTCTGTTTTTCCGCCAACTTGAACTTTTCCTTAGGAAACAATGGCGTAAGGTGCTCAAATGCTACCCTGTCCCTCACTACTTGGGGATCTAGGCCATTAATTTTGTTCACCTTGATCAATGGAAAATATTTTTCCCCTTCCTTTGGAGGGCGTATGTTCCCCAAAATGGTGTCGCCGGATTTTAGTCCGAACAATCGTATTTGTGATTGGGAAACGTAAATATCGTCGGGAGAAGAAAGGTAATTGTAATCGGAAGACCTTAGGAATCCGTACCCATCCTGCATAATGTCCAGTACACCTTCACTTTCGATAATGCTGTCAAATTCGAACTCAGGCTCTTTATACCTATTTTTCAGGTCCTTGTCAAAATTGCTGTTCTTTTTGTCGTGGTGGCCCTTATTTTGTTGGTTGTTATTGTTGCTTCTCCTGTTGCTTTGGTTCTTCTGGGAGTTGTTGTTATTGTTGTTCTGGGGTTTGTTGTCCTTTTTTTGTTGTGGACTTTGCCCTTTGGAATCATCCTTTTTGTTTCGAGGCTCTCTTTTCTGTGGAGCTTTTTCGGGGGCATCCCCTTTGTTGTCATTTGCCTCGGTCTTTTTCGGACGAGGGGTCCTGGCTCTTTTTTGTTTCGGCTCTGGTTTGTCGTCCGCAGTTGTTGTGGCTACGGTTTCTGCCACGGCTTTTGGGTTGGAGGCCTGTACATCCAATATTTGGTATACCAGGTCCAGTTTTTTCAAGGTTTTGAATTTGGGAACATTGAGTTCTTTTGCAATCTCTTGCAACTCAGGAAGCTTTTTAGCTTTTAGATCTGAAATCTCGAACATTAAGTAAAGAAATAAGTTAAACTTGTGTGATTCTTAATATGAAGTAAGGGTTATTTTGGATGCTACTGGAGAAAAGAATTTCTTGGTAGGTGCTTGCTAATAACTGCACAATAATACAAATTATTTTTCAAGAATAAGCCCTCATTTCTCAAAAAGACGCCTATTTTTGCCATTGGAAATCAAATTTTGCAATGATTCAACGAATCCAGACGTTATATTTGCTCATAGTAGGCCTCATTTCGGGCATACTGCCGTTCTTTTTGAATTTATGGGTGGAAGTTGGCGGAAAAGAGGTGTTTGCCCAGGATGAAGTGCTGGTGAGCCTTGTTTTTTACATAGTGACCGTTTTGGCCGTTGTGTCGATTGTGATGTACAAGAAAAGACAAAATCAATTTGTGGTAAACAGATTGAATATGATATTGAACCTTTTTTTACTAGGATTTTTCGTTTATCGATCGCTAAGCTTATCCGGAGAAACTGTGGTTTCTGAGAAGGGTATTGGGATGCTGATTCCTGTATTTTCTATCGTTTTTCTGGTCCTGGCCAACAGGGCTATCAAAAAGGATGAAGATCTTGTAAAATCTGTGGATCGCTTACGTTGAACCTAACATCTTAGTAGTATTAGTGCGAAAAAACCCTGGCCTTGGCCGGGGTTTTTATGTTGTTGGGTTACAGTTTAAATCTTGAGCCAAAAGTGGCCATGTTGAAACCAGAGTCAATTACTTTTTTATAAGCTGGACTAGTGGTGTCCAAAAGTGCGTTGGTATGGTTAAAATGTATAAAGTATACCTTGGATTTCTCCACTTGGGGCAAATCCTTTAGCAATTGCATACTTTCCACGACAAAGGGATGCGGGATTTCTGCAATGTTTCTCGAATTGATTTCTGGGCCATCAAAAAAGGTAGCATCCAGAAATGCCAGATCTACAGCTTTGATTTCATTCAATATGTCCTTTTCCCATTTGGACCATTTGTCAATATCGGGAATAAACAAGACAGATTTGTTGGGGCCGATGATTTTAAAACCCACCGTTTCCGAATATTCATCCCTATGCGGAACCGTAAATGGAATCACACTTAAATCTTGGGTAAGTTGAATTGTTTTTTCATTCTGAATGGACTGAATGGAAATATTGTTCAATTTTACAAGCTGACTCCATGGTCCATTGGTTTCCAGGAACCGTTTCATTTTGGGCATCGCATACACGGGAACTCTCTTGCTACCAAGGGACTCTCGGCCCAAGTACATTAAGCCGGTATAGTGGCCAATGTGGGCATGGGTAATAAAAATGCCATCAGGAACCTCTTGGTTGAGGTTGTTTCTCTCTTTCAACAATTTTAATTGGGAGGGTAAATCTGGGGTAGCTTCAAAAAGATAGCTTTTTTGGTTTAGATGGTCTACCACACCCAAGGATACTACTTTACGTGTAGGGTCAGGATTTTTAAACAGCCCTTCGCAGCACGATTTTTGACACCCAATATGAGGGCTTCCTCCATCCTGAACCGTTCCCAAAATATAAAGCGATGGATGTTTGGAATGACCATAGGTGTCCTTTTGGGCATTTACACTATTGCAACTGACCCAAATACCAAAAAAAAGAATTATCAGGTATTTCATTTTCATCTTTTTCCAAGTTCAACCACCTCCAAGTCACTGATTTTTTCCCCATCGATTACAAACCGCAACATGGTCCGCACTTGATGGAAACCATGCTTTCCGCAGGCCCCGGGGTTCATATGCAAAACCCCCAATTTTTTGTCATGCATCACCTTTAGGATATGGGAATGACCGCAAATAAAAAGTCTTGGCGGATTGCTCCTAATTTCGTCCCGCACACGAACGTTGTACCGATTGGGGTATCCGCCAATGTGCGTGATCCATACATCGACCCCTTCGCACATAAATCGATTGTTTTCCGGAAACTCTTTTTGGATCACATGGTCGTCAATATTGCCATAAACGCCCCGAACAGGTTTTAACGCTTTCAATCTATCGGTGACAGAAAGGTTCCCAATATCGCCGGCATGCCAAACTTCGTCGGCCTGGGCGGCATATTTCAGAATGGTCTCATCCATATGTCCATGCGTATCGGAAAGCAATAAAATCTTTGTCATTTCGCTAAAAATATGCTAAAAACCCAAGGTCGGATTTGGTTTGGAAAGGATTCAATTATCTTTACGGGCTTAAAAGTAAGGGATTCCATTGAGATATTTTATCCAATTTTCTTATTTCGGAAAGGCGTACCACGGCTGGCAAAATCAACCCAATGCCATAACAGTGCAAGAGGTACTGGAAAAGGCACTTTCCACCTTGCTCCGTGAAACTATCGAGGTAGTGGGAGCCGGAAGGACTGATGCCGGGGTCCATGCCAAGCAGATGTTCGCACATTTTGATGTTGAACATATTTCGGATGTGGATGAGCTGGTGTACCGTTTGAATGCCTTTTTGCCCGATGATATTGCGGTGCGGCACCTACGGCAGGTTCCAGAGGATGCCCATGCCCGTTTTGATGCTGTGGAACGGACTTACGAATATTGGGTGGTGAAGGAAAAGAACCCTTTTTTGTGGGACTACGCCCACTGGGTAAAGTATCCTTTGGATATGGATGCTATGAACAAAGCAGCCAAAATCCTATTGGACCATACCGATTTTGAATGTTTTTCCAAATCCAATACCGATGTGAAAACCTTTAACTGTGATGTTAGGGAAGCCTACTGGAAAGTCGATTCTGAAAAATGGGTGTTCACGATCACGGCAGATAGATTTCTACGGAATATGGTTCGTGCTGTTGTGGGCACACTGTTGGATGTTGGCACGGGGAAAATCTCTCCCGAAGACATCCACAACGTAATTGCAAGTAAAGATAGGGGAGAGGCAGGCGTCTCCGTCCCCGCAAAAGGATTATATTTGACCAAGGTTAGCTACCCAAAAGAAATTTTTGATGAGCAAAAAGGATGATGCAGGCAAGGCGTTTGATTTTCGCCTTTTTAAACGGGTTTTTTCACGGACCAGGCCCTATCGGGGCATTTTTTGGTTGGTGGCCATCGTGGCTATCCTCTCTGCCGCATTTGCTATTGGGATACCCTTGTTGGTAAAAACCATTATCAACCAATCGTTGGAAAGTAAGGATGGCGGGCAATTGCTCACCAATGTACTTTACATGTTGGCCTTTCTGTTGGGGCAGGTAGTCACCCAGTTGTTATTTAACTATTATGCCAACCTTTTGGGCGAATCGGTCATACGCGATATTCGAATCAATCTATTTGAGAAGATGACCAGCTTTAAAATGACCTATTTCGATAATTCTTCTATCGGCGTATTGGTCACGAGAGCGGTCGCCGATATGCAGCGTATCGGTGAAATCTTTAGCCAAGGATTCTTTATGATTGTTGCCGACGTTCTGAAGATGTTATCTGCCGCTATTATCATGGTAGTAATCAACTGGAAATTGGCGTTGATCGTGTTCGCTATTCTCCCCGTTATTTTGATAGCTACGCGTCTTTTTCAACAAGCGATGAAAGTTGCATTTATCGAGGTGAGGGCCCAAGTGTCCAACTTAAACTCTTTTGTGCAGGAGCGTATTGCAGGGATGAAGATCGTGCAGCTCTTTAACCGCGAGGAAATTGAAAAGGAAAAGTTTCGCGTAATCAACGAAAAGCATCAAAATGCCTGGTTGAAGACCGTTTGGTACAACTCTATATTTTTTCCCGTAGCGGAAATATCCAACTCCATTGGGATTGGCTTGGTGGTCTATTTTGGCGTCATCCAAAACATCCAGAATGTGGGAATGGACAACAAAGGAGCTATTGTCGCCTTCTTTTTCTTGATGGATCTCTTGTTCCGGCCATTGCGCCAGATTGCGGATAAGTTCAATACGCTGCAGATGGGAATGGTAGCGGCCAACCGTGTGTTCAAGATTTTGGATACCGATAGCCATATTGACGACAATGGAACCGTGGAGAAGAAAGATGTGAAAGGTGATATCGAGTTTAGGAATGTCCATTTTGGCTATGTGCCCGATGAGGAAGTACTGCACGGGATTTCCTTTAAGGTGAAGGCAGGGGAGACTGTTGCCATTGTTGGTGCCACGGGTGCCGGGAAATCCACGATCATCAATCTGCTCAACCGGTTCTATGAAATCAATTCCGGGAAAATCTTGGTGGATGATGTAAGCTTGGAGGATTATACCTTAAAATCCTTGCGTTCCCATATTGCGATAGTGTTGCAGGACGTTTTCCTATTTGCCGATACCATTGCCAATAATATTTCGCTCCGTGACGAGAAGGTGACGACCGAACAAATAGAGGCCGCGGCCAAACAGATTGGAGTCCACGAGTTTATTTCGAGTCTTCCAGGGGGCTACCAATACAACGTGAAGGAACGGGGCACCATGCTCTCCAGTGGCCAACGCCAATTGATTGCCTTTTTACGTGCCTACGTGAGCAACCCTAGTATCTTGATTTTGGATGAGGCTACATCATCAGTAGATACCTATTCCGAACAATTGATCCAGCAAGCTACGGATAAAATCACCGAAGGCAGGACTTCGATTATAATAGCGCACCGTTTGGCGACCATCAAAAAGGCGGATAAAATCATAGTGATGGACGCGGGTAAAATTATTGAGACGGGCACCCACAAGGAATTGTTGGACAAGGGCGGTTACTACAACGACCTTTACAATGCACAGTTCTTGGCGGAGGAAGTGGCTTAACTTTACTGCGGAGGCAAGAAATCTTCAACTTTTAGCTCGCCGATCAACAGCAGGAATAGTGGAAGGGCAATGGAAAAGGCGAAATAAAGAATAAGCAGAATAAAATGAAAAAGTAACAATCTCGCAATAAGTGCTACTCCTCTAGATTTTGAAATGCGAATAATGACGTATGTGGTATAAACCACCATGAAAAGAATACCAATAAATGAGAAAATGAAATACTGTTCTGGGATAAAGAACAGGACAATAATAGATGGAAGAAAGATGACCAAGCTATAATGAGCAAGGGCGTACATAAAAATGATGGTACGTTCGGCGAAATTATACCTTTTTTGATCAAAACATAGCCAACCAGCAATGGTCATCATGGGAACAAACAACAAAAAAATAAGTGCTTGGTAGTCTAGGATAAAATCCATCAATTTTTCCTGATACTTCGTAGTCACACCATTGTTTATCATATTGAAATTGATGGCATCACCCGATTTGACCATCAAAAAAACGATAAGTCCTGATAGGGTAATCGCAATCCCCATATAACTTATCGGGTTAAGGTATTTCCTGCGAATTCCTTGAAGATACCCCTCAATGACCACCTCTGGTGTAGTAGTTAAATGTACTACGGTCCTTATGAACGTATTATCTAAATTGAAATATCGCTCTAAAAAGTCTGTCCAAAGATTTTTTATGGTGATTCGGTTGCGTATCACTTTTGCGCCACAAGCGGGGCAATACAAATAATCCGTTCGCAATCTTGCGTCACAATTTTTGCAGGTCATTGCTCCAAATCCTTTTTAATGCGTTTGATCAATTCTTCCCTTCCCTTAAAAGGAACAAAATCTCCATTTTTAATGTAGGATATCGACCCTGTTTCCTCGCTCACCACTAGGCAGAGGGCATCCGTTTTTTCGGTGATGCCCACGGCCGCCCGGTGTCGCAGACCAAAGCGTAGGGGAATATTACGGTCGTTGGACACGGGCAATATCACTCGGGTCGCGGTTATCGAGTTATCCTGAATCACAATGGCACCGTCGTGCAAGGGACTATTTTTAAAGAAAATGCTTTCAAGAATGGGCTGGGTCACTTTAATGTCCATCGCATCCCCAGTGGATTTTACAAAGTCCATGGAATTGTTGCGCTCGATTACAATGAGTGCACCTGTTTTGGATGTGGCCATACGTTCACAGGCCCCGATAATGGCCTCCACATCGGTGTTGGTGGAAATGGCTTCCTGTTTCAGGAATTTAAAGTGCTTGAAAATATTCCGTTTCGAGGCAAAGTTGGTGGAGCCGATCATCAATAAAAACTTGCGTATCTCCTGTTGAAAAACGATGATGAGGGCAATCAAACCAATATTCATAAACCCGCCTACCATGCTACTGATCATTTTCATTTGGAGCAGCTCGGTAAGTTTCCAAAGCGCCCAAACAATCACGATCCCTATAAAAATATTGATGGCAACCGTGCCCTTGACCAGTTTGTAGATGTAATAGAGGAGTGCGGCCACGAGGACAATATCGATGATATCCGTAATCTTGAACTCGAGAAAATTTAGAAAATCCAATGGCGGCGTTTTTGTAAAATTAGCAAAAATAGCAGAACCTCAAATTAGAGCGCATTCTCTTTTAAGACCTCCACAAGTTTAACACATTCCATGGCTTCTTTTACATCGTGCGCCCTAATTATGTTCGCACCTTTCAATAGGGCTATGGTGTGCAGTGCCGTGGTACCGTTAAGTGCTTCCTGTGGAGACGATTCCAAAACCTTATAGATCATGGATTTTCGGCTCAGGCCTATTAAAATGGGCAAACCAAAGGTTTGGAACAGGTCCAGATGGTTCAGCAAGGTGTAGTTCTGTTCGGTGGTCTTGGCAAAACCAAACCCAGGGTCAATAATGATGTCGTTGATTTTTCTGGAGGTGGTTTCCCGTATTTTTTCGGAAAAATAGCTTCTCAAATCCTTGATCACATCCGAATAGGTGGCCTGTTTTTGCATGGACTGTGGGGTACCTTTCATGTGCATCATAATGTAGGGTACTTGATAGTTGGCTACCGTATCAAAGATGGCAGTGTCCAAATTCCCTGCCGAAATATCGTTGATGAGGGCCGCGCCGTGTTCAATGCTCTCCGCAGCTACCTTGCTTCGGAAAGTGTCCACAGAAATCAAGGTGTCCGGAAATTTAGTTAAAATAAGGTCGATCACGGGAAGCATCCGTTGCAATTCTTCATCTTCTGGAACATGTTCGGCCCCTGGGCGCGAACTGTAAGCGCCCATATCAATAAAGGTGGCACCGTGATTCAGCATGTATTCCACTTGCTGGAGGATGGAAGTTTCGTCCTTATACTTGCCCCCATCAAAAAAAGAATCGGGCGTAAGGTTGAGGATGCCCATCACTTTAGGTCTTGTAAGATCTACCAGTTCGCCTTTGCAGTTTATGGTCATAAAAAATATCTGCTTTGTTGGGTTTCATTATCTTTGGCAAAATGCGCTTGGCGATGGCCAAGTTGGACGAAATTTACGCAAATTAGCAACAATACATGCAGCAGACTTCCCAACAATATGACGCGGTGATTCAAACCTGCCGGGAATTGTTTTCAAAAAAGGCAAAGGATTATGGTACCGCATGGCGCATCCTAAGGTTACCCTCGCTAACAGATCAGATTTTTATTAAGGCACAACGGATTCGAGGTCTTCAGCAGAATGATGTACGCAAGGTGGACGAAGATGAGCGTTCCGAGTTTATCGGAATCATCAATTACGCCATTATGGCTTTGATTC
This sequence comes from Allomuricauda sp. MMSF_3307, assembly GCF_030733585.1. NCBI lineage: Bacteria > Pseudomonadati > Bacteroidota > Flavobacteriia > Flavobacteriales > Flavobacteriaceae > Allomuricauda > Allomuricauda sp. MMSF_3307. The sequence continues at coordinate 13,982 of NZ_JASHIQ010000002.1, forward strand.
AAATACAAAAAGGAGTGGTGGAGCAGCCAGACCTAACGGCGGAAGAGGCCATTGCCTTGTACGATGAACAGGTGGCCATTACCAAAAAGTTGATGGAGGACAAAAATCACGATTACGGGGAGGCTTGGCGCGACATGCGGGTCAGCTCACTCACGGATTTGATTCTGCAAAAATTGCTCCGAGTAAAACAGATTGAAAATAATAAGGGCGCCACCTTGGTAAGCGAGGGCGTGGATGCCAATTATCAGGATATGGTCAACTATGCGGTTTTTGCTATGATTCACTTAAACGAAGAAAAATGAAATATTTGGTCTGGATATCAAGGATTATTGTAGGTGTGCTGTTTATTATCAGCGGTCTCATCAAGTTGAACGACCCTATGGGGTTTTCATTCAAACTGGAAGAATACTTTAGCCCTAGCGTGCTGGATTTGCCATTTTTAACGCCCTTGGCCTTGGGGATTTCCATCTTTGTGGTCATTGTTGAGGTTATTTTAGGAGTTTTGCTCTTGATTGGGTTCAAACCAAAGTTTACCGTTTGGAGTCTGTTGTTGATGATTGTTTTCCTCACCTTCCTCACCTTCTATTCCGCCTATTTCAATAAAGTGACGGATTGTGGGTGTTTTGGGGATGCCATCAAACTAACACCATGGGAATCCTTCACCAAGGATGTCATATTGCTGGTGTTCATTCTGATACTGTTCTACGGTAGAAAGTACATCACGCCACTGTTCGGCCCAAAAATCAACTGGTCCATTGGAGGAGTGGCTTTATTGGCTTGTATATTGTTCGCCAACCATGTATTGGCCCATTTGCCTGTTGTAGACTTTAGACCCTATAAAATTGGGGCCAATATCCAAGAAGGAATGTCTGTTCCCGAAGATGCACCCCAACCCGTGTACGAATATGCTTGGCGATTTAAGGTGAACGGAGAGGAACAGATTTACATTACCCAAGGGGATTACCCTTCTGTGGATGGAGAATTTATTGATGTGGAAACGACCGAAATCCAAAAAGGGTATGAGCCCCCCATTCACGATTTTACGATTGAGCAAGAAGGACAGGATTATGCCTCACGGGTTTTGGAAGTGGAAAAATTGGTAATGGTCATCGCTTACGATTTGGCCAAGAGCAATTGGGATGCTTTTGAAGAGGTGGCCAAAGTGACATCAGAAGCCAAACAAAAGGGATATAAGGTCATTGGTATGTCCGCTTCAAGCAGTGATATGGCCAATCGTGTTGTGGATACCTACGGATTGGACTTCAAGTTCTTTTTCACCGATGAGACGACCTTGAAGACCATTGTGCGATCAAATCCGGCCATTCTGGTGCTCCACAAAGGAACCATTGTGCAAAAAGTACATTATAACGATTTTGACGAGCTTAAGCTTTAATCAAACGACAAAACGAAAACGAAAAACATAATAACAGATATCATGAGAACAAAGATTGTGGCAGGAAACTGGAAAATGAATAAGAACCTTCAGCAAACCGAGGAACTGCTGGCCGAGCTCTCCGCCAAACTACCCGATACCGATGCTGACGTAATTGTGGCACCGACCTTTGTGAATCTTCAAGCTGCAAAGCAGGCCTTGCAAGATTCAAAGATTCAGGTGGCGGCACAAAACATGCACTTTGCTGAAAGTGGTGCGTACACCGGTGAAATCTCCGCCGATATGTTGTTGGGCTTGGATGTAGATATCGTCATTCTTGGGCACTCCGAAAGGCGCGCTTATTTTGGCGAGGATGATGCGTTTTTGGCCAAAAAAGTGAAAACAGCTGTGGAAAAAGGTCTTAAAGTGATTTTTTGCTTTGGGGAAGAATTGGACGACAGGAAATCCGGTAATCACTTTTCCGTAGTGGAAAGCCAATTAAAAAATGCATTGTTCGAACTTAAAGCCAGCGCATGGAGCAAAATTGTGCTTGCCTACGAGCCCGTTTGGGCCATTGGTACGGGAGAGACCGCAAGTCCCGAGCAAGCGCAAGAGATGCACGCTTTTATTAGAAAAACCATTGCCGATGGGTTCAATTCGTCTATCGCCGAGGATGTTTCCATTTTATATGGTGGTAGTGTGAAACCAGGGAATGCGAAGGAAATATTTTCCAAACCCGATGTCGATGGCGGACTCATTGGAGGTGCTTCATTGGTTGCCAAAGACTTTACGGATATTATCAAGGCCATTTAATACTTAAACATTGGTCTATCTCGAATACGATTTTAAGGTCAGTCCGCTCCAACCCGCAACAGATATGCTCATTGCGGAGTTGGGGGAGATGGGCTTTGAGAGTTTTGTGGAAACGGAAACAGGGCTTTTGGCCTATATCCTCAAATCTGAATGGCAGGACCACAGCTTGGAAGACCTTTTTGCATTCCAAATTCCAGAAGTAAAGATTAGCTGGACCCGCAAGGAAATTGAGCAGCAAAACTGGAATGCGGAGTGGGAGAAGAATTTCCATCCCATTCTCGTGGGGGACCGCTGTATGGTGCGCGCACCGTTTCATCAACCCTTGGAAGTGGATTACGATATTGTTATTGAACCAAAAATGAGCTTTGGTACAGGGCATCACGAAACCACCCACATGATGCTTCAGCATATATTGGACAATGATTTTGAAGGAAAAACTGTATTGGACATGGGCTGCGGCACCGGAGTGCTGGCCATTTTGGCCAAAAAACGGGGAGCAACGGACGTAGAGGCCATCGATATTGATGAATGGTGCTTTTTGAATACCCAAGAAAACGTGGAGCGCAATGATTGTTCGGATATCAAGGCATTTCAAGGGGATAGTGGTTTGCTTAAGGGCAAAAAGTACGACATCATCCTGGCCAATATCAACCGGAATATTCTTTTGGAGGATATCCCTATCTATGCAGATTGCCTCAAAAACGGCGGAGCCTTATTTTTAAGTGGCTTTTATTTGGCGGATTTGGATGCAATTTCCTCAAAATGTGCTGCATATGGTTTGGAATTTGAAAAAAATCTGGAGAAGAACAACTGGGTTGCGGCAAAATATGTAAATTAGAAAGACATAAACTGCAATAGATTATGGGCACTAAAGAAAAAGAGTTGGAAGATGTTCTTCTGGAAGAAGAAATCACTAAAGAGCACGAAATAGTACTTTTTAACGATGACGTCAACACTTTTGACCACGTTATAGAAACCCTTATCAATGTGTGCGAGCACACGCCCGAACAGGCAGAGCAATGCTCGTTGATTGTGCATTACAATGGAAAATGCACGGTGAAGACCGGCGAATACTCATTCCTGAAACCCAAGTGCAGTAAGTTGTTACAGGCAGGATTGAGTGCAGAAATCGTGTAATACATTTTTAAGTTGTAGCTTTTCCATAAATTGATACTGCAAACCAAAAATTCATGTATTCTTTAGCTTGAATTGAATTATCTTGCCGTCCCAGTCTTTACATTTAGCCTAAACAATCAAAAACCAACCCGATAACCACCCATTCTGCAAGATGAGTGAATTTTTTAAGGCTGAACTCAAAGACCGTTTTTTGGAATATGCCCTGGACCGTAATGATTATTTTGAAGTCCAGACCCTCTATGATGAATTTTTGCGTCCCAATTACAGTCTGGACTATGTGCAGAAATTGGTCAAGGAAATACAAGAGTACGATGAGGGCCTACTGGATGTAATGGGGGGTAATGGTTCGGATATTTTTATGCTGGCTTCCACGGCAACCACCCAGGACTTTTTGGAGGAGGGGGGCTTTATGCATCTTTATGTAAAGGAAGAAGAAAAGTGGGATACGTTTTTGGAACACCTATCCAGTACGCCCAAATTGACCAAATCAGAAAAAAAGCTCCTCAAACAAAATAATCCTCAACTTAAAAGGGAAAAGTTCATGCTTTTTGGTCTAATTGGTGCCGTGGCCATCAGTTTCCTGTTTACCCTGATTAGTATTTTCAACGAGACCTTGTTAAAACCGGAATACGTTCCTGCCGATGAGTTTCAACGAAAAATGAACCAATTGCAAGAGCAGTACATCTTGGAAAACGAACGCCTCAAGTTGGAGCTCAGGGAAGCCCAGCGAGTGTTAGACTCGTTGGAAAAATAGGATAAAAAGACCGTGGGGAAAGTCCACGGCCTATTTTTTTAGGTGCATGCTGCCTTAGGGCTTCATTCCCGGCTGTACAATTTTATAATTGGATTCGGCCTTCGCCTTTTCGACGATTTTTTTCACATCTTCCAATAGTTTTTTGGCATCGTAAATAATGCCATCTTTAATGGTATATTTTACCCCACCAACCCTTTTCACCGTATTGTCTTCTTGCAGTTGGATGGCACCCGTACCATAGAGTGCCTTCAGGTTGACCAACGGATTCTCCTCAACAATCACAAAATCGGCCAGTTTCCCTACTTTAATGGTTCCGATTTCATCTTCCAGTCCAAGTGCTTCGGCACCGTTCAGGGTAGCGGCCTTGATTACTTCCAGCGGATGAAAACCAGCTTCGCGCAAAAGTTCCATTTCCCGTGGGTAGGCAAACCCATACAATTGGTAGATAAAACCGGCATCAGTGCCTACGGTAATACGTCCGCCCCGATTTTTGTATTCGTTCAAAAAGGTCATCCAAAGCCTGTAATTTTCTTTCCAGTCCATTTCCTGCTCCGTGCCCCAATAGTGCCAGTAGGAACCATGGGATTGTCTGCTTGGCGCATAGAACTCCCAAAGGGAGGGAAGGGTGTATTCCTCATGCCACTCTGCCCGCCTTGCCCTTTGCAGGTCGCGATTGGCTTCGTAAATCACCATGGTGGGGGAGATGGAGAAATCCAACGAAATCAACTCGTCCATTACAGCATTCCATTTTTCAGAATACGGTTGGGCCGCCTGTGCCCATAGTTGTCCTGCCTCCCCAAAACGATCTTGCTCGTTTTGGTAGTTGTAATCCAGGGAATAGTCTTGTACCGTCCTGTCGTCGAACAAAGCTTCGGGCAATCCGTACCAGTGCTCCATGGAGGTAAGTCCGGCCCGGGCACTGTTCAGCACGTTCCAACGACCCACATACAGTTGGGCATGGTGTGTTTTGGAACGTAGGCCCAACTTTTTGTTTTCGTCCAACGCTGCGGTCATGACCTCGGGCAGTCCTCCGCCAAACTTGATGCCATCCGCACCTTTTTTGGCATTGGCGCGCACCCATTCCCGAGCGGCTTCGGGGGTTGTAATATCATCTCTGGTGCGTTCACCGGTCAAGCTGCTACCGAACCAAGTATACGCCTCAATCCGCGGCGCTGTGATTTCATTTTTATTGCTTTTTTCTTTTTGGTCCAGCACCCAATCAATGCCATTTCCGGAACCAGGATCACAAATGGTCGTGATACCGTGGCCCATCCAAAGTTTAAAAACATATTCAGCGGGGGTACCTTGCGAACTCCCGCCAATATGGGCGTGGGTGTCCACAAACCCAGGTAGTAGGTACATGCCTTCGGCATTCAGCTCCTTGCCGCCCTCTTTGAGTTTGGGCCTGCCCTTTGGGTCAATTGCCATTCCGGGAAAACCGACAACCTTAACAGAAGCAATGCGGTTGTTCTCCACTACAATATCCACAGGACCCATAGGCGGGGACAGGGTACCATCGATTACCGTAACGCCGCGAATAATGAGTTGCGACCAAGGTCCTTCTCCTTCCGCTCTTGGAGGTGCTTTCTCAATTTGTGAATAGGAATGGAGCCCAAGCAAAAGGCAGATACATAAAAGGGAGTGTAGTTGAATTGTTTTCATAGGTTGGGTTGATTGGTGCTATATGTAGTAGCGCTATTTGATAAACTTCTAAATTATTTGGTTCAAAACGTGTGAAAATTCAATTTTTTAAAGAAATCCTCGATTTTTTCTAAACTAAATTAAACAACTTATTGATTTATTTTTAAATTCATCAAAGCTAATTCGATAATTCTTTGGGACTTCGTATCAAATTGTACTCTTTTTTTAAAAAGGGAAGTTGGTTTGCCATTTTCTTGATGGCACAATCGATGTTTTCCCAAAACACGGAGATCAGTGTTTCGCAGGATACACAAAACCCTCGGGAATTCTTCCAAGAATTACAGGAAAAATCAGGATATACTTTTTTCTATCTCCACGATTGGATCGATGGGTTGGAACTGCCGGAAAATATCCCCAACGCTTCCCTATCCGAGATTTTGGACACCGTTTTATCCGATACCTCATTGAACTATTACATCCTGGAAGAAGAAAAACGGGTGTTCCTGTTGCAGAATACCATCATTTATGATGAACTGCCCATTAGTTTCTATCAACAGAGCGATACCATTTTACAGTCCCAAACCGCCGAGACCCGGGGCAACCTTCCGCCCCCGACCTTTTTTCAGGATGAAGTTGTACAACGGCAACAACAATTGCCCGTTGCCCGTGTGGGACGTGCTGACGAACAGGACCTGAGGTCGAGCTACCGCTTATCGGGCCGTGTGCTCAATGCGGAAAATGGTGCGCCCATTCCGGATTTGGCCGTAAGGAGCGGCGGACGTGTGGCCGTAACCAACGAACAGGGTGTCTATGAGTTGGAGCTTCCGGCAGGTTACAATTTGGTCACCACCAGTGCAATGGGCATTCAAGATTCGGAGCGCGAGGTAATCATGTACAACGATGGCACGTTGGATTTCACGCTTCAAGAAAGTTTGGAACAGTTGCAAGAGGTCGTAGTTGAGGCAGATGCAGTAAGTAATGTGGAGGATGCCGTATCGGGGAGTGAAGAAATCAACTCGGAAGAAGCGAAGGACATCCCTTTGGTACTTGGGGAAAGGAACATTCTGGAAGTGGCCAAGGCCCTGCCCGGTATATCATCGGCTGGTGAAGGAGCAACTGGGTTGAACGTAAGAGGCGGCAAAACCGACCAAAACCTAGTGTTATTGGATGACGCGGTGCTGTACAATCCTACCCATTTTTTTGGCATCTTTCAAGCACTCAACCCGTTCACCACCGAAAAGGTGAACATCTACAAGGGCGCCGCGCCCATGGAATTCGGGGGAAGGCTCTCCTCCGTGCTGGACATCGAGACCAAGAACGGGAATACCGAAAAAATATCGGGCGAGGGCTCCATTGGGCCCGTGACCGGAAACCTGGCCCTGGAAATTCCATTGAAAAAGGACGTCTCTTCCCTGGTGATAGGGGGTAGGGGCGTTTATACCGATTGGATATTGCGATCCCTGGACGAGGAATCCCTGAACAATAGTGAAGCCTCATTTTTTGACGGCATCGTGAAATATCATCATAAATTCAACGAAAACAGTGAAGTGAGGGGTACGGCGTATTACAGCCGCGATAATTTTAGCATCACTTCCGATTCCCTTTATAATTACAGCAACCGATTGGGTTCGGTACGGTGGGCACATAAGCTCAACGAGAAAACTACCGGAGTACTCACAGGGAGCCACAGTAGCTACAATTTTGGAATTGACTACGAAGGCGAAGGTAACGGCAACTTTGAATTGGACTACACCATTAGTGAGTCCGAATTAAAGTACAAATTGAATACTCGACTGAACAGTAACCACACGCTGGATTATGGTATGTCCACAAAATACTACTCGTCACGACCAGGAGATGTAAGGCCCACGGGGCAGAATTCCAATGTTGAGCCAGTTTCGATTGACAGGGAGCAGGCTTTGGAAGGTGCACTCTTTATTGGGGACGAGTTCAAGGCTTCGGATAGGCTTTTATTTAACGTTGGTGTGCGCTACGCTTTTTACGCAGCTTTGGGCGAAGGAACACAAACTACCTATCAAGAAGGTGCCCCACGAAACCAGTCAACTGTTCAGGATACCATATCCTACGGCTCCGGCGAATTTATCGAAACCTATGGCGGACCTGAGGCCCGGATTTCTGCACGTTATTTGATATCCGATGATTTTTCGGTAAAAACCAGTTTTAATAATTCCTATCAGTTTATACATACCCTGTCCAACAACACGACAGTTTCGCCTATCGATACCTGGAAGCTATCGGACCTGAACATTGCGCCGCAAAGAGGCTATCAGGCGACCCTTGGATTCTTTAAAAACTTTAACGACAATATGTACGAACTGAGCTTGGAGGGATACTACAAACGCATGGAGGACGTGTTGGACTTTAAAACGGGGGCCGACCTTTTGCTGAACGAAAATGTGGAGACCGAGGTGCTCCAAGGTCAAGGAAAGGCCTATGGTGTTGAATTTCTTATGAAGAAAAACCGAGGCGATTTTAACGGTTGGCTGAGTTATACTTACTCCCGCTCCAAATATCGGTTCGATGGCAGTACCCCGGAGGAGCGCATCAATGACGGGGAGTTCTTTCCGTCCAATTTTGACAAGCCACACGACCTGAGCGTCATCGCCAACTATAAGTTTACCCGGAGGTACAGCGTCTCGATGAACTTTGCCTATCAGACCGGGCGTCCGGTGACCTTTCCGGTGGGAACCTTTAGGTTCAACAATGCGGACTTTGTGGCTTTCAGCGATCGGAATGCCTTCAGGATACCCGATTACTACCGGTTGGACCTGGGCATCAATATAGAGGGCAACCATAAAAAGAACAAGCTGGCCCACAGTTTCATCACCATACAGGTATACAACGTTTTGGGCCGGAACAATCCGTATTCGGTATTCTTTGTGACCGAAAACGGGGAGGTAAAGGCCCTGCAAAGCTCCATTTTTGCCATGCCCATTCCCTCCATAACCTATAATTTCAAGTTTTGATGAATCGCGCTAAGATCATATATCGAATCATGTTGAGCTGGGTTCCTTTATTGTTTTTGGGTGCCTGTGTGGACGAATTGGAGATCGAGTCATTGGGCAATGATGAGGAGACACCTCCTCTGGTCATAGAGGCGGTTCTTACCGATGAGGTCATCAACCAAAAAGTATTTCTGAGCAGGAGCAGCCAACGCTTGGATTTGGAGACGGATACGATTTACAACCCGAATGTTCCCCTTGGCAGGGGCCCCAGAGATTCCGTTGATGCAGAAAGCGGGGCCACGGTTCGCCTTTTCGGCGATGATGGAACGGAATATGCTTTTTTTGAGAGTGAAGCGGGCCTGTACCAGTCCGACCAGGCTTTTGCGCTGCAATTGGGGACCGATTATACCTTAGAGATCATAACCCGAAATGGCAATGAGTATGCATCGGACCCCATTGCCGTGCCAGGAAAATCCACGCTGACCAATCTATACGCCGAAAGGGCCACCAATGACAATGGGGAAGAGGGCATTGCGATTTATGTGGACAGTGAACCGGAAGAAGGAGATACTCAGTTTTACAGGTACGCTTATGAGGAAACATATAAGGTTGTGGCCCCGCTTTGGTCGGCTAACGAGTTCAGGTTGACGGATTATGACCCGTGTGCATTGCCGAGTCCCACTTATAATCTGTCTGTCGTACCCAAAGAAGTGGAAAATAGGGTGTGCTACAATACCGTTGCGTCCAATACCATTATACAGTTAAGTACTGCTGGCAATCCAGGAGGTGATATATCCAAACATATGGTCCGTTTTATCGGAAAGGATAATTTTATCATTTCCGAACGCTACAGTATTCTGGTGCAACAGCAGGTACAATCTGCCGATGCCTTTTCCTTTTACTCCAATCTGAACAACTTTTCACAATCGGAAAATATATTTTCCCAAGTACAGCCCGGGGCCATTTATGCCAATGTGTTCCGAAAGGACGGGACCACCGAGAATGTATTGGGCTATGTAAGTGCCGTTGGGGTATCGGACCAGCGGTTGTTCTTTAATTTTGAAGATTTTTTCCCAGACGAGGAGCTTCCGGAATTTCCGTTCAATTGTGTTTATCAATCCCCACCGGAGTCACATCCTTCGTATTGTAGCCAAAATCCGGGGCCCAATCCATGTCCGCTTTCCATTATAGAAAGAGTTGATTTGGGAACCATCAGTTATTTTTCAACCTATGATCAAGCCTTAGTGCCCCTAGCGTCCTGTCCCAGCGATTATGTAGTGGTGCCACGGATATGCGGCGACTGCACACTGTTGGGCAGTAATGTTGAACCCGATTTTTGGATTGAAGGATGAACAATAAAGCTCACATATTTGCTGTTGCTTTAAGTTCTTTGGCGGTTGCTTGCGTGGAACCTTTTGATGTATCTTCTGAAATTCGTTCCGATACGAGTTTAATTGGTGCATTAGTGGTGGAAGCCAACATTACTGACATAGAAGGAACACAACGGATTTTCTTGAGCCGGATGCAACGAGTGGTAAGCGATAGTACGGTTAATGTGGAAGAAGAACGACTTTTTAACGTAAACGCGCCAATTATAATACCGCGCGGTCTTGGTCCTGAATTTGAAAGTAATGCTACCGTTGAAATTCGTGCAGCCAATGGTGCGGTTTACGGCTTTGAAGAAACCGAAGACGGCACCTACGAATCCTTGGTGTCGTTCGCGGCTATGCCCAATGTTTCCTACCAATTGTTCGTGTCCACTTCGAACGGGGAAGAATACGTGTCCGATGCTGTGGTGCTTCCTAGGACATCTACAATAGAAAACTTGTATGCCGAGCGAATGGTCAGCGACTCTGGACTCGAAGGCGTCGGTATTTTTGTGGATTCTACTTTCCCTTCCGATAGCGACAAGCTGTTCCGCTTTGCCTACGAAGAAACCTATAAGATTATAGCGCCTTATTGGACACCATTCGAATTTGAGATTATTAGGGATGAAACGGAGTTTATTTTTGATGATGACGGTAATGTACAAGAGATTTTATATCCTGACGTGCGATTGGTGCCCCGTGCTCGGGAAGAGCAAGTGTGTTACAGGACCGATCTCTCGGCTGGAGAGGTTTTGCTGAACGCCAATAGGTTCAATGGAAATAGAGCGGAAAGGACCATGGTCCGCTTTATTGGTGTTGACAATCCAATCATATCCCATCGATATAGTATTCTTGTCAAACAAAGGGGAGTTTCCAGACAAGCTTTTGATTTTTATGAGAGGTTAGTTGCATTTTCACAAAGTGAATCCCTTTTTAGTCAGGTACAGCCAGGTAGTTTGGAAGGAAATGTGTATAGTGCCAATGGTGATACAGAGGTTATTGGTTTTTTTGAAGTTAGCACAGCGGTAAGTCAACGGTTATATTTCAACTTTGAAGATTTGTTTCCAGATGAACCACTTCCCCCGTATTTCGGTGATATCAATTGTGAAAATTCGGTTGCCCCAATTCTTGGTAACCCTGAAAGGGACGGACCACCTCCACCATTTGGAGGTTGTGCGAGACCATTGATTGAAGGTGTTCAACTTGGTCTGGTAGAGTATTATGAAGCAAATAGCAACCCTCCAGGTGAATGCGAAGGTCCATATTTGGTGGTTCCAACCATATGCGGGGATTGCAATGTGGTGGGATCCAATGTAAAACCCGATTTCTGGGTGGATTAAAAAACAGTTTATGAAAACACAATGGATACTTTTTTGGGTTATCGCATCCTTGGCCTTTCAAGTCAAGGCACAATACGTCATAGGCAGTGCGGAAGAATTAAAGAACCTCAAAAGTCTGCCGCAGGAAAAGGTCTATCTGCACCATACGGGCCCCATCGTGTTTACGGGAGAGTATGTGCATTACGCCTTTTATTGTTTCAATGCGCAGAACAATCGGGCCAGTGATATCAGTTTTACAGGCTACGTGGCCTTGGTCAACCAAAAAGGGGAATACGTGCTGGAACAAAAGGTGCGGTTGCAGAATGGCCTGTCCCACGGCGACTTTTTTGTCAACACCGACGTTCCTTCGGGAAACTATAAACTGTTAGGGTATACCCAATGGATGAAGAACAACGGATTGGAACAGGTCTTCAAGGATGATCTGGTCATCATCAACCCCTACCAACAGGACCAGTCACAACTAATGTCCACTTCCTTGGAAGAGGAAAGGCGGGTTATTGAAACAACACGACCTGTGGATTCCTCCATGGTACAGATAAAACTGTCGGAAAAAAGGGTGGGTACTCGAACAAAGGTCAGTTTACAGTTGGTGAACTACAAGGCCAAGCTGGGTCATGGAACGTATACCCTAAAGGTCCAAAAAAAGGATGAAATCAGAACAAGACCTGCCGAAAACGCCATTTCCTATGCCCGTTCCTATTTTGATGTGAAGGGCGAGCTGGACAAGAAGGTGGGCGACAGCCTTTTTCTGCCCGAGCAGCGCGGGGAACTCTTGTTCGGTAAGGTGACCGACCCACAGGGGAACCCATTGCCCGATGCCAAAATAGTGGTTTCCGTGCCAGGTGAGGGTTTCTTGCTCAAATTCGCCACCACCGATGCACAGGGGAACTTTTATACCTATCTGAGAAAGGACTATAAGCAAGACAGGGCCATTATCCAGCCCACCGATCATACACAGGATGTTCGGGTATCCTTCGGTACCTTGCCGAATCTGGATGCTTCGGGACTTGTATTTGGTGATTTTCGCTTACAATCCAGTGCTATTGAAGCGATAAAAAAGCGCAGTATTTACAATCAACTGGAAAACCAGTTCTTTTCTGCAAAACCGGATTCCGTTCTTTTGGGAGACCCTGTAGACCCTTTTGATGGGGGAATACCCAATACCATTTATTTGGACGATTACACGCGTTTCCCCACCTTTCAGGAAACCTTGGTGGAAGTCTTTAATTTAGCAGGCTACAGGAACAGTAGTAGTGGCAGTGATTATATCCGGATTGCACAGGACTTCGAGAAGTATACAGAAGAGGCCAATAGTTATCCGGCCATTGTGCTGATCGATGGGGTATATATTCCCGACCATGAAAAGATAAAGAGCTTTGATGCCCGTAAAATTGAATCCATCAGTACCGTTCCCGATCAGTTTGTGATGGCGGGCAAGGATTACCAAGGGATTATGTCGGTCAAGACCATTGCGGGCGATTATTTTGAAGAGTACACCCCAGAATATGGGATCAATGTGCCCATAAAAAAGGCCCGGCCGCAAAAAAATTATTTTGAACAACGCTACGGCGTCGAAGAAAGCGACCAAAATCATATCCCCGACTACAGACGGATTCTCTTATGGGAGCCTCAGGTGGAGGTTTCGGATGCGGAGCTGCAGTTCGAGTTCTACACTTCCGACCTCTCCGGGGAATTTGACGTAGTTTTGGATGGATTCACCAGCTACGGAAAGCCGATTTCGGTGTATGAGACCATTCTGGTGCAAGATGACAGCCAATAACCTAAATTCATATATCATACGATGAAGTACTTACGCCATTGTTCTTTTTTCCTTTTAATGTTGGTTTTTTCCACGAATCAAGTGTCCGGTCAGCAACAACTGAGTGCCGAGGTGGTATCCGACCTTCAAAAAACGACCCAATATGCCTTTGTTTTAACCGAAGAGCGACATTTTAGGGGTGTTTTGTCGATGTACGATACATTGAAAGCAAACGGTGTGACCATTACCGACTATGAAATTGTTGTAAAGGGCAAGGTGGTCTTGCAGCTGAAGAAAGGTTCCGAACTGGAGTCCTTATATCAAAAGTATAAGGATAAGGTGCGGGTAAGCGTATGTAGCGTTGCCATGTCCAAATTGGGCGTTCACGCGGACGAACTCATCCAAGGCCTGATTCCCGTGGAAACAGCTTCCATTCGAATGTTACAGTTGCAGGCTAGAGGGTATAATACGCTGACCTATTAGCAGATGGGGTTGAACCCATTTTTGTGACCGCGGCAGGATTTGCTTCGCCTTTCCTGACAAAGTTCCGCTTTGAAAATAGTCCAAACAAAAAAACGCTCAAGCAAGCTTGGCGTTTTTCCTTATTTGAACTATGTATTCGTGACCGCGGCAGGATTCAAACCTTTGTATAGAACCCTTGTTAAAGGGTTTTAGAGCCTTTCAAAATCTGTTGACCGATTTGTTGACGCGTAATTTGACGGTGTTTACAGTCAATCAAACTTTCTTGGCAAACTTACTGAAATTTTTGATTCATTGGTTCCCGAGATAAAGATGACTATGATAAGAATCTCCATCCTATTAGGGGGTGAAGTATAAAAGTAACCCATGGGTTTTGGATAGTTAGCTCTTTTCTAACATTTAACCCCTTAAATCTGCGTTCATGTACTTTTACTATGTTGTAAGGCGCTCTTTTCCTTGCTTTGTACCATGCTGTTCATCATAGTGTTGGAACAACAACGAATATTCATCAATCAAAAAACGAACAAATGAAAAAAGGAGTAATTACAAAACTTATACTGGTATTGTTATTGGCCAGTTGTGCATCAACAAAAACCAGCGAACCCATTGTAAAGGATTACCAAATTGGTGAAAAATGGACTTGGAAATGGGAACGTAAAGTAAAGGGGGAAGTTCGGGCAGAAGGTGAGGACATTCAAGAAGTTGTCAAATACAAGGGTACTTTGGGGCTTTGGAATGGAGCAGACACCCTAGAAATTCCGATTGCTCCCAATAAAAGCCAGAGCAGTACGCCCTTCCGAAATTGGCCTTTGCAGGTTGGTAAAAAGTGGAAATATGAGTCTGAATGGGTGAATAATGAAGGTACTAAAGGAAAGACCAGTCAGGATGTTGAAATTGTTTCCTTTGAAGAATTGCATGTGGAAGCTGGAAAATTCATGGCCTACAAAATTGAATACAAGGGAATTGTGACAAACTCTCGTGGTTTTAAGGGAGAGATGACCGATATTTGGTGGTATTCCCCAGCATTGAAAACCTACATAAAACATATCAATGATGATGGGTATGGTCTATATACCAATGAATTGACCAGTTATTCAAAAGCGGAGTAAGAATCCTCCCTATATGCAATCGAAAGCGATCAAATAAAACAATGGGTACTACAAACAGACATATGGGACTCTCGCTATATTGGAAATGCCAACTTATTGGCTGGGGCGTTGTTTCCTTATTGTGGCTCTATATTGCTTTGGACAGGGATCAATTTTCAGTTCCCCAGGCCTTGATCAACTACCTGCTTGACGTTTCTATTTGTATTGGGCTTACACACGCATACAGGTCTATTGCGTTGCGACTAAAATGGAATCAATTGGGCATTAACCCATTGGTGGTAAGAATCATACCATCCATTCTGGTTTTGTCCGTTTTGTTCATGCAGATCATGAATCTTAAAACATCAGCCTTTATCTATTGGGTCAATGGTGCCAATACCTTTAAGGAGAATGTATTGGTTTGGAACCCGGTTTTGATTACTGGCTTGAGGCATATGGCTATTTGGGTATTGGCATATCACGCCTATCATTTTTATACGAGGGAAGTCAACACCACCAAGGTCAATGCCCAGCTTTCCGTTGTAGCAAAACAAAGTCAGTTGGATAATTTATCGGCACAACTCAATCCTCATTTTTTGTTCAATTCGCTGAACTCCATAAAGGCATTGGTTCTCGAGAATCCCACAGGGGCACGGAGGGCCATCGATTTGTTGTCCGATTTGTTGCGCACATCACTTTATGAGAAGGAGCACCTGAGTATTACTGTGGCCGAAGAAATGAATTTGGTTAAAGATTACGTGGAATTGGAAAAACTGCGGTTTGAGGAACGCCTCAATGTTACATTCAATATGGATCCTGCTATGGAATATGTAAAGATACCGCCACTGAGCATCCAACTCTTGGTGGAGAATGCCATAAAGCATGGGGTGGACAAACAATTACAGGGCGGCATGGTGGATATCTCAGTTCAAAAACAGGATGGCAATCTCATGATTCA
The DNA here is from genome assembly GCF_030733585.1 of Allomuricauda sp. MMSF_3307. Taxonomy (NCBI): domain Bacteria; kingdom Pseudomonadati; phylum Bacteroidota; class Flavobacteriia; order Flavobacteriales; family Flavobacteriaceae; genus Allomuricauda; species Allomuricauda sp. MMSF_3307. The sequence goes on from NZ_JASHIQ010000002.1 coordinate 29,657, forward strand.
GGTGAAAAATCCGGGGATACTCTCCAAAGGAGAAGGGGCAGGGGTAGGACTGACAAACTTAAGTGAACGTCTGTCACTGCAGTATGATGGACTGGCGCGTATCAAAGTCGAAGCACCTTCGGATAATTTGGTTCTTGCGACCTTGCTAATACCAATTGAAAAATGATGGGCAATTATACAACCTTGATCATAGACGATGAGCGCTTGGCTAGGGAAGAAGTGAGACGTGCACTGGAAAACCATCCAGAATTTACGATTGTTGGTGAGGCGAACAATGTAGAAGTTGCCAAGGCATTGATAGAAAAAGAGCAGCCGGACATCATTTTTTTGGATATCCATATGCCCGGAAAATCAGGTTTTGATTTATTGGAGGAGTTGGGGACTGTTCCAGAAGTGGTGTTCACCACCGCCTATGACCAATACGCAGTTCAGGCCTTTGAGGTAAATGCTTTGGACTATTTGGTAAAACCGTTGCGTGAGGAGCGTTTTGCCAAAACCATCGAAAAAGTAAGGCTTGAGTTTAAAAAGCAGGAAGAAGAGCAGAAGGTGCCTTTGACGAGTCATCAAAAAATCTTTATCAAGGATGGTGAAAAGGTGTACTTTATAGCATTGTCACAAATAAGTTTGATGGAGTCCATGGACAACTATGCCCGACTTTATTTTGGCAATGAAAAGCCGATGATCAAACGCTCGTTGAACCAGTTAGAGGAGAGACTGGACCCGAAAATATTTTTTAGAGCGAATCGAAGTCAAATCATCAATACGGAATACATCCAAGAAATACAACCCTATTTTAATCACAAACTACGAATTGTATTGACCACTGGGGAGATTGTAGACCTATCGAGTAGGCAATCAGTGAAGTTCAAAAAACGAAATAGTTTGTAGCAAAGCAACATCAATCACATCCAAAAACGAACAGTAATTGCATGCCGCTAATGGACGGAAATGTCCTGAATTTAACATCAATCAAAATGAACAAGTCACTCAGTATAATAACCTTTTGTATAGCCTATATGCTATTAAACTTAATGTCGTGCAAGGAGCAAACTTCGGTTCAGACCCCTAGAACACTTACCGAAAATGGCACAACATATCTGGTTCAGGATAGCATCTTGATTTCAACAACCGATGGGGCAAAAATCCATGCGATTGTGGTTCGAACATCTGAAATGAAGGAACCCGCTCCTGCTGTGTTGTTCCATACCATCTATGCCCGTAAAGATGATTTCGATAGGGCCAAACTCGCCGCTGACCATGGATATGTAGGTGTGGTTTCCTATACTCGGGGCAAGGGCCTGAGCCCGGATTCGATAGTACCCTATAAGCCTGAGGCCACAGATACCTACACGATAATTGACTGGATCAGCAAGCAGGATTGGAGCAATCAAAAAGTGGGGATGTATGGGGGAAGTTATGTCGGTTTTGCCCAATGGGCTGCCGTAAAGAACAAGGTACATCCCGCTCTAAAGACCATAGTGCCTTCCGTTTCGGCCGCACCGGGTATTGCCGAACCCATGGAGAATGGCGTCCATTGGAATTTCCATTATCCTTGGCACCATTACGTGTCGAACACTAAGTACTTGGATACCATTTTATACAACAATGGACAACGTTGGCACAACTTAAACATGAAGTGGTTCGAAACTGGGGTGGCTTATAGTGCTATGGATAGTCTGGATGGATTGTCCAATCCTCAATTTAGGGAAGGTTTGTTACACCCGACTTATGATAGTTATTGGCAACGTATGATGCCCTACAAAGAAGAGTTTGCCCATATCGATATTCCCGTTTTGGCCACTACCGGATACTATGATGGTGGACAAGTGGGAACCCAGTATTATTTAAAAGAGCATACCAAATACAACCCAAGGGCAGAACATTATCTGGTGATTGGGCCCTACACCCATTATGGGGCCCAAGAAAAACCAAGTAGCCACATTTTTGGTTATGATGTTGATCCTGTCGCTCAAATCGACATCCTTGAGTTAATATTTGAGTGGTTTGATCATATTTTAAAGGGAAAACCAAAGCCAGCATTTTTAAAGGATAAAATCAATTATCAAGTCATGGGTTCCAACAAATGGGGGCATGCCCCCTCTTTGCGGACCATGGCAAATGATACCTTGACCTATTATTTGGGCAATGAGCGATCGGGAGTGACTTTTGCATCCCTGTTCGGAACAGGGAACAATGGAAAGGATGAACATTATACACTCTCCGACAAACCTTTGGATGCCAATAAGTATTTGAAGCAGGTCATAGATTTTACGGACCGCAGCAATTTGACTTGGAATTCAAGTGGTTGGAGAAACATTGTGGCGGATAGCCTTATGGTTGGACATGGTTTTTCATTTGTGACAGCACCTTTTGAATCCGATGTTGAATTGAATGGTTCGTTTGGAGGGGAAATCTCAGTGTCCATCAATAAAAGGGATTTTGATTATACGGTAGTCGTATTTGAGCAGACCCCTGATGGTAATTTCTTTGCGTTGACCTTACCCTACAAGGCTAGGGCAAGTTTTGCACATAGCCTTGAAGAAAGACAGTTGTTGACTCCAAATAAAAAAACAAAACTTCCTTTTGGCATTGTACGGATGACCAGTAAAAAGATAAGTAAGGGTAGTCGGTTGGTGGTGGTCATCAATGGAAATAAAGAACCCTTTACGGAACTAAATTACGGAACAGGGAAGAATGTTAGCGAAGAAACTATCCAAGATGCGAAGGAGCCTTTGGTTATAAAGTGGTATGGGGATGGATATATTACAATTCCGGTGATGGCTTATTAACAAAACCATCACTTGTCTTTAGACTAAGTTCAGTCCACTTTTGGTTGAAGATTTACATATGCTTATATGAACAAGTTGTATGCCATTAAAGTAAAATTGTAACAATAATTCTGTTGCACCGTCATATTTATTATGAACACTAACACAAATAATCTATGGGTTTAAATAAGGAACAAAAGCAATCGGTCAAAACCGCAAGAATAACAGGCTTATGGTATTTAATGATGGCTATTACGGGTATTCTGGGGTTTATGGTCTTTCACTCCGAAATATTTGTATCTGGTAATCCTGAACAAACGCTAACCAATTTAGTAGAATTGGAATCTACGGCAAGAATTAGGTTACTATTAGAGTTTGCTATTGTAATATCACAAGCACTTACCGCAGTTTGGTTTTATAAATTATTTAAAGACAATTATGAATGGGAAGCCTGGACGCTGGGTATATGGGGAATGGTGAATGCTTTAGCCATTATGATAAGTGCAATTTCAATCGCCTCTGCAATAGGTATTGCCAATTCTGATATAAATGCTACGGAAGACAAAGTTGTACTAATTCAGGTTTTTCAAAATATAATTTCAAATGCTTGGGGCATTGGTGGTCTTTTCTTTGGGCTTTGGTTATTTCCTATGGGGTATATAGTCATCAAATCTAAAAGAATGCCTGTCTGGTTAGGAAGAGTTATTGTTTTGGGTGGTATTGGCTATGTAGTTAGTACCGTTATCCGCTATGCAGGAATTGATTTTAGCTTTAATAGATTTCTTACGCTACCCGCAACCATTGGGGAATTTTGGATGATAGGTTATTTACTGATTTTTGGCATAAGACCTGTGAACGATTAAAATTAATTAAAACAGCACACCACAAGGGGGCTATAATTCATTTTGACAACTATTTACATTGGAGTATAGTAACATATTACAGGTTTTCATAATCCAGTTGGCAAACATTTAGAAAGACCATATGAAAAAAAGAAAAATTATCGCATTATTATTTTTGATTGTTGGGCTTTCTTTGAGTGTTGCCTTTATACTTAAGATTGAATTTCCTCAAGGATTTGAGGCATATTTTAAAAGAGAATACTACAATCAATTTGGTCCTTTATCTATAAGTGTTGAATTTTTAATTGCTGGTTATCATTTATTTATAGGGCATAAAAAAACAAATTTCACCTTGGCTCTTTTTGGGTTTACTGCTTTGTTAGATCCTCTTTTTAATCAGATGGGTCTTTTCAACAGTACAGTACCTCTTTACGGAACCATAATATTATCGATTTGTGCTCTTTTGAGTTTATGGCTGGCATTTGCAAACACTTTTAAATTAAAACGTTTATCTAATTTGGAAGCCATATTTAGTATTGTCCTTGGTGTTATTGTGGAACTATTTTTCAATTACCTATAATATATTGCCAACAATGTATGTAAATAATGGCTTCTTAGGTAATAGGAAACGGGTAAAATGGAAGAGTACAGCACAATAGAACAGACATTTTCACCAACAGCATTGAAAGAAATATCTAGTTGGATTTTAGGTCATATAAATTAATTGGTTCTGATTTTATATTTGGAACTTTTCATAATAATAGACAAATAATTTTACTTCATCGAACTATTAACAGTGATAAAATGCTCGATGTTTTCTTTCGTAATATTTTAAAATGCATCATAATTTATAGTCTTGCTCCATAATTTATAGCAATTCGCTAAACTTAATAACCCTTGATTCATAACTGATTACTCTTGCTTCAAAGTTGATCGCATCTTTGTATCATCAAATTAAAGCAATAGCACGGTCTTACTTTGAGCTTAGAAAATTTTTCTATCTATAAAAGTAAAACTACGGGTATTTAAACTCAGATTAATTTAGGAATCATGAATAAAAAAAAGACAAAAATTGTATTGAGAACTATATTGATAACTGCTTCATTAGCTTCATTGTTTTTTGTGCCTTGGAAATTGGTAAAAGCATGGATTTTACCTCTACCCAATTCAGTTCAAGAGCAATTGGACCAAGCTGTAGATCACGGATTTGAAGGTGTTGTTGTTTACGTAGACCAAGCTGGGGAAAGCTCTAAAAAATACGCTTCAGGTTGGCACAATAAAGAAACCAAAATACCTGCAAAACCAAACGCACTTTACAAAATTGCAAGTATTAGTAAACTTTATGATGCAGTTGCCGTAACCAAATTGGTGAGTTCGGGCCAATTATCATTGGATAAAACACTTGCAGATTATTTGCCAGAGCTTGTTGGTAAAATAGAGAATGCAGAAACCATCACTTTAAGATTAATGATTCAACATAGAAGTGGTATTCCAAATTTTACAGATGCACCCAACTTTTGGGAGGAGCCCACGGGTACATACGAAGAATCTTTAGCACTTATTGAAGGTAAACCTGCCAACTTTAAACCTGGCAAAAAATATGAATACTGTAACACTAATTACCTGTTGATCAATAAAATAATGGATAATGTTTTGGGCTATCGTAATTTTCAATTTATTCAACAAGAAATTTTAATCCCTCTAGGCCTCAAAAACACATTTAGCTCGGTCAATGAAGTAAACATAGATGATGTAATGAGTGGTTATCATGTAGGATATCCTCACGACCTTAAAAATAACGATCACGGAATGCATGCTACTGCAGAAGATGTGGGCAAGTTCATAAGGGCATTAAATGACGGCACTGTATTTAAGAATAATGAACAAGAGATATATGCTTCTATTTATGAATTTGAACATGATGGATGGGTCCCAGGATACCAAAGTTTTGCCAAATATTACAAGAATAAAGATACGGTAATTATTGCATTCTATAGTACAACCGATCCCAAGTTACTCAATTGGAATTTATCGCAGATTTTAAATAGAAGAATATATAGGATTATCAAAAAATCTAAAAATGAAGGATAAAAACATCAATTCAGATGTAAAGCGATCAAAAAAGAAGTCGCATCCATTTTGGAGCTTTTTTTGGCTAATATTTTTAGTTGTTTCACTTGGTTATGCTTGGTACTCTTTTTATGAGCCATCTAATGAAATTAAGTTGGTAAATATTTCTAATCAGGAATTACTCGTCAACAATTTCAATAAATACTCAAAAGTTTTTTTTACAGGAGAATGGTGTTCACCCTGTCGTATAATGAAACGTGAAGTATTTGCAGACCAGAAAGTTGAAGAGATTGTGAATTCAAAATTCAGAGCTATCATGATTGATGTCGGCAATCCAGAAACCAATGAAATTGTAAATCAATACAAAACAAATGTGACTCCAACCACAATAATTCTAGATTCAAAAGGGAAAGTTATTGAGCGTATAGTTGGTAAAATTGAAAAAAACAAATTCCTTGAAATGCTTCTAAGTATTTAATCTTAGAGAAAAATTTTAAATAAAAAATAAATTTCGAAATGAAAAAAAATATATCACTTTCAAAAGCTGCATTAATAGCAGGTATAGGGCTCTTAATTATGACTTTAACAGTGCCATTTGCTGAATTTAAAATAATCCCGGATTTAGTTAATCCCAATAGTGCATTGGAGACTGCAAACAATATCACTGATAATTTATTTTTATTTAATGTGGCTATATTCTTGATATTTATAACAATTGTAGCAGATATTGTTGTTGCTTGGGCGCTTTATGTGTTTTTAAAACCAGTAAATAAAAGTCTATCATTACTCACAGCTTGGTTTCGTTTACTATACACTGCTGTATATCTTGTGGCTATTACAAATTTGATTAAGGTTTTTACGCTAACAAAAGGTAATTCATACTTCCTTTCAAATTCTCAAGATCAAATTTCAGAATTCATGCTTTTCTATATTAAATCCTATAAATATGAGTGGTTTTTTGGCTTAGTTCTTTTTGGAATCTATCTAATTATTCTTGGTTTTCTGGTACTCAAAGCAAGTTATATACCTAAAATAATGGGTTGGTTATTAATCATAGCTGGTATAGGTTATGTTGTTGGTCACCTAAAAGTGTTTTTGTACCCCAATATCAATACAAGCTTTAGTATGTTTACTGCATTGGGCGAATTAGTATTTATGCTTTGGCTTCTCATTAGAGGTTCAAGAACTAAAGAATTCCAAATAAGCTAATAGAATTCTTTAAACAATCAAAAAACGAACAATTATGACATCAATTAAAATGAAAACAATCAAAAAACAAATTTTATTAAGAATGGCTTGTGTTGCCTTTGCATTAGTATCTAGCATATCATACGCACAACAAAATACAGATACAGCAACAACAACACAAAGGGATGGTTTCATCTTCGAATTCGTAGTAGGGGGAGGTATAATCGGCATAGAGGATAGTGCCGGTATACAAACCTTCGACAAATCACAGGGAACTTTCGTTTTTCCGGATCTAAAGTTTGGCCACATGTTGAACGAAAAACTCGCCATTACCCTCTCCTTTGCGGGAAATATATACGAATTTCAAGATAGTGACAGAAACTTTGGAGGTTTTATTCCCTCTGTACAATATTGGGTGAAAGATCGTTGGTGGATCCTTGGAGGAATTGGTTTAGCCATAGATTCGCCAGCACTATATGATATTAAGGAAAATGTAAATGACGATTGGAACTTTGGTTGTGCTGTTATGGCAAGTACAGGTTACGAGATTTACAAAAGGAAAAATTTCGCCCTTAATGTGCAGTCTAAACTAGTTTTGGGTCGTGTATCTTTACATGGAGATGCACATAGAGATGGACTCATCTTTAATGTAGGGTTAGGGTTTAGCTGGTTATAGTTCTTAAATTGAATTAATCAGCAAATACAAACACTAAAAAACAATCTATTTCCAAGTATTCTATTCTTAGATTCAACTAGTATGCCCAAACCAAATTATTTTGGTTTGGGCATATGAATATACTACCCGTGGATATCGACACTTTAAATTATTGATCAAAACTTAATGATAAGTCTAAAAACCTCTAAAAGAATGAAATATATTTTAATGACCTGTTTACTATTAGTGATGGGATGCACTAATAACCCCAAGAAAAAAGAAGCATCAGCAAAAAAGGAGACTCAAGAAAACCTAATCGCCGTTATAGATACTATTTGGCAAACGGAACAAGGACCAATTCGATTAAGGGATTCATTAATAGATCTATATGGTGCAGACTCAAAGCAGGTAAAAGAACAGCAAATAATTATCGACAAAAATCATAGGATCAATGAAAATATAGTAAAAGATATTCTCGAAAAATATGGTTGGCCTGCAAAGGAAATTATAGGGGAACGCGGTAATTGGACAATTTGCAATGTTATTCAACACTCGGATAATAGCGTTAGGGTACAATACCTCCCTATGATGAGGCAAGCTGTAAAGGATAAGAAATTGCAGCCAAGATTCTTGGTCAGGGCAGAGGATAGAATAGCAACTGAAAGAGGCGATTTACAGATTTATGGGGGACAGATGAAATACTACCCAGAAACGAAAAGTTTTAATCTTTGGCCAGTTTTTGACCCCGAAAACATAGATAAAAGAAGGACTGCAATCGGATTGGATTCCATTGCCATATTTCTAAAGAATAGGTTCGATTTTCAATGGAACCTGGAAGAACAAATAAAAAGAACAGAAGAATTTATATTGGCAAAATCAGTAATGGGGGAACAATGAGTTATTTACATAAGTTCTAGCTTCTAAACACGAAATTTTAAAGTTAAAACATAGCAACTTCGTCATCATCGATCAATAAAATATCAATCCATAAATCATCAACTCGTGCTGAGAGCAGTCGAAGCATCAAAAAACGAACAGCAAATGTTTTTTAAATCTCAAGAAGGAAAATCAAAAATTTTAAGTCTCTATAATCGAAAACTTCAAGAACTTAACATCGATTACTCTGAAAAATTGGTGGATACCAAGTTTGGTAAAACCAATGTAATACAAGTTGGAGATGCCAATTTACCGTCATTGATGCTGATACATGGTACAGGAGGCTGTGCACCCCAGATTTTAGCGTCCTTTCCCAATTTGGCATCACAATATTGTGTATATGCAGTAGATGTGCTGGCACAACCCAATAAAAGTGCTGAGAACAGATTGGACATGAAGTCTTTGGATTATGGCAAATGGCTTTTAGAGGTCATGATAAAATTAAGGTTGAAAGAAGTAACCTTGGTCGGTTTTTCCTTTGGAGGTTTAATCAGTTTAAAAGCATTGGAGTATAACCAAACACCGATTAAACAAGTGTTCTTAATTGCACCGGTTTATATCGTTAATGGCAACCCAATTCTAAACCTGTGGAAAATGTTTATTCCATTGAAAAAATTCATCAAAACAAATAACCAAAAGCACATTAAAAAAGTTATGGATGTACTTTTTTCTAACTATGATGGTTTTGCATTGGTCTTCATGTCAACGGTATTTCAACACTGCAATATGGATTTTTCACCGTTACCTGTAATTTCGAAGAAATCAGGGAAAACCATCAAAAAACCGATCACTATTTTCGCTGCTGAAAAGGACATCATGTTCCCGGGCAAAAAATTGATAAAACGAGCAAAGCAAGTGTTTCCTTCTTTAGAAGAAGCCGTGTTATTGGCGGGATCTAAACATGTTCCCCCAACAGAGGGCTTTGAGTTTATAGAAAATATGATTTTGAACGCAAAGTAAATACTTCTATTTATAATCCTAATTATGTGTTTTTTCCATTTCAAGTATCATTTCTTTGGCCACAATGGCGGAAGAGGGAAGAAACATCGTCGTTACGATTCGCTCGTCAACCACCACATCATGTTTGTCGTTCAGGTCGCTTTTGTTTTGAAACATAGCTCCATTAGCACGTAATTGATCTTCTAGCATTATAGGCAACAAGGTTCCTTGTTTAGCCCAGCTTTTGGTAACCTCCGTCGAATTTGGAAATCCTGTTACTTTTTTATCCTTGACCATATATTCGCCATTGTTGAGTTTGACATTGGCAAAAGCACCTGGGCCATGTCCGCATCCCCCAACGATTCCGCCAGCTTCATATATTTTGGCAATTATTTCAAGCATATCTTCATTATCTGCAACATCAAATAGTGGTCCATAACCCCCTCCAATAAAAACAGCCTTATAGTTTTTGTAATCTACCTGATCTGGTGTTAATGAGGCTTCAACTTTACCATTGAAATCTTCATATTTAATGGCATAACTGCTTATGCCCATAGGATCCATGGAGAAAGGCACCTTTTCACCTGTGGGTGAAACAAAATCCACTTCATATCCATGAGAAACAAAAATGTGGTATGGAGGCGCTACCTCCCAAAGATTGTTGCCCGCGAAGTGTTTTTCTGGGTCTCCCATGTCTTCTGTATTTGAAACTACAATCAGAATCTTCCCCTTCTCATCCTTATTGCAAGCAAGGATAAATGAGACTATCAATAAGACTAAGAATACTTTTTTCATTTTTTACTTTATTAAGTTTAGACCATTTCCCTGTTAATGTTATAGGTATTCTTCGCGTAAATAGGATACCTCCTAGAAAGGTACTTCTTAAAACATAAAATTAGGCATACTGTAGCTTGAATCGTAGAGGAACAGCCTCCTTATATTGGTGTTAGTTCAATTCTTCAAGCAACTTTTCCGATTCTTCTTTTAAAAGATTTTTAGCAACCAATTCGTTGGCTATATCCCTTGCTTTTTCTTTTTCATCCAACGAAATATAGGTTTTGGCCAATAGCAACTGTAGATTTTCATTAAAAAAGTGTGGCGAGGTCAGCTCGACCAATTCAGCACCTTTTAATAGTCCCTCATTTTTTTCGGCAGAGGCCAGGATTTTATAATAGCCATAGGCTGCTATCAATGGTATGTCGTAGTTGGCTTTATTTTTGGTAAGTTCTTTTTCAGCCCATGCCATGGTTTTTGTGTTATCCAATAGGTCTTGTATTAAATAAGCACTTCTCTCGTCATTGTACAATGCCCTTTCAACAGGAGTAAGGCCCAGAGATGCTACAACAGCTTCGGCCGTACCCGTTGTTGAGAAAGGGTTTTGACCGGTAACAAACTTTCCTGATACCACAACTTTGGACAACATAAAATCGGTTTGTCTGAAAATGGCGCCCCTTGACTCTAATTTGGTTTCCAAGCTAAACGGGAACTCCTTTACCCATTTTTTTCCAAAAAGCTCCTCTTCTATATTACAAAAACTGGTTAACTCAACATCTTTGATGATGTAGTCATCACCGTTTTTGACATTAACAAAGGCCGCCGGACCATGACAGACCGAAGATATAACGGTTCCCTTTTTAAGGTACAAATTTGAAATGATATCCTGAAGGGCAGGGTCGTAGGGCAGATCAAACATTGCTCCTTTACCGCCAACAATATAGATGGCATCATAATCTTCGGCATTAACATCGGCGGTAGCTTTGGTATCGTCCAGTAAACTGGGAGCTGATTTGTCTTCTAGGAGTATTTTGTTGTAAGACTTGTCCTTGTTGTATTCGTCCGCTTCTACCGGTCCTCCCTTTGGACTGGCGACATCTATGGATAGCCCATTATTTTTAAAAATTAGATAGGCTTGGGAGAATTCGTCAAATTCGTAACCCGGTCGTGCCGAACCCATATCCTTTCCATAGCTACTGACCACCATCAAAACTTTTTTATGGACGTCTTTGGATTGGGAAAAAAGGATTACAGGTAAAATAAATGCGATGCTTAAAATAGTTTTCTTCATTTTTTGATTTTTGATTGTAGATAAAGAACACGAATGGATGACTCTTTTGTTACATAAAAGGATGGTTGGATAACAAATACCACAAATGATTCCTTTAAGATTGAATCGTTGCTTTAAATCTGTTAAGCTTCGAACGAATATCCTCTTTCAAATTTTCGTCAGTGATTTTTCCATCTATAAAGTGATCATAAAAAGAAGGTAGCGAAAAAGTATTCTTAGTTAGGACTATAACAAATGGGAGGTCGAATTAACCAAATGGTAAAAAGGTCAAGGAAATAAATAATAAGTTGGTGGACATATGTACAAGGAGCGGGTACTGAAACCCAAAGGCCATTCTGGTGTACCCGGCAATAGTTGCACTAAATAATTGGGGCAGCGTTAATAGGGGTAACCACAGAAAATTCGTAAGGTTTACTTCAAAATTAAAAATGTGTAGCCAAGCAAAACTTATACATGACAAATAATAAATCAGTCTAAAGTGCCTTTCCCAGTATTGATCTAAAACCAACCTTACGTTTTTTTTGTTACAGATAACATAAGTAATCGACATTATTAATATCGCGGCTAAGATTCTATACCCAAATGTGTCATCTACGAGTGACAAGCGACTTTTAAAAACTGCTTTAGTAAGCACATAGTAAGTGAATGCTCCTGAAGTCAGGGAAAGATAAATAGGATTGAATTTTAAGGACAACCTAAAGGTGGTTTCTTCAAATAATGGGAGGATAACTCCTCCCACCAAAAGTAAGGTCAGTGGTGCAAATCGTTCTGTCATACTAGCTGAAGTGAGATTTTCAGGCTCGTACATAAACTGTAGCAACGAAGCCACTATTATCGAGAAAATCACCTTTATAAAAAAGAGGCCAATGGTATCATAGATTTTTTGGGTTACACTTTTCTCAAAGGAAGGTTTGTGTTGCGGAGACCTAATAAAATTCACTAAATCTGTCACTAACGATTTGTAGTATTTTGGCTTGATTAATGGAAAGGATAGTGTCATTTTGCTTTCTTGTTATAGCAATGAATTCATTGCCTTTTTAGTTTTTGTTAGTTATTCTATTAACCTCATAATCATTTTCCTGCCGCCAAAATCAACTTCTTGTTTTATTGTTTTCCTGCTGGATGTTTCGATATAATATGTGCTTACGGCTGTGTTTTTCGAAATATCATCGGTTGTCTCAACTTTCCAGACTTGTTTTGGTGTTTTGTTAAATGTAATGGTTGTTTTTTCTGTACTCTTGATTGTTGCCGAAATCACCCGAATGTTGGATCTCGGATTATAGTCGAATATTGAGATAGTTTTTGAGTAACCTTCTTTTAAAGGGAGAAACCTTAATAGTTGAGGGTAAAAATTACTGTCAAAAAAAGACTTGTTGGTCTCTTCGGATATTAGCGCTTTATTGCCGGTTTGCTTATCTAAATAATATCCTGTTACGATATGACCAAAATTCAAGATCATATCTCTTTGTTGATTGTACGAAGAGTGATAAATAGGTTTGAAATCTTGCGTATTAACAATAGTACTATCGACCCATTTGGTACTTGCTTGCTCCATAAGTACAGTAGATATCATAATAATACTGTCTTTACCTTTTTTAATTTCTGTATAGATCTCACCAATTTTGACTTCGGTGGTATCTTTTACGATAAACCAAGACATTTTTGAGATTTCTGACTCAAGTGAATCTACATTCGAAGGATTATTTATTGGACTTAATGACAATTCTTGGCCGATTGTTTGTGTGATAACTGTGATAGCAAGAATCAAACAACAAATTATTTTTTTCATTTTTTGATTGATTTTGGAATTAAAACAATGTAATGTGATGGCTCCGAACAACTACAATAGTTTTTCGGAGCCTAAATCAATGGGTTAGTTGGTTTGCGGTACTTCTGCGTTCCAAATCCCAGTAGCCGCAGTTTGTTGGGCATAGGTTTCAAAATCTTTGGCAGGTCTGCCCAATACTTTGGCAACATCAGCAGATACTTCTTGGTTATCTGGGTTTCCTAAGACTTCTTGGAACAGATATCCGAAAAGCCATACATAAGAATCAGGTAATCCTGCTTTTCGCATGCCTTCTTTGAATTCATCGATTGAAATAGGAACAAATTGAATGTGTTTATTGGAAGCTTCGGCCATAATTCCCACTACCTCTTTAAAGGTTCTTTTTTGGGGTCCGGTGACAGTGATGGTTTTTCCATTGTAGGAATCATCGACCAGTACTTTGGAAACTACATCTGCAATATCATCTGCGTCCACAAAGGGGATTTCGGCATCTGGCATGGGTAGGGCGACTACACCGTCCAATACAAAGTCTAAAAAGGCACCTTCACTAAAATTTTGATTAAACCATGATGCTCTGACCAAAGTATAATTCAATCCTGAATTGGCAACGATATCCTCACAAGCTTCTGCTTCAGTTTCCCCCTTTCCAGATAATAAAACTACTTTGTCCAAGCCTGCTTCCAGGGCTTTTTTTGTCAATGCGGTTATGGCATCTCTGGAACCGGGCACAGCCAAATCAGGATAGTAGACAATGTAGGCCCTATCCATGCCTTTCAAGGCCGCATCATAAGTTTCGGGGTTTTCCCAATCAAAAGATGGGGTTGTTTTTCTGCCCACTACTCTAACGTTATGTCCAGCTTGTGTTAAATTTTCTGCTACTCGGCGACCGGTTTTACCTGTTCCACCGATAACTAAAATGTTCTCAGTTTTCATGTTTTTCAATTTTAATAGTTAATTATTGGATTGTTTTTATTTCATGGAATACATACCTAGGATCAAGAGTGCAAAAGCTCCAATAGAGCTAAGTGTTCTTATGTTGTGCCAGCGGTTCCAAGGTTGCTCAAATTTGTTCCTGAGTTTTTGCAATTCAATTTCGGATAGTGCTTCCAGATTCGATTTGTCCAAAACTTCGTTTAAGGGAACGTTTCCAAAAACCGTTACCAAACCTACACCTATGAAGAATAGTATTGCTGCAACCAGAAATAGCCAAAAGCCCATACTATTGTACTTGGCTAAGTATGTGTTAAGAAAAAGTAGCATGATAGGTCCAAAAAATATGAGGAGAAATTTCCCATTAATAATGGATCTGTTCATGGATTGAAATGACTTTAAGAAAGTTACGTTGTCCAGTAGGCCCAAGCCAGGTGTTACAGCATTGCCCCATGTAAAGCATAAGCCCGCAGTAAGCCCTGTAAATAAGATGCTCAGCATCAATAAGATTATTCTAATGTTTATTTCCATTTTGATTGTTTTTTGTGGATGTTATCCAGGTTAATAATTCTTGATACTCCTTAGCAGTGAGTTTTATTTTATTTCCTTTTGGCATTCGTTTTCTAATAAATACTTGCTTGTAAATATCATTGGCCCAAGTATCCATGTTTTCAGATGTGAATACACGTCTTTTGTTCCGTTTACGATGGCAAACGTTACATTTATTATCCAAAATTTGAAGGGCATTTTCTTTGGTGAACATGTTTGGCGCAGTCGATACAGGCAACTCATTTTGTTTTCCATATCCTTCAATGGATTGGTAGTCATCCTTTGATTGGAACGAAAGAGTTGTAATAAGTACTATAATAAGTTTTCCCAAGGTTACCATCTTTAAATCGTATTAATTGATTGGATAACACAAAGTTGCGAAGGATTCAACAGTAGTTTTTGACACTTAACGACAACCTTTTGACATTTTACGCCAAAAGGTCTACTTTGCATTAAGCCTCTATGTGTTAATGGTGTTTTGTTTCTCGATTTTTTAAAAGCCCGATTGAACCCACCTTGTTGAGAAAAGCCGGTACAGAAGGCAATTTTATTGATACTTTGTTTTGTGTTGCGGATCATGTCTTTTGTTATTTTTTCTTGCATCTTCTTAATCAAGTCACGAAAGGAAATACCTTCTTCAGATAATGTTCTTGAACCATACTTTTGACATTGGCACAGTTGAACATTTTCATATTGAGATTTTCAGCGTCGTATTTCATCGATTCAAATAATACAGGAGAAAGTGTTGCACATTGCCAATTAAACTTGATCACTAATTAAGTTGTCTTTAAAAAGCTTCACACTTGCCATTAATTGTCCATTCAATTCTTGGTCAGAAATTTTGCTGTCCAAGAAATTATCGTAGAAGGAAGGCAACGAAAAAGTATCCGTGATGCTGGCTCCCATAAACGGAAAGTAGCCCCTTGCAGATTCCAATACGGTTGCACCGCCACGTCGGCCAGGTGAGGTGGCCATCAAGAACATGGGTTTTTCTCTCCATACTTTCATATTTGAACGGGATAGCCAGTCTATGGTATTTTTAAACACTGCCGCATATGAGCCGTTATGTTCGGCGAGGGATATCATAAAGCCATCTGCAGTATCAAATATCCTGTCCAGTTTCTTGACCGCAGGAGGTATACCATTCTCAGTTTCAAAATCAACCCCATAAATGGGCAATACATAATTGTTGAGGTCGATTGCGATAATTTCTACATTTTCAAGTAAGCTAGCCGTGTAGGTTAACAGAGCTTTGTTAATGGAGTTTTGACTATTGCTTCCTGCTATTGTGATGATTTTTTTCATGATTTTTGTTTTTTTAGAGATTTAATTATTGGTTCGCATAAACGACTTGCCATTTCAAAAGGGTGGCATGTCCTTTTTATGCTTTGTTCTATGCTTTTTTCTTCATTCATATAAAATTTTTCCTGCTGCATTTCCCATTAATTCATAGTTGTGTCCAACATTAGGAACAATTTCAATTTTCCAATTAAAATCAGCATTTAGGTCATTTGCTTTACCTTTTGAAAACTCATAGAAATATTTAGCTCTCTCAAGTCTATGCGTCCCTTGTTCATCAGCGGTCTTTGACCTTAGAAGCGTTCCTCCCTTTTCATTTTCGTTATCGAGTTCACCTATTAAAAGAATCAATTGGTTGTTAAATGATTGTATTAATTCTTCATCACGTGAATACAAACCCTGTATCCCAAAAGGCATTTTGTTTTCAATATCTGGAAGCGTATAAAACCCAGAATTTGAAGCTATTATATGATTGACTTTCATATCACTTGTGAGCAAAGCAAGCCTATGCAGGATTTGTCCTCCTGCTGAATGTCCGAAAATATCATATTGGGTTTGGGAAGAATTCGTTGCTTCAGCAACTAAATCAAAAATTCTGTCAAAATCATGGAAGAGCCAATCATTTTGATTTGAATTAGTTTCAAAAGTGAATTCGTCTTCATTCAAAATAGCTTGATTGGTACCCTCCTTGAAGGTTACGGACTCTATCAGGTTGGATGTTTTGATTAATCCACAAAGATGATATTCTTCGAATGGATACTGTTCTTCTTCATATACCGGTGATAGAATCAGAACATTGTATTTTTCGGATTCTTCTTTCCACGCATCCCTGTAACTGTCCCCATTTCTTCCCGCGCCTGGGATTACCATCAACACTTTTGAATCGACGGAAAAATTTCTTGGTTTGTGATAATATACTTTGATTGTTTTGTCTTTTTTCCCTTTTGGACCTTCTATTAAGAATACACCGGAACCTGTTTTGATTTGAACATCATTCAATACTAGATCGGCCTCATTGATTAGGTCACTTTTCCTTACTAGGTCCATCGCACAATGGGGACATATGCCCGCTTTTTTAAACGATAATGTGTCACATGGTAAATCACATGGCGTACAGACATATTCTTCTTGTTTCTCATGACACGAGATGAATATTACTATGCTAATTGTTATTGTTAAGATTTTTTTCATTTTTCGTTAATTTGAAATAACTGATTAATATGTTTCTGTTTTATTTATTTCTTTTTTAAGGAAAGACCGATTACCAAAAGAGGAAATTAAAAACCTTTACTTACTTGGTTCCGGAAGGAGCCCTTCTTACCAACCGTACCTTTCCTTAAAATTTTGGATATTAAACTCCTATACTGTGACTTTGAAATTTTTATCTGTGGCGAGCAGAACCATACTAGCAACACAACAATACAGCGCTGTGTAAAAGTATTCGTAGTCATGATGTGCGAAATGAGTGATCAGTGCACCAATGGCGAATGGAAACAACCATAAGGTCGATAGGTTTTTAACTTGATGTCTCCAAAGTCCAACAACCAAACCAATTACACCCAATAATTCGCCGTAGCCAATAAATAATGTCCAGATTTTTCCGAAACCAAAATTGCTCATGTTATCCATCATACTTTGTTTTTGGAAAACTTTAAAAAGACTCGCATAGCCAAAGGCATAGATCAAATATCCGTAGGCTACCCAATGTGAAACTCGTACTAAATTTTTCATAATATTTAAGATTTAAATGATTTATAAAGTTTTTCGGTAATAGAGACCGAAAGATGTTTTTTCAAGGGGGTCGGGACCATATTGGTCAAAGTCAACACCGATACCAATTTGGTGCCCCGTAAACGATACTCCTGCACGCAACTGCTGAAAACTTCTTGAGTGTGTTTTAAACTTGTCCCAGATAGTTAAAAATTGTCCGTTTAACCAAAATGAAACCTTGTCATTAATAGGTGAGTTGAACTGAAACTGTGCAAACGCTTCGGCGTAACCAGCCCTTTTTTGTTCGGAATGGGCAACCGTAGGAATAAGTACAAATAGTGTCCTTGAATTTTTTAGAATGAGCCTTGCGGAAAGGCGTTCCGCATAACCGGCAAAACTGTTGTAATAAATGGAAGGGCCAACTCCTATATGCTTATTGATGTTCCAAAATAACGTGGGCTGCACGCCTACTTCATCAAAAACGGAGTTCTCGTTTTTTCTGAATTTTTGAAAGAAAGCAAGGGTTGCAATACTGAGCGTATTTTTTTTATTGATGGGATAGCTTGAATAGAGCGTGAAGTCTGTCTTATCCAACCCGGTAAAGAGTTCAACTTGCGTAAATTGCGCATTCAAGTGCCCTGCAAATGCAATGATTATCAGCGAAGTGAGTGTGACTATTTTTTTCATGCTTCAAAATTCCGAGAGGAACGCACGAAAAAAAATGAACTAGTTTAAGACTTTTACATCCTATTGACCTTAGAGATGATCTTGCTCATAAACTCTGGGGTAATGCCAATGTATCCTGCGAGGTCCTTTTGGGTGATTCGATGTACAATGTTGGGATATTTCCGTTTGAACTCGAGGTATCGTTCTTCTGCGGATAAGGATATGCCGTGATTGGACCGCTTTATATAATTTATGAGTGATTTTTGATAGAGTATTCGGTAGAAGCGTTCAAATTTTGGAATCTCCTGAAAAAGTAAATCGTAATTGGTCCTTGAAATACCTAACAATTCGGAATCCTCGGTAGCTTTGATGAAATACCGAGAGGGTTCCCTGGTCATAAAGCTGGCCATGTCCCCAGTCCAATAATCTTCCACAGCGAACATGGAGATATGCGGCGCACCATCCTCATCCAGTGTATAGACCTTTAAGCAACCTTTGGTGATATAATACTCGTATTTGGTGATGTCACCTGCTTGCATTAAGAAATCCTTCCTTGGTATCTTGATTTCAGTCAGTAAGGAAATATATTTCTGTTTTTCGAGCTCGGTCAAGTCAATATACCTAGATATATTATTGAGAATTTGATGATGTGATTCTTTATAAATCAATGACTTCCATATTCGGATTCGTTGAATTTAAAGAAATAATCTCTATTTTAAAATGCTTATAACCTGATGCTTGAAGAAAAATGCTATTGACCAAGATCGGTTGTAGGATGGTTTCACCTGGTACAAATACCTTTTGCCATGCCGTTACAACCGTTCAATCAATTGTTTTAAAACCGTATCGGTTCCCTCCATGAAATGTTGCTCTTGTTGATTGATTACCATATCTGGTTGTAGAGCGGTGTTTTTTTGGTTTGATAAACGAAAAAGCCTTTTCGAATAGGTGATGGTCAATTTGGAGCCAGGAAGCATAAAACTGTCCATGTCTTGGTATCCATTTGGATTGGAACCTGTAGGCTGGCCCACAATTTTTGCATTCAATAATTGTTTGAACAGAGCCGCATTGCTCGTTCCTGCAGAAAAGGTTCGGTTACTTGTCAATACAAATACCCCATTTTCCCAGTTTATGGAATCCGCAAGGTTCAGGGCATAGGCCAAAACCGCCCCGACATACAGGTCGCCGCCACCATTGTGACGCATATCTATCACCACTTGTTTTATCTGGTTCGCCGAAATATAGCCCACCAGTTCTTCTCCAAAGCCTTGCATATCCTCAAAGGTTGGATAGCTTTCAAAATTGATATAGACCGCCTTGGTGCCTTCAATGGGCACGTACCATAAATAGGGGAATTTGGCGTTTTTTGGTTTTGTGATTTCTGGGACCCTGCTGCTTACATGAACAAAATCCGTTGTCTTGTTGTAAACCGCTTCATCTAAAGCTTCCAAGGTTAATTTTACTTCCTTATTATTTGGGTCTACAAATGTGAAGACTGTCTTTTGCTGGTTTTGGATAATCCCAAGTGCGAAGAGCAACTCACTGATATTCATATAACTTCCTGTTCTTATGACTTGTGAGTATTCGTTTTCCACAAATTGGGCTACCTTGGCGACTTTGCTCGCAATCTTTTTTACGGGAACACCATCAATCCCTGCCAAGGTAAACTTCAATAGGTCCTCATGCACTTTACTGGCTTTGACCACCCTCCAATGATTGTCAATATATTCCACTTCGAAAGGAAAACGGTGTAAGGGGACATTCCTTAAGGATACAGCCGTATGGCCATCATTTATACGACGTGTTAAACGCATCAGTCTTACCGTGATATCGAAATCATTCAAGACTGCTACACTATCATATATATGGTTCCAATTCTTTGCGAATTCTTCTTCCGTAATCGAATGGTACAGGTTAATATGTTTTTCTTCCAACGAAGCCTTATATATTGAAAGGTCCTTTTTCCAGTCAATATCTACCATTGACTGGGCAAATAATGTATTGGCCAGCGATGCCAGGACATACATCAAAAAATAGATCAGTAATTTTTGGACGACATTCATCTGATTAGTGTTGATCGATCAATGAAAGGATCTCATATACCCAGTTCAATGTGCTTTTGGAAGCTTCCAATTGATTTAAAGTACCTGCAATATACGTATCCAATTGTGGACAGTACCATAAAAAGGATGCTGTACTGCCCGTGTGCCCGATAACCTCTAGGTGTGTATCCGTATCAAAAAGATTATTAAAAGATACTTTTCGTATCCCAAAACCATATTCCATTCCTTTGGTTTCATGCGTCCAATGTTGCATTGCCGAACGGGTTTCTTTTTTTATGATTTTATCTTCTTGGAAGGCTACTAGAAATTGTATGAGGTCTTGTGTTGTGGATACCAAACCACCACCGCCCCAGTCGGCACTCAGACTTTGAATGGACGATAGCTCAATATCACCAGCATAAAACTTGGCAATTGGTAATTGCTTTTTTATTGGGGACGATATTAAATTGATAAAAGAGGCATCCATGCACAAAGGTTCAAAAATGTACTGTTGAAAGAACTGGTCTAAAGTGGTGCCGCTCACATTTTCAATGATCAAGGCCAAAAGCACATACTCCGTATCGGTATAGTGGTACCCTTGACCGGGTACAAAATGGGGCTCCATTTTCTCTTTGCTAAAGGCAATCATTTCTTGAGGGGACCAAGATTTGTCCGTATCCACCAGTAGCTGATTGATTATATTTGGACTTCCATCAACGGTGGTACCCGTAAAATAGTCTGGCAAGCCTGAAGTGTGCTGCAATAAATGGGCGATGGTAATGTCCTTGGAATACTCTTCGCCATCTAGCACATGCAGGTTCTTCATCAATTGCTCTGGAAGGTACCGGTATATCTGGTCCTCAAAATTTAATTTCCCCTCATCCTTTAGGATGCCTATGGCAGTGGCCGTAAACATCTTGGTGATACTGGCCGTATAAATGGGATTGTCCATCGTTGGAGTATCTTCCGTATGATCATCGCTATCGGCAAATTGAATATTGATACCTTTAGATTTGGAGTACACCTGCAAGAAAGCATTTTTGACTTCCGTTTTTTCCATTTGGGCATCAAACAATCGTTTGATGCCCGTATCCAAATGTTGTTGTCCATAGCTGTTTACTGCGATAAAAATAACAGTTAGAAAGTGTAAACAATCTCTCATGATATGGTTTTATAATGTAGGTTTTTTTTAAAATTTAATGCCCACATATAGGTTGGGTTCAAAAAGGAAATAGTTTTTCCATTTGTTGTCCAACCGTTTGAATTCATCAGGGGTATTGGTGTCGATCATCCAATTTTGACAATGAATTTGTGGTTCAACAAAGATTCGTTTCTTTTTCCCAAAGGCAAAGTGATATCCAAGATGATAGGAGGTATAGAGCTTAAATCCATTTGCTATTTTTTTGTTGTCCAAGTCCAAATACGTTTTGTATTGTGGCAAGACCTCCACGGAGGCAAACAATCCTTTCCAAAGCATACGTTGGTAAGATACGCCAATTCCTGTTTCCCTAAGATAACCGGGATAGAACTCCGTTTCAGAATCTATTTTGTCCAAAAGGCCATCCCACCATTGGATACCCATGGGTTGAAATAGTCTCCAGGTCGCAAATTTCACCCCAATGATATTCTTGGAATCCAATTCTTGCTTTACATGGAGCTCAATGTGCTGTGTATTCGTCCGTTCGCCCCCTTCACCAATGTTGGCCAAAATAATGGCGGGGAAACTGACCCGATACTTGAATTTTGAGCCATTGTTTGTCAATGAATCATTGTTGTCCTGTGCGAAAGAGGCGAGGGTACAAAGTGTTAATCCGATGATTGCTAGTTTTTTCATTTTTGATATTTGTTTGATTGTTCGTTTTTTGATGTTTCAATAACTAAATTTGATGATGCAAAGAAAGGTGGAAAGGAAAGGCTGGTCGTACTGAATTATGATTTGAAACCTTTTTGTTCTTTAGGCTAGGGGAGCGCCTTATTTCATTTTGCTCTCACAGAGCCAATGAATGGGAAATAAAAAAAGGCTCAACGTTTTAACGTTAAGCCTTTTCCGGAGTAGTAAGCTATTTTCCAATCGATTATTATCCCTAAAACAACTCTTCTGGATTGGAGGTCAGCTTAGCTACATTCTGGGTGATTTTTTCCAAGTCCCAATCCCACCATTTTATTTCCAATAATCTTGCAATGCTATCCTCGGAAAAACGCTTTTTTATTTCTTTCGCTGGATTTCCACCAACTATGGTGTAGGGTTCCACATTCTTGGTCACCACCGCCTTGGTGGCAATGATGGCCCCATCACCTATCTGAACCCCTGGCATTATGGTTGCATCATGACCTATCCATACGTCATTCCCAATGACCGTGTCACCTTTGGTTGGGTAGCTTTTCCCCTTCATGGCATCTTGCCAGGCCCCTCCAAAAATGGCAAACGGATATGCTGATGTTGCTTCTGTTAAATGGTTTCCACCGTTCATTATGAAAGTGGCGCCCGATGCAATCATGCAGAACTTGCCGATAATCAACTTGTCCCCGATAAAATCAAAATGGTACTTCACGTTTTTCTCAAAGTTGGAAACATCATCAAAATCATCATAATAGGTATAGTCCCCTACAATAATGTTGGGATTGTTGACTAGGTTCTTTAGAAAGCAAAGGTTTTTGTAATTGGACAACGGAAAAACGGTATTTGGATCTGGAATGTTCATTAGGATTTGATTTGTTGTGATGATTTAAATAGTGTAATAGCAAAAAACAAGGTGATTATCGCCTGAGACTTCTCTATCATGGTTTCTGCTAGAAGGTTACCAAGGGTATTCAATGCAAAAAAGACCGCAAATACCATGAATATCCTTTTTATCGCCATAGCTGTAAAAATAGGTTTTATAATCTTGATTTTCATAGCTAGGACCATCCCTAGAAATAGCATTGTAACCAATGCAATTCCTTCCAACAGATAAAGTTTTTCGATGGAATCGATTTTACCGCCCCATACAATATGATGAGGTACTATTTGCAGAAGAATGAATATATGCATGACGCAGTAACCCAATACAATAATTAACATTCCTTTTTCCCAAGTTATCATGGTCGTTCTTAGTTAAGTTTGCAGTTTTTTAGCCTCTATTATGTAATACTCTTTTAAGCGATGTTCGCCATAAGTTGGTGTGATATGGTCCTTTGCCATTAAAGTTAAAAAGAACTCGATAGGTCCATAGGTTTTGACGCTGGTGAATGTTCTGAATACCCATAGGGTCAGTTTTCGGGACCAATCAGGTAAATGAACAATTCTTATAGGTTTGTTCAAAGCGTTGAATGCAAGTTTTCCAATTTCGTTGAGGCTCAGCACATCAGGACCTCCAAGGGTCATTTCTTTATTATAATCAGTTAAAGTATCAACAATGGCTCTTGCTAGATCTTCACCATGAATTGGGTTGAATCTTTGATGGCCGGAACCAAATACATACACACGACCTGATTTGGCCATTTGTAAAAAGTCCCTCATATCGGAGAAAAAGCCATTGGGCCTAACAACCGTATAGTTTATTCCGGAAGAACGTAAAGCATCGACAAACTTCTCTTTGGCCTCAAAGATCTTCAAATTTCTGTATGTGTCGCCATCGACCGCTGAAACATAAACAAAGTGATTGACCCCAGCTTTTTTGGCTTCGTCAAGTAGATTCATGTTCGCCTGATAATCCACATCCATATAAGTAAGTCCATCTTTCTGTCGAGTTATGCCAACCGTGGATATAACGGTATCGATTCCTTTACATATGTCCCGCAAGGTTTTCGGATCTGTCACCTCGGCCTGTTTGATTTCTAAATAGTTTTCATTGAAGGCTTTTATTTTTTCCGGATTGCGCACAATCGCAACGACCTGATTTTCTTTTTCGATCAAAACCTCCAACAAATATCTGCCCAAATAGCCCGTTGCACCTGCAAGTAATACATTGGTATGTTTCATTGCCAATTCGTTTTAAAGTTATTTCAATTAAACTCGTTGGCTAACAAGTGGTGGATAATGGTATTGCGTTGTTCTCCTGTATCATCTTGCAGATTGCTCAAGAGTACAATGGTTGCATCGTATGCCGGTATAAAACCGATCATACTCCAATAGCCGTTAATATCACCACCATGCCAGTACATTGTTGTGTTTCCCGCTTGGGTCGTAAACCATCCCATACCAAAATCTACATAGCCACTCGGTACATCTTGGGCAAATATTTCTGCTTTTTCAGCTTCGGTAAACCAATCTTTTTTTACTGCGTTGGTCCAGGTTTCCATATCCTTTGGTGTACTACTAAAATCACCGGCGCCAAATGCAAGGGTCATTGGATATGTGCTGTTGGGACTTCCATTTAGATACCCTTGTGCGTGGGTGTTGGTATCAATTTCATCGGTGCCTTTGTATGAATTTGCAATGCCTAACGGATTAAAAATATGCTGCTGGATGTATTGATGGTACGAAATGCCGGACAATTGCTCCACCAAAAGTGCGGCAATAAGATAGTTGGAATTGCAATAGTGCTTATTTGAGCCTGGTGTAAAGCTGAGCCCGTTTTCTAAAATCAGTTCCTTAATGAGAGCGTAGATATCCAATCGATCCAAAACCAAACCTTCTTCAAAAGCTTGTTCCGCCACTAATTGGTATTCAGGAATCCCGGATTGGTGCGACAATAGGTGTCCAATGGTAATCTGGTCCCCGTTAGGAAATTCAGGGTCAAACTCATCCAAAGTCTGGTCAAAACCAGTAATAAGACCATCCCGCTTTAATCCCACTATGGCCGCTGCGGTCAATGTCTTGCTGACCGAACCGATGCGATAGGCGAGCTCTTGGTTTTGTGGTAGGTCCGTACTTTGATTTGCCAAGCCAAAGCCTTGGCGCACCAAGTCATTTCCGTTTTTCGTAACAATGGCATACCCTTGAAAATCACTTTCGGTCAATAAGTTTTTTACGTTTTTGTAGTCTGTAGAAGGTAAACTTGTATCATCATCATTGGAGCAGGACGATACTAGCATAGCTATGGTAAGCAATAGCAGTAATGGGAGTTTTGAGACTGAATTGTAACGTTGTTTGATTGATGCGTTCATGACTGTTCGTTTTTTGATTATTGATTTTGGTGCAAAGATTAACTGGATTGATTAGTCAATCGTTCTAAATTATAATCTGAAACGAACTAAGGGAGTTTAGGATAGATTGGATTTCATCCAAGTTCTAGGTGTAACTCCTTCTGTTTTTTTAAAGTAGGTGTTGAACACGCTCTTGGAATTAAAACCACTATCATAGGCCAACCCAAGAATGGTAAGGTGCGCATTTTTAGGATTCAGCGCTATGGTTTTAAAATGCTTTAAGCGGTAGGAATTCACAAAGTCATTAAAATTGGTATCAAAGGCTTTGTTGATCAGAAAGGACATTTTATTGGTGTTTAATCCCAAGACCTCCGCTACAAATTTTAAACTCAAATTTTGGTTTAAATAGGGCTCTTCTTCGATAAAATAGGAAAGGAGTTCTTCTTTTAAGGAGGCTATTTGACCGTTATCCAAAACCGCTGATGTTGATTTCTCTCCGTCATCCTTTTCTGGTTTAATATCCGAAAGGCATAAACTGGAATGATGTAGGTCTTTAAAAGCCTTTATTTTTTGCAATGGTTGCAAAAATGGCTCTTGCCTATAATTAATGACCTGGCCGCGTCTTTGGTCTATCAATTCCCTTAAGCGTTGGAAGGCCTGTTCTTTGAGGTCTGAACTGCTTAAAATAAACAGATCATATGGAACCAGCATCGTTTGGTCGTTTCCAAGTCGTGCCCAATGTTCAATCATCTCATGGGGAACTTCCGTGTGCTTTTCATTTATGATTTTGAACAAAAGCTGTTTTTCTTTAACTAATGATGTATTTCGGGTAAATTCGAGGAATTCGGCTCTTTTATTGAGCCATATCAGACAAAAGCATTTTAAATGATGCGCTAATTCTAGTTCGGGATTCAGGGTAAGCGCGTAATTGACCACTTCCAATGCCTTCTCAAATTCATTTTGGTAATAGTGTATATGGGCCAAGGTATAATGGTTGTTTGCCGAAAGGGGGTCTACTTCCAATAGCTTGTTTGCGTGTACCAGTGCTTGGTCAAAAAAACCAAGTGCCATGAACAGTTCTGCCATGGCTTCCAAACCATCGATATGATTCGGATTGATTTCCAGTACCTTATTGATATGGACATAGGCATTTTTAAAATCCCATTCTTCCCAAAAGAATTTGCCAACAAATGACAATGGATATTCAGGTAACGTGGCATCCAGTTCCTTGGCTATCAATAAATTGCTTATCGCTAGTTCTATCCCTTTTTGATATGGAATATAACCCCACATGGCCAGTAGGCCGTAGCATTGTAGGTTTGCATAGTACGCCTTGGCGTAATTTTTATCCAAAGCAATGGCTTGGTCGTAATAAGATATCGCTTCGTTGATACTTTGAGGTGTCCATTTTAATTGTAGGGAACGGCCTTTTAAAAATAATTGATAGGCATCAATGCTGTTGGTAGGTTCTTGGATCAACCGCTCCTGAATTTCAAAATGCCCAAAGTTGTTGCGGACTTCTTCAGCAATGCCCAGACTGATTTCATCCTCTAGTTCAAATATGTCGATCAATTCCCTATCGAACCTTTTTGACCAATAATGCGTTCCGTCCGCTACATCAATTAATTGTGCCGTGATTCTGACTCTTTCTTGGGACTTTTTAATACTTCCTTCAAGAATCGTATGCACGCCCAGTTGTTTGCCAACTTCCCTAACATCGATGTTTTTTCCCTTAAAGGCAAAGGAAGAAGTTCTTGCAATAACTTTAAGCTGGTCGATTTTTGTCAGTGCATTTATAATTTCCTCTGTGATTCCATCGCAGAAGTACTCATTGTCAATATCATTGCTCATATTGACAAAAGGCAGGACTGCTATGGACTGTGTAGTGCTCATTAATTTGGACCGCCGAGATGATTAAAACGGTCTCGAATTGTCGCCAACCTTCAGGTTATATTATCTACCAGCTTTGGCAGATGGGCAAGTTAAACATTGTTTTTAATTTTCACATTAATTATTGGCTATCTACAATTTTTTTAAGTGGTATTACCAAAAAATGTTATACATGTATTAAAATGGGCAGTCTTAAATATTGATGAGCCAAATTGTGTTGTTTGTGCTTGATTCCCATATAGACCTAACGGATAAATAGTGATCTTAAAAAGTTGTTAGTCAGTATTAATTCAGAATTTTTTGGAGCACAGATTTAAGTTGAAGTAAAGGAATAGGATGAAGAATCTAATTTTAGTTACAATGAGATAAAAGAAAGTATTAAGTCCAATTTCCCATATTTTGGAGGGTACCCCTATGATTTGAAAGTTTCGTTGTTTTGGCATTGCTGCCCTGTGACCGCGGCAGGATGGTTCCACATCCTTAGCGCTACGCGCTGAAAATCAAAAATCCTCAAAATCAAAAAAGCAAGCTTTATGATTTTGCTTGCTTTTCGATTTATTCGTGACCGCGGCAGGATTCAAACCTGCAACCTTCTGAGCCGTAATCAGATGCGCTATTCAGTTGCGCCACGCGGCCTTATTTAAGGGCTGCAAATATATTTCTTTTTAACTTTACCTCAAAACCCTAGCGAACAAAAAATGGATTTTGCACCCTACATTCGTGATATCAAGGATTTTCCCAAGCCCGGGGTCGTTTTTAAGGATATCACTCCACTCTTGAAAAATGCCACAGCACTGCAAAAGGCGGCCGATGCCCTGGTCGGTTTTACCAACCATATGAAAATTGATAAAGTGGTGGGTGTGGATAGCCGCGGATTCATATTCGCGCCCATGATGGCCGAAAAATTGGGTGCGGGCTTTGTAACGGTGCGCAAATCTGGCAAATTGCCCTATACCACCATCTCCGATACCTATGAATTGGAGTATGGGACAGGCACCCTCGAAATCCACTCCGATGCCATTGAGGTAGGGGATAAGGTGCTGGTACACGACGATGTGCTGGCCACGGGAGGTACGGCTCAGGCCGTTTGCAGATTGGTAGAGAAACTGGGGGGAGAGGTCGTCCAATGCAATTTTTTAATTGAACTTACCTTTTTGAACGGATTTGAAAAAATAAAGGATTATCAAAAAGCAGCCCTGCTTCAGTATTGATCGAGTGCCCTGGTGGTGATATAGTATCTCCAACCAATAATGGCCATCTGTAATTTGGATGCTTTGGCCAAGTCCAACCCCCTTTTACTATAAGAGGGCAACAGTGCCTTGTTCAGTTTTGCCAAAATCTTGTAAAACATATTGTTGTGTTGCTCTGTACAAATATACACAAAGCCTATTACAAGCAATGGAGGTCAATAGCAATGTGGCAACCCTAACGGTTAAATGAAGATAACCGTTAAGAGTTGCACAAGAAGTGTGATGAATACTTTTACAATTGCTATCATTTTTTGATTGATTTTTAAGGTTGAAAAAACAACTATTTTTCTGTTATGTCCCCGAATATATAATGATAAATGTCATGCTTCCAAGCATTTGGCCCAAAAACAATGCAATTGCATACGAGATTGTATTTTTAAAAACGAATAGCTCCTTCAAGTGAAACATGTTTCCTTGTTATAAATTACATTTTGTAATAATAAATATTGTTTTGATGTATAAAATGTTAGAAATGTAGGGGCTTTTTTGGGGTGAAATTAAAAACCAAGGGAGCTTTCGTTTAAAAAAGGGCTGTTTTTTGGGTTTTCGTTTTGTAGCAAAAAAAGAACCGCCTCGAAAGACGGTTCCACTGACTACTCAAAAACCATTGGTTTTTTGATCAATTGCCTTTTTTTGTAGTTACCTCGATAACGCCATTTTTGGCCTTTTTTCCATACTTCTCCATCGCGGTGTCTCCTTTAAGCACGCTAATGCTCTCAATCTCGTCAGGAGACATATTTTTAAAGTCTTTTGGTTCCGACTTTTTACCGTCGATATAATAGAGAGGTTTTCTTTTTCCATCATCTTTGATGTAAAAGAAACGGGAGTCTTCATCACCAATGATTACCTCATTTTCCTCATCGCTCACAGAATCTTCGATGACCACTACATTTTTGTCTCTTTTTACATGGATCTTTTTTTCATCATCCGTTCGGATCATCACCACATTCTTGTGTTTCTCTTCTCCCACTTTTTTGATGGTCACATAGTTGACGTCCTTATCTTCCTCGTCCTTTGTTACAAAAATGGAAGCAACGTTATCTAAATCGATTTCCTCCATTTCTTCTTCCGTCAATCGCTTTCCATTAATGATGACCTCTTTCTCTGCATCACCTTCTTTTATGATGATTTCCGTATCATCATCGGTGGTCCAAGAGCCTTTGCCTTTAATTTGATGTATTTTGACGTTTTGGCCCTTGCCTGCGTTCCAAAAGGAAACCGCATTGTTCGTATCGTCGTACAACACGGTGATGGGACCAATGGGACCGTCCGAATTGCTGTTGTAATTACCGCTGAACGATTTGCCATCGGAACTCTTGCCACTCAATTGTAGCGAAATTTCAATGATTTCCCTATCATCATTCCGAACCGTGGTGTAGCTGAAGTCGATATCATCCTCGGCCAAATCTTTCTTCATTTGGTCCAATTCGGCATCCGTGGTGTTTTTATTTATGCTAAGCTCCACGGTTTTGTCATCAATGGGGGATTCTTCCACCATTACATCCTCTATGCTGTCCGATTCCTTATAAATATAAGTTTCCTTGATACTGAAACTTGCCAAGAACAGTCCCAACAGGGGTAGCATCACCAGAATTTTAAGGGCATTGATTTTTTTGGATTGATTTTGATTTAACATGACTATTCGTTTTTTGATTAATGAATTATAAAATGAATTGGTTAAGGCATATTTTGGTGTATTAACTGCCTGTTTAAGCATCAGGTATTGGTAGGATTTTTTGTCCGCAGCCTGGGCTATGGCAAAATGGTCCGCCAAGTATTCCAGGTTTTCTTTTACCGCACTTTTGTACAACCATAAGACCGGGTTGAACCAAAACACGATTTTCAGCAGTTCCAAGAATAGGATGTCCAAGGTGTGCCATTGCCGGGCATGCGCCTTTTCGTGCTCCAAGACGGCGTGCAGTTCGTTGGGTTCAAAAAGTTGCGGATTGTAAAAAATATAGTTGAAAAAGGAAAACGGGGTAATCTTCTTTTCCGTGACCAGGTGCAAAAATGGGGTTTCCTTTCTCCACTCTGCTTTTTCGGCCAAATTTTTCAATGAAATCAATTTAAGTATGAACCGTATCAATAAAAAAGCGCTCACGACTATGTAGATGGTAACGAGTCCATTTTGAAGCGTAAAAAATCCATTTTCCTGAAGAGTTGTTGACATCTCTCCACTGGCCGCACTTGCCTGAATCAGCGCAGGTTTCGCAATGACCACGGTCTTTTTTATCTTGATTAACGGGAACACAAGGGCCAGAATCAAACCGGATAAGAGAAACAATCTGTTTTCGGTAAAAAGGGTGTCCCTTTTTAAGAAGATATGGTATACCGCCAAAAAACCTCCGGATATAAGGACAGACTGTAAAATATACATATATAGTGGTTCCATCATTTCTTCTTTTCTATGAGTTCTATAATTTCCTTGAGTTCCGAAATGGATATTTTTTCTTCCTGTGCAAAATGTGAGACCAAACTTTTAAAGGAATCATTATAATAATCGGCAATGGCAGCATTCACAAATTTTTTGCGGTACTGTTCCTTGCTGATCACGGGGAAATAGCGATGGGTGTTGCCAAAGGCTTCATGGTCCACATATCCTTTTTCCTGGAGATTCCGAACTATGGTGGATAGGGTGTTGTAGTGCGGCTTTTCCCCTTCGATTTTTTCTAGGATTTCCTTTACAAAAGCCTTTTCGAGCTCCCAAAGGATTTTCATGACTTCCTCTTCTTTATTGGTCAATTTTTGCATGATCTAATCTTTAACTGCTCCAAACATAATACTAATAAAATAGTTAAACAACTATTTTTATAGTTTATTAACTATTTTTGTAGTTTTATTTATAAACTTTCTGTACTGCATCAATTTCCCAAGGCTTATATTTGTCCTAAAATTTAGGCTTTTGGGAAATCTGTTGTTTATACTTTTGGGTCTGGCCCTTTTGATTGCGGGAGGAAATTGGCTGTTGAAGTCTGCGGTGGCATTATCGCTTAAACTGAATATTCCTAAAATTGTGATAGGGATGACGGTGGTTTCTTTCGCAACCTCGGCACCAGAACTTATTGTAAGTATAAAGGCCGCATTGGATGGCTTTCCCGATATTGCCTTGGGCAATGTGGTGGGTTCCAACATTGCCAATTTGGGACTGGTGTTGGCCGTTACGGTAATCTTGCGAAATATTGAGGTGCGCAAAAGTTTTTATACCACCGACTGGCCGGTGATGATGGTGGCCTCCTTGCTCTTTTTTGGTTTTATCTATTTTGATGGGCAATTGGGACAAACCGAGGGCATAGTGCTGGTGTCCTCATTATTTGTGTTTTTAGTGTATCTGCTTCGTTTTCAAAAAACAGCCGTGGTGGATGATGCGCCCGAGGACGATGTGCCTCTTCCCCTCTACAAAACAGCCTTGTTCCTGGGACTGGGAGGTGCTGCCCTTTGGGGCGGTTCCGAATTACTTATCGATGGAGCTGTTGGACTGGCTTCGTCCTTTGGGGTGAGTGACCGGGTAATCGGGATAACCGTTGTATCGGTAGGGACCAGTATACCAGAGTTGGCGGCATCCGTAATTGCGGTTATCAAAAAGGAGAAGGCCATTTCCGTTGGCAACTTGATCGGTTCCAATATCTTTAATCTGTTGGCGGTGTTGGGAATCACTTCTATCATCACGCCTATAACCGTGGTGGACCAAGGATTGTTGTCCAACGACATATTTTGGATGTTGGGAATCTCCTTCCTTATCCTGCCCTTGGTGTTCTTCCCCAAAGGATTACGATTGGGGTGGAGGGACGGTCTGGTCCTTGCGGCCTTTTATACTGCATTTGTATACTTTACCATAACATAAAAACCGCCCCAAAAAAGTTCGGGACGGTTTTCACCTATAATCAACAACTAATCTATTATCCGTTTATACGTTGGCGGATTTTACTGTTTTCACAATAACGGCCGCTACTTTGTATGGGTCAGCGTTGGAAGCTGGTCTTCGGTCTTCCAACCATCCTTTCCATCCTTTCTCTACGGTCAAAATTGGAATTCGGATGGAAGCACCTCTATCGGAAACTCCATAGCTAAAATCGCTAATGGAGGCAGTCTCGTGCTTACCGGTCAATCGCTCATCGTTGTACTCACCATAAACGGCAATGTGCTCTGCGGTTACCGGACGGAAAGCCTCACATACCTTTTCGTATACTTCTTTCGACCCACAAGTTCTCAACAAGGTGTTCGAGAAGTTGGCGTGCATACCGGAACCGTTCCAGTCACCTTTGATGGGTTTTGGGTGATACTCGATATAGTAACCATAGCTCTCGGTCAATCGCTGCAGCAAGTATCGCGCTACCCAAATCTCATCACCGGCTTTCTTGGCACCTTTGGCGAACAATTGGAATTCCCACTGTCCAGCAGCAACCTCTTGGTTGATTCCTTCAAACTGAAGGCCTGCATCCAAACATAGGTCGGCATGTTCTTCAACAAGGTCCCTGCCCCAAGTGTTTCTACCACCAACAGAGCAATAATATAGACCTTGTGGTCCAGGATAACCACCTACAGGGAAGCCAAGCGGCAGTTGTGTGGCCGTATCCATAATAAAGTACTCCTGCTCAAATCCAAACCAGAAATCATCATTGTCATCATCAATAGTGGCTCTGGAATTGCTCACGTGCGGAGTTCCATCAGGGTTCAATACCTCGGTCATCACCAAGTAGCCATTTCTTCGAGCTGGGTCGGGATAAATGGCAACAGGTTTCAAGAGGCAGTCAGAGGAACCACCTTCAGCTTGTTTGGTAGAAGAACCGTCGAAGGACCACATCGGGCAGTCTTCCAATTTACCGCTAAAATCTTCCTCAATTCTAGTCTTACTTCTAATATTGGCTGTTGGTTCATACCCATCCAACCATAGATACTCTAATTTAGATTTGCTCATAATGCTGGTAGTTAATCGTTCTCAATTTTATGATGCACAAAAATAGTTTTTTCATTTAATTATCAATATTTTAAAGGGTTAAAATCACAAAATTGCATTTAATATTTATTTTACCCCTGTCAAGAGGAGGGTGGAATGAAAAAAAAGTAATTTTTGAAGCATATATTATTAAATTCTTAATTGTAGATTTGAATTTTAAAAATTATGGAATATGCCCAAAACAAGATTTGATGCCTTGGCCGAAAGCCGAAATAGGACACATGCCGATATAAACGAAACTGGTAAAAGATCCGAGCTGTTCGGGAAAAATGTCTTCAATGAAGAAAAAATGCTCCAGTTCCTTACCGCCGAAGCATTTGAAAAGGTAAAATCTGCGATTTTCCAGGGAACCAAAATAGACCGAAAAATTGCCGACCAAGTTGCCGAAGGGATGAAAGCTTGGGCACTTTCCATGGGAGCTACCCATTATACACATTGGTTTCAACCGTTGACCGGTGCCACTGCGGAAAAGCACGATGCTTTTTTCGATATCCTGCCCAACGGCAAGGCCATGGAAAAGTTTGGCGGGGCACAACTCGTACAGCAAGAACCCGATGCATCCAGCTTTCCGAGCGGAGGAATCCGTAATACCTTCGAGGCCCGGGGCTATACCGCGTGGGACCCTACCTCTCCGGCATTTATTTATAAGACAACACTCTGTATCCCAACCATATTTGTTGCATATACTGGTGAAGCCTTGGACAATAAGGCGCCTCTTTTGCGGGCCCTACAGGCGGTGGACCAAGCCGCAACCGGAGTGGCACAGTATTTTGACAAAAACGTACGGAAGGTTTATGCCACATTGGGTTGGGAACAAGAATACTTTTTGATAGATAAGGCATTGGTCAATTCCCGAATGGACCTCTCTGTAACGGGAAGGACATTGGTGGGCAGTTTTTCGGCCAAAGGCCAACAATTGGACGATCACTATTTTGGTGTAATCCCAGCAAGGGTCTTGGGCTTTATGAGCGAATTGGAAAAAGAATGTACCAAATTGGGCATTCCAGTGAAGACACGCCATAATGAGGTGGCGCCCAATCAGTTTGAGCTTGCTCCAGTTTTTGAAGAGGCCAATCTTTCCGTAGACCATAATTTATTGTTGATGGACGTGATGGAGGAGATTGCCGACAAATACAACTTCTCCGTGCTGTTCCACGAAAAGCCCTTTGCGGGAATCAATGGTTCGGGAAAGCACAATAACTGGTCTTTGGCAACCGATACAGGCGTCAACCTGTTGAGTCCGGGGAGCACGCCCATGAAAAACCTTCAGTTTTTGACCTTTTTCGTGAATACGATCAAAGCTGTGGACACTTATGAGGAATTATTGAGGGCATCCATAGCCTCTGCCAGCAACGACCATCGATTGGGAGCCAACGAAGCACCCCCTCCTATCATTTCCATATTTATAGGAAAACAGTTGAGCGATGTGCTGGATGAACTCGAAGGGGTTTCCAAAGGAAAATTATCACCCCAAGAAAAAACGGAGCTCAAATTGAACGTGGTTGGAAAGATTCCCGAAATATTACTCGACAATACGGATAGGAACAGAACCTCGCCCTTCGCGTTTACCGGAAACAAGTTTGAAATGAGAGGGGTAGGGGCCAAGACGAATTGTGCAAAGCCCATGACCATGCTCAATACCATTGTCGCCAAACAGTTGACCGACTTTAAAAAGGAGGTCGATGCGCTTATCGACAAGAAAAACCTAAAAAAGGACGAGGCGGTTTTCAATGTGCTTCGGGAATATATCAAAACCTCCAAGCGTATCCGTTTTGAAGGGGATGGCTATGGTATGGAATGGCAGGAAGAGGCGAGAAGACGCAAGCTGAGCATCAATAAAAACACACCAGAGGCACTTCAGGTCATCACGGCAAAGGAGAGTTTGGAGCTTTTCAAGCAAATGGACGTGATGAACGAGGTGGAACTCAAGGCCCACAAAGAGGTCGAGTTGGGAGCCTACATCTTTCATATTCAAATTGAAGGGCGTGTGTTGGGCGAAATGGTGTACAACCATATTATTCCAGCAGCAGTAAAGTACCAAAACATCCTTTTGGAAAACATTCACGGGTTGAAAGAAGTATATGGCGCGGCACACAAGAAAATGGGAGAAGTCCAGCTGAACATCTTGGAGCAAATCGCGGAGCATATCGTTGAAATCAAAAAGCTAACGGATGAAATGGCCGATGCCCGAAAGCGTGCCAATGGTATGTCAGCCGTGGAGAAAAAGGCCCAGGCCTATTGCAACAACGTAAAACCCTATTTTGATAAAATCCGGGAACACTCCGATACCTTGGAGAAATTGGTTGCAGATGAATTTTGGCCCTTTACCAAATATCGCGAGATGCTGTTCTCCAAATAGGACGAGCCTTAAAAATGTAAAAGACGGAAAGCATATCAATAGTTTGATGGCTTTCCGTTATTTTTGCCCAAACCTTTCATATGTCATCCGATACCAGTAAGAGATATGCACAACGAGGTGTTTCCGCCTCCAAGGAAGATGTGCACAACGCTATCAAAAATATCGACAAAGGCCTTTTTCCCAAAGCGTTCTGTAAAATTGTACCCGATTACCTTACGGGTAGCGAGGACCATTGTTTGGTAATGCATGCCGATGGTGCTGGTACCAAGTCCTCTTTGGCCTATATGTATTGGAAGGAAACGGGGGATATTTCCGTATGGAAAGGAATTGCCCAAGATGCCTTGATTATGAACGTGGACGATCTGATCTGTGTGGGTGCCACCGATAATATTATGTTGTCCTCCACCATTGGGCGAAACAAAAACTTGATTCCCGGAGAGGTGATTTCCGCAATCATCAATGGCACCGAAGAATTGATTGCCGACTTGGAGAAACACGGCATCACCATTCGGTCTACAGGAGGTGAAACGGCCGATGTGGGGGATTTGGTGCGAACCATCATCGTGGATTCCACGGTAACGGCCCGGATGGAACGCAAAAATGTTATCGACAATGCCAATATTAAAACAGGTGATGTGATCGTAGGCTTGGCTTCCTTCGGAAAGGCGAGCTATGAAACCGAGTATAATGGCGGCATGGGGAGCAATGGACTTACCTCGGCGCGCCATGATGTGTTTTCCAAATATTTGGCCAAAAAATACCCAGAAAGTTTTGATGCCTCCGTTCCAGAGGAATTGGTTTATTCGGGGAATACAAAATTGACCGATGAGGTGCCAGGTTCACCCCTTGATGCGGGAAAACTGGTTTTGTCGCCCACCCGGACCTACGCACCCATCATCAAAAAAGTGTTGGAGCGCTATTCATCCAAAGAAATTCACGGTATGGTGCATTGCAGCGGTGGTGCACAGACCAAAATTCTCCACTTTGTGGATAACCTCCACATCATAAAGGACAATATGTTTCCCATTCCACCATTGTTCAAACTGATACAGGAACAATCCAATACCGACTGGAAAGAAATGTACCAGGTGTTCAATTGCGGACATCGTATGGAACTGTATGTGGATGAGAGTGTTGCGGAGGAGATTATCGCCATTTCGCAGAGTTTTGATGTGGATGCCCAAATTATTGGTCGAGTGGAACCCTCCGAAACCAAAAAATTGACCATCCAGAGTACCTACGGCAAGTTTACCTATTAGCATACGATTTCTCTCGAAATAGCGTTTTACATTATAAACCTCTACGCTATGGAAAGAAAGGAATTCCTACGAAGTTTGGGCGCAGGTGCTGCCTTTGCCCTCACATTTCCCTGTTTGCACGGTTGCTCCAAGGACGAAGTGAATGGGAATTTGGTGGAAGAGCCCACGGGAGTCGACTTTACCATCGACCTGACTTCGAACGAAGCAGCAAATCTTTCGCAGAATGGCGGATTTATCTTAAAAAATTTAGTTGTGGTCGCTAGAAATTTGGAAGGCGAATATGTGGCCGCAAGCCAAGTTTGCAGTCATGAATCCTATGATCAGGTACGTTTTGTGAACCAGAACGGTGGTATATTTTATTGTGATGTCCACGGGTCTCGTTTCGACCAAGACGGCACACCGCTCAATCAGGTAGATGGAAACCCTGCCAGAGCCTTAAAGGTGTACAATACAGCACTCAACGGTTCCGAATTACGGGTATTTGAGTAGTTTTGCCAATCCCAAATCGAATGAAAAACATCATCTACATACTACTATTTTGCTTTTCTGGCCTGCTTCAAGCACAACAATGGGAAGAAAGTTTTGATGCGGCCCTTGCCAAAGCGTCGGCCGAAGAGAAACCGATTGTTCTTGTGTTTTCGGGTTCGGATTGGTGTGCCCCATGCATTCGTTTAAAGCGACATATTTTTGACAGCGATGAGTTTAAGGCCTACGCTTCGGAACATTATGTGATGTACGATGCCGATTTCCCTCGGAAGAAGCAGAACAAACTGCCCGAGGAAAAGATGAACGTAAACAAATCCCTAGCTGAAAAATATAACCCAAAGGGTTATTTTCCGTTGGTGGTGGTGATGGACAAAAATCAGAAAGTCTTGGGAACCACAGGCTTTGTGGCCCGAACCAGTCCCGAAAAGTATATCAAGACCCTTAACAAGTTCATCCAATGAAGACCCTACTTGTCTTGACCTGCAGTCTTTGTTGCCTGCTGTCGTTCGGGCAGTCGAGGCAAACGGATGTGACGGTAAAAAAGACCTTGAAATTGATGGGGACCCGGTTTGAGATTACCGTCGTGGCACCCAACGAGGAAATAGGGTACATCAACATTGACGAAGCTGTTTCCGAAATTGAACGTATCGAAAGGCTCATTTCATCATGGGATGAAAAATCAGAAACGTCCTTGATCAATAAAAATGCTGGTATTAAACCCGTAAAGGTGAGTCGGGAACTGTTTAATTTAATAGAACGGGCCATCAAAATATCGGAAATCACTGATGGGGCTTTCGATATCACCTATGCTTCCATGGACCAAATCTGGAAGTTTGATGGGAGCATGGACAAAAAGCCCACGGCTGACGAAATCAAAAACTCTGTGGCGAAGGTGGGGTATCAAAAACTGGTATTGGATGCCGAAAACGCAACCGTATTTCTTCCCGAGAAAGGTATGAAAATCGGATTTGGAGCCATTGGCAAGGGCAATGCCGCCGATAAGGCCAAAGATCTATTGGTTTCCAAAGAGGTCAAAGGCGGAATCATCAATGCTTCTGGTGATCTTACTACTTGGGGAACCAAAGTCACAGGCGAAAAATGGTTGGTGGGCATCGCCAATCCGCTCAGTAAGGATAAAGTGTTCAGTTGGCTGCCTGTTGTGGAGTCCTCTGTGGCCACATCCGGGAATTACGAAAAATATATTATCATCGACGGGGAAAAATACTCCCATATTATCGACCCAAGGACGGGGTACCCCACCAAGGGCATCAACAGTGTATCCATTTTTGCGAAGCAAGCCGAGTTGTGCGATGCCTTGGCCACCGCGGTTTTTA
The DNA here is from genome assembly GCF_030733585.1 of Allomuricauda sp. MMSF_3307. Classification (NCBI taxonomy): domain Bacteria; kingdom Pseudomonadati; phylum Bacteroidota; class Flavobacteriia; order Flavobacteriales; family Flavobacteriaceae; genus Allomuricauda; species Allomuricauda sp. MMSF_3307. The sequence continues at coordinate 68,701 of NZ_JASHIQ010000002.1, forward strand.
CGATGGGCCGTGATGTTGGTCTGCATATGATCAATCAAATTGATGGGGTAGAGGCTGTCATTGTGGATTCGGAAAATAAAGTTCATCGAAGTTCGGGCATCCTGTTCGATACGAATTAGTACATTTAGCTCATGCAAAAACTCTTTTGGTTTATCATACTTCTGATTGGTCTCAATTCCTGCGTTGTTGTTCGAGAGTACGACAAGGTGTACGTGAACGATGAGGAGATGCAGTTGAGTGCAAGGCCGTGCGAGCGGTTCGAGACCAATTTCCATATTTATAGGGAGGCATCCGCTGGTGCCAACGGAGGCAAAACAGGTGGGGGATGCGGATGCAATTAATACAAAGCAGCAATCGATATAACAGCCCGATGACTGAATTCTCCAAACCCATAAAAACCATTTTTCTTGTCTTTTTCTTAATGATGGCAGGTATGGGCTGGTCACAGCAGAGCAATACCTCTTATAAACAAAGAGTTCTGGAAGCTAGTGAAGTTGACTTGTTGTTCAGTTATTACAATCAGGATGGGCAAAATGCTGCCGTTACCGGCGGTGAGGGCACGGAGGAGTTGACAGATGCCACTTCGAGCATCGTGCTTCGTATGCCTATGAACGAAGACGATATCTTAACGGTAGATGTGGGTCTTTCTGCCTATACTTCAGCATCTTCCAGTAACGTCAATCCTTTGGATGGCGGCGTGGATGTGAGCCCGTTTGATGCCTCTTCGGGCGAATCGCGCAAGGATGTGCTGGCTTATATCAACCCAACTTACGAGCACAGTTCCGATGACCGCAATACCATTTGGAGCGCCAACGGTTATTTTTCATCCGAGTACGATTATGTTTCGATTGGATTTGGTGGGAGTTTTACCAAATTGTTCAATGAAAAGAATACGGAAATCACCCTAAGCGGTCGTGTGTTTCTGGATAAATGGAATTCGCAATACCCCATAGAGCTGCGAAACGGTTTTTTTGATGATCGCATCACTGGAAATGGGAGCTATCAACCCATTTTTTCGGAATTTGAAAATGAAAACAGAAACTCCTATTCACTTTCGTTGAGTTTCAGCCAAATATTGACGCCAAAATTACAGGGAGCCCTATTTATGGATGTAGTTTCGCAGAATGGTCTGTTGAGCACGCCCTTCCAGCGGGTCTATTTTTCGGATTTTGAGGATTTTTTTATCGATGAGTTCCAATTGGCGGACAATGTGGAGCAATTGCCCGATAGCCGATTCAAACTACCCGTGGGTGGGCGATTGAACTATTATCTGAACGATTTGGTGATACTGCGTTCCTACTACCGTTTTTATTGGGACGATTGGGGAGTTCAGTCGCATACAGCGAGTTTGGAGGCGCCGATTAAGCTTACGGATAAGTTTACCCTGTTTCCCGCCTATCGATACTATACCCAAACAGCTGCCGATTATTTCTATCCCAAGGAAGAGGCCTTGTCTACCTTTGAGTTTTATACGTCCGATTACGATTTGTCCAACTATGATGCGCATCAATATGGGATGGGGGTTCAGTACAAGGACATTTTTACCAGCGCCCGGGTGCTCAGCTTTGGGTTAAAGACCATCAACCTGCGCTTTAGTCAATACGACCGTAGCGATGGTCTCAATGCCTTTATCGTTACCTTGGGGACTACTTTTGTTGGTAACTGATACCTAGGATTTAAAAAATAATCCAACTAAAAAATCGTAAATTCGCATTCCTATTAGGAGGATTGATTTATGCTAGACAAACTCAACATTGTAAAACAACGTTTTGATGAGGTTTCGGACCTGATCATACAACCCGATATTATTGCGGACCAAAAACGGTACGTAAAACTCAACAAAGAATATAAGGACCTTAAAGTACTCAGCGAAAAGCGGGATGAGTACATTACCCTTACCAATAATATTCAAGAGGCCGAAGAAATCATTGCCGATGGCAGCGATGCCGAAATGGTGGAAATGGCCAAAATGCAATTGGACGAGGCAAAAAGCGCCCTGCCCCAATTGGAGGAGGAAATCAAATTCCTTTTGATTCCCAAAGATCCTGAAGATGCCAAGAACGTGGTTATGGAAATCCGTGCAGGTACGGGCGGAGACGAGGCCAGTATTTTTGCCGGAGATTTATTCCGGATGTACACCAAGTACTGTGAATCCAAAGGGTGGAAGACCAATGTAATCGATTTGAGCGAAGGAACCAGTGGTGGTTATAAGGAAATCCATTTCGAGGTGAATGGGGAGGATGTGTACGGTACCCTCAAGTTTGAAGCGGGCGTACACCGTGTGCAACGCGTGCCACAGACCGAAACCCAAGGTAGGGTGCACACCAGCGCCGCTACCGTAATGGTAATTCCAGAAGCGGAAGAATTTGATGTCCAAATAGACCCCAAAGATGTTCGGATTGATTATTTCTGTTCGTCCGGACCGGGTGGGCAGTCGGTGAACACTACGTACTCGGCGGTGCGATTGACACACGAACCAACGGGTATTGTTGCCCAATGTCAGGATGAAAAATCACAGCACAAAAACAAGGATAAAGCCTTTAAGGTACTTCGTGCCCGTTTGTACGATATGGAATTGGCCAAAAAGCAGGCTGAAGATGCAGCCAAACGGAATTCCCAGGTGAGCAGTGGCGACCGTTCGGCCAAAATCCGTACCTACAATTATCCGCAGGGTAGGGTGACCGACCACCGAATCGGGCTTACGCTCTACGATTTGCAGAATATCATCAATGGGGATATCCAAAAAATCATTGATGAGCTGATGTTGGTAGAGAACACTGAAAAACTCAAGGAAGCTTCCGAGATATTCTAATGTATTAAAACCAAGAACGGTCGAGAAACCACCAAAATGAAGATAACAGATTTAATTGCCCAAATACGTCAAAAAAAATCGTTTCTCTGTGTAGGTCTTGATACTGACTTGGATAAAATCCCGAAGCATTTGCTGAAGGAGGAAGACCCCATTTTTGCGTTCAATAAAGCCATTATTGATGCTACGCATCCGTACTGTGTGGCCTACAAGCCCAATATCGCTTTTTATGAAGCCTATGGGTTGAAAGGATGGAAATCCTTGGAACGGACCATGGCGTATATCAATGCAAACCACCCAGAAATCTTTACCATTGCCGATGCAAAACGAGGGGATATCGGGAATACTTCTACCCGCTATGCCAAAGCATTTTTTGATACCATGGATTTTGATTCCATCACCATTGCACCTTACATGGGCAAAGACTCGGTGGAACCTTTTCTGGCATTTGAGGATAGGCATACCATTTTATTGGCATTGACTTCTAACCAGGGGGCTTTTGATTTTCAGACCAAAAATGTGGATGGACAGGAACTCTACAAAGAAGTATTGTCTGTCTCTAAAACGTACAAAGGTGCTGAGCGATTAATGTATGTGGTGGGGGCCACCAAAGCCGATTATTTGGCGGATATCAGAAAAATTGTCCCAGAAAGCTTTTTGTTGGTGCCCGGAGTGGGTGCGCAAGGCGGAAGTTTACAAGAGGTATGCAAGTATGGAATCACCAAGAATGTAGGTTTATTGGTGAATTCTTCCAGAGGAATTATCTATGCATCAAATGGGACTGGCTTTGCGGAAATCGCTGCAAAAAAGGCACAGGAAATTCAGCAGCAAATGGAAATTGAGCTGGATAAATTAGTATAGCCCTCAAACTAAAGACTTTCCAATACTTTTTTAATGCCCTGCGCTTTCCTTTTAAAGAATTCGCCCAATTGGGAATCCTTACCGGAAACACTGGCAGCCTTTTCCATAAAATTGTTGTGCATCACTTCCAAAACGGAGGTGGCATGACTTAAACCGGTGATGGGCGTTACCGTTCCTACTTTACAATACTGATTATTCATAGCTCTTAAGATTTGTTACTTCCAAAGATACGTTCAAATCGGGCTTGTGGACTATGGGCGAAGACGCTATACAGCTATAAATCAGGTAATTTATCTAAAATTTAACGAATCGGCCTTAATCCAATCGAAGGCATTACATTGGGTTAGGATAAAATTAACGTACCTTTAAAAGGAGTCGAATAATTACTAAGGCATCCTTATGTTTAGATCATTGGTCATTTTAGCGTTGTTTTTGCCAACACTGATGACTGCCCAAAACTCGGATAGTTGTCCCTGTTGTACCGAAAATCATAGAGCTTTTGATTTTTGGATAGGGGAATGGGAGGTCGTTAACGCCAAAGATGGTTCTCCAGCCGGAACGAGTCGTATCTCAAAGGAAGAAAACGGTTGTGTTATCCGTGAACATTGGACCAGTGCTAAAGCTGGATATACTGGAACGAGTCTCAATTTTTATAATGCTGAAAGGGATACGTGGGAACAGACGTGGGTAGATAATACCGGTGCAGTGCTAAAATTAAGGGGAAACCGAAAAGGAAATAAAATGATTTTGTCCTCAGATGAGTTTACCAAAGCTGACGGGAAAACCTATACCAACAGAATTACATGGACAAACAACCCGGATGGAACAGTGAGGCAATTATGGGAGGTAGTTGACGAAAAAGGAGCGGTCTCCGTTGCTTTTGATGGCCTGTATCGTCCCATGCAGAAAACAAAAAACCGGTGATGGTACACCGGTTTTTAAACTAACTAACTCAAAAAAATGCTAACTCAGATAACTTGTACAAAATTCAAGTTTAACCTTCAGCTCAAGGTTAATTTAACTTTAGGGTTTTGTTATAATTATTCTTGAATCTTGAAATTATAACGCTTTAGTTTTAAAGTTATTACATTTTTCTGAAAAAATTATGATTAATCTTGTAGAGCGAACACTTTTTTTAACAAATCTGTTGTTCTGGAAGAAACTTTTGTCCTAATTTCCTTTTCTTCCACCGCTATCATAGCATAAACACCTTCCAGCGCTTCATTGGTGGTGTAGTCCGTTAGGTCGGGGTTTACATCATTGGTTAAGGGTAGGTTATTGTATTTGGTGATGATGTTGCTCCAAATCTGGTCTGCACCTACTTTTTGGAACGATTGCTTGATAATGGGATTGAATTTATTGTACAGCTGGGTTTTAGTGGCCTGCTGCAAATATTGGGTGGCGGCATTATCGTTCCCCAGTAGAATTTGCCTGGCGTCGTTGAACGTGATGCCTTTCACAGCCTCTACAAAAATCGGGGTCGCCTCCCCAACGGCATCCTCTGCGGCCCTGTTGATGATGCGCAGCCCCTCGTCGGCCAAACTCGACAATCCAATATCACGTAGCGTTTTGTCTACCTTTTGCAATTCTTCGGGGAGCAAGATTTTTACCAGCTCGTTCTTAAAAAAGCCGTTTTCCAGGGCCAGTTTATTGACCTGTTTGTCAATGCCCATATTCAAGGCTTCCCGCAGACCTTGGGCTATCTGTTCGTTGCCAATGCCCGATGTTCCTTGGGGCAATTGGTTCACGACCTGTTGCAGTTCGGCGCAGCTCATTAGCAGCAGCACAACGGCACTTAGGATTATTTTCTTCATGGTTTTGTGTTTAAAATTGATATGAAAATAGGTGTAATGCTCCATAAATCGATGATTTATGGAGCATTTTAGATGAACTTCTTCTTTGGGAAAACCAAACGACGTGTTTCCTTAGCCCATTTTTAGGACGGAGAGAGCGTTTTCGGCTTGCCGTTCAGCATGATTTCGAGGTCCGCTCCTTCATCAATTGTAAACGTTGTTTCTTTTTGGCTGACGTTCACTTTAATGATTCTGTTCCTAAAATTGATTTTAAAGGAATAGGACTCCCATTGTTCCGGTATTTGCGGAGTAAAGCACAAGGTTCCATTTTGGATGCGCATTCCGCCAAAGCCTTCCACAATACTCATCCAAGTACCCGCCATGGAAGTGATGTGTAGTCCTTCTTCCACCTCCTTATTGTAGTCGTCCAAATCTAAACGTGAAGTGCGCAGGTAAAACGTATACGCCTGCTCCATTCTGCCCAGCTTTGCTGCCTGTATGGCGTGTACGCAGGGCGATAAGGATGATTCGTGAACCGTAAACGATTCATAGAAATCAAAATGTTTCTCCAGCTCGGCACCGGTAAAATGGTCCTCGAAAAAGTAAAAGCCCTGCAAGGTATCAGCCTGTTTAATATATGGCGAACGAAGGATGCGGTCCCAGCTCCAATGTTGGTTGATGGGCCGTTCTTTTTTTCCCAAATCGACCACCCGCACCAAATCCTTGTCCAAGAAGCCATCTTGTTGCAGGTATACGCCATGTTCCTCTGAATATGGGAAGTACATGTGGGCCGCAATTTTTTTCCAAAGTCCGGTTTCGTCATTGCTTAATTGGGTCTTGTCCATGACCCTTTTGTAATCGGATGGGTAGTTTTGTTGTACCTGCTCCAATTGCTCCAAAGCATATTCCAAGCACCATTTGGCCAAATAGTTGGTGTACCAGTTATTATTGACGTTGTTTTCGTACTCATTGGGTCCTGTGACGCCCAGCATCACGTACTTTTTGCGATATTCGGACCAGTTGACGCGCTGTTGCCAAAAACGTGCAATACCGATCAAAACCTCCAATCCCATTTCAGGAATGTAGCTTTGGTCGCTGGTGAAACGTGTGTAGTTAAAAATGGCGTAGGCAATGGCGCCGTTCCTATGGATTTCCTCAAAGGTGATTTCCCATTCGTTGTGGCACTCTTCGCCGTTCATCGTTACCATGGGATAAAGAGCTGCCCCCTTGGTAAAGCCCAGTTTTTCCGCATTTTCAATGGCCTTTTCCAAATGGTTGTAGCGGTACTTTAGCAACTTACGGGCGACCTCCTGATTTTTGGTGGCCATGTAAAACGGCAGACAGTATGCCTCGGTATCCCAATAGGTGCTACCACCATATTTTTCGCCCGTAAACCCTTTGGGTCCAATATTCAAACGGGAATCGGTACCGGTATAGGTTTGGTTCAACTGGAAAATATTGAAACGGATACCTTGTTGTGCCTTAACGTCACCTTCAATGGTGATATCGCTCATTTCCCAAACTTCGGCCCATGCTTTCTTTTGGGCGTCCAAAAGCCCCTCAAACCCTAGCTTGGAGGCTGCATCAAGAACATGGTTGGCCGCTTCGGTCAGTTTTTGGGCATCATGGTTTCTATCTACCGTATACCCTCCAAATTTGACCAAACTTACGCCCTCTCCCTTTTTTACGTTTTGGGAAAACTCAAACCCAATGGAAAGCTCTCCTTTATGCACTTGGTCAGGAGTTGTTTTGGTATGCTCTCCATACACCAAGTGGGCCTGCATAAAAGTGCACACATTAAAATGGGTTTTCATGGTGTGCGATTCCACAAACGCTCGGTTTTTTTCCGATGTAATCTGTGTGGTGTTCCAAAATTTATCGTCCCAGTTGCTGTCCTCGTTGGTGATGCCAGCATCTAGATAAGGCTTAAAGGTGATATCGGCATCGGTGTTCAATGGTGTTACCTCGTAGTGTATCGCCCCCATTTCATCATGGGAAAGACTTAAAAATCGGGTGGCTACCACTTTGATTTCAATATTATTGGCCGTAGTGGCTTCAAAGTTCCTGCGGTACCAACCTTCCTTCATGTTGAGTTCCCGTCTAAAGTTTTTTACGTTTTTGCATTTGGCCAAATCCAACGGCTCACCATCGATCAGCACATCAATACCGATCCAATTGGGAGCGTTCAATACCTTGGCAAAATATTCGGGATAGCCATTTTTCCACCACCCAACGCGGGTTTTGTCAGGATAATAGACCCCTCCGATATAGCTCCCTTGGAATGTGGGGCCGGAATAGGATTCTTCAAAATTGGCACGTTGTCCCATGGCGCCATTTCCGATACTGAAAAGACTTTCCGAAGATTTAACGCGTTCCTTGTCGAAACCTTCTTCGATGAGACTCCATGCATTCGGTTGTATATAATCTTGATTCATGTAAGAATTTGGTGTTAATTGTTGATATTAAGATACATAATCTTTGATTCGATTATGAAAAAATAACGGTTTTGTTATTGTAGACCATTGTTTTGCGGGCTACGTGAAGCTGCACCGCACGGGAAAGGACAATACGTTCCAAATCCCTGCCCTTGGCGATAAAATCCTTCACGGAGTGGGTGTGCGAAACGGCTGTAACATCCTGCTCAATAATGGGTCCTTCGTCCAAGTCTTCTGTTACGTAATGACTGGTGGCGCCAATGATTTTTACCCCTCTCTCAAATGCGGCGTGGTAGGGTTTAGCGCCCGCAAAGGCCGGTAAGAACGAATGGTGAATATTAATGATTTTTTGCGGAAAAACGTCAATCACCTTTGGTGATACAATTTGCATGTATCTGGCCAAAACGATAAAGTCTGCTCCATATTCAGCCAACAATTCCAATTGTTTGTCCTCAGCTTCGGCTTTGTTTTCCTTGGTCACCGGAACGTGAAAATACGGAATGTCGAATTGGCGGGCCACATATTCCAAATCCTTGTGGTTGCTCAAAATAAAGGGAACTTCTACGGCTAGCTCCCCAGAATTGTATCGGCTGAGCAAATCATAAAGGCAATGGTTGTATTTGGAAACGAAAATGGCCATTTTCGGTTTGTACCCATCCGTGTAAGCGTCCCATTCCATTTGAAACCGTGTTGCCAGTTCTTGACCAAAATCCTCCTTGAATTGAGTCAGGTCGATTTCCTGTTCGAACTCGCTTTTCAAACGCATAAAAAATACTCCGGCCTGTTTGTCCACATGTTGGTCCAAATACACTACATTTCCTTGCTGTTGATGGACAAAGGTGGTCACCGAACGAATGATTCCCGATTGGTCGGGACAATGAATGAGAATGGTCAGCTTCATGGGTTAGGTTTTAGTGAGTAAAATTATGGTATTCAAAAAAGGAAGCCCAAACATTTACTATTTTTTGTACAATCTTAATCAAAATCAATTTTCAATTGCATTTTCCGTAAATTGCAGAGCAAAATTACATCCTTTATTAACGATGGAACAAATTAAAGCCTACACACCCAAACATAAAATACGCATTGTAACCGCAGCTTCTCTGTTCGATGGCCACGATGCAGCCATCAATATTATGCGACGAATCATTCAGGCCACTGGGGTCGAAGTGATTCATTTGGGGCATGATAGAAGCGTTTCCGAAGTGGTCGATTGTGCCATTCAGGAGGATGCCAATGCCATTGCGATGACCTCTTACCAAGGAGGGCACAATGAGTATTTTAGGTACATGTTCGATTTGTTGAAGGAACGGGGTGCAGGCCATATCAAAATATTTGGTGGCGGAGGCGGAGTTATACTTCCGGAAGAAATCAAGGAATTGATGGAGTATGGCATTGAGCGCATTTATTCGCCCGATGATGGAAGGGAAATGGGTCTTCAGGGAATGATCAATGATCTGGTGGAACGTTGCGATACTGCTGTCCCAGATTTGACCTTCCCAAAGGGAAGAAGTCTGGAGCAGGAATTGTCCGCCAAGCACCCCAACACACTGGCGCGCCTGATTTCCTTGGCAGAAAATCGTCATGATGTCTTTGAGCAGTTTGCATCAACCATCCAAAAAGAACAGGGCAATGTTCCTGTACTTGGGATTACGGGTACTGGAGGTGCTGGAAAATCCAGTCTGGTGGATGAATTGGTCCGAAGGTTCTTGATGGATTTCCCCGACAAGCATATTGGTATTGTTTCCGTAGATCCTTCCAAACGAAAAACAGGAGGTGCGCTTTTGGGCGATCGCATCCGTATGAACGCGATCAATAACGAACGCGTGTACATGCGGTCATTGGCGACCCGACAGTCCAATTTGGCCCTTTCCAAGCATGTGTCCGAAGCGGTGCAGGTGCTCAAGGCGGCAAAATACGACCTTATTATCTTGGAAACCTCGGGCATAGGGCAGTCCGATACCGAAATTTTGGAGCACAGCGATGTATCCCTGTATGTGATGACGCCCGAGTTTGGCGCGGCCACGCAATTGGAAAAAATTGATATGCTCGATTTTGCCGATATCGTGGCTATTAACAAGTTTGATAAAAGGGGCGCTTTGGATGCTCTTCGCGATGTAAAGAAGCAATATGCCCGTAACCATGGATTATGGCATGCCAATGAGGATGAGCTTCCCATTTTCGGGACCATCGCTTCGCAGTTCAACGACCCTGGCATGAACAGTCTATATAAAAAAGTGATGGATACCTTGGTGGAAAAGGCAGGTTCATCATTACGATCTACCCTGGAAGTGACCCAGGAAATGACCGAAAAGATCTATGTGATTCCGCCGGCGCGGACCAGATATCTGTCGGAAATTGCAGAGAACAATAGAAATTATGATGCCAGGGCCAGGGAGGAATCCAATGTGGCGCAGAAGCTTTATGGGGTATTTATGACCCTGTCCTCCGTTTTGGGAATGGAGCAAGAGCAGGCAGAGGAAGCTTTCTTGGATAAATCGGGATTGAACGAGGAAAACATTAAGTCCCACCTTAAAAATAAGGAGTCCAAAGAACTGGTCAATCTTTTGATCAAGGAATTTGATCGCATCAAAATGTACTTGAACCCACTTTACTGGGAGGCCATCATCAAGTGGCGGGAAAAGGTGAGCCGTTATGCGGCCGAGGTGTATTCCTTTAAGGTGCGGGACAAAGAAGTCAAAATTAAAACCCATACCGAATCCCTTTCGCATAGTCAAATCCCGAAAGTTGCCTTGCCCAAATACAAGGCGTGGGGCGATATTTTGCTATGGATCTTACAAGAGAACGTACCGGGTGAATTTCCCTACACCGCTGGACTGTATCCGTTTAAACGGGAGGGAGAAGACCCCACCCGAATGTTTGCTGGAGAGGGTGGGCCGGAACGGACCAATCGCCGATTTCACTACGTGAGCATGGATATGCCAGCCAAACGGTTGTCCACAGCATTTGATTCAGTGACGCTCTACGGGAACGACCCAGACCACCGCCCGGATATCTACGGAAAAATTGGAAATGCAGGGGTGAGCATTTGCTGTTTGGATGATGCCAAGAAACTATATTCCGGATTTGACCTGAGCAGTCCAATGACTTCGGTGAGTATGACCATTAATGGTCCGGCGCCCATGTTGCTGGCCTTTTTTATGAATGCTGCGATTGACCAAAATTGTGAAAAATACATCAAGGCACACGGATTAGAGCAAGAGGTCCAGAAAAAAATAAAGTCGATTTTTAAGGCGAAGGATGCAGAAGCACCCTCCTATTATGGAGACTTGCCCCAAGGGAACGACGGTCTGGGGTTGATGCTTTTGGGCGTTACGGGGGACCAAGTGTTGCCCAAGGAGGTGTACGAAGATATCAAGGCCAAGACCTTGAACCAGGTTAGAGGAACGGTTCAGGCCGATATTTTGAAGGAGGACCAAGCGCAGAACACTTGTATTTTCTCTACGGAGTTTGCCTTAAGGTTAATGGGGGATGTGCAGGAGTATTTCATTGAGCAACAGGTACGTAATTTTTATTCCGTTTCCATTTCAGGATACCACATTGCCGAAGCAGGTGCCAATCCAATAACGCAATTGGCGTTTACGCTGTCCAACGGTTTCACCTATGTGGAATATTATTTGAGCAGGGGAATGGACATCAATAAGTTTGGACCCAATCTTTCCTTTTTCTTTTCGAACGGGGTGGATCCCGAATATGCAGTCATCGGTCGGGTGGCGCGACGTATTTGGTCCAAAGCCCTCAAAGAAAAGTACGGTGCCAATCCTAGGGCGCAGATGCTCAAATACCATATCCAAACCTCTGGAAGAAGTTTGCATGCCCAAGAAATCGATTTCAACGATATCCGAACCACGCTCCAAGCGTTGTACGCCATCTACGATAATTGCAACTCCTTGCATACCAATGCGTATGACGAGGCCATCACTACCCCCACGGAGGAATCTGTCCGCAGGGCCATGGCCATTCAATTGATCATCAACAAGGAATTGGGCTTGGCCAAAAACGAAAACCCGATTCAAGGCTCGTTTATCATTGAGGAATTGACCGATTTGGTCGAGGAGGCTGTACTGATGGAATTTGATAGGATTACGGAACGCGGTGGTGTTTTGGGAGCCATGGAAACCATGTACCAGCGCTCCAAAATTCAAGAAGAAAGTTTGCATTATGAGACGTTGAAGCATTCTGGGGAATACCCCATCATTGGGGTCAATACCTTTTTGAGTTCCAAAGGCTCGCCTACCATTCTGCCAGCAGAAGTCATCCGGGCTACGGAAACCGAAAAGCAAAATCAAATCAAGACACTGGAAAACCTGCACAAACGGGAAGGCAGCGAAGCCGAAAAACAATTGAAGGAGTTGCAAGAGGTGGCCATCAACAATGAAAATATCTTTGAAAAATTAATGGAGGCAGCGAAATACTGTTCGCTAGGGCAGATTACGGAAGCCTTGTTCCAAGTAGGGGGTCAATACCGAAGAAATATGTAGAGACGATCAATCGTTTTTATGGATGGAGGGATTTCCTCCATTTTTTAAAGTACACCCTAAAGATGCGGATCTCTTTTCTAAGGAGATTGAGGTATTCCTTTTCTTTGACCCCATCCCTTTCCAGTCCGTTGCAATAGGCCAAGATGTTTCGTGTCATGATGTTCACGTAAGAAAGACTTTTCATCCGAACGGAAGGACAGCTGCTCAGTGCGGCCTGTTCCACTTCTTTGGTGATGAGGTTGGCATCGGCCAACAGTGAGCGGGAAATATCGTCCCGAAAGGAGTCGATTTTACGAAAGGATAGAATTTCCCGGTTTTGGGTAAAGTAAGCAGCGACCGCTTCGCTCATATCACGAAGGGCCAAAGATCTGCGGTATACACCTAAGGAATTTAGAGAATTTCTCTCCATTTTTCAAAGCAATTTAGTATCCTAAAATTACGCACGATTTAAATTTTCTTACTTTTGTTAATAAAGCTAAAGTTTGATTTTACTTTTGAAAGCAAAATAATATAGCTCAATTACTTTAAAAATGAAGATAGATGATTTGAATTGGCAAATACTGCATCATTTGCAGCAGAATGCAAGGGAATCGTTTGCCAATATTGGGAGAAAAGTAGGGCTTACGCCACCAGCGGTTGCGGAGCGGGTCAAAAAAATGGAAGATTTGGGCATTGTAGAAGGTTACCGTGCCAACATCTCATACGTGGAGGCCGGATATCAGTTCAAGGCCATCATCATGCTGCGTGCCTTTATGGGAAAGCTCAAACCCTTTTTGGATAAGGTAAAAACATTTCAGGAGGTCGTGAATTGCTACAGGATCACCGGTAACGAAAATATCATCATGGAGGTGGTGTTGCGGGATCAGTCGCACTTGGAAAAATTTATTGATGAGCTTATCGTCTACGGGGAGTGCCGCACCCATATTGTGCTATCCAATGTTGTTGGGAATGCCCCCATCAAAAAAAGCAAATCAGTGAAGTAGATGTCATTTTAATTTGATAATTTCAGAGTAAACTTTGGCCAGATTTTTGTTATGATAAGAATTATGAGAAAAGCATATCTGTTACCGCTCCTGACTATTTTTTGCTCCGTTCACGTTTTTTCGCAACAAATAGTGCTTCGAAAAGGGGAGATTATCGAAAACCTTCCCGTGAACGATTCCACCCAAAACACCTATTCATTATATCTCCCAAAGGATTTTACCAAAGATAAAAAGTGGCCGCTCCTTTTGTTGGCCGATTTGGAGGGGAATGACAAAAAGGTGATTTCCATGTTTTTGAACGCTGCAGAAGAGGAGGGGTATGTTTTGGCGGCTCCAAAACTTTACGACAGTATTTCGCTGACCAATAAAATGGTGTTGATAGGCAATACCATCCAACGTGTCGGTGATATGTTGCCCATTCATACGGACCGTATCTACACGGGTGGTGAGAATTCCAGCGGTCGTTTTGCTACGCTGGCGCCTGTATTGCTCAATGGGGTAAATGGTTCTATGGCCATTGGAGCATCACTGGCCAATAGCGAATTGATCAATGTGAAAAAACCGTTTCACTTTGTGGGTATTATTAGTAAGGAAAACTATAATTACCCTTATATGCTCACGGATTCCAAGCTCTTGGACCGCTTAAAGTTTCCCAATCAGGTATTGATTTACGACGGCAACGGGGAATGGCCAAGTACCGCCTATATCCGAAAGGGTCTCCAATTATTCACTTTGGATGCCATGGGCAGAAAGTGGATACCCAAGGATACGATGTACGTTGAAAATGCGTACAAGGAGGACTTGGAAAAGGTCAATCAACTTATCGGAATTGGCGATTTCTTATGGGCGGAGCAGTACATGACCGAGATGATGTCCATGTACGGTGCCCTTAAAAACACGGATTCCTTGAGGTCTGTCCAGCGGGATTTGAGACGCGACAGGGAGTATAGGGTGATGCAGCGTGCCGAAAACGCGGCCTTTTTGCAGGAGTCCATTCTAAAGGAGGATTACCAATACTATATGGAGGATGATATGTACACCCATAACTTCAATAATTTGGGATGGTGGAACTACCAAATGGGAGAAATCGGGAAGTTTATAGCCAGTGCGAAACCTTTTGAGAGGCAAATGGGACATCGATTAAGAGGTTACGTGAACGCCTTGGCCGAAGACAGTATTACCCTTGTGCTGGCAGAGGAAGTGGTGGATGAGGACGCGCTCGCTTTTTTGTACATGTTGAAAACCATCTTGGATCCCGAGGATACCGAGTATTATTTTAAGATCATTTCGTTGAGCGCCAAAAATGATGATTTTGGTACTTCGCTGTTCTACTTGGAGGAACTATTGAAAAAAGGCTATAAGGATCGCGAAAAAATATACAGTTTGGAGGATACGGCGCTCCTGCGTATCACCCCAGAATTTAATGAAATGGTTTCCAAATACTTGGAAGATGCCAGGTACGACATTAAGATAGAGGACAATTAAGGTGCTTCTGACCTAATCCTTTGTTTGTGCGGGATAAGCTGTATTTTTGCACAAATACTTCAAGATGAAATATGCAGTCTTACTTTTGGCAATTGGTTTGGTGGCCTGTGGTAGAGGTAAAAAGTACCACGACGAGGAAGACACAGTTACCGCCACATCCGATTTGGTAGCAGAAATCTTGGAATACCAAAAACAGCAGAATGAAAGTTTCAAAGACCCCGATTCTTCTCCCTTACCCGATAAATACCGAAAGGATTTTGAGAGTTTGGACTTCTTTGAGCCCGATACCTCTTACATTGTAAAGGCCAGGTTTGAAAGAACTCCTGATGCCGAACCTTTTTTGATGCCAACCACAACAGATAGGCAGACTCAGGAAGTTGTCTACGGCATTGCCCATTTTTCGTTGAACGGTAAAGCGCATCAACTGGAAGTGTACCAGAGTTTGGGCCTGCTGGACGATGAGGAATTTGAGGATTACCTTTTTTTGCCTTTTATGGATGAGACCAACGGTGAGGAAACCTACGGTGGTGGTCGGTACATCGACCTTTCCATTCCCGATGGGGATACCCTAGTGATCGATTTTAACCGAGCGTACAACCCCTATTGTGTGTACAACAAAAAGTTCTCCTGCCCTCTAGTGCCAAGGCAAAATTATTTGAGAACTGAGGTGAGAGCAGGAGAGAAAAACTTTTTGATGGAATGATTATCTATTCGTCAGGAATACCTCAGAATAGCTAACCATTATAAAGAAATAAAGAAGGATAATTTGTAAAAATCATTGGGAGCAAACCGCTCATCTTCATCGGCCAAGTTTCCTCCGAAGGAAAATCTCAACCCAGCGTTTCCTTTTTGAAACTGTACATAAGGCCCTAGCCAAACGTAGCCGTCTGCTCTGTCGAGTTCTCCACCACCATTGATTTGACCACCAGACAGGAACAGTTCTTCAAAATGACCTCCCACGGAGAAAAAATCCGTCACCTTGAGACCAAGGTTTGCCCAATAGTGTACATAGTTGTTTGTGGCCTCACCCGTCGCAGTCTTATCGCTCAAGGCTCCGTAGTAACCAAAGTAAAATTGCCCTTCGAGCAGGTCGGTTCCTAAATTAACGGTAAGGTTAGGTACAATACCATCCCCAATGATACCTGGCTGTGCGGCACCGCTGGACAAAAGGCTTCCCATAGTAAAACCTAATTGGGGGTTAATGTCAAATGCCCCTATGGTCTTGTTGTATCCAACGCCAAACTCGGTCCACTGCCCCCATGCGGAGCCGGTACCTGCACCCCATTGAATGCCATAAAACGTAAGGGCATCTGAATCGCTCAAGGAATAGGAAAGAGCCATCATGGGATTAAAGCCAAAAAAGGCATCGTGATTTAGTGTTAGACTTGCGCTAAGTTTGTCGTCACTGCTAGGAGCATCTTGGGCTACACCTTTGGAAATAAAGGCAACACCAGCGAACAACATCGATAAAATAAACTGTTTCTTTTGCATGATTTCTAAGTTTAAAAGGATTAATAATGGTTTGTGCCGCCAAAGGGCACGTTTGTGATAACCCCTTCATTATAAATGAATAGGCAAAAGTTGATTTACTGTATGATTACGGGTGGAAGGTCTCCAGTTGTTCACAAATAGTATTGTCAGTTCTCGGAACAAACTATTTTTAGTATTTTGGAAGAAGATTGCCACTTTCATAATCATATAGTTGTAATGCCTGTAAAAGGGTTTTTAAACAAATTGATTGAGTTAAACACGAAAGAGGTTGTCTGACGGAGCGTTTGGCAGAACGCTCCGTTCCTCTTTATAGCAATAGTTAGTGTTGGTTCATTCGGAAATCCGCATAGGCATCCATCCCATGCTCGTGAATATCGAGTCCGTCGAGTTCTTCTTCTCTTGAAACCCGGAGTCCAGCTGTTTTTTTAATGGCAAACAGAATTATAAATGCGGTACTGGAACAAAAGGTAGCTGCAGCACCTATACCAGCTAACTGTACCAAAAATTGGTCAAAACCGGCTTTGCTCCCAAAAAGGCCAACGGCCAAAGTCCCCCAAATACCGCAGATAAGGTGTACCGTAACAGCACCCACGGGATCATCAAGTTTCAAACGATCAATTAGGGCAACCCCAAAAACAATGATTACCCCCGCAATAAGACCAATGATGACTGCTTCGTTGGGTGACATTTGATCGGCGCCTGCGGTAATCCCCACAAGTCCTCCAAGTATGCCGTTCAAAAACATCGTCAAGTCATAGTTTTTATAAAGCAATGTGGACGTAATAAATGCGGATACCCCTCCAGCTGCCGCAGCAAGGGAAGTGGTGACCAATACCAAAGATGTTAAGGCTGGGTCGGCCGATAGTACCGAACCACCGTTAAAACCGAACCATCCGAGCCATAGGATAAGAACCCCTGCGGTCGCCAGCGGTAAATTGTGTCCAGGAATAGCATTTGTGCTTCCATCCTCTCCGAACTTTCCGATACGACCGCCCAAAAGAAAAATGGCAATCAAGGCACCCCAGCCTCCCACGGAATGGACCAGCGTAGAACCTGCGAAATCATAGAATCCTTCGGCTTCCCCATAGGAGAGGGACGAAAGGAAACCGCCTCCCCATTGCCAAGATCCAACGATAGGATACACCAAGCCTACATACAGTAGGGTGAACAGCATAAAACCACCCAATTTCACCCTTTCCGCAACGGCACCGGAAACAATGGTGGCAGCGGTGGCAGCGAACATACCTTGAAAGAGAAAGTCGGTCCACCAAGTGTATCCACCATCGGCATATGCAGGGGTCATGCCATTCTCCGGAGCTCCAATACCAAAACCAGCAAACTTCAAAAATCCGGTATCCCCGTCTTCAAAGCCTGGATACATCAGGTTGAATCCACCAATATAATATAGGAGTAGTCCCACACATATAATGAATACGTTTTTGAACAAAATATTTACGGTGTTTTTCTGTCTGGTGAGTCCTATTTCCAAAAAAGAGAATCCAAGGTGCATAAAGAATACTAGTCCTGCACAAATCATCATCCATACATTGTTTGCGGTAAATAATCCTGCTTCCATAAGATTTTGCTATTTTTTTGATTGATAATTAGTTGATTCCAGCGCTTCCGCTTTCCTTGGTTCTGATCCTGTAGGCCTCGATAACATCGGAAACGAAGATTTTTCCATCACCCACATTACCGGTACTGGCGGTATCCAATAAAGTGTTCACGGTTTTCTCCAGAAAGTCATCGCTGACCACGATAACCAAATACCTTCGTTGTATATCTGAGGTACTGTAGGAGATACCTCGATACACATGTCCTTGTTTTTCGTTTCCAACCCCTGTTACATCCCAGTAACTAAAGAAGTTGACCTCAATTTGATGCAGGGCCTTTTTGACCTCGTCAAATTTGGATTTTCTAATTATTGCCTCGACTTTTTTCATGATTAAGAAATTAATTGTCGCGTCAAATATATGGGATAATAGAGGAGACTATGAAAAAGAAGAGGGTATTGCACAGATTTTTATGGGTATAAAAAAAACACCCCTATAATTTTAGGGGTATTTAATTTTATAACTTATTTTCTTAGCTATTTGTTGATTTTTATTTAACACAAAACAGTTGAGAATACATTTCTTGCATCAAACGGAAGAAATGAATTGATTTTGTTCAGTTTTTAACAAATTTTTACTGTAAAAATGTAATCTGTAACGATTACAGTTGTTTGGATAGCCAAAGCCCCAAAACTATGGCCAATACACCTATAATGATGCTGGAAACCATGTAAATGGCGAAAGGTAGTAGGTCGCCATTTTTTAAAAGGGAATGTTTTTCAAAAGCAAATGCGGAAAAAGTGGTGAAGCCTCCACAAAATCCTGTGGCTAAAAAAATAGTGTTGTTATAGGATAGCAAGTTGCCTTTGGCAGATAACCCCAAGAAAAGTCCAATGAGGAAACAACCAACAACGTTTACCAAGAAGGTGCCCAGAAAAAAATTTTGGAATACGGGATTAAGGGATTTTGAGATGAGATAGCGCAATACGCTTCCAAATCCCCCGCCCAAAAAAACGAGTAAGGCCTGTTTCATGCCTTAAAAGTACAAACTAAACCGCTTCTTTGTACTCGGTCTCTAATGCCTCTCGGGGGAAAAGTTTGGTAGTAGAGGTCGCTGAAATCCGCTGAATCGGTTTTGTAAATCTTTCTTTTGCTCCGTTGACGCTGAAAATCAACAGAATGGCATTAATTGCAAGCAAAACGAACAGAATACTAAAAAAAACAGTCATTTAGGTTAGGTGCTGAATTAGTGTTAAACAAAAGTACGGTTTTTCCTATAAGAACGAAATGGAACGGTCACTATTGTTGCAAAACCGTTCATTTTTGTGGTTAAGTCAAATCTGTTGTTAATTTTTAAGAAAGAACTTAATAATGAAGAGGATAATTATAAAAGTTATGAAAGAAACAAGGATCCAAATGACGCCCTTGTAGTTCTTTTTGTGCAATTTTTTGTCCTTATGGTAGGAAAGGGAGATGATTACAACAAAAGCGATGAAAAATAAGGCGGCAAAAATGAGCTGTCCCGTGCTGAACATATTTTATATTTTTATGCAAAGCTAAATCAAAATTAAGTAATGAAACGTAAAATTAAAGCAGTGGAGCTCTTTCACAATTCCTTTGGATTGGGAGTTTTGCAACAACCGAAAGCCAATTTAGGTCCCGAAAAGAATACATTAAGGTTTAATTTGATGGACGAGGAAAATAAGGAATATTTGGAGGCCGCGAACAATGGCGACCTAGTGGAGGTAGCCGATGCTTTGGGCGATATGCTCTATATTTTGTGCGGAACCATTTTGGAGCATGGCATGCAATATAAAATAGAGGAGGTTTTTGAAGAGATTCAGCGAAGTAATATGAGCAAATTGGGTGCCGATGGAAAACCGATATACCGGGAAGATGGAAAAGTACTCAAAGGTCCCAATTATTTTAAACCGGATATACAGACCATCATGGATAAATAAAAAAGGCGCCATTTGGCGCCTTTTTTTATTCTTGTGAAACCACTTCTTGTCGCCATCCAAAGGGGTCGGATGCGCGGTTGTATTGAATGTCCGTGATTCTTTTCTTTAAGCGGGAAGCATAACTTTCCTCCAATTCGGGCAGATCGTAATCCTTGCCGCTATAGCCAAAGCCCGAGATGGGGGATATGACCGCTGCGGTTCCAGCCCCGAACATTTCCTTTAGGGAGCCGTTCTTGGCGGCTTCCACCAATTCGTGTACCGAAATTTTTCTCACCTCGGTTGGGATCCCTTCGTCCTCTGCTATGTCCAAAATACTTTTTCTAGTGATTCCATCCAGGATACGGTCACTGGTCGGTGCCGTCATCAGGGTATCATTAATACGTACAAAAACGTTCATGGCACCTGCTTCCTCAATAAACTCATGGGTATTGTCATCTGTCCATATCACCTGTTGGTATCCTTTGTCGGCGGCCAATTTGGTAGGGTAGAACTGCCCTGCATAATTACCACCAGCCTTTGCATAGCCGACACCACCATTTGCGGCGCGCGAGTAGGTCTCTTCAATCAACACCTTGACCTTACCTGAAAAGTAGGAGCCCGAAGGTGCGCAGGCGATTATGAATTTGTACTCATTGGCAGGGGAAGCGTGGAACCCATTTCCTGAGGCAAACACAAATGGTCTTATGTATAAGGAACTGCCTGGGTTTGTTGGTATCCAATCGCGCTCCAAATCGATAAGCGCGTTCAACCCTTCCATAAAATAAGCTTCTGGAATTTCGGGAATGGCCAATCTTTTGGCGGATTTATTCAATCGTGCACAGTTTTGTTCCGGTCTAAAAAGCCATACCTTTCCATTCTCATCCTTGTAGGCTTTCATGCCTTCAAAAATGGACTGTCCGTAATGGAATATTTTTGCCGAAGGGTCTAAAGTGATGGGCTGGTAGGGAACAATCTTAGGGATTTCCCATTTTCCGTTTTTATAATCACAGACCAACATGTGGTCCGAATACACACTTCCAAAGGAAAGGTTGTCAAAATCCACCTGTTGAATCTTCGAAGACTTCGTTTTTTCTATCGCTATTTTATGGGCCACTGTTTCCATATCAGTTATATTTTCAGGCTAAAATTAGCTAATTATTGTTAGTTTTGGACTTTTCTCAAATCTAAATATGATACTTCATCTTAATTCATTTAAATCTTATCAAAAATGAGGGTTTTTAACATTTTCACTGTTGCACTTCTAGGTATTTGCTTGGTTTCCTGTAAGCAGGAGACCATGAAAGGAGATTATTTTGGCGAGGAATTTGCCATTTCCGACCAAGCATCAAAGACTGCCGCTCCGTATGATCAAATTGTGGGGAAAGATTCATTACAAACACAAGTGGTTGGGGAAATAAAAGAGGTTTGCCAAGCCAAAGGTTGCTGGATGAAGGTCCAATTGGAATCCAACGAAGAAGTTTTTGTCCGTTTTAAGGATTACGGTTTTTTTGTGCCCAAGGATGCTGCCGGAAAAAGAGTGGTAATGAATGGAGCCGCCTTTTTTGAAGAAATGTCCGTGGAAGACCAAAGGCATTATGCCGAAGATGAAGGTGCATCGGAAGATGAGCTAGCCCTGATCACCTCACCAAAGAAAACACTCAGGTTCGAGGCCGATGGTGTGCTGATCGAAAGCCAACCTTGAAACGAAAAATCATCACCACTGGAGATGGCTCCAAAACCATCCAAATAGAGGACTGGAACGAACAGTACCACTCCAAGCACGGCGCCATTCAGGAAGCGTACCACGTTTTTATCGAGCATGGCCTCAGATTGTTCAACAGCACTGAGGTCAAGCTTTTGGAAATTGGTTTTGGTACGGGACTTAACGCATTGATAACGTTGTTGGAAGCCCCCAAGTTGGAGCTCGCCATTGATTATGTTGGGGTGGAGGCATACCCCGTGTCCATGGAAGAAATTGAGGCCTTGGATTATGTACGTCAGTTGGGAGTTGATAAACTGCAGGAGCCTTTCCAACACATGCACTCTTCACCATGGGAAAAGCACATCTCCATTGCTAATCACTTCTCACTTTGTAAGCAAAAGAAGGATTTTAAGGATATAGATGCCCAAAACTTGTTCAACCTTATTTATTTTGATGCCTTTGGGGCGAGGGTGCAGCCCGAGTTATGGACGGAGGAACTTTTTTCCAAGATGTATGAAGCCGCCAAACCCGGAGGTATTTTGGTGACCTACGCCGCCAAAGGCAGCGTGCGTAGGGCCATGCAAGCGGTCGGTTTTGTCGTGGAAAGATTGCCTGGTCCACCCGGGAAAAGGGAAATGTTGAGGGCTACCAAACCCGGCTAGTTGCCAACAATCTGTTAAGGAGAGTTCTTTGGGTGGTCATAAAATGTTTTAAAGTTTGAACAAATATGTTAAACCTAAATTAAGGTCTCATAAACAGTCGATTAAACCTATAACTTTGTGTCAAAGAATAGGATAGTATGAAGGTGTTGATAACAGGAGCGACGGGATTGGTTGGGCAGGCCATTGTAAAGGTGCTGCACCAAAAAGGCATCCCCGTAAATTATTTGACTACGAGCAAGGATAAAATTTCCACCGCGGAAGATTATACTGGTTTTTATTGGAATCCCGCTAAAGGGGAGATTGATTTGAAGTGTTTTGAGAATGTCCAGGCCATTATCAACTTGGCAGGGACCAGTATCGCCAAACGCTGGACTCCAGAGCACAAAAAAAAGGTGCTTTCCAGCAGAATCGATAGCTTGAGAACCCTTAAAAAGGGAGTGGAGCAGTCGGAGAGCCATGAGGTGGAATGTTTGGTATCTGCTTCGGCCATAGGAATTTATCCAGATTCCACCAGTGCCTATTACGATGAATCCACCACCGAGACAGACAACGGTTTTTTAGGTGAAGTGGTAACCAAATGGGAGTCCGAAGCCGACACTTTTAAAGCATTGGATATTGACGTCGCCAAAATCAGGATAGGTTTGGTATTGTCCAAAGATGGAGGGGCCCTGCCCAAAATGGCCATGCCCGTTAAAAACTTTGTAGGTGCACCTATTGGTAGCGGTGACCAATGGCAATCTTGGGTCCATATCGAGGATTTGGCCCAGTTGTTCGTGTTTGCCGTGGAAAACAATCTAACGGGAGTGTACAATGCAGTGGCGCCCAACCCGGTAACCAATACCAAGTTGACCAAGGAGCTCGCCAAAGTTTTGGAACGACCCTTGTGGTTGCCCAATGTGCCTGCCTTTGTGCTTAAAATGGTTTTAGGAAAAATGGCAACCCTCTTATTGGCAAGTCAACGAGTAAGTGGCAAAAAAATAGAGGAAGAGGGCTTCGTATTTCAGCATGCCAACATCTGTCAGGCACTTGAGGCCATTTATGCCTCCCATGAAAATGGTGTTGCGGCATCCCTGGAGGTATAATATCCTTGATACATTCGTTACAATTGAGTTTGTCATTATAGAAAGACCGCTTCGGCGGCTTTTTTTATGTTTTGCGGTGACATTTTGACATTTTTAGACAATTGGCAGTACTTTTGCCATTTCAAATCCGAATAAAACAATAGAACATGAGCAATAAAAGTAAGGTTGAGGAAATGGAAGATGAGCCTAAAAAAGGGCAAACCGAAGAGAGTACTGAGCTGAACGATGAGCATATAGAGGGCGATACTGCCGAAGAAAACGAGGAGGAAAAATCCGAAGAGGAGCAGTTGCGCGAGGATTTGGCCAAGGAAAAGGAAAAATTTCTACGGCTTTTTGCCGAGTTTGAAAACTACAAGCGCAGAACATCCAAGGAGCGAATGGACCTGTTCAAAACGGCAGGACAAGAGGTCATGGTAGCACTGCTTCCCATTATGGACGATTTTGACAGAGCGTTGAAAGAGCTTTCCAAGTCGGAGGACAAAGAAATGTTCAAGGGTGTGGAGCTTATCAGTAATAAGTTCAAGGAAACCCTTAAAAGCAAGGGCTTGGAGGAAGTAGGAGTAAGTGCTGGGGACGCTTTTGATGCCGAGGTGCACGATGCCATCACCCAAATCCCCGCACCTGATAAAAAAATGAAGGGGAAAATTATCGATGTGGTGGAAAAGGGCTTCAAATTGGGAGACCGCATCATTAGACACCCAAAAGTAGTAGTAGGAAACTAGAGTTTTATGAAGGAGGATTATTACGACATATTAGGAGTTTCCAAAGGAGCTTCGGCCGCAGAAATCAAAAAGGCCTACCGAAAAAAGGCAATTGAATTCCACCCGGATAAAAATCCCGGAGATGCCAAGGCGGAGGAAATGTTCAAAAAATCTGCCGAGGCTTACGAAGTTTTGGGCAACCCTGACAAAAGGGCAAAATACGACCAGTTTGGTCATGCCGCATTCGATGGAAGCGGAGGATTTGGCGGTGGCGGCATGAACATGGACGACATCTTTAGCCAATTCGGCGACATCTTTGGCGGTGCGTTTGGAGGCGGTGGCGGATTCAGCGGATTTGGCGGCTTTGGTGGCGGACAGCGCAGGGCCAAGGGCAGCAACCTTCGCATCCGCGTTAAATTGACACTGGAAGAAGTGGCCAATGGCGTGGAGAAAAAGGTGAAGGTGCGTCGTAAAAGACAAGCGGATGGGGTTACCTACAAAACCTGTCCCACCTGTAATGGTACTGGACAAATCACGAAAATCACCAACACCATTTTGGGCCGAATGCAAACGGCTACCACCTGTACCACTTGTGGTGGGGCAGGCCAGTCCATTGATAATAGACCGGCAGGTGCCGATGCGCAAGGCCTTAAGGTAGAGGAAGAGACCGTATCCATTAAAATACCGGCCGGAGTGGAAGACGGGATGCAGCTCAAAGTTACCGGAAAAGGAAACGATGCACCAGGTAATGGTATTGCTGGTGACTTGCTTGTAGCCATTGAAACGGTGGAGCACGAAACCCTAAAACGTGAGGGAGACAACCTGCATTACGATTTGTACATCAGTATCCCCGAAGCCGTGTTGGGCAGTTCAAAGGAAATTGATGCTATCGGCGGCAAAGTACGGATCAAATTGGAGCCTGGACTTCAATCCGGAAAAATTTTGAGACTACGTGGAAAAGGTATCAACAGCCTTAATGGTTATGGTGCGGGGGATTTATTGGTCCACGTAAATGTGTGGACCCCAAAAACGGTGAACAAGGAACAGAAGGAATTTTTTGAGCGCATGCAAGACGATGAAAACTTCGCTCCAAGGCCCGAAAAATCGGATAAATCCTTTTTTGAAAAGGTAAAAGATATGTTCTCTTAAAATTTAGAACTGTCTGTTTAAATAAAAAACGTATATTTGAAACTGATGTTGGGTGACCGATATCTAATTTTCTTTTTCATAGCAATTTTTTTCCCATCCTTGATTCTTTTAAGGGTGGGTTTTTGTTTTTAGGGAAAATGTAGGTATGCCGCAAATGCATATCTTTGAAAAAATTGTTTACATGGATCATATCCTTGTTGCCAAAAATGTGACCAAAACGTATGGTGACTACACAGCGTTGAGCAACATTTCGCTTCAAATTCCCAAGAATTGTATTTATGGACTTTTAGGTCCGAATGGAGCTGGCAAAACCTCATTTATCCGAATCATCAACCAAATCACTTACCAAGATGCTGGCGAACTTTGGCTCAATGGCGAGCCCTTGGCCCCGAAGCATATTGCGTCCATTGGCTATTTGCCCGAGGAGCGCGGGTTGTACAAGAGCATGAAGGTAGGCGAACAGGCACTCTACTTGGCACAATTGAAAGGATTGACCAAGGCAGAGGCCAAAGTGCGATTGGCTCATTGGTTCGAGCGTCTGAATATTGGCGACTGGTGGGACAAGAAGATTCAGGAACTCTCGAAAGGGATGGCCCAAAAGATTCAGTTTATCGTCACTGTATTGCACGAGCCCAAATTGCTGATTTTTGATGAACCTTTTAGTGGTTTTGATCCCATTAATGCCAATATCATAAAGGATGAAATATTACGGTTGAAGGAAAATGGTACTTCCATTATTTTTTCTACCCATCGCATGGAATCCGTGGAGGAGCTTTGCGAGTACATCGCACTGATTCACAAATCCGAAAAAATTCTGGACGGCAAGCTATCCGATATCAAAAGAGCCTATAAAAACAATATTTTCAATGTGGGCGTGCATATAGAAAAGGATGCCGATGCCTTTCTAAAGTCTTTGGAAGAGAAATTCAATATTCTTTCTTCAGAAATCGACCCTATGGAGCATCAATTGAACTTCAAGGTACAATTGCCTTCGGACCATACCGGAGAGATTCTGGCAGCACTTTCAAAAGTGTCAAACATCAATAGGTTCGAGGAAACCATACCTTCGGCCAACGATATTTTTATTCAAACCGTAAATAGCAAGGACAATGGCAAGTAAGCTTGGGCTGATCATAAAACGCGAATATTTGGCCAAAGTGCGGAATCGTTCCTTTATAGTGATGACGATTTTGAGCCCGATTCTTATTGTGGGAATGATTGTGCTTATCGCTTTTTTGACCAAGATCAATGATGATGAAACACGCGTAATCACCATTTTGAACGAAAGCACTTTTTATCGAGATGCGTTTAAGCCATCCAAGAATATATCTTTCTTGCAATTCAATGACTTGACGGTAGAGCAGGCCAAGGACTCTACAAATGCCTTGGAGTATTACGGTTTGCTGCACATTCCTGAAGGGGCAACCGTGGAAGAAGTTGCCAGGTCGGCCTTTCTTTTCACCAAGGACAACCCTAATACTTCGGTCACCAAGGAATTGGAGAACATATTTCAAAACCGTTTGCGACAGGAACGTTTGCAAAAATTGGGAGTAACACCCGAACAGTTTTCCAGCGTTGAAAAGCCGTTTGAAATCAATCTTTCCACTTTTGATGGGGAGCGGAGCATTCGAGGGGTCAATGAAATTAAAGCCATTATTGGCGGCAGCTTTGGCTATGCCATTATGATGTTCATCATTATTTACGGTGGTTTTGTGATGCGGAGTGTGATCGAGGAAAAGACCAGCCGAATCATAGAAGTGATCATATCATCCGTAAAACCATTTCAATTGATGCTGGGAAAAATTATCGGTAATTCCTTGGCCGGGGTGACCCAATTTTCCATTTGGATTGTATCTGCATCAGCTTTGCTGTTTGTCGCCGTATTGATTTTTGGGATAGATCTAAGTGCCTTATCGGAGAACAGTGCCATGCCCCCCAACGCAATGGGAGGTATGTCCGAAGTGGGAGGTATGGACGGAAAAATGCTTTTGTACGCCAAGGAAATTTATGGCATCCCGTGGGGACTGCTCATTGTTTCGTTCTTTATCTACTTCGTACTTGGCTATTTGATCTACAGTTCCATTTATGCGGCCATTGGTGCGGCAGTGGACAATGAGACCGATACGCAGCAATTTATTTTCCCCATTATATTACCTTTAATGTTGGCCATTTATGTTGGATTCTTTTCCGTGTTCAGCAATCCGCATGGACCCATTGCAGTAGGGTTTTCATTGTTCCCGTTGACCTCGCCCATTGTCATGCTGATGCGTTTGCCCGGAGGTATAGGGGAAGGAGGCGTACCCTTATGGCAGTTTATAGTGTCCATTTCACTATTGATTGTGACTTTTTTAGGAATAGTGTCGTTAGCGGCAAAGATTTATAGAACGGGTATCTTGATGTACGGTAAGAAGCCTACATACAAGGAATTGTTTAAATGGTTGAGATATAAATAGGAGTATGCAAGACGGAACGGAAGACATAAAGGAAATAATCAAGGAAGATGTTTGGGGGTCCATTAAAAACTTTTTGGACCTTGGATTTCATATTGGCGAAGGGGAAAAGGCCATAGACCTTACCATTGGACTTCTATTGCTCTTAACAGTCACTATTGTGGTGGTAAAATTTCTCCTAAAATGGCTGCGGTACATCTTTACCCGAAAAATGCAGCAGGAGGATAAACAAAAGTTTACCAGCGTATTCAAGTTTATCAACTATGTCATATATATCATTGCCGTACTCGTTACCTTAAGTGCGGCGGGTGTTGATATTACTTTGGTGATTACCGCCTCCGCGGCCCTTTTTGTTGGTTTGGGTCTCGCCCTGCAAGAACTCTTCAAGGATGTCTTGGGCGGAATTTTTATCATCATTGACAAATCCCTTCAAGTCGGCGATGTGGTCGAGGTAGATGGCAAAGTAGGTAAGGTGTTCGAGATAAAGCTCAGGACCACAAGAGCCATCACAAGGGATGATAAGGTGTTGATTCTGCCCAATCATAAGTTTATCAGTGATATTGTTTATAACTATACCCAAAATCACAGGACCACCAGGGAAAGAGTG
Organism: Allomuricauda sp. MMSF_3307; assembly: GCF_030733585.1. Classification (NCBI taxonomy): domain Bacteria; kingdom Pseudomonadati; phylum Bacteroidota; class Flavobacteriia; order Flavobacteriales; family Flavobacteriaceae; genus Allomuricauda; species Allomuricauda sp. MMSF_3307. The sequence goes on from NZ_JASHIQ010000002.1 coordinate 96,906, forward strand.
AGTGTTGGGGTCGCGTATGGCAGTGATGTGGATTTAGTGACCAAAATTTTGGAAGAGGTGGCATCGACCCAAAAGCAAGTGCTCAAAAACCCAAAGCCTTTTGTACTTTTTGAGGACTTTGGAGATTCCGCACTGATTTTTTCCATATACTTCTTTACCAACGACACCTTTCGAGATCCTAGGATAAAAAGTGAAATGCGCTATAAAATAAATACCAAATTCAAGGAGAACAACGTTACTATACCGTTCCCGCAGCGCGACGTACATATTTTTCAGCCAAAACAATAGAAAGCGATAAAAACCTCAGCCCACCATAATACACTCTGGAAGTCATTGGCTTTCGTTGTAATGCTTTGCAGTTCTATATTAAGTGCTCAGAGTACGGATATTTTTCGAGTGGAATACCTTAATATTCCCGAAAACGATAGTGGTGTAAAGACACAACGCTATAAAGCATTGCTCAATTTTCCCATTCAATTGAACGATAACAAGGATTACCTCGTAACTGGCGCCGAATATAACCGTTTTGATATGGGATATTCCGCGGACTTGCCGTTTGATAAAAAGGAGATGATCAGGTTCCATGTGATTGACTTTAACTTGGGAATGGTCAAAAAATGGAACGAGAATTGGAATGTAGTGGCCATTTTAACCCCAAGGATAGCCTCCAATTTATTGGATGGAGTATCTCAGGACGATTTTTTTATGAACGCCTCCGCAGCTTTTTGGAAGGAAAAACCAAAGGCCGATAAGCCTTTCAGGATAGTTTTGGGGCTCACATATAACAGTACCACGGGGATTCCTGTGCCGTTACCACTGATTCATTATTATAGAAAGTTCCATCCAGATTGGTCTTTTGTGATGGGCGTTCCAAAATCCAATTTAAAATATCATTTCAACGAAAAGCACAGTTTGGAGTTGGCACTGTTCTTGGATGGTTACTTTTTGAACCTTCAAAACGATATTATTTTGGATAACGGATTGGCAGCTTCCCGAATTTCCTTCAATACGTTGGTGGGCAGTTTGGGGTATCAATATAACTTGTCCAAGAGCATGTCCTTTTTTGCGATTGCCGGAAGCAGTGTCTACCAAGAAGGCAAATTGAGGGACAAAGATCGCGGCGAGGTGTTTTTATTCAATAACGATTGGAATTTTTATATTAGAACAGGCTTCAAAATCGGAATATTTTAAATAGCAGCATATGTCAAAAATATTGGTAATAGAGGACGAATCGGCAATTAGAAGGGTATTGGTCAAAATATTGGCCGAAGAAAACGATAGCTACAATGTGGTAGAGGCAGAGGATGGCCTGGCCGGTATGGAGGTTATCAAAAAGGAAGATTTTGACCTAGTGCTGTGCGATATCAAAATGCCAAAAATGGACGGTGTGGAAGTGCTAGAAGCCGCCAAAAAGATAAAACCCGAAATTCCTTTTATCATGATTTCTGGTCACGGTGATTTGGATACAGCTGTAAATACAATGAGGTTGGGGGCGTATGACTATATTTCCAAGCCACCGGATTTGAACCGATTGCTTACCACCGTTCGCAATGCACTCGAACGAAAAGAACTTGCCGTGGAGAACAAGGTGCTCAAGAAAAAAGTCTCCAAAAATTACGAGATGATCGGCGAGAGCAAGGAAATCGAAGCCATTAAAGAAATGATAGAAAAAGTGGCTCCAACGGATGCCCGTGTGTTGATTACGGGTTCCAACGGTACCGGAAAGGAACTGGTGGCCCATTGGGTGCACCAAAAAAGCCCACGTTCCTCTTCCCCGTTTGTTGAGGTCAATTGTGCCGCCATCCCATCCGAGTTGATTGAAAGTGAATTGTTTGGCCATGTAAAGGGTGCGTTTACATCGGCAGTAAAAGATAGAGCCGGAAAGTTTGAAGCAGCCAATAAGGGAACCATTTTTCTTGATGAAATAGGCGATATGAGTCTTTCTGCGCAGGCCAAGGTGCTTCGGGCATTGCAGGAGAACAAAATCAGCAGGGTCGGTTCCGATAAGGACATCAAAGTGGATGTTCGCGTACTTGCAGCCACAAATAAAGATTTAAAGAAAGAAATTGAGGACGGAAAATTCCGCGAGGACCTCTACCACCGTTTAGCGGTTATTTTGATCAAGGTTCCCTCATTGAACGATAGGAGGGACGATATTCCGTTATTGATAGAACATTTTTCCAAAAAGATCGCTACCGAACAGGGAACGGCCCAAAAGAGCTTTTCCAAAAAGGCCATTGATCTCCTCAAAAGTTATGACTGGACAGGTAACGTTCGGGAATTGCGAAACGTGGTCGAGCGCTTGATCATTCTAGGTGGTAAGGAAGTATCCGAGGAAGATGTAAAACTCTTCGCCAGTAAGTAATCAGTTGCAATCGCCCAGTTGTTGCAGGGCCTCTTGTGCCAAGGTCTTCACTCTTTGGTGGTATTCCTTTTTATGCTGTGATAGCTCGGTGTTCAATAAAATCAGTCGGGATTCTTCATAAATATTGGTGATAAATCGGTGCGCATCTGCGCAATCCACTTCGGTCACCACTTTCTCCAAGGAGGATTCAAATCCCAGCAAACATTGATGCACCTGTTTTTTTACGGCGGAACCCTGGGTCAAAAACATCCCATCTTGAAAATCAATTGCACTTTTAGTGTTCAGCACCAAAACGTTGCTGCCATATTCGCTAGAGGTCTCCTGTGCAAAGGCATTAAGCACGTTGCCACCGATAGTCGCAGTTTCCAAAGCCTTGTGCAAAGCGGATTTCGATTTTTTCAAGTCGCTGGATTTGGTTGCCGACTTTAAGTGGGTCAGGGTGTTTTCCAAACTCTCCAGAGCGCCTTCGCAGCCGCAATCCAAAAAGTTTTCCCTGGTCTTTTCAATACCGTTGAGTGCTTTGTAGGCATGGTACTTTGCCATTTGCAAGGCATCTGCCATGATGGCTTCCTGAATTTTGCTTTTGATGTATTCCAAGTTGGAACTAGCATATTGGCAGGCATTGGCCGGCTTGGAAAAGGATGTCATGATAAAGAGGCCCATGGCGAGCCCCATAAGTAGGATACTCTTTGAGGTTTTCATAACGCTATACAGATTTGGGACGTGGCGTCATTGATTTTCATAAAGTTACATTTTCATCCGTTGGGCGGACAAATAGATCGATTAAATCCCGATCTTGAGGTATAAGCGGTCAAACCCTCGATGAACTGCACTTTTGCAAAGGGCTTGAAGGAATAATCAAAAAGAAGTATATTCAGTCCTATGAAAGAAATCGACACAGAAAAGTATCGGGTCAAAGGAGATGTCCGTTTGTCCGAAATAGCTACCTATCAGGATTTTGGTGCCTCCAAGGATGAGCTCAAAGACCAATTAAAGGATATTAGAAAGGACCTCGGCGATTTTCAGGACACCCTTTATGCCCATGGAAAATATGGGGTTCTGGTGTGTTTGCAGGGAATGGACACGGCAGGCAAGGACAGTTTGATTCGGGAAGTATTCAAGGATTTCAATGTGAGGGGAGTGGTGGTACACAGCTTCAAAGTGCCATCCACCAAAGAAAAGAAACACGATTACCTTTGGCGACACTACATCGCCTTACCAGAAAGAGGCAAGTTTTCCGTGTTCAACCGGACCCATTATGAAAATGTATTGGTGACCAAAGTCCACCCAGAATATATTTTGGCCGAAAACATTCCAAAAATTGATTCGGTGGATGATATAGACCAAGCTTTTTGGGAAAGGCGCTATGAACAGATCAATGCCTTCGAAAAGCATATTTCGGAGAACGGGACCATTATTTTCAAGTTTTTTCTACATCTGTCCAAAGAAGAGCAACGCCATCGTTTGTTACGACGCATCCGATTAAAGCAGAAAAACTGGAAGTTTTCACCCGGGGATTTGGAAGAACGCAAACTCTGGGACAACTATGTGGCTTGCTATGAGGAAGCATTGGGTAAGACTTCCAAGGAACACGCTCCTTGGTTTGTGATTCCAGCTGATAACAAAAAGGCGGCGAGAGTGATTGTGGCATCCATTCTTATGGAAGCGTTAAAAAAGTACAAAGATATCGAGGAACCTGAGTTGGACGATGAAATAAAGGCTAATTTAGAAATCTTTAAACAGGAATTGGAAAAAGAAACCACATGAGAACCGTACTACTTTTGGCCTTTTTGATGGTCAGTACCCCCTTTTTAGCCCAAACGGAGGATGAGCAACAGATAAAGGCCATCTACGATGAGGCATTGACCAATGGGAAGGCCTATGATTGGCTCAATTACCTCTCCAACCAGATTGGTGGGCGACTTTCGGGCTCCGTTCAGGCTCAACAGGCGGTAGACTATACCAAAGCCCAATTGGACTCGTTGGGACTGGATAAGGTATGGTTGCAGCCCGTAATGGTACCCAAATGGGTCAGGGGTATTCCTGAATTTGCCTACTTTGAAACCAAACCTGGACTAACGACCAATGTGCCGATTTGTGCGCTCGGAGGTTCCGTAGCCACCCCGGATGGTGGCCTTAAGGCCAATGTAGTGGAAGTAATGGGAATTGAGGACTTGGAAAAATTGGGACGCGACCAAATTGAAGGGAAGATTGTCTTTTACAATCGCCCAATGGATCCAACGCTTATAAATACTTTTGCTTCCTATTCCGGATGTGTGGACCAGCGATATTCCGGTGCAGCAGAAGCAGCCAAGTACGGTGCGGTCGGTGTCATAGTCCGTTCCATGAACCTTCGGTTGGACGATTATCCACATACCGGATCTATGGGATACGGAGATATGCCTGTCAATCAAAGAATACCGGCGGCAGCCATCAGCACCAACGGAGCGGAGTTGCTGAGTACTACCTTAAAATTGAATCCCAACGCCAAGTTTTATTTCAAACAAAACTGTAAGCAACTGGAAGATGTGCAATCCTACAATGTAATCGGGCAGATTACGGGAAGTACCTACCCTGATGAAATTATGGTAGTCGGCGGACATTTGGATTCCTGGGATTTGGGCGATGGTTCCCACGATGATGGTGCAGGATGCGTGCAGAGTATGGATGTACTTCGACTTTTAAAAGAAACGGGATACCGTCCCAAGCGAACCTTGCGTGTGGTTCTTTTTATGAACGAGGAAAACGGCCTTCGCGGCGGAAACAAATATGCCGAGGTGGCACGTAGCAAAAATGAGAGGCACATTTTCGCCTTGGAAAGCGATTCTGGCGGATTCACGCCCAGAGGTTTTTCCATTGATGCCAATCCCGAAAATATCCAACAGATTCAAGGTTGGAAAGAATTGTTTGAACCCTATCTGATACATTTATTTTACGAAGGGGGAAGTGGAGCGGATATTGGACCTTTAAAGGATGAAGGAATCGTTTTGGCAGGCTTGCGTCCCGATTCCCAACGGTACTTTGATCACCACCATGCCGAAAACGACACTTTTGAGCACGTGAACAAGCGCGAATTGGAGTTGGGAGCGGCCACCATGGCCAGTTTGGTTTATTTGATAGATAAGTATGGAACCATACCAACCAAAAAGATAAAAGGATAAACAGGGTAGATTTCGAACAAAAATTCTTCAGTTCGAGTTCGTTTTCGCATCAAAGTGTGGAAAACGAGCATCGAGAATTGTTGTTTTTTGAGGTCTTACGCTTTGTTGGCCTTTCTCATACGCTTGGGGCCGTACCAGAGCCAAAACCCGGTGATGGTAAAAATCAATAGGGAAATTCCCATTACAGAGGTGTAAAACAGTTTGAAATATCCCTCAGAACCTAGATAGTCGTCTACCAAAGAACCATCATGAATGTTTTCCAAAAAATCGGACCTTCGTTTGCCGATGGAAAGCACATTTCCTGTGGAGCCATCCAATTGTATCTCATAAAAAGAATCCACAAACACAAATTTTACAGACCCTTTTTCCTTCCGCATATCAATACGGTCTATTTCCAAGGAAAGATCGGGTGAGACCTCACTGTGCAAGGTGGTACAGGCAATGGTGTGCAAACTGTCCACAGGCAACCATTGTTTCAGGTCGGCTGTTGTTCCCTTTTGTGTTTCGGGAAGGATATAGCCGTTGGAATTCTTCTTCCAGCCCAACAATAGTCCTGAAATGGATATGAAAAAGAAAAAAATAAAGAGTAAAGCCCCTGTGGTTCGGTGTACTTTTCGAAATATGCGTAATACTTTGGCCTGCTTCTTCCGTTTGCCCATTCTTGCCCGTTAAAAACCCTAAATATCTATAAATTTTGTGGAACGCAAACAGGAGGTTTCCTGCAATTTTTTGCAGATGCTCCGCATTTAACAAAAATTTTGGAAAACTGGCGTTTGGATGCTCTTTAAAGGGAAATTACAATTAACTACCGGCGAAGGGAGTTCCGAATACTCCAATAGCCAATTCTGCCCAGACCAAAAGGAATATGGCCACAAAAACGGTGATGGCAATTACTCTTTTGGATAGGGTTTTGACTTTTCTGAGTGCAAAATCAATTGAAAAACCCAAGGCCAATAGCAATCCACCAGCCACCACAAAATCGAACAACGACCATTGTACATCGGGTGAGAACTGCATAGCAATCAAGGGTATGGCTAGCAATACCAAAATGGAAGATAGAATGATGGTTTGTCTTGTACTTATGGTCATGGCGTCTTTATTTATAAAGCTAAAGTAAGATATAACTTGCTGTGCTGAAAATAAATAAGGAAAAATTAACTTTAGATGTAGTAGCGCAATTAGGGGTTAAGTACTACCGATACCCATCATTCAAACCAACACCTTCAATAATCATGGGGATTATTTTCTCCAACCTTCGCAATTTGGTTTTTTCCTGTTTGGCTTCGGAAATATGTTCGCTAAACTCTTTCTGTTTGTAAAGGGATAGTGCATCAAAGGCCTTCCGCAGTTTAGTATCTTTTTTAAATTCAGAAAGCAGTAATTCTGGAATAGCCACCTCTTTCGTTTTCTCCGCCTTTACTTCCATTCCTTTTTTCTGATTATCCAGTGCCTCTTTCATGTAGGACAGGACAATTTGTTCATCCACTGCTTCCAAACTTTGAAACTTCCAGTGTCGCATGCCCTTTGTTTTGCCTTTTTGTGCATTTTCTAAAACTTTTTGCGGGTCCTTTAAAAACACACCGTTAAAAAACCAAACTCCAAAGTGGTTCTTGAACTTACAGATACCAAAAACGTTTTTCCCGTTGAGCGTATACACGGGAATGCTCCATTTAAAATCTTCCTTGGCCTCCGTTTTCAACGCTATTTTTCTCAGTATGCCGATACCTTTCTTAAACGGATGCTCTTTTTCGTAGTACGTTCCCAGTTTTTCCAATTTGTCCATAACTACTTGATTTGAATGGCGGTAAGTTCGCAGATTTTAACAATGACCATCACTGCCTTTTGCATACTTTCCAAAGGAACATACTCGTATTTACCATGAAAATTATGTCCGCCGGCAAAAATATTGGGGCAGGGCAACCCCATAAAACTTAGTTGCGAACCATCGGTACCCCCTCGAATAGGCTTGATGATGGGCTCAATTTGAAGCGATTTCATGGCTTCCTCGGCAATCTCTACAATATGAAAAACAGGTTCAACTTTTTCACGCATGTTCTTGTACTGGTCCTCGATGGTAAGGTCGATGCATTCCCCATACTTTTTATTGAGCTTTGCTTTGATGTCGTTCAACAAATCTTTCCTCGCCTGAAAATGAACGGCGTCATGGTCACGAATAATGAGGTCTATCTCCGCCTTTTCAATTTCCCCTTTGATTTTGTGCACATGAAAAAAGCCTTCCCTGCCGGTGGTATGTTCGGGAACTTCACTGGGAGGTAGGTGGGTCAAGAAATCGTTGGCAATCCTAATAGCGTTCACCATTTTGTTCTTGGCATAGCCCGGGTGTACACTTTTACCGGTAATGGTGATTTTGGCCTTTGCGGCATTAAAGTTTTCGTATTCCAGTTCGCCCACTTGGCTGCCGTCCATGGTGTAGGCCCATTCGGCGCCAAACTTTTCCACATCGAACTTATGGGCGCCGCGTCCAATTTCCTCATCGGGCGTAAAGGCAATTCTAATCTTGCCATGCTTTATTTCTGGATGCTGAATCAAGTATTCCATGGCCGTGATAATTTCGGCAATACCCGCCTTGTCATCGGCTCCCAACAAGGTGGTACCATCTGTAGTGATCAAAGTTTGACCTTCGTAAGCCTTAAGGTCCTCAAAATAATCGGGAGAAAGCACAATATTGTTCAATCGGTTCAGGATGATGTCCTTTCCGTCATAATTTTCGATAATCTGTGGCTTTACATTTCTACCCGAGAAATCAGGAGAGGTATCAAAATGCGAAATAAACCCAATGGTGGGAACTTTTTTATCGATATTGCTGGGCAATGTCGCCATGATGTAGGCATTCTCGTCAATCGAAACCTCTTGCATGCCAATTTGGTGTAGTTCCATCACCAATTTTTTGGCCAAGTCCCACTGCTTTTCTGTGCTGGGGGTGGTTTGGGAATACGGGTCGCTTTGCGTATCCGTAGTGACATATTCCAAAAAACGGGGCAATAATTTTTCCATGTTCTGAGCTGCTTTTCATCAAAAATACAGCTTATTCAAACGCTATTTTACCAATTAAAGCCATTAATAAGTATCTTTCCTCAACTTAAATGCATTCTGAAGTTGAAAGCGACTATTCTTTTCCTTTATCTGATGTGCGGGTTTTGCGGTATGGCCCAAATGGACTGTATTTTGGGCGTGGGCGGCCGTGATAACGAAGCCATTATCAAAGTGTTTGAACTTACCGAGGAGCAACAGGAAAACCTGAAAAACTGGAGTGCCGAGGTAAAGATAAGGAACGACGTTTTTAAGGAAAAGGCCAAATATCTGATGAAGCAGAACGAGGAAAGCTCCCCCGAGGTGCTCATCGAAGTGTCCAAAAAATATCAATCTTACATTGATAGCATGGCAAATAATGTCCGTTTGATTGACAAGCGTTTGCTGGGCACCTTCAGCCAGGCACAATATGATAGGTACTTGAAATTATGCAATCAATTGACCTTGCGCCCCATCTACATTAATAGGTCTGTTGACGAAAATTGACCGAAATGGCAAGAACTGTTTGAAGAGTTTTTATTTTTGTGCAAAATCCGATTGGAATGTACAAATACCTGATTCGCCCGGTACTTTTTTTGTTTGACCCCGAGGCCGTGCACCACTTTTCTTTTAGGGTCATCAAATTCTTTTCCATATTGGGATTGGGCGGGTTGTTCAGAAAAATATTTGTCATAAACGACCCTAGATTGGAGCGTGAGGTATTTGGGGTAAAATTCAAAAATCCGGTGGGTCTTGCCGCCGGTTTTGATAAGGATGCCAAATTGTACAACGAATTTTCGGATTTTGGCTTTGGCTTCGTGGAAATAGGAACGGTGACGCCCAAGCCGCAACCCGGAAATCCCAAAAAACGGTTGTTCCGTTTGCGGGATGACCAAGCGATTATCAACCGCATGGGGTTTAACAATAAGGGTGTTTTTGATGCCGTGGAACAGCTTAAGAAAAAGCATCGGGTCATCGTGGGCGGAAATATTGGTAAGAACAAGGTTACCCCGAATGACGAAGCCCTAAAGGATTATTTGATTTGTTTTGAGGCACTGTTTGAGCATGTGGATTATTTTGTGGTGAATGTGAGCTCTCCCAATACGCCCGGACTTAGGGAGTTACAGGACAAAGAACCTTTGACAAAGCTGCTCAAAAAACTGAAAAATCAAAATAAGAAATTGGCAAAGAACCATCAAAAGAAGGAAAAGCCAATTTTATTGAAAATAGCGCCGGATTTAACGGATGACCAGTTGTTGGACATCATCGAAATTGTGGCAGATACGAAAATTGATGGTGTCATCGCCACCAACACCACCATTGCACGCCAAAATCTAAAATCCCACCTTACCTTAACGGAAGAAATGGGTGGGCTCAGCGGAAAACCATTGACCAATCGAAGTACCGAGGTAATTCGGTTTTTATCGGAAAACAGCAGAAAGGCATTTCCCATCATAGGGGTTGGGGGCATCCATGCTCCCGAAGATGCACTGGAAAAATTGGAAGCAGGGGCCGATTTGGTTCAGCTGTATACCGGGTTCATTTATGAAGGTCCGGGACTCATAAAAAAAATCAACAAGGCCATTTTGGAAAATATGGCGTAGGAAACATGGAAAGCCTAGCGATATTTTTGGAAACCATCCATTATCCCATATTGATAGGTTTCTTCCTGTCCGCTCTTGCCTTGGCCCTTTCCCCCGGTCCCGATAATATTTTTGTGCTCACCCAAAGTATGGGTCATGGAACAAAATCGGGCTTGGCCGTTGTCTTTGGTCTCGTTTCCGGCTGTTTGGTACATACCACCTTGTTGGCCTTTGGGGTTTCGGAGATTATCAAACGGAGCGACGCTCTCTTTTTTATCATCAAATTGTTCGGTGCGCTGTACTTATTGTTTTTGGCGATGAAGGTTTACAAAAGTGATGCGTCCATTTCATTGGAAGATGGAAAAAGTGCCCAAAAATCGGGGAAGAAGCTGTTTTGGACCGGTTTTACCATGAATGTGCTCAACCCCAAGGTAACCATATTCTTTCTTGCGTTTTTCCCGGGTTTTCTATTCAGTGAAACAGTGAATACCGTGGTTCAATTCTATGTGTTAGGGTTGATTTTTATGCTTTCGGCCACCCTGGTTTTTAGCACGATTGCTTTCTTGGCGGGCTCCATTTCCAATTATCTGAAGCACCATAAGAAAGCGGGACTTTACTTAAAATGGATGCAGATCATTGTTTTTGTAGGGATTGCCATTTATCTATTTGTATCGGATAAATAAGTGCTATTTTTACGGAAGCTTATGCCACAGGTAAAACTCATAGAATGTCCCAGAGACGCCATGCAGGGAATAAAGACCCATATTCCTGCCAAGGAAAAGGCGAAGTACATCCAATCTTTGCTGGGCTGCGGCTTTGATACTATTGATTTTGGAAGCTTTGTATCGCCAAAGGCCATTCCACAAATGCAGGATACCGCAGAAGTGTTGGAGCTATTGGACCTTTCCCGTACCCAAAGCAAACTGTTGGCCATCGTTGCCAATGTCCGTGGGGCACAAGATGCCTGCGAGCACGAAGCCATCGACTATTTGGGCTTTCCTTTTTCCATTTCCGAGAACTTTCAAATGCGGAACACGCATAAAACCATTGACCAATCCGTGGAAACCTTGAAGGGTATTCTGGAATTGGCGGATAGGCATGGCAAGGAAGTAGTCACTTACATCTCCATGGGGTTTGGAAATCCCTACGGAGACCCTTGGAACGTGGAGATAGTAGGGGAGTGGACCGAAAAACTGGCTGAAATGGGAACCCGTATCCTTTCCCTATCTGATACGATAGGCAGTTCCACCCCGGAAGTAATCGATTATCTGTTTTCCAATTTGATTCCCAAATATCCGGATATTGAATTTGGGGCCCATTTGCACACTACCCCCACAAAATGGCATGAGAAAGTGGATGCAGCCTACAAAGCAGGCTGTCGTCGTTTTGATGGCGCCGTTCAAGGCTTTGGTGGTTGTCCCATGGCCAAGGATGAGCTTACTGGGAATATGCCCACCGAAAAGATGTTGTCCTATTTTACCGAGCAAAAAGCGGATACAGGGGTCAATTGGATGGTGTTCGAGGCAGCCTTCAACAAGGCAACTGAGCTATTTTCGGTATACCACTAAAAAAAGGCACCCCGAAGAGTGCCTTTATCTGCTATTTTTAATGAACAACTATTAATATCGAAGTTCGATACCTGCGTAAATCCCGAAGGGATGTCCTGGTCGTAGCCCTGCGGGAACCCTTGCCACCGCATAGGTTTCATCCAACAAGTTGATGGCATTCGCAGTGAGGGCCAAATGATTATTGAATCGGTAGCGCCCACCAAGGTCCACAATAAAGTTGGAGGCCACCTTTTCATCGGCCGGAATAGGGCCACTGCCTGCCAAAGTTCTAAACGCACCATTGTACCTTCCGCTGAGATTGATTTCAAAATTTTGATGCTCAAGGGATAGGGCTGCATTGAACTGATGCTTTGCAATATAAGGAAGCTCATCACCGGAATTCACTTCGCCCCAAATATCATTTTCACTACCAAAACTGTTTAAAAACTCCGTATCGGTCAAGGTATAGCCAAAGGTAAAGGGAAGTTGCAGATTGGGGTTGTTCTCCAAGAAATTGTAGTTGAGCAATACTTCAATACCTTGAACTTTTACTTCTCCAGCGTTGAATTGGTCCAAGGAACCCGTTCCCCCGGTAGCAGCAAGGTCGCTACCCAAAAGATTGCTATAATCATTGTAAAAACCGACCAGTTCCCCAGAGATTCCAGCAAAAGAAAAGCGGCTTCCCAATTCGTAATTGATACTTTCTTCGGGATTTTCACCAGGTTGATTGCTAGGTGGGGAGAACCCTTTGTGAACTCCACCAAATACGGATAGTTTATCAAAATTATAATTGAACCCAATACCTGGGATAAAGACATCGACCTTGTTTTGTCGCTCCGAAATATCCGTGCCTTCACGGGAGATATCATCCGTGCCATAGTCCAATCGCTCCAAAGAGATATTCTCGTAACGAAGCCCGGGGGTCAGGGTCAAATCGTTGATCTTCACTTTGTACATCGCATATGAGGCAAAGGCCCTTGCGCTACTGATGCGGTTGGCATTGGTTCCGGGAATACCAGCATTGACCAATTGCATATTGCCGTTCACCATAGCATAATCGTCTATCCATTGAAAGCGGTCCTCTTCGTCATAATGGTAGCGCAATCCAATTTCCAAATCATGGTACGTGTTCTCCCCGTTCCAGTGGTAGTCCAATTTGGTCTGAACTCCAGTGGATAGATAATCACGATTGTTATTTCGGGCATTGAGGAAATCGTCTCCATCACTGTCAACAGCACCTGTCACCAAATCAATGTAGCTATCAAAAGTGGTAGGGTCGCTAAATATGTTACCAATTCCTTGACGCTCCCCGTCAACGGTCACGAAGTCGACCTTGTACCAATTGCGGCTAAAATCGTTGTAATACCCAATGGTTGTGATTCGGAATTGGTCACTAAACTTTAGGGCATGGGTTCCCATCACCTGAAAATGTTCCGTATTCATTTGGTCGTTTTGGGAGCCTGCATAACGGCGGAAAGGATCTGCATCAAAATCTTCCTGGGTCAAACCAAGATAGGTTTCATTGGAAGTTTCATCCGAATACTGGAATTTTACTTCAAACTCTTGCCCCAAAGGAGCCTCGGGATTGGTATTGATTTTGAATTTGGCCACGAGGTCATTTTTATCAAAACCGGTATTATCCCCATTTTCAAGATTTTTGAATCCGTTGGAATTGTAATTGAGGTATTCCACGGCATAACCAAAATTTTTCTGGGTATCCCCCAGTTGTGCATGGATACGGCCACTTTGGAAACTTCCGTAGCTACTGTTTAAAAAGATGCTAAAATCATCTGGTACCTCAGTAGAAATCATATTGATGGCTCCGCCAGTAGTGTATGGACCGTATTGTACTTGACTGCTTCCTTTCAGAATTTCCACGGCCTGCATACGGGCTATGGTAGGGAAATAATAGGCCGATGGAGCACTGTAGGGGGCCGGGGCGATAAGAACGCCATCTTCCATCAATGTGATTTTTGAGCTCCTTTCGGGAGAGGTTCCCCGCAAACTGATGTTGGGCCTTAGGCCAAATCCATCTTCTTCATAAATATTGACCCCGGGCACAGAACGCAGGGTGCGGTTGATATCGGTATAATTAAACTTTTTGATTTCCTCTTGAGAAAGGTAGTATGAAGAGCCAGTCCTGTTTTTGGCGACAAACTTACTTCCGAAAATAACCTTGGCGGAAAGGACTACTTCGCTCAATTGAATGGTTGATGAATCGGTTGAAATCGGGTTTTGCTGCCCAAAAAAAGTGAGACAACTCAATAGTGCAATGGTAAGGGATAATCTGCGCATAACATTAATTAAGACTTATTTTAAATAAGGGTTAGTTTTGGTCGGCAAATGTATGAGGTCTTGTAGAGAAAACAAACTTTATTTAGAATAAATATTAATAGATTGGGAGTGGGATGCCATTTTGGTTGGATGTCCTCACTGCTGCTGTAATCTCTTTTAGTGATAAAAGTTAGGTTGGATTTTGCTTTGCTGCTGACGATGATGTAGTTATCCTTTAATTTATTTAGATTAAGTCTAAATGAATATCTTTGGCGTATCAAAAAAAGGTTTTTTCAAATGGATTACAATGGTGTACTACCCGCGCTACCCAAAGAACTACGCTTGTTTGTCGCCGTTTTTGTTGTGGTGCTTTCGGTGGGTTATTTTACAGGCCTGCTCTTTGTGCAGGAAACTGAGGCAACCACCCCATTGGGGGTACAGGAAAATTATTTGGGCAACGAGGATGATTTGGAAGCCGAGGGCATGAAGTTTAAAAAAGGCAATCGTGAGATGCTTACGGTAATCCATACGCATATCCTTTCCATGTCACTGATATTTTTCTTGTTGGGTGTATTGGTTTGGTTAACGAAAGCCCCGAAAAAACTAAAACTGTTTTTGACTCTCGAACCCTTCCTATCCGTCATACTAACGTTTGGTGGTATCTATCTGATGTGGTCGGGTATTGGTTGGTTTAAATATATCGTGGTGTTTTCGGGCATCTTAATGACCGTGACTTACTCAACTGCCGCAATTTTGGTATTGGTTCAGTGTTGGAGCGGAGAAAAACGTATGGTTTAATTTCTTTTGTGCTTCACTTTTAGCGGGATTGGTGACAATCCAATAAAATAGTGGTATATTTGCACGCAATTAATCCGTAATTGCAATGGAAGCTCACCAAAACAAAATTGTTGGCGAAGGACTTACTTACGACGATGTTCTTCTCGTGCCGGCTTACTCCGAAGTACTTCCCCGAGAAGTCAATATCCAATCAAAATTTACCAAAAACATCACTATCAATGTGCCCATTGTTTCTGCGGCCATGGATACGGTGACCGAATCCCGTATGGCCATTGCCATGGCTAGGGAAGGTGGGATTGGAGTTCTGCATAAGAACATGACCATTGAGCAGCAAGCTTTGAAGGTCCGTAAAGTAAAGCGGGCCGAAAGTGGTATGATCATGGACCCTGTGACGCTTCCGTTGGACTCCGTGGTCCGGGATGCAAAAGCTAGCATGAGGGAACACAGCATTGGTGGAATCCCAATTGTGGACGACAATAAAAAATTGATCGGAATTGTCACCAACCGCGATCTCCGTTTTGAAAAAAATGATGACAGACCTATTGCGGAGGTTATGACTTCCGAAAACTTGGTGACCGTGGGAGAGGGAACCTCATTGCAGCAAGCGGAGGTAATCCTCCAAGAAAATAAAATAGAAAAATTGCCCGTTGTCAACGATAAGGAGGAACTTATCGGCTTGATTACGTTCAGGGATATCACTAAACTCACCCAAAAACCGATTGCCAACAAGGACCAATACGGTCGTTTGCGCGTGGCAGCAGCCATTGGGGTAACCGCCGATGCAGTGGAGCGGGCAGGTGCCTTGGTGAAAGCTGGGGTGGATGCCATTATTATTGACACTGCGCATGGACACACCAAAGGTGTGGTGAGCATTTTGAAATCGGTGAAAGAGGCCTATCCAGAATTGGATGTGGTCGTTGGAAATATTGCCACCGCTGAAGCAGCCAAATACTTGGTGGAGGCTGGAGCTGATGCCGTAAAGGTTGGTATCGGGCCCGGTTCCATCTGTACCACACGCGTGGTTGCAGGTGTTGGATTTCCACAATTCTCCGCGGTTTTGGAAGTAGCGGCAGCCTTAAAAGGTACCGGTATTCCTGTAATTGCCGATGGTGGAATCCGCTACACTGGGGATATTCCCAAAGCCTTGGCGGCAGGAGCTGATACGGTAATGTTAGGTTCGCTGTTGGCAGGTACCAAAGAATCTCCCGGGGAAACGATTATTTATGAAGGACGTAAATTCAAATCGTACCGAGGAATGGGTTCTGTTGAGGCCATGAAGCAAGGTAGTAAGGACAGATACTTCCAAGATGTGGAGGACGATATCAAAAAATTGGTACCCGAGGGCATTGTGGGCCGTGTACCTTACAAAGGAGAATTAGTGGAAAGTATGCACCAGTTTATCGGTGGTCTTCGTGCTGGTATGGGGTATTGTGGCGCAAAGGATATTGAAGCCTTGAAAAACAATGCACGCTTTGTGAAGATAACTTCAAGCGGTATCCACGAGAGCCATCCGCACAACGTAACCATTACGAAGGAGAGTCCTAATTATAGTAGATAGTAAAAGTTAATTTATTCGGTTTTTTTTCAATTGTAGCTTTTTTCTGATATAGGTTTCGTATACTTGAGGTGAATAATCAACCTCACTTATACTATGTTCAGAAAAGTTGCCTTTTCCCTTTTTTCTCTATTTCTATTATTTTCTTGTGGAAGTGATTCTGGAAGTGGTGAGGAGCCAGTTGAAGTTAACTTGCCATCTGTGACCACAATTGCTGCTAGCTCCATTACCAATAATTCTGCCCGAGTTGGAGGCAATATCACCAATGATGGTGGAGCAACAATTACAGCAAGAGGTATTGCTTGGGGAACAAACTCAAATCCTACTATTTCCGGTAATAAAACAACCGATGGAACAGGTGACGGGGAGTTCAGTGCTGCCTTATCCGATTTAGAAAGTGCTACACAGTATTATTTTAGGGCTTACGCAACAAATTCCGAAGGAACTGCCTACGGGGACGAAAAAACCTTTACCACCAACGTATCCCTGGCAGCTGTTTCTACTAAGGATGTAACCGATATAACCGACAGTTCTGCTGTAAGTGGAGGTCTTATTTCTGATGATGGCGGAACTACTATTATTTCCAAAGGAATATGTTGGAACACGAATGGCAATCCCACAATAGAAGACGATATAACCGAAAATGGGCAAGGCGCGGATGAGTTTGTTAGTGAGTTAAGTGGGCTTTTGCCTAACACCACGTATTCAATTAGAGCTTATGTAGTAAATTCTGAAGGGGTTTCTTATGGTAATGAGGTCCAATTCACAACAAATCCATCTTTACCATCCGTTACAACCAAAGAAATTACGGAAATAGGTCAAATTTCAGCAATAAGTGGCGGAGTTATCTCGTCTGATGGAGGTGCTGATATTACAGCACGGGGTGTTTGCTGGAGCACCGATCCAAATCCTACTATAGAAGATAATAATACCGCCTTTGGTTCAGGAATAGGAGATTTTGATATTACGCTTCAGGACTTGACACCCAACACCCAATATTACGTGAGGGCTTATGCCACCAATGACGCTGGCACTGGATATGGTCAAGAAATCTCATTTACAACATTAGAGGTCAGCACTATATACGATGGAGATATTGTTTTATTGACCCAACAAGAGGTTGATGATTTTGGTTCCAATAATTTCTTGGAAATTACTGGGAGTTTGACGATTGGGGATAATACTGGTATTGTCTCAGACATTACAAATTTGGACGCATTGAGTTCATTGGAAACTGTGGGCAATTTTCTGGCAATTTATAACAATGATCAACTAGAAAACTTAAACGGTTTAGTCGGTATTACGTCAGTTGGAGGAGATATGTTGATTGGTATGAATGACTTGTTTACTGAAATCAATGGATTGGGCAACATAACGGTTATCGGTGGAGCACTTGAAATTTTCAGCAATGATTTGATTCAGAACATTCAGGGATTATCAAATGTGACATCACTTGGAGGTGGTGTAAGAATAGTGAGAAATGAAGCACTCGCCAGTTTGGCTGGTTTTCCCAGCTTAACGGAAATCGATGGTAACATTACGATACGAGAAAACGCAATTACAAGTCTGATAGGTCTTGAAAGTTTACGAAATATTGTTGGAGATTTTTCAATTCTTAATGAAGTTTTGTTGCAAGACTTGGCAGCTATACAAAATTTGGAATCTGTACAAGGGTATTTTGGTATAACTGGTACTGCTATTACAGAGATCAACGGGTTTAACGGTTTATCGCTAGTGTCAGGTCTGATTAGGATAAGTGGAAACAATCAACTTACTTCGGTTCAGGGTTTTTCTAGTATAACCACTTGTAGTGGTATTCAAATTCAAAACAACGATTTATTGGTATCTATATCCGGGTTTGACGGACTTGAGACAGTAATGGGCGATTTTAGGATAAATATTAATGGTTCCCTGAGTTCCATCGGTCTGCTCAATAGTCTAACCGCTATAGAAGGAGATCTATCCTACAGCTCCAATAGTACTTCGGACATGGGATTTCTGGCGAATCTTACCTTGGTGGGAGGCAATGCTCGCATAGCAGATACCTCTACCCTTACATCCCTATCTGGAATGGAAAATTTAGCGCAGATAAATGGAGATTTAACCATAGATAATATTCAAGCAACTTCATTGTTGGATGGTTTGGCAGGTCTTATTACCGTTGGAGGAAACATCAATATAAAAGAAAACACCAGCTTGCTAAGTGTTGGTTTTTCAAATCTAACAAGTGTATTTGGGGATATTCAAATATCCAATAACGTAAGTCTTACTGATTATTGCGAACTCCAAGCCTTTTTGATTAATGATGGACTTGGAGGTACATTTAGCGCTGTTGGTAATGCATATAATCCCACAGCACAAAATATTATAAACGGAAACTGTACTAACTAATTTGGGAAGGCATTATTTCCCAGCATAGCTTTGCCAATCCTTATCCTTGTAGATATTGTCGCCAAAATACTTGGCAATCTGCATAAAGGGCTCTACTTTTTGATATCCGGGTACGGGAGACAACATATTGAAATCTTCATCCAAAAAAACAACGGTGGGGTAGCTCATCTTGCCTTGCAATAAAGCTGCGGCCAGCTCGTGGTATCCCCTTCTTCCCGAGGGTACAAACTTGAAGGTCTTTCCTTGGTATTGGATGGGGTCTTTGCCCTCTGCATCCATTTTTACCATATAAAAGTTGTCCTGCATGTATTGGGAAACCTGTGGGTTTTGAAACGTATCCTTGTCCATTTTTTTACACCATCCACACCAGTCGGTGTACACATCCACAAAGATTTTTTTGGGTTGGGCATCCGTCTGGGAAAGTTGCACGGCTTCTTCCCAAGATATCCAATTAATGTCTTGGGCCTGTACGTTAAAGCCGATAAGTGCTACAAAAAGTAAACTGATTCGGGTAAAAATTGAGCGCATAGTCTTTGATTTTGACAATAAAGTCGTCCTGTTGATACAAAACTAACGAAAATTGTGCCAAAAAAGTATGGGCTTTAACAGTCCCTAAAGCTTTGCGCTTACTTTACCGCTTGGGTCTTGGGCGATTCAAACAAGTCCTTCACATCCACTTGATTGGCCAAGATGTCGTCGAAGGTTTCCCGTTTTCTGATGAGGTGTCCCTTGCCTTTGTGCCAAAGGACCTCTGCGGGGCGATATCTCGAATTGTAATTGCTAGCCATGGTAAAGCAATAGGCGCCGGCATTTCTGAAGCAGAGAATATCGCCTTCCGTAATTTCATTGATCCTGCGGTTGCTACCGAAGGTATCGGTTTCACAAATATATCCTACCACCGAATAATAACGCTCCCTACCGTTTGGATTGGAGATATTGCTAATTTCGTGGGTAGATCCATAGAGCATGGGGCGTATCAAATGGTTGAAACCTGAATCCACACTGGCAAAAACCGTGGATGTGGTTTGCTTCACCACATTCACTTTGGCCAAAAAGAAGCCGGCTTCGCTCACCAAGAACTTACCGGGCTCAAAAGCAAGGGTGAGCTCCCGCCCGTATTCCTTACAAAACTCGTTGAATCTCTTGGTCAGTTTTTTGCCCAACTCGTCCACGTTGGTCTGTATGTCCCCTTCTTTGTAAGGCACTTTAAAACCGCTACCAAAATCGATGAACTCCAAGTCCTTGAAGTTTTTGGCCGTTTCAAAGAGAATTTCCGAAGCGTACAGGAATACATCAATATCCAAAATATCACTGCCGGTATGCATGTGTATTCCGTTAATGTTCATGTCGGTGAGTTCCACAATGCGCAACAAATGCGGTATTTGGTGAACGCTTATCCCAAATTTGGAATCGATATGTCCAACAGAAATATTGGAATTTCCGCCCGCCATCACATGAGGGTTGATTCGGATACAGACCGGGATATCGGGATGCTTGCTGCCAAATTGCTCTAAAATGGATAGGTTGTCGATGTTGACTTGTACCCCAAGCGCAGCAGCTTCTTCAATTTCTTCCAAAGACACCCCATTGGGAGTGAAAATGATGGACTCTGGTTTAAAGCCTGCCAAAAGCCCCAATTTTACTTCTTGTATGGATACGGTGTCCAAACCACTGCCCAAGCTGTTCAATAATCTGAGAATGCTGATATTGCTCAACGCTTTGGCGGCATAGTTCAACTTTAAATGGGGTACCCCTTTAAATGCGCGGGTCAGTTTTTTGTATTGGGACGTAATCTTATCAGCATCATACACATACAATGGCGCACCAAATTCTTCGGTAAGTTGAAGTAAGTCCTTAGCATTCATAATGAAACAGATTATTTGAAACAAAACTAGGTGTTACGGGTCTTACTTACAAGAAATTTAATTTAATCTATCAAAATATAACAAATTGTTTGTTTTGAAACAATAGTCGATATGGCTACTATTGTGGCTTTGATTTTTGATATGTATTTTTAAGAAATCTCAACATTGAACATGAAGCTTCCATTATTTCCATTACAGTCGGTGTTTTATCCGGGCGAGACCGTGCCCCTTCACATATTCGAGGATCGGTACAAGCAATTGATCCATGATTGTAGGAGGGAGGCACTCACCTTTGGTATTCCCGTGTATATAAATAATTCCATCTCGTATGGTACGGAAGTTCAATTGGTGGAAGTGGTTAATACCTATGAGTCTGGAGAAATGGATGTGGTCTGCGTGGCGCGACAGATTTTTAAGGTATTGAGTTTTGAACAACAATTGGAAGGGAAACTCTATGCTGGTGGTGAAGTGGCCTTTTTGGAAACGGAGAACGATGCCGACGTGGATTTAAGGGCGGAAGTGCTTCAAAAAGTAGAGGAACTTTATGATATTATGGATGTTCCTTTTACCAAGACCTCGCCCAAGCAATTCAACAGTTACTCCCTAGCGCACAAAATGGGGCTTTCGTTTGAGCAGGAGTACGAATTATTGTTAATGACCAAGGAAACCGATCGTTTGAACTTTATCAAAGCGCATTTGGAAGCCACGACCCATGTACTGAACAAAGTCAACCGTACCAAGGAAGTGATCGAAATGAACGGGCACTTCAAAAACTTTGATCCGTTGGACTTCAAAGATTTTAAGTTGTAGCGGTTTCATTGGAAAAACACTCCGTTATTCTGTTTTAAAAGGTAATTATTCATTTAACAACTTCAATTTGTCAGCGGTGTTTTCTATTTTTGTCAGCAAACAAAAGTAAACTCACAGATGAATCTTCACGAATATCAAGGAAAAGAGATTTTAGCCAGTTTTGGCGTTAGGATCCAACGAGGAATAGTTGCGCACAACGCCAAAGAAGCGGTAGACGCCGCAAAACAACTTACAGAGGAAACCGGTACCGGATGGCACGTTATAAAGGCCCAAGTACATGCAGGTGGCCGTGGTAAGGGCGGTGGTGTAAAACTGGCCAAGAACTTGAAGGAAGTGGAAGAATTGGCGGGCAGCATTATCGGGATGAACTTGGTGACCCCCCAAACATCTGCTGAAGGTAAAAAAGTGCACCAAGTGTTGGTGGCTGAAGACGTGTATTATCCCGGCGATAGCGAAACCAGCGAGTTCTATATGTCCGTTCTGCTGAATAGGGGAACAGGAAGAAACATGATCATGTACTCTACCGAAGGAGGTATGGACATTGAAGAAGTGGCCGAAAAAACCCCACATTTGATTTTTACAGAAGAGGTAGACCCAGGATTGGGATTGTTGCCTTTCCAAGCTCGTAGGATTGCCTTTAACCTTGGTTTGTCCGGAACAGCTTTTAAGGAAATGACCAAATTCGTGATGTCCCTTTATAAAGCATACGTAGAAAGTGATGCCAGTCTTTTTGAAATCAACCCTGTGTTGAAGACATCGGACGATAAAATTATGGCTGTTGACGCCAAAGTAACCATAGATGATAACGCACTTTACCGAAGAAAATCCTACGCCGAAATGCGCGACCTTCGTGAGGAGAACCCCATCGAGGTGGAAGCCCGTGAAGTTGGCCTAAACTATGTGGATTTGGATGGTAACGTGGGCTGTATGGTAAACGGTGCCGGTTTGGCCATGGCGACCATGGATTTGATCAAAATGGCGGGTGGAGAACCAGCCAACTTCTTGGATGTGGGTGGAACTGCCGATGCCAAAAGGGTGGAGGAAGCTTTCCGTATCATCCTAAAGGATCCCAACGTAAAGGCCATTCTTATCAATATCTTTGGTGGAATCGTGCGTTGCGACCGTGTGGCACAAGGAGTTGTGGATGCCTATAAAAATATGGGCGATGCCATTCAAGTGCCCATTATTGTAAGATTGCAAGGAACCAACGCTGAGTTGGCCAAGGAAATTATCGATAACTCTGGTTTGGCGGTGCATTCTGCGGTGCAGTTCAAAGAGGCTGCCGATAAAGTAGAAGAAGTATTGAGCTAGTCTCACCTATCATATTTTTCAGAAGGGCAATACCCAAGGGTGTTGCCCTTTTTTTATGAAATTGGTTGGTTTGAATCCATTTTTAGTTGGAAACGGAATATCCATCCCTTAGTCCGTTCGTTTTGAGAGCTTTCCCAAAACACCCAAGAAATTACCAAATGTATACCGGCCCCAATCCACGTATTAGGCCAAGGTTAGGAACATTAAACATTTGTTAAATCCCCAGATACTGTAACATTTTAGATTTTTAATCGTCTTATTTTTGAGATGTCTTTAAAAAGAGCTCTTGAATAGGGTTCTTTTTTAACAAATCATTAATCATCAATAAAAATCAAAAAACAGAAATCATGAGAAAATTTAAGACGATTACAGTGGCGTTGGCTTTGTTCGTAACCATGGGTGCGTTCGCATCAGAAGGTAAAAAGGAAACCAAGGAAAAAAGTCTTTCCGGGCAGATTTACGAAATGTTGAAGGACAACCAATTCAATGTGGACTACAAAGAATTGAGCGCCGAAGTTCGTTTCATTGTTACCGAAAATGGCGAATTGATTGTACTATCCGTAAAAACGGAAGACGAAGTATTGGATGGCTTTGTAAAAAACCGTTTAAACTACAAAAAGGTACAATTGGAGAATGTTGCGCCAGGTAGAGTGTACGAACTTCCAGTAAGAATTACCGCTTAAAAAACGGAAATTGTTTGAGTTAGCTAGTAAAAGCCCTGAATTTCAGGGCTTTTTTGTGTACTAAAATGAAGGTTTTGGAGTTATGTAAGTGGAGCAACAAACCAAAACCTCACCATATGGGAACTTATGAGGAAAAATTAAGCATACTTTCGGAGATGATCGCCTTTGCTAGGGTAGATCATTCCCTAAAGCAATCCGAGTATGACTTTTTGCTTCAAGTTGCCAAGAGTCTAGGTGTGGATGAGGATACCTTCAAAGGGCTCTTAAAGGAAAGACCGCCCAAGGTCCGCTTAAAAACCCAGGCCGATCGAATAGTGCAGTTTCACCGATTGATGCTTCTTATGAACATCGACGATGAGCAGCATAAAAAGGAAATCGACAGACTTTACAATATCGGACTCCGAATGGGCCTGCCTCCTGCGGCCATCAGTCAGGTTTTGGAGGTGATGCACCGCTACCCCGACAAGATTGTCCCGCCCAATGTGCTGATCAATATCTTCAGGGCGCATTACAATTAATGTCACAATGACACCTTATTTCTTTTGAAAAATGTCAAAAAGTCAGTTATTCTGAATTGGTATATGATTTGACTTATACTGTGTGATTACAAAGTTTAACTAAAATTGAATCGCCATGAGTATAGTAAAAAGAAATAACCTGTTTTTTCCATCATTGATGAACGATTTTATGGGACCCGATTGGTTCGGAGGAACCGAAAAATGGAACGCTACCATGCCAGCTGTCAATATTAAGGACAATACCGAAGGGTTTGAATTGGAATTGGCAGTCCCAGGCATGAAAAAGGATGATTTCACCGTGGAAATCGATAACGATGTATTGACTATTTCCAGTGAAATCAAGACTGAAAATGAAGATAAAAATGAGAATTACACACGCAAAGAGTTCTCATATAGTTCATTTAAAAGAGCCTTTACACTTCCTGAAACCGTGGATGGTTCCAAAATCGACGCCAAATACGAGGATGGAATTTTGAAATTGACCTTGCCGAAAAAACAAGAGGCATTGCCAAAACCAAAAAGATTGATTGAAATCGCATAAGACAACAGAACACCAACTATAGGTGTTTCATGATGGTTGGATTAGTTGGTTAGTTTGGGACGCGCTCCTGCTTTGCAGGGGCGCGTTTTTTTATTCCTTCTCCTGTAGCATTTTGATCTCGTCCCGAAGTTTGGCCGCCTCCATGAAATTGAGCTCCTTGGCCGCCTTTTCCATAGCCTTTCGCTTTTCCCTGATCAGTTTCTCCTTTTGGTCCTCAGTAATATATTTTAAATCAGGTTCGGCAGCTCGTAGTTCTTCCTTTTGAAAATGATAGGTAGAGACGGAGTTTTTGGCCAGGGCACTATCGAGGTTTTTCTTCAAGGCTGTGGGGGTAATGTTGTTTTCCTTGTTGTAAGCCATCTGTTTTTCCCTACGATAATTGGTCTCGTCGATGGTCTTTTGCATGCTTTCGGTAATGGTATCGGCGTACATGATGGCCTTGCCGTTCAAATTACGTGCAGCACGGCCCACCGTTTGCGTCAAGGAGCGGTTGCTTCGCAAAAAACCTTCCTTGTCCGCATCCAATATGGCTACAAGCGATACTTCTGGCAGATCTAGTCCCTCCCTCAGCAAGTTCACCCCAATGAGTACATCAAATAACCCCTTTCTTAAATCTTGCATAATTTCTACGCGTTCCAAGGTATCCACATCACTGTGGATGTAGCGGCAGCGAACATCGATACGGGAAAGATACTTGGTAAGCTCCTCGGCCATTCGTTTGGTCAAGGTGGTTACCAAGGTACGTTCATCCAGTTCTACCCGTTGTTGGATTTCCTCCACCAAATCATCAATCTGGTTTTCGCTGGGGCGGACTTCTATCACGGGGTCCAACAAACCTGTAGGGCGGATAATTTGTTCCACATAAACCCCTTCGCTCAATTCCAGTTCGTAATCGGCGGGCGTGGCGCTAACATAGAGCACTTGATTCTGAAGGGCCTCAAATTCTTCAAACTTTAGAGGACGGTTGTCCATGGCAGCAGGTAATCGGAAACCATATTCCACCAAGTTCTCCTTTCGGGAACGGTCGCCGCCGTACATGGCGTGCACTTGGGGTATGGTCACATGGCTTTCATCCACCACCATCAAGTAATCATCAGGGAAATAATCCAGTAGACAGAACGGTCTGGTACCTGGTTTTCTTCCATCCAAATATCTGGAGTAGTTTTCGATTCCAGAGCAGTAGCCCAACTCACGGATCATTTCCAAATCAAAATTGGTTCGCTCCTCCAAACGTTTCGCCTCCAATGGTCGTCCAATTTCCTTAAAGTAATCCACCTGCTTCACCAAATCATCCTGAATTTCGCGAATTGCATTTTGGAGCACATCGGGAGAGGTAACGAACATGTTTGCTGGGTAGATATTCAGGGTATCGTATATCTCAATGACTTTGTTGTTGAAAGGGTCCAGTGCCTCGATTTCCTCAATTTCATCACCAAAAAAATGGATGCGGAACGCGTGGTCGGCGTATCCGGGGAAAACGTCCACCACATCACCTTTTACCCTAAAATTACCGTTCCTGAAATCGGCAGTGGTGCGAGCGTAAAGACTTTGCACCAATTGTTTTAGGAATTTGGTCCTGGAGATCACCTGGTCTCGGTGGATGGTGATGACGTTCTTCTGGAATTCGATAGGGTTACCAATACCGTAAAGACATGAAACGGAGGCGACCACCAATACATCCCGCCTTCCTGACAAGAGGGAAGAAGTGGTGCTCAATCGCAGTTTTTCAATGTCCTCATTGATGGAAAGGTCCTTTTCTATGTATAGTCCACTAGTGGGAATATAGGCCTCCGGCTGATAATAATCGTAATAGGATACAAAGTATTCCACTGCATTCTTTGGAAAAAACTGCTTGAACTCGGAATACAATTGTGCGGCCAAGGTCTTGTTGTGCGCAAGAACCAAGGTAGGTTTTTGCACCGATTCCACCACATTGGCCACGGTAAAGGTTTTTCCGGAACCCGTTACCCCTAGCAGCGTTTGGTGTCGTGTATTTCCCTCAATGCCTTCGACCAATTGGCGTATGGCTTCGGGTTGATCGCCCGTAGGCTTAAATTCGGATACTACCTGGAATTTCATGGGTTAAAAATACTAAAGGCTTGTCCCAAAATGAAGCAAAAAGGAGATATTATCGTTTTAGGGTGAAATGCCCCTTGTATTCGCGATTGGTATCATCAACCGCCAAAAACCAATAGTCGCCCGATGGTAACCGATTCCCACGAACCGTGCCGTCCCATCCCTGCGAATCTTGGGAAATTTGCTTTAAAAAGGTACCAAACCGATCAAAAATCCGAATGCTCTGAAAAGTGACAGGGTCAGAACCTCTAGGCTGGATGAATTGCCAATAATCGTTGATGGTGTCCCCATTCGGCGTAAAAAACTTTGGAAAACCTTCCACGGTCAAATCTTGGGTAAACAATCTTTCGGCAATGCCGCAGCCATTTTTATCCCGTACATAAATAGTGTGATTTCCCAAAGCAACATTGGTAAAAATGTTGCTATCGGAATAAGGCCCATTGCTATTGTCAATGGCATACTCATAATCACCGTTTCCAGAGACGATAACGGTCAATTGCAGGGATTGGCCCGTTCTTCGGGCTAGAATATTATCGATGGTTGGTCGTTGGGACGAGAGCACCTCAAACACTTGGGAGGAGGGGCACTCAATAAAATTCCCGTTCTGGACCACGGTGTTGTAAGCTTCGTAGCGATAGGTGCCGTTTTCGGTAATGGTTACCTCACTGGTAGAAGATATGACATTCTCGTTGCCAAATTGGTCAATTTGGTACCAACGATAACCCTCTGCTACGTCATCGGAAGCGATAACCAGCGGACCTTCATTTTCGCAGGACGAAAAAGTCTCCGGAAAATCAATGACCGGGTTTATGGTAATATATTCACCAGACTGAAAATCCAAATAGGGCCCACAGCCCAAAAGTGTAGAGAAACTGGTTTGGACACAGCCTTCGGCCTGCCCGGCATCGTTAAAGGGAACAATGGTGATAAAAAAGGTTTTGTTAGGCTCAAAATTCACCACAGGGGTGGAATTGGTATTAAAAATGGCACCATCCAAAATATCGGTTGCTGTAGGTGTAGTGCCAATGGTCACAATGTAACCAGTGGCGTCCGGGACGGCACTCCATTCCAATAAAGGGGAAAGCGGTACGTTGGTCTCCCCGTTCTGTGGGTAGATGATTGTGCTACAATCTGGTATGTCCGATGCCTCTCTGGTGGTGAATTGCTGGAACGTACAGCCAACGGCATTGCCCAATGGGTTGTACGGAGTAACCGTGGCATAAAAAGTGGTCTGTTCCTGCAATTCCATGGTGGGATTGTACGAAAGTGTATTGCCCACGTCCAGATTATTGAGCAGTTCCGTTCCCCCTGGCGTAGTGCCCAGGCTTAGGAAATATCCCGTAGCACCATACGCATATTGCCATGAAATATTGGTGTTGGGGTTAATGTCCACGGCCATATCCGGTGGATTGATCACCTGTGTGCAATTGGGTATCGCCGTCAAAGGCTCTGTGGTAAAAGTAGTACTGGGACAGGTAATATTGGGCTGGTTGAAAAAGAACAATGTGATGGTCACATAAATGGTCGTATTTGCTGGTAGGCCCAGTGGAGGGGTGTAGGAGGAGCCTCCCGCAAATTGAGAGCTCAAAATATCATCACCACCTGGTGTCGTGCCCAAGGTGATGTTATAAGAAGGCACTCCATCCACAGATTCCCAGTCAATGGTAGCATCCAAAGGGACATTGGTGGCGCCATTGGCCGGGAATACCATATTGGGGCACTCCTGTGCATAGGTGGATAGGCCCGTTAAAAGGGCCAAAAAAATGTATAATCTGCTCAACATTTACATGATTATGTGCATCTCACAAGATACTACAAATCACGTTTCTTCAATAATGCGTAGGATAAATAGATAAAAATGGCTGTCCAAACGATGACGATCAGAAACTCATACCAATACACATGATAATCGAATTTCATGTCCTCCCCAATCTGTTGACCGATGTTTTGTACTGCAGAGAGTCTTGTAAACGGTTCTTTGATCATGTTGCCCATCGATTCCAATGGAAAAAAGCGTTTGACCGATTTGGCAGCTTCCCAGCTCATCACCTTCCAGCCCAATAGACCAAACACGACTTGTTCCAAAATGGTCCAAAGAATGAGAAACCCTAAGGCAAAGGCCGAACGTTTGACCAAAATCCCCAAAAAGAGACAGAAGGAAAAAAAGGCAACCAGTTTAAAAAAGAATGCAGGCAAAAATTCCATATCGGAGAAGATGATGGAAACCTCGTTGTAATCGGAATATATCAAGCCAAGAATCATCGAAACCACAAACACAAATACCGTGGAAATCAATGCAAAGGAAATTACGGTAAGTACCTTGGAGAGAATAAATTCCTTTTTGGACAAACCATCGATCAGGTTTTGTTTGATGGTCTTGTTACTGTATTCGTTTGACATCATGGATACAATGACAATCGCCAAAAACAGTTTGAACAGTGCTGTAACAAAAGTGTTGAAGTGCCAGATATACGGAAAATTAAAAATTCCTTGATCGGCCAAGTGAAACTGCACCGGGCCAATATCAAACTTTATGGCAGCAATAAGGGCGATGGAGGTAAGGAGCACAAAATAAGAGATGATCAGCACCTTGCTGGCCCTATTGTTCCAAAGTTTTATAAATTCTATTTGTAGGAGACGTAACATTCGTTTTTTGATTATTGGTTCTTGGTCAGGGTTAAAAATTGCTCTTCCAGGCTTTCTTTTCTTTTAACGAGGTGTGACAGCACAATGCCTTTATCGAATAGCATTTTGTTCAAACTTTGTGCATCCATTTCCTCTTTCAGATAAGCCGTAAGCGTTCCGTTGAAGTTTTCGATTTTTCCAAAACTGGCACTTTTTTCAAGAAGTGACTGCAATTGATCCAAATCGTCGCAACGCAGCTCAAAAAAGCCATGGCTTGCCAGCATGCTGTCCACAGGACCAGAATATAGGTTTTCCCCTTTTCGAAGAATGATAACGTGCGAACATACTTTTTCGACCTCGTCCAGCAGGTGCGAAGCCAATAAAATAGTGGTGCCCTGACTGGCAATTTTTTTAATGATTTCCCGAATCTGATGAATTCCTTGCGGGTCCAAACCGTTGGTGGGCTCGTCCAAGATCAGGATTTCAGGGTCGTTGAGCAGGGCAGAGGCGATGGCCATACGCTGCTTCATCCCCAACGAATACGTCTTGAACTTACTGTTTCTACGGTCCCACAAACCTACCAACTCCAATTTTTCTTGGATCTTGGTTTCGGGTACATCCTTGATTTTACAGACCAACCGCAAATTCTGGATGGCATCCATGTAAGGGTAAAAATTGGGACGCTCGATAATGGCGCCTACTTTTTTAAGGGCGTCGTGGGTGGAGGTGGTGCCATCAAACCAACTGAATTCCCCTGAAGTTCGGTTGACTACATTGAGAATAATGCCCAGCGTGGTAGATTTTCCACTGCCATTGGGCCCCAAAATGCCATAAACATTCCCTTTTTCAATAGAAAAGGAAAGGTCCTTCACGGCGGTGAGATACCCAAATTTTTTGGTGAGATGGTTTACGGTAAGTATTGTTTCCAAAAGATGCTATCGTTTTTTGAATGGTTTATACTAACTTGACGATGATTAGTGAAAATTGTTACAAAATAATCGAATACAATGTCCGAAGAAAAGTTGATGTCGAAGAAAAAACCGGCTTATCCCATAAACGAGGAGCTGGATGAATACTTGGAATATTACAATCGAAAGATTGAGATTCCCATCCATTATGATGACCTGCTCCGGTTCTCGGGAAGTGTTTCCGTATATGATGCCAACGATGAGGATACCCTTTGGGTACGGGTTTTTTACCCCGAGTTCGATCGCGATGAAATCGACTTGGCGCTGAAAAGGGTCTATTCCAATTTTGTATCGGATGGTAGTGATAAGATTTTCCAATATCTAAATGTGGATTATGTGGATTATTGCACGTTTGGAAACTCAAAACCTTTCCGAATCAAAGTGCGTAATATTTTGAACGACAACTACACCCTTTTCTATGTGAAGAAGACCGATGCCTCCCGTGTTTATGGTTTGGAACTGGAGCACATGCTATCTCCGTACAACTTGAACTTCGTCATTTATGAAAATACGCTTATCGAGGAACACATCGTAGGCATCCCTGGGGATGTTTTTTTCAAGAAGAACCTACCGGAATGTTCCGAGTTTGATAAGGCGCAAATTGCCAAGGAATTTGTGAAGTTCAATGAGCGTTGCATGATTCGCCTGTTGGGCGATATGCGCTCGTATAACTACGTAATTGTTCCCACCCACGATTTTGATAGCGTAAACTACAAGATCAGGGCCATCGATTTTGACCAGCAATGCTACGAGGGAAAAATAAAGGTGTACCGCCCCCAATTTTTTAAGGAAAACAAGGTGATGGTCGATTTGGTGCAGAGCAAATTAACGGTCGATTCGGTGAACCAATATATCGTGGAGGAACGCTCCATTATCGCCAAACGGATATTGAGTTGGGGCCGAAGGCTCAAAAGGCTATTGGAAGTCTGCAAAGAGGACAACATTGCTCCATCCGAAAACACAGAATTGCTCAAAAGTCAATTGTTGGACCTTACGGGGGATATAAATTTTAGGGATAGCAAAACTATGGGAGAAGTACTTATCCATGCACTTGACTTCGTGAAGCGAAATTACGAAGACGTGAGTATGAAACAGATTATCGACAAAAAGTTCTAGCTTTTCTGTTCCTTGTTGAAGTACACTAAATAGTAGTACATCTGGCGCTCCTCGTCCCATCCCTTTTCCACAAACTTTTCAGCGGATTCTGGGTTGATAAAGTCCAGCTTGATCTGGATGTTGGTATCCAGATTGATGACATTCTTGATTTTTTTACGGGCATCGCTCACCGCCTTGTTGGCAATATCAAAATTGGAAACGTCCTCAATGCTATATTTGGGACCTTTTTCCACTTTGTAGTGCTTAAACTCGGGAATAAGGTCCGGGTTTTCCATCACCTCGTTCAAAAATGAGGTTTCCTCAAAATTGTCGTTTTTCGCGAAGTGGTTCACCGCACGGTTCATGAACATCACCTCCTGTTGTTTGTCCTCCGCCGGAAGCACCACATCCTTGGCAAAGTTTTGACAGAACTTTAGGTAGTTTTTGGTGTAAAAGTTCTCATCGGTCAACGGTGCTACGCCTAAAAAGTTTTCCAACCAATATTTGGCGTCGTAGCGATTGCTATCCACCGAAAGTACTTTGTACCCTTCTTCCTTTTGCACATTAAAAACAATGCAGCCCTTATCCAGTTTGTTGATATTGATGCCTTGACGAATCAAGATTTCCAAGTTATGTTCCTTTTCCTCAAACTGCAGGAAATCGTGTTTCAATTCACTTTTAAAGATTCCGACAGCATCCGTTTTTTGGTTATCGATTACCATATCCGAAAAATGCACCACGTACACCTCCCCACTTTTAATATGGGGGTGGTTCGATTGTTCAAAAAGGTGGGTGGTAATCTTTTTGGAAAGCCTATGATTATCCGAAGGGCTCTCAAAAATGCCCGTTACCGCAGCGCAAACCTCATTGAATTCCAAATCCACTTCGTGACTGAACTTGTAGTAGTTCTCCTCCTTTTCCCGAAAAGGCTTAAAAAAGTATTCCTTGAGCAATCCGGCCATTTCATCGTTCAGTGAAAAGGGTTCGGCAGATAGGAATGCGGATTCGTTTTTGCTTTTATTGCCCACGCGGTGCAGCG
The DNA here is from genome assembly GCF_030733585.1 of Allomuricauda sp. MMSF_3307. Lineage (NCBI taxonomy): Bacteria > Pseudomonadati > Bacteroidota > Flavobacteriia > Flavobacteriales > Flavobacteriaceae > Allomuricauda > Allomuricauda sp. MMSF_3307. The sequence goes on from NZ_JASHIQ010000002.1 coordinate 129,141, forward strand.
ATATGCTCTCGATTTGGGCCGAATATAGGTTTAGCATTTTTTGGGTAGGGTGTTAAAGGTTAAAACGTAGTTTGGGGTTTAGTTCCAGTTTTCGTCAAAGTCCATATCATCGTAGCGGTCCAAGAGGTCGTCAAAGTCACCTTCGTCCTCACTGGGCTTGGCTTCAAACTGCTTTTCTGGTGGGGCATCTGGCAGTTCGCCAAAAGAGAACAGCAGGTTGGGATATACCCGTCCATCTTCCTTTTCCACGATGTCCGCAAGTTCCACAAAAAAGGTCCACATGCTAAAAAAGTCGTACACGTAGATCATTTTGGGGTTGTCCTCCGTTAAAACGTCATCAAGGGATGTTTCGTTCATCAATCGGATATCGGAACCGCTCTCGCTCATATCGAACAGGGCAATTTCCTCCTCTTGGTTCCATTCTTCGTCACAGGTGTAAAAGGAGGCCATTTCACTTCCCTCAAAACCAAAAGCTTGGGTTATGGCATTGTGGAAATCCTCCAGATTACTCTGGTCCTCAATTTCAATATCCCGAAAGATATCTTCCTCAGCATCAAGTATTATCCTGATTTTATAAATCATCCATTAAATTTTAAAGTGGGTTCAAAGGTACAATAATTAGACCTTATTTGCTGAACCGGTGCAAGGTAAAAGTCATGGCCGCCAATAGGAAAAATGCCCCGATTTGATGCACTACCCCCAACCAAATGGGAACGGCATAAATCAAGGTGAGCACACCTAGTAAAAACTGCACAAACACCATGACCAAAAGTGCTTTTAGTCCATTTTCCTGAATAGGTGTGGTCGCTATTTTCCGTGTCCTGAACCATATCAAAAGAATGAAGCCCACCACAACATAGGCCAAATAACGGTGTACAAATTGTACCCCACTTCTTCCTTCGATAAAATTCTTGATGACAGGTTGTTGTTCAATGTAAACGGTTTCATGCATCAGTTTTCCTTCGTTCATCATGGGCCAATGGTTATGGATAAAACCTGCATCCAATCCCGCAACAAAGGCTCCCCAGATAATCTGTAACAGTAGCACCACCAATCCTGCTCTGATGAGGTTTCGAATGCCTTTGTGGATTTCCTTTTTTTGGGGATAGATAAGGTCCAAGGCCACCCATAAACTATAGGCGAAGGTGAGGAAGGCCGTGGTGAGGTGGGCCGCCAACCTGTAGTGCGATACATCCGGGCGGTCCACAAGACCACTCTTTACCATGTACCAACCCAAAAAACCTTGGAATCCGCCCATGAAGAGCAAAATCAAACATTTTTTGATGGTCGACTTGTCCAGTTTTTTGGTGAACAAAAAGTAAAGGAAGGGCAGAATGAACACAATGCCGATAAATCTACCGATGACCCGATGCAGCCATTCCCAAAAATAGATATCCTTAAATTCCTCAATACCAAAATGATAATTAAGCTTTTGGTACTCCGGATATTGCTTGTACAGCTCAAAGGCTTCCTCCCATTCCTGCTCGTTCATGGGTGGGATGGTACCCTGGATAAGCTTATAATCGGAGATGGAGAGACCAGAGTGGGTGAGGCGCGTGATACCGCCCACCAAAACCATGACAAAGATGAGAAAACATCCTGTCAGCAACCAATACACAACAGCTTTGTTCGTTTTCATTCGGAGTGGACTTTAAGGTTCATTTTCTTGCCTTTTTCCAACATAAAGTCGTAGGCAGCTTCATATTCGTTGGGAATTTCACCTTCCAATATGGCCTCTTTTATGGCCTCTTTAATGATCCCAATTTCTTTTGAGGGTTTCAGGTTGAAGGTTTTCATGATTTCCTCTCCCGAAACCGGTGGCTGGAAGTTTCGGATATGGTCCCTTTCCTCAACTTCCACTATTTTTTGTCGAACTATCTTAAAATTGTTCTTGTACTTTCTTTGTTTCTTCGGGTTTTTGGTCGTAATGTCGGCTTCGCATAAGGTCATTAGGTCCTCCACATGTTCTCCTGCATCGAACACCAAGCGTCGAACCGCGGAATCGGTTACGTGGTCTTCGGATAGGATGATGGGTCTGGAACTCATCAACACCATTTTTTGAACGAATTTCATCTTTTCGTTCAAGGGCATCCGTAACCTTTTGAAGAGTTTGTACACCATTTTTGCCCCCACAAATTCGTGGGCATGGAAGGTCCATCCGATTTTTTTGTGGAACTTTTTGGTAGGTGCCTTACCAATATCGTGCAGCAGGGCGGCCCAGCGCAACCAAAGGTTGTCTGTGGTTTCCGCAATATTGTCCACCACTTCAAGGGTATGCCAGAAATTGTCTTTATGGCGTTGCCCTTCCTTTTCCTCGATGCCTTGCAGTGCTGTTAGCTCTGGTAAAATGAGCGGCAACAATTCGGTTTGGTGCATCAGCTTAAAGCCAAGGGAGGGCTGGGAGCTCATCAAAACCTTATGGAGTTCGTCTACAATGCGCTCCTTGGATACAATTTTAATACGCTCCTTGTTTTCGGCAATGGCCTGTAAGGAGGGCAGTTCAATCGTAAAATGGAGTTGGGTCGCAAAGCGAATGGCGCGCATCATCCGCAAAGGGTCATCGGAATAGGTAATGCCGGGCTCCAATGGTGTGCGAATCAGTTGTCTGTCCAAATCGGCCAAACCATCGAAGGGATCTAAAAGCTCTCCAAAATTGGATGAGTTCAGCGCCAAGGCCATGGCATTGATGGTAAAGTCCCTACGATTTTGGTCATCTTCCAAGGTGCCATCTTCCACAATGGGTTTTCGGCTATCCCGATTATAGCTTTCCTTGCGAGCGCCCACGAATTCCAGTTCAAGGTCTTTGTATTTGATCATGGCGGTCCCAAAATTTTTGAAAACCGATATCTCGGGCTTGCCCTGTAGTTTGGAGGCTACTTTGTTTGCCAGCTCGATACCACTTCCGATGGCCACGATGTCGATGTCCTTTGGGGTGCCACGTTTTAAAAAGTAATCACGGACAAATCCCCCGATAACATAGGCATCCATGCCCAGCTCGTCCGAAGCTTCGCCAATGAGTTTAAAAATAGGGTGTTGTATTGCCTTTGTATGGAATTCCTTCGCCATTGTTATTCCCGTATCACCTTCACCTGTCCGTCGTTGCTCAACTTAATGATAGAGGAGGGGGAAGGGTTGAAATTTTCATTTTGCAAATTTACCACATAGTCCACTCCTTTTAAAATTTCTGCTTGAATATCGTTGAATTGTTTTGGGTGGGGTTGGCCTGAAATATTGGCCGAAGTGGAGACGATGGGTTTCCTGAATTTATTGATTAGGTATTGGCAAAATTTATCGGAAGCGACCCGTATGCCCAAAGTGTTGTCTTCGGCCACCAGGTTCTTCGCAACGCCCAAAGGTTGGTCAAAAATAATGGTGGTGGGCTTGGTGGCGAAGTCCATAATATCATAAGCTACATCGGGAACTTCCTTTACATGGCGCTCCAGCATCGCTTGGTTGGCCACTAAGCAAATTAATGGTTTGGAGCTTTCCCGTTTTTTGAGCGCATATACTTTTTGCACCGCTTCGGGGTTGGTAGCGTCGCAGCCAATGCCCCAAACGGTATCGGTGGGGTAGACAATGAGTCCGCCCTCTTGCAGGACCTTAACACAGTTGTTGATTTCTTCAATCAATGTTTTCGAATTTTAGTTGAAAATGGTCGGTCAATGCCTGCCATTGTGTTCTGTTTTTGTCCATACCAATATTGCCTTTCTTCAGTGAAACTTTCTGCGACCCCCAAATCGGGATAGGTTCCTTTCCGCTGTTCTGGGCCTGAATGGATTTGGTGCCTTTTAAGAGTCCCATCGCCTTAAACCAAAGATCATCAGCTTTTGGGGTGAGTTGTAGGAACAATTCTTGGTTAAAAACTGTTTTATGCATGGAATCGGGCGGGTATAAGGTGCCTCCGGCACCAATGGGGAGTGTCAATAATGGGTTTTGGCATCCCGATTCGTTCGGTTTCCATGCCTTGTAAGAAAGGAGTTCCCCATCGCTACCGTAAGTAATGCAACGCGTTTGGTTGGCTATAATATGATCGGGATGGTTTTCGTGGGCCTGATAGAGTTTGGACAACCAGTTTTTTCGGTACATCATATCGTCATCACAGGTGACGATTATTTTATTGGGATACAGTTTTAGGGGTTCTACCAATTTTCTGTGTGAGCTGAAATAGTCTGCATATTTGATGGAAAAAAGGTCGCCTACCAAAACGTTAAGTGATTTGGGTATGCTGTCCTTCAAATCTTCATGAAGCCAAAGGACGATTTTCTCTGGTAGCACATCCTGATTGAGTATGCTGCGGATGGTAAGATGTACGATGTTCAACCTAGAAGGAATCGAAGCCAAGGAAACGATGACCGGGACCTGCTTTTTGTTCGCGACGAGCTTTCGCTGCGATTGCCAGGATAACTTGGCTTGATGAAAAAGTGAAACTGGAATTTCCTTGACCTTCATTCTGGAAGTTTAGAATCACAAAATTAAGGATATGAGATAACATTTAATATTTCTATTTTTGTCCAGATGAGCCCAGAGGAAACAGAATCACCAAAAATATCGGTCATTATCAGCACTTATAACGCCGAGGAGTGGCTAAAGAAAGTGTTGTGGGGCTTCAATTGCCAAATCTTTAAGGATTTTGAGGTGGTGGTTGCCGATGATGGCTCAGGTCCCAAGACCAAACAATTGTTGGAGGAGCTGTCCGAAAAGGTCTTTTACAAAATTGTGCATGTGTGGCAGGAGGACGATGGTTTTCAAAAATCACGTATACTGAACAAGGCGGTGGAAGCCTGCAGCGCGGACTATATTATTATGACAGATGGTGACTGTATTCCCCGTGAAGATTTTGTCGAGGTGCATTACATCAATAAAGAACCGGGTTACTTTATTTCTGGGGGGTATTATATGTTGCCCATGAACATTTCCAAAATGATCACTTTGGAAGATATTGAAGAACAGAATTGCTTCGATATTAATTGGCTAAAGGCAAAAGGAATACCCAAAACCTTTAAAAACAATAAGCTCACCGCTAGTGGTATGATTTCCAAACTGCTGAATACGATTACTCCGACCAATGCCAGTTGGAACGGCCATAATTCATCGGGCTGGAAAAAGGATATTTTGAATGTGAACGGTTTTGATGAGCGAATGCAGTATGGTGGGCAAGATCGTGAATTGGGCGAGCGTCTGTTCAATTTTGGGATTAAATCCAAACAGCTACGTTATAGCGCGGTTTGTGTGCACTTAGACCACAAAAGGGGTTATAAAACACCGGAATCCATTGCTAAAAATCAGGCTATCCGAAAAGAGACAAGGTCTCAAAAATTGGTGTGGACACACTACGGCATCACCAAGTAGTAGGCTAGTTCATTCTTCTTTTCCAAGCGTTTCAGCTCCCTGAACCGTTCCAGAACACCAAGGGCGTTCAAGTAACAGATGGTCCATCCTTTTTTGCCATCAAGGATTCCTAATCGGAGAATGTAGTGGTTGAAGAATTTCCAGATGGGTTTCACCGTCATCAAAATGTAATTGAAGTGCCGTTCCTTATAAAAATCCTCTTTGGCCTTTAAACGACCATATTTGAGCATTTTGCCCTTGTAATCCTCGTAGTTTTTGTAGCAAAAGTGAATCAACTTTTCCTGTAGGATACCGGATTCGCCATCCACTACCAATGTTTCGTGTACAATCTTTCGGTCCGTGAAATGGGCTTTGCTCTTGCGAAAGAGCCTATAGTTTTTATCGGTTTGCCAGCCGCTAAAGTTAAGGGGTTCATCCTGGAACATAAACTTTCGGTAAAACCAATAGGCTTCTTTGGCGTCGGGCTGGTTGATGGTATGCAAAATTTCTTTTTCAAGACTTTCGGTAACTACTTCGTCTGCATCCAAAAACAAAACCCAATCATTTGAGGCCTGTTTTAAGGTGAATGATTTTTGCGCGGTGAAATTATCAAAAGGATTTTGGATTACGGTCACTTTTGGGTGGTCCAAAAGGTACTCGTAGGTACCATCGGTGCTATAAGAATCTACTACGATGATTTCATCAGCAAAGGAAACGGAGTCGATACACTTTTCAATGTAACCCATTTCGTTGTAGGTTATGATCAGTGCTGATAATTTTTGCTTTGGGGTGCACAATCCAGCCATATTTATTGGTGTAGTGTTTTGGTATTTTACAAAGCTATAACAAAAAAACAGGTTAAAAATTGTTTATGCGTGACTTTTTCTTACAAACAATCAACTGGACAATTTCCCTACCCGTTTTATGTTAAAATCCTCTTTTTGATATTCTAGGTTTACTATGAAGACGAGAAAATGTATCTTGGGTTGCTTTAAAATTTGTGAAATTCTTTTAGATGGATATACTTCTTTACGTAGTTGCTTTGGGTGTTGTTGCCTTTTTTACGGGTAAATTTATCAAGCATAAATCGTTGTACCCCTTTATGCCCTTTAAATACGATTTCCGAAAAAGGCGGAATACTTTCCTGAAGACCATGGAGTTGATGGAGCAAATCAACGCTAAAGTGATTATTGAGACCGGCACCTCGCGTGAGGGTTTAAAAGGAGCCAAGAGCAATGGTGCGGCCACCATCGTATTTGGAAAATGGGCAAAGGAGCACGGTGCAGTGCTTCATTCGGTGGACATCAATTCGGAATCCATTGCCAACTCTAGGGCAGAAGTGGAGCGACAGGGCCTGCAGGATACGGTGACCCTTCACCATTCCGATTCGTTGGATTTTCTAAAGGATTTTGCTCAACCAGTCGATATGCTCTATTTGGACAGTTACGATTATAGTTCACATGACGTTGAAATTCAGAGGAAAAGCCAAGAACACCATTTGGAGGAATTTAAACGAATAGCAGATCAGTTGCACGAAAACACCATTGTTTTGATCGATGATTGTGACTTGCCCAATGGAGGGAAGGGCAAATTAGTGATAGCCTACATGTTGGAGCATGGCTGGAAAATTGTCATGGAATCCTATCAAGTGCTATTGGTCCGAAACAACTTCGCTTTGGATAAAGCTGTCTAATTGCTCCAAAAACAACTCAGGTTTAAATTGTTGATACAATGCTTCGGCATTGGCTTTCCGTTCCTTTTTGGGCATTTCCAAAACCTCTGGGGCAAAATCCGCTAAGTGTACCGCTTGGTTTTTCTGATTTTGGTTAAAAGTAAGCCAAGCAGTCTTGGAAATCCATGGGGAAAATATGGAAAAATTGGGAATACCAATGGCTTTGGCCATGTTGGTGCTACCACCCTCATTTCCGATATATGCGTCACATTGGTCCAAAAGTGCGATAAACGATCGCAAGGAAGGACAAAATACTTCTTCCTTGATGTTATTTCGCGTTTTGGGAGAACAATGATCCAGAAATTCGTCCAAACTTGCACTTTGGTGCGGCAAATAGTTGAGCAAAAAGGTCACCCGATACCGCTCCGAAATAAAATCCAAAGTCTTTGCCAAATACGCTAGCGGATAGGTTTTACTGGGTTGACTGCCCAACAAGCCTACCATAATTAAGGGTTTGGAAGTGTCAATTTGATGATTGGCCAGTAGTTCTTTGGCCTGCTCCTTTTCAGCTACTGACAGATATATTTTTGGTGCCAGATTGGGCTGTTTCAATTCTGGAATCAGTGGAGCAAGCAAAATAAGCCTGTTTTCAATCGCATGCCCCAAAGTAGTGTTCGGGTTGTTGGTGTAGGAAAACAAATGGGTGTAAATAAACTTGGAGTACCATTTTTTATAGGAAATCTTAATATCGGCATTAGAATAATAACTGATTAGATTGCTTTCCAGTTTGCAGTATACATCTATGGTGGCGTTGTACTTTTCCCTTTTCAACGATTTTAAAAATTTGAAGAATGCTAGCTTGCTTTCCCTATATTCGTTTTTAAAGAAAATGATTTTATCAATAAAAGGATTCTCCTCCACCACCGCCAAAGTAGATTCGTTGATGACGTAGTGGACTTCGCAATCCGGGAAATGGATTTTTAGGTGTTCACACAGAATTGTGCTCGCCAGCACATCCCCGACCATTTTTTGCTGAATAATCAAAAACCGCATTTGAGCTGTGTTTTGCAAATAGCTTTCTTTTAAGGGAGGTTGACTTCATGCTTTTCCAAATGTATAAAATAGAAAAGGACAGACAAGGTAAACAAAATTGTTCAACATTGACTGTCCCAATAAACTATAAAGCTTTGAATTCTATACCGCTACATCGTGCTCGCGCAGGGCATTGTTCAAGGAGGTCTTCTTATCGGTGCTTTCCTTGCGCTTGCCTATGATCAGGGCACAGGGCACTTGATATTCTCCTGCAGGAAATTTTTTGGTATAGCTTCCAGGAATCACAACTGATCTTGCAGGAACCCGACCTTTAAGTTCAACGGGTTCATCTCCAGTAACATCGATAATCTTGGTAGATGCCGTTAGTACCACATTGGCTCCCAAAACAGCCTCTTTCTCTACGCGAACACCTTCTACCACAATACAGCGGGAACCGATAAAGGCATTATCCTCAATGATCACTGGGGCGGCTTGCAAAGGTTCCAAAACCCCACCAATGCCAACACCACCACTCAAGTGAACGTTTTTGCCAATTTGTGCACAACTTCCCACCGTGGCCCAAGTATCCACCATGGTTCCTTCATCTACATAGGCACCAATATTTACGTAACTCGGCATCAAAATAGTGCCTTTGGAAATATAGGCTCCGTGCCTGGCCACTGCATGGGGAACCACACGGACCCCTTTTTCCTTGTAACCCTTTTTCAAAGGTATTTTATCATGATATTCAAAGATGCCAGCCTCCAAAACTTCCATTTTTTGGATGGGGAAGTACAGCACCACCGCCTTTTTCACCCATTCGTTGATCTGCCATCCATCAGTGGTTGGCTCGGCACAGCGAAGCTCGCCAAGGTCGATCAGGTTGATGACTTCTCGTATGGCCTCTTGCGTCTTTTCCTCTTCCAATAAGGCCCTATTGTCCCACGCTTGCTCGATAAGCGTTCTTAATTCTGTCATTTTTCTTAAAGTTTTGACAAAGATACGCCCCATGGCAGAATTATGGTTCCCATTTTTAAGTGCATAACATTTTTAGGGTTATTTTTGCCAAAAAATTGTTTTGGCTAGAATTTTGGCTTTGGATTTTGGAAAGGTACGGACAGGAATTGCGGTTACTGATGAACTTCAGTTGATCGCTTCTGGGTTAACGACCGTTGAGACCAAAGACCTGCTGGACTTTTTGGAGGAATACACCCAACAGGAATCCGTTGAACGATTTGTGGTGGGTTTGCCCAAACAAATGGACAATACGGCCTCGGAGTCCGAAGTGCTCATCCAAAACTTTTTGAAGAAGCTGACGGCCAAGTTTCCTTCAATCCCCGTGGAACGCCAAGATGAGCGATTTACCTCCAAAATGGCATTTCAATCCATGTTGGACAGCGGAATGAAAAAGAAGAAACGAAAGGATAAGGCCCTTGTGGACGAAATTAGTGCCACGCTCATATTGCAGGCCTACTTAAACAGATTTTGATTTATGATTTTACCAATAGTAGCTTACGGAGACCCCGTTTTGCGAAAAAAAGCAAAGGATATTGCGGAAGATTATCCCAAACTTGACGAATTGATCACCAATATGTGGGAGACCATGTACAACGCTCATGGTGTTGGATTGGCCGCTCCCCAAGTAGGGCTCCCCATTCGGGTTTTTCTGGTGGACACCACGCCTTTTGCAGATGATGAAGACCTGACCGAAGCTGAACAAAAACAGTTGGACGGATTCAAAAAAGTGTTCATCAATGCCAAGATTGAGGACGAAAATGGTAAGGAATGGGACTTTAACGAAGGTTGTTTGAGCATTCCCGACATTCGGGAAGATGTAAAGCGCAAGCCCGAAATCACCATTAGTTATTTGGATGAGGATTTTAAATCCCACACCGAAACCTTTGATGGGCTATTGGCCCGTGTGATTCAGCACGAATACGACCATATCGAGGGGATTTTGTTCACCGATAAGCTATCTTCCCTTAAAAAACGATTGTTGAAAAGCCGTTTGGAAAAGATTTCCAAAGGAAAGATCAGCGTGGACTACCGGATGCGGTTTCCCAATATCAAAAAAGGACGTTAAAAAAATCGCGGTTTGCGATAAAAACATATTTTTGCGCCCATAAATTACTATTTGAATGGCATTAGACAAGATTTTATCTATTGGAGGTAAACCAGGACTTTACAAATTATTGACCCAAACCCGAGGTGGCTTTGTTGGCGAATCCCTATTGGATGGCAAGCGTGTGACCGTTGGTTTAAGAAGCAATGTGAGCGTGCTGTCCGAAATAGCCATTTATACCTTGGAGGAAGAGATTCCCTTAAAGGAAGTGTTCCAAAAAATCAAGGAGAAAGAAGATGGGAAAAAGACCTCCATCAGCCACAAGGCGGACAAAATCGAGTTGGAGGAATATTTCTTCGAGGTACTTCCCAATTATGATGAGGACCGTGTGTATGCTAGTGACATCAAAAAAATCATACAGTGGTACAACATCCTTCTCGACAACAACATTACTGAATTTGTTGAAGCGGAAAAGGATGCTGAAGAACCTACTGTGTCTGCCTCCGAAGAGGAAGAATAAACACTATTCTTTGTTCCAGTCCACCAACTCTGTTGGATAATAATTGATATCCATGGCTTCCAAATAGGGAACCTGTGCAGCAAGGCGTTCTTTGTAGTTCTCCCAATTAAGATGTTCGCTGGGTGACCATCCCAATTCGGCGTAGCCGATCACTCTGGGAAAGGCCAAATACTCCAATTCGGCACTGTTGCTAATGGTTTCGGACCATAACGGGGCTTCAATCCCCAAAATGCGCTCTAAGGGAAGTCCTTCCACATAGCTTTCTGGATCCCATTGGTAACCCACATCAACAGGGATGTAGCCCGCCCATTTTAAACCGTATTCGGAAATGGAATCATATTTCATGTCCAAATAGGTCTTTTTAGCTGGCGAAATAATGATTTTGGAGCCGTTTTCAGCAGCTTTAAGTGCATTCTCAGGCTCGTTCCAAAATTGGGCAATGGAACTGGCGTCAATATCGGCTTGGGCGATTTCATCCCATCCAATCATTCTTTTGTTGTGTTTTTGAACAATCTTTTCCACTTTTTCCACAAAAAGGATATAATCACTTTTTTTGGTCACATGGCTTTCATCACCTCCAATATGAAAGTAGGGCCCAGGGCTCATGGCAGCTATTTCGCCGATTACATCATCCAAGAAGCTGTACACCGTATCTTTTTGGGCATCAAACGAACTGTAACCCACCTTCATGTCGGTTCGTACTCGTGGAGTCTCGGCACCGGCATAGTGTAAAAAGGGATAGCTCAAGGAAGCAGCATTGGTGTGCCCGGGCATATCGATTTCGGGAACGATGGTCATATGTCTATCCGCAGCATAGGCAACAATGTCCTTGTATTCTTCTTGGGTGTAAAAGCCACCTTCGCCTCCACCTACTTCGCTGGCACCACCTACCTCAGTGAGTTTGGGCCATGATTTGATTTCAATACGCCAGCCTTGATCATCTGATAGGTGCAGGTGTAGCGTATTAATCTTGTAGTAAGCGAGGGCATCAATATATTTTTTGACCTCTTCCACGGTGAAAAAGTGTCGCGCTACGTCCAGCATGGAACCGCGATACACAAATTTTGGGGCATCCATGATTTTTCCTGAGGGAATTACCCACATCGGACCGTCCGTAAGGGTATCGTTGCTTTTTTCGGGAATGAGCTGTCGAAGTGTTTGTACCCCTCTAAAAGCACCCGCAGCGGTCTTGGCATTCAATAGAATGGAATCCTTTTTAATGTAAAGTTGATAAGCCTCTGGATTGTCCAATTCCACACTATCCGATTGGTTAATGTAGATCAAACGTTCCAAGGTGGCTTCGGATGGCGTGTTTACCCCAAGGGCAAGTCCTGTTTTAGACTTGATTTGATCGGATAAAAACTGGCCTACTTTTTCAAATTCGGGGTCCGTGGTGGTCGTGTAAATCGCAGTACCTGCATCCAAGCCAAACGCACTTCCCGTGGAAATGGTTTTAATGGGCTTTGGAATCAGCGGAGCACTGGCTAGGTCTGTTTTAGGAAAGTTGATTTCCTTTTTTTCGGTTTGGCAAGCTGCTATGCAGAGTACTGCAACGAACAGCAAAATAGATCTGTAAATCACGTTTGTTTAGTTTTAGTCCATGTAATTTTTGATGACATCGTACCAGATGTCATATCCTTTTTCGTTCATGTGCAGGCCATCCTCCACAAAAATGTCTTGCTTTACCTTTCTGTTGTCCAACATAGGGTACCAAACATCCACAAAAACGATTCCTTCAGTTTTGGATGCCAATCGGTCCAGTTTTCTGTTCAATCTTCGATACCTGCCACGGTATTTCCAGCGGGAAATGCTGGGTTTGGCGGAAATCAGCACAATTTCCATGTTTGGGTTCCTTTCTTGTAAGGTATTTAGGATGGCTTCGGCCTTTTTCAGGATTTTTCGAGGTCTTTTTTTGGCGAAAATATCATTGTCCCCTTCATAAATAAAGACCTTTACAGGTTTGTAATTCAATATCAGTTCATCCAAATAAAGCTCCAAATCCGAGAATTGGGAACCTCCAAAGCCTGTATTGAGCACTTGGTGCTGGGGAAACCGTTGTTGGACATCGTTCCAAAAACGGATACTGGAACTACCGGTAAAAACAATGGTTGGGCGAGAGGCATCCCAAAGGGAATCATTTTTTTGCTGTATGGATTTTACCTCGTCCTTGAACGGATTATCGGTTTGCCCAAAAACCAAAAAGGGGGCCAAGAGCAACGCAATAAAAAGATGTTTCATGTTACCGGGGTTTGCCTTAAAACGACGTTGAAGATAATGATATTTTTTGGTAACTCTGGTTTGTTGAAAAGTTGGTAGGGCTCTTTTCATAAGTAAGTCTTTTGAAAGGAATCTCAACCCTTGAGACTTCGTACTTTTGAACAAAATTCAAAGCCATGAACACGAGATCGGAACAGTTGGCCGCTTTTGACCGTCTTTTGACCATTATGGACGAGTTGCGGGAGCAGTGCCCTTGGGACAGGAAACAGACCATGCAAAGCCTGCGTCACCTGACCATTGAGGAGACCTACGAATTGGGCGATGCCATTCTCGATAATGATTTGGAAGAGGTAAAGAAGGAACTGGGCGATATTTTACTGCACATCGTTTTTTATGCAAAAATCGGTTCGGAAACGCAGGATTTTGATATTGCCGACGTAGCCAATGGCATCTGTGAGAAACTCATCAACCGCCATCCGCATATTTATGGTGATGTTAAAGTAGAAAATGAAGAGGAGGTCAAGCAAAACTGGGAGAACATCAAGCTAAAAGAGGGGAAGAAAAGTGTGTTGGAAGGTGTTCCCAATGGGTTGCCATCCTTGGTCAAGGCCAACCGAATCCAAGACAAGGTGGCAGGAGTGGGATTTGATTGGGAAAAACCAGAACAGGTCTTTGAAAAACTGCAAGAGGAATTGGCCGAGCTTCAGGAAGAGGTGCGGACACAAGATGCCGACAAAATGGAATCCGAATTTGGCGATGTGCTTTTTTCCATGGTGAATTATGCCCGTTTTTTAAAAATCAACCCGGAAAATGCTTTGGAACGGACCAATAAAAAGTTCATCAAGCGCTTTCAATATCTGGAACAGAAAGCCAAGGAAAATGGAAAATCCATGAAGGATATGACCTTGGCAGAAATGGATGTGTACTGGGAAGAAGCGAAGAAACTTTAATTTGTGGTGCCTCCCATGTAAGAAGTCACCCAAATTGCCGTCAATCTAGCTATATTTGCCATCCTTTTTAAGTAATCGCCGTGTTTCAAAACTACACCAAGGAATTTGCCTATAATCTAAAACTGTCGTATCCCGTGATTTTGGGAATGTTGGGGCACACTTTTGTGGCCTTTGCAGACAATATCATGGTAGGGCAATTGGGAACGGCCGAACTGGCTGCCGTTTCTTTGGGAAACAGTTTTGTTTTTATTGCGATGTCACTCGGAATCGGTTTTTCCACAGCCATCACCCCTTTGGTGGCCGAAGCGGATGGCGCCAAGGACCAAGCTGCCGGGAAAAGTGCCCTAAAACATGGTTTGGTGCTCTGTACCTTATTGGGATTGTCCCTTTTTGGGCTCATTTTGCTGGCCAAACCGTTGATGCATCACATGAAGCAACCTCCAGAAGTGGTGGAATTGGCCTTGCCCTATTTGGATTTGGTCGCTTTTTCGCTGGTGCCCCTGATTATTTTTCAAGCATTTAAGCAGTTTTCGGAGGGACTTTCCCAGACCAAATACCCCATGTATGCGACCATATTGGCCAATGTGGTGAACATCACCTTAAATTATTTGTTTATTTTTGGTTCCTTCGGATTCCCCAAACTAGGTATTGTGGGTGCTGCGATAGGCACCTTGGCTTCGCGTGTGATTATGGTGGCCTTTATTTGGTATCTGTTGAAGCGAAAGAAGAAATTTGAATCCTATGTGACCCATTTCAATTTTAAGGAAATTGAGAATCGGGTGATGAAAAAAATCATAAGTCTTGGTTTTCCCTCGGCCCTGCAAATGTTTTTTGAGGTGGCCATCTTTACTGCGGCCATCTGGTTGAGTGGGGTGTTGGGTAAAAATGCCCAAGCGGCCAACCAAATTGCCTTGAACCTGAGCAGTATGACCTTTATGGTGGGCATGGGCCTCAGCGTGGCGGCCATGGTTCGTGTGGGCAATCAAAAAGGACTGCGTAACCACAAGGAATTAAAGCGTATTGCGGAATCCATTTTTTTCCTGACCCTGATTTTGGAAGTGGCCTTTGCGGCTATTTTCTTGTTGGGAAGGCATTGGTTCCCTACCATTTATTTGGACGTGGACGATATTGTCAACCAAGCCGATAACGCAGAAGTGATCATTGTCGCAGCCGAGCTACTTTTGGTAGCGGCCTTTTTTCAGATTTCCGATGGCCTACAGGTCGTGGTTTTGGGTGCATTACGGGGTTTGCAAGATGTGAAGATACCTACTTTCATCACCTTTGTGGCCTACTGGTTGATTGGTTTCCCTATCAGTTACTATTTGGGCTTGCATACCCGTTTTGAAAGTACGGGCATTTGGATTGGATTGTTGTCGGGGCTAACCGCATCGGCCGTAATGTTGTATCTTCGATTTAACTTCTTGACCAAGAAATTGATTGAAGAATAGTTTCGGCACCCTGAGCTTGTCTCAGGGTCTCATCATACATTGAAAAATCTATATGAGATGTTGAAACAAGTTCAACATGACGCATTGAAAAATATAAAATATTAGATTTCATATTGGGAATCAAAATACGAGCACATGGAACTACCTAAATTTTTATTGGCCGACAATACAGATCATCCCGAGGCCATTTTTATCGTTCATACCGAATACCCACGTTTTATCATCAATTTGGAAAATGATGAGGTGGAATGGATGGAAGAGTTCTCCAAGGAGGACGAGGCCGATTTGATGGAAGAAGCGGAAAGCTTGATCGAGGCCGCTACCGCGTTTTATGATCGGGAAGTCTCCAGATACGATTCTTGATGCTGGAGCAACTACTGCAATACGATAAGGAACTGTTTTTGTTTCTCAACGGATTGGGAACCGAAACTTGGGACGGCTTTTGGATGTTCATGACCACCACCCGAAATTCCGCGCCACTTTATTTGTTACTGCTCTATTTGTCATATCGAAACTTTGGCTGGAAAGGAACCGGAATTGTTCTGCTTTCCATTGCCCTGCTGATTACCTGTACGGACCAACTATCCAACTTTTTTAAATATGGCGTAGGTCGATTGCGGCCTTGCCACGACCCAGAAGTAAGTCCAGTCATGCGCTTGGTGAAAAGCTATTGTGGCGGGCAATTTGGATATTTTTCCGCCCATGCAGCCAATTCGTTTGGTCCCGCTATTTACTTTACGGTGATGTTCAGGAACAAGGTAAAGTACATTTCTTGGGTGTTGTTGCTTTGGGCCGGTGTGGTGGCCTATAGCCGAATTTACATCGGCGTACACTATCCGTTGGATGTGCTTACCGGCGCTTTGGTAGGTTCCCTGTTCGGGTGGTTATGGGCCAAGTTGGCTATATTTGCTTTCCAAAAAACAGGGGTATGATATCCACCACGCGATACTGGTTTTACTTGGCACTGATTGTATTGGTGTACATCATTGGGATGTTCGTCACCTTAATGGAAAACGATTCGGCCCAATTTGCCGTAATGGCGATGCGCATGGTGCAGGAAAATGATTTTTTAAGCCTGTTCAAGGGGCCCGAAGAGTATCTGGATAAGCCCCACATGCATTATTGGTTGGCCGCACTTTCGTACAAATTGTTCGGTATCCACGATTGGGCATACCGTATTCCCGGTATTTTGTCGACCTTATTGGGGGCCTACAGCTGCTACGGCCTGGGAAAATTATTGTATAACAAGGAGGTGGGACGATTGGCCTCTTTGATTTTTATGACGGCCCAAACCATCGTATTGGCCAATATCGATGTACGTACCGATGCTGTTTTGACTGGATTTGCCATTTTCTCCATTTGGCAACTGGTTACCTATGTAGAGAAAAATACCCTAAAAAGCATCGCTCTAGGTGCCTTTGGGGCAGGCATTGCCTTTTCCACCAAAGGGCAGATAGCCTTGGTGGTCATCGGGATATCGCTGCTCTGTCATTTGGCCTATACCCGAAAGTGGCAATCATTGCTACATTGGAAGGTTGTTGTGGCGATTTTGGTATTCGCGTTGACCATTTCGCCCATGCTGTACGCCTATTACCATCAATTTGATTTGCACCCCGAGAAAGTGATTCGCGGAAAGGACAACCGCAGTGGTATTTTTTTTATTTTTTGGGAGCAGAGCTTCGAACGGATGAGCGGAGAGGGGATAGGGAAGAACAGTAGCGACTTTTTCTTTTTCTTCCATACGTTTTTGTGGGTGTTCCTCCCGTGGACCGTACTCGCCTTATTGGGGTATTGGATGAAGGTCAAGGCCTTTTGGAAGGTCAAGTTCGCCTACCGTCCGAATTTGGAATTTTTGACCGTGGGCGGAATTTCGATTTTGTTCCTCCTCATCAGTTTTGCCCAGTTCAAACTGCCCCACTACATGAACATCCTCATGCCACTGTACGCAATCTTGTCGGCAGGATTTTTATATATGCTGCATCAAAAGGAACAAAAGAAAATGGCAAAGGTGATTCTGGGCATCCAATATTTTATATTGGGGTTGGTGGTCATCTTTATGGTATTAATCAGTTTTTTAGTGTTCCAATTGGAACATTGGTACGGTTATGCGCTGTTGCTTCTGGCCATTGGTACGGTTGGTTACATCATCCTACAAAAAGATACTCCATATCCAAAAATTGCTACGGTTGCTTTATGGAGCTCGGTACTGTTGAATGGATTTATGAATGCCCATTTTTACCCCAAACTGCTCGAATACCAAGGTGGCTCCAATATGGCTGCCATAGTTGAAGAGAAACAGATTCCAGTGGACAGGATCTACAAGATTTCGGAACGCTATTCATGGTCGTTGGATTTTTATAACAAAAAACCGGTTAAAATCACCTCGCTGGACGACATTGCCAATAAAAGTGATGTTTGGGTCTATGCCACGGATGATGAATTGCAGAAGCTGAAGCAAAAAGGTGTGGCTTGGGATGATCAGATTACGGTGGATCAATTCCGAATTACCCGATTGCAGATCAAATTTTTGAATCCGAACACGAGGGAAGAAAAATTGAACCAAATGCATTTGGTGCACTTGGACTAAGCTACTGATTCCAGTTTTGGCTTTTTAAAATGATAGATGACTCCAAAAAGAGAAATCAGGGCGGTAATCGAAAAGAAAGCAAAACTGACCCCAATGGACGTGCTTTCATCCAACCCCAACCATTTGGCACCATATAAAAAAGTGACTTCCCGACTTCCAATACCTCCAATGGTCAAAGGAATGACCGATACAATGGAAGAAATCAGAAATACAAACAAGTACTCGACGGTGTCCAAACTAACGGACAAGGCCTTCAGAATAAACAAAACACTGATGAGCTGAGCCATTTGTACCATGGCCGAAAACCCCAAGGATTTCCAAAAAACGGGTAGAACCGATGTGAAAAAGGTCTTATTCACGAACCAGAACACCACAATGCTCAGGGGAATCGCAGCTATAAATAGGCCGTAAAACTTTTGAAAAAAAGCGTTTTTGGATAGTATGGCCAGCAAGCAGGCATACACAAAAAGCAGGAGCATACCGCTCAACCGATCTAAGAGTATGCTCGACACCACTTTTTTGGTTCCCGGTTGATATTCTCTTTGGACGACGTAGCCTTTGTACGCATCACCGCCAATTCCACCTGGCAAAAACAGGTTATAGAACATCCCCAACAGGGATAATTTTAGATTGCTCCATTGCGTAAGGGGCGCTCCAATTTGATGAAAATATAAGTTGGTCCGAATGGCCGAAATTACCTTCGACAACACAAAAAACAGCACGGCCAAGGATAAGTAGAGTGGGTCGCTTTTTTTTAGTGTTTGGAGTACATCTTTCAGCTCTATTTTGGTGAAAATAAAGTAGATCAGCACTGCACTTATTGCAATTTTTAGGGCAGTGATTCCTTTTTTACGCAGCTTTTCCGTCACCTATGCTGATTTTTTTGATGCGATACGGACGTTTTTGCTGGGATTCGTAGTAGGTACGGATCAAGAGTTCCATTACAATGCCGATGGTAAACAATTGGATTCCCCCCACAATAAACATCATCCCGAAAATTAGCAATGGCCGGGTACCGATATCCTGTCCAAAGCCGAGTTTGACAATCAATAGGTACACATTGATCAAAATTCCAAGGATTACCAGCAACACTCCAAAAATTCCGAACAAGTGAATGGGCCGTTGGAAATATTTTCGAATAAAGAGCAACAGCATCATATCGGCCACTACCTTAAAAACACGCTCCAACCCATATTTGGAAACTCCTGCGTGCCTGGCATGGTGCCTTACGGGGACTTGTTTGATCTGTGCGCCTTCCAAATGGGCCAAAAGCGTAATAAAACGGTGCATTTCCCCATAAAGGTTTAGGCTTTTGGCAATATCCTTGGTAAATACCTTGAGGGCGCAACCATTGTCCTTAATGTCCAATTTGGTTACCCTGCGCACCAAAAAGTTGGCGATTTTGGAGGGTATTTTTTTAACAAGCGAGTCTTTCCGTTTTTGACGTATTCCGGTGACCAGATCATATTCTTCACCAATTGCATATTCCAGCATGCCCGGAATATCGGAGGGATCGTTTTGCAAATCACCGTCCATAGTGATGATGTATTCACCTTCGGCATAGTCAATTCCGGCAGCGAGGGCCAAACTTTGGCCATAATTTTTTTTGAGTTCGATCAAGTGGACTCTCTTATCGTCCATTTCCTTGACCTTGATGCGCGTTTTGTCCGTGGAAAAGTCATCCACATATACAATTTGGTAGTTGTACCCTTCCAGACTTTCGTTGATCTTCTGGGTCAAAAGAACCACATTGTCCTCCTCGTTGTACAAAGGAACCACTATGGATAACAGGGAATCGGTAACGGTGCTCATTCGGTATAAAATCTGTGCAAATTTATCGCTTTTATTTAAAGTTCCTTGGTAATCTTGTCCAACAGGAGTTTTGCGGCATAAAAGGGGGAGATTTTGTGTGATTCGATATCCGTCAATAGTTTGGCCTGTTCCTTTTTAAAGGTTTCTTTTTGATGGAAAAATTGCTTTATATATTCATCCACGGTCTGAAGGAACCAATTCTTGTTCTGTTGCTGCCTGTTCTTTTCAAAAAAACCGTTTTCCTTGGTGTGCGACACAAAACGTTGTACCATTTCCCAAATTTCTATGATTCCGGTGTTCTCTACCGCAGAGCATTTCTTCACTTTAGGTATCCAACCATTGGCTTTGGGAGGATACAGGTGCAAGGCCCTTGAAAATTCAGTTACGGCCAATTGCGCGTGCTCCTTGTTGCTGCCATCCGCTTTGTTGATGGCAATGGCGTCGGCCATCTCCATAATGCCCCTTTTGATGCCCTGCAGTTCGTCTCCCGCTCCCGATAATTTCAGCAGCAGAAAAAAATCGACCATGCTATGGACGGCAATTTCGCTTTGGCCCACACCGACCGTTTCCACTAAAATCACATTATACCCTGCAGCCTCGCAAAGCATGATGCTTTCTCGGGTTTTTTGTGCCACCCCGCCCAAAGAGCTACCGGAAGGGGACGGACGGATAAAGGCATTCGGGTCCTTTGCCAAGGTCTCCATTCGGGTTTTGTCGCCCAAAATGCTTCCCTTGCTCAACGAGCTGGTCGGGTCCACGGCCAAAACGGCCACTTTGTTGCCTTGTTCGGTCAAGGTTTTGCCCAAGGTTTCGATGAACGAACTTTTGCCGACTCCGGGAACGCCTGTGATACCCAAACGAATGCTTTGACTGGGCTTGGACAGACATTTTTCGATAACCGCGTTGGCTTTTTCTGTATGTTCCGGTTTGGTGCTCTCCAAAAGCGTGATGGCCTTGGCCAGCATGGCTTTGTTTCCATCAAATATTCCTTGAGCCAACGCATCTGCCGAAAGTTCCTGTTTTCGGAGTGCCTTGATCTTGGAAATGGTGTTTTCGGGTGTTTTGTTATCGTCTGCCAAAGGGATTCATCGGTTTATACGAATTTATAAAGATTTTACGGGTTTGATTCTATGGGGCGACAAATCCATACTTTTTCCATATTTCCATTTCACAAAAATTTAATATCCATTTCTCCACACTTCCGCTTACAAATTGGTACCTTATTCGGTCAGCAATCGGTCGTATTGAACGAACCGATTTTTATGAACCTATAAACAGTTAAAAGATGAAGACTATTTTTGAGGCTCAGGCCACCAATACGGGCGGAAGGTCAGGACATGTAAAGAGTGAGGACGGTGTTTTGGATTTTCCGATAAGTATGCCCAATTCCAAAGGAAAACCGGACCCAAAATCCACCAATCCCGAAGAACTCTTTGCGGCAGCCTATTCCACCTGCTATGCCGGTGCCGTGCAGGCCGTGGCCAAAAATCACAATATTGACGACCTTGGGGATTTTAATGTAACTGCCATTGTGGCCTTCAATAAGGAAGAGGATGGTTTTTTCTTGGAAGTGACCTTGGATACTTATTTGCCTACGGTAGATCAGGAAATGGGGGAGACCATTATCAAGGAAGCCCACGAAATGTGCCCATATAGCAAGGCTACCCGCGATAATATCACCGTTCACTTAAACTTAATGTTGGACGAATAAATAGCATAACCTATTAAAAATGAGCCCCGTTGTGATGTACAGCGGGGCTTTTTTTGTTAAAAATACGCCAAAAACTACCTAATTTGCAACGTTGTGTTTTTTGCATCGTCCTTAGTACAGAACCACTAAAAAAACCGAACATAGAACCAAGTGCGCTCCATATTGAGCTTGTAGAGCAGTGCAAGGCAAACGACCGTCATGCACAAATGAAACTGTACCGTCAGTATTGCGATGGGATGTTCTGTGTGGCCATGCGGTTCCTTAAAAATTCTGATGATGCCGAAGATGTGTTGCAGGATTCGTTCATAAAGGCGTTTCAGCGGATTGAGCAGTTTAAGGGGGATGTCACGTTCGGGGCTTGGTTGAAACGTATAGTGGTGAATGGGAGTATCGACTTTTTAAAGTCGAAACACCAACGAACGGTAGAGTTAAACGAAAATTATATGCAAGTTGCCGCCGATGATGACTGGTCTGTGGAAGAAGGCATCTCCATGGATCAGGTCAAGGAAGCCATCGACGAACTGGCACCAAAATATAAATATGTAGTGCAATTGTTTCTGGTGGAAGGATACGACCACAGTGAGATTTCCGAAATTCTGGACATAACGGAAACAACATCCAGAACGAGGCTCTTAAGAGGAAAGGCACAACTGAAAGAAAAATTAAAGGATTTGGCTTATGGCACGTGATCTTAGAAAATTGTTTGAAAAGGAAAGGAAGGAGCAAGGTTTTACCATGAAAGAGGGACATGAGGACCGGTTCTTTGCCAAGTTGGAGCAGGAACTCCCTAAAAACCCTCCAAAACAAAAGGTGTTTTCCCTTTGGATGCAGATAGCAGCCTCGGTTGTTGTAGTGCTTGGACTGTCCATCTACTATTTCTCTAGTTCGGATACTCCTTTGCCCGATGAAAAAGTAACGGTAGTGGACAGGAACAATCCTAGTGGGGAGTCACAGGGTATTTCCTTGGGTGATTTGTCCCCAGACCTTAAAAAAATAGAAACCTATTATACGACCAACATCAACCTACAATTGTCCGATTTGGCCGACGACCCTGGGAACAAGGAATTGGTGGACAGTTATATGGAACGTTTGGCCGAACTGAATCAAGAATACCAACGATTGAACCAAGAACTGAACGAATTGGGTCCCAACGACCAGACCATCAGTGCCTTGGTGAACAACCTACAGCTACGGTTGCAGTTGTTGCAAAAATTAAAATCAAAGTTAAATCAATTAAAATCATCAAAAAATGAACAGGAATCATCAAATATGGTGTAGTGGATTGCTGCTTGTGCTCGTCGGTTTTACCGGTATGGCACAACAAAAGTCCAAAACCTACAAAGAAACTTTCAATGTCAACAAGGACACGGAGTTGAACATCACGACCAGTTATGCTGACATTGAGTTCCAAACATGGAACAAGGACGAAGTGGAAATCACCGCCATCATCGAGTTGGATGGGGTGGGTCAAAAGGAGGCCGATTCCTATTTTGATAGGGATTTGGTAAAGATTATGGGAAATAGCAAGGAAATCGAGGTCAGTACCAAAGGGGCATCACCTTATTCCTTTGACTTCAACACGGTAAATATTGGTGTTCCCGATATGCCATCGGTAGCGGAAATTATGGCCAGTGTGGAAATCCCTGAGATTGTGCTGCCAGAAATTGCCGTAATGCCTTCCATGCCACCTTTGCCGCCCCTGCCGCCCATTGAGTTTGATTATGATGCGTATAAAAAGGACGGTGAGAAATATATGAAGGAGTGGCAAAAGGAGTTTGAGAAAACCTTTGATAAGGAATATAAGGAGCGCTTTGAAAAATGGGGCAAAGAAATGGAGAAGATGGCCGAAGAGCGCGAAGCCCGAAGGGAAGAGATGAAAGGAGAACGTGACAAACTCCGTGAAGAGCGTGAAAAGGTGCGCGAGGAAATGCACGAACAATTGAGGGAGCAGCGCGAAGAACTTCGTGCCCAAAGGGAAGAGCTCAGAAGCGAACAGGCGGAACTCAGAAAACAACTACGGGAAGAGGCCAGGACCATACACGGAAGCCCCAATGTGTTCTATTTTTCTTCTGATGGAAAACATAAGGAATACAAGGTCAAAAAGCGAATCATCATTAAAATGCCCAAGTACATTAAATTGAACATGAACGTGAGGCACGGTGAGGTGAAACTTGCCGAAAACACCAAAAACATCAATGCAAGCTTGTCCTACGCAAGCTTGCTTGCTTCTACCATCGAAGGTGCCAACACCGATATCCGGGTCTCTTACTCCCCGGTAGTGGTGCAGAACTGGAACTATGGTAGACTCAGTGCCGATTATTCGGATAAAGTCAGTTTAAAGGAGGTGAAGGAGCTGCGGTTGAATTCGGTATCGTCCAATGTGGTCATTGGAAAAGTAGTGGGCAAGGCCTTGGTGATGAATAATTTTGGTGCCTTGAGCATAGACCAGGTTTCCGATGGGTTCCAAACCATCGATATTTCGGTGGAAAATGGGGAGTTGGATTGTGTTCTTCCAGAAACACCCTATGCCATTTCGGTGAACGAGACAACTTCTGGTTTTCAATATCCAAAATCCCTAAAGTTGACATCCACCAAAAAGAATGGAGGCAACGCCTATACGGGTTACCATTTGAACAAGACAGATGGGAAAACCATCAAGATCAACTCCAAATACAGCGAGGTGGTTCTTAAGAACTAGCTTGTACAGCCAGTCCCAAAAACCACCTCGAACCTCATAGGCATTCTCTCCTACAAGCAACAACCTACCTCCACTTCATTAATGTGCATCTTCCTTTAGGTAGGATTGAAAGTTTTCTTTGAAACGGTTCAATCTGGGAATTGAAACATTTCGGATGTAACTATTGTTTGGATTACGTTTTTCATAGTCTTGATGATACTCTTCGGCCATGTAGAAGGTATCAAAAGCTTTCACCTCCGTTACGATAGGACGGTCGCCATACACATTTTCGGTTTCCAGCTTGTTCATGTAATCCTGGATGATCTTTTTTTCCTTATCATTTTTATAAAAGGCAATGGAACGGTACTGTGGACCGCGATCAGGGCCTTGTCTGTTGAGGGTGGTGGGATCGTGGGAACCAAAGAATACCTGAACCAATTGTGTAAAAGAAATGACCTCTGGGTCATAAAACACCTTTACGGCTTCTGCATGGGTGGTCCTTCCATAGGAAACCTCCTCATAGGTCGGATTTTTTTCGGTGCCTCCGGCATATCCGGAATAGACTTCTTTTACGCCCTTGACACTTTCAAAAATGGCCTCCACGCACCAAAAGCATCCACTGGCAAAATAGGCGGTCTCGTAATCCTGCAATTGCTCGGCCGTTAATTTGGTTTCCAATTGGGCTTCCGCCGGTTCACTTTTGGCAACATCTTCTTTGTTTGATTTGTTTTTGGGTTGGCAACTAATGGATGCCAATAACAGTAGAATTAAAAATGGAGTTTTCACGGTATTCATTTTAGTTTCTTGTTTAGTTGTATCAAGATACCAACTATTACACGGATGGCCGTTAAAATTTGTTAAGCTTCTATTTGATCGAGACAATGTCGTTCTCCAATCTTATTCAACAGACGAGGATTGTTGTTGTTATTTCCTACATAAACCTTACAAAGTATAATCCTTTTCTTACAAATAATCTATTGAACTTCAATAGGTTACATATCCTTCAAAAGTGATATGATCGATGAAATGCACATGCCTTCGGTGTGCTGTTTTTGGGGTCGAAAACGTTCGTCGAGGATAAAAAACACTTCACCCGAAAAAAATGTATTCACCGAAAGAAAGGCGTCATTGAGCGAAGGAAATCGGGCTGGGGCTGTCGCTGAAATTAATTTTACATCGTAAAACAATCAGAACAATGAAGACAATTTTCACCATTATCGCAATCACTTTTTTCGGAACCATGGCTTCTGCTCAGGATCTATCCAAAGAGGCTAAAGTGGAAACGATTGCCATGGGTGTTGAGTTGAAGGTTGAAATTAACAATGAAGTAAGAAAGGATAGAAAGACCGCAAGATTGTACAAATTCAAGAACTCACGAATCAAAAAAGAGCTTTCTTTCAAAACGAAGAAGGACCGAGCTAAACTAGCTTAATATGATGTTGGAAATGTTGATACCTTCCGTGTTGTTTTTAAGTACTGCCTTTGTTTTGGCAAGTATTGCTTTCTCTTTTCGGGAAAGAAAGTTTTAGAAGTTTAAGTTTATAGTGGAATAGGTATTGATAAAGGTCGGTGTTTTGCACCGACTTTTTTTGTCTTAATTATCCACAGAATTAAATTGTTCGATTACCTCCTCAAATTCGATGGTGTAGTGGGTCCCCTTTTTGGAGTAGTCACGGGTAATGGAGCCTCTCAACTGCCTGGCTAGATTATAAATAAGTTTTAAACCTAAAGAATTGGACGTTTTAGGGTTAATTTCCTCGGAATACCCGATACCATTGTCGCCCAAATACATTTTGTAGCGGTTTTCATTGATTTTCTCAACGGAAACATGGATTTCCCCGTTCGGTACTTCGGCAATACCGTATTTTAAAGCGTTGGTAATGGTTTCGTTGATGATGAGCCCCAATGGAATCACCGTATCGATGCTCAACTTGTAGTTTTTGATGTCCAAGTTCACTTTAACGTCCCTACCGCTTCCTTCTACGGATCGCACCAAATAATCGCACAATTCCTTTACATAAGGTTCCAGTTCAATTTTGGAAAGGTAGTCGTCCCGCTTGTAGAGCATTTCGTGTACCATGGCCATGGATACCACCCGGTTTTGGCTACTTTTTATGATATTACTGATCTTACTGTCGTCAATGGAACGCGATTGAAGGCTCAGCAGACTGGAAACGGTCTGTAGGTTGTTTTTGACCCTATGGTGTACTTCCTTTAACAGGGTTTCCTTTTCATCGATACGGAGTTGGATCTCGTTGCGGGATTTGTACAATTTATGATGGGCCCTTAACAAGTTCTTCCCAAAAACGCCTCCCAAAAGGTACACGGCAAATACTGCACTCAAATAGGCAAACCAGGTTTGGGATGCTTCTGGTACGGTGTTCTGCGATATTTTAAAGTCCCCGATTTCATAAAGGAACAATAAGGTGAGTACCGCAAGGTTCAAAATGAGGTACAATTGGCCAAAAACTTTGGTGGTGACATATCCGGCAAAAACAATAATGGCCAAAACAAAAATGAACGGACTTTTGATACCTCCACTGTACATGGTAATCACCACGGCCCCTAACATGGATAGGATAGAGGTTAAATTATAGGTAAGCACCAATTTTTGATGTTGCTTGTACAAAAGTGTGTTCACTATATTGATAAAGGCATACGCCAGAAAAGTGTAGGGAATCACTCCTTCAATATGCAAAAAGAAATAGCACACCAATCCGAAAATGGCAGCAAAGAATGATGAATTGTAGTTTACCTTGAGTATCAAATCAATCTTATCTTGTAATCGATATGTATCCTTTCTAGGAACTTTCATATGCTGCGCGTGAATGTGCCCTGACCACAAAATAGGTTGAATGGTGTGTGGTAGAGCTGCTTGTTGGGGTGTTTCAAGCTGTAAATCTAATTATGTTTTTGATATAAAAAAAGTGGCAGCTATAATAACTGCCACTTTGTGTGTTTTGAAGGCTTTCACTAGTCGTTGACCAGTACCCATTCCCCTTTGTCTATTAAGGGTTCGGCCTGTTTATATTTCACGGTCTTGCTTTCGCCCGACATTACATTTTTAATGGTTACCCTCTCGTTTCTACCAATTTTCGGTTTTTCCCGAACAATGGTTTCCGTAACCTGTGGACGTTGTCCTTGGGTTTGACCGGCAGCTCTATTCTGGGCCGCTAATTCGTCGCTATTGGGAATTTCTTCCTTGGTGGTCTGAAGATTTTCCTTTGGACGGCGTGCCGCACGTGCTTCTTGGATTTGATTGGTGTTCTCGGAAGGCAATTCCCCTTTGAAAAGGAAAGAGATGACCTCGCGGTTCACCTTGTCCATCATTTCCTTGAACAGCTCAAAAGCCTCAAACTTATAGATGAGCAAAGGATCTTTTTGCTCATGGACGGCCAATTGCACGGATTGTTTCAGCTCGTCCATCTTGCGCAAGTGTGTTTTCCAAGAATCATCAATAATCGCCAGTGTGATGTTTTTCTCGAAATCGGTAATCAACTGCTTGCCATTGGTATTGTATGCCTTTTCCAAATTGGTCACCACATTCAGTGATTTGATACCATCGGTGAAAGGCACCACAATGCGTTCGAATTTATTGGATTCGTCCTCGTATACCTTTTTAATGACCTGGAATGCCACACTGGCGCTACGCTCCATCTTTTGCTTGTAGAAAGCATAGGCCTCGTCATTGATTTTCATGGCAATCTGCTGGAAACTCATTCTTTTGAACTCTTCCTCACTTATCGGTGATGTAATGGAGAAGTATTTAATGAGCTCAAACTCGAAGTTCTTGAAGTCATCTGCCATTTTGTTGGTCTCGGCTATGGCCTCACAGGTATCGTAGATCATGTTTGCGATGTCCACTTTGAGGCGTTCCCCTTCCAAAGCATGGCGTCTTCGTTTGTAAATGACCTCACGCTGCGCGTTCATCACATCATCATATTCCAACAAACGCTTACGGATACCAAAGTTGTTTTCCTCTACTTTTTTCTGTGCACGCTCTATGGATTTGGTCATCATGGAGTGTTGGATTACTTCACCTTCTTCCAAGCCCATGCGGTCCATCATTTTGGCCACACGGTCCGATCCAAACAAACGCATCAAATTATCTTCCAGCGAGACATAGAATTGGGAACTACCGGGGTCTCCTTGACGTCCAGAACGACCTCTGAGCTGCCTGTCCACACGTCTGGAATCGTGGCGTTCCGTACCAATAATGGCCAAACCACCGGCTTCTTTCACCTCTGGGGACAATTTAATATCGGTACCCCTACCGGCCATGTTGGTGGCGATGGTCACCACTCCAGCCTTACCAGCTTCGGCAACGATATCCGCCTCTTTTTTGTGGAGCTTTGCGTTCAATACGTTGTGCGGCACTTTGCGTACGCTCAACAATTTGGACAGCAACTCTGAAATTTCAACAGAAGTAGTACCAATCAAAACGGGCCTACCGGCCTGCGATAGTTTGGTAACCTCGTCTATGATGGCATTGTATTTTTCGCGTTTGGTCTTGTAGATCAAATCGTGCCTGTCGTCACGGGCGATGGGTCGGTTGGTCGGGATTTCCATTACGTCCAACTCATAGATTTCCCAAAATTCACCTGCTTCTGTCACCGCTGTACCCGTCATACCGGACAGCTTGTTGTACATTCTAAAATAGTTCTGAAGGGTGATGGTGGCAAAGGTCTGGGTCATCGCCTCGATTTTTACGTTCTCCTTGGCCTCAATGGCTTGGTGGAGACCATCGGAGTATCGACGCCCGTCCATGATACGACCGGTTTGTTCATCCACGATCATTACCTTGTTGTTCATCACCACATACTCCACGTCTTTTTCAAAGAGGGTGTAGGCTTTCAACAATTGGGTCATGGTGTGGATGCGTTCGCTCTTAACGGCAAAATCCTTGAATAGTTCTTCTTTGAGCTCCGCTTCTTTTTCGATTTCCAGACCTTGGTTCTCGATTTTTGCGATCTCACTTCCAATATCGGGCATCACAAAGAATTCCTTGTCCTGATCATCGGAGATGTATTCCACCCCTTTGTCAGTCAACTCTATTTGGTTGTTCTTTTCATCGATAACGAACAATAGGTCTTCGTCCACTTTCGGCATTTCCCTATTGTTGTCCTGCATGTAAAAGTTTTCGGTCTTTTGAAGCAGTTGCTTCACGCCCTCTTCGCTCAAAAACTTGATAAGTGCCTTGTTTTTGGGAAGTCCGCGATGCACGCGAAGTAAAAGAAAGCCTCCTTCTTTGGTGTTGCCTTCCTTGATTAATTTTTTGGCCTCGGCCAATACGCCTGTCAAGTGCTGGCGTTGCTTTTGTACAATGTCGGCAACTTGGGGCTTTAGCTCGTTGAACTCATGTCGGTCACCTTCTGGAACCGGACCCGAAATGATCAAAGGGGTACGAGCATCATCGATCAAAACCGAATCCACCTCATCCACGATGGCGTAATGGTGTGGACGTTGCACTAGATCATCTGGAGTGTGGGCCATGTTGTCCCTCAGATAATCAAAACCAAACTCGTTGTTGGTACCGTAGGTAATATCGGCATTGTAGGCGGCCCTTCTTCCATCGGAATTGGGTCGGTGCTTATCGATGCAGTCCACCGAAAGTCCATGGAACTCAAAAATAGGGGCCATCCAAGCGCTATCCCTTTTGGCGAGGTAATCGTTTACCGTTACCAAGTGGGCACCTTTTCCTGCCAATGC
Organism: Allomuricauda sp. MMSF_3307; assembly: GCF_030733585.1. Classification (NCBI taxonomy): domain Bacteria; kingdom Pseudomonadati; phylum Bacteroidota; class Flavobacteriia; order Flavobacteriales; family Flavobacteriaceae; genus Allomuricauda; species Allomuricauda sp. MMSF_3307. The sequence continues at coordinate 158,866 of NZ_JASHIQ010000002.1, forward strand.
GTTCAAATAGAGTGGGAGGGTGGCTACCAATGTTTTACCTTCACCCGTTTGCATTTCGGCAATTTTTCCTTGGTGCAGGGCTATACCACCGATCAGCTGAACATCGTAATGCACCATATCCCAGGTCACTTCCTTGCCTGCGGCATCCCATGAGTTTTGCCAAACTGCTTTGTCGCCTTCCAAGGTCACATAATCCTTATCACCGGATAGCATACGATCAAATTCGCTTGCAGTGACCGTTAGGGTTTCGTTGGCCGCAAATCGTTTTGCGGTTTCCTTGACCACGGCAAAGGCTTCTGGAAGTATATCGTTCAGGGTTTTTTCCGAAATTTTGTAGGCTTCCTCGTTGAGTTTGTCGATTTCGGAATAAATTTCTTCGTTCCGGTCAATGTCGTTGGAGTTTTCGACCTCTGCCTGTAACTCGGCTATTTTGTCATTGATTTCTTTGCAGTCTTCGGCTATTCGGGCCTTGAATTCGGCTGTTTTCTGTCTCAGTTCGTCATGTGACAATCCTTCCAGCTGCTGCTCAAAGGATTTGATTTCTTTCACCAAAGGCTGCAGGGATTTCACATCCTTCTCCGATTTGTCTCCTACAAATACCTTTAGTACGGAATTAATAAAACTCATGAAATATGTTTTCTATTGATTGTCAAAAGTTGTTCCATCGATGGGATTGCGATGAAAATCTTTCGCTAGGCTGTCAAAATTACATAAAAAAAAGCCTCAAAAGAGACTTTTTAACGTGGTTTATGTGTTTCAATTCTAATATTCATCCTCGTTCCAGAGGTAATCTTCCTCGGTAGGATAGTCGGGCCAGATTTCTTCAATCGACTCGTATATTTCGCCACCCTCTTCTTCCATAGATTGTAAATTCTCTACAACTTCCAACGGTGCTCCTGTACGAATGGCGTAATCTATCAGCTCGTCTTTGGTTGCTGGCCAAGGCGCATCACTTAAATATGAAGCTAATTCTAAAGTCCAGTACATAGTAACGGTTTGATTTTAAATTTTTTGCAAAAATAATTTTTAAACCCAATTTGCCAAGTAAAAACAGTATTATTTAAAAATTATTTTATTGTTGACAAAACATTTGGGTCAAAAAAGTGATTTTATCAGTCCAACTTCTCTGGAATCCATTTGACCTCTTGGGCTTTCAAATCCTTTGACAACTTGCGTGCCAGTACGAACAAATAATCCGAAAGTCGGTTGATGTACGACAAAACGCTATCTGGAACCGGTTCATTTTCATGTAGATAGGAAATCATTCGCTCGCCTCGACGGCAAACGGTCCTGGCGATATGACAGTATGACACGGTGGTGTGACCACCGGGAAGGATAAAATGTGTCATTTCTGGTAGTTCTTCGTTCATGCTATCCATTTCTTGCTCCAAAAACTCAATATCTTCTGAACTGATGCGAGGAATCTTTAATCTATTGTCCTTTTTGGGCTCCGTGGCCAATATGGAACCGACGGTAAATAGCTTTTCTTGGATCAGGGTGAGTGTTTTTTTGGAATGCTCGTCGATATTCTGATCGCGAAGCAAACCTAAATGAGAGTTGAGCTCATCCATGGTACCGTAACTTTCTATACGGGCGTGGTGCTTGGGTACTCGGGTTCCGGTAAATAATGCTGTGGTGCCCTTATCGCCAGTCTTGGTGTATATCTTCATAGTATCAGTTATCAATGTTCACTTCTCAATAATCAATAAAAGTTGAAGTTGTTCAAATGATTCTTGCTTATTGGTCATTGTCAATTGTTCATTGTCCATTGTTTTTCTTATGTTGGCGTTTGCCTTCCATGAACTTTCGGGACCTTCTGCGTTTGGTCGCTTTCTTGTTACGGAACAAAATAATCAAATAAATAAGGCCCAAAACGCCCAATACGTACCAAATGGTGTTATCTGATGCTACATTTTCCATACCCTAAAATTACCGTTTTATATCCGAATCCTGAAATGTTCTTTTACCTGTTCCCGTCGGATGGACAACAGGCCGCAATGAAACATATCGATGCTCACCGTTATTTCTGGGAGGGCTATCAAACGGTTCCAATGTTCCAGATCTTCCGCTGTTCGGTGAATGGAATCCACTAAAATAATACTGTCGTTATGCAATTTTCCTTCGGAAAGTACCTGCTGAAAGGTTCCACTGCCCAATTTATCTACAAAAAGCAGGTCGCAGGGATACCCATCAAATTGAATTTTAGGAAAGGTTTGTTGGACGAGCTCTTTTACTTGCGTTCTATTTTTGATACTGACTTTTTCAAAACCGAAGTACGCAATGGTTTTGAGCAATACATTGATGCTCCTGTTTTTGTGCATCTTCTTTTTGGAATAGAGACACTGCGTTACATAACGGAACACAAAAGGGGAGTGCACACCGTGTTGGTTGGTGGAAACCATTAAAAATTTCAGATATGAAACGAATCGGAACCACATGGCTATCCTTCTAAAATGGAAGAAAGCTCGAACCAGCGTTCCGTTTTTTCCTCTATGGCATCGGTAACTTCCTTGAGCTCGATGGAGAGTTTGGCAATGGCATCGCCGTCCAAATCGGGGTCGGTGAACTTGTGTTGTAGAGCCTCTTTCTTTTCCTCTAATTTTTGAATGTCCTTTTCCAACTGTTTGTACTCTTTTTGCTCGGAATAGGAAAGTTTTCCACCGCTGGTGTCCCGCCAATTATTTTCGGTCTTTTCGGAGGTAGTGGTCTTGTTTTCCCGTTCCTCGATGACCTTGCTACTCTCGTACACCCTGTAATCCGAATAATTTCCTGGGAAATCCTCGATAATGCCCTCTCCCCGAAATACAAACAGGTGGTCCACGATTTTGTCCATAAAATAGCGGTCGTGGGAAACCACGATCAAGCAGCCCGGAAAATCCAACAAAAAGCTTTCGAGCACATTCAGGGTAACAATGTCCAAATCGTTGGTAGGTTCATCTAGAATCAAAAAGTTGGGATTTTGAATGAGCACGGTACACAAGTAAAGCCGCTTGCGTTCCCCGCCACTCAGTTTTTCCACAAAATCGTATTGTTTTTTCCTATCGAACAGAAAACGCTCCAACAATTGCTGCGCGGAGATTTGCCTGCCCTTTTTCAAAGGGATGTAATCGCCGAACTCACGGATGACATCGATTACTTTTTGACCTTCTTTATCAGGGATTCCCTTTTGGGTATAGTAACCAAATTTTACGGTGTCCCCGACCACCACTTTACCACCTTCTACACTTTCCTGTTGGGTAATGATATTCAAAAAGGTGGATTTCCCTGTTCCATTTTTTCCGATAATGCCCACACGTTCACCTTTGGTGAAATTGTAATCGAATTTGTTCAGAATGGTTTTGTCCCCGTAGGATTTGGAGATATTGTGAAGCTCCAAAATCTTGCTTCCCAAACGTTCCATGTTCAGTTCTAACTGCACTTCGTGGTCCTTGCGACGTTGATGGGCCCGTTGTTTGATTTCGGCAAAGTCATCAATACGCGATTTGGACTTGGTGGTACGTGCTTTGGGTTGCCTGCGCATCCATTCCAACTCTTTTTTGTACAGCATTTTGGTTTTTTGCTGCTCCACGGCCTCACGCTCCATACGGGCCTCTTTTTCGTTCAAATAGTAGGAATAGTTGCCTTTGTAGGTGTAGAGTTGGTTGTTGTCCAGTTCCAATATTTCGTTGCACACCCGATCCAAAAAATAGCGGTCGTGGGTTACCATAAAAAGGGTAATGCTTTCCTTGGCAAAATAGGCTTCCAACCATTCGATCATTTCAAGGTCCAGATGGTTGGTCGGCTCGTCCAGAATCAATAGGTCGGGTTTGTTGAGCAGCGCATTGGCCAGTGCCAATCGCTTTTTTTGCCCTCCGGAAAGGGTGCTTACCTTCGCATTAAGGTCAGAAAGCTGCAACTGGAAAAGAATTTGTTTGTACTGTGTTTCAAAATCCCAGGCATTAAGTCGCTCCATGGCCTCAAAGGCCTTTTGGTATTGGGTGGTGTTGTCCGGGTTCTCCACCGCCTTTTCATAAGCGGCGATCACCTTCAGGATCTCGTTGTCGGTGGTAAAAATGGTCTGTTCAATGGTCAAATTCGGGTTCAGGTCGGGTTCCTGTTCCAAAAAAGAGATTTTGATGCCCTTTCGAGTGGTGACCTGTCCGGTTTCGGAGGTGTCCTTCCCCGACATGATATTGAGAATGGATGTTTTTCCGCTACCATTTTTGGCGATAAGGGCTATTTTTTGGTCTTTGTTGATTCCAAAGGAAATATCTGAGAAGAGCACCAGCTCTCCATAGGATTTTGATATGTTTTCGACCGTGAGTAGATTCATGAGTATGGTTTGTGGACCTTCTTACAATTTGGAATACATGATGAGGTAAACGTATCGTATGGCCAGGGTCAAAAGTAACGGAATGAGTACGGGAGAAAAAATCTGCACCTTTAGTATCCAAAGGAGGAGCATAATAGCCATCAACCCAAGAGTGAACATAAAATATTTTGGGCTCCATTGCGGAACCTTATCTTGAAACAGTAGGGTGAAAGAGACTATTAGGTTGATAGGAAATGCCCATAAAATATTGTAATTATAGGGGGTGGAGGTATGGTCCGCAGCCACCCAAAGCAGAAACAAAAAGGTGCCTGCCAAACCGGTAATGAACAAGAGTGAAAAGTCCAGCCACCGACTGCGCGCCTTGTGTTTAAAATCAAAATAGGTGATGATGCCCGTGAATGCCAGCAATAAGATAAACCAAAACAAGGGAGACAAGGGAAAAAACCCCCTTTGTAAATGTTCATTATAATCCAAAATGGTGCGTTCCCTTTGCACAATGGGCTTGCCATTAAAAGTGGTTTGCCGCAATTGCTCCATGGTATAGTAGGGCAAAAACATATGCTCCTGAACGGTGGCCTTTCGGTCTACGGGTGACCCAAAAGCCAAATCGATTCCGAACATGGACCAAGAATTCATGTCCAAAAACTGGCGTACCAGCTGCCTAAAGGTGTATTGTTTTTCCAGATAGGAGCCATCAAATACAATGGCGTCCCCAAACTGTTCCTTCAAAATATCGCCCGTGATGCTGGAGCAATTGTTCAGCAGGGGGTCGTAGAGATAATCCCGGTTTTCGGGCAGGTAGTTTTCCTCAAAAAACAGGAGAAGCTGATTGCGCTGCGCTACGGTCAAATCCAAAATCTGTTCCTTCACCCATCTTTTTTCCAGTTCATATTCATAGAGGAACGCCTCAAAACTCCTGCGGGAAAGGGAATAGATCATTTTTCCTTTGGTAAAGTTGAGGTAAAAATTGGGCTGTTCAAAATCAAACGTACCGTAGTTGTATACCACATCGATGCCCAAGGCCGTGTCCTGCACCCGAAATGCGGTGTGCCCAAAAGCGGAGTACAGTGCGTCCCCCGAAGCGCAAGTGATCACGCTTACTTTTGCATTTTCCGTAAGTGTAGGTGTTTGGGAAAAAAGGAAATTCCCTAGTGCGAAGAAAAATACTAGAAGTTGGAGCTTTCGATTCATTTTGATTTTTATCAGGGCAAATATCTGAATAAAAACGGCACCTTCCGTAGTAAGTGGCCCACAGTTCAATTTTTCCTTTATTTTTACGAAAATCTTAAGATACATGAAGTCCTATATTCCCAATTTCCTGACCTTGCTCAACGTGATGAGCGGTTGTATTGCCACGGTATTTGCAGTGCTCAATCATTTGGAGTGGGCCGCATTGTTCGTGTTTATCGGGATTTTCTTTGATTTTTTTGATGGATTGGCTGCACGGGTCTTGAAGGTACAGAGCGAGATCGGTGTACAACTCGATTCCTTGGCGGATGTGATTACCAGCGGTTTGGTGCCGGGCGTGGTCATGTTTCAATTATTGAGCATGGCGGAACGGGGCGGATGGAACCTTGGGTTTATTGGTCATGATGCCGATATTACCCTATTACCCTTCGTGGGCTTTGCCATAACCCTGGCTTCGGCCTACCGTTTGGCCAAATTTAATGTGGACGAAAATCAGGTTTCGTCTTTTGTGGGACTGCCGACACCTGCCAATGCGCTTTTGATCCTGTCTTTGCCCATGATACTCTTGTACCACAACAATGAGACGTTGAACAACATCATACTCAATCCATGGTTTTTGGTGATTTTGACAGTACTGAGTTCGTATCTGCTCAATTCGCCCATTAAACTGTTCGCCCTCAAGTTCAAAAATTGGAGCTTTAAGGAGAATGGAATTCGTTATTTGTTCATCATCGGGAGCTTGGTGTTACTACTGACCCTTCGTTTTTTGGCGATTCCGGTGATTGTTTTCGTGTATATTTTGATGTCATTGATTGATGGAGGAGGGAAAACTGTATAGCAATCAGGAAGGGAATAAAGTTGTTTATCCATCCAAAGTGGGTTGGGAGCTTTTATTGCCCATCATCATAATTTACGGTTTTTTGATAGCCAATTCTATTGATAAAGCCAGTCTATTGGGGTTCACCATACTAATAGGAAGCTTAATTTTATTGGTAGTACTTTTTTATTCCATTTCCTATGAGGTGACCAGTGAAGTCCTAACGGTAATTTCGTTTTTCTTTATCAAAAAAAATATTCTGATTAAAGATGTCACTAGGATAGTGGAGTCGAACAACCCCATAAGTTCACCGGCAGCCTCTTTGGACCGATTGGAGGTGTACTACGGCAAATACAGCAGTGTCATTATCTCCCCGAAAGATAAAATGGGATTCATTGCGCATCTGAAGCGCCTTTCTCCATCCATTCAAGTGGAGCTAAAAAAGAAGAAATAGTGAAAATCTAAAAATCGAGCTTCTTTTTGCGCAGCTCAAAGTTTTGGCCCAAATACACTTTACGTACCATCTCATCCACGGCGAGTTCTTCGGGTACACCTGCCTTTAGGATACCACCTTCGAACATCAAATAGGAGCGTTCGGTAATGGCCAAGGTTTCCTGTACGTTGTGATCCGTAATCAAAATACCGATGTTCTTGTTCTTTAATTGCGCCACAATACGCTGAATGTCCTCTACGGCAACAGGGTCTACCCCGGCAAAAGGTTCATCCAACAAAATAAATTTTGGGTCCGTGGCCAGGGCTCTCGCGATTTCGGTACGACGGCGTTCCCCGCCGGAAAGCAAATCCCCGCGGTTTTTGCGGATGTGTCCCAGACCAAACTCATCGATAAGGGACTCCATTTTCATGTGCTGCTCTTTTTTGCTCAATTTGGTGAGCTGCAACACGCTAAGAATATTTTTTTCGATGCTCAGTTTTCGGAAAACCGATGCTTCCTGCGCCAAATAGCCTATGCCATGCTGTGCCCTTTTGTACATGGGAAAACTGGTAATGTCCATGCCATCAAGGTAAATATGGCCGCCATTGGGTTTGATCAATCCCACGATCATATAGAAAGAGGTGGTCTTTCCTGCCCCATTGGGACCCAAAAGTCCAACAATTTCACCTTGATTGACCTCTAGGGAAATGCCCTTGACAACTTTTCGGCCGCGGTAGGCCTTCATGATATTTTCTGCGCGTAGCTTCATAGAAGTTTGCCAAAACTAAACATATTCTTTGTCTGGCGAATGCTCTTTTGGATTTTTTTAGGCTTCGTTTTCTTCCAGGGCTTCCCAATATTCGTAGGCGCGGCGCAAGTGGGGCACTACAATGGTTCCTCCCACTAAAGTGGCGATGCCTAGGGTTTCCATAACCTCTTCTTTGTTGGCGCCTGCATTTTTGGAACTTTCCAAGTGATATTTCACACAATCATCGCAACGGAGAACCGCAGAGGCCACCAGTCCCAATAGTTCCTTGGTCTTCACATCCAAAGCGCCTGCCATATAGGCATTGGTGTCTAGATTAAAAATACGTTTGATGAGCTTGTTGTTCTCAGCAAGCAGCTTATCGTTCATCTTGGCACGATAGGCATTGAACTCTTCTACTTTATTTGGCATTTTGTCTAGCTTTCTCTTTTCTGGCTTCTCTTTTAACGACCATTCGGGATATAAAAATACTCACTTGATACAGAACCAGTACTGGAATACAAACGATAATTTGACTGGTGATATCGGGAGGTGTAATGATGGCCGAAAGTATCAAAATGATAACCAGGGCGATTTTTCTATATTTCTTTAGGATTTCGGGGGTCACCAATCCAACCTTTGTCAGAAAGAAGATGACAATGGGCAATTCAAACATGATTCCACAGGCAATCACGGAGGCCCGAACCGTACCCACGTAGGAAGCCAAGTCGATTTCGTTCAATACTTCCTTGCTGACTTGGTATGAGCCCAAGAAATTGATGGATAGGGGGGCTACGATATAGTACCCGAACAGCACCCCAAGAAAAAACAACCCTGAGGCGGTTATGATGAAGCCTTTGGAATGCTTTCGCTCGTTTTCGTAAAGTCCCGGGCTGATAAATTTCCAAAGCTCCCACAAAATGTAGGGGAAACCTAGGATCACACCTGCCCAAATCGAGGTCCAGATATGGGCGGAAAACTGTCCGGCCATCAAACGGCTCTGAATGGTAAAGGGCAACGATTCCCCACAAAACTCGGAATCTACCCCAAAGAACTTCCCGATGTTGCAAAAGAACTGATAAGTAGGGAAGTCCATGTTTTTGGGACCGAACAATATCGTATCAAAAATAAAGCCTTTGAAGGCAAAGGCTGCACAGGCAATGATGACCACCGCCAGGGTGGAGCGCACCAAATGCCAACGTAATTCTTCCAAATGGTCCAAAAAGGACATTTCATCTGGATTTTTTCTCTGTTTTTTAGCCATTATAGGATTCCCTCGTTTATCAGGTTATGGATGTGGACTACTCCCGCGTAGCTGTCACCATCAAAAGCCAATAGTTGGGAGATGCTCTTTTCTTGGAGCAGTTTTAAGGCCTTTACGGCCAAAGTGTCCACGTCTACGGTCTTTGGATTGGAGGTCATAATATCCTTTGCGGTCAGTCCACTTATGTTATCGTATTTGCTCAACATTCTTCGTACGTCGCCATCGGTTACAATACCTACCACTTTGCCTTCATCCATCACAGCGGTAACACCGAGCATTTTCTCGGAAATTTCAACGATCACCTCCTTAATGTCGGCATTGATGTCCACTTGTGGTTTTTGGTTGTTCACCACAATATCGGCGACGCGCAAATATAGTTTCTTTCCCAATGCGCCACCAGGGTGGTATTTGGCAAAATCCGCACTGCTGAATCCTTTGAGCTCCAGCAGGCAAATGGCGAGGGCATCGCCCATGGACATTTGGGCAGAGGTACTCGTGGTAGGGGCCAAGTTGTTGGGACAGGCTTCTTTTTCCACGTAGGTGTTCAGCACAAAATCGGCCTGTTTGGACAATACGGATTCCATGTTTCCAGTGATACCGATAAGCTTGTGGTTTCCCACTTTAATGAGGGGAAGCAACGCCTTGATTTCGGGAGTGTTTCCGCTCTGTGACAAACAGATGACCACATCGTTTTCCTGAATGGTGCCCAAATCGCCGTGAATGGCATCTGCGGCATGCATAAAGATGGCAGGGGTGCCGGTAGAGTTTAAAGTGGCTACGATCTTAGAGGCCACAATGGCACTTTTGCCCACTCCGGTAACAATGACCCTTCCGTCGGATTCCATGATGTACTGTACGGCTTTCGCAAACTGTTCGTCCAAAAGACCGATCAGGTTGGCCACGGCCTTGCTTTCAATCTCAAGCGTCCGTTTTGCTATGGATAAAATGGATTTGGTGTCGTTCAAAGTATTAAAAAGTAATAAACCGATTTACTGATTGTATTCCTAAAAGAATGTCTTATCTTTAAGATTACAAAACTAATCAAACTATCTTTTACAGACTATTGTGAAAGTGAGAATAGATGCTTCTGTAAACGAGTGGTTAAATTGTAAAGCTTCAACTACCTATTAGGTTTGCTTGTTATTAATTGAAAAATGCGGAAATGAGCCTAACAAATACTGATTTGCACTCCTCGCTCAAAAAATATTTTGGTTTCTCGAAGTTTAAAGGGTTACAGGAAGGTGTAATCCAAAATGTACTAAGTGATAATGACACTTTTGTCATCATGCCCACGGGAGGAGGTAAATCCCTGTGCTACCAATTACCGGCCCTGATGAAAGAAGGGACCGCTATTGTAGTTTCCCCGTTGATCGCCCTTATGAAAAACCAAGTGGATGCCATACGTGGCATATCTGAACAGAATGGGATTGCACATGTCCTCAACTCTTCTTTGACCAAAACAGAGGTAAAACAGGTAAAGGAGGATATTGTAAACGGAGTGACCAAGTTGCTATACGTAGCACCGGAATCCTTGACCAAGGAGGAAAACGTTGATTTTTTACGGAAGGTGAAACTGTCGTTCGTGGCCGTGGATGAAGCCCATTGTATTTCAGAATGGGGTCACGATTTTAGACCGGAGTACAGGAACCTACGTGGCATCATCAATCGGTTGGGGGACAATATCCCGATTATTGGCCTCACCGCAACGGCGACTCCCAAGGTACAGGAAGATATTATCAAAAATTTAGGGATGACGGACGCCAAGGTGTTCAAGGCATCTTTTAACAGGCCCAATCTGTTCTACGAAGTGCGTCCCAAAACCAAGGATGTGGATGCGGACATCATCCGTTTTGTAAAACAGAACCAAGGAAAGTCGGGAATCATCTATTGCTTGAGCCGAAAAAGGGTCGAGGAACTCGCCCAAGTACTCCAAGTGAATGGAGTGAGCGCTGTCCCGTATCATGCCGGGTTCGATGCCAAAACACGTTCCAAGTATCAGGATATGTTCTTGATGGAAGAGGTAGATGTGGTCGTGGCCACCATTGCTTTTGGTATGGGCATCGATAAGCCCGATGTGCGCTTCGTCATCCACCATGATATCCCAAAGAGTATTGAAAGCTACTATCAGGAAACCGGTCGTGCCGGACGGGATGGTGGCGAAGGACATTGCTTGGCGTATTACGCGTACAAGGATGTGGAAAAGTTAGAAAAGTTCATGTCGGGAAAGCCTGTGGCCGAACAAGAAATTGGGAATGCACTGCTTCAGGAAATCGTGGCCTATGCCGAAACATCCATTTCCCGAAGAAAATTTATACTCCACTATTTTGGGGAAGAGTTCGATGAGGTCAATGGGGAAGGAGCCGATATGGACGACAATGCGAGGAATCCCAAACCAAAAGAAGAGGCCAAAGATGATGTCGTGAAATTACTGAGCGTAGTTCTCGATACCAACGAAAAGTTCAAGACCAAGGAAATTGTAAGGGTTTTGGTGGGCAAAACCAACGCCATGATCTCATCGCACAAAACGGATGAGAAAAGTTTCTTTGGAATCGGAAAGGATAAGGACAAGGAGTTTTGGATGGCCTTAACGCGGCAAGCCCTTGTTGCGGGTCTGTTAAAAAAGGAAATCGAACGCTATGGGATTCTCCATGTAACCGAGGAGGGAAAACAATTTTTGGAGAAGCCCACTTCGTTTATGATGACGAAGGATCATGTGTACTCCAAGGACGAAACGGGCAATATTGTCACCGCCGAAAAATCGAACGGAGCCGTTGCCGATGAACAATTATTGAAACTACTTCGTGATCTTCGCAAAAAGGAGGCCCAGAAATTAGGTGTTCCACCTTTTGTGGTATTCCAAGACCCGTCGTTGGAAGATATGTCCTTAAAGTACCCCGTCACCATGCAGGAACTGATCAACATTCAGGGAGTAGGTGAGGGAAAGGCAAAAAAATATGGAAAGGCCTTTGTTGATTTGATCTCGAAGTATGTAGAGGAAAATGATGTGGTAAGGCCGGACGACCTTGTCGTAAAAAGTACGGGAGCCAACTCGGGATTAAAGCTTTATGTGATCCAAAGTGTAGATAGAAAATTGCCTTTGGATGACATTGCTTCGGCCAAGGGACTGGAATTGCCGGAACTCATCAAGGAAATGGAGCAGATTGTGTTCAGTGGAACCAAGTTGAACATTGGGTATTGGATCGATGAAATATTGGATGAGGACCAACAAGAAGAAATCCATGATTACTTCCTGGAAGCCGATACCGATTCCATCTCGGCGGCCATAGAAGAATTTGACGGCGATTACGAAGATGAGGAACTTCGCTTGTACCGCCTTAAATTTATAAGTGAAGTGGCGAATTAAAATTCGCCACTCAATTCTCCTGTAGTGATCGCCGCTACTATAAATCCAAAGTAAAGAATCGTAAGAACGAGGGACACTACTGCTAATGCCAATCCGATATAGGATAGGATTTTGCCCGTTTTTACGTTGCTATAATCGGTATAATTTTCGGGGTTTGCTTGGTACAACTGGTCCGCACTTTTAGCTTTTACCAATCCGATAATGCTAAAGATGGCACCAAAAGGACCACAACAGAACAAAGTGAGGACAATGGAGAGTATCCCCATCGTCAACACCGTGCTTGCCCCAGGTAAGGGTTGTTGGTTCATATCTTTTTTATTGATATTGTTCCGTCATTTCCTGTACTTTTTCCATGTAGCCTTCCCAGCCTCCCATTTGGTTAATGGTCCACAGGGTATACAATAGGTACAACAGACCGAGTACCATACCAATGATAGCCAGTGTGCGAACGGTTTTTAAAGTTTTGTAGTTTTTGTAAAGCTCTGGGTTCTCGGCATAGGTTTTTTCATCTTTTCTAACGAGTAAAAAAGCTATTCCGCCCAAGACAAGCCCAGGTGCTCCTCCAAAACAGCAGCATAAAAATGATAAAATTGCCAAAACTAAGGCGATGGTTACATTTGGAAGGTTCTTTTGTTCCATGGTTTAAATGTTTAGTGTAAGAATTTTAGAATATAATTTATTAAAATCAAAGCTACCGTAACCACTCCTAATCCAGATATCCATCGGTGGTCCACCGATAAATTGAATATCTTACTGCTAATTACCAGCGCGAAGAGTGGTATTATGGTGTAAATGGCAGGATACATTTGAAAAGCTGCCACAAACTCTCCATGCAGGAGAAGGTGAGCCGAACGCTGTAAACCGCAACCAGGACAGTCCACACCCAAAAGTTGTTTGTTTAGGCAGGGCAGCATATAGTCCTCTAGACTGAAGGCGGTTATGGTTGGCATTAGGTTCGTCATAATACTGTCGAGCCCGAAAAATACTATTATTTTTGTATCTGTGATTAATTTTCACCTCATTTTTTAGAGAAGAAACGCAATATGGGCAAGTTTTCAATTGGAGATAGGGCAGAGGTACTGGACGAAGCCATTTCTGGAGTGATCCAGAAAGTGGATGGCGATAGGGTGACCTTGATTACCGAGGATGGTTTCCCGATGCACTTTATGGAGAACGACCTCGTGAAGATTGAAAGTGATATTTCGGTGACCAATTATGAAGTGGCCCAAGTCAAAAAGGAAAAGGCGGCCTCCAAAAAAAGGAAAGCCCCAACTATAAAGCCCAAAGAACGTAGTGCGCCAAAAATGGAGGTCGATTTACACATCCATCAACTGGTAAAATCAAGCAAGGGCATGAGCAACTACGATATGCTTAACATTCAGCTGGACACCGCCAAAAGGCAATTGGATTTTGCCATCAGCAAACGGATCCAAAAAGTGGTGTTTATCCACGGAGTGGGCGAGGGTGTGTTAAAAGAAGAGTTACGGTATCTGTTCAATCGCTACGATAACGTAAAATTTTATGATGCGGACTATCAAAAGTACGGTTTGGGTGCCACCGAGGTCTACATCTATCAAAATGCCTAGTTGGGCACTGGCGTAGTTACTTCACCAAACTCATTGATGGCCAAGTTGGTAATGCGATCTCCATTACTGGTCACAAAAGATATTCCACTAAGGCTTATGTTGTGCACAAAACGGGTAGTATCGCTTTCGGAGCGCATGGTTTCAATAATTACGGCACCATCCTGTGCCACCACTTCTTGGATAACCGTTGGTTCCACCACAGGAATTTCATCACAGAAATAATCCTTGTTCACTGTGCCGGAAAAAGCCCGATAGGTGACTTGGGATTGGCTGGGCACTGCACTCTCGGTAATCACGGTTTCGCCCACGACCCCTTTATTAAGCGTTCCGCTCTGTAGTTCGAGGATGAGCGCCTCGCTATCGTTTATTTTGAACATGAGGTTTTTGGCATTTGCGACCGGATTGGCACAAAACTGAAGGGAGGCACTATCAAAGTCGATGGTTTCTATTTCAAGGTCACCATCGCTGCAAGACCCCAACATACCCAAAACAAGTACTGAAAAGACGAATTTTCTCATGCGCCAAATTTAACGTAAATCAATTTTACTATACCAATCCTTGGGAATAGTTTAAAAGAAATTAACTTTATTTCCTGTACTTTTGCTCCTCTCAAAAAAAGAACTCGACCATGCAAAAAGTCTATTTGGACAATGCCGCCACCACCCAAGTGAGGCAAGAGGTAATCGAACGGATGCAGGAGGCCTTGGCCCAGCATTACGGTAACCCTTCCTCTACCCATAGTTTTGGACGATCCGCTAAAACGGCAGTGGAGCAGGCTCGAAAAACCATTGCCAAGACCTTGAATGCCCAGCCTTCCGAGATTATTTTCACTTCGGGCGGAACCGAGGCCGACAATATGATTTTGCGTTGCGCAGTTCGGGATTTGGAGGTAAAGACCATCATTACCTCCAAAATAGAACACCATGCCGTATTGCATACCGTGGAAGAGTTGGAAAAGGAGTACGGCATTAACCTATGGTTTGTAGATCTAGACGAGTTCGGAAATCCAAATCTGGGTCATTTGGAGACCTTGTTGAAAAAAGATGATTCCAAGAAACTGGTCAGTTTGATGCATGTGAATAACGAGATTGGGAATATCACCGATATTGCTGCGGTAGGAGAACTATGCAAAGCAAATAATGCCCTGTTTCATTCCGATACCGTGCAGTCCATTGGCCATTACCCATGGGATGTACAGGGGGTGCATGTGGATTTTTTGGCAGCAGCAGCCCATAAATTTCACGGTCCAAAAGGAATCGGCTTTGCCTACATCCGCAAAAATTCGGGATTAAAGCCATTAATTTTGGGTGGGTCCCAAGAAAGGGGCTTCAGGGCCGGAACAGAGTCTTTTCACAATATCGTTGGATTGGAAGAAGCTTTTATAAAGTCGTACGAGCATTTGGAAGAGGAGACCAAGACCATAAGAGAGCTCAAAAGATACTTTGTGGAAAGGGTTTTGGCAGAAGTGCCCGGAGCCGAATGCAATGGACTCTCTGGCGATATGGAAAAAAGTACATACACCTTGGCCAATATCCGCTTGCCTTTTGATAAGCAAAAAGGGTTAATGCTTTTGTTCCATTTGGATATGAAGGGCATTGCTTGCTCCAAAGGCAGTGCATGCCAATCCGGAAGCAATCAAGGTTCACATGTGCTCAACGAAATTTTATCGGGAGAGGAGTTGGACAAACCATCCCTTCGTTTCTCGTTTTCCATGTACAATACCAAGGAAGAATTGGACTATACGGTCGAGGTGCTAAAGGAGTTCGCTAACAGCTAAGCGTTCCTGTCGCTTAATTTCTATTTCTTCTTTTTTCCTTATCGTATGGAAACTTTCTAGATGCGGTTTTCATCATCTTATCGATAAGCTCATTCGTATTTTTGCCCGTCTTTTTGGAAATTTCATTCTCGTATTTCCATAGCAGCTTGCCGGTTTCGCCATCGCTTATTTTAACCCCAATGCGTCCATAGTTGGCATTCCCACTGAAATAATCCAAAATGCTGAAATCTGTAGGAACTCCTTCGGAAAGTAAGATATTGAGGTTGAGGTTACCGCTAATGATGCCGTCCACTTCCAATATTTTGCACAGCTCCTTGGTGGTGTAGGTATCAATGTTATCGTAAGTGATATTATTCTGTGCCAAAATAGCGTTGGTATTCGCAATATTTTGAAAGTCAACGTTGAACTTTTTCCTTTTCTTACGTCGGGAAAAATAGGTTTCAAGGGCATTTTGCACCGCATAACCTTCTTTTTGGGCCAATACGTCGAGCTCATCCTGATCAACTGCTTTTTTTAGTTCCAAATTCGCGATAAAGGGTACAATGGCAAGAATCTCGTGGTCCTCGGTGTATTCGTCAAATCGTATACTTTCATAAATGTTCTTTTGGCCCATTGCCATCGTAGTGGCAAAAAGAGTAAGCACAAAGACAATCTTTTTCATTGATCTGTTTTTAATTCAACAATCTTCACTAAGGTTACGGTTGTTGTTTATAGATGGCTGACTTTATGTATGGTACAAAAGCCATGCAAAAAAGGCATGTTTATAACGCTGGCCGATTTTACGTGTGCAAAAATAAGGCTATTTCCTGAAAAAGTTGGCTGTATAGGTACTGGAATTGCCTACGTTGTCGGTAACAATAACTTTTAGTTCACATTCGGTATCCGTCACAACATTATCATCAAAATTGTAGGTGATGGTGTTGGTTTTGGGTTCGTACTCCATCAATATCCATTTGCCGTTCAAGGTGGCCGAATAGGTGTCAATGCCGCTCAGGTCATCGGAGATGGTCAAACTGAGATAGCTGTAATTGCTCAACCATTGCTTTGCCTTAAAATTTTTGGGCCTTATCTCTGGGGCAACACTGTCCTTGACCAACGTATAGGTGCCCAAGGTACGGGTGCGCGTGGTGAAAGAGCCATCCCTTTTATACGTTTTGGAGTAGGAGGGGCGCCCCCCGCGCTCCAAATGGGCAATGAACAGTTGTTTTCTATCCGCCTCTGAATGGCCAGAGGGGTCAAAACTAATGGTGAAGTTTCGGTGCGCCGCTACACTGTTATCGTGAATGGTAACGGTATCGGAGCCTTTTTCCAAGTGGATAAAGAAATCTTCATAAAACGTGTTCGCCGGGAAATATACTTTGGCCACACCCAAATCAAAATTGTTGGGCTTGTCCGCAATCACAAAGTGGTCTGTGGTTTTATCTGCTTTCCCAATTTTTTCCTCTTGCTGTTTGCCCTCAACAGGAATAACGAGCTTGGTGGTATTGCCGGCCAAATCGGAAATATGCATTTCCACATTGTACGACATGCCATCTTCCACATCGATTTTACCATCATTGTAGAGCGTTTTGTATATGCTCAAATAGTTGTAGGGTTCCTTAAAGCATTTTTGAATACGGTCTCTGTTGTTGTAATAATGTTCATAATCAATAAGTGTATTGATGTAGAGCGATTCTCCGAAGGAGAAAGTTTCAAATTCGAATTCGGAATATATCCTACCGTTCACCGTTTGTTTGATGGCGTAAACACCGTTCTTATTGGCGGCCATATCCAAGCGGTCAAATGTATTGATGCCAAAACCGATGGTGCCGATCGCGCTTACAGGGTCGGCTAAAAAGGAACCATCCGATTGTCGGGTAAAGTTCAACTGGATTTTTTCGGCGCTCTGGTTGATCAAAGTCCCATCGGATATGGGATATCCATAAAGCTCCAAAAGGGTAGGGTCTGTAGCATCCCTGACCTCGTAACCATACAGAAGCGGGTTGGTAGGTTTACCGTTCACGCTGTTCCGTATTTCAAAATGCAGGTGCGGACCTGCGGAACCACCGGTATTTCCGGAATAGGCAATGGTATTTCCCTTGATGACCTTGAGGTCCCCATAATCTGGAAATATTTCCACTTCATAGGACTGTTCCCTGTATTGCACTTTTTTAACATATTCCTCGATTTCGGGCCCAAATTTTTGAAGGTGGCCATAAACAGAAGTATAGCCATTGGGGTGTGCTATGTAAAGAACCTTGCCATAACCCCAATGCGAGACTTTTATGCGGGTTACCGTGCCATCTCCAATCGCAAAAACAGGTAATCCCTCGCGCTGTTGTGTTTTGATGTCCACACCGGCATGGAAATGGTTAGAACGTAGTTCCCCAAAAGTTCCGGCCAACACTAAGGGAATGTCCAAGGGAGAGCGGAAAGCATCTTGCGGATATTCTTGTTGTGCATGTAGGTGGAAAATGATGGAAAAAAGGACTAAAAAGCAGGTGTGGCGCATAGGGCAATTCAAAAATTATCTACGAATGTAACCAATGTTTTGATTTGATGAAAAGATTTGAACGCCCCTATTTTGCTTAAAGCAACACTTTAAGAATAAATCCAAAAAGTATTGCGAGGTTGGGCGAGGTTGGTTAACTTTGTGTAATACGTATTGTTGTTTGCATCTATGAGCGAACTTGTTGAGATTGTGGATTCTTTGGAGAACAAGGTGAGCAAACTGCTGCACAAAATGGAGCTGTTGCATCAATTAAATGCCAAATTGAGAAATGATTTGGAACTTCTGAAGGAGGAAAACGAACTTAAACAGAACGCTCTCAAAGAATGGGAGGAGAAATATGACTCCCTAAAAATGGCGAACACGATGCTGGGTAGTAATTCGAGTAAAACAGAAGCTAAGCTCAAAATAAATACATTGATCCGCGAACTGGATGTTTGCATTGCAAAACTGGCGGATTAAAGGTTACCGAAATTATGGACGAGAAGCTCAAAATAAAGCTTTCGATTGCCGATAGGGTATATCCACTTACGATTGACCCAAGGCAGGAGGAAGGGTTGCGAAAGGCAGCCAAGAATATTGAGAATCTAGCAAAGAAGTTTGAGCAAAACTATGCCGTTCGGGACAAGCAAGATGTGTTGGCCATGTGTGCCCTGCAGTTTGCATCCAAAATTGAGCAAGGCGGAATAGACCGTTCCGAAAATGCAGAGGCCGCTATGCAGCGACTCCGGGCTTTGGACGAGCTGGTCCATTCCAAACTGGGAGAATAAGTTCTTTTAAATAAAATATTGTTACTGCCCACATTGGTAAATATTTTTTGACAAACTCAACACTAATATAATTAGAAAGGGTGAGTTTAGGCTGTAAAAGCAGGCCCTACCCGTATAGGGATCCTTGATCAGTCTGTTAGCCCTAAACCTGTATTTTGGAGTTTGTACAAAACTTCTTCCGATGTGGGCTTTTTTTTTTAACTAAACACAAACTAAACATGGATAATATCATAGTGATTGTTGTTGCGGCAGTCGTTGGATTGGCAATTGGTTTTGCCATAGCCAAGATGATGGAGAAGGGAAAGGCATCCAAGACCATTGCCAATGCAAAGCGAGAAGCGGCCAATATCGTAAAAGAGGCCAATAAGGAAGGGGAAAGCATCAAAAAGGATAAAATCTTTCAGGCGAAGGAGAAGTTTTTGGAGTTGAAGGCAGAGCATGAAAAGGTCATCATCAACAAGGATAAAAAAATCGCGGAAGCCGAAAAGCGCACCAGGGACAAAGAATCGCAGGTGAGCAGCGAATTGGCCAAGAACAAAAAACTGAACGACCAACTGCAACAGAAAATCAAGGAGGTCGATTACAAAAGCGAGATACTCGATAAGAAACAGGCCGAAGTAGAGAAATTGCACAAAAGTCAGGTGCAGCAACTAGAGGTCATTTCCGGACTCTCCGCAGAGGATGCCAAGGCGCAACTGCTAGAGTCTTTAAAAGAAACCGCCAAGAGCGATGCCATGGCTTACCTCCAAAACACCTTGGAAGAAGCGAAGCTTACCGCACAACAAGAGGCCCGAAAGATTGTAATCAATACCATTCAACGCATCGGAACCGAAGAAGCCGTTGAAAACTGCGTTTCCGTATTCAATTTGGAGTCAGATGATGTAAAAGGGCGAATCATCGGTCGTGAAGGAAGAAATATCCGTGCTCTGGAAGCAGCCACTGGGGTTGAAATCATTGTAGACGATACGCCTGAGGCCATCATACTGTCCTGCTTCGATTCTGTGAGACGGGAAGTGGCCAGATTGTCCTTGCACCGTTTGGTAACTGATGGTCGAATCCACCCTGCCCGTATCGAAGAGGTCGTCAAAAAGACCGAGAAGCAAATCAATGAGGAAATCGCCGAAATTGGAAAACGTACCGTGATAGATTTGGGTATTCATGGCCTGCACCCCGAATTGATCAAAGCTGTTGGGCGAATGAAGTACCGTTCCTCTTACGGACAAAATCTCTTGCAGCACTCCAGGGAAGTCGCAAAACTTTGCGGTGTAATGGCTGCCGAATTGGGCATAAATCCAAAATTGGCGAAAAGAGCTGGATTGTTGCACGATATTGGAAAAGTACCCATGGCCGAGGTGGAAGTGGAGACCCCACACGCCATTTTGGGAATGCAATGGGCACAAAAATATGGGGAGAAAGATGAAGTATGCAATGCGATTGGTGCCCACCACGATGAAGTAGAAATGACCACACTTATTTCACCCATAGTTCAGGTGTGTGATGCCATCAGCGGTGCACGTCCTGGCGCCAGAAGGCAGGTGTTGGATTCCTATATCCAACGTTTGAAGGATTTGGAGGATATCGCCTTTGGTTTCCACGGCGTACAGAAAGCCTACGCCATTCAAGCGGGTAGGGAACTACGCGTGATCGTGGAGAGCGAAAAGGTGAACGACGACAAGGCCGCCGAACTTTCGTTCGAAATCTCCCAGAAAATCCAAACAGATATGACCTATCCAGGCCAAGTAAAGGTCACCGTAATCCGGGAAACCAGATCGGTGAACGTAGCGAAATAATTAGTATCCGGCATTCTTTAAAATCCAACTTATGGGGAGATCCGAGTATTGCGTGCTGGATCGGTTTGTAGTATTGGTCGGATTTTTGGTCATAACTACCAACCACATTCCCTCACCATAAGTAATGGTGGTAATGGAGTATCCCTTTTCGGCCCGTTCCTTAATCCATTCGAACGGATAAGATGCATCCGTTTTCCAAGTTTGTGCCCCTAATTTGGAACCCTTGGTCATCGTTAAGGCCCATAATCCGTTACCATAGGTGGCCGAAGTAATCGCATAGTCCTCGTTCCAGCTATCAATCATCCAATCCCTGGGTATATCGTAGCTTGTACGCCAACGTTGGGTGCCAAATCCAGTGTTCTTGTCCATGGCAAGGTACCAGTTGCCACCCCCGTACATCATGGAGGTAATGTGGTAACCGTCATCCCATTTTTCGCTGACCCATTCCTTTGGAAAAGTTTCGGATTTTCTCCAAGATTGTGGTCCACGGCCAGAACCCTTGCTCATCAGAACCACAAAGGTTTTTTTGCTTTCATCATAATCGAAAGTGCTGATGTAGAAACCGTTCGCCCATTGACTTTTTATCCATTCACTGGGAAACTCTGTCGATTCTTTGATGCGCTGTTCCGAATAGGAGGTTTTGGTCTTGGAGTCCATTACGGCTGCCCAAACTGATTGACCATCCACACCATTGGCCAAAACAGTAACCGAGTTATTGGGTACTGAAAAGGATAGTTCACCTTTGTTCATGTACATGAGTAACTGTAGCAATTCTTCACCCTCTAAAAAGTAATCGTCCAAATACCCCTTTGTCATCGCTTCTGGGTTGAGTTCTACCCAGTACAGCATTGGCTTCATCACTTGTGTGAAGTCGCCACTCGAGAACGCATTGTCATCGGCAGTATAGGCTTGGAAGGAGCCCCCGTTATTTTTCAGGTAAAAATTGTCCGCGCTGTAGCTGGAGCCGGATGGCCCGCGAACAATGTAAGCGTCGTATCCATTCAGGTATTTGTCCGTTGTACCATCCGCTTTTTGAAAGTCCTTGTAACTGCAGATATAGCCCGCGACTTTATCTGCCCCGTTGGCATAATATTTTACACGGACCACTGCTTCGGTATCGCTATAAAAAATGACAAGGGCCGTGTATTTCACCTCGCCGCTTACCCAGCTGGTCTCAAAATAGTTTTGTGAGATGACCGGAAGGCTGCAAAGCAAGAACAAGAAAAGAGTAAAAAAATTCTTCATTGGTATTGGATTGGTTGGTATTTGACTATAAAAATGAAGGTTCCTACTGGAAAACCCAAAAAAATGAGATGTAAGGATAAAAAATGGATGTGAATTTCATTTTGATGGAAGTCGAGACTCCATTTTACGGATATCCTGTGTCAACAGGCGATAGGCTGACAATTATCATACTTTTCCAGTAGGTATTGGAGTAACTTCATTCGAGGAATTGATAAACTAATGGAGTGATGAAAAATAGTGTACCTATCTCAAAAATAATGACCAGAAAACTGGTCACGCTCTCTCCCCAAGATGATTTGGTGACCGCGGAGCGATTGTTTAAAAAGCACCGTATACGACATATCCCTGTTGTTGAGGGGAATACCATCAAAGGCATGTTGAGCTACACGGATTTGCTCCGGATTAGCTTTGCCGATGCGGTGGACGAACATGAAGAATATGTGGATACCATTGTATACAACATGTTTACCATACCACAAGTGATGGTGAGCGATGTGGTTACCGTATCTTCGACAACTTCCATTAAGGATGTCGCACGTTTTCTTTCTAAAAAGGAGTTTCATGCATTACCGGTGGTGGATAACGGAAAAATTGTGGGGATCGTTACCACTACGGACTTGATCAACTATTTACTCGAATGTATCGAAGCTTAGGCGAAAGAAAAGCAAAGGGCCGCTTTTAGCGGCCCTTTGTTGTTTTGCCTAAAAGGCAATGTTTATTCTTCCTCTTCGCTGCCCTCAGCTTCTTCCTCTTCACTTTCCTTATTGAGCTTATGCTCCAAGATATTGAGGTTTTTCATCTTTTCCTTCCAGGTTTGGAGGGCTTCTTTTTGCTTGTTCAATTTTTGGACTACCTCTTTCACCAGCGGATTGTCCTCTGAGTCGTTGGAGAAAAACTGTAGATTGTTCTCCAATTGGCGAATTTCGGACTTGACTTCGTCAATTTTGCGTTTTACAAAAATACGCTCATTGCCAATGGCGTAATTGTCCTCGGTCTTGGCCAGTTCCTGTACCTTGTTTCCATACTTCAACAACTCGGATTGTTCCTTGGCAATCCCTAATTTTTTGAACAGGGCGTCCACAATTTTATTGAATTTCCCGTTGATGTGTTTTTTATTGTAGGGAATACGGCCATATTGCTTCCACTCGGACAAAAAGGCTTTGATGTCCTCGATATCCTTTTTCTTGTCTCCGCTCAACTGGAAGGCTTTTAAACGGTCAAGGCACTCGCTTTTCTTTTTAAAGTTCTCGAACTCTTCGTTATGGGCGTCGTTTCTTTCGGCATGCAAACGGTCAAAATAATGATTGCAGGCATCCTTGAACTCTTTCCATATTTTGTCGGAGTACTTTCGGGGCACATGCCCAATTTTTTTCCAGTCACGCTGTATGCGCTTCATCTGTGGGGTTACTTCGGCCCAATCATCACTATCCTTCAGGGAAACGGCTAACTGCAAAAGCTCTCTTTTCTTTTCAAGGTTTTGCTGTTGCTCCTTTTTTTGGTTCTTGTAAAAGGCATTTTTGGTACGGTTGAACTTGCGTACGGTCTCCTTGAACTGTCCCCAGGTCTCCTCGTTCACTTTTTGGGGCACCTTTCCAGCTTTAAAGAAGGATTCGCGAAGCGCTTCCACCTCCTTAATTTGCTGTTGAATTCCGCGATGGTTGTCGGCCACGTTTTCGGCAATCTTGGCTATGCCCGCAATAATCTCTTGTTTTTTCTCAAGGTTTTTCTCGTAAACCTTCTCCAACTCTTGGAAATGCTCTTGCCTCCGTTGGTGCATGGCCTTGGTGGCATTGCTGAACTTTTCCCAAATTTCTTCCCGATGTTCCTTGGCAACGGGACCAATGTCTTCCTTCCATATTTTATGAAGGGTCTGCAGTTCGCGGAAGGCCTTGTTCAGGTCCGGTTCATCGGCCAGTGCTTCGGCACGTTCCACCAATTTCTGCTTCTCTTCAAGATTGTGTTTAAAATCAAGGTCACGCAATTCTCGGTTGAGGTGCAGGAAATCGTAAAAGATTTCCATGTGATGGTGGTAAGTGCGCCATACATCATTGTAATTGGCCCTTGGAATAGGCCCTGCATTTTTCCAGCGGTTTTGCAGGTCTTTGAAATTATTGTAAGTGGTGTTGATATCTTCCTCAATGTCGATGAGCCCTTTGAGTTCCTCTATGATTTCCAACCTTTTCTGCAAGTTGGTTTTTAAGGACTGGTCCAGTTGTTTGTAGTACTGGTCCCGTTTTTCCCTAAAATCCGAGTAGACTTCGTTGAACTGCCTTTTGGCTACCGAGTTGTACCTAAAATCCACTTCATTTCCTCCCTTGGAGATGAATTCTTCCTTTTTCTCATCCAGAAAATCCTGAAATTTCTGGTCAAATTCATATTTAATGGCGCTCACATGCTTGTTGATGGCCTGTACTTTCTCATTCTTGACCAAGCGCTGGAGCTCCCCAACGAGGTTTTCCATGGACATAGAATGATAGTCCAGCATGGGGATGGTGTGCCTTTTTTCGTTTTCGGTATCCTCGGCATCCTCGGCGTTGGATTCATCGATTTCATCCAAGTGATCGTTGGACTCTTCCTTTTTGGGGCTTTTATCGTCGCTATCCTCTGTGGGAACCGCTTTGGATTCGGGTTCATTGGAACCTTCGGTTTCGGATACTGTATCCTCGGCTACTTTTGGTTCGGCCTGAGTGGCTTGTTCCAATGGTGCCTTTGTTTGTTCTGTAGATTCCTCTTTGCCACCTTCAGCCTGCTGAAGTTTACGATCCTTGTCCTGCATTAGTCGCTAGTTTACCTAATTGATTGATGAAAGTTATTGCCAATTTAACAACTTAATTGTCTAATAGCAAAAGTATTGATTCTTCTTTTGTGCGATTTGGTGGATGTACGGAAGGGCCGGATGTCTTTACCAAAGGTAATTTTTAGACTTGGTTCCAGATTTCCCAAGCCTTTTCTGCCTGTTGTTCGAGCATGTTTAGACCATTGCTTATCTGGGCACCCCTTGCTTCACCTGCTGCTAAAAAGCTTGTTTTTTCCGGGTTGTAGATCAGGTCGTAGAGTAAATGGTCGGTTCCTATAAACTCGTAGGGGATGTTGGGTTTATCCTCTGTTTTTGGGTAGGTTCCCAAGGGTGTACAGTTAATAATGAGTGTATTTTCCCTGATGATGTCCCTGTTCAAGTCGTTATAGGTATATTGACCTTCTTTGTTGCTGCGGGATACATAAGTGCTTTCAATTCCCAATTCGTTAAGCACAAATCTTACCGCTTTGGAGGCGCCTCCTGTTCCCAGGATCAATGCTTTGGTATGATGTGCTTTTAAAAAGGGTTCCAGTGATGTTCGGAATCCAAAGGCATCGGTATTGAAGCCCTTTAGCCCTTTTTCTGTGAATTGAATGGTGTTGACGGCACCGATTTGAGCTGCTTTTGGGTCCAGTTCATCCAAATAAGGCAATACCTCTTGCTTGTAGGGAATGGTGACGTTAAGGCCTTTTAGGTTTTTTTGCGCCAAGACCTGCTGAACATCGTCGATTTGTTGGATATCAAAATTTTCGTAGCTATGGTCTTGAAGGCCCAAATCCTTGAATTTTTGGGTAAAGTATCCTTGGGAAAAGGAATAGAAAATATTTCTACCGAGCAGCCCGTACCTGTTCATTCTTTTTTCTGTTGTTGCCATACCAATCCAAAATCAATAATACCAAAATCCCCATCAATATAAAAAGGATGGCCCACCAAGTTTCCGCCTCGGCCATATTCGGGAAGTGTCGTGTATAATTTTGAATAATCTTGTCGCCGTTCGAATCCAATAACGGATTTCCGGCTTCATCCAACTTGAAAATAGTTCGTTTCCATGGCCAAAGGACCCCCAACGACCCCGTAATAAAGCCCAGCAGGACTGCCGTTGTAGTTGCTTTGAAATGCTTCAATACATAACTGAGCAAATGGGAAAAGGTGACCAATCCGGTAATTGAACCCAAGGTGAACACGCCTAAAATTTTTAGAATCTGAATACGTTCCTTGTTGTTGACAAAGCTGAAATCGCCCGAAAACACTTCGGAAAATGTATCGTAAAGGGCATTTACGGAATCAACCAAGAGCAGGACATAATTGCCCAACAGAATCAAAATAAACGAACCGGAAAGTCCTGGAAGCGTCATTCCGGAAACACTGATAATCCCGCAGAAGAAAATAAACAGCAAATTATCGTTCTCCTTGGCAGGGTTCAAAAAACTGATGGAAACACCCACCACCAAACCAAATATTCCTGCTGGAATGGTACGCTGGTTCCAGGGCGAAAAGTCTTTTCCGATATAGTAAATGGACCCGATGACCATCCCAAAAAAGGTGGCCCACACAAAGAGTTCGTTGTGATCCAAGAAATAGTCCAAAATCCGGGAAACGCTAAAATAGCTGACCAACATCCCGAAGATCAAGAGCCCCAGAAACTTGGCATTGATGTACCTAAAAAAACTTTTGAACCTACCGTTGAACAGCAGTTTTACCGCTTTGGAGTTTAGTTTTTGAAGCGAGTAGATGAATTCTTCGTAAAAGCCGGCCACAAAGGCCACAATACCTCCGGAAACACCTGGAACCTTGTTCGCGGCACCCATGCAAAGTCCCTTAATGACCAAGAAAAAATTGTCCAGAAGTGTTCTAGGTTGCTGCATGCGCCTTAATGGGTTTTCCTTATTTTTTGGAAGCTAATCTTTCCAGGATAAAAATAAGTGAAAAACCTAGGATGGCTAACACTAGGGCAAGCATTAATTTGCTATCGC
The DNA here is from genome assembly GCF_030733585.1 of Allomuricauda sp. MMSF_3307. NCBI lineage: Bacteria > Pseudomonadati > Bacteroidota > Flavobacteriia > Flavobacteriales > Flavobacteriaceae > Allomuricauda > Allomuricauda sp. MMSF_3307. The sequence goes on from NZ_JASHIQ010000002.1 coordinate 185,415, forward strand.
CCTCAAAAGCGCCGGGAAGCACGTTCATATCGTCCACCACAATGGTCTTGTCACCAAAGGTTTTGGTTTCCAATACCTTTTTCCAGGGCCAAATTTTATTGAGCGAACCCAAAATAAAGCCTGTCAAAAGGGCCAAGGTGATGTTTTTATAGTGATTGAACATCCATTTGAGCAATCGAGCGAAGCTCAAAAGACCAAAAATAGCTCCAATGCCCACGGTCAAAATAATTTTAAAGTCCCTTTCGTGAACAGCGTCCAAAATGGTTTTGTAGGAGCCAAGCAGCACCAAAATAAATGCCCCTGAGATTCCGGGCAAGATCATGGCGCAAATGGCCAAGGCTCCGGAAAGGAACAGATAGGGGAGACTATCCACATTATCGCTGGCCGGCAGTTCGGTAATAAAAAAGGCAAGGGCCGCACCCAAAAGCAGTACCACAATCGAACCTATGTTCCACCTCGTGATTTCCTTACCGACCATAAAAATGGAAGCCACTACCAAGCCAAAAAAGAAAGACCAGAGCAAAATGGGCTCATTTTCCAAAAGCCAGCTCAAGAATTTGGCCAAGGAAAGGACGCTGATGAAAATCCCAACGAACAATGCCAAAAGAAAATTGCCATTGACCTTGTTCCAGACGGCTTTGATACCGTCTTTTCGCAACATTTTGATGAGGGAAAGGTCTATGTTGTTGATGGAGGTGATGAGTTCCTCATAAATTCCGGAAATAAAGGCGATGGTTCCTCCGGATACTCCCGGGACTACGTCGGCGGCACCCATGGCCATACCTTTAAGGGTGATAAATACGTAGTCCAGTGTACGACGTGCTTGCATGAATTTTTGGGCTATGGTGGGGTTACTTGGCGGTTCTCCTGACTTTGGAAACCAACGCTTTCACCCAATCAACTTCTATGAATTCTGGGAATTCCTTTTCAAATTGCCGCAATTTACCAATATCCACTTTCATGGCCTTGGACAAAATGGTTTTTGCTTCGTCCAAGTCGTTATTTTTTAAATGGAGACCCGCCAATTTGTAGGTGAGGTCGGAATTATCGGGATAAAACTCCAAACCTTGGATAAGTACTTGAATAGCGGAATTGTAATCCCCAATTTGGTTGAGTACTTCGGCCCAGTTTCTCCATGTTGCCAATTCGTAGTTGCCCAAATCCACCGCTTGTTTGTAGGCAAAGTCGGCTTCATCATAATTTTCGAGCGCTGCATAAATCTTGGCTGCTTTTTTCCAATATTTTGGGTTTTCACCATCTATATTAATAGCCTTGTTGATGTAATACAGGGCTTTTTCGTAATTCTTTTGTCCATAATGGAAGTCGGTGATGGCCAACCAACCTTTGTCCAGCAAAGGGTCTTCATGTACGGTATGATAGTAATAATACTTGGCCAGATCGTAATTTCCCAGTTTTTCATGGCATTTGCCCAAACGTAAAAATGCATAGGAAGTAGGGTCTTCCATAGTGATGGTGGACTCGTAGTTTTCTATGGCTTCGTTGTACCTGCCCAGTTTTTCCAACACCTTGCCTTTTTCAAAATAGGCCCCGATGAAAGAATCGTCTGAAATCACCGCAAAATCAAATGCCGTCAATGCTTCCAGATACAAATTTTTGGCCAAGTACATTTTACCGAGTTGATGCCAGGCCACTTCGCAGTAAGGATTGCGGTCCAAATAATCGTTCAGGTAGTAGATGCTCCCATCAAAATCTTCCAAAAATTCAAAACAGTACACCACATTGTATAGGGATGAATAGTCACTGTCATCCATTTCCACACAGCGCATAAAGCTGAGTTTGGCCTGCTCATAGTTATCCATGAACAGATATTCCATTCCCAAAAGGGAGTGAATGTCAAAGGAGTGGTCGGTCACGTTAAGTGCTTCCAAGAGCAAATTTACTGCTTCCTGGTGTTTGTCCTGCTTGGAACGGATATTGGCTCTTTGAATGTAGATTTCCTCATTGCCCGCATTGATGTTCTGGATTTCGTCCAAGAGTGTCTCGGCAGCTTCAAATTTGTCCTCAAAAGCCAAAACCTCCACCTGCAAAAGCTTTAATTCCATGGAATTGGGATGTTGTTCCAAACCAATTTGAATGGCTTTTTTGCCTAGGGATATTTTGCCGTTGTTCAGGTAGTGGTGGATGATTTCCTCAAAGTCCTCCGCATCGAAGAAGTAGACGTCATCCGTCTTGAGCATGGACTCAAATTTGCTTATCGATTTGTCAGGATATTCGTTAGATTCTAACGCCATAGGAACGTTTTTGGTTGAACTATGGACTTAAAATTAACCTTTTGGGTTGCTCTTGAAGTCCATTTTTAGGGTATGTTATCAACAAATTAGTTAACAGTAGGGGTTGGATAGTCGTTTAAAATGCCAAGTATTACGTCGCAACCCTCCTCAATTTCTTTCATGGAAATGGTGAGTGGAGGCGATATTCGAACGGCTCGCTGCTCGAACAGTAACCAGAATAAGATAAGTCCTTTTTTTGCGGCTTCAAGCACCACGTAATTGGCTATCTCCTTGTTTTTCATGATGGGAGCCAGCATCAACCCTTTTCCTCTAACTTCTTCTATTAATGGATGTTGTAATAGTTTTCGGAACAGCTTTTCCTTTTCCAAGGTCTGTTCCATGAGGTTGGTTTCGGTAATTTCTTTCAAGGTGGCCAAACTGGCGGCTGCGATGACCGGATTTCCCCCAAATGTGGTGATATGTCCCAGTTTTGGGTGGTCCATCAAATCGCTCATCAACTCGTGCGAAGCCACAAAAGCACCCACGGGCAAACCCGAGGCCATTCCTTTGCCGATGACCATAATATCGGGAATGCAATTAAAGTGTTCAAAAGCGAACAATTTGCCCGTACGTCCAAATCCAGGTTGAATTTCGTCCAATATCAGCAAGGCACCGACTTCGTCGCAGCGTTTTCTTACCTTTTCCAGATAGCCATTTTGGGGCACAATAAACCCAGCCCCTCCTTGGATGGTTTCCAGTACCACTGCGGCAGTGCGTTCCGTGATTTGCTCCAAATCGTTCTCCGAATTGAACTCAATAAACCCCACATCGGGAATCAAAGGGCGGAAGGCACCTTTGCGTTCTTCGTAAGTCATCAAACTCAAACTGCCCATGGTATTGCCATGATAGGCGTTCTTGGCAGCGATAATTTGGGAGCGGCCTGTATGTCTTCGGGCCAATTTTAGGGCACCTTCCATGGCTTCGGTTCCTGAGTTGACCAAATACGTGGTACTTAGGTTTTTTGGAAGAAGGGAGGCCAGTAGCTTGGAATATGCTACGGCAGGCTCCTGTACATACTCCCCATAGACCATAACGTGCATGTACTGGTCCACTTGTGCCTTGATGGCTTCCACCACCCTTGGGTGTCCATGTCCCAAACTACATGCCGATACACCTGCTACGAAATCCAAATGCGCATTGCCCTCCTTGTCGTAAATATAGCTTCCCTTCGCATGGGAGACCTCCAAGGCCAGTGGATGCGGGGAAGTTTGGGCTTGGTATGTGAAAAAATCGTCTTTGGACATGGCTATTGGGTCTGTGCCTTCTTTTTGAGCACCGGTTTCTTTGGCTTTGTCGCCTTGGTGTTGGGTGCGTTTATGGGGTCGTTCGTGTTGTTCTGACGCTCGTTTTCCTCGGCATCAATATCGATAGGGTTGTCTATACCCCGAATTTTGACCAATTCAATGTTGTTGTCGTCTTCATCAAAAATTTCTTCCTTGGATATGATTCGTTCTTCACCCCGCCATACAAAGCCCTTCAATTTTCGACTTTCTACGGGCAAATCGGTTTCCGGGAAAATATCACCATCAGGATTCACAAAAAAAGTGATGTCCTCAATGTCATTATTGGCCATCAGCAGTCTGATTTTGCTACAAATGGTCTTGTCGATGCCCACAAGTTCCTCATCGTCGTTGTAAACGTAATAGATGACTTCGGTATTTTGGACCAAATCAATGATTTTCAATTCGTTTTCAATGAACTTGCCAAAAAGATTTTTTCCTTTAGCTTGATTGTAGCCGGTTCTGCCGATGGTATCCAACGAAATAATAAAGGCATTTTCTATCACTTTGAGGGAATCCAGCTTATCGGTTTCCAAATCGGAAATCAAGTGAATGCTATCGCCTGTTATTTGATTATCCACATTCCATAAAATAGGGTCGGTGATCAATTGGGTGATGCCCGTTTTTTCCTCAAAATGGATGGAATCACATTTACCGCTCAAATCCGTTTTGTAAAATTTGGCGTTTCTGAAAGCTCTCAGAACGCGCTCTTCTTTCTTTCCGGTCACCATCAAGGTATCGCCGTGCATGTACAGCGAGTCCTTTTCCACCAAACTGATGGAAACTGCCCTTTTGGTAGCAAAAACAGAATCTTTGGCTTTGTGCACCTCGGCGTAGTGTGCCCGAATCACTCCATTGTTGATGGTGTCCGTGATTTGGATATTGTTGGTGGCCGAAGCAAATTCCTTGAACTTATCGAAATACAGGCTGTCGCCCTCGATGATTTTATTGTCGTAATCAATACGGGTGTTTTTGATACCGTAGCCCTGTTCAATCTTGGTGTCGTAGAAGCCGCGCTCGCAATAGATTTTATATTCCTCTCCCGTGATCGTGGAAGGGCCGTACATATAGGCGTTTTTGGAAGTGGTGTAATAGTCCAATTGCTCCGAATCTATGATGTAATCCGGGTTGTCGATGTGTACATTGCGCTGAAATTGGTACTTTTTTGGGGTCATAAAGTAGGTGCCCACCTTGCTGGTCAGCACATTGGCCGAGTCAACTACCTTACCTCCCGAGTTGTAATAGGCCTCCTGCTTTTCCCTATTAAAATAAAGCGTATCGGTGGTCAACCGCATCTGTCCGTTCGTAAGGTCCACTTTTTCCCAAGCTTTTGCGAGTTTGGTGTTCCCGTCGTAATCCATCTTCCCGCTGTTCATTTCAATGGAATCACCTTGTTGCAAGCGGATATTTCCAATGGCTTTTAATCGGTTTTCTTCCGCATAAAAAATGGCAATATCGCACCAAAGGTCCGCCCCTTGATGCTCAAACTGCACCTGCCTTTCGTCGTCCTTGCTAAAAATCGAAGCACCGGGGAATTGGGCCTCATCCTTGGTGAAGTTGGCCCCATACACGATGTTGATTTGTCTTCCGCCTTCTTGCTGTTGTTCTTGGGCGAACCCACTCAAAAGGGCAAAAAACACTATGAAAAATGCACTATTTTTCAAATTCATTGAATTTTGCCCAAAAGTAGGATTTTTAACGGAAGTGGCACACATCCTTTAGAAAGCTTTGGCAATTGTATCCCAAAGGGCTACAGCTTTCAGAGTTTTATTTTCCCCTTTTGAGGGCTAGGGTGATTTGACCGCAATGATAGCTGTTGTGGTACAGGATATGTCCGAACAACTTGATTCTGGAAATTGGTCCAAAAAATGGAGTTTCAATGGTTTCCATCCACTCCTCCTCGGAAAGGTTTTCCACCAAATCCTTTAGTATTTGGTAACCGTCTTCCACCAATTTCTTGCTTTCTTCCCAATGGTAGGTTTTCCCTGTATCCTGTTCCCCCATAGTGGTATTTTGAACTGAAGTAGGAATACCGAAAAACTGACTGGTCAAGTGCATGATTTCTCCTATGTGGCGATAGATGAAGCCCACGGAAGCGGTATCGTCGTTCAATCGTAAGGTACTGTTCTTTTGGTCGATTTCCTTTAACGTGTAACTGCACGTTTTTATATTTTGATCCAATAAATCCTTAAGGATGTGTTTGGTCATATAAATTATTGGTTTAAGTAAGCAGAGTACATCCAAATTAATTTTTCTTGCTCCCGGATGTAATCGCTCATCAGCGCATTAGTGCCCTCATCACTTGAATCTCCCGACATTTCCAAAAGCTCCCTCTCAAGTGGCAGCAGTACTTCGTATCCATTCAAAATTTCTTGAATCGCTTTGTTGCCATCGGATACGTTCTTGGCCGCTTTAATCTTGGATATTTTGGAATAATCGGCATAGGTGTGCAAGGGAACAAACCCCAAGGTCAGAATCCGCTCTGCGATTTCATCGATTTTGATTAATGAATCGTTGTACAGTTCCTCAAACTTTATATGAAGCTCAAAAAACTTTTCGCCTTTAATGTTCCAATGAAAACCACGGGCATTCATGTAAAACAGTTGATAGTTGGCCAAAAGTTCATTGAGTTTATTGGCCAGTTCATTTGACGCTTGTTTGTCCAGTCCAATTCTGTTGAGATGATGTGTCATGTCTTGCTAATTTTGATTTTAATCAAAAATAACCCTGTTCTTTCTAAGCTACAGTGACCCTAGTCACATAACTTTAGGGTGCCAGTCATTTAGTTTTCATCAAACTGATGGCAAAACCACCACCTTCAGCCATTGGAATGGTCAATGAGGTCCCTTTGCTAATGTCAACATCCTCAATGGTAATGGCCGTTGGATTGTTTCGGTAATGCGCATCTGCTGCATCTTTATAAAGGGTGGCCTTGTAGGTTACACCATCTTCCAGAAAATCAAAATTGAGGGTAACCTCTCTGGCGTTTTCATCGGTAATCCCACCAACGAACCAGTTGCCTGTTTCCCGCTCTTTTCGAGCAATAGTGACGTAATCGCCCACCTCGCCATTTAGTACATGGGTTTCGTCCCAATCTACGCCCACATCCCTGATAAACTGGAAAGCAGGCTGGTTTTCATAATTTTCCGGTAGGTCGCAGGCCATCTGCACAGGGCTGTAGATGACCACATAAAGTGCCAACTGCTGCGCAATAGTGGTACTGACCCTATTATTTTCCTTGCCGGGAATTTCAATATCAAAAACACCGGGTGTAAAATCTATTGGACCGGCCAACATTCGTGTAAAGGCAACAATGGGTAAGTGTTCGGGGGGATTTCCACCATCGGCCGACCATGCGTTGAATTCCTGACCGCGAAGTCCTTCCCTGGCAATGGCGTTGGGATAAGTTCTTCGGATTCCTGTGGCTTTGATGGGTTCATGGGCGTTGATGGCCACCTTGTACCCTGCAGCTGTTTCCAGCACTTTTCGGTAATGGTTCACCATCCATTGGCCATGGTGGTATTCTCCTTTGGGAATAATTTCGCCCACATATCCAGTTTTGACCGAACTCATGTCGTATTTTTTCATCAGTTGGAAAGCCGTATCCAATTGTTGTTCGTAAGTCCGCGGTGCAGCGGAGGTCTCGTGGTGCATGATGATTTCCACTCCCTTTTCCTTGGCGTAGCGGTTCAATTCTTCCAAATCGTAATCGGGGTAGGGGGTCACAAAATCAAAAACGCCTTCACGGTCCTCAAAACCTATCCAATGTTCCCATCCGGTATTCCAACCTTCGACCAACACTCCTTTGATATTGTTTTTGGCTGCAAAATCGATATATCTTTTGGTGTTTTCGGTGGTCGCGCCATGCTTCCCCGTGGGTTTTAAATCTTGGGTGAAGGTGTTCATGTCCTGCGAACCGGCATAGTCCCAAGTGGATTGGCCCACATGCATTTCCCACCAGATGCCCACATATTTTTTGGGTTCGAACCAGCTCATGTTCCCAAGTTTATTGGGTTCGTTCAAATTGACAATCAATTTGGATTCGATGAGTTCACTGGCCTTGTCCGCAATCTGGATGCTTCGCCACGGTGTTTTAAAGGGAAGTTCCCGTTTTACTTTGTATCCCAATCGGTCGGAACCCACCAATTCACTGGTCAACAGTAAAGACTCCGTATCCACTTTCAAGGTCATTCCGGCATAGTCCGTAAGGTTGGCTTCATGAAAGCTCAAGTGAAGTCCATCTTCGCCCCGCATGGTCACAGGAGTGTTCACGGCATTCTCGGGAATGTAGGTTGCGGCAAGGTCGGCATTGTTCCTTTTGGATAGGGCATCGATTTCCGAGACTTTGGTGGTGTTGTAGAGGTGTTCGTAAATATCCCAGTCACCGGGAATCCACCAGGTAGTATAGTCTTCGGTCAGTTGGAATTCGGTATTCTCGTCCATGATGATGATACTGTCTCTATCCTGTTGGGGAAGAAACTCGTACCGAAATCCGATACCGTCGTCATAAGCCCTGAAATAGATATTGAATTGACGGTTGGGGGCTGCTGATTCCTCCAAGGTAACGACCATCCCGTTGTAGTGGTTCACCACCTCCCTTTGTTCGCCCCAAGGCATTTCCCAAGTTTCGTTTACGGTATTTTGGGTGGAGCTGACCAGGTTTAACCCTGATTTTAAAGGCTCTTGGTCCTTAAAATCGAATCCCATGGCTGAGGAGTCGATTACGGTTTTTTCACCGTGACGCACCAAATAATAGGGTGTTCCATCTTCGGAAAGATGAAAATGGATGGCGTTGTTACCGCTAGGTGATGTTACGTTTAAGGTGGCAGGTTCCTTAGTGCAGGAAACCATGGTTCCCATCAAAAAAAGAAGTGTCCAGATTTTATTCATAGTACAGTTTTTTATCGATACAATTGGCGAAATAGGGTTGTTACCCAAACTCAATCGGACAAAAAAGATACTGAAAAATGAACAAAAAACCGAAGCCTATCGGTGGATGGTCTGGAGCCTGTCCGGACCTACGGATACAATTTTAATGGGTACGTTCAACTGTTGTTCCAAAAAGGCGATATAGTCGTTCAAATTGGCGGGCAAGTCTTCCGATTTTGACATTTTCGTCAAATCCTGCGACCATCCTTTCATTTCCTTGTAGATGGGCGTTACGTATTCCTCTTCAATATTGTAAGGTAAATGTTGGATTTCTTCCCCTTTGTATTTGTAGGCAGTACACACTTTAATGGTTTCAAAACCACTGAGCACATCGGCTTTCATCATCATCAGCTCTGTCACCCCGTTGATTTGTACGGCATATTTGAGTGCGACCAAATCCAACCAGCCACAGCGGCGTGGTCTTCCTGTGGTGGCTCCAAATTCGTTGCCCACTTTGGCCATGGTGGCCCCATCTTCATCAAAAAGTTCGGTTGGGAAAGGTCCGCTGCCCACACGCGTAGTGTAAGCCTTGAAGATGCCCAAAACCCGCTTAATATTGTTCGGTGCTACGCCCAGACCGGTACATGCACCTGCGGCTGTAGTGTTGGAAGAAGTTACATAAGGATAGGTGCCAAAGTCGATATCCAATAGGGAACCTTGAGCTCCTTCGGCCAAGATTTTTTTGCCTTCGGCCTGCGCTTTGAAGATGTATTCCTCACTATCGATAAAGGTGAGTTTTTTCAGGGTTTCCACTCCTTCGCAGAACTCGGCCTCCAACTCTTCCAAGTTGTATTCAATATCCACATCGTAAAAATCGATCATAGCCTCGTGCTTATTGGCAAGGGCTCGGTATTTGGTCTTCCAATCGTCAAATTCCAAATCCCCGACACGCATTCCGTTTCGGCCTGTTTTGTCCATATAGGTGGGGCCAATACCCTTTAGGGTAGACCCAATTTTGGCCTTTCCTTTGGAAGCTTCGGAGGCGGCATCCAACAAACGGTGGGTTGGCAGGATCAAATGTGCCTTTCGGGAAATCAGCAATTTGGATTCAATATCAATATTGAACTTTTCCAGATTATCCAGCTCTTTTTTGAAGATGACCGGGTCGATTACCACTCCGTTCCCGACGACATTCATGGCATTTTTATGGAATATTCCTGAGGGGATAGTGTGCAATACGTGTTTTATGCCATCAAATTCCAGCGTATGGCCTGCGTTTGGGCCTCCTTGAAATCTGCCGATAATATCGTATTCCTTGGTCAGTACATCAACAATTTTTCCTTTTCCTTCGTCTCCCCATTGGAGTCCAAGCAATAAATCTACCATGTAATGTTTGGGTTATTCAGTTAGGTTTTTTTCTTTGTTTCGTGTTCCGTAGAAGTATAAAGAGTGATTGTTGATTTTTATATCAAACACCTCTTCGATTGTTTTTTTGATGGATTGGATGCGAGGATCACAAAATTCCACCACCTCGCCAGTGTCCGTAAGGATAACATGATCATGCTGGCGATCAAAATAGGATTTTTCGTATTGCGCCTGATTTTTACCAAATTGATGTTTACGGACCAGTTTGCTCTCCAATAAAAGCTCGATGGTATTGTACAGTGTAGCTCGACTCACCCTGTAGTTTTTGGTCTTCATTTTAATGTAAAGGGATTCCACATCAAAATGGTCGTCACTATCGTAAATTTCCTGTAAAATGGCGTAGCGTTCAGGGGTCTTGCGGTGTCCTTTTTCCTCAAGATAGGCCGTGAACACGTTTTTTACAATTTCCTGATTTTTATTGTTTCCCATGGCTTTCTACCTATGCTAATGCACAAAGGTACAGTTAAAAATTAAATTCTGGTCACTTTATCGATTCCTTCGACTTGCTTTAAATTGTTCATCAGCCTTTTAAGGATGTTGTTGTTTTTCACGACCAAAGTGATTTTTCCTTTGAATGTACCGCCATCTGCGCTAAAGTTAAGGTTGCGCATATTCACGTGCATGTTTTCCGAAATGATCTTGGTGATGTCCTTTACCAATCCCATATTGTCGATACCGGTAAGTTGTATATCCACCGAAAATTCCTCTTGTGATGAATCTATCCATTTGGCACTGATAATTCGATATGCATAGTTGGATTGCAGCGAAATGGCATTGGGACAGTTTTTTTTGTGCACTTTGATCCCATCGTTGACACTTACAAAACCGAATACATCATCCCCGGGAATAGGGTTGCAGCATTGCGCCAATTTATAGTTGAGCCTTTCTTCTTCCTTGCCAAACACGAGCAAGTCGTATTTGGTGGTAATCTCGTTCTTGTCAACATCTTTAGGTACAGGGGTTTTTCGAATCCTGTTTTTAAAGAAATTGATGAACGCATTGTGATAGGATGAGGCAAAATCCTTTAACTTCTCATTGTCGATAACGCCGATACCCACGCGGTAAAACAGGTCCAAACTGGTCTTTAATTTGAAAAAGGTCACCAATTTGTTGACGGTATCCTCGTTCAAATTGATTTTTTGGGCCTTGAGCTTGCGGCGCAAGATTTCCTTGCCTTCTTCGGCCACTTCTTTCTTCTCTTCGCTCAGGGACGATTTGATCTTGGATCGTGCCCTTGCCGTTTCGGCATAATCCAACCAGCTTTGTGAAGGTTTGGCGCTATCGGAAGTGATGATTTCCACTTGGTCCCCACTCCTCAATTTTGTTCCCAGGGGAACCAATTTCCCGTTGACCTTGGCTCCACGGGTCTTCATACCGATTTCTGTATGAATGTTAAAGGCAAAATCGAGGGCCGTAGACCCTTTGGGCATTGATTTTAGGTCTCCTTTAGGAGTGAATACAAATATTTCCTTTGCGTATAGGTTCAGTTTGAATTCCTCCACAAAATCCACCGCATTGCCATTGGCGGTTTCCAGAGCTTCCTGCAGTTTGTTCAACCATTCCTCTATACCTTGTTCCTTTTGGTTCCCATGCTTGTACTTAAAATGGGCGGCATATCCTTTTTCAGCAATCTCGTGCATACGCTCACTTCGTATCTGAACTTCCACCCATTTCCCTTTGGGCCCCATTACGGTGATGTGGAGTGCCTCGTAGCCCGTGGATTTGGGAGAGGTGATCCAATCGCGCAAACGGATGGGGTTGGGGGTAAAGTGGTCCGTAACAATGGAATAGATTTTCCAAGCAAGGAATTTCTCGTTCTTACGGTCGGACTTATAGATGATCCGGATGGCAAACTTGTCGTAGACTTCATCAAAAGTGACATTTTGGGCCTTCATTTTCCTTCTGATGGAGAAAATGGACTTCATGCGCCCTTTGATGTAATAGTTGAGTCCCTCCCGGTCCAATGAGGTACGGATTACATTGGAAAAGTCCTCGATATAGGACAGACTTTCTTCTTCCGTATCCTCAATTTTGGCAAGTATGTCGTGATAGACCTCTGGCTCCGTATATTTTAGGGAGAGATCCTCTAGATGCGTTTTGATGTTGTACAGACCAATACGGTGGGCCAGAGGAGCGTAAATGTACAAGGTCTCCGATGCAATTTTCACCTGCTTGTGCTCGGGCATGGAGTCCATGGTGAGCATGTTATGGTAACGATCTGCAATCTTAATGATGATGACCCGTACATCATCATGGAGCGTGAGCAGCATTTTTCTAAAATTCTCCGCTTGCTGACTGATGTCCTTATCCTTCTTGAGGTGGGCTATTTTGGTGAGTCCGTCAACAATTCGAGCCACTGTTTCCCCGAACATTCGTTCAATATCCGATAGGGTGTAGGGAGTGTCCTCAACTACATCGTGCAGTAGGGCGGAAGCAATGGATACAGCATCCAGCCCGATTTCCGAAGCAACGATCTTGGCAACGGCAATGGGATGAAAAATATAGGCTTCGCCCGATTTGCGACGCTGGTCCTTATGGGCATCCACGGCCACATCAAAGGCTGACCGAATCAACTTCTTGTCCTCATCCGTCAACGTTTGGTAGCTTATGCGGAGCAATTCTTTGTACTGCTTCGCAATCTCCTTGTTCTCTTTTTCAATAGCAGCCTCTGTCATAGTATATTAAATTTACTACAATCTTATTATCTAAACAACAAAATCTATGCCTTAAGGTTTCGGATGCGCTCTACCAAGGGCGGATGGGAGTAGTGCACAAAAACATAAGCGGGGTGGGGCGTGAGGTTGCTCAAGCTCTTTTTGGACAACTTCTTTAAGGAAGATACCAACGGTTGCGAAGCAAAGGTAGTCTTCGCGAAGTCATCAGCCTGAAATTCAAATTTTCTCGACACATAGTTCATGAGCAATCCCGTAAGTTCCGATATGGGACTGTACAACAATGCAAACCCTACCAATGCGGCATGGAAACTAGGAGTGGATACCCCAATGGCCAATGAGATTTCGGGATGGTTGATGAACAATGATAGAATGTAAAGGGTAAGTCCTGTCGTCAATAAGGAGACAATCAGGTTGACAATGATGTGGTTACGTTTGTAGTGTCCGACCTCGTGCGCCAAAACGGCTACAATTTCATCCTCGCTCAAATCTTGGATCAGGGTATCGAACAAGGTAATGCGTTTTTCTTTTCCGAAACCAGAAAAATAGGCATTCGCTTTAGTGGAGCGCTTGGAACCATCGATAACAAAGATATTTTGAAGTTCAAAACCCACTTTTTGGGCGTAGTTTTCTATGGAACTTTTAAGGCTTCCGTCTTCCAAGGGCGTTTGTTTATTGAACAGGGGCACGATCAATCGACTGTAAAACAAATTGATGAACAGGATGAAAATACCAACGGCTATCCACGCATAGATCCAAAAATAAGGTCCTGTGGATTGATAAAACAACATGAACAATGTCAAAATACCGCCTCCAAGAATAACCGTGAGGATGCCTCCTTTTAGTTTATCCGAGAAAAAGGTGGATGGACTGGTTTTGTTGAACCCATATTCCTCTTCGATCACAAATGTTCTGTAATAGGAAAACGGTAGGCCCAAAAGAGCACTTCCCAGCATAATGATCCCGAAGAAAATCAATGCCATGGGAATCGGGTCTTCGGTGATGGAACGTGTAAATTGATCTACCCACTCGAAACCTCCAAAAACCAGAAAGCAGATGGTCAAGATCAAGGAAAAACCATCAGAAATTACCCCGAACTTGTAATTGGTCCGTTTGTATTGTTGGGATTTTTGATATTCAGATTCATCAAAAACATCGGCCAGTTCAGGAGGTACGGTCGATTTGAAACGCTTGGCGTTCAGGTACTCCAAATACTGGTGAGCCAGATATTGGACCACAAGGATGGCCAGGATGACATAAAAGAGCAAGTTTTTTTCCATAGCTTAAAATCCGCGCTGGCGCTTCGCCTCAAATATAAGTATTGCAGCGGATACCGAAACATTCATGGAGTCTATTTCTCCTTGCATCGGTATAATGATGTTTTGGTCGGAATTTTGAAGCCATTTTTCGGTCAATCCAGTAGCCTCGGTACCCATCACTAGGGCCGAAGCGGCTTTAAAATCACAGTCCACATAATTTTTGGAAGCGGTTAAGGCAGCACAGTAAATTTTGATTTGGTTGGTTTGTAAAAAAGCAATGATCTCGTCCGTGGTTCCTACGCCAATTTGGTTGGTAAACAGACAACCCACGCTGGAACGGATAATGTTTGGACTATACAGGTCGGATTTGGGATTTGCAATCAAAACGGCATCTACGGCAGCCGCATCGGCAGTTCGCAGCAGGGCGCCAATATTGCCCGGCTTTTCGGGAGCTTCGGCAACCAACACCAAAGGTGATGTACTGGAAAAGGAAATGTGCTCCAATCCATGATCTTTGGATTCCATGATGCCCAGAAGGCCTTCCGTAGTGGCCCGATGTGCGATTTTGCCGTAAACACTTTCGGAAACCTGTACCATTTCTGGGTTTGATTGGGCAGTAAATGCCCCAATGGAAACGGAACCCATAATTTCTGGGCAAAAAAGAAGGGTTTGCAATCGGTAACCTCCTTTTAGGGCCAATTCAATTTCACGCTGACCTTCCACAACAAAAAGCCCATTCTTTCTGCGTTCGCGGGATTTCTCCTTGAGCAGTAGGATTTTTTTAATCAACGGATTTTGGGCACTACTGATTACTTTGGCTTCCATAGGCATGGTAAAAATAGCCATTCCTGTAATTATTGAAAGGGGTTTTCGACCAAGTGTTAAAACCTAGACCATGAACAAATTAACTGTTTTTTTGTTTTTGTTGGGCCTTGTTGCCTGCAAACAAGAAGCTAAAAACGAAACAAACGAAGCTCCGGTAACCGAGGTTCAGGAGAGCATGAAAAGTGAAACTGTTTATCCCGATGCACTCGCAAAGGTGTTTGAGGCGCATGGTGGCTTGACACAGTGGAAAGCACAACGCACAATGTCCTACGTGATTCCCAAGCCTAATATGCCCGAAACCCATACCATTGACCTTTGGTCCAGAAAGGACAGAATCGATACCGAACAATTTTCCATGGGTTTTGATGGGGAACAGGCTTGGCTCATGAATGGCAGTGGAAAGTACGAAGGTGATGTGGGCTTTTATCATAATTTGATGTTCTACTTTTATGCCATGCCCTTTGTGTTGGCCGATGACGGCATTGTCTATTCCGCCGCGCCCGATTTGGAATATGAAGGAAAGAAATACCCTGGAATCCAAATAGCCTATGAATCTGGAGTAGGGGCATCGTCCAAGGACGAATATTTTATTCATTTTGATCCAGACACCCATCAAATGGCTTGGTTGGGGTACACGGTGACGTACCGCTCAGGAGAAAGCTCCGACAACGTGAAATGGATCAATTATGGTGATTGGCAAGAGGTTAATGGCTTAATGCTGCCAAAGACCATCACCTGGCACAAGTACAAGGGAAGAACTATATTGGAACCTGTTAATTCCGTGACCTTTGAGGAGGTTACACTTGATGGTAAATCAAAACCTGATGCGTTTTATGCCAAACCTGAAGCAGGGGAGTATGTATCCATCCAAATGAATTAAAAGGGAACATGAAAAAAAAGGCTATCTAAAAAGTCAGTTTTTGTCAACCTGAACTTGTTTCAGGTTCTCATAATGATTTGTTTATCAGTATGGTGAGATTCTGAAATGAATTCAGAATGACGTGTTTCAATACTTTTCAGACAGCCTCTCTTCTATTTCCGAGACCTATTGGCCCTCCTGTTGTCTTTCATATTTGCCCATGTACCGTTTCCAAAGTTCGGTCTGGTGGGTTTCCAACGAAATGTCCCTGCCATCAATATAGGCCTTGGAGAGTTTGTTGGTGCGCATGTCCAAAGCATCTCCTTCGGAGATGAACAAAGTGGCGCTTTTCCCTTCTTCCAAGGTTCCGTACATATCGTCAATACCCAAAATTTTTGCGGTATTGCCCGTAATCAATTGTAAAGCGGTTTCTTTGTCCAATCCCTGCGCCACGGTCTGTCCTGCGTAAAACGCCATGTTTCGGGTTTGGAAATTGGCCATATCCTCATTCTGAATGGCCACCAATAATCCGGCATCCACCAATAACTTGGGTAATTTATAGGTCAAATCGTAATCATCATCATCAAACTCGGGCAAAGAGTGGGTTACGTTAACCAAAACTGGAATGTTGTGTTCCTTTAGGAATCCAGCGATTTTATTGGCGCGGTAACCGCCCACGATGACCACATTTTTCACGCCCATGTTCTTGGCTAGCGTAACGGCATCGGTCATTTCCTTTTCGCCATCGGCATGGATGTAGAGACGCTGGGACCCATCAAAAAGTCCTTGCATGGCCGCAAAGGGCAAATTTTTATCACCCGCTCCGGTTTTTCCGTAGGCGATGGAATTCTGGAAAAACATTTTAATATCATCCATTTCCTTGGCATACTCCTTATTAGGAATAAACCCTCTTTCCTCACCGGCCCACCAACGACCCCTTCTAAAGAAATTGGGCCAGTTCATGTGAATACCATCATCTGTTTTTAAAGCTGCATCCTCCCAGTTCCACGCATCAAACTGTACAATACTGGAGGTTCCCGAAATGGTGCCACCCTGAGGAGTGATTTGTCCTATGAGAACACCATTGGGACGCATACTTTCCACTACTTTCGATTCTGCATTGTAAGCAATCAAACTACGAACATGGGGAATCATTTCCCCGATTTCGTCCTGATCGTCACTAGCTCTCACCGCGTCAACCTCTACCAATCCCAATGATTTGGAGGGTGCGATAAATCCTGGATACACGTGTTTGCCTTCGGCATTGATCGTGGTGCCTTCTGTGGGCGCCGTTAAACCGGCACCGATGGCGGTAATCTTTCCATCATTAAAAATGATGGTACAATTCTCTATGACCTCTCCGTTACCAATATGGGCCGTTGCACCAATAATGGCAACTTGCTCCGATTGAGGTGGGGCAGGGGTCTGCTGTGCGTTCAATGTGACCCCAAAAACTAATGTTATGATTAAGATTATTTTTTTCATGTCTTATTTTTTAAAGGGTGTCACATTCAAATCGTTCTTTCTTGCTCTGAACCGGAGTTCGGGAGTCACCTCCCTTTTTGTTCTCGTTCAGCATCATGCCAATCAGCTTATTTCGCTCTTTTTTGACCGACTCCCTCATCATTTTATCTTTTTCCAAGTCAAAATAAACCGCTCCTTCC
Organism: Allomuricauda sp. MMSF_3307; assembly: GCF_030733585.1. Taxonomy (NCBI): domain Bacteria; kingdom Pseudomonadati; phylum Bacteroidota; class Flavobacteriia; order Flavobacteriales; family Flavobacteriaceae; genus Allomuricauda; species Allomuricauda sp. MMSF_3307. Next base: position 202,559 of record NZ_JASHIQ010000002.1, read on the forward strand.
ACCAAGGTTTTTTCGGCTTTGGCGTAAATCGAAAGTGGATGGTCCGTCCAAAGTACCACATCGGCATCCTTGCCTTCTTCGATGCTACCTACGCGGTCATCCAAATGCAACAACTTGGCTGGGTTCAAAGTGACTGTTTTCCAAGCTTCAATTTCTGACATGCCACCATATTTTACCGTTTTGGCGGCTTCTTGGTTCAACCTTCTCGACATCTCGGCGTCATCACTGTTGATGGCCACGGTCACCCCTTGACTTGTCATGATGGCTGCGTTGTATGGAATGGCGTCGTTTACTTCGTATTTGTAGGCCCACCAGTCGCTAAAGGTTCCCCCTCCAACACCGTGTTCGGCCATTTTATCGGCTACTTTGTAGCCTTCCAAGATGTGGGTGAACGTGTTGACGCGGAAGCCAAATTTTTCAGCCACCTTCATCATCATGTTGATTTCACTTTGTACGTAGGAGTGGCAAGAAATGAAACGTTCCCCATTCAAAATTTCCGCCAAGGTTTCCATCTCCTCATCGTAGCGGTAGGGTTGTCCACTCTTTTTCAACTCATCGTATTCTTTGGCGCGTTGGAAGTAATCCGTGTAGACCTGCTCCACACCCATTCTGGTCTGTGGGAAACGGGAATAACTGCCCCAGTTGGATTGCTTTACGTTCTCGCCCAAGGCAAACTTGATGAACTTGGGTGAGTTTTCGAAAATCAATCCTTCGGCATTTTCGCCCCACTTAAATCGTAAAATGGCTGATTGTCCTCCAATCGGGTTGGCGGAACCGTGCAATAATTGGGCTGTGGTCACACCACCGGCCAAGTTGCGGTAAATGTCCATGTCCTTGGGGTCTACCACATCCTCCATATGCACTTCGGCGGATGAGTTTTGACCGCCCTCGTTGATGGAAAGGGCCGCGATATGCGTATGCTCGTCAATGATTCCTGCGGTTAGGTGCTTGCCCGTTGCATCCACAACAGTAGCGCCACCAGCACGAAGGTCTTTGCCTATTTTGGCAATCTTTCCTTTTTTGATGAGGACATCCGTATTTTCCAAAATGCTTTCACCGGTCCAAACCGTAGCGTTCTTGAAGAGCATATCCTCCTGCTTTGGCTTGGTCTTGTATCCATAGCCCACATTCGGATAGGTTAGTGCGATAAGCTCTGGCTTTTCGGCTTGCTTTTCATCTTTGGCCTTCTCCTCGAACCCAGCGGTCTGAGTCAAAGTTGCCGATGTTTCGTCGCCATTCGGCAGCACTACATTTCCTTTAATGGTCTTAGTGTTTGGCATTACTTGGGCCACCATTCGGTAAGAACCCACATTGTCCTCGCTAAAGGAAATGTTCAGCCAATCAGCGGAATAATCTATCTTGGAATCTACGGTTGTATCTCCTTTTTTGATTTCTGCCTTTGGCTTACTGGCATCTCCGGTCAAGGAAACTTTGTAGGTGGTGCCGTTGACAGCAAGGTCATAATCACCGCGAATGTCGATTACGTCCATGCTTTCTATAATATTTTTGGTGCCCTGTACCCAGTTTTCGTAGAGGGTGGTTCCTTTGTCAAATAGGTCACCTGAAGTAATCAAGAAGTTGGCTTGGCTTCCTGCTTGAAGGGTGCCTATTTCGTTCGATTTCCCTAAAATTTGTGCGGGAACAGTCGTCAAGGCTTCCAAAGCTTTGGTTTTGGAAAGTCCGTAAGTAATGGCCTTCATGATTTTTTCTTTCAAATCCTTTGGTGATTTCAGGCCATGAAGGGTTATGGAGAACTCCACGCCATTGTCTGCCAACACTTTTGGGTTTGATGGCGCCAAGTTCCAATGTCTCATGTCTTTCAAAGCAATGTATTTTGCTTCGTAAGGGTTGGATACATCAAAGGCATCCGGGAAATTGAGCGGCAAGATCAGTTTGGCATTGGTTGCCTTAATGTCATCGATGCGCTCATATTCATCGCCTCCGGCCAAAATGGTATACTGAATCCCGAAAAGGTCGCCGATTTTATCGGCTCGCAACACATTGCCATTGTCACCAGCGGCATAAATTTGGGTGAGGCCTTGGTTGGCGATCAATGCTTCCAAGGAACGGTCCTTGGTATCTACATTGCCTTTGCTGTACCAGTCCATGTCGTAATACACCTGGCGCATAAGGGCCATGGCACCCATTAGGGAACTTGGGTAGGACTGACGTGAGGCCCTACTTTTTTCAAAAGAGAAATATTGTGCCGACCTATCGGAAAGTATGCGTTGTGCTTCGGAAGCTTCATCGTTCAAAGCAACCAATAGTCCGGTTCCTCTGGCGATACCGTCCTCGATATGGGCATTGATAGCACCAAATCCCGCATTTCTGAGCTCTTTGGCCGCTTTGGCATCATACGAAAAGTTATTGATGGCATCATTCTCTGGCATAATATGGTCGTTCCAGTAAAAGCCCTCTCTCGATGGCTCATATTGTGCAGACCTACCGCCTCCTCTGGCCTCTTCGGGAAGTTTTACCCCAAAGCCTGAGTAAATATCGATAAATGATGGGTAGATGGATTTTCCGCTAAGGTCCTCCACGACCGCATTCTTGGGAATGTTCACGGATTTCCCCACTTGTACCACTTTGCCATTTTGAATGAGCAGCGTACCCTTGTCGATGACCTGGGTAGGGGTTACATAGATCTTGGCATTGGTGAATGCCATGTAATTGTTGTTTTTCTTTGCTTTGACACCGTCGTTTATCGGAAAGTAATCCTGTGCCAACAAAGAAACACTGCCCATGAAGAAAAGCAGCGCTAAAAGTTTAAGTTTCATAGGGTTTAAATTGAATTAGTCGCACTAAATATAACCTAACTTAGAGGACTCTACAAGTTTGAAAGGTGACCCATCTGCTGTTTTCGGTGGTTGATCATGAGTCCTACGACGCCATTGTAACTTTTGATGCCTTCTTTTTGGTTGTTCACCTTTAAAAATGTGTTGAACACGGATTTAAAGATAGGTTCCATTGGATTCTCATATTTTTCCCAAAAATCGCGTAATTCATTAAAATTTTCTTTGACCCCCATGTTGATGGTGGCCACTATCTCATTGTACCGCTCCTCATCTTTGTAAAATAGGTCCGTTAAGCAATACCCCAAAGCATGGTTATAGGCGGAATACTTAAAATATGAATCGTCACTTTCCGAAGCCACCAAAAAACCGATAAAATTGGTTGCTCCTTCCGCAGAATAACCCAATTGGTGTCCCACTTCGTGACAACTCACCGTTGGTAATCTGAACTTGGGCGTAATCCCGTTCACTTGGGCTTCGTTCGTAAAGGGGTTCAGGTATCCCCCATAGCCCATAAAAGTTAGGGGTACGCTATAAATGGATGATTTTAAGCTGTGATACTCAAACCCGAAATCTGGGTATTGCTTTGCAAAGTTGTCGTAGGCCTCTTCCGTTTTGGTAAATATTTCCGATTTGGAATAGGGGATATGTACTGGCGAAATGGTATCTCCAGTAATTTCATGTTGATATTGATTGGTTTGGGTTACGATATACCGAGTAAACTCCACCAGCTCGTCAACCGTATATTCCTGCTCTATCCCAAGTTTCCAAGTGATGGGTTGTCTATGATAGTTCATGCCCCAAAGTAGGTGGAATGCAAAAAACACAAGGGAAAGCACTACGACAATATCCTTTAAGAAAAGTAGCGGCTTCTTTGTGATGGTTTTCCAGTTTTTATAAACAAACCGGATGGCCAAGATACCAAGCGCGGTGTAGATGATATCCCCCATCGAAAACGGAATCCAACCAAATACAATTCTCAAAAAGCTTGAAATGTAAAGGTATAGACCATTGCTATAATAATCTTCCACAAATTGGGGATTACTCCCTATCCATTGGACCAATACGACTTGAATCGGGAGTGCGATGGCAATGATGGTCTTGGTTTTTTGTCGCATGGAACAAGAAAGGCAAATTTGTTAGGGCAATAAAAAAGCCGCACGAAAAGTACGGCTTTTTGTGTGATGTTGTAGTGTCGTTATTCTTGGATTCCAACAATTTCTACGTCAAAAACCAAGGTAGAACCTCCTGGAATGGGGCCGTAGTCGTTTTCTCCATATCCCAAATGTGGTGGAATGAACAAACGTACTTTGTCTCCGACCTTCATGGTCAACAACCCTTCACGGAAACCAGCGGCTAGCTGTGCATCTGGGCTGTAGGACATAGGGAATGGTCGGTAACCGCCCTGATCTCTTCTGCCCGGATTCAATTGATTGAATTTTTCCGCAACCTCTTGAATGTTACTATCGAACAGCTCACCATTGAACAACCAACCGGCGTAGTTTACCATTACCATTTGTCCCACTTTGGGCTCTTCGCCTTCACCTTCCTTCAAACTTAGAATGCGAAGTCCGCTTGAAGTTTCTTCTGCCTCGTTGATTTGTTCGTTGAACTGAGCTACCAAATCTTCCTTCATTTTTTTAAAGGCTTCCTCTTCCGCCTTGGCCTCCTCAAAGTAGTCGCTCATGATTTTAACGGCATCAAATTGTCTTGCCTCTTTGCCGTTGCGAACAATTTCCACGTGGTTCATTACCACATCGGTGGCGGGCTTGTCGCGCTGACCGGTTTTTACATTGGCAATGGAATCGACCACATCCATTCCTGCTACCACTTCCCCGAAAACGGTGTGCTTGCCATCCAACCACGGGGTAGCTTTATGGGTGATAAAGAATTGGCTGCTGTTGGTTTTAGGACCTCTGTTGGCCATGGATAGGATTCCTTTTTTGGAGTGGCGCAAGGAATCGTTGAATTCATCCTTAAACGTATAGCCAATATTGCCACTACCTGAACCTGTTGGGTCACCACCTTGAATCATAAAATCTTTGATGACCCGGTGGAAAATAATACCGTCATAGAATTTTTTATCCTTGTATTCATCGCTTACAAAAGGATTCTTGCCCTCGGCCAAGGATACAAAATTGGCAACGGTGACCGGGGTTTTTTTGTATTCCAATTGGATGATGATGTCCCCTTTGGTCGTCTGGATGTCGGCAAAAATACCGTCGCCCAAATCGGCATATTTGCTCGATTTGCATCCTATGATCACCAGGAGAAATAAGGGTATGATGTAAAATAGTTTTTTCATTTGTTATGGTTTTAGTTTAAACTGTCGTTATCTATGATTATGGTGTGTAATTCTACGGATGATTTTAAAGGTGTTTTGGGGCCAATGGCCTTGTTGTCCCCTTGATAGCCGTAGGCGAGGGGAGAGGGGAACAAAAATGTGGCTTTTTCATTGATTTTAAGCAGTTTCACCGCATTTTGAAGCCCAGGGAACAATTGCTGCTTGTCGATTACATGGGATTTCGGTCCGATTTCCTCAGCCGTGTAGATGGTATCGTTGCCCAAGGTCATCAAATTATAGGAAAACAAGATTTGGTCGCCTGTTTTTAATTGATAAGTGGCCGTATCGTTTTTGGTTTCATAAAAGTACCAAAAGCCATTGGAACTGGAAAGGTATTCGTGTACGGTATCCTGCTCCATAATGTTGCGGATGGCCTTTTCTTCTTCGGCCAACAACTTTTTGGTGCGTTCTATGGATTCCTTGTAAAAACTGCCCGATTTGACTTCTACGGGTCTTCTTGGCTCCGGTCCTCCACAGCCTATCACTAATACCATCAACAGCAACGCGGTACAATACCTCATGGATTCAATTTGTTTTTATAGGATTTCAAGATTTCATTGAAACGGGCTATGGTCTCTTCCATGCCAAGCTCACTTCTTCCGCCAGCGGCATTGTTGTGTCCGCCCCCGTTAAAGTGCGCACGGGCAAATTCGTTAACGGAAAAGTCACCGACGGAGCGCAACGAGATCTTGATAATGCCTTCTTCACGATGTTCAATAAAAATCAACGCGAAAATAATGCCCTCCAAAGTTAGTCCATAATTTACGAACCCTTCGGTATCCCCTTTTTTAAAGTCATATTGGTCCAGCTCATCCTGTGTCAGGGTGATGTATGCCGTCCGGTATTCGGGCAAAATAACCATATTGCTCAGTGCAACGCCCAACAAATGCAATCGGGATGGAGAGTTGGTATCAAAAACCTCCCGGTGGATTTCCATATTGTCCGCTCCCTTGTCAATCAGTTCAGCTACAACGCGGTGTGTTTTGCTGGAGGTGGAACGATATTTAAAAGACCCTGTGTCCGTCATAATGCCCGTATATAAATTGGTAGCGATATCGGCATCAATTTGGTCTGTTTCTCCCAAAAAATCGATAAAGTTGTACACCATCTCGCAGGTAGAGCTCATGGTTACATCGGAATAGGTCACCTTTGCATAGTCGCTGGGTTGCTGGTGATGGTCGATCATAATAAAATCGGCCTTGGCTTCTTGCAGTATGCTTTCCATCTGTCCTACGCGGGACAAATCGTTAAAATCCAAGGTAAAAATTACAGTCGCCGTATCAATCACTTCCTTTGCCTTTGGATTTTCCCGCTCAAAATTGATAACGGAATCGTTGCCGGGCATCCACTTGAGGAATTTAGGGTAGTCGTTGGGAGCAATTACCGCCACGGTATGTCCCTTTTTGCTCAAAAAGCCGTGGAGTGCCAAACAAGAGCCCATGGCATCCCCATCGGGGTTTCTGTGAGGGATGATGGCAATCTTTTGGGGCTTGGAAAGAATGGACTTTACTGTAGTGATATCCGCTGAATTCATGCGGCCAAATATACAATAATATAATATAGAGGTAACTTGGTTTATCCGTATTTTTGGTTCGGAAAAAATACATCATGAAACAATTTTACACCTTGCTGGCAGCAGTACTTCTGCTATCCGCCTGCAAACAAAAAACCGAAAAACAAGAAGCGACCCAAGTAAAGACAGCCCCCGATTTTGTGGTAGCTTTTGGCTCTTGTAACATGTCGCAGGAACCCAACCTGTTTTGGGACGATATTGTGGCACAACAACCCGATGTTTGGATTTGGGGCGGAGATATCGTTTATGCCGATACCGATGACGTGGAACGACTAAAGGCTATTTATGCCATGCAGGATACGGTTGCAGGCTATGCGGAATTGAAAAAGGAAGTGCCGGTGATTGGAACTTGGGACGACCATGATTTTGGAGTGAACGATGGAGGGGCCGATTTTGCCATTAAGGCCGAGAGCCAGCAAGTGTTTTTGGACTTTATGGATGTTCCTGCGGACAGTGAACGGAGGAATCAAGAAGGGGTATATGCTTCCCATGAGTACGAGCTGCCCTCTGGAAAAGTGAAAATTATAGTGCTGGATACCCGATATTTTAGAAGTGATCTCATCAAAAGTGATGATGCCCAAAGGCGTTATGAACCCACCATGGACTCCACAGCTACCATTTTGGGAGCAAAACAATGGCAATGGTTGGAGAATGAACTGAACCAATCTGAAGCCGATTTCAATTTGATTATGTCCAGTATTCAAGTGCTGTCAGGAGAACATGGGTTTGAGACCTGGGGCAACTTCCCCTTGGAAGTTAAAAAACTGGAAAGTCTGATTGCCCAATCAGGGGCTAAGGGTGTGGTACTTTTGTCGGGTGACCGACACATTTCGGAATTCTCCAAGACCGATATTGCGGGTCTTTCGTATCCATTGATCGACTTTACCAGCAGCGGACTTACCCATTCCTATTCCAGCTTTAGTGGGGAGCCGAACCAACATCGGGTAGGTGAGGTGGTGTCAGACAAAAGCTATGGAATCATTAACCTCTACATACAGGATAAAGCGGCGGAATTTAGGATGATGGGTGATAATGGAGAGGTGCTGCAAGAGTTAAAACAACGCTATTGAGCCTTGTACCTTGGTCGAAAAAGCGTAAGTTTGCGCAAAATTTAAAAAATGACTGGAAATAGAACATTTACCATGATTAAGCCTGATGCCGTTGAAAACGGGTACATTGGCGCAATTTTGGATAAAATTACGGCTGCTGGATTTAAGATTGTGGCCATGAAGTACACACAGTTGAGCAAGAGGGATGCCGAAATATTCTATGCCATCCACAAAGAGCGTCCGTTTTTTGGTGAATTGGTGGAGTTTATGACCAGAGGTCCCATTGTAGCAGCCATCTTGGAAAAAGACAATGCCGTGGATGATTTCCGTGCACTGATCGGTGCCACCAATCCAGCTGAGGCTGCCGAGGGCACCATCAGAAAATTGTATGCTGCCAGCATTGGTGAAAATGCAGTACACGGTTCCGATAGCGATGAAAACGCAGCTATCGAAGGTGCTTTCCACTTCTCTGGAAGGGAAATCTACTAATCGATACTCAACATATTTTTTAAGAGAGCCACCTATCCAGGTGGCTTTTTTTTGGTAGTTATTTAGGAATCCAAAAGAGTTAAATCTAGAAAAAAACCATTACTGGCAAGCGGATTCAGTTTGATGAACAACGTTGGATTTCTCGTCGCTTCGCTCACTCGAAACGACTCAGGGTTCTTATTGTCATTTCGAACGTAGGTGAGAAATCTACATTGTCATTCTGTACGGAAGCTGAGCGTAGTCGAAGCACAATGCTGAATCTATGTTAAGGATGAGATGCTGAATCGAGTTCAGCATGACGTTTTTTTGTCATTTCGAACGTAAGTGAGAAATCTACATTGTCATTCCGTGCGGAAACTGAGCCTAGTCAAAGCATAACACTGAATTTATATTGAAGATGAGATGCTAAATCGAGTTCAGCATGACGCATTTTACCGTAACACCAGTTTTTTCACCAATTCCTTGCCCAACTCTTCATTGATCATTTTAATGATCTTGGATTTGCCCAAACTCAATTCCTCTCGTAGCACAGAAGACGATAAAGACACATATAAGGTTTCATTCTTCAACTCCACACTGGTGGTGTAGTTGTTTACCCCGTTTCCCATGAGGCTCGACCAGGCATCACGTGCATTTACCCTGTCCATGCCCTTTTGCAGCTTGTTTTCCTGTATAAACTCGCTCAAAGCTTCGCTTAACGGGATATGTGAACTGTGTCTTTTGGCCATTATTGCGGAATTTTTATGGGTTCAAAACGATTATATCGGTAGGTCACCCCTTCGTCGTTGACCACAGAAAAAGATAGGGAGTCGAGCTGTACCAATTTTTCTTCCCATTCGCTCAACGGGGTTGAATACCGTAGCAGGATGCTGCCATTGGTGGTGGCAGTAGAAAGGCTTTCCACATCTTTTGACGTGTCATAAGTGCCATCAAATCGGGGCTTTAGTTTTTTTCGGAATCCCTTTCCATCCTCTATTTGAATAAAATCGATAGTAGGATTGATGCCATATTCCTTGATGGCTCCGTTGGGGAATTCTACTTCCGAAATTTCCCAATACCCATTCAAATAATGCAAATCATCTGGGTTCACGGACGGATTACCACAACGCCACAACATCAAAATAACCAAAATGAAAAGGATTCTTCGCATGATGCTACAAGGTAAAAATTTTATAACTCTGATGGATGTTCTTGACCACATTTTCGGTACGGTCGGCATGGGTATCGCTAATAAAGATCTGACCAAAGTTTTCATCCTTTACCAATCCCACGATATGGGACACCCGATTTTCATCCAGTTTGTCAAAAATATCATCCAACAGTAATATGGGAGTGGTATCCGCCAGTTGCTTGATGAAATGAAACTGAGCGAGTTTTAAGGCAATCAAAAATGATTTTTGCTGGCCTTGGCTGCCAAATTTTTTGATGGGATGGCCTGCAATCGTAAAGCTAAGGTCGTCCTTGTGCACCCCCACCGATGTGTATTGAAGGGCACGGTCTTTCTCAATATTTTTTTCCAATAGGTCCAAAAGGGAATCATCCGTCAATTGGCTATCATAGGTGAGGTCGATTTGCTCGTCCTTCTCCGAAATGTTGTGGTATTGTTCCTTGAAAATAGGCAAGAAAGCTTCAATAAAAGCTACCCTCTTTTCGTGGATGGCCGTTCCTAAGGTTTGCATTTGCTCATTGTAAATGCTCAAGGTGTCCTTATCAAACGTTCGATTGGCGGCAAAATATTTGAGCAGGGAATTCCGCTGCGAAACTACCTTGTTGTATTTGATGAGGTTGTGTAGATACACCTTATCCGATTGGGAAATGACCCCATCCATAAACTTTCTGCGGGTCTCGCTGCCCTCTAAAATCAGGTCACGGTCCGAAGGGGAAATGATGACCAATGGCAAAAAGCCGATGTGTTCCGAAAACTTTTCATAGGGTTTTCCATTCCGTTTGATCACTTTTTTAGTCCCTTTTTTAAAGGAGCATAATATTTTTTCGGTCCGTCCTTGTTTCTCAAACTCCCCTTCAACCACAAAAAAATCGGTATCGTGTTTTATGTTTTGCGTAGAGACGGGATTAAAGTAGCTCTTGCCAAAGCACAAGTGGTAAATGGAGTCCAAAACATTGGTCTTGCCCACCCCGTTATCGCCCACCAAACAGTTGATTACCGGGTCGAATTCCAAGGTCTTGGAATCAAAATTCTTGTAATTGACTAAGGATAAATGTCTTAAAAACATAAAAACCGTGAGAAACAAATTTGGGGTTAAAAGGTGGCCCATCAAAAACGGGAATCCAAAAATAACGAATAAATTAGCTTTTGGTTTTGGATAAAAACTTTATTTTTGCGCGACCAATTAAATGACGGATGGCAACATACAAGAAGAGAGGCTTTAAGCCAAAAAATAAGGAAGAGGAAGCTCAGCTAGAGGAACACGATAGTACTACGGCCGAAGTATTCAATACGTTGGACGAAAGTGCTTCCAAGACCGAAGCATGGGTTCAAAAGAACCAAAACTACATTTTGGGCGTTATCGGAGTGGTAGCTATCGGTGTTTTGGCCTATTTGGGTTACCATCAATTCATCCAAAATCCGAAAGAGGCTTCCGCTGCAAACGAACTTTTTTATCCTCAACAATATTTTGATCAGGCTTTGGCCAGTGAGACCCAGAGGGACTCGTTGTTCACCTTGGCATTGAACGGTGCGCAGGGAAAATACGGTTTCTTGGACATTATGGAGGAATACAGCGGTACCAAAGCGGCCAACTTGGCCAAGTACTCGGCTGGGATGACCTACCTGAATTTGAAACAGTACGATTTGGCCATTGAGCATTTGGAAAGTTTCTCATCCGATGACGATATCATGGGAGCCATGGCAAAGGGAGGCATTGGTGATGCATTTTCCCAATTGAACCAGCCCGAAGATGCCTTGGATTACTACGAGAAGGCCATTGCGCATAGCGACAACGAATTTACCGCCCCACGATTCTTGTACAAGGCAGGAGTAGTTGCCTTGGACTTGAACGAAAAAGCAAAGGCATTGGAATTTTTTGAAAGGATTAAGGAAGAATATCCAGATTCACAGGAAGCCAATGGTGTTGACGCCCTTATTGGATTGGCGCAAAACTAAAAGATGGCCACAGAGAACAAAAACTTATCCGTTTACGATAAAAGCAAAATCCCAAACGCGAAGGACCTTCGGTTTGGGATTGTTGTTTCTGAATGGAACGGTGAGATAACCGAGGCGCTGGCCCAAGGAGCCAAAGAGGCACTTTTGGACTGCGGGGCGCTGCCTGAACATATTCTGCGATGGAATGTGCCCGGTAGCTTTGAACTGACATTTGGATGCAAGAAAATGATCCAAACGGAAAAGCTGGACGCCGTTGTTGCCATAGGTAGTGTAATCCGCGGCGAAACCAGTCACTTTGATTTTGTTTGCAGTGCCACCGCACAAGGCATTAAGGATTTGAACGTGGCTTACGATGTTCCCGTAATTTTTTGCGTGTTGACCGACGACAACATTGAGCAGTCAAGAGCGAGAAGTGGCGGCAAACACGGCAACAAGGGTACCGAAGCGGCTATTGTGGCCATTCAAATGGCAGTTTTGGGCAGATAACCCTTTCAAGGGAAAAGCTAAGACCAAAAAATACAACAGCTCCATATTCAAATTACCCCAAAAGCAAGAGCTACTTTGTATAGTATCTATTCTCACCTCTTGATTCTTGCCTCTTGCACATGAACTTATTCCCTGTTAACATTTTTTGGGAGGATGGTCCGACCCTTTTTTTCTATTTTGAGTACCTTTGAGGTTGTAGCGATAAGGAAACCATGCGAAACCCTTTAAAACTTAGAAAAAACAAGAGCTTCGATTACTCCCCGAGATATTATAAGGGAGAGGGGAATCCTTATAAAATAGAACACAAGCTTGATAAATTCAGGACTACAGCACATGCCAACAAAGGCCTTAAAAACAAGGTCACCTCTGCAATGGACGATTTGCAGACCGAAGGGGACAAAAACCTAAAGCTGCGTTTTTGGATCATTGTGGCCGTGTTGGTATTGGTATTCCTGTTTATCATCGATTTTGACCTTTCAATATTCCTAAATCCATAATGGCGGATATTATTAAACTTTTACCGGACCATGTCGCTAACCAGATAGCCGCAGGGGAAGTGGTCCAACGACCTGCTTCCGTGGTAAAGGAACTGTTGGAAAACGCCATTGATGCCGGGTCCACCGCGATTAAATTGATCATTAAGGACGGTGGTAAAACGCTTATTCAAGTAGTGGACAATGGCGTGGGCATGAGTGAAACGGATGCTCGACTTTCCTTTGAACGTCACGCCACCTCCAAAATATCATCCGCCCAAGATTTGTTCAATTTGCAAACCAAGGGGTTTCGAGGAGAGGCATTGGCATCCATTGCCGCCATTGCGCATGTGGATATGCAGACTCGTACGGCAGACACCGAAGTGGGCACCCACATCAAAATTGAGGGCAGCAAAATTGTGTCCCAAGATGTAGTGGCCACTCCTCAAGGCACCTCCATATCGGTCAAAAATTTATTTTTTAATATTCCTGCCCGGCGTAATTTTTTAAAGTCGGACCAAGTGGAACTTCGCCATATTACCGATGAGTTCCATCGCGTAGCCCTAGTACATCCGAATATCGAATTTCACTTTTATAACAACGGTTCGGAAATATTCAATCTGCCCATAGCTAAGCACCGTCAACGTATTGCGCACATTTTTGGCAGTAAAATGGATGGCCGGTTGGTTCCCGTAAACGAGGAGACCGAAGTGGTCACCATTTCTGGCTTTATCTGCAAACCGGAGTTTGCCAAAAAGAGTAGGGGAGAGCAATTTTTCTTTGCCAATAACCGGTTTATTAAAAGTCCCTATCTGCATCACGCCGTGGTGGCCGCTTTCGAGGGTTTGATCAAATCCGATGTGTATCCTGGATATTTTTTGTTTCTTGAGGTTGATCCATCATCCATTGACATCAACATCCATCCTACTAAAACGGAGGTAAAGTTTGATGATGAAAACACACTATATGCCATTTTAAGGTCTACCATCAAGCATAGCTTGGGGCAATTTAATGTGGCCCCAGTTTTGGATTTTGACCACGACCCCAATTTGGATACGCCCTATTCCTATAAAGAAAAGGGAGCCGTGCTTCCAAAAGTGACGGTGGATGCCAGTTTCAATCCGTTTGAGGACACTACGGCAAAAAGGAGACCTTCTGGAGGTGGTTTTCAAAAACAGAGTAGCAAGGGCTGGGAAAATCTCTACGAGGGCCTCGGCCAACAAAGTGATGCTGACGGTTTCAGCAGTGTGGTGATCGAATCGGAAAATGACACACAAGGTACGTTGTATTCCGAAGAAAGTGTTGAGGAACATTTGGCCAGTACCTTTCAGCTACGAAGAAAATATGTGGTGAGCACCGTGAAGTCAGGAATGTTGGTGATACACCAAAATAGGGCCCACGAGCGCATTTTGTTCGAAAAGTTTCTGGGCGAGATTACCGTAAAGGAAGGTGTGAGCCAACAACTATTGTTTCCGTTGGAACTGACCTTTAGCAAGCAGGAATTGACCATTTTGAAGGAAATTGAAGAGAGCCTGACAAATATTGGCTTTGCTTTTGAAAGTTTGGAAGAGGAGACTGTAAAAGTGACAGGCGTTCCCATGATGGTTCCAGAGAGCGGGATTGGCACGGTATTGGATCGTTTGATTTCGGATTATAGGGAAGGCTTTGCCGATGGCTCCATTTCGCAGGCTGAAATGTTGGCCAAGGCCCTGAGCAGAAATTTGGCCGTTCGCACGGGAGATGTGTTGGATCAAGAGTCCCAATTGACTTTGGTGAACAATCTTTTTGCTTGCAAGGAACCTACGTTGAGCCCTTTTCAAAAAATAACATATACCATTATCTCCGAAGGAGATATTGATAAAAAATTCAACTAGATGGGTAGAATGACCGAGGCAGTAAAACATTTGTTGATCATTAACGTGATCCTGTTTTTTGCCACACAATTATACGGGGACCAAATGTACCAATGGCTATCGTTATGGTTTCCAAAAAATCCGAATTTTGAGTGGTGGCAGGTCGTTACCCACATGTTTATGCATGGTAACCTGATGCATATTCTCTTCAATATGTACGCACTGTGGGCCTTTGGGACACCATTGGAGCGAATGTGGGGCAAGAACAAATTTTTGTTTTTCTATTTTTCCGCAGGATTGGGCTCTGCTGCATTGCATACAGGGGTGAACTACTTTTTGTTCAACGAGGGAATGAGTGCCTTGGAAGCAGCTGGAATTGCGCGGACCCAGGTATTGGATATCATTGCCAACGGACAATACAGTCCAGGGTGGTACGATATTGTGGGCAAGAGCACTGTGGATAGTATGTTGATGGCCTTCAATACCCCAGCGGTAGGCGCTTCCGGTGCCATTTATGGTATATTGGTAGCCTTCGCCTTTATGTATTCCGAAGCTAAATTGATGCTGATATTTTTACCTGTCCCGATCAAAGCAAAGTATTTTGTACCTATTTTGATTGCCGTAGATTTGATTTTCGGTATAGGAAATGTAAATACCGGGGTGGCACATTTTGCCCATATTGGCGGAGCATTGATAGGATTTATTATGATGTGGTACTGGAAAAAGAACCAGTTCAACAATAATCGATGGGATTAATTTATGATGAACGGAGGACTTCGATACCAATTTGCTAGGCTGAGCATTGCGGAAAAACTGATAGCCGTTAACGTACTTATATTTTTACTTGACGGTCTTTCAGGTGCCTTGTTGGGCTATTCTTTTTCCAAATGGTTCCATTTGCCAAAAGATTTTTTTGAGTTTTTGGTCCAGCCGTGGTCCTGGGTCACCTATTCTTTTTTCCATGCAGGTCTGGGGCATATTTTTTGGAACATGCTCATACTTTATTTTGCGAGCAGGATTTTCTTGAATCTGTTCGATGAACAACGCTTCATCAATGTCTACTTTTTGGGTTTGATGTTGGGCGGACTTCTATTTTTGCTTAGTTATAATGTGTTTCCCACCTTGGTCAATTCCAATACGGCATTGGTAGGGGCTTCGGCAGGAGTAAACGCCGTTTTGATATTTGTTTGCGCCTATATTCCCAATCAAGAGGTGCGGGTGATTTTCTTTAATATCAAACTGTGGTACATTGGAGTGGCCTTGGTAGTCAAGGATTTGGTGCTTATTGGTATGGGTGATAACATTGGTGGGGGTATGGCCCATTTGGGCGGAGCTTTCTTGGGTTATGTGTATGCCCGTCAACTTTTCAAAGGGAACGATATTGGGGCTGGGTTTACGACGATGAGGAACGGTATTGCCAACCTATTCAAACCCAGAGAGAAGAAGGCCCCAATGAAAACGGTGTACAAAAACAGGACATCGACTACCAGTAAGGCCGATTATGACAAGCAGGCCAAGCAGAAGAAAATAGATTCCATCTTGGACAAAATCAGCAAATCTGGTTACGAAAGCTTGTCAAAGGAAGAAAAGGACTTTTTGTTCAAGGCCGGTAAGGAAGACTAAAGTGTGAAAAAATCTACCTCCATATTTGATAGGGTGGTCTATGCAATCAATGTATTGTTTGCGCTGCTTTTAATCGTTACGGGTCTTATTTCCTATGTTCCGCTACAATTTTTTGCGGCCATTTCGGTATTGAGCTTGGTCGTACCTTTTCTTTTTGCCCTAAATGCCTTGTTCTTTTTGTATTGGGCGGTACAGCTTAAACGAAAATTTGTGCTATCCCTACTGGCGATGGTGCTCGGCTACTGGATGTTTGGACCGTTTTACGGTTTTGATAAATCGGAATCCTACCAAAAAACAGCTTCTGACTTAAAAATCATGTCCTACAATGTTTGGGGGTTTAACAAAAATGGATGGATGCCAGAGACAGGTATTGGAGATAGCATTATTGAGCTTGTTAAAAAAGCAAATCCTGATATCCTTTGTATTCAAGAGCATAGCAGACTACGGAATAAGCAGCTACAACAATACCCCTACCGTAGTGAGACACCTCGCTCTGAAAGGCGTGCCACTCAAGCTATTTTTTCCAAATATCCCATAATCGGCAGCGGTTCCTTGGAATTACCCACTACCCAGAACAATATTATTTATGCCGATATTTTGTTTCAAGAAGATACCATACGCGTTTATAATTTGCACCTGCAGTCTTTTAAACTCAAGCCCAGCACGGATAACTTTACCGATGGAGAAGAATCGGAGAGAACTTATAAAAGACTGGTTGCTACCTTCTCCAAGCAACTGGAACAGGCGGAGATTTTTAGAGAACATCTTAATAAAAGCCCCTACATCAATATGGTTTGTGGAGATTTTAACAATACCCAATTTTCCAATATCTATAAAATTGTGAAAGGAGATTTGCAAGATAGTTTTA
Organism: Allomuricauda sp. MMSF_3307; assembly: GCF_030733585.1. Taxonomy (NCBI): domain Bacteria; kingdom Pseudomonadati; phylum Bacteroidota; class Flavobacteriia; order Flavobacteriales; family Flavobacteriaceae; genus Allomuricauda; species Allomuricauda sp. MMSF_3307. Next base: position 219,233 of record NZ_JASHIQ010000002.1, read on the forward strand.
TAGAAAAAGGAAAGGCATGGGGGCGAACGTACAATTTTGTAAAATTACCCCTTCGTATTGACTACATCTTGGCCGATGAAAACTTCAAGGTACTTTCCCATCAAAACTTTGACAAATACCTATCTGACCACTATCCAATAATGGCCACCTTGCGATTGACATCACATCAATAGGCAATCCACAGAATCTGCGATAATATGGATGATCAAAGCCAATCCGATTATCCGGGTAGGTTTAAAAAACGGTAAGATGGCATAGAGGGCAATGGCCCAATAACTGTGCAAGAAGTGAAACCCTACGCTGCAACGCTGCGGGTCAAAAAGGGGGTCGGCCCAAAAATGATCAACATCAATCAGAATTCCAGCTAGAAGAATCAACGCAATCTTGATGCGATTGCCCTTAAAAAACCAGAACGCAATGAGTATGGGCACCAAAAAATGAATGCCATAATGAATAAAGTGCCTAAGCATGTTGCAAATCTAAAGGGAAATCTTTCAAGTAGTCGAGGGCATTGGTGCCTTCATTGAACAACAGGTCCAAAATGCTCAAATTGGGAATAAAGCCATGTCGCTCCTCAAACACCTGCGGGTAGGGCTCCATAGACCAGTCTTTTTCTTTTTTGGCCTCTACCAAAAAACGGGCGTCCAAATAAACTTCTGGTCGCACTTCGTAAATCTTGGTTTTTTCATGCAGTACGGCAATCCCCATGCACCCTGCAACGGCTTCAATGGTCTTGAGATTGAAATCATAGAGTGCATCCTCATCTCCTTCATAAAGCGGTTTGATATCATCTTCATAAAATTCAAAAAAAGGGGAGGTGCGATAAGCCGTTTCCAAGGTCCGCCAGTGTTCCTTTTTCCAATTGTAGCTATTCTCGGTGGTGACATCTGCATATTTTTGACGCCCTTCTTTTCCGCCTACATGTTGTATGGGAATGTTGAGCATATGCTTGCCCTTGTCCGTAGCAATGTAGCAACGGTTGCGGTAGGTCTGTTTTTGAAAATTGTCCTTCGCCTCCCAAATCACCTCATGCTGAACAATAGCCGCAAAGGTGGCAATACTTGGAAAATAGGAAGGGTGGGCAAGAATTTTCAAGGAACTTCGGTTTTGTAATCTTATGCGTTTTTCTTCTTTCGTTTTCGGACGAAATCAAAAATGAACCAAGCGGCCAAAAGTCCGATGAAGTACCAGAAATAGGAAACAGGTTGGCCACTTCCGCCAACGGTGGTGAACACACGGTCCCATCGTACTCTCCAATTGGCGATACCTTGCCTAAAATTATCGAAACTCATCCAAAGGAACACAGGTTTCCCCACAATGTGGTCTGCCGGAACGTACCCCCACGTCCTGCTGTCCTCGGAGTGGTCGCGGTTGTCTCCCATCATCCAATAGTAGTCTTGCTTAAAGGTGTACGAATCGGCTTCTTCGCCATTAATAAACACTTTGGTGCCAGTAACCTTTACCTCGTTGTGCTCGTAATCGCGAATGATTTTCTTGTACAAGGGAATGGTCCTTGAATTGATAGCTACGGTAGTTCCAGCTTTTGGAATGTAAATAGGACCAAAGTTGTCGTTGTTCCAAGGATATAGATTGGGCTTTTGCGGAAAGGTGTTTCCTCCGTACATGCCTTTAGGTTCTACGGTTTGAACCACGGAATCAATAGCAGGATTATTTCTGAGCGCCGTCACCATATCGTGGGTGAGGTTCGCCATTCGGGAGCGTGGTTTTTCTTCGCTAAGGGAAAGCCTTAATTGACGGATAACCTCGGTAGGGATTCCCTGCTCCTGTGTGAACAATTCAATTTTGCCATCTCCAGCTGGCCTTCCACCTGAAATAAAGGGGGCCAAAGCATTGTACTGCGCTTCATTGATGTTAGTAGCGATATATTTGCGGACATAATCTGATGCGTCCACTTCTTCCAAATATCTACTGGAGACGCCATTTTTAGCGTAAATTTCGTAAACATACATCGGTTTTGCCCTGTCAGACAATTGAAGCTGTTCCCCATTGATGTAGACATATCCGTTGATGACTTCCAAAGAATCCCCTGGAGTTCCCACGCATCGTTTTACGTAGTTCGATTTTTTGTCGATAGGTTTGATGACCGCTTTTTGTGCCTTGAAAAACTGATACAAGGTATCCGCTGGCAAACTAAAGACGACAATATCGTTTTTCTCCACTTTTTCAAACCCGGGCAATCGCATGTATGGCAATTGTAGTTTGTTGATCCAAGAAGTTTTGTAGGTATCTGGGTTAACGTTGGCCAAATATGAGCGGGTTTTGAGCACAGGAAGGGTGTCGTGTACCATGGGTGCGGCCAAGGTGGTCATAGGTACGCGAGCCCCATAGTGGAACTTGCTCACAAACAAGAAGTCGCCCACACGAAGTGTACGTTCCAAAGACCCTGTGGGTATTACGTAGGGTTGGATAAAGTAGGTATGGACAAAGGTTGCGGCTACGATCGCAAATACGATGGAACTGACCCATTCGCCCAATCCTGTTTTTGGCTTTAGGCTGCGGTCTTCAATGTATTGTACATCTTCTGCGTAGTTGATGTAAAAAATGTAAAAACCAAGCGTCAATATCACCAACCAGGTGTCTACCAACGAGTTTTTGCCAAAGCTTCGGATGGTTTCCACCCATACCACGGGGAACATCAATAAATTGATGATGGGAATGAACAATAAAATGACCCACCACGAAGGCCTGTTGATGATTTTCATCAAAATAATCCCATTATACACGGGTATGGCGGCTTCCCATGCCTTTCTTCCGGCTTTAACGTAGAGTTTCCAAGTTCCCAAGAAATGGATGACCTGAATTATCAGAATAAAAATAATCCACTGAATTCCGTCCATAATACATATTTCTTTGTTAGACTCTCGGCCTAAATTGTTGTTACGTTTTTTAGCTTAGGTTTAACACGTCCTTCATGGTGAACACACCTGTTTTTCCCTGAATCCATTCGGCTGCGATAACCGCACCCAATGCAAAACCTTCCCTGTTGTGCGCTTCGTGCTTTATCTCGATGGTGTCCACAGGGCTTTTATAAAAAATGGTGTGCGTTCCCGGTACCATGCCCTCCCTGATGGATTTTATGGGTATGGTTTTGTCGCCGGATTCATCCAGTTTCCAATTCTCGTATGAACTGTTCTCGATAATGCCTTCGGCTAAGGTGATGGCCGTTCCGCTCGGTGCATCCAGTTTTTGGGTGTGATGTATTTCTTCCATGGAAACATGATATTGCTCCACGGTCGACATCATTTGGGCCAACTTTTTGTTGAGTTCAAAAAAGAGATTAACGCCCAAACTGAAGTTGGAGGCATAGATAAAAGCACTCTTGTTTTCTTCACAGATACGCACCGCTTGTGAAAACCGGCCCAACCACCCCGTGGTGCCGCTGATTACCGGTACCTGGTTTGTAAAGCAGTTGGTAATGTTATCAAAAGCAGCTTCGGGGGTACTGAAATCAATGGCAACGTCCATGGAGCTGTAATCCACATCTTGTGTGGGGTCATCAATTTTTGCTACAATGGTATGGCCCCGTTCTTGAGCGATTTGCTCTATCATTTTTCCCATTTTGCCATATCCGAAAAGAGCAATCTTCATACGCTAAAATTTTATTACCATGGCCATGCCATAGTTAAGGTCGTTGGTAAATGGATTGATGTCTATTACGGGGTTAAAATCCACCGCCAAATCATCACTTACATTATATTGCTTTAAATGGGAATCCACGTTGGCATCGATGATGTTCAGTGCGTAGAGTGCTATGGTAATCACCAAGGCCAAGTCCCTGTCCCGTTGCGTATTTTCTTGAGCTGATTGCAGGGCTTCGGAAGACACGTCGGGACCAACGCCATCGCCGTTCAGGTCAAAGAACTCGTCGTCCTCAAAGCCGGCCAGCCGCCGTTTAAACGCATTTCGGGCTCTTCTATATTCGGTGTTATTGAAGGAGTACACATAAATTCCGGTTCCCATGGCACCCCAAACGATAGGTGCTTTCCAATATCGCTTATTGTAAATTTGACCAAGACCGGGCAGAATAGCAGAATAGAAGGCAGCTTTGCTGGGCGCTAGGGGATTGATGTTCTCTTGTTTTGTAACCTCTTCAAAAGTGACGCCTTTCCCTTTCATGTTTTGTGCAAGGGAGTCTGCCTCTTGGGTCTGCTGAGGTTGCTTTTCGTTTTCCTTTTTCTCTTCTTCTTGAGAAAAACCTAACTGTAACCACAAAAAGGAAAAGAGCAGTAAAAGGAGGTTTTTATTCACCTGTCAATAATTTTTTGATACGCTTAAAGTCTTCTTCCGAGTGGAAGGGTATCACAATTTTTCCTTTTCCGTTTTTGGATGTGGTAATATCTACTTTGGTCGCAAGCCGTTCTTTAATGGAATCAAGACTTTTGGAAACGAATTCGGGTACATCTTGAGTGGATTTTTTCTTGACTGAACCTGCACTTTCAGGTTCTTTTCTTGCTTTCACCAGTTGTTCCGTGGCCCTTACGGACAAACCTTCGGAAACCACTTTCTCGTAAATAGCGATCTGGTCTTTTTTCTTATCAATATTGATAAGCGCCCTACCATGGCCCATACTGATGAACCCATCGCGCATTCCCGTTTGGATAATAGGGTCCAACTTGAGCAGACGCAGGTAATTGGTTATGGTGGAACGCTTTTTGCCCACACGATCGCTCAATTTTTCTTGCGTGATTTCAATCTCATCAATAAGTCGCTGGTAGGACAAAGCGATTTCGATGGGATCCAAATCTTGCCTTTGGATATTCTCCACCAAAGCCATTTCCAAGGATTCTTGGTCGTTGGCAATGCGGATATAGGCAGGAATGGTTTCCAATCCCACCAACTTGGAGGCACGGAACCTACGTTCCCCAGAGACCAGCTGGAATTTGTTGAAATCCAGTTTTCGTACCGTAATTGGCTGTATAATGCCAAGCTCGCGAATGGAACTGGCCAGTTCTTCAAGGGTTTCGTCGTTAAAATTGGAACGTGGCTGAAAAGGATTGACTTCAATGGAATTGATGTCCAGTTCTACTACATTTCCAATAACCTTGTCCGCATTTTTATCCGAAACTGATTTAATATCGTTGTCCGGATCATTCAAAAGAGCGGACAGGCCTCTTCCCAACGCCTGTTTTTTTGTTGCTTTCGCCATCTAAACTTTCTCCTTGTTTTTCTTCAAAATTTCGTTGGCCAAGTTAAGGTAATTGGAGGCACCTTTGCTACTGGCATCATATTTTATAATGCTTTCGCCATAACTTGGGGCCTCGCTCAGCCTAACGTTTCTCTGGATGATGGTATCAAAAACCATATCCGCGAAGTGCTTTTTCACTTCTTCAACCACTTGGTTGGAAAGTCGTAACCTAGAATCGTACATGGTCAACAACATTCCTTCGATGTCCAAATCGTTGTTATGTATTTTCTGTACACTTTTTACGGTGTTCAATAACTTTCCTAGACCTTCCAAGGCAAAGTACTCGCATTGAATCGGAATCATTACCGAATCGGCTGCGGTAAGCGCGTTCAACGTGAGCAAACCCAAAGATGGCGCACAGTCGATCAATACAAAATCGTACTTGTCACCTAGATTCTTCAGGGCTTCTTTCATCATATATTCCCTGTTGTCCTTGTCCACCAATTCGATTTCGATGGCCACAAGGTCAATGTGAGCGGGAACCAGGTCAACATTCGGGGAATCTGTGGTAACCGTTACTTCTTCAACGCTCATGGTATGCTCCAAAAGCTGGTAGGTTCCGTTTTCCACGGAATCCACATCAATGCCCAATCCAGAGGTAGCATTGGCTTGGGGGTCTGCATCAATCAGCAGTACTTTTTTTTCCAATACGCCCAAAGAGGCTGCAAGGTTGACCGTAGTGGTCGTTTTTCCAACACCACCCTTTTGGTTTGCTATTGCAATAATCTTGCCCATTTCATAGTAAGTTAGGCGTTAAAAATACGATTATTTAAGATGCGATAAAATGTAATTTGTTAACAGGGGGTGAATAAACCTGCTATGCTGCGTTAAATAAAGTTAAACTTTTAGGCACAAGATGGTTACGAATCCTAATCCAGAAGGATGTTCAGGATTTCCGTGGCCGCATCGGCAATCTTCGTACCTGGTCCGAATACTGCCACCGCACCATTGTCCAGCAAATGTTTGTAATCCTGCTTCGGAATTACCCCTCCAACAATCACCATGATATCTTCCCGACCGTATTTTTTGAGTTCTTGAATTACTTCGGGAACCAAGGTTTTATGTCCACCGGCCAAGGAGGAAATCCCAAGCACGTGTACATCGTTTTCCACGGCCTGTTTGGCCACCTCGGCGGGAGTCTGAAATAGAGGACCAATATCCACATCAAAACCAAGGTCGGCGTAGCCAGTAGCTACCACTTTGGCGCCACGATCGTGACCGTCTTGACCCATTTTGGCCACCATTATCCGTGGTCTACGCCCTTCCTGTTCGGCAAAGGCATCGGCCAACTTACGGGCATTTTCAAAACTTTCGTCGTTTTTGATCTCTTTGGAATACACTCCGGTAAAGGATTGGATTTTTGCTCTATAGCGTCCAAAGGCACTTTCCATGGCATCGCTGATTTCGCCTAGCGTAGCACGTTCTTTGGCAGCTTCAATGGCTAAAGCTAACAAATTTCCACGGTCGGTGTTGTTCTCCGAGGCTTTTTTGGCTGCGATTCGAATGGCTTCTAGGGCCTGTTCCACTTTTTCAGAATCTCTTGTGCTGCGGATTTGTTCCAAACGTGCCATTTGCTGCTTGCGTACTTTGGCATTATCCACTTCCAAGATCTGCAGCTCGTCTTCGTTTTCCAGTCGGTATTTATTGACGCCAACAATGACATCTTGGCCACTATCGATACGTGCCTGTTTTTTGGCTGCGGCTTCCTCAATCCGCATTTTGGGGATACCTTTCTCGATGGCTTTGGTCATTCCCCCTAATTTTTCCACCTCTTGAATCAGTTCCCAGGCATGTTCAGCAATCTCATGAGTCAATTCTTCTACTTTTTGACTACCGGCCCAAGGATCCACGGTTCGGGTAATATGGGTCTCTTGTTGCAGATAGATTTGCGTGTTGCGTGCAATACGTGCCGAGAAATCTGTGGGTAAGGCAATGGCCTCGTCCAATGCATTCGTGTGCAGACTTTGTGTTCCACCAAAGGCGGCAGCCATAGCTTCAATGGTTGTTCTGGCCACATTATTGAAAGGGTCCTGTTCGGTCAAACTCCATCCGCTGGTTTGACTATGGGTACGGAGCATGGAGGATTTCTCGTTTTTGGGGTTGAACTGTTGCAACAACTTGGCCCAGAGCATTCTTCCTGCGCGCATTTTGGCGATTTCCACAAAGTGGTTCATCCCAATTCCCCAGAAAAAGGAAAGCCTTGGTGCAAATTCATCGATTTTGAGACCTGCCTGTATCCCGGTTCGGATGTATTCCACGCCATCGGCCAAAGTGTAGGCCAACTCCATGGATGCTGGGGCTCCGGCCTCATGCATGTGGTAGCCCGAAATACTGATGCTATTGAAACGGGGCATGTTCTTGCTGGTAAACTCAAAAATGTCCGCTACGATTTGCATGGATGGCGTTGGGGGATAAATGTAGGTGTTCCGCACCATGAACTCCTTTAAAATATCGTTTTGTATGGTCCCGGATAGCTGTTCCATGGAAACGCCTTGTTCCAAACCCGCAACAATATAAAAGGCCATAATGGGTATTACCGCACCGTTCATGGTCATGGAAACGGACATTTTATCCAAGGGGATACCGTTGAACAAAATCTTCATGTCCTCAACGGAATCTATGGCAACTCCAGCTTTGCCAACATCGCCAACTACTCGGTCATTGTCAGAATCATACCCACGGTGGGTGGGCAGGTCAAAAGCTACGGAAAGCCCTTTTTGTCCGGCTTCCAGGTTTCTTCTGTAAAACGCATTGCTTTCCTCGGCGGTGGAAAAACCTGCGTATTGGCGAATGGTCCATGGCCTACGAACATACATGGTAGAGTAGGGACCTCGCAAAAAGGGAGAGATGCCTGCTGCAAAATTTTCGTGCTCGTAATTTTGGGTCTCGAGAGCGCTTGAACTGACTGCCAATTCCAGTTGTTGAAGGTCTTTTCTACTCATTGTTCAATCTTTTTTGTTCGGAAGTTTCAGCTAATCTTCTCGCAATAATGGGTTCAATGATGGTTTTTCTCGCTTTGGTCTTTACAAAAGGGTAAAGCTCGAGACTTTCCTTCATCCGATCTTCAGGATTTTGGTAGGTATTGGTACCCAACGAAACAATTTTTCCCTCATCAAAAAGCTGTTGTTCCTTTTCGGCGCTCTCCTTTATTTTTTGTTGGATGGTTCCCTTTTTTATTCCATCCAAAAATCCACCTCCTTTTTCCAATTGCTTGAAAAGGGAAAGGGCTTTTTCTGCCAATTGGTGCGTAAGTGATTCGATGTAATAGGAACCTGTTGCAATTTGGGATGCTTCGGCCAGATAACTTTCTTCTTTCAACAGCAACAATTGATTTCGTGCAATGCGTTCCCCAAATTCGTTGTCTTTGTGGTAGAGGGCATCATAGGGTAGATTACAAACCGTATCCGCCCCGCCCAATACTGCCGACATGCATTCCGACGTGGTTCGGAGCATGTTCACATTGTAATCGTAAATTGTTTTGTTGCGCTTGGATGGAATTGCCAGGATATGACAATCGCTTTTGATGCCATATTCCGATGCCAAACTGGTCCAAAGCCACCGCAATGCCCTCAATTTGGCTATTTCAAAGAAATAGTTGCCGCCCACAGCTACGGTAAAGGTAACTGGGAAAGACTTCTCGAGTCCGCTCGAGGAGACATGGTTAAGATACTCATTGGCATGGGCCATGCCATAGGCCAGCTGCTGTACCATATTGGCGCCCGCATTTTGACAGTGCGAGATATCGATTCCTACGATTGAAATATCCGAAGTACCGAGCTTCACCAGATGATCAAAAATGTCGTGGTCTTTCTCTAATGTATGGTACCAGTTGCCCTCTTTGGCCAAATGTCCGATAATGTCTACGTTCAAATGGGCTTTTGCATTTTTGCTTTTGAGGAGAGATACTAATTTTTGAATGGGTTCCAGGGCCAAAAACTCAAAGTTGAAATAGAGTTGGATGTCTTTCAGAATTATTCCCGACAACAAAGCGTCAAAATCGATTTCCTCATTGGGAACCGTAAAAATCAAACTTTCTACCCCTTTTTTTAGGATTTCCTGAGCTTTGGCATTGGCTTTTTGCGCATCACCCGCATAAATGGATTGACCAACAGACCAATCATGGTTCTTGGGTAGAGGATAGGTGGAGATGTTTTCCAGGTCTTCGGGATGGTAGAACGGTTTTACGTTGATGCCTTCCAACGATTCCCACACCAATGTCTCGTTGTAATCGGCACCTTTGAGGTCCATCTGGATTTTTTGTTTCCACTGCTTGGCGGTAACCTCGGGGAATTCGCTAAATAGGCCGGATTTAGTCATCGTTTTTGTGCTTTAGGCTGTCTTCGTACTCGATCAAGAATATTTCTTCGTTATCCTTTTTCATGTAATATTTTTCGCGAGCGAGTTTTTCCAACTCCTTTTCATCGGACATCTTTTTCAAGATTTCCTTGTCCTTGGCAATCTCGCTTTTCAGAAATTCTTTTTCCTTCTCCAACTTATCGATTTCATTCTCCAGTTCCAAATGGATCAAAAGGGAATTGGTATCAAAAAAGGCCATCCAAATCACAAAAATGGTCAGCACCAAAATGTACGTATTGGTCATGATCTTGAACCATTTCTTTTTTCTCCATTCCTTTAAGCCCATGCTACGCGAGTTTATTGTTGATAATGGTCCTTACAATGTCCACGGCCACCGTATTGTAGTGGTTGTTCGGGATAATAATGTCGGCAAACTCCTTCGACGGCTCTATAAATTGAAGGTGCATGGGTTTTACGGCAGTTTGATACCGCGTAAGCACTTTCTTCAAGTCATGCCCCCGTTCTTGCGTGTCCCTTTGCAGCCTTCGTATCAAACGTTCGTCCGAATCGGCATGCACAAAGATCTTAATATCGAACATATCCCTAAGCTTAGGGTTGCTCAGCACCAAAATGCCCTCCACGATCATCACTTTTCTGGGCGGAGTGGGAATGGTCTCCTTCATCCGGGTCTCTTCCACAAAGGAATAGATGGGGGTGTCGATGGTTTTTCCCTCTTTCAATAATTGGATATGCTCGATCAAAAGGTCAAAGTCTATCGAATTGGGGTGATCAAAGTTTACCATGGCCCTTTCTTCCTTGGTCAAATGGGAAAGATCGTTATAATAGGAATCTTGGGAAATAACCCCAACCTCGTCCGTCGGCAGCTGCTCCACAATTTGGTTTACTACCGTAGTTTTACCGCATCCCGTGCCGCCTGCAATCCCTAAGATCAGCATAGTTTAAATTTTGGCATCAAAAATAAACAAATGATTACATCTCCTGCCCAATTACGACACAACATAATTAAGGAAGATTAAGATAACAATTAATGATCATTGTCATAATTATTGGTTTCGATTGGCCATAGCTTTGTATGAATTCTAATGCAATACCCTTATATTTATCAAGCTAACCAATGGAAATTTTTGATATGAATGATTCTTATTCGGTCAAGGTTGGGGATGACTTTGACTTTACACTTTCCAAGGATACGATTTCTTCGTTGGATTTGATCAAGACTGGTGATGGGGCCTATCATTTATTGAAGGATGGCACATCGTACCACGTAAAGATCCTGGATTCCCAATTCAATAAAGGAACCTATACCATCAGCATTAACGGTAGCGAATACGAAACCGCTATACAGACCCCTTTGGATGAACTGATCAAAAAAATGGGTTTTGCCGTGAATGCGGGAAAAAACATCGACTCCATTTCAGCGCCCATGCCGGGATTGATTCTGGATATTTTGGTGGAAGCAGGACAGGAGGTGAACGAAGAGGACCAATTATTGATCTTGGAGGCGATGAAAATGGAAAACATCATCACCTCGCCTCGACAGGGGGTAATCAAAAGCGTTAGCGTATCCAAAGGCGACGCCGTAGAGAAAAAACAATTGTTGATCGAATTTGAATAAAGCAACATGAAAAAAATATTGATTGCCAATCGTGGCGAAATCGCTGTAAGGGTGATGAAGACCGTCAAAAAAATGGGAATAAAAACCGTTGCCGTTTATTCTGAGGTCGACAGAAACGCTCCACATGTATTGTTCGCCGACGAAGCCGTCCGTATCGGCGAAGCACCCTCGAACAAATCCTATCTCAAAGGGGACAAGATCATTGAAGTGGCCAAAAAACTCCAAGTGGATGGCATCCATCCCGGTTATGGCTTTTTAAGTGAAAATGCTGATTTTGCCGAAGCTGTAGAAAACAGCGGAATTACGTTTATTGGGCCAAAATCCAAGGCCATCCGAATTATGGGAAGCAAACTAGCAGCCAAGGAAGCTGTAAAAGCCTATGATATTCCCATGGTTCCCGGTATTGACGAAGCCATTTCGGATGTGGCCAAAGCCCATGAAATTGCCAACGAAGTTGGTTATCCCGTATTAATCAAGGCCTCTGCCGGTGGTGGTGGAAAAGGAATGCGTATTGTGGAAAAAGAGGAAGATTTGGAATCCGGAATGAAGCGGGCCATTAGTGAGGCCACTTCCGCCTTTGGCGATGGCTCCGTTTTTGTGGAAAAATATGTGACTTCGCCCAGGCATATCGAGGTACAGGTAATGGCCGATACCCATGGGAATGTGTTGCACTTTTTTGAAAGGGAATGCAGCGTGCAGCGGCGTCATCAAAAGGTAGTGGAGGAAGCGCCTTCTGCCATTTTAACGCCCGAATTGCGCAAAGAAATGGGCGAAGCGGCCTGTAAAGTGGCCAAATCCTGTGACTATATTGGTGCCGGTACCGTCGAATTTTTGATGGACGCCGACCATAATTTTTATTTCTTGGAAATGAACACCCGTCTGCAAGTGGAGCATCCAGTGACTGAATTGATCACTGGGGTAGACTTGGTAGAGTTGCAGATAAAAGTGGCCCGTGGCGAAGAATTGCCCATGAAGCAGGAAGACCTTACCATAAATGGACACGCCGTGGAACTTCGGGTATATGCCGAAGATCCTTTGAACGACTTTTTGCCCAGTGTTGGGAATCTGGAGACCTATCAGCTGCCCGTGGGAGAGGGAATTCGGGTGGACAACGGTTTTCGGGAAGGAATGGATATCCCCATTTACTACGATCCCATGCTTTCCAAGTTGATCGCCTATGGTAAAACAAGAGAGGAAGCGATTGAACTGATGCTGGACGCCATTCAAAATTATAAGGTGAAAGGAGTACAGACAACCTTGCCTTTTGGCAGCTTTGTGTTTGCCCACGAAGCCTTCCGTTCTGGGAATTTTGATACCCACTTTGTAAAGAATTATTACGCTCCCGAAATGATAAAGGAACAAACAAGCAACGAAGCGGAAATTGCCGCCATGATTGCCCTTTATCAATTTTTGGAAGACAAGAAAATAGTACGATTACCTTCAAACTGAATCCATGGATCACAAAATAAAAGAACTACAGGACAGAATTGCACAGGCCCATTTGGGCGGTGGTGAAAAACGCATCGAAAAGCAACATCAGAAGAAAAAACTAACGGCCCGGGAACGCGTGCTCTACTTTTTGGATGAAGGCTCTTTCGAGGAAATGGGCATTTTGGTGACCCATCGTACCACTGATTTTGGCATGGATAAGGAAATGTACTATGGCGATGGTGTTGTGACCGGCTACGGAACCGTAAATGGACGGTTGGTGTATGTGTATGCGCAAGATTTTACCGTTTTTGGGGGAGCGCTTTCAGAAACCCACGCAGAAAAAATCTGTAAGGTGATGGATTTGGCCATGAAGGTAGGTGCACCCGTTATCGGGCTCAATGATTCGGGGGGAGCCCGGATACAGGAGGGAGTACGATCGCTAGGCGGTTATGCCGATATTTTTTATCGAAATGTGCAGGCATCCGGTGTGATTCCACAGATTTCGGCCATTATGGGACCTTGTGCCGGTGGGGCGGTATATTCGCCCGCCATGACCGATTTCATCATCATGGTGGAAGAAACCAGTTATATGTTCGTGACAGGGCCCAACGTGGTCAAAACGGTAACCAACGAGACCGTGACTTCGGAAGAATTGGGCGGTGCCAGTACCCACGCTGTAAAATCCGGGGTGGCGCACAGGACTTCGGCCAATGATGCTACCTGTTTGGATGATATCAGAAAACTTTTGGACTATTTACCGCAGAACAATAAGGAAACCACTCCGCTATTGCCATACGAGCTTGGCGATGAAACCCGTGAGGAACTGTCCAGCATTGTTCCCGACAACCCCAACAAGCCTTACGATATGCATGATGTGATCAATGGAATCATCGATGCGGATTCGTTCTATGAAATCCATAAGGAGTATGCGGAGAATATTATTACCGGCTTTGCCCGATTGGGTGGACGAAGTATCGGGATCATTGCCAACCAGCCCATGTTCCTGGCCGGGGTTTTGGGAGTAAAAAGCTCGCGCAAGGCCGCGCGATTTACCCGTTTTTGTGATTCGTTCAATATTCCCTTATTGGTCTTGGTGGACGTCCCTGGATTTTTGCCCGGAACGGACCAGGAATGGAGCGGGATTATCGTACATGGTGCCAAATTGCTCTACGCTTTGAGTGAGGCGACCGTGCCCAGAGTTACCGTGATTACCCGAAAAGCCTATGGTGGCGCCTATGATGTGATGAATTCCAAACATATCGGAGCCGATTTCAACTATGCCTGGCCCAGTGCCGAAATTGCGGTCATGGGGGCAAAAGGAGCGAGTGAGATTATTTTTAGACGTGAAATTGCCGCTGCCGATGACCCAGAAGCCAAACTCAAGGAAAAGGAAACCGAGTACGCTGATAAGTTTGCAAACCCTTACAGGGCCGCAAAGCGTGGTTTTATCGATGAGGTGATTCTGCCCAAAGATACCCGAAGCAAATTGTTGAAGACGTTTGCCATGCTGGAAAAGAAAGAGGTACAAACCCCATGGAAAAAGCATGGGAATATTCCGTTGTAAGCTCGGCAAGTGATCAAACTTTAAGGCCTGACACGAATGGCACGGATTTTCTCGAAAACCTTAGTTTTTAGATTTTCCGAGGGCTGACGGTTTAACTACAACATCACCGTCTTCCCAGTTTTAACCGATTCATCGGCGGCGAGCACGATTTTAAGGCTGTTCACCGCATCGTTCAAATGGTCGGTGAGGTCACGGTCGTTTATAATGGCATCGAGCAGATATTCTTGTTCCAACAGACATAGTCCATCATGGTCCGGCTCGTCCGCAGTGCTGATGATTTCATCCTTTTTGGTAAAATTGCCTTCTGCATTGAGTTCGCTGTGGTGCAGTTTCAAACTTCCTGTTTTGGTATGCCCCTCGATATCCTCAGAAGCGCCTTTGTCCAAATCACTGATGGAAACACAGCCTTTGGGACCTATCACATCTTTGATAAAAAAGGCGGTTTCACTCATCATGGGACCCCAACCTGCCTCGTACCAGCCTACAGAACCATCCTCAAAGCGAACCTGTAACTGCCCATAATTGTACATCTCGGTATCCACTTCGTCCGATAAATGGGCACCAATGGCAGAAACACTAATGGGTTTGGAGCGGGTCATGGAACACATCACATCCACATAGTGCACGCCGCAATCCACTATGGGCGACATGGATTTCATCAGTTGCTTATGGGTATACCATTGCTCTCCGGAGCTTTGCTGGTTCAGATTCATGCGCATTACCAATGGTTTGCCCAAGGTCTGAGCCATTTCGGTAAACTTGGCCCAAGTAGGGTGCACCCTCAAAATGTAGCCAACTACCATTTTTCGGTTTTGCTGTTGGGCCAGTGCCAACAAAGTTTGCGCTTCCGCTACGGTTAGGGCAAGGGGTTTTTCCACAAAAACATGGGCATTGGCTTCCAAGGCCATTTTCACATAATTAAAATGCGTATCGGGATAGGTGTTGATGGATACCACATCCGGTTGAGTGGCTCGGAGTGCCTCATCATAGTCCGAAAATGTAGGGGCACCGTCCAGTTCTTTGGACAGTCTCTCGCGACTTTTGGCCCCTCTACTGACCAATCCTACAATCTCAAAACCTTCCAATTGATGGTATGCGCGTGCATGGGAGGTTCCCATATTGCCACATCCGACCACCAATACCTTTAATTTGCCCATTGTTTCTAAAGATTTAGCCATAAAGATAGGGTTATCTACATTTTTTACCATGATTTGGAAGAAGTTAGGTTCGGTGGTTTCTGGAAGGACTTGTAAAATGTTCAACTACAACGATGTATATGTTTCCTTTACATTAAACCTTTCTTAAATGCTTTACCAGTCCAATGGGTATGCCTAATTTTGCCTGATGCAAAAACAACATCAAAAACCCAACTTTGAGTTTGTGGCCCTTATGGCCGCTTTGATGTCCATCGTAGCCTTGGCCATTGATGCCATTCTGCCTGCCATTTCCAATATAGGAACGGCCATCAACAGTACCGACCCAACGGATAACCAGTTATTGGTGACCATGATTTTCTTGGGGCTTGGGGTAGGACAGCTCTTCTTTGGACCCATATCCGACAGTTTTGGAAGAAAGCCAGTGGTTTATATTGGTTTCATCATCTTTTTGATTGCAAGTGTCGTTTGCTTGTATGCACCTTCTTTGGAAGTGATGGTCGTGGGCCGAATCTTTCAGGGCATTGGGCTTTCGGCACCCAGGACGATTTCCATTTCTATCATTCGGGATACCTACGTGGGCGATTATATGGCCAAAATCATGTCCTTTGTGGTGGCCTTCTTTATTTTGGTTCCAGTGGTAGCGCCTGCTATTGGTAAGTTGATTCTGGATGCTGCGGGATGGGAGGCTATTTTTTATGTGCAGATGTTCTTTGTTTTGGTCGTTGCCATTTGGTTTTGGAAACGTCAAAAGGAAACCCTGCATCCTGAATACAAAATCCCGTTTACCAGGCACGTATTTATTGATGGGGTCAAAGAATTTGTGAAATATCGGGAGACCGTGGCCTTTACCTTGACATCTGGATTGGTGACAGGCGCGTTTTTGGTGTACTTGAGTTCGGCCCAGCATATTTTTGAAGATCAATATGCCCTCAAGGAAATGTTCCCTTATATTTTTGCGGGCTTGGCCGTTTCCATTGGACTTTCCACTTTTTTGAACGGAACTTTGGTGATGCGCTTCGGGATGCGAAAACTATCTTTAATGGCAACCATTGTTTTTTGCGTTGTCGCTTTAACGTATTCCATTGTATTCCTTAATACGCCCAATCCCAGTATTTACGTGCTGGTAGGGTTCTTGTCCATTCAGTTTTTCTGCCTTGGGTTTATGTGGGGTAACTTCCGTTCCATTGCTATGGAGCCTATCGGTCATATAGCGGGTATTGGTGCTGCTATCAATGGATTTGTATCTACTTTGCTGTCCATTCCCATAGCAACCTTTATTGGGGAATTTGTAAAAGAAACGGTATGGCCGCTTTTTGCTGGCTTGGCCATTTGCGGTCTTTGTGCCCTTGCCATTTTCCTTCTGGTGAACAAGCCCAAACGAAAAAGGGTGGTCACCACTTAATCTTCTTGGGGGTAATATACCTCTCCGCTACAGGAATCTGAAGTGGCTCCGGTCACAGATTTTAAAACATTGGTCCTTCCTTGGAGTCTCAGCACCCCCATTAGTGCGAAAACTAGGGCTTCTTTGTAGGCAATCAGGGTTTTATCGGGTACTACCACCTCAACGTCGTCGCCCAATGCAGTTTGCAGGCTATCCATAAAAAACTGGTTGAGTGCGCCTCCGCCAGTGGCCAATAATTTATGCTTATCTGGCTTGTCGGCTTTGTGTTGATGGACGGCCAAGGCAATCTGCTCGCAATTATGATGGATAAACGTATGCAGCAAATCTGGGTTGGAGGCCGATGAGTTTTCAATCAACGGGACAATTTGAGAGGTAAACCATTCGTAGCCAGTAGACTTGGGGTAGGGTAGTTTATAATATTCCAAAGTATTGAGTTCATTTAAAAGTGTTGTGTCCAATTTCCCCGACCGTGCCAGTTGACCATTTTTATCGTAGGCCATTCCCATTTTGTGGGTGATATAGTTCAGCGGCATATTGGCCAATCCAATATCGTAAGCGATACGTTTGCCATTTTTTTCAAAGGAGATATTGCTGATGCCCCCGAGATTCAGACAAAAATCGTATTCGTGGAACAATAATTTGTCGCCAATGGGCACCAAGGGAGCGCCTTGTCCCTTTAAGGAAACATCCTTGGTCCTGAAATCGCAGACCACTTGCTTTCCGGAGACATTCGCCAAAAGCTGTCCATCGCCCAATTGAAAGGTGACACCATCTTCGGGGCGGTGATGTGATGTGTGGCCATGACTGGCAATAAAGTCTACCTCTTCGCCAAGTTCATCCAAAAACAAACGGCACTGTTGCCCTAACCAGATGCCATAATCTTTGTGCAATTGTGCATGTTCTTCCTCGGAAAGATGAATGGCATTTTTGAGGTATTCCCGCATATCTTCCGAGTATTCGATTTCGGCCGTATTTTTAATGCGAAAGTTCCAAGTTCCGTTGGCTTCCCAAATATGGCAATAGGCCATGTCCAAGCCATCCAGCGAGGTGCCGGACATCAGCCCCAAAACTTTATAAGTGCTCATACCAGATACTTTTTGAGACTATTAAAAATAACAAATTGTGGGCTCATGGTCGAAAAGTTTTTAGTTGAATGGGAAGCTGTCCTTTTGCCTTGATTTTTCCAGAGAAATGGGCGAAAGCGACCTTTTGGAACGCTTCAAAATTTTGATATGCCAAAACCACATTGGCGTGGAGCGGCAACTCTAAAATATCCAGTACATATGGATTGCCGAACAGATACAGCAACACATTCTTTTTCTGAAGAAATTTTTGAAGGGAATCCACGGTTTTTTCGTCCATCCCAAACTTATTTTTAGGTTTTACCGCAGGCGGAAATAAGCTTACTACGACATTCTGTTGATTGGACTGTAAAGCGGTATCCAAATCAACCGTTTTTGAACCAAAGTGTATCGAAATCTCTTCGGCAAACCAGTCTTTCTTGTCAAAAGACACAGAAACGCTCAAAAATCCGGACGATTTAATGTGGTCAGCCATGACTTTATCTCCATACAGTTCCGTGATGGTATTTTCTGCTATGGTATGGTTCAATTCAGAACACGAAATAGTATCCATTTCTTTGGATTCTCTTTCTTGGGAAAACATTTTTTCTTTTAGCTTCCAGACCCTATCAAAACTCTCTTGAATGCGTTGCTCCGATGCACTGGAAAGGATGGCATCCACACCTTCCTTTACATGTTCGCTAAAACATAGCACATCCATCCCGGCATCAAAAGCCGCTTTCTCCAATGTTCCTTTTTTGGGGAATTTTTTGGAAACGGCATGCATGTTCAACGCATCTGAAATGACAACACCTTTAAAGCCGAGTTGCTCTCTGAGCAATTCTGTAATTATTTTTGATGAGGTGGTAGAAGGGTTCTCGGCATCCAATTGGGGCAAAAGCAAATGGCCTACCATAACCGAGTCAACCCCCATATCAATGAGTTTTTTGAAAGGATACAGTTCGTTCTCAAATAATTCGTCCAAAGATTTATCGATTACTGGAAGTCCTAAATGGGAGTCCGTTGCGGTATCGCCATGCCCTGGAAAATGTTTAACGGAGTTTAAGGTTCCGCTGTCTTGCATACCTTTTAAGAAAGCCCCTGCTTTCTCAACTACACTTTTCCTGTCGTCCCCAAAAGACCGATAACCGATGACCGGATTTTCTGGATTGTTGTTGATGTCCACAACGGGTGCCAGATTCCATTGGATTCCTGCCTTTTCGCAGTCATTCCCAATAGCTTTTCCAACTTGATGGATAAGTTCGTCTCTATCGGTAAGTGCCCCAAGGGTGATCGCGTATGGGTATTGCGGCGTATTTTCAATGCGCATGGCCAGCCCCCATTCGGCATCGATTGCAATCAGCAAAGGAATGATCGCCGCCTTTTGATACCGTTCGATAAGGTCCAAGAGTCTGTCGTAGCTCTTCTCGTTGTGCACAATGGCTTTTTTCCCTTCAAAATTGGTGGCCGCACTGGCCCGACTATGAAAGAAACAAATGGAACCTACGTGCTGTTCACGGATAAGCTGTTCCATTTTTTGTACTTCGGCTTCGGTATCGTTGATGAATGCAGCTGGCATGAACAACTGTCCAACCTTTTGTTTTAAGGTCAAAGGTTCCTTCGGAAGCCTAAAAGGTTGAATCGTTTTATTCATTGGATTCTACTGTTTTTTTACCGTAATCTGCGGGATATTTCAGGTAACGGAGCACAAGGAATGCAGGGAGCGCAGCGACCACCACCCAAATGAAGAAGCCGTCGTATCCCAGCCATTCCTGAATATACCCGCTCAACATGCCCGGAAGCATCATCCCCAAGGCCATGAAGCCGGTGGCAATAGCGTAGTGCGAGGTTTTTGAGGCTCCTTCGGCCACATAAATGAGGTACATCAAAAAGGCGGCAAAACCAAACCCATAGCCAAACTGTTCTAGTACCACGGTACCCACAACTGCATATATGCTGGTGGTTTGCGTAATCGCCAAAATGGCATAGAGTGCATTGGGCAGATTTAGGGACAACAGCATGGGGAGCATCCACTTTTTTAAACCGTCCCTCGATATCAAAATTCCACCTAGGATACCGCCCAGCGATAGCATGATTACGCCTACAGTGCCGTAAATGGTCCCCACAGCCTCGGTGGAGTAGGCCAGTCCGCCTACCTCCAATTCATCCAACAGAAAAGGGGATGCCATTTTTACCAATTGTGACTCGCCCAATCGATAAGTGAGAATGAACAGCAAAGCGACACCGATTTGGTGTTTCTTGAAAAAACTGGCAAAAACTTGAAAGAAACCTGCTGGTTTTTCCGATGATGTAGTTGTGGATGCTTCAAACTTAGGTGCGGATAAAAAATTGGCAACGGTCAACCCTATCATGAGTACCGAAGCAGTAATCATGGTTACGGACCACGCCTTGGTATTGTCACCATATTGATTTTCCAAGAAGCCGGCAAAAATCACTAGTAATCCTTGCCCTGTGACCATGGCCAATCGGTAAAATGTACTTCTCAGTCCAATAAAGAAAGATTGTTTTTTCTGGGTGAGACCGATCATGTAATAGCCATCGGAGGCAATATCGTTGGTGGCCGAGGCGAAGGCAGCCATCCAGAAGAAGGCCAATGTGATGATAAAGAACGAGTTGGAAGACAAAAAGAGACCAATGCCCAAAAAAGCAAAGGAAATGAGCAACTGCATCCCTAAAAACCATTTTCGTTTGGTACCGTTCAGGTCCACAAGTGGGCTCCACAAGGGTTTAATCACCCATGGGAGGTATAGCCAACTCGTGTAGAGTCCGATTTCTGCATTACCAATACCTAAGCGTTTGTACATGATCACGGAGACCGTAACTACTAAAATGTAGGGTATGCCTTGGGTGAAATAGAGGAACGGTATCCATAACCAGGCGTTTTTGTCTTTTGGCGCTACATTCACTTTGTTTGTTTTTTTAGGTTGCTATATAAATTTTTATGTACGTTGGGTGTCACCTTAGTTTTTGGTATTGATTTGGTTTTGGTTCATTGGTACGGTTTGTAAACCACTTTGATTGCCATAGGCATCGCTTACTCCGATCATTATTTCTTTTCGAAGATGCTTTTTTTCCAAATCAAACACATAGCAACCTTCGATATCACTTTCAGAAAGATATTGCTTTCCAATGAGTTGAGGACCTTCCTTGCCTGATTTGTACAGATTCAAAAATCGGGGAATATTATCCACGTGACGGATGCAAATCTCCAAGGTCCCATTCTTCAATTTTGTGGAGCTTATGGCAGGGAGTTGTAGCTGTCGAACCACCTTATTCAAAGGACCGGGGGTTTCGGCTGGAAGCGGATATAACTTCCTCTGCAATTTCCGAGTTATCTTTTCGTGATTGCCCATCAAGGATTTGGCACTGAAAAAGATATTTCCGTCAATGTTTTCCAAATTTCGGGCAAAGTTGAGCTGTTGGGGTATCTCCCTTTTTCTGTCCCAAGCTTTGTCTGGATTATTTTTGATCTTGTAAGCACCATTGCCTATGTACAGATGAGTGTTGGGGGCATGCTCCGCCCACCATTTGGCAATAACCTTGTGAGAGGCCACAGGATAGTCCATGCTCCAATACACTTGCGGTGCCAAATAGTCCAACCAGCCTTGTTGAACCCATAAAATAGGGTCGGCATAAAGGTCTTCGTAGGTGGTTTGCCCAGCTTTGGTGTCGGAACCCCTTGGGTCCGTATCCCGGTTTTTCCACACCCCAAACGGGCTTATTCCGAACTGTACCCAAGGTTTGTGTTTTTTGATGGTGCTATGGACGCTTTTTACCAGTGAATCCACATTGCTACGTCGCCAATCTTCTAAGGATTGACCCGTTGGCGCATAGGTGGAGTAGGCTTCGGCATCATCGAAAGTTTCACCCTCCACTTTATAGGGATAGAAATAGTCATCAAAATGGATGGCGTCCACTTCGTAATTGGTCACAAGTTCCTCTATAATGGCATTAAATTTTTCCCTGACTTCGGGAAGTCCCGGATTATAATAGTTCTTGTTACCGTAGGTAACAATCCAATCGGGGTGTTGAAAGTAATCATGGGTTTCCGATAAGGTGGAAGTATTAAGACTTACGGTGGCGCGATAAGGATTAAGCCATGCGTGAAATTCCATGCCCCTTTTGTGGGTTTCCGAGATCATCCATTCCAGTGGTTTGTCAAATCCCTTCGGGGCTTCTCCCTGGGTACCTGAGAGGTATCTGGACCAAGGGGCCAAAGCAGTGGGGTAAAGTGCATCCCCAGCAGTTCGCACTTGAACTATGGCAGCATTGAAATTCAAATTTTGATAGAACTCCAAAATATCGATAAAGTCCTTCTTTTTTTTGGCTACGTCGTCTTCGGGATGTTTGGGCCAATCAATGTTGGCCACGGTGGCGACCCAAACGCCCCTAAATTCTTGTTTGGGTGGTTTGGTCGTTGCGCAGGATAAGAGAAAAAGTATGGGGATTAAAGTTAAAAATCGATGCATTGAAAAAAGTAAAAGGCCTACTTGTGCAATAAATGTAGGCCTTTTTGCTAGATTAAATTAAACAACTAACAACTTAAAAGAGTGTTATTTTAAAAACGATAGCGCACAAAACCTTCCATGGCTTCATATTCGGCCATACCCAGTTGATTGTAGCGGTTTGCAGTTTCCTTGTTTCTTTGCTCAGCCCTTTGCCAGAATTCCCTTTTGTCGTTTCCGGGGAACATGGCACTATCCTTTTGGGACTGGTGCTTAAAAATGGCGTTGATTTTTCGGGTCATATCCTTAGGCCCGATGGGTACCGCCATTTCCATATCTGCAATATCCCATTCTTGCCAAGCTCCACGGTAGAGCCAAACGTAGCAGTTTCTGATCCAATCGGAGCCTTCGTCAACCAGTCGCTGTATGGCTTTGTAGATAACGTCCAAGCAAACTCGGTGAGTGCCATGGGGGTCGGAAAGGTCGCCTGCCGCAAATATTTGGTGTGGCTTGAGTTTCTGTAAGAGGTCGTAGGTGATTTGCACATCTTCCTCGGAAAGTGGTTTTTTACGTACCGCTCCGGTTTCATAAAAAGGAAGGTTCTGGAAGTGGGCATTCTCCTCGGGTACCCCGCAGTATCGGCAGGCAGCTAAGGCTTCCCCTTTTCGGATGAGCCCTTTGAACTGCTGTACCTCAGGACTGTCTAGCTCCCCAGGCTTTTTGTTGGCCAAGAACTTTCGTACTTCCTTGAACTTTTTCTGCAGTTCTTTGTTGTCTTTTTGCACATCGGTGGCAAAATCCAGAAAACGGATGACCTCATCATCAAAAACGGCGATGTTTCCTGAGGTTTGGTAAGCCACATGCACATGATGTCCTTGGTCCACCAAGCGCAACAAGGTGCCTCCCATGGAAATCACATCGTCATCGGGGTGTGGACTAAAAATTAAGGATGTTTTGGGATGAGGTTGCGCTCGCTCCGGCCTTTGACTGTCATCAGCATTCGGTTTTCCGCCCGGCCATCCGGTAATGGTTCGTTGTAATTGGTTGAAAACGGAAAGGTTAATCTGTTCAGCGGACCCAACTTCGGCAATAAGGTTACCCATACCATGTTCGTTGTAGTCCTCGTTGGTCAATTTTAAAAGGGCCTTGTTCAATTTTTCGGACAGCCAGATGGAGGCGGTCTTGATGAGTTTTTCATCCCAATCACATTCGCTCACCAACCACGGGGTCTTGACCCTGGTCAGGTAAGAAGAAGCGGCATCATCCAGTACAAAGTCACAATTAGTGTGGTGCTGCAAGAATGTCGCAGGAACAGATTCCTTTATTTCCCCTTCCACAGCTTGTTGAACTATGGGTGCCTTGCCCTCGCCCCATGCCATAATGATGATTCTTTTGGCATCCATAATAGTGCCGACGCCCATGGTGATAGCGCGGCGCGGTACATTTTCCTCACCAAAGAAGTCACTTGCCGCATCCAAACGGGTCACACGGTCCAAACGAACCAAACGCGTTTTGGAATTAAGGGAAGAACCAGGCTCGTTGAAACCGATGTGTCCGGTTCGGCCGATACCTAAAACTTGAATATCAATGCCGCCAACATTTTTGATTTTTTCCTCATAATCCAAACAATATTTTCGAATCTCTTCCTTGGGCAAGCTACCATCTGGAATATGCACGTTGTGGGGCTCAATATCGATATGGTCGAACAGATGCTCGTTCATAAAACGAACATAGCTGTGAATGGAGTCGGGTTCCATGGGGAAATATTCATCCAAATTGAAGGTGACCACATTTTTAAAGCTCAGTCTGCCCTCTTTGTGGAATTGCACCAAATAGTCGTACACCTTTGTTGGTGTAGATCCCGTAGCGAGTCCAAGAACCGCTTTTTGCCCTTGCTCTTGTTTTTGCTTGATCAAGCTGGCGATTTCGTTGGCCACATACCAAGATGCACTTTGCGAATCTTGATAAATGTGGGTGTTGATTTTTTCGAACTTGACGATTTCGGCATCCAAAGGTTCTCTTTTGATGGGATTGTTGGCTAATTCTTGCATGTTTACTTTGCTTTTTACCAGTTTTACAGGACAAATATAGACTAAAAAAGCAAATACCTGCAATAATTTGCAATATATTTGCATTTAATTGCAGTTTTAGACAGGAAATAACATTCTGTTTACATACAGCTTGTTTTCTGCAATTGTTTTTACTTTTGATTTTTGGATGAAAACATCAATCCCATGCTGAAAGAAGAAAGACAACACGCCATACTGAACGAGGTAGAGCTCCATAATAAAGTTTTACTGGCCGATTTGGCCGATAAACTCAACGTTTCGGTGGATACCGTCAGAAGGGACGTGAAGGAACTGGACGAGGAAAACCTATTGGTTAAAGTGCATGGGGGAGCGGTTTCCCTAGGCTTTTCCAACCATAGTCCCCAAAGAAACAATGTATATGCCTTGGACAAGAAGGTTGCCATCGCCAAAAAGGCGATTGCTTTGCTACGCAACAATAGCGTTATTTTGATTGATGGAGGAACCACCTGTTTGGAGATGGCCAAATTATTGCCTGTAAATCTGAAACTGACCTGTTTTACACTGAGTCTCCCTGTAGCCATGGAATTGCTTCGCAAACCGAATGTGGAGACCATCTTTATTGGTGGTACCTTGTCGCGCGATTCGCAGATTGCCATGGGACCCAGTGCCATTCTTGCCCTTTCCGAAATAAAGGTGGATTACAGTTTTATCGGTACGGGCTATGTGGATACCGAATTTGGTCTCACCGAGTTTGACTGGGATGTGGTACAGACCAAGAAGGCGGTCATTAATGCCTCCAAGAAATCAGTGCTATTGTGCATCTCCGAAAAATTGAATTCGCAGCATCGATTCAAGACGTGCAGTTTGAATGTGATCAATACCATGATTACGGAACTGGAGCCTTGGGATACCAAACTTGATGCCTTTAAAAACCTGAACACACAAATACTCTAAATATAGTAATGGACAAGCATAAAAGGATTACCGAAGCACCTTCCAATTATGATGGATTGGAACAAATGGATGCGCTGGATATCGTGACCCACATCAACCAAGAGGATAAAAAAGTAGCAGATGCCGTGGAAAAGGTACTTCCGCAAATCGCCAAGGTAATCGATGAAACGGCAAAGCGTTTTGAGCAAGGGGGGAGATTATTTTACATAGGCGCAGGAACCAGTGGAAGGCTGGGAATATTGGATGCTTCTGAAATACCACCAACATTTGGAATGCCCCATGAACGGGTTATCGGACTTATTGCGGGAGGCGACCAAGCGATACGAAAGGCAGTTGAGTTTGCCGAAGACGATACCGAGCAAGCTTGGAAGGACCTTTTGGAATATGGGATAAACGAAAATGATGTTCTGGTCGGAATTGCAGCTTCAGGCACCACTCCCTATGTTTTGGGAGGAATTGCCGATGCCAATGCCCATGGCATTTTAACAGTGGGTATAACCAATAATCCGGGTTCACCATTGGCGAATGCGGCAACCATTCCCATCGAGGTGAATGTGGGACCGGAGTTTTTAACAGGAAGTACCCGAATGAAGAGCGGTACCAGTCAAAAATTGGTACTCAACATGATTTCCACAGGATTGATGATTCGCATTGGAAGGGTGAAAGGGAACAAAATGGTGAACATGCAGTTAAGCAACACCAAATTGGTAGATCGGGGAACGCGTTACATCATGGAAGAGTTGGGTCTCAACTATGAAAAGGCCGAAAAAGCGCTCAAACAATATGGCTCCGTAAAATTGGCCGTGGATGCCTTAAAAAAATAGGTTATTTGGGAACCAGTCGGTAAATCCCTTTGCCTTCAACACTAACATAAATAAAACCATCAGGTGCTTGCCTCACATTGCGAACCCTTCCCATACCATCCATCAATTTTTCACGGTACACCACTTGGTTGTCCTGCATTTCCAATCGTTCCAAATATTGAAAGGCCAAAGACCCCACCAATAAGCTTCCTTTCCATTTGGGATATTTGTCCGAAGTAACGAACGCCATTCCCGATGGTGCAATGGAGGGAGTCCACTGATAGAGCGGTTGCTCCATTCCCGGGCGTGAGGTTTCATCTGTGATTGGCGTGCCACTATAATTGATGCCGTAGGTAATTATAGGCCATCCGTAGTTTTTTCCTTTTTGTATAATGTTGATTTCATCCCCGCCCCTTGGACCGTGCTCGTGTTCCCAAAGTCGGCCGGTTTCGGGATGCAGGGCCAATCCCTGTGGATTTCGATGTCCATAGCTCCAAATCGCTTTTTTGGCTTCCGCTTGGTCCACAAATGGATTGTCATCGGGAATGCGACCATCATCATGCAACCGATAAATTTTACCACCATCCCTGGTAATGTCCTGTGGATTGACATCCCGGTTGCCACGTTCCCCAATGGAAAAAAACAAGTAACCATCCCTGTCAAATTCAATTCGGGACCCAAAATGTTGTCCTCTTGTGGAGTTGGGAGACGCCTTGTAAAGTTTTTCTTGCTGGACCAATTTGTTGTTGGATAATTTGGCCCTCATGATGGCGGTGTTGCCCCCTTTTCCGTTTCCTTCCGTAGAGGCGTAGGAGAGATAGATCCAACCATTGTTTTCGTAATTGGGATGTAGTTCAATATCCATCAAACCGCCCTGTCCTCGGTTGTACACCTCCGGTAGATTTTCAATCTCGCTTACCCTCCCAGAGTGAAAAAATTTTAGTTTTCCGGACTTTTCCGAGTAAAAAATGCCGCCTTTGGGCAAGAAAACCATGCCCCAAGCGTTCTCAATGTCGTCAATCACGAGTTCAGCAGTAAAATCAAGGGTTTCGGGAGTTTTTATCTCTTTATCCGAAGTTTGCGCGCAGGATGTACTAAGCAGTACAACGAAAAAAATGGGAAATAAGAGACTATTTTGCATAATTTTACGTTGAAATAACAGATTTAATAGATAAACGACCATTTATTATGGTTGGGTGTGTTGAAGATAAAAAGAAATTTATACGAACAGAAAATTACTATCTAGAATATTAAGGTCCCAAATCTGAAGTATTCTTCCAAACAAGACTTAACCCTATGCTCCCACAAAAAACAAGGCATTTGCTATATGTCGTGTTGTTGGTGTTCATATCAATATTCGGTTCCACGGTATTAGCAAAAACAAACGTTACTCGGATACTTACCAAAATTGTTTCCAGTAACGCAGTGTCGGATACCCAAAACGAGATTCCCGAAGTTGCTGCAGAGGAATCTTTTACCGAAGACAATGAACTGCTCGCAACAGCTCCTATGTTCTCCACTATCATCAACGGTGCGAACGAGGAAGTGGTTTGTCCAAACGATGGAAGTACCTTGGCCAAGTTCTTCCTTTGCGGAACCAGTGATGTTCGGACGCTTACCCTAAGTCAATCTGGAAGTTCCTACCAATGGCAGCGATTGGACCCCAATAGTTGTGCCCCTACCGTAGTGGACGATTGTCCCACCATCAACAACGCCTGTACTTGGAACACCGTGGGAACGGGTTCCACTTTTAATTTGGCGGCAGCGGGCGAATATAGGGTACGGGTCAACTCTGGACAGTACTACTACTTTAAATCCACCCTTAACCCACTTAACCCACAACTCATAAAAGAAGATATTATTTGTGGTAATCCCGGCAGGGTAGAGGTAACCAATGTCCCAGCAGGGTACGAATATAGTTTGAACAGTTCCGCAGGACCTTATCAAGATGATCCTTTCTTTGATATCACCGCCTCTGGCGATTATCGAGTTTTTGTACGATTAAAAAATGTGTCCCAAACTGCATGTGTATTCCCGTCCAATTTGGTCACCGTAGGTGATTTGGATATCAATGTGGACGTTACCGCCAATGATATTTTGTGTAGTGGAGAATTGGGTAGTATTGATGTTGCGGTATCTGGGGTTCCTGGTTTTTACACTTATCGGCTTATAAAAAATGGAGTATCGGTGGATACATTCGGACCCAATGGTGCTGATTCGTATTCTTTTGACAATGTAAGTCCAGGTACTTATTCTATTCGTGTTGAAACCAATTCCTGTTCCGAAACCATCACTACCGACGTTGATGGGGACCCTATCGTTATCGGTGGGGGTATCAGCCCATTGGCGGTTTCGGCAACGGCATCCGATAGTTTTGGTTGTGGGGCAACATCCGTTAATGTCAATGTGACCACAAGTGGGGGAACAGCACCCTATCGATTCAGTGTGGATGGAGGTCCATTCGGTTCCACCTATTCCAGTACTTCCTCTTTTTCTGTAAGCTCGGCTGGCACTTACAATATTTTGGTGGAGGACGCCAATGGATGTCAACGTACCGCAGCTGTGGATGTGGAGAATATCCCGCCTCCCGTGTTCAGTTTTACCGAGGAGGATGCCAATTGTGGCGGCGCCAACGATGGTAGGATTACCGTGAATGTGACCAATGGATATGGATACGAAATTCAGTATAGTGTCAATAATGGGGCAACCTTTCAGATAAGCAATACCTTTTCCAACCTGGCCCCAGGCAATTATGATGTGGTACTTCGCTATGAGCAGGACTCTTTTACGTGTACCACAACACCTCAAGCAGCGACCATAGGCACTCCGTCGACGATTACCGCAACCGCCACACCGGACGCTGTTCCAACATGCGGTGATGAAAATGGTGGTCAGATTACCATCTCGGGGGTCTCTGGAGGAACCGCACCTTATGAATACAGCGTAGGAGCCGGCTTTAGCAGCAACCCTGTGTTCCCGAGCCTTGGTGTTGGAACCTACACTCCCATGATTCGGGATGCCAATGGATGTGTGCAAGCACTTCCCGATATCGTGTTCAATACCCTGAACAAGCCTACCAACTTGGATTTTAGTATTTCAAGCTTGGATTGTATCACGACCACAGCATCTTTGGATTTGACCGTTACCGGTGGTTCTGGAACATATACCTATGAGATTATCGCTCCAGCGACGAGTGCCGTAAACAATGGAAGCAATAATACGTTTACAGGTTTGGGCCTGGGAACCTATACCTTTAGGGTTACCGATAGCGAAGGATGTTCCTATGATGAAAACTATGCCATTACGGATATCAGTTCCATTGGTGTTCAAGGGCAGCAGACCCGAGTAGTGACCTGCGTTGGGGATTCCGATGGAGAGGGACGCTTTTTGGTGGACGGTTTCAATACCACCTATAGCTACAGTATTGATGGTGGGCCCGTTTCCACAGGACAAAACAACAGCATCATTCCGTTGACAGGTTTGGCGGCAGGAAGCTATGTGATTTCCGTAACTGACGAGGAAACCAATTGCACGGATACTGCTACCTTGGTGATTGAAGAACCGTCCACCGCATTCGCTATTTCCAGTCTTGATGTAACCGCAATGAGCTGTCAAAATGGAAATACGGGAGCCGTTCGCATCAATACTGTTGGTGGTTGGGGCGGTAACCGATATACTTTGACCCAGCCAGATGGTTCTACCCGTGGTCCCAAAAATGGAAGTACTTTTTCCAACCTTTCACAAGATGGCACCTATCAAGTGAGTGTTACCGATGCCAACGGATGTACCGTTACCGATAGCTTTACCTTGACCCGACTGGATGCGCCAACCTTAACTTTGGATGCTGCAGCATCCGATTTTTGCTATGACAACTTTACGGCGGCCACCCTCTCGGTAAATGCTACAGGAGGCTTGGCACCATATCGCTACCGTATCAACGGAGGAGTTTTGGGTGCAACTGCCAGCTTTAACGGTCTCACCCCTGGTACCTACACCATTGAGGTAGTGGATGCCAATGATTGTAGGGATACCGTAACAGCGACCATCGAGCCACAGGTAATGGCCAATGCGACCACCATTCAAGAATTGGATTGTGCAGGCCCTCCCGGACAGATTCAGGTGAACATCAGTAATGGTTATACCTCTTCGGGCGATTATGATATTTACGAAGTAAGTATTAACGGAGCACCATACACTTCGGACAACAACAATATTTCTGGAAACTCTTTTGTGTACAGTATCCCGAATGATGGCTCCATCATCTCCGATACCACCTTCCAGTTTATGATTACGGATGCGAGAGGTTGTACCACCGAAACCAACACCGTGACCATTTCCCCACCTGAAACCATAGCAGGTACCGCTGTGGCAACCGACACCCAATGTGGTGACAATGCCAGTGGTGTAGTGGAGCTGATTCCCGATACCACCCAAGGGATACCCCCTTACGAGTTCAGTAATGATAATGGTGCGACATTTAGCACACAAAATATATTCTCAGGCTACGGAGCGGGAACCCATGGTGGTTTTGTTATCCGTGATAGCCGAGGCTGTGTGAGTCCGGCCTATTCGGTAACCATAGGTTCCAGTGCCCCATTGGACGCAACCGCTACCCCAACGGATGCCGTTTGTTCCGCCGGAGCGGTGAACGGTTCCATTTTGGCCACAATCAATAATGGCGTAGCTCCATTCGATTATGTATTGGTGGATGAGTTTGGCGGTACGGTGGCAGCATCAACAGGAACTGCCAGTACCACCGTAAACTTTCCGAATTTGCCATTGGGCAATTACACCCTTATCACCACCGATGCACAAGGTTGTGAAGACCGTGACCCTGTTGTCATTGACCAAAATCAGTTGGACCTGATTCCTTTGGATCCTGACCCTGCCATTTGTTCAGATACCTCGTTTCCCTATCGGGTTAGAGCTACGGGTGGAACGGCGCCTTACGAATTTAGATTGGTGGGAGAACCCACATTCAATCCCGCGACATCTGGGGGCGACACCTATGATTTTACAGGTCAGGTAGTCCCGGGCGTCACCTATTTTGTTGAGGTACGGGATGCTTTGGGATGTACCTATATCGAAGAAATTGACCCGATTGGACCAAGTAATCCGGTCGCGGTAACAGCAACATCCTTGTCGGCTTCCTGTAATGTGGCCGGCAGTGGCTCCATTGACTATGAGGTGGCTGGTATTTCGGCACCAGGTAATTTTACCATTACCGTTCAAAATACGGATACGGGCGCCAATGTATCCAGCAGTTCGTTTACTGGGGAAACCATTCCCTACAACGGAACCATCAACGGATTGGCTCCTGGCAATTATCAAATCATTGTCCGCGACGACACCAATGGATGTAGTGGCAGCACTTTGGCCTTTATCGATATCAGTTCGGTATCCATTGCCATTGACAATTTTGTGGAGGCTACCTGTAATGTTGGCGCATTGGTAACGGTTAGAGGTTTTGGAACCACCGGTCCTTACAATTATGCCTACGTGCCCACGGGAGATCCCGCGCCTACCACATTTGCTTCGGAAACCACCTTTGAGATTCCCGGACCATACCCTGCGGATTACGACTTTTATGTTCAGGATGCAAACGGATGTACCGCGCTGACCACTTTAACGGTCACCCAAGAAGCTGGTGTGCCAGACCCTGTAATCGACGTGGTTAATCAGTGTACTGCGACCAGTGGATATCAAATTGATATTGTATCTCCATTGTCTACAGGTTCCGGTCTACCAGAAGAAACCTTCCAGTACGATATCGGAAGTGGTTTTCAGACGGGAACTACTTTTATCGTACCCAATCCTGGAAGCTATGTCATCACCGTTAGGGACGGAAACGGTTGTACCAATACCGTTACGGCCGAGGTGTTTGATTTCTTTGCAATCTCTGCGGATGCTACTTCATATCCTACCTGTAATGCAGGGGACGGGGAAATTACGGTGAACACCACTGGAGGTAGCGGTAACTTCGAATACCAGTTGAGGGATGCAGGCACCTTGGCCAATATTGGCCCGGCCCAATCCACCAATGTGTTTACCAATGTGATGCCCGGAGATTATAATATTTTGGTAACCGATTTGGATTCCAACACCTCTCCTTTGTGTTCGGATGAAGCGGAAGTAATTGTTTCCACAGTGGATACGCCAGTGATTTCAGCTACGCCAAGTAGCGATGTCACCTGTTTTGGAGCAGATGACGGAACCATTACGGTGGAACTCCAACCCGGAACCGATACCGATACACCCATCAACTATGTGCTGTATCAAGGGGCCACCGCCACTGTGATTGCGGGACCCCAAGGTTCTCCTGTATTTGATGACTTGCAACCTGGTACATATCAGGTAGAAGCTGTCTCCGACAGGGGATGTACGGATCGCTCTGGAAATATCATCATCGACGAGCCTACCGAACTGATGATCAATGCAGTAAACACAGAGTTTAGTTGTAATCCATCCAGTAATCAATTCAGTACGGCCACCATTACCATTTATACTGATGATAATGGAGACGGAACAGGAACACCAACTGGTTCAGGTTCCTATACCTATAGCATGAACGATGGAACGCCACAATTTGATGGAACCAACTTCCAGACGAGCAATACTTTCGAGGTGATTGACAATGGAACCAATCAGTCGATAATCTTAACGGCTCGCGATCAAAATGGTTGTGAGCAAACAGCAACGGTAAACATCAATACCCCTACCGATATAACATTTAGCTACAATGTCAATCAAATTACATGTGATGCATCCGGCAGTGGAGTGACCCCAGGTTCAATTGATATCATCATCAATGAAGGTCCAGGGAATTACGAGGTGGAAATTCTGCCCTTGGGTTCAGAGCCTGCTCGCAGCTCTGGTGGAAGCGACAGGGTAACATGGGATATTGCAACCCCAGGGGATTACATTTTTGCGGTGACCGATATTGGCAGCGGCGGTTGTACCTACTTAACGACCACCATCAATATGCCGGAATACAACACAATTGATGCCGTGATTGCCGAGTTGGAACCCGTCACCTGCTTCAACGGTAACGATGGTGTCATCAGTTTGGACATTTCCAACTACTCTGGTGTTTACAATTATGAAGTCTTTTCAAGGGATAACGCTGGCGTTGAAACATCTACCGGTGTAACAGGGACCTTCGATACCAATGCACCTATCAATTCTCCTGAGCGTATTGAAAATGTTCCAGCGGGTAATTTGGTGGTCCGAATCGAAGCTTTGGATTCGCCGTTTTGCGATGCAGTGAGCAATGTAACAACGGTACGTTCACCCGATCGTCCTCTTACCGTGGACGCGGTGCAAACTTCTCCAGTGACCTGTAACGTTCCCGGTTTTGGTGAGATTACAGCATCGGGCGATGGTGGATGGGGCACCTACGAGTACCAGTTGGTAGCTTCGGACGGCACCATTCTGGTAGATTATCCGAATACCAACCCCGTATTTGAGAATCTTTCCACCGACACCTATACGGTAAACGTTCGGGATTTGAGAGGCTGCGAGGCTACCATGGATATTGATTTGCCTTTGCCTACGCCAATTTCCGCAGATATTCAAGTGGTAAGCCCACTTGCATGTAACAATGATAATGATGCGGTAATCGAAGCCTATAATGAAGCAGGCGGACAAGGTCCTGGCAATTACCTGTACCAGTTGAACAGAATTACGGATGGCACCAACAGTGGATTGCAGACCACCCCAAGGTTTGCCAATTTATCTGCAGGAGAATACACCATCACCATTTTTGATGGCTGGAACTGTAGCTTTACCACCATTCCAATAGAGGTGCAAGATCCAGAGATTGTGATAGCAGAACTTGTAGAGCTGCAACCTCCAGGTTGTGGGGATTTGGGCCGTATGGAACTTACGGTGACCAACCCGGAACCAGGTGTGGATTATTTCTACCGAAGAGCGGGTACCACCGATCCTTTTATCCCCTTTGGTACAGGAATGACCAGTGTAGAGATTGCAGCCGATATTACCGTAGATCCAGGACCCTTCCAATACGATGTACAAAACTCCAATGGTTGTCCGTTTGAGAAATCCAACCAGATTTCGCTAGATCCCGCAGCACCTTTGGTGATTGCTTTGGATTTGACCAACGCCACCATTAATTGTGCGGGTGAGGCGACGGGAATCATACGTTCAGAAGCCTTTGGAGGCATAGGTAACTATGTCTATACCTTGGTCAACTCGAATACAGTGCCACCAACCGCGGCATCGATTGTTCGTCCGGCCCAAAGCTCAGGTATTTTTAGGGAGTTGAACCCTGGTACTTATTACGTATATGCACAAAGTGGCGGATGTGAGGCCATATCGGACCCAATTGTGATAGAGCCCAAAGACCCATTGGTATTGGATTATTTGGAAGCGGTTCCCGTGCAATGTGCCGGTGATATGAACGGACAGATTATCATTGAAGCCAGTGGTGGAACAGGGCAGATCAGATATTCGATTTCCGATACCCTGAGCGAGTTTTTTGAAGGCGACGACCCGAACAATCCGAACAGAAAAACATTTAATGATTTGGCCCCAAGAACGTATGATATTATTATTCAGGATGATTTGGGCTGTACCATTACCAGAACAGTGGAAATTACCCAACCGATGGAATTGGTAGCGGGTGTAGTGGACACCACCCCCGAAACCTGTTTGGGAGATGGGGATGGAAGCATGACCTTGCAAGTAACCGGTGGAACAGCACCCTACTATACGAGTGTTAATTCTGCCGATGACGCTGATTTTGTTCAGAACGACAGCCTATTCTTCGATAATCTCCAAGGAGGTGAAACCTACGTAGTATTTGTGCGTGATGCCAATGGATGCCAAACCAATGTGGTGGCAGAAATCGGGGTGGGTGTGGATATTGTCGCTGAACCCGTGGTAGAGTACGGTTGTGAAGGGATTTTCCCAAACAGTACGGTTACGGTAAACATTGCAGATGGTTCCCAATTGCCGGATCTCCTGTTTGCGTTGGATGTAGAAGATATTCAACAAGCAACGACCCAAAGAACTTTTGGGGATTTGCCAGCAGGTATGCATACGGTCTATATTTATCACGCCAATGGATGCGTCACCTTTGTCGAATTTGAAATAGAGGCCTACGAACCCTTGACCTTGGAAGCGACCAAGACGGGTCCGGATGAGATTACAGCTATAGCAACAGGAGGGTTTGGAGATTACGAATACTTCTTCCAAGGGGAATCTTTTGGAGAAGTGAATACCTTCAATGTAACCCAGGACTCCAATATCAGTATTCGGGTTCGCGACCGAAATGGATGTGAGGCCACCTTGGTTATGCCGTTCAATTTTGAAGGCATGCCCGAAATGCCAAATTTCTTCACACCCGATGGGGATAACCTGAACGACTTCTGGTATCCGGAGAACAGGGAGTACTTCCCCTTTATCGACGTGATCATTTATGATCGGTATGGTAGGGTAGTGGCCCGACTTGATCAGGTGAAGAAATGGGACGGAAACTATGATGGTAAACCATTGCCTACGGGAGATTATTGGTACGTGGTAAATGCCAACGATAGTGAGAACCAGCAATTTGTGGGACACTTTACCTTATACCGGGAATAGGATGAAAAAGATTTTCAGTCACAAGGCCTAAATATCACCAAAATTTTTATTTTTGCAGTCCCTTTTCGGGATGTGGCCCATCGGCTACGCTCAGGATAAACTCCGTCTGGTACCCATACTGCTTTGCAGTTGGGCGGAATTTAAATTTGGGTTTTATTTTTTGAAATTTTATCAGCATTAAGCTGATTTCGGGATGTGGCCCTTCGGCTGCGCTCAGGATAAACTCCGTCTGGTACCCAGACTGCTTTGCAGTTGGGCGGAATTGAAATTTGGGATTTGTTTTTTGAAATTTTATCAGCATTAAGCTGATATCGGGATGTGGCCCATCGGCTACGCTCAGGATAAACTCCGTCTGGTACCCAGACTGCTTTGCAGTCGGGCGGAATTTAAATTTGGGTTTTATTTTTTGAAATTTTATCAGCATTAAGCTGATTTCGGGATGTGGCGCAGTCTGGTAGCGTACACGCATGGGGTGCGTGTGGTCGCTGGTTCGAATCCAGTCATCCCGACGAACCATGGTTTTATGACACTAAGTAAAACCTTAATTAATTGAAAACCAGAAAATTAATTTTTTCTGGTTTTTTTTATTTCCATCTGAAACCATCGATGAGGATGTCCTATAGAGTGTCCTATTTTTGTCGGGAAAAATTCCCTAAATTGTACTTCCGTAATTGATTTTTCGTGTGATTTGACTTTCGCTTAATCCAAAGTTTAACTTAAAGCGAGAACACATGAATACCTCTAACGCCTTCAGTATCAGTTTTTGGCTGAAAAAATCAGGAAGAAAAAAAGATGGACGTTTTCCAATTTATGTCCGAATCAGATGTAAAGGAAAAAATGCAGATCTCAGTGTCCATCGATCAACTTTTGAAGAACGATGGTGTCCTATTTTGGGAAAAATGGACCATAGGGCCAGTGAATCCGTTGTTGTCAACAAATATTTGGACGACGTCCGGGCAAAATTACTGGAATGCCATCGACAACTCTGTGCGGAGAGCAACTTTATAACGGCACAATCCATCAAGCTTAGATATCTGGGGAAGGACAAGGTGATGCTCACCCTATTGGACCTTTTGGAGTATAACCGAACCTATGAGTTGCCCAAACTGGCCAAAGGGACAGTCAAGAACTATTCTTCTACAGAGACCTACCTGAAACGTTTCATTGCCAAAAAATATCGGGTGCCCGATATTGGGTTGGCCTCCATTGACTATGCCTTTTTGATTGAATTTGAAAACTTCCTGCGGAACTGCGAACCCATCAAGTCGTTCCAAACATTGAACAACAATGGCATCATGAAACATATGCTACGGTTCAAGAAATTGGTGACCATGGCCTATAAATTTGATTGCATCCCCAAGAATCCCTTCAACCTCTATAAAGTGAAAATGGAGGATTATGACAGTGCTTTTCTGGAAGAGGAGGAAATCTTGGCACTGGGCCAATTGAAATTCGAGGAAAAGGGGATGGAACTGGTCCGCGATATTTTCCTTTTTGCATGCTATACTGGACTGAGCTACATTGAGATCAAACTTCTCAAACCCAACGGTATCGTATCCGGCATCGATGGGGAACTATGGATCGATGTAAAGCGCCAAAAGACCAAGACCGAAGTCAAGGTCCCCCTATTGACCAAAGCCAAGAAAATCTTGGAGAAGTATGCGGATTTTCCCAAAAATGAAGATATTGTTCTTCCTGTGTACTCAAATCAAAAGGTGAACCAATACCTAAAGATCATTGCACAAAGGGCAAATATTGATAAGCACCTAACGTTCCATGTGGCCAGACATACCTTTGCAACAACAATCACCCTTATGAACGACGTACCCATAGAGACCGTTTCCAAGCTCTTGGGGCATACCAAGCTTTCTACGACCCAAAAGTATGCAAGGGTGGTGGAAAAGAAAATCAGTAAGGACATGGCCCAATTGAAAAACATATTGGATGAGAGCAGCCATAAAATTCAAGATAACAGTGGGGTTCCCAATTTGAGAATTGTACGGTAGAGCTGTAGGGGTATTGTTATTTCTATTTAGAATACCTTTCAGGAAAGCAGTTTTTGCTGATGAGCGGGTTGTTTTATGCGCAATATCGAATGCAGTTCGACTTCAACAGATAAGACAGGACACTTAGTTTCAAGGGGTCAAAAGTCAGCTGTCGCGGAAAGGGACTCTACTTCAACGCTACTTTAACATTTGAGTCCTGTTTCTGGGCTATTTGAGAACAATTGGAATCAAAATGAACTAGGCTGAATTAAACCTATCTCTCAAGCCGGTTAGCTTGTTGATTAAATCTTTAAAGCTTTCCGTTTTACCATAGAACATGCTCTCTTTCATCTCCGCATAATCTTCTTCCCATTCTGCCATAACTTCTTCAGGTGGAATGAAATTCAAAGTTTTATAACCATGCTTTGAATAATCGATCCAAGATATTCGTGCATATACTTCTCGGTGTGCCACAATTTTGTCGTACAATGCTTTGTCCTTTATTGCCGATTCCCCAAATCCTGTATCCATCATTCTGGATACATCATATAAATGCCTTGTCATTCGATGACCTCTTATTGGTCCCCGTTCTTTTGGTTTCTGAAATTCCTCATGCAATAGGAACAGTTTTTCCAAAAATGTGCGTTGAGGCAAAACTGTGGGTATATAAACGGCTTTATCAGCAAAGGATAGGCCTTTGTACATTTCCCCAATAAACGATATAACCTCTCTATTTTCAAAGGGTCCCCGAAGTGACCTGGAGCTTATTTCAACCAGTATTCTGGGTTCTAAATAGGGAACCTTGTCGACCAATGACTTATAGCGGATTTCAATGGCCAAGGGATCAGTATCTGATTCTTCAAAATCGCGGACATGGATGGTAAAATCCTTGATGCCCATTTCATGAAGCTTATCCTCTAAATCTTGTGGCAGTATCTCGCTCACAAACTTGCATGATGCCTTTCTAAGTTTTTTAACCTGTTTTCGGGAAAGATCTCCCTCAAATTCAAAAAAGGATTTATCCATACCCAGATCTATGTCCTCCGAAAAGCGCTCAATAAGTCTCCATGCCTTGCTCAAGGATGTACCTCCTTTGAAAACCAGATGGTTTGAATATTTGGTTTCGAATAGGGTGCGAAGGACAGCGACCACCCACCAATCCTTTTCTATGGCCGCCTGTGGAAGGCCTTTTAAAATACTTGTTTGAACAATCACTTCTCTTCTGTCCTGTTCGGATAAATCAAACCATTCCTTCATGTCGGTTCCCTTTTTGATAGTGAATTTTGCATAATTTCAGAAATCCAAACAGGAGCTAGCTTCATATCATGAACTATTGATTCTCTATCAACCTTTTGGAGTATCATATTTATTTTCTCCAAGGTTTTGTCATCTATATTGTGTTTGCCCAATTGGCGCAGGGCTTGCATGATAAGAATATTGGTCTCACTCTTGACGGCTAGAATTTTAGGGGAAGCCTTTTTAAACTTTATTGTATTTTCCCCAACGGATATGGTACGGGAAGTTCCGTCCGTCAAGTAAACTAAATTCAAAGGTACCTGTGTGGAAAGCCCCAGTTGGTTGAGCGCCTGAATCCCAGTGGGAATAATTCTGGCCTTATCCCTTTTAGAGATTGCTTTGGCAATTTCTTCCAAAGACGGATATAACGTCCCAAGTAGCTTGTGTTCTTTGGGATATAGATAAATGCCTTGGGCCAATCGGATCAAAAAACCTTTGTCCTCTAACCTTTTCAATGCTTGCCTTATCGCTTCAGATGTACCGAATTTGGAAAAGTTTTTCGGGAAAAAAATTTTTCCACGCTTATGGTTCGAAATTGAATTTTTTATAAGTTTTTCAGTGGGTATGGGCATTTTGTAACTTATTTTTTGTCACAAATTTAGTAAAAAAATGTGACGAATAAATTTTTGGGGAGACAAGAGTGAAAATTACAAAAGATGGAGGGTGTAAACCTAGTGCTGTTGGTCTTGACCAACAGCACTAGGCAAATTTTCCACATGGTAAACATCGGTGTTCACAATTCACTCGAAATATCAAAATAGCTCATGAACACCGATGTTTACCATGTAGTGAAGTTAGTTTTTTCCAGGAAGAAAGTCAATGGGGTAGGGGCTTGGTCGACGGTGTGTTATAAACAAATTAATGAACAGTGTGCTCTTGGGCCAAAATTCTTAAACTTGTCTATATGCATGGTAAGGGCAACCATTGGGTTCCCAAGGAGCGCTTTTGAAACCATTATAAATCACATCAGGCACCAACGCTTGAATTTTGCCTTATAACTTTTATTTTCTTACCAATATTCCCGAAAGTTAAGCTCGCACTATTTTCTCGGACAAGGGACGGCATAAAACCGTTCCGATGGTCACTGTTTATTCCGTTTCCTTGCCACTCCAAAATTTTGTCTTCCGCTTGGTTTCCGCTCAAATATTGTTTAACCAAAAATCCAAAAAATCATGGAAGCACAAACAAAACAAAGAACGACAAGCAAAAGGAATGCGGACCAATCATCAAAAGCAAACCGACCCGCACCGCAGAAGGAACAGTACTCTGTTCCACAGATCCAGATGTTGGAAATCGGTTTGGTTTCGCCAGATCCGACACAACCCAGAAAAACCTTGGATGAACAAAGTCTCAATCATTTGGCACAGAGTATTGCCGAGCATGGTGTATTGCAGCCCATCACTGTGAGAAAATCTGATGACGGCTATATCATCATCATGGGTGAAAGGCGATTTCGAGCCAGTAAATTGGCAGGATTGTCTACTATTCCAGCCATGATAAGGGAATATACGGGCTCTGAAATTTTGGAAGTCCAGATCATCGAAAACCTCCAAAGGAAAGATGTGGAACCTACTGAGGAGGCCGAGGCCATCCAATTTTTGTTGGACCGTTACGAACCCGTTGAGATTGCCAAACGTCTCGGGCGTTCGGAGAACTTTATCCGCCAGCGTATCAAATTGGCCGGTTTAATCGAGGGATTCAAGGCCTTTGTCCGAAATGGGGAAATGACCTTGTCCTTGGGAGTCGCAGTGGCACTTTTTGAGCCCGGCGAACAACAGATGTTATTGGAAAGCCTGGAAGGGAAATTTCAGGAACATCGAATCAAACGGATGATCGAGAGCCGAACCTTTGACCTGACCAAGGCCAGCTTTGATGTGACAGATAAGACCTTATTGCCCAAAGCAGGGGCATGTGTTGCCTGCCCTTTCAACGCTGCCAACCAAGGCAACTTGTTCGGGGAAGGGAAGATGGTCTGTACCCGGACCTCCTGTTTTGAGAACAAAAAGACAAAGACCTTTTTGCAACTCCTGAAAAGAGTAAAAAAGGAAGGATTGAAACTGGTGCCCAACATCAACAAATATTGGGTGGACGAGGAACGCAACCAGTGGGTCATGGCCCAAATGGAAAAAGAAGGTCTAGAAGTACATTTGACCAATGAATTCGAAATTTTAAAGGAGCCTGTTGAGCCTACCATGAAAAGCATTAAAGAAGAGCACCGGCACTATGAATACACCGAGGAAGAATTGGCTGAATTCCTTGACGAAGCTTTGGAATCCTTCACCGAGGAAAAGGAGGCATGGGACAAGGCCGTGGAAAATGGATTTGAAAAGGGTATTCTACTGGAAACGGATACCTACTTGACACAGTCCATTTTTGTAAAGGTCAGGGAAGAAACCAATAATGGAAGTTCAGATGCCAAGTCCTTGGAGGAACGGAAGATGGCCGAATGTTCCCCAGAGGAACAGATCATCAAGATCAATGCACGGGAACTTAGGAAAAAACAGATCGAGAACAACCACCAGTTCAAGGAAGTGGTGGATATGATCCGGGAAACGGATTACATCAATAGGAACAAACCTTTGACCACGGATGAAATGGTGGCCATCTCCATCTCACTGTTCGAGAACAACATTGGATATTATAGTCAAAGGGAACATTTTGAGGGGTTCATTGGGGAGGATTCCAAATTGTCCCGAGAGGAGCTGGTGGCCCGGTTCAAACAAAACTTCAAGAAAGAGGCCTTCTATAAACTGATACGGTTTTTGTTGACCAGGCAGGTACACCTTGGGGAAAGCAACCATACCAATGACATGACCAACCAATCCTTCTATGTGGCGATGCTATCCTTTTACAAGGACAAGATCTCGGCCATTGAAGAAACCTATGTCGAAAGTCGGCAAAAGCGAGAAGCACGGATCAAGGAAAGGGTAGTTGCCCTGGAGCAGCAGGCCAAGGTATTCAAGGATTGATTTTTATCACTGGGGGTCTGGAAACAGGCCCCTCTTTTTTTATGGTCATCTATAGGAGATCGACACTTCTTCGTAATCCACTTTGTCTATGATACCCTGATAGTTGGAATCCACACTTCTACTATATAGATCCTTGGTGACGGGATAGGCTTCGAGATCACCTTCCCATAAATCGTCATCGATAAGATCTTGAACGTCGGATTCATTGTTGCCGTTATGTAACCAAGCATCTAAATTTTCATCATCTATGATCACGGGTCGCCTTTTCTTTTCATTGTGGATCTCTTCAAACATAGGGGTGGCATCCTTGGTGAGGACAGCAAAGGTCCTTCTTCCATCTGAGGTGTTTGTATAGATGCCTGCAAGATATAGCGGGTCACCGTTCTTTCTATGGAAGTAAAAGGGAACCTTAAAGTCCTTGCCCTTGACCTTCACCTTGGTATTATGCGGTTCAAAGAAACCGTCCACGGGAATGATGCAACGTTGGTCCTCCCAACAATACCGGTACACGAAGTGATCAAAAAGCTTTTCGGATCTGGCATTCAATCCCCCAAAGGTCTTGGGGTTCTTGAAATACTCCGTATAATTTTCCTGATTTTCCTTTGGGGGCATGATACCCCACATGGCAGGGAGCAAATTATTGGGCTCTTCCTGGCCCAAGGTCCACATCACGGGATGGCTCCATCCATTGGCGTGGAAATAGATCAGTTCCACATCAGTGTCAAGGTCACCGTACATGGCCTTGACGGAGAGCAATTTCTCCAGTTCCTTTCGTTCGCGGGTCTGTCTTGTCGAGTAACACATCTTGAGGTTGCATTAATGTAGCCATAAGTTAGGCAAAATTGTTAAAGTTTTGAAATGGATTATCACTTTTAGTAAATTTGGATATTTTCCAATAAATAGGAATAAATCCAATAAGTTTTATGAAACCCACCATTCTCCATCTCGATCTGGATACCTTCTTCGTCTCCTGTGAGCGGCTACTGGACAGTCGTCTGATGAAGCGGCCCCTTTTGGTCGGAGGGTTGGGGGACAGAGGGGTTGTGGCGGCCTGCAGCTATGAGACCCGGCGTTTTGGGGTGCACTCCGGCATGTCCATGAAAGTCGCCCGGAGGTTGTGTCCTGAGGCAACAGTCATCAAAGGTAATGCTGGGACCTATATGAAGTTTTCGGACAATGTGACCGAGATCATCAAGGAGAGCGTGCCGGTCTTTGAAAAGGCCAGTGTGGACGAGTTCTATGCCGACCTTTCGGGGATGGACCGCTTTTTTGGCTGCTATAAGTATGCCTCCGAAATGCGCCAACGGATTCTGAGGGAAACGGGGTTGCCCATTTCCTTTGGACTGTCCCAGAACAAGGTGGTCTCCAAAGTGGCCACAGGGGAGGCCAAGCCCAACAACCAGATGAAGATTGACCTTGGACTGGAAAAGGAGTTCTTGGCACCCCTGCACATCCGTAAACTGCCCTCGGTGGGGGAGAAGACCTATGGATTGTTGTCCAATATGGGGGTGACCACCATACAGACCGTAC
This sequence comes from Allomuricauda sp. MMSF_3307, assembly GCF_030733585.1. Taxonomy (NCBI): domain Bacteria; kingdom Pseudomonadati; phylum Bacteroidota; class Flavobacteriia; order Flavobacteriales; family Flavobacteriaceae; genus Allomuricauda; species Allomuricauda sp. MMSF_3307. The sequence continues at coordinate 262,622 of NZ_JASHIQ010000002.1, forward strand.
AGGAACTGCCCTTGGAAATGTTGGAAAGTGCCTTTGGCCTGCATGGACGGACCATCTGGATGCGGGCCCAAGGGCTGGATAATTCCCCCTTGGTCCCTTTTCATGAACGGAAGTCCATTTCCACGGAACGGACCTATGGGAAGGATACCACCGATATGGTCAAATTGGAGACTACCTTGTTCGCCATGGCGGAGAACCTGGCCTACCAACTCCGAAGGGCCAACAAGATGACGGGCTGTGTGAGTGTGAAGATCCGATATAGTGACTTTAAGACCTATACGAAGCAGAAACGGGTTCCCTATACCTCTGCGGACCATGTGTTGGTACCCTTGGTGAAGGAACTCTTTACCTCCCTTTATGACCGGAGGATGCTGATCCGACTTGTTGGGGTCAACTACAGTCATATCGTGGGAGGGCATTATCAGATAGACCTTTTTGCCGATGATGAAAAACTGCTCAACCTCTACCAGGCCATGGACCGGGTACGGAACCGTTTTGGGGAATCCAGTCTGATGCGGGCCTCGGCCATGGGGGCACACAGTATTGGAAGGGGCGGAAACCCTTTTGACGGACAGCCTCCCATTTTATTGGCCCATAGACAGCAATAATGTACCTGAACTGTCATACATATTACTCTTTGAACTACGGGGTGCTCTCCGAAACAGAGCTCTTGGAGTTGGCCCGTTCCCATGGGGTGGAAACCTTGGCCCTGACCGACATCAACAATAGTTCGGCGGGCATGAACTTTGTGCGATTGGCCAACGAACAGGGGATACGTCCCATTTTGGGGATTGATTTTCGCAACGGTAACGTACAGGAGTTTGTGGGCCTGGCACAAAACAATGAGGGGTTTCGGGAAATCAATGCCTTTCTTTCTGAACATTTGCATAAGGGAACATCCATTCCCTCCGTGGCTCCAATATTTGAACATGTCCATGTCATCTATCCTTTCGAGAAGATACAGGAAGAGGAACGAACGGACTTCCGGGCTTATGAGTACATTGGGGTATCCGTGGAAGAGCTCCGGAAATTACGGTTCTCCAAGTATCGGGATTATACCGACAGATTGGTGTTGTTACAGCCCGTGAGCTTTCGTAGCAAAAAGGATTTCAATACCCATCGGTTACTTCGGGCCATAGGCTTGAACACACTATTGAGCAAACTCCCCCAGTCTGAGGAGGCCAGACCCACCGATACCCTTCGGCCCATGGAGGAATTGAAAAGGGCTTTGGCCGATGTTCCCCATATTTTGGAGAACACACAGCGGCTAATGGACTCCTGTACAATTGCCTTTGGGTTTGGAAGTGAACGGGTTTCCCAAAACCAGTCCCGTTTTTTAGCATCCAAGGCCATGGATGTGGAACGATTGCGGGAACTGGCCTTGGAAGGACTGCCCCGACGCTATGCCCATCCGACCAAAAAGGTCAGGGAACGTATGTTCCGAGAACTGCGTACCATCCAGGAGCTGGATTTTGTGTCCTACTTTTTGATCAACCATGATATCGTCTCATATGCCAAGTCCAAGGGTTATCCCTATGTGGGTAGGGGAAGTGGGGCCAACAGTCTGGTGGCCTACCTTATTGGGATCACCGATGTGGATCCCATTGAACTGGACCTCTATTTCGAACGGTTCATCAATCCCTTTCGAGCCTCGCCCCCGGATTTTGACATTGATTTCTCCACTTGGGACCGGGATGATGTCACGGCCTATATCTTCAAGCGTTTCGGACATGTGGCCCTATTGGGCACCTATAACACCTTTAAGTACCGGGCTGCCGTTCGGGAACTGGGCAAGGTGTTCGGCCTGCCCACCGAGGAAATCGATAAGCTTAGTTCGGGTCGGTACGAGCAGGGAGCCTTGGACGAACTGGCCCGATTGGTGCTCAAATACGCCACCTATATCCATGGGATGCCCAATTACATCAGTGTGCATTCCTCGGGCATCCTGATCCTGGACCGTTCTGAGCATTATTATTCGGCCACTACACTACCACCCAAAGGGTTCCCGACGGTACAGTTCGATATGGTCATTGCCGAGGATGTGGGCCTGTTCAAGTTTGATATTCTAGGGCAACGGGGATTGGCCAAGATCAAGGAGGCAGTGGAAGTCATCAAGTGCAACCAACCGGATGCCGTGCTTTGGGACATCAAGAGCGTGGAGGCGATGAAGCAGGATGTCAACATCAACCGACTGTTGAGCCAAGGGAGGGCCATTGGGGCCTATTATGTGGAATCCCCGGCCATGCGGGGTCTGATGAAGAAATTGCGGACCCATGACTATTTGGGACTGGTGGCGGCCAGCTCCGTGATCCGTCCCGGGGTGTCCTCCTCTGGAATGAAGGATGAATACATCCGAAGGGAACGTGAACCGGAACGACGCAAGGAAGCCAATCCCATCCTGTTGGAAATCATGCCGGAGACCCATGGCATCATGGTCTATCAGGAGGATGTGCTCAAAGTGGCACACCTCTTTGCAGGATTGGACCTTGGGGAAGCCGATGTCCTGAGACGGGGGATGAGCGGAAAATTCCGTTCCCGGGAAGAGTTCCAGGCGGTCAGGTTGAAGTTTTTTGAAAACTGCAAGCAAAGGGGTCACGATGCTGCCCTGACCCAAATGGTCTGGGAACAGATCGAGAGTTTTGCGGGCTATGCCTTTGCCAAGGGACATTCGGCTTCCTATGCCGTGGAGAGCTACCAGAGCCTATATCTGAAATGCTACTTCCCTCTGGAGTTTATGGTGGCTGTGCTCAACAATGGGGGAGGGTTCTATGATACGGAACTCTATGTCCATGAGGCTAAAATGTGGGGAGGAATTATCCATCCGCCCTGTATCAACCGCAGTGACCATGTCAATGCTATCTATGGGAAACACATCTATTTGGGACTGGGACAACTTCGGAGTTTGGAACGTTTGGTCATCCAACGCATCCTCAACGAAAGGCAACTCCATGGCAAATTCCGGGATTTTGATGATTTTATCGACCGTATCCCCATTGCCCTTGAACAGTTGACCATCTTGGTGCGTATCGATGCCTTTCGTGTCTTTGGAGTGCCCAAGAAACAACTGCTTTGGCAGGCCGTGTTCAAGACCAAGGCCCATCGAAAGGAAACTGTCCAGAAACAGCTGTTTAAACCCAATCACAGGCATTTTACATTGCCGAATTTACCTTCCCATCCCAATGAGGATGCCTATGACCAAATGGAACTCTTGGGCTTTCCGTTATGTGGATATTACGAACTCATGGATGGCAAGGTAAGGAGCCGATTGACCGCCAGTGATTTTGGGGCCCAAGTCAATCAAAAGATTTGGATCTATGGTTCCCTGGTACATACCCGTTTGAACACCACGTCCAAAGGGGACACCATGCGCTTTACCACCATGCTCGATCTGGAAGGCCACTTTTTTGATTGTGTACACTTCCCCCAAACGATGGCATCCACTCCCATTCACGGAAAGGGCATCTATTTATGCCACGGAACTGTGACCGAGGAGTTCGGACATTACAGTCTGGAGGTGATCTCGACCCTCAAACAGCCCTTGAAACCTGACCCAAGGCAGGTAGGTACGGGTGCACTGATGGCCAAATAATGGGGTGTAGAACCTATTCCGATCAATACTGCCCAAAGATAAACCGGGAAAATATTTCTCGGACAAGGGAGGGCATAAAACCGTAGCCGATGTCACTTTCTATATTCTCTATTAAAAACCAAATTTTTTATAAAAAAAAGTTCTATTATTATGAAAAATATTCCTTTTTAGGAGCCAGTGAATTAACCCCGATTTATGTCACTATCTTCTGGACCAGATTAAAATTGAGTTTTCCTTAAAATTCGTGCTATAAAGGTAATTCCCGTCGAACAGAACATCCGTTGGATAATTGATATGGTCGGTCAATACCTGTTTCAATACTCCGTCAAAATCGTAAATCAGCACCCTACTATTTTCCTGGTCGGTAATTGCGAACTCCCTTTCCCCCATTGCAATACCTGAAGCGACGTTCATTTTTTCATTTCCACCAATGGTTTTTAGGTGTGTTCCATTGAACCCGAATACCTGTATTCTGCTGTTGTACGCATCGGCCACATATATCCTGTTATCCTTCATCTTTACGTCTATCGGATAGTACAGCTCCCCATCTTTGTGCCCCTGCCTACCAATAGTGAAGCATTCATTCAGTGTCTGTACGATGATTCGGTGGTTATAAAAATCGGCTACAAGAACTGTATCTCCGTAAATGGAAACCCCTGATGGGGCCTGTGGTCTTTTGGATAGTTTCAAAGGCCATCTTTTGTCATCTCTATATTGCCAGATGGTGTCCGTCAAAAATTCGGGAATAAACAGGGTGCCATTGTCAATATGGATGTTCATTGGTCGCTGGATACCAGTAATCGAATCCAACAGCTCTCCGTCCCGGTCGATCTTGTAAAGCCTAAAATAATCAGGATCGGAAAACCATATCGCATCACCATCTTTGGCCAAAGCCAAGGGTCGGGCTTTCTCGGGCAGCATGATCTTCCGTTCGAACTGCCATTGTTTCTCGGGCTGCTCACAACTTGACATAAGGGACAGTAAAAAAACAACCTGAATAATATGTGCGGGTCTAATATTCATATCCATAGTTTACTATCGTAAGTATTAAAACCAGAAATGTAACGGTCCAAAGCGTCCACGAATTAATGAGGTGCTTTTGTCCATGGTTTTGACAAGGACCTGCATTCCCACATTTCCTTTCATTTTTGATGTTTTTAAAATGGGCGAACCCAAGCGTTCCTGCCGAAATAGTGGTCAGATAGGGCTGCACGGGATGCACCCATTCAAAATTCCCACCCAAGAAACCCAGTCCCGCCACGACCGACAACAAGGTCGGGGCCAAACAGCACATTACCGGAAGAAGGGCCGCTACCAAGCTGGTGCCCAATACCATTTTGAGAATTACTTTCATAAGGCCTATTCTATTTTGGACAGTATGATCTCCCATTGGTCCGAGAGATTATCATCATCTTCATCCTGTACCGTGCCACTTAGCGTTGTCCTGCCCACCGCCAATTTTTGAACCAATTCGATAGATGTATCCTGCGATACCGCAAACCGTTCGTTATCGGTCTCGATGTACCATTGGCCATCCTCTTTCGTTGCGTTACCCATTAGAACCACTTCGGCTTTCTTTGCCGAAAAACCGTTCTTTTTGACCTCTTCCTGAATGCTACGTAAGGTAAGGTCATTTATTTCGGCCAATCCCAAATACGCTTTTCCATCGTTCAGGCTGACGCGAACCTCCTGAAGCCCGTCCATCTTTTTCAACCCGCGTTCCAATCCATAGGCACAGGGTGCGCAGTCCATTCCATAGACTTCTTGGTCAACCCTGGCGATTTGGCCGCTTATCGTGCCTATTCCAAAAATACCGATCAGGGCCATCATTTTGATGTTTTTCATTTTATGTGCTTTTTAATTTATACTGTGTTTACAACCAATAACTTAAATTTACGGCAATCCGATACCTTTCTTTTACCGAACCGGGTGTCAAATCCTGTACTACTGGAACCATCGCACCAAAGGATATGCCCCAACCACCGTAAAGTCCTAGGAAAGAAGGTCCCACCAAAACCTTTGTACTGCGCGTATCGCTAAAATCCAGTTGTCCATCAATTTTATTGCCTCCAGGGAATTCGGCCAATGATTCGATAAAGATGCGCCAATCGGGTTTTGGGTAATCACCCATAAAGATATTGGGCCGGTACCCCACAACGGCACTCGCATAGGGCAGGTCGCCCAATCGTTCGTCATCACTTTCAAAATAATATTGGTAACCGCCACCGATCCATGCATACCAAGTGCGTGAGGCATAGCCCGTGGAAATGGCCGCATGTATAGCGTTGCCGACATTGACCTGTCCCCTGACATTATCGGTAGGAGCGGAAACACCCACGATGGCAGTGGACTCAAACCGCTTTCCCACACCAAAGGCGTTCGAGAAAAAACGGTACCAAAGGGAAGCCTCGATATCCCCATTGGCGGGCATATTGCTATTGCCCCGTGTCCTTGGCGTCTCGCCCAACCGTTCTATCATTGTGGGCGTGGTAAGGTTTACCTGTAGATCTTCTGTAATGCCATAGGAAAATAGGTAGCGCAACATATAGGAGGTTTCGGTTTCTGTGCCTAGGCTCATGCCGGCCACGTTCAAATCGACCCCGCCTTTGGCAAGGGTCGGTGTCTGAAGTCCATAGAGCGGGCCGTGGCCCTGGGCCATCCCCGATCCTGATATGGCCAATAGCAATATCAATTTGACATAGTGAACGTTCAGCGATACTTTCGGGAATACTTTGCGAGTCATACTCAAACACTTTTTAATTAGGATTGTCCGATTCCTGCTTCCACCAATTTCGCCTCGGTGATTGCCGAATACCTACAGCAATCCAAGAGCTCGCCGTTCACTACCACGGCGGGCACTTTCTTGATGCCGTATTCATCTATCTTCTCAAGACAGGTCTTGTCTTCACATTGCCTGACCAGATCATAGGTCGTTACCTCACATGTATCGCAGGCCAGTTCCTTTATCATTTTGACCACTGGGTCACAGACCGGACAATTGGCCGTAAAAACTTCTACTTGACGTTTCATATTTCTGTTTTTAACTATTTAAAATTTCTTTAAGCGTCATTGAGTTCAAACAACGAATCAAAGGTAGATAGGTAGGTGGGGTGGTCACCAAATAAAATTTCAAAAAAATGGCCCACATCGTGCGGGCCATCAAATCGCCTGTGGTTGTGGGGTCAATCATTTTTGTGGTTTTCGAGCTTGGCCTTGAGCGCATCTATCTCCTTCATCTTTTCGGTCAGGTTGTCCAATTCCAAATCTGGAAATTGTTTTCTGATAAATTCGATACGTTCTTCATTGCCGCAATTTCCTGGACAGGCCTCGACAGTTTCGGATATCATGATGGCAAGGGTCTTTCGATAGGTCTCGTCGAGAAGTAGGTAATGCGCTTTGTCCAAGGCCTTCTTCACCGCTTTGAACTGAACCAGAATCTTCTCGGGGTCAGAACCTTCGTCCAATAGCCTGGCCAAGCCGCTCACCTGTCCATTGATGCTTTGAAGTCTCGTTTTGATGTCCTGGCTTAAATCTTTCGGTATCATAGGTTTCGATTTCATTGCAATATATGGTTGTGGAAGGGGTGGTCCCCAAATATTTTGGTCAACAACAGGAAGACTGATTCTGTATGGGTGGACAGGCGACAGAACCATATGAACAAAATACACAGCAATCACCTTCTTCTGGACGAATCACTTCGTGGCAATTTTTACATTCATAGAAGAATTGGCAAGCATTGGTGGGCATTTGTTCATCCTCTTGGTGCCCGCATTTGGGACAGGTAATGGTAGATAATATTTTCGTATCCATATTATTCAGAAACCTTATAGCCCGTATTGTTGATGGCCTTTATGATTCGTTGCTCCGTCACTTTGGTACGGTCATATTTAACTGTAGTATTGCTTTTTTCATAGCTTGCTTTTACTGAAACGATACCGTCCAATTTGTTGACCTCGCTCTCAATGTGGTTTTCGCAGCCGGAACAGGTCATTCCTTCCACTGTAAAGGTTATATCTACCATGTTGCCCTGCTGCACATATATGATTTCCTTGGTCGGTTGGGTATAAAAAAGCCCTGAGAAATATGGAAATGCCAGCATCAGTCCCGCAAAGAGGGTAACAAATAGCAGGAACCTTTTTGATTGTAGAAAGGAAGGTTTTACTTCATTTTCACAGGCACAATCAATTTCTTGCTGCGATTTTGACTTTAGCTTCTGGTACCAGGCAAATCCAAGTACCAATACGGTCAGGCCTATAAAAAATGGTCTGAAAGCTTCCAGCCATGCAAAGGTAGATGCCATTCCGCTGGTGCCCGCAATCAATGCAAGCACAGGTGTGATGCAGCATAATGAAGCTGTGATCGCTGTAAAAACTCCAGTGAACATTGCTGAATATGATGATCTTTCTATGTTCATTCTATGCAACTTTTTTGTTTTCCTGAAGCCTGCTGAAGATGCCTTCCAACACCTCGCTTTGGCCTTTTACCAGTGAGTAATACAAGGTTTGACCTTCCCGTCTGGAGGTAATTAGACCAGCATCCTTCATCTTACGGATATGCTGCGAAATTGCGGGTACGGTCATTTCCAGTATATCTGAAAAATCACAAGGGCAGAGCTCACCTTCCTTGTTCAGCAGGAAAAGAATCTTCAATCTGGTCTCATTTCCTGCTAGGGCCAGTACCTTACCAATAGTGTTGATTGAATTCGAACTCATCCGTAGTGTCTCGCGACAGCGCATCAACTGCTTTTGATCCGCCTCGGCGCGGGTGCAACTTATTTCAAGGGCCATGATAAAAATTTTATTAAAGATAAGGTTATATCATTATATAAGCAAATGCTTAAATAAATTGTTTTTTTATGACCGGTTTATGGAACGACTGGCTTATCATTCAAGGAAGCATCCCATTACAGGTCAACTTGCCCCGTTTGAATAGGACTTTTATACATCGGACGTGGCCTTTAGTACTGCCCACTACATAAATTAAATCTTATAAGCCACCATTTTGTACTATGATTAAGACCGTTTATTACGGTCAGTTGGACAGCTTGTCCATTACAAGGAACGTTTGCTTGTTCCATTTGCCAACTGTACTTTGTTTCGTGATCCATGGCAGTTGTAGTGGCTTGTTCCAGCAGTGATTTATTTTTTCGGTTATCATGAGCGTTCTTGGATACTTTGATTTTTTCCAGACGAATTGGGATTGGGACGTACTCTGGTATAGACCATAGCCTTTTGGGGGTCGGTATGGATTGGAAATTTCCTGTCTTGAATTTTGGATGGTCCGGATTGCCCCATTTGATCATCCCTTGAAATTTGAAATGGAATGCTCTTGGTTCCATACACTAAATCTTCAATAGGTCCTTTCCGGATTTTGCAATGCAGTTGCACCAAAGTTCTGTTATCTTTGCAAAGTGAAATTTTTTACCGTCATATTATCCATCTACGTATTGGCACTCAATGTGGTTCCTTGCAGTGATGCGGGTAACGTAACAGAAGACTCCCAAGGTGTTTATCTGGTTCAATTTGATGGTGAACACAGCGAGAATTGTGAACTATGCTCACCATTTTGCCACTGCCATTGCTGCCATGTGCACACGGTGGATTTTGGTATAGCTCGATTCCAGCCGCTTCAAGAGACTTACCTTGAAGATGATTTCACCCATTTTGAAGGATTGGGCAAGGAATTTACCGACCCACTATTTCAACCTCCACAGGTTTAATTCAGTTTTACAGGATAGCTATATCCGATTATGAGGTTTATGGACTTTGAACTTTTCAAAGACCTGTTCCCTCATACTTGCAACCCTATTGCATTGGTTCAACTGAATTAAAACACATTTTATATGATCAACAGAATCATTGATTTTTCAATCAATAACAAATTTATTATAGGTCTGCTGACCCTCGCATTGATTGGTGCGGGCGTTTATAGCATGACCCAAGTTCCCATCGATGCCGTACCGGATATCACCAATAATCAAGTGCAGGTCATCACTCAATCACCTAATCTGGGAACAGAGGATATTGAGCAATTCGTGACCTATCCCGTGGAAGTTGCGATGAGCAACCTACCCAATGTCAAGGAAATCCGCTCTGTTTCCCGTTTTGGGCTTTCTGTGGTGACCATTGTATTTGACGATGAGGTGGGCACTTATTTGCCCAGACAACTTGTAGCCGAAAAACTGCCCGAGGTTCAGGAACAGATCCCTTCTGGCTTTGGCAAACCCGTTATGGGGCCAATTTCAACGGGATTGGGTGAAATCTATCAATATACCCTTGAAGTAGATGATGAACATCAAGGTGAATATTCGGCAACGGAACTGCGAACGATGCAGGACTGGATTGTACGGAGACAGATGGCCATGGTACCCGGCGTGGTCGAGGTAAACGCCTTTGGCGGAAACAAAAAGCAATACGAAGTGGCGGTTGACCCGGACGAACTTCGCGCCATTGGTATAACCATTACAGAAGTGTTCTCGGCCCTTGAAAACAACAACCAGAATACAGGTGGGGCCTACATCGAGCGTAACCATCAAGCCAACTTCATTCGTGGTGAAGGACTGGCCAGGACCATATCTGATATTGAAAACATGGTGGTCAAGGCCGTTAATGGCATTCCCATCAAAGTGAAGGATATAGGTAAGGTAAGCATGGGAAGTGCGGTACGCTATGGTGCGCTTACCAAAGATGGTAAAGGCGAAGCCGTGGGCGGAATGATCTTGATGCTCAAGGGGGCTAATTCCAATGAGGTGATTGAAAATGTGAGCCAACGGGTAGAACAGATACAACGGTCCCTTCCTGAAGGTGTTTCCATCAAACCTTTCCTTGACCGCAGCGAATTGATCGCCGAGACAACAGGCACGGTAACGGGGAACCTTTTGGAAGGTGGGCTTATCGTGATCTTCGTGTTGGTCTTGTTATTGGGAAATTGGCGTGGCGGACTCATTGTGGCTTCGACCATACCCTTATCCCTATTGTTTGCCTTTATTCTGATGAATGTTTTTGACGTATGGGCAAACTTGATGAGCTTGGGGGCAATCGATTTTGGAATCATTGTGGATGGTGCGGTGATCATCGTAGAGGGCACCGTTTTTTTAATGTACTCCTATGTGGTCAAAAAGAATGGCGTTAGTGCAGAAACACGGGATGACATCGCCGCCAAGGCCTCCAAAAAAATGATGAACGCCGCTTTCTTTGGCCAGCTGATCATTCTAATCGTGTTCCTGCCCATTTTAGCCATGGAGGGCGTCGAAGGGAAAATGTTCCGGCCCATGGCCCTCACCTTCATTTTCGCCATGATCGGGGCCATGCTATTGTGTCTTACCTATGTGCCCATGGTTTCGGCATTGTTCCTACGGCCGCCAAAATCCAAAAAACAATCCTATGGCGATAGGTTCGTGCATTGGATTGAGCAGCAATATGAACCGTTGTTGACCAAATCACTTTCAAAGGCCAAAATGGTCGTAAGCATTGCCCTTGGCCTTTTTGCCATTGCCATTTTCGCCTTTACGAGAATGGGTGGTGAGTTTATCCCTCAATTGGACGAAGGTGATATTGCCTTTCACGCGATCTTGAAACCCGGCAGTTCCCTGTCGGAAACCATCGAAACCACGACAAAGATTGAACGTATCGTGAAGGCCGAATTTCCCGAAGCGGAAACCGTTCTCAGCCGTATCGGTGTCGCCGATGTACCAACGGACCCGATGCCCATGGATATCGCCGATGTCTTCGTTATCCTCAAACCAACGGATGAATGGACATCTGCAGAAAGCAAGGATGAATTGGTGGAAAAAATGAAGGAGGCCATCAGTATCGTTCCCGGTGTGAATTTTGAGTTTACCCAACCTATAGAAATGCGCTTCAACGAATTGCTTACGGGTGTTCGTGAGGATGTGGCCATTAAATTGTTCGGGGAAGACCTCGGCATATTGGCAAGCAAGGCCGAGGAAATGGGGGAAATCATTGCCACCGTTCCCGGTGTGGCAGATATGAAAGTTGAGGCCACGGACGGCCTGCCACAAATCACCATTGACTATAACCGCAATAAATTGGCACAGTACGGTCTAAAGATCGAACAGCTCAATAAAGTGGTACAGGCCGCCTTTGCAGGAGGAAAGGCGGGCGTAATCTTCGAGGGTGAAAAACGGTTTGACCTGGTCGTAAGACTTCAAAAGGAAAACCGGCAAGGCATCGAGGACATCCAGAACCTGTTCATCAACCTGCCCAATGGTTCGCAAATCCCATTACGGGAAATTGCCGAGGTAAGTTATGAACCCGGCCCCATGCAGATAAGCCGTGACAATACCAATAGGCGGACCTATGTGGGCATCAATATTCGCGACCGTGATGTAAAATCCGTTGTAGAGGATATCCAAGAAAAATTGGATGCCCAGTTTGACCTGCCCACAGGATATTACATTCGGTATGGTGGTGCTTTCGAAAATCTGGAACGCGCCAGCAATAGATTGCAAACTGTTGTCCCTATTGCCTTGTTCCTGATTTTCATATTGATTTATTTTGCGCTAAAGTCATTTCCACAGACCTTAATGATCTACCTCGCCATCCCGATGGCCACCATTGGCGGTGTGTTCGCCCTCTGGTTAAGGGATATGCCCTTTAGTATTTCCGCGGGGGTCGGCTTTATCGTGCTTTTTGGCGTGGCCGTTCTGAACGGACTCGTCATGATAAGTGGTCTCAATGAACTGAAGGAAGAAGGCGTGACCAATCTTAAAGGTAGAATTATAGAAGGCACCAAAAGACGGATTCGTCCCATTATGCTCACGGCCTTTACGGATATTTTAGGGTTTCTTCCCATGGCCGTTTCGGCTTCGGCCGGGGCAGAGGTACAGCGACCTTTGGCCACCGTGGTCATTGGTGGCTTGATAACTTCGACCCTCTTGACCCTCTTTATCCTACCCATCTTTTACCAATGGGTCGAGGGACGTTCGGAACGGATGAGGAAACCCGACCCGAAATGGGGTACCCCTGTGGTCATGGTCCTTCTTTTGTTCGCCACCGCACTGCCTGCCAAAATGCATGCGCAAGAAGGTTTTGAAAATGCACGGCAGATCCAGCCTAAAGATTCACTGCCCGCTATTTCATTGGAAAAGGCGGTGGAAGTTTCCAAGAAAAACTACCCGCTGTTGAAAGCGAAACAATGGGAGGTCCAAAAACAAACCGCCCTAAAAGGTATGGCTTACGACCTTGGCAATACCCAAGTCTTTACAGGTGGCGAAGAAATTGCGGACGGACAAGGAATTTATACCTTGGTTGGGGTTGGACAACAGAATATCGACCTGTTGGGCATCAGTGCAAAAAGGCGTTTGCAGAGACAACGCATCGCTTTGGCCGAGACAGCTCTTGACCTTTCCGAACTGCAAGTGGAACAGGAGGTCAAAAAGGCTTGGTCAGAAGCCTATCGACAACGACAGAAATTTGAACTGTACCGTGAACTGGATTCCATTTATTCACAGTTTAAAAAAGCAATAGAACTCAACTTCAAGGTAGAAGCCATTTCCCGGCTGGAATATTCATCGGCCACAAATCAGGCCTTACAAATCAACAATCAACTGCAACAGGCCGAAAGTGATTATGCCATCGCCCTGCAAAAGCTCAATCTTTGGTTGGTTTCGGACATCTACTATTCCGTTCCAGAAAAGCTTGATGAAAGTGCGGTAACGGTTTTGGGATGGGACGGGGATTTGGGAAAACACCCAGAGCTGGAACTTTCACAAAGGCGCATCGAAGAGGCCGAGGCGACATATGATGCGGCACGGGCTGACCTGCTGCCTAAGTTCAACCTTCAGGGCGGACTGCAACAGGTCAATGGCAATAGCGGGTTCTACACCTATCAAGCCGGCATTTCGGTTCCTTTGTTTTCAGGTGGACAGCGTAGTCAAGCCAAGGCCGCCAAAATTGAAAGTGAAATCGCAAAGACCAATGCGGATTATACCAAACGCCAGCTGCAATCCGAATATCGGCAGGCGGTGCAAGCCTATCGGAAATGGAGCGCATCGTGGCAATTTTATAGGGACAAGGCCTTGCCGCTTGCCCAAGAGCAGCGCAGGGGAGCATTGTTGGCCTACGCGGAGGGTGCGGTGGACTATGCAGCGTTCACACAGATTATTCGGGATGCCATAAACACGGAAATGGATGCACTTGACGCTCTTGACAACTATCTGGAATCAGTATTTGAACTACAATATTTTAAACAATAGACAAATGAACAATCTTTTTAAATATAGCGTTATCGGGCTCGTGACGATGCTCTTGGTTCTTACTTCCTGTGGGAATTCCAAAGCCGATACTGAGGAAGCAAAGCAAAAAAATCCTGAAGTGGGTGAAATGCACAAAGAAGGTGAAGCCAAAGAAGCCATGCTAACGGAAACGCAATTCCGCAACCTTAACATGAAAATCGATACCGTTGCCCCACGTGTTATGAAGCAATATGTGGAGGCCAATGGCCAACTGGAGGTCCCACCACAGAACGAAGCGACCATTACTACCGTCGTGGGTGCCAATGTGGTGTCCATAGAGGTCATTGAAGGCGACAAAGTAAGCAAAGGTCAAACGGTTGCCTATCTGTCCCACCCCAATATCATCCAGAAACAGACCGATTTCCTGAACGCCTACAGTAACAGCCAGTTTCTTAAGAAGGAATTTGAAAGACAAAAAACCCTGTATGATGCCGGGGTGGGCAGCGGGGCCAACTTTCAAAAGGCCGAAGCGGAATACCGGGCCTCCCAAAGCCTAGCAAAAGGATTGGAAGCACAGTTGGAACAATTGAACATTAGTGCATCCGGGGTCAGAAACGGTACGATTTACCAACGGGTGGCATTGCGAAGTCCCATTGAGGGATTTGTCCAAAAAGTAGCGGTGAAGACCGGGCAGTACGTAGAACCGCAGACCGACCTATTTGAAATCGTTGACACCCATCACGTCCATGCCGATTTAATGGTGTTTGAAAAGGATGTGTACAAAGTAAAGGTAGGCCAGCAAGTATCCTTCAATGTACAATCCATTCCCGGAAAGGAACTTACTGCGAAAATTTATTCCGTAGGGAAAACTTTCGAGCAAAATCCCAAAGCGATACACGTCCATGCTGAAATCGAGAACAAGGAAGGGCAGCTGATTCCAGGGATGTATGTTGAAGGACGGATTGAAATCCAAAAATCCGAGACCGTTGCGGTGCCTGAAAGTGCAATAAGTTCGAACGAGGGAAAGAAGTATATTTTTAAAGCGGAGCGTGAAGGCAATGACTGGAGCTTCAAACCTGTCGAAATTAACACAGGCCCAAATGACGGGGATTGGGTCGCCATCGATTTTGTAGATTCCGTTGGGCCAAATACTACATTTGCATACAACAATGCCTACTATTTAATGGCCCAAATGAAAAAAGGGGATGCGGGACATAGCCATTGATAAAATTACAATATGATGACAGACATTGAAAAAACATTGGAAAATAAAGGTGTACGCCCAACGGCGATGCGTATTTTGATCTATAAATATTTGGCTGAAAAGGAAGTGGCCATTGCCCTGACCGATATGGAGAACGCTTTCTCAAAAGCGGACAGAACCACATTGTACCGGACCCTGAAGACCTTTGAGGAAAAACGCATTGTGCACCAAATAGATGATGGCACCAATATTTCAAAGTATGCCCTGTGCGAACCAGGTTGCAATTGTGAAATGGAACAAGATCTGCACCTGCACTTTCATTGCGATAACTGTGATGAAACGGTCTGTCTCACTGAGCATAAGATTCCCCATATCAATCTACCTGATGGGTATGTGGCAGAAAATGCCAATTTGGTCATTAAGGGAATCTGCGACAAATGCAGCGGTCAATAAATGCACTTCCGTTGCACGAAACTAATTACGACCTTACCGTCTATGAAAAAGAAAAAAGTAAAACTACGTGATCTAGGTTCAAAGGAACGCCAAGGCGAACACGGACACGAGAGTGGCCATAACCATGGCGGTCCTGAAGGTGTATCTAAATTCAAGACCTATTTACCGGCCATTTTCAGTTTTGTAATGCTCATCATCGGCATAGCAGTGGACTATTTTGATGCTTTCCCGTTTTTCAAGGGCTGGATAAGGATCGCATGGTACACCCTTGCCTATTTGCCTGTTGGTTTCCCTGTCATCAGAGAAGGTTGGAACAGTATAAAGCATGGTGATTTCTTTACTGAATTTTTCCTGATGTCCATTGCCACTCTAGGGGCCTTTGCCATAGGCGAATACCCAGAGGGCGTGGCCGTAATGTTGTTTTACGCCGTGGGCGAACTGTTCCAAAATGCAGCAGTCAATCGGGCAAAGGGAAATATTAAGGCCCTTTTGGATGCGCGACCGGACGAAGCTTTGGTGCTTCGTAACGGGAATTTCGTTACCGTAAACCCCGAAACCGTCGAAATTGGCGAAAGGATACAAGTACGTGTGGGGGAGAAAATCCCCTTGGACGGTATTCTCTTATCCGAAAGAGCTTCCCTCAATACGGCGGCAATTACTGGCGAAAGTAAGCCCGATACGATAAATAAAGACGAAAAAGTCTATGCCGGAAGTATTAATCTCGAGGGTGTTATCGATGTAGAAACCTCCAAAGAATTCAAGGACAGTTCCATCACTCGAATCTTGGATATGGTACAAAACGCTACAGCCAGAAAATCAAAGACAGAACTGTTCATTAGAAAATTTGCAAGAATTTATACGCCCATTGTAGTTTTCCTTGCCATTGGATTAACGTTCTTGCCCTACTTTTTTCTAAATGACTATGTATTTAAGGATTGGCTTTATCGCGCTTTAATATTCCTTGTCGTTTCCTGTCCCTGTGCCTTGGTCATTTCCATTCCGCTCGGCTATTTTGGTGGTCTGGGAGCGGCATCCCGAAATGGGATTCTTTTCAAAGGTGCATCTTTTTTGGAAGCAATCACCAAAGTGAACACGGTAGTGATGGACAAAACGGGAACCGTTACCAAAGGGGTTTTTAAAATCAAGGAGATCAAGACCGCGCAATTTGAGGAAGCCAAGTTTATGAAATACCTGATGGCCATGGAGGAACAATCTACCCATCCCATAGCAAAAGCAATTTTGGAATACAAAGCCGAAGGCACGGATATAAAGGCAACCGATGTATCGGAAGTTGCAGGAAAGGGATTAAGGGGAACGGTCAATGGGAAAACAGTGCTGGTGGGCAATAAAGCCCTAATGGCCTCAAACAACATTGATGTACCTTCAGAAACCGATGATATTGTAGATTCTATTGTAATGTTGGCCATTGATGAAAAATTTGCAGGCTATGTTACCATTGCAGATGAACTCAAGGAAGATGCCCATCAAGCCATCCAACAAATCAGGGATGCCGGGATTTCGAAAATCATAATGCTTTCGGGTGACAAAGATTCCATAACGCAACAAGTCTCGAAAAAGTTGAACTTTGATTGGGCAAAGGGCGGCCTGTTGCCAGAAGATAAGCTCGGCGAAGTCGAAGAACTCAAAAAACAATCAGACACCAAAGTGGCCTTTATGGGCGATGGCATTAATGATGCGCCCGTTCTGGCCATCAGCGATGTGGGCATTGCCATGGGAGGCTTGGGTAGTGATGTGGCCATTGAAACAGCAGATGTCATCATTCAGACCGACCAACCGAGCAAGATGGCACGAGCCATTAAAATAGGACGCTCCACCCGAAAGATAGTTTGGCAAAATATTGGGCTCGCTTTTGGCGTGAAGGCATTTGTGCTCATCCTTGGAGCGGGAGGCCTAGCCACGATGTGGGAAGCAGTTTTTGCTGATGTGGGGGTTGCCTTATTGGCAATATTGAATGCTGTTCGACTTCAGCGGATGAAGTGGAACACTTAGTTTCAAAGAGGAACCATTTTTTGGGCTAACTTATATTTCAGCCGTTGTTGGCAGCCCCATGGTTCGCCAAGACCTTCAATAAAATTGTACATGAGAGGCTTCGCAGGTTGTGTCACCCAAACAACTGTCCGTGTATTGGAGGGGACTTCAGGAAGGTTAGGGGTCTGATTCTTCGAGAAACGGCGACAGGACTTATGAGACAATATGAAAGCTTCCGGGCATAAAGAATCTTATCCGAACAATTACGAAATGCTTATCACTGTAGATGAAAAATAATCCGGTCGTAGGGTAACTCCAATACTTTTGTTCCCTTATTGTCGTAATGTTTGATGAAACTTCATTTGGGCAAAACGGAAGTCGCCCAAACGGATTTTTGGTGCGTCCTTCCTTTGCAAACCCTTCTTGGGGTTTTGCCTATAAGGCCGCAAATCCGCTTGTCCGCCCATCAAATTTTAAGGGTCCCGTAATAAAAGAAGCCCTGATTGTTTTTCGGGGCATCGAAAAACAGGGCAGGGCCCAAGGACTTCCAATCAGGACACCATCGCCTGCAGTCGCTTAACTTCCCGTACGCTCCCTTGCCAATGGGTCGGATGGAATTCCTAGGGCCCTCATCGAACCTGTCAAGGCCAAGGCAGGTTTTGTCCATAAATAGGGTTTCCACTTCCTTGAAAATCCTAGGATTTTGCTACGTCGCGGAGCCTCCCGATTTCAATCCAAAAGCCTTGACAGAACCCCCTTCTTTTATTGTGCTACGCACGTAAGAAGCAAACAAACGCCCTTAAAATTTGGGAAACAAAAACCAAAAAAAGAGGGGAAATTTTAACCCTGTTTGCTGATTTATCCAATAAAGGAAGACGGCAGGCCTTTAAAACTTTTTATCATGAGTACATTGAGAAACAAAGTGCAGTTGATCGGAAACGTGGGGCAGGAACCCACTATCACAGACCTTGACAAAGGGAAACGTGTGGCACGGTTCACCATGGCCACCAACGAACACTACAAGAACTCCGAAGGGGAACGGGTGACCAATACCGAATGGCATACCGTCATCGGTTGGGGAAAACTGGCCGACATCATCGAAGGGTTCGTGACCAAGGGCAAGGAAGTTGCCATCGAAGGGAAATTGACCTCCCGTTCCTATGAGGACAAAGAGGGCAATAAAAAGTATGTGACCGAAGTGGTGGCCAGTGAGATTTTATTGTTGGGTGGTGGTGATAACAATACCACCGAGTAAAATGGATAGGGGGTGTCCAGTCTTTGGGCATCCCTTTCTTTTTTCATCCTTAACACATTTGAAATGGAACACCGTGTCAATGAAATACAGATCAGTTATCGGGAAAAACTCAGCACGCTGAAATCCCTGTCCGTGACGAACTCCAATGAGGTGGCGAATCTATTGTTCCAAAATTGGGACAACAAGACCATAGGCCTGCACGAGACCTTTAAGATCGTGCTGCTCAACCAGTCCAACAAGGTAAAGGGCATTTATCCACTATCCCATGGGGGCATCACAGGTACCTTGGTAGATCTGCGCATCCTTTTTGCCATTACCCTAAAGACCCTTTCCGTGGGGATCATCCTCGCCCATAACCATCCTTCTGGACAACTCAAGGCCAGTTATCAGGATAAACAATTGACCCAAAAGATCAAAGAGGCGGCACAGCTTTTTGATGTCAAGGTTTTGGACCATATCATCCTTGCGCCTGATGGTAGGTATTACAGTTTTGCTGATAATGGAATTCTTTAATCCAATGGTCATGGAAGCGAATACAGCGAATACAGAAATGATGGAATTTGAAAAATGGTTGGAAGAACAATATGACCCAAGGTATTACCCCGATGGGTTCGATCCAAGCCTATATGATCTGTGAGCAATGAACTATCAAAGTTTTGAATAATGGTCTATTTGAACTTTACCAACCTTGATAGCGAGACCCAGGAACGTTTGCTTTCCGTATCCAAAGAAGATGTGGAAAGCCGTTCCGGGACCGAATTGCTCCAATTTGCAGAAACGCATGATAAGGACTATGATACCCTCTTGGAAGAAGAGGCAATGCGAAATCTCTACAGTTATGATTTCGTATTCAATATGTGAATGCCAAAACACACCATCGAAGCCCATCCATCACGATGGGCTTTTTTTATGGGTTCATGGTTGGTTTTTAGGTGGGTCGAACACCCAAAAACCAATTTGGGAAATTCTTGTTTGCAAAGTATTGGGCAACCCCAAAGTATACCTATCCCTTATTTGACCGCAAGTTCGCCCTTCAAAAATGTTCCCATCAAAAGACTACGGCATAAACCGTTCGTACCTCACTCCTTATTCCGTTTCCTTTTGAGCTGAAATTTTTGGGAAGTGCGGGGATGCCCTCAAATAATTAATAATCTAAAATCATGTATTATGAAAGCAATTGTAAAAAAGTCATTGGAGATCCCAGCGAAGAAACACCCAAAGAAAAGTGTAGTCAAAAAGACAGCGGATGCCTCGGTGGACAAAACCTACTCCCTGGTGGTCAATCTCTGGATATTTCGGTATGAGTATTACAGGGAACAGACCAATACTGTTCCATCGGAGGACTGACGGGAACAAGACCCTTGAAAAAGGGTCTTTTTTTTTGGCGTTCCCGTGGAACTCCTGACGTTGTGGAAACCCAAAAATGGACGTTTCATATTTGCTGCGGGCAAATGATGCCATTTGCCCGCAGAACGCATTTTTGTGCCTGAAGGAATGTGGGTATATTTAAGATGCTACATCGTAGCAAAGTTTGCACGGCAACCCAACTTGATCTGACTTTCCAAAAGTCCGTGCTCCATAGGGTAAAATATGAAAAGGGACGGCTGTCTTTTTAAGATGGTTTGTGCGATGCTTTTTGGGCCTTTGGCGCAAAAAGGAGAAGCAAGAGGATAGCGTGCTGGCGCAGCGCTACCGATTAGGATTGCTCCGCAAGGCCCTGTTCATGGGGGTTTTGGGGAATCTTGAAGATTTGGGGCATTCGGTTTTTGTTGAAAAAATGGGCCGGGCCCAGTAAAACCAAGGAATTTTTGTTGAAAAAATGGATAAAGGATACGAAAAAGAGACATTTGCGGGACTGAGGATCAAAATCTCGGTGGCCATGAAATTTCGGAGCTTTTCCAAACGGCAAGGAAAGTCCCATTCCATGACCTTGTTGGCCATGGTGGAGTTCTTTGACCATAATGGTATATCGCCCGATGAACGGATGCACGAGACCATTGCAAGCCTTAAATATTTGATCAAACGGCGATTCAATGCCATGGTGGCCATTATGCGCAGTATCGAAAAAGAGCAGACCCTGCCCACGGTCAGTATGATACAGGCCCTTTTTCAGCAGGAACTGGAATCCGAAGAGGGCGAGGAATGGGAAGGGGACTTTGAGTTTTTTGAAAAGCAACTGACCGAGATCAATGCCCCCACCAATCCTGAACTGTTGGACAAGGAGACCACGGTGCCCAAGATCGTGCATGAAAGACTAAAAGAGCAATTGGTGGAACTGAAGGAGGATTTTGCGCATGTTCTGGATCATGTGTCCGTGACCAAGAACCGCTTTGGAAAGGACCACCTCAAAGTGGACCTCAAACCCGGGGCCATTGAACAGTACCGCACCAAACTCAAAAATCTATAAGCATGTACATCGCCATCACAAGACAACACTTGGGAGATAACTATCACGGCAGTGCCAGTGATTTTGTCAAGTATCTCGAAAAGGAGAACGAAGGTAAGGCCCCCGAAGAACAAGAGTTTTTTTTCAACCAAACGGAAAATGATATCGATGCCCAAAGGGTCATTGCCGAGATCGATGCCAATACGGCCAAACTTTCGAAACGGGATCCCAAGTTCTATTCCATCATGGTCAGTCCATCCCAAGCCGAGCTCAAGCATATCGGAAACAACCCTGAAAAACTGAAGCAGTACACCCGGGAACTGATGAAGACCTATGCGGCCTCCTTTTATAGGGACAAAGAGGTGACGGTCAATGAGGTGCTGTAT
Source organism: Allomuricauda sp. MMSF_3307 (assembly GCF_030733585.1). Taxonomy (NCBI): domain Bacteria; kingdom Pseudomonadati; phylum Bacteroidota; class Flavobacteriia; order Flavobacteriales; family Flavobacteriaceae; genus Allomuricauda; species Allomuricauda sp. MMSF_3307. Next base: position 284,079 of record NZ_JASHIQ010000002.1, read on the forward strand.
TTTGCGAAGTTGGAACGGGAGCGGACCTATTCCGAAAAGGACAAAAAGGTCAAGGAGAACCAGGCCTATGCCAGCAAGATCTTGGAACTGCAACACCAGATCAGGGCCATCAAAGAGGGTAGGGAGCAAGGGGATATCGCCAAACTACAGGAAAAAATTCAGGTCTTGGAAACGGAGGCGCCCCATAAACAAAATGGCAAGCGCATCGTTCCCGGAATGACAAAGGAAGGCCACCAGAGCCATATCCATATCATTGTCAGTCGTAAGGATGTCACCAACTCCCATAGCCTCTCCCCAGGATCTAAGTTCCGCACCTCGGAGACCACCCTCAATGGGGAAAAGGTCAAACAGGGCTTTGACCGGGACAAATTCTATCGAGCAGCGGAGAACAGTTTTGACAAACAATTTGGTTATCGCAGGAACTTTGTGGAGACCTACCATGCCCGAAACCTTCTGGATAAGGATCCCAAACAATTTTTTGCGGCCCTTTTGGGATTGCCAACCAATGAAAAACAGGCAGCAAGACAATTGTTGTTCAAGGCCGGAATCAAAGTGCCAAGTATCCCCACCAATAAAGCACAGTTGGCCTATAAAGCGATGATGCAGCTCAAAAAAGGCATCGGAAAGGCCATGGAATCGGGATCCATTGGAATTTAAATAGTGTAGATATGGAAAATTTAGGATGGATTGAAATAGTATCTGGTATGGTGATCGGGGGAGGAATCTCGGTTGCAGTAAATCGATTTCTCAAATATGGGTTTGTGATATGGTTTTTGGGCATAGTTCTTTTGGCGGTGGCCAATGGTTTAGTAGGAGGATGGGATGGTTTCATAAAGGGATCATTGACCCTTTGGTTGCCATTGTTTTTTGTCCATGTGGTGATCTATGGTCTGGTGGATTACTACAAGGACAATAAGAAACCCTCCAAAGTCTTTGAGGTGAAAATGAGGGTAAAGGGGAGGCCATTGGTACTGGGAAACATCCGAAGGGGGGTCTCAGTGATGGCTTCTGCAGGAAGCGGTAAGACGGAGAGTGTCATCTATAATTTTTTAAAGCATTTTCAAAAGGAGCATTTCTCCGGGGTCATCCATGATTACAAGGATTTTGAGATAACCGAAATGGCCTATCCCTTGTGGAATGGTGAAGAGATCCCCTTTAAGATTGTTTCTTTTGGACCTATTTATAATCGGGTCAATCCAATAGCTCCCCGATACCTGCCCGATGAGGAAAGTGTGCATGAGGTGTCAAGGGTGCTATTGGAGAATTTGATGGAACATAGGGACTCGGACGAGAACAGTACCTCCCGCTTTTTTAAGGATGCAGCCGAGGGCTTGATCAGTGGATTGATTTGGCGATTAAAGACCGATTATCCACACTATTGCACCTTGCCCCATCTCATGGCTGTTTTCCAACAATTGGCCACCAAGAGCTTGATCAAGTTCCTAAAGGGAAACATCACCTCCCGTGCCATGGCGGATGCCTTTATCAGTGGCATAGGATCGGAACGACAGACAGCAGGGGTGCTCAGTACCCTGGCCAATGGATTTAAAAAGATCAGTACACGAAAGATCTTTATGGTGCTTTCCAAGGATGAGATCTCCTTGGATATCAATAATGAAGACCATCCATCCATCATTGCCTTGGTGAACAACCCCCAAAAGGATGCTTCCCTTTCCCCGGTGATTGCTACCATTATCCATACCATTTCCAAGCAGATGAGCCAACGCAACCGTAAACCTTCCTTTATGTTGTTGGAAGAGGCTTCTACTTTGCGATTGTTGAACATGCATCGGATTCCAGCCACTTTGCGGAGTTATGACATTGTTAGTGTCTATGTGTTGCAGGACAAGATCCAGAACGATATGATGTACGGGGAGAAGGCCAGTAAAGCGATTCTCTCAAATTTATCTTATCAGTTTTTCGGGAAAGTCAATGACCCAGACACCGCTCGATACTATGAACGTTTTTTTGAACTGGTCAAGATACCGACCCGTAGTGTGAGCAAGAGTTCAGGGTTGAACCTGGAACGACGCATCACGGAAGGGGAAAAGGAAGTGTCCAAGCGTAGGGCCGAGGTGTTTTTTCGGTTAAAGCAGGGGGAGTTTGTGGTTTTTGCAGATGGGAAGGACAGAAAGGTGCAGTTTCAAAAGCCAGAAATTGAAAGAGGATTGTCCAAGCCTTTGCTGGTTTCAGAATCGGAACTGGAGCAGCATTATCTAAAAGTGCACCATGATATTGGGATGATTTTTAAATGAAATGAAAGGATTGTTTTAAATTGTTCTTATTATCTCTCCCATCCTATTATTGCACAAATTTGAGTAATTTACTTAATATAGACGTAAGGCATTGCTAAGAAGGTTATACCGATATCAAAACTATCCCAAATAAATATAATTATGAAAATGAACAATGGGGTTGGACCTGTAAAAAGAGTGGACTTGAATTTGAGAACGCTGTTTCCCGAATTGGCAACAACCATTTATAAAATTGAGCTAAATAAATATCTCATCTATGTGACCAACTTTAGTGGGGATTTTAAAGTTCTAACAGAACGATTCGAAAATGAAATAAGGCCTTTGCTCACTCCAGTAAAACTTGTCAATACAAAGCCAGAACATTTTCAGGAGATTATCCCGGGATTATCGGATTTAGAAATCTCCAAGGGATTTCAAGGAATGCTCATGAACAAGGTAGAATGGATTTTTCTTCTAGCCGCTAAATTTCCAAAAATCAATTTTTACAAGATTTCCGATGACGACGGGGTCGTTGGCATACATATCGCCAATTATAAAATAAAAAGTGGAAAGGAGACCAAGTATGTGTATGCAGATATATTTTCTATTGCAGAATTGGAAGCTTTTTTATCAAGTCACCAAAGTCCAATCACATTCAACATTATAATTGATGAGTTTGAGGAAAAACCGGAATTGACCCAAGGATTTGATGAACGTGGTGGAACCTTTACCTATGTGAGAGAAAAAAACCAGAAACCTCTGTTTGTTCAAAGGGACGAATCCTTGTGGTTCGACAACATCGACGCCATTTTTGAATCAAAGTACACCAAGGAACATCTTTATTTCTATGACAAAGAAGAGTATTCCTGTTATGCTGATTTTAGTGCTTTTCCCAATATTGACTTGCGATATTTTTTAATGCTTTATCAAACGATGTATTTGTCACCTCCCTTGGATACGAAGATTTCTGAATGGTTAAAGGGTTTTGATGTAACAGTACGGGAATTACTGACCTTGATTGAAAGAGGGCGCGTAAAGCTGATTCTTATAAATGATACTTCAAGATATGACCTGGGTTTCTTAAATGAGGTTTATGAATTGAGACCCAACGCCATAATCTCTAAAAGGGGTGTTTCTTGTCTGCAACAATGTGATATCGTAGAAATGTCAAATCGATACATCTTTAATGAAATGAAATTGGTTCAAGAACTGAAACTAATAAGTGAATTCTTGGCCAAAGAATTAAAAAAGGATACAAAGATGCTCTATAATGCATTAGTTTGGCCTATCAAGGCCCGACGTAAAAGCTTTGAGGTCTTACACCGGGGAGGTGTTCTCAGTGCTTCCCTCTACGGGGTGGACCAAATTATAGATAATCCTCCCAGTAGTGATATTAGTGAAGATACAAGCTTTTTATTGAAGATGTTTTCTTATGCCACCCATCTGTCACATTCTTTAAATGCTACCTATTTTCCAGTCAGGGGAGAAGAAGGGTATACTGATGAAAGTTATGCAGAAGTTATGGGGAAGCTTCTGAATTTTTACAGGAATGCAACAATAAGTAACCTTAAGGATTTTACGGATTGTGAGTCCTTTTTGGCCAATGGAAATACTTTTGTTTTACCCATTGAGCTGATTAAAATCAATCCCTACCCTTCCATTCTCGAATTCGAAGAGGTCTTGAGCAAGGAAATTGTATTTCCCAATAGCGAACGTTTAATCAAGACCCTTTCCCATCTCTCATTGGATGAGCAAAAGAAGAAAATTGCCTTCTATAATCGGGAGGTAACCAGATATCTTGGTAAAACACAAAAAACGGAACGCTTATTGGATTTAGGGGTCCAAACGTTATTCGAGATTATAGGGAGTCCCATGGGACTTCCAATAGGTTCGATTTTCAACTTTTCACAGTGGGCTACGAACAAGTACATGAAAAAAATTTCGCCAGCACAAAGAATCCAGGAAAAGATTGACCTTGCCCTAAATCAAAGTACCGATAGGAAGAATATTCATTTTTTATCCAAAATCAACCGAGTTGCGATGTTAAGAGAGGCATAACCTTTCTGGTAAAATCAAAAAGTTCGGACAGCAGCTAACACCATTTCATTGCAATTATTTTCACAACCCATCCAAATTGAACATATCCAACAACTTTGAACGGAAACCGGCCTGTCTTAAAATAAGGACATGGTGTCTTGCCCTTGTCACCCCTACCAACAATAGTCTTCTAGACCTGTCCATTCCAGCATTGTCATCCCGCAATTCGATAGGGGAAATGTGTTCATTTTGAAAAATGATGACACCATCAAATTCCTTCCCTTTGGACTTATAGGTGGTCATAACGTGTATGCCCTCCTCTTTGACCACATCTGATGACATTTGGGATTCCAAAACTGCCCTGTGTAGGATTCCACGTGCATCCACATATCCAGAATGTTCCAACCATGCATTTCCCAAGTCTCTCATGATGATTCTCCCTCGGTTGTATGCTACTAAAAATTCCGATTGTCGTGCGAATTTTTGTATTGGCCCCATTTCACAAGTAAACAGAAGTTCTTGTACATATTTCCAATCCTGTGCTGGATTGCCTGAAAATTGATGTTGACTAATTTTCTCAATCACTCCTTGAAAATAGGGTATGGTCTTACCACTAACTTTTCCGTCCTCCATTACTTTAGCTATCCAACCATCATATTTTGTACTTTCCTTTCTGTTTCCTTTTGCACTTTGGTAGTCCCTTAGGATTACCAAAACCCAAACCAAATGTTGCTTTTTGTCCAAAATGGGTTCCATCAGGCAGGCTACCAATCTACTGGAAAAGTTAGTGGCGGTCTCATCAAATTGAACCCTATGTGGTATTTTTCGGGCCTTAAGTGCACTTGAAACCATTTTAACTCCTTTCCACCAGGGGGTAAGGATGGCAATGTTCTTTGGTTTTTCTCCAGTTGCTTCTTCGATTTTGGAATTTAATATACCTACGCTTTGGCAAATACTACGGTCACGATATTTCGCAATTACAGCATACTTCATGGATGTCATACCTTTATATCCCCTATCTCTGGGACTATTATCGCGTAAGTCCCTTGCAAAATCTAGAATCTCTGTATTGGGATTCCGGAAATTATCCGATGCCAATGTTATTTCCAATGGATTGATTTGCTCCTTTATTTCCAAAAGCCGTCTCGGATCAATATCTGGTCTGTAATCAAAAATCTGTTGATCCAAATCGCCTAACAACAACAATTGGGAAATCCCGTGAAAAGCTTGTACAATTTGCCATTGTTCCGTGTCAGTATCTTGAGCTTCATCCACAATGATTAGGGGGAAGGCGCTCCCAATGGAATCCCGAATACGCTCACTCCTGGTGATGAGTTCCAATACAATTGCTGCAAAACGGTCAAAGGTTATCTTTCCTTCTTGATTGAAAAGGTCTTGTTTTTCCACTAGCCAAGCTGGGTCATCGTCCTTCCTGTCCCCTTTCAAAGCAGCTTCATCATGGGGTGGTATGATGGATATTTTTTTGGGACAACCCAAAAGATAGCCGTGGGTCTTTATAATTTCCAAAAAAAAGGCATGGAATGTCTGAACATACAACTTGGCACCAAGTTCCTTGAAATCAGGAAAGTTTTCCGCAGATTCTAAAATTCTGGCCCTGGCATTTCTGGAGAAACTGAGAAAAAGGATTTTCTCGCCTCGGTTCAATGATTGTTCCCGAATATAGGAGAATGCTTTGGCCAGGGCAATGGTGGTTTTGCCACACCCCGGGCCTCCTATGACCAACAAGTTTCTTTTACAGTCAAGGATGGCACGTCTATTTTCATCAATCTCAAGTGCCATGGGCTATTCCTCATCTGGTTCTGTGGCTCCATTCCCCTCCTCTTCAAATTCCATGAGTGGCACTTCCTCAGGTTGTTTGAACTTACGGTAGATTTCTTCCAGGAAAGTCTTAATTGTAATGGGGAGTTCTTCCATGGTACACTTTTCCACTAAAGAAGCCGAGCGCCTTTCCCCTTTCTTTTGTCTCAATGCCTCATCCAATAACTTTCCCACTGTGACATCATCCGGTTGCATTTCAGGGAGATGTGGTCCATTTGCAATCTCTCCATTTTCTTTGAGCTCTTGTAGAAATGCCCATTGAATGCTTACCGGCACCTCGTCCGCCAATAATTTCTCGATGGCCTTATGGTCAATTTCCTTGTAGAAGTCAAAAGCTTCATTCAGTTCTTGGATCTGGTCGGCGGAGCGCTGCATCTTATCAAAAAAAGCAAAGGTTGAAAGTCCTATTGATTTGAAAAACTTCCCCCAATCCGTAATATTTCCATCACCTTCAGCTTCAAAAATGGTCACTCCTGATAAATCGAATGGAAAATTGTCCCGATCCTGCTCCAGTATTTTTGCAGCAGCTGACAAGACTTCCAATTCAGTCAGACCTTCACCAACGATGACAGCATTTCCCAAGATTACCTCAGCTATGGAATGCCGTATTTTTCTCCGATAGTTCTTTGGTTTTAAACCGGCATAGGTAATATCCACACCAGTCACCTTGGAGCCTTCTTCCTTTTTCAGTATTTTGATGTTCTCCGGGTCGAACATTTCTATTACATATGGGGAATGGGAGGTCACAAATGCCTGAGTGGTCTGTTCCAACAAGTACTCAATGATTCGTCGTTGTGTATGGGGAGGCACCGCTATTTCCGGTTCTTCCATAGCGAATATGATGTTTTCCTTCTTTAGTTCTGCTATCGCGGAAAGCATTGCAAAGACCATAGTGCTGAGTGTTCCCGTGCCCAATCTCTGGAATGGAACCGGTTTCTGCTCCCCCGAAGATTTCATAAAAAAAGATAGAGTACTTCGAAGATGGTCCCTGGTCAATTGGGACACATGAAGAGTGGAAGCCTTTTCGTCGTTGGGAAGGGGAATATATTGTCCTATACGCAGCTCCAAGTTATCGAGTACTTTCCTAAGAACTCCGATGCTCTCCTCCAAAGGGGGGTCTAGCTCTTCAAGTCTGGTCCTTGTTTTCTCCCAAAATTTTGGCCGAATTTCACCAATTCGAAGTAGGATATCCAAAAGGGTTCCCCGCTCCAGACTCAACGCCCTTCTTCCAGTTCTTAATGCCCTGAGGTAGAGAAACCCTATTTCTCTTTTTCTGCGTTTTGGGACTTCTCTAAACTCTCCTTCATCTTCATCGGGGGAATGCGAGAAGTAGGTTTTTGCCGAAAACTCGTCCTCATCCCGATCATACTGACCAATGAATTGTAACCGCAGGCACATTTCAACGAATTCTTCATCGGTTGCTTCAATCTCCCCCTGATCAAGGATTTCTTGCCGTTTTTGATGCCAAAATTCCATATGATTTCGAAAGACGCCCTGCATCTCTATTGAAATGTCGGTGAGAATAACCTCTATATGGATTTGTTTTGGAGCTTCACCTTCCTCATAATAATAATCCCCATTGTAGAAATCATATTCATCGATGGCATCCATCCGGTTGAGACGGTCTGGACCCAAAACTAGATCAAGGGCTTCGCATATGGTGGATTTGCCAATATTATTTTTCCCCACCAATAAGGTATGGTCCTTAAAGAAAAGGGTGGCCTCCTGGATTCCCCTGAAATGGGTAATCTGCAATTTGCTTATTTTCATTTTGGTCAGTTCAGCTATTAAATGTAGTTCTTAACTTACAAATTTTCCCTTAGTATAGCTGGCTTTCACTTTAATTGTAGCGGAATCCTCGAGGAAATACACCTTTTAGGAATTGGAATGCTCGTTTACATCGGCATCAAGCAGGAAAAGCCTCTTGTTCTAAATAAGATATTTGGAGGCATCAATTCTTTCAGCTATTTCAGCAAATGCCATTGGTCTGGACCGCATTTTGAAATAGGCATCCCTGGCTTCATTGATAATGTCGTGAATATAAAACAGATCTAATCCTGATATTTGGGCCAATCGGTGTTTGCTGTTTTCCAATCCCGTAAGGAGTTTGGTGAAATCTTTCTGGTTGGCATTTTCATAGAACGATTTCAGGATTTCATACACGGTGCGAATGGGGTCAAAAAAATCATCCCCTTTGATCTCCTTAGACACCGATAGTTCAATTAATTCCAATAGTGCATTGATGGCTCCAGGTGCATAAAAATCGCCAAAGTCCACAGTGCTGAAAAACCGATGTTCCTTGCGATTGTACCTATTGCCAGCTCTAAGCCACTTGTTGAAAAAGGCAAGAGCCTTGGGATGACCTGCCCTAATAAGATACTTTATGGCGGTCAACCCTTCCATGCCCCCCTTATTTTTCTTTAATATCTCCATGGTCTTTTTGATTACGATTTCCTTCTGGCCTAAATTGATTAAGTGACCAGTGGCATCCCAATAAAGACTGTTATCGTCCTCTACAGGGGCTTCATTTTCCAAAATGTGCCGAAGCAACTGCACATCTCCTGTGGTCTCAACATATGACCCCAGCAATTTCCAACGACGATATCTGTTTTGGCTTTGGTCCAACAGATAGTCCCCAATCAGTGAATAAACTTCGCTCAACCCATGAGATAGCGCGAACTCTGCATGATTGATGAAAACAATGAACTCTTCCAAACCATTATGTAAATTTTTGATAACCCTGGCCTTGATCTTATCGATATCCACTTGCTCCAAAATATAGTCGTACCCTACCACGCCACCTTTTTCCAAATGATAATCGACCCAGAGCATGTCCAAATAGGTAGACTCTTGGTATTTGAAATCATAGCGTCTTCCAAAGAACCACAGGTACTCACAGATTAGGTAATTTTTGGATTGGTACCGTCCCAAAGCATGTTCGAAATCTCCATTTTTCTCATTCTTTAGGCACCACTTCTTAAGGTACGCAATATGCTCAGGTCGTTCAACAATATTCTTTTTTGATTGATTGGTCAATTCCCTTTTTATCTTGAACAGGATATAAAGCTCGTCATCGACGTATTTATGCACATCTGCTAATGTTATACTTTTACCTATCTGTCGCCTGGCATCATTGACAATTTCCAAGAAGGTGGGTAAGAACCGTTTTTGCAATTCTAGATCATCCCAGAAATTTTCCTTGTGGTCCCTCATGTCCTCCCAATCCAATTTGGACTTGCCAATTAAATCAAAATAGTCTTCTGCAAGTCTTTTGAGCCCTTTTCGATCAAACAAAAGGTCAAAGGAGCTTTGCTCTTTGGTTTCATGGTAATCCGCCCATAGTTTTCTTAGCTCGACATCTATGAAATCCTCCCTCAGTCGATACTCTGTACTTTCCAAAATCCTTTTTTCAAACTTGAGTGCAAGGTCTACATCCACTTGGCTCAAAACGTTTCTGAAAAAATACAATTCATTAGCTTCAAGTGTTCCTTTTTGGTAATCTTCAACGAGGACGGGAAGTGTGTTATCCGAAATCAGATAGGCCAAAAAGTATCTTTTGTTCTCCATGGTCGGAGGGGATTGGTAAATATCCATGAAGGCTTTGTCATTTGTTCCCGTTTTTTTGAAAAATGCTGCCAAATCTTCCTCATTTCTATAAGTTGTCAGCCTATTCTCCAAGGCTTTTGTCAACCACTCCATAGTATAACCATACATTTCCTTGGTATTCGCATAGGATTCGGCCATTTTTTGGGTCAACTTCGCTAAATCGTTATTTTCCAATCGTATGTCATCCCCATGTTCCAAAAACACCTGCAATGCATATACTTGGTTACGTGCTTGTCCAAGATTTATAAGGGCACTTCTGAAGTACCCTTTTTCGCTCGTCATATAGTTCTCCCTTGTTTGGTGTTTCCGCTGTTTCTCGCCGGCCACAATAGCAGTGATTGACCTTATATATTCAATGTGCTTGTCAACATCCGATTCCAAAATCAGCTTGAGCAACATACTGGTAATACGTTCATGATCAATGTGGGAAACCGTGGAAATCAATTTGGAAAGATATTCCTCTGACCTGTGGTAGCCCTTTTCATGGATAAGATGGAGGATTTCCGCTTTGAAGTCAATATCAACCTCTTCTAATGAAGCTTGCAGACAACAAAACAGAACCTTTTTGAATCGCTCATCCATTAAGGCAGTATCCATTTGAGAGAGCAGAAACATTGCTGAAATACGAGTTCGCCTATGATTGTCTTTATCACTAAGTTCCTTTATTAGAAAATTCCTGTTAACATCGGAATCTGCGAACCTGGCCACGTCTTTGGTTTCTTGGTCATATTTTCTCACCCAAAGCGTCTGTTCCTTGCAACGCTTGATAAAGTAATCTTGAAATACCTCTTTGCGTATACCATCATTGATCCTTGAACGGTCCGCTTGGAACAAAACAATGGCATCATTTTCCTGCAACCACTTGACCAGGCTGGCCATTTTATCTGATTTAGAGTCTAAAAGGTTGAGCAAAAAGGAAATCGAATTCAACCAGGAAGGATGAGTCTTTGGTTTGGCATCGTCCAAGGCTATGAATTCTATTATCTTGTCCACTTCAAAATTACTGAGCGTTTTCGCCACAAAAAACTCTTGGAGATTGCGGTGTTCAAACTCCCATTTGTCCGCATTGACCACCCTTTGTGCAAATCCTGAGTTGACGAAAATGGGTTTGGTCTCCTGTAATAACATGGTTAATTGCTCCCCCGAAATATTACGGGTTTGCATGGCTTCCAATGAAAAAGCCACCTTTTTACATGCTCGTAGTATTTTCCCTGGATCAAAATCTTGTGTCTTTCCCTTGGATTTTTCATCATCATGTAGCCTTTTCGCTATATAACGTTCCATTAACTCCGACTTGTTGCTGGGCAACTTTTGGCTTTCTTGGTAATAATCCCCCAATAGGTTCAGATAATAGGGGTTTTCGAAAAATTCCTTTTGTACACCTGCAATTTCGTGGTAATAATCGCTCTCTGAGGGCATTTGATATTTGTCGACCAAGTATTTAAGGGCATGCTTAAAATCCAGGCTGTTCAAGGTACAGCATCTAAAATTGGTGATGTCCCTGATTGTTGATTCATGTATATTGGTGCGGCAACTGATGACAAATTTGACGGTGGTCTCACCGTCATGGTTTTGAATGAAATTTTCAATCATGGTGCGGAAGGTCTGCCCATATGAAATTTCGTCCAGACCGTCCAAAATGACCAACAATTGTGGGATGTCCTTCCAATTCGGTGGTAAATGATTTTCAAGGGTATCTTGTTTCCCGAAACTATTGATGGACCGGTAAAATGGAATCCACAGGTTTTCTTCCCTATGTTCCCAATAATCCATGGCCAGTTCCTTGAGTTCAATGGACTTTCCCATACCTGGATTGCCCAATAATACCAATCCTGGACAAACCGCATCGGTTAAAATGTTGTGTAGCACATCGTTTATTCCAAACAGTGCGACTTCTTTGTTAAGGATATTGAATAGGTGTCTGTCATCAGTCTCAGGATCTTGGATAAGCGTAACCCCTCTCTGGATGTAGTGTGCCTCCTTGACCAGATGGGTAATGAATCTGGTTTTTCTGACAGCAGCTATCGTGAATTCTTCATTGGTCTTATAAAAAAGGAGTGTTTTGAACCTGTCCAGTTCTTTTTCTTCGTCAATTTCAAAAGACAGAGAATGGCCATACACGGCTTCATAGATTTCAGGTTCCAATGCAAAAAGCTTATCAATACCATGGGCCTTTTCGAACAGACAAACCCTGAAGGGATACTTGCTCCGATTAAAGGTGCGCTCTGATTTTTCTGGATTTCTGTGATTCCCAAAATTGGATCTTGGACTAATGAATATTGCAATATCATTTTCTTTGAGCAAATAGCCCGAGGTCTCCAAGTCATGGAGCTTTGCATAGATATTCCCGAAAGCTGGGTCGGTAGTGTAATCCTTGCATTCCACATAGATATTGCGCACGGTCATGCCATCTGTGACCATAAACTGTATGTCGAACCCATCCTGTGTACCACTAAATTGAGGGCGTTCTTTTAATATGGTGTATCCCAATCGCTGGAAAATCCTTGAAAAGAACACTTTGGCCTGTTCCTCAAATAATTTTCCACTGTTGCCTCCTTTCGTCATTTTCTGTACACCAAATGAAGGCTTAATCCTCCACTTCCCGAGTCATATAGTCCAACACTTTTATTCCACCTACAATCGCCAAGCCATTTCGCACCATTCTCCAAAAGGATTTCTGGTCTTCGGTTTCCTTGGCTTTCCGTATCTGCTCAACGGCATTCTTTAATAATTGGCTGATTTGGTGCCCTTGCTCTTGAAGGTTTCTGACAGTACCATCCAAGGTGATGTATTGTGTGACATTGGGCAAAAAACTACCTACGGCCGTCCCTTGCTTGACAAAAACAACAACAGGTTTGCCTAACATATAGGCCATTCCCGCCTCCACATGGATCATTTCGGAGAGTCCATATAGGGATTTTGAGCTATTGGCCATGTCCCTTTGTACATATCGTGGGGTGGCTACCACAACGAGAAAATCCGCCAGTGGAATGTTTTTCTTCATTTGTTCCACGATAGGAACTGGTGCAATGGAGTGACGCCCCACAGTGCCCATAGGCTTTATCTGGCAATGCAGTAATATTCGTTCCACAAATTCAACAAACGGCTCGTCCTCTTTTCGCAGACTACAACTGACAAAAGCTTTAGCTGCGTATTGGGCATCCTCTATATGAGGATTTTGATACTTGGCATCCATAGGGTTATTATACAATTACTTAAAGAACAACTAAAATACTTCTTTTGACTTTGGAGCCGTAAAATTGTTAATATTTATTCAAAACTCATGCCTAAATAGTTGACTGATAGATGTATACTGAATTTTTCCTTTATCATGTAAGTTTTAGAAGAGAACCAACTAAAGCAAAGTGTTATTTTGAAAGTAATTTGTGTGGATGATCTTTCAGGATAGACCCTTATAATTTTCCTTCCATTTTGGAACATGTAACACATCCAAAGGAGTTTCTTATTTTTTAAAAATTAGGCCCCATAGTACTTTTTCATTTCGTTTTTGACTTTAGTCATGTCTATTCCTTTTTTTTCGGAATACTCAATTAAATCGAGCTCAATTGAAACCTGCAATTTGTGAGCTTTTATTGTTGTCGCTTTTATTCTTTCATAAAGTTTTTCAAAGTATGAATCTGATTTTAAATCATCTTTATTCTCTGTAGTGCTCTTATGAATAAGCCAGTTTCTTTCTGTTAAAAGTTTTGACAACTCCAACTCCAAGGGTTTAGAGAATAGAGATTCTTTTTTGATAATGTTTATCGCCATGCCAAGTGTATACTTCTGTTGTTTTTTTAAAAGATCGTCTGCTTCTTTCCTTTGGTCAGGCTCTGTTTTTTTTAAGACAATGGAGTGACTTAGAGCATCCTCCAATATTTGAACGGCACATAAAGATTCACCCAAAAGGGTGTAGAGAGTTATTTCTCTTTTCGAGGCTTCTTTAAATTTAATGTTTTCAATCATTGGTATTTTGAGGAAGAACTAAATATTAATTATTAAAGGCAAAACTATGATACGCAGAATTCGATTATATTTGACTTTATTGGCTATATTTATTAGTTTGGCTGCTTGTAAAACTTTACCAATTTTATGCAGACATTTCCCCTTTCAAATTCTCAATCAAACATTGTTCGATTAAGTTGCCATCTTATTTCCATTTATTTTGTTACCAAAAAAGTAATTTAGATTTATTCTTCAATTATAGTCATGTATTCTAATTCACCGTTTTCCCATTGAAGAATTTCATGGTTGGTTAAACTTTTGATTGAGAGAACTTCAAAGCGTTTTTTTACATTTCCGTTTTCATCAACCTCATGTTTTTTGGTGTCCATTTTAAGCAATTTAAGTCTGATTTTTACTAAATCGTTTTTTAAAATCTCCTTGGGAAAAATATCTTGATATGACCTTAAATTCAGCGCTTTTGCAGCTCTAGCCATCATTCTCATATTGTATTTAGCTCTACTCTTCGGGTTTTCTATTTGCCCAACATAACCTTCAGATACCCCTATGCGTTGTGCCAGTTCTACTTGATCTATATATGGGTTTGATTTTACCCTCAATTCTCTTATACTTTCAATCACATGGAAGTCTATATGTGACATTATTATTTCTATTCTCATTTTGCATATATATAAGTATGTGAATCACGGGACTTGAAAAACATTATTCACATATACATGACTACGTGAACATTTTTTTATATATTAGCCTTGATTATTTATTTTTGCGATTCTTCGTATTGATAATATTTGAAGCTATCGCTTTGAATCTCTCGCTAGAAAACTGGTAACTTTTTGCAGAAGGGATGATAAGTAGATTTGCTCACGACCCGGGCGTGAGCTCACTTATCTCTGCAAGGTATACCAGTACCACTAGCGGTTAAGTTGAGTTTTCACGCCCAACTTTTTCTTAGCGTTTGGTTTCTTTAAATTTTCGAAGCATCGCCCAACCTTCTAGGTTATGGGAAACAATTGGCAACTTTTTTATGTGGGGTTCACTCTGTGTGATTGTCCTGTTTTTGGGACATCTCACTCAGTGTTCGATATCTTGTTTAAGAAAAAGCCAAAAAACCCCGTATAATCCCAAGGCTAGGGTTGTGGGATACCCGTTACACTGATTTTTCGGTTCACGAGATCTTTTAGTCCCGCAACCAACGACTACACTTTTTGGGTAACCGACCCAGCACGAAATCATGGTCTTTTTTTGGTTAAGGAATCCATTTCCACGGGCTTTTGCCCTTTGGACAGGACGGCCTTTGCCCGAACCTTGATGCCCTTCTGGAAGTTACGACTTTCCCGTGGCTTTTTTGGGTAGTGTGATGAACAATTAACAAAGAAATCAAACGAACTCAATTTATGAAAAAATCAATATCACGCATGTACAGGGTTTCCCTGTTCATGCCACTATATGTCTTTTTAATGCCCTTTTTTACAAACACAATGCAGGCGGGCAAAGTCTTGGAACCAACACAGGCCACTGTTTCCGGCACCGTGACCGATACTTCAGGGAATCCCTTGGCCGGGGTGAACCTTGTGGTGGAATCCAAGAATATTGGAACTATTTCAGATTTAGATGGTTCCTTTTCTATCAATGCGGGTCCTACCGATGTGCTTATCTTTTCCATGGTGGGCTACAAAACCCTTTCAGTGGCCATTGGGGATAGGGAAGAGCTTATTGTTTCCTTGGAGGAGGATGTTACCGTATTGGGTGAAGTGGTGCTCAATGCAGGGTACTATAAAGTTTCCGAAAAGGAACGCACCGGAAATATTGCCACCATTAAGGCAGAGGTCATCGATAAACAGCCCGTGGGCAATCCCTTGGCCGCCATGCAGGGACACATGTCAGGAGTCAATATTGTTCAGGATACAGGGGTGCCCGGAGGTGGGTTCTCCATTGAGGTCCGGGGCAGGAATTTCATCAACGGGGCATCCGATCCGTTGTTCATTGTGGATGGTGTACCCTTTAGTTCCCAATCGATGGGGTCGGCCCGTCTGTCAACCGCGATCGTTGGCGGAAACATTAGTCCCCTCAATGCCATCAATCCCAATGATATTGAGAGCATAGAGGTGCTGAAAGATGCTGATGCAACGGCCATCTATGGGTCCCGTGGCGCCAATGGTGTGGTGCTCATTACCACCAAGAAGGGCAGGGCGGGCAAGACCCGCTTCGATGCCCGGTTGAGTACTTCCCTTGGACAGGTATCCCATTTTATGGACTTGATGAAAACAAAGGAATACTTGGAATTGCGCAGGGAGGGGATCATCAATGATGGGGTTGATAACCTTTTGGGCAATCCAGGGTTGGATTTCTTTTGGCCTGATGTGACCCTTTGGGACCAAAATCGATATACCGATTGGCAAAAGGTACTTATCGGGGGCACGGCATACCGAAACAATGCGCAACTCTCTTTCTCCGGTGGCAGTGAACAAACCCAATTTTTGATCAGTGGAGCCTATCAAAAGGAGACCACGGTCTTTCCAGGGGATTTTAGATACAAAAGGGCAAATTTGAATACCTCCCTGAACCATCGTTCCGAGGATGGCAAGTTTGGGGTCAGCCTTTCGACCTCTTACGCCAAAGAGGATAATTATTTGCCCAGCACGGATTTTAGTACCATGGCATATACCTTGGAACCCAATGCCCCTGCACTCTATGATGCAGAAGGGAATATCAACTGGGAAGGCAATACATGGGAAAACCCTATGGCTGCATTGGAGGAAAAATATATGGTCGTTTCCAATACCCTCATCACCAATGCAGTGGTCTCCTATAAGATCTTGGACAATCTTGAAGTGAAGTCCAGCATGGGCTTTACCAACTATCGATTGGATGCCCAAAGGGCCATGCCCTCCTCGTCAAGAAACCCACAATATGGACTGACACCCCAAAATTACTCCTACCTGATGACCAATGTGTCCAAAAGGGAATCATGGATTGTGGAACCCCAATTGAATTGGATGAAACAATGGGACCAATTTTCGTTGGACGTCCTTTTGGGTACCACCTTTCAGCAGGAGACCACGGAACAGCTCGCTCTGCGGGGTCGGGGCTTCCCCAACAATGAACTGATCCTTAACATGGCCGCTGCGGACAATCTGGATATCCTTTCCAATACAGACAATGTATATAACTATAATGCTGTGTTTGGGCGTATCAACCTTAAATTCTTGGATAGGTATTTCATTAACCTGACCGGACGAAGGGATGGATCTTCCCGATTTGGACCGGGCAAACAGTTTGGAAACTTTGGTGCGGTCGGATTGGCCTGGCTTTTCTCCGAGGAGGGTCTTTGGTGTGAAAATTCTGTTCTGAGCTATGGAAAGTTAAGGTCGAGTTATGGCACTACGGGAAGTGATAATGTCGGTGATTATCGATTCTTGGATACCTATTCCGTTACCGGGGACCATTATGATGGGGTAACGGTCATTGAACCTACGGGACTGTTCAATCCCTTGTTCGGTTGGGAGGAGAACAGGAAATTGGAGGCTGCCCTGGAATTGGGTTTCTTCAAGGACCGAATATTGCTCAATGCATCATGGTACCGTAACCGATCATCCAATCAGTTGGTCGGGATTCCATTGGCGGCCACTACGGGATTTTCGGAACTGACGGGAAATTTTGATGCCATAGTTGAGAATACCGGGATTGAATTGGACATACGGACTGTAAATGTCCAATCGCGGAAATTCAATTGGTCCACCACCCTGAACCTGACCCTTCCGAAAAATAGGTTGGTGGAATTTGATGGACTTGAAAACTCAACCTTTGCCAATAGGTATATCATAGGGGAGCCCCTGACCATACTGAAACTGTACCATTCCCTAGGGGTGGACCCTGAAACTGGGATGTATGGTTTCGAAGACTTTAATGGGGATGGGATCATCAGCAGGCTGGAGGACCGGGAATGGGTCGAGGACTTGGCCCCCAAGTTTTATGGGGGGTTGGGAAATACCTTAAGCATGGGGAACTTTACCTTGGATGTCTTCTTTCAGTTCAAAAAGCAAAAGGCGTTGAATAATCTACTGTTTGGGACCGTCCCGGGCCTAAAGGGTAATGCCCCCAAGGAAATGTACGATCGTTGGCAGCAGCCTGGAGACCTGGTGCCCTTTTCTAGGGCCTATAGTGGCTTGGTGCCTATCGGGGATCTGGACCAGTACCAACAGCAAAGCAATGCTGCAGTTTCGGATGCTTCATTCATCCGTTTGAGGAATATTTCATTGAATTACAAGATTCCCGACATAAAGGAGGGGCTTGACATCAACGTATACCTCCAAGGCCAGAATCTCTGGACCATTACGGGGTATAAGGGACCGGATCCCGAACAGCCGACCAATACACGTTTGCCCGCCTTACGCCAGATGACCCTTGGACTCCAACTTAGTTTTTAACCTTAAACCCTTAATATGAAACGTTTGAACGATACAGCATTTGAGAATATAGGCCAGGGAATATCCGCGATTGGAGCGCCATTTGGAACTCCATGGACGTTCCTATTGATCTTGGTTATGAACATGATGGGTTGTGCCGATTTTGTAGAAGTAGATCCACCAAGGAACACCTTGGTATGGGAGACCGTGTTCGATGACCCGTCCACAGTGGAATCCGCCCTTGCCAATCTTTATTTTGGGATGCGGGAACAGGGAATGGTTTCGGGAACCACAGGGGTGACCCCAGTACTGGGCATATACGCTGATGAATTGGACTACTATGGTTTTGGAGCCGATTTGATCCAATTCTACCAGGGTGAAGTAGCTGCGGCCAATGGTATTATTGCCAATTGGTGGCGCCATACTTACCACTTGATCTATAGTGCTAATGATATAATCAATGGGGTGGATGCATCCAATGGACTGACCAAGGATGAAAAGAATGAATTCAAGGGGCAAGCTTTGTTCATCCGTGCCTACTTGCATAGTCAATTGGTACTTGCCTTTGGGGATGTGCCGTATATCACTTCCACGGACTATCTGGAAAACGGTAGGGTGTCCCGAATCCCAACAACCGAGGTCTATGCTTATATCATTCGGGATCTCTCCGAAGCACTGGATGCCTTGGAAAGTGTTGATTTTGTGTCAAGTGAAAGGGTAGTCCCGGATGGGGATGTGGTCAAGGCTTTGTTGGCTCGGATGTACCTCCATGAAGAAAATTGGGAAATGGCGGCATCCTTGGCCACGGAACTTATCGATTCCTATTCCTTGGAAAATGATCTTGACCGAGTGTTCCTTAAGGATTCCCAAGAAACCATATGGCAACTCAAGGCCGATACCGAATTCCCGTTGAACACAAGGGAAGGGGAGCAGTTGATCATTCGGTCCATTCCCGGACAGTCCTATGCCTTGACAGCGGATTTTTTGATGGCCTTTGAAGCGGATGATTTGAGAAGGGACCATTGGATGGGTAGTATGTCAGATGTGGACAACACCATTACCCTTTACTTTGCACACAAGTACAAAGCCGATATCAATGAGATGGAATCCCTAGAATATTCCATACTTATGCGATTGGCGGAGCAGGTATTGATCAGGGCAGAGGCCCGGGCACATATGGGGGATATGGTCGGGTCGCGAGCGGACCTCAATGCAATACGGAACCGGGCCGGTTTACCCGATGTGAATATCAGTACAACTGACGATTTACTGGATGCCATTGTCCTAGAACGAAGACGGGAACTGTTCACTGAACAGGGTTTGCGTTGGTTTGATCTTGGACGGACCGGGTTGACCGAAGAAGTTATGGGTGCCCTCAAACCCAATTGGCAGTCAACGGATGTGCTGCTGCCCCTTCCCGAGTCTGAGCTGGAGGCCAATCCCAATTTATTGCCGCAGAATGATGGCTATTGATGTTACCTGCAAAGATCGTTTGGGTGTTCCGCAGCTGCGAAAACGAAACTATCCCTATATGATCATGAGGATGGTACAACTTATTGTTTGGATTTTTGTTTCAACACTCCCAAGTATGGCTTTGGTAAAGCATTGCGATACAGTTCAGGTATCTGGGATTCGGAACGCAGGACCAAAAATGAACCATCCTTTTCTGACCACTTCAGTGGTTGACGGCGAACTTTTTCTGGATGTGCCAAAAGAAGTCTTGGGTAGACGACTTCTTTTCGTCCGGTACGATCAAGGAAGCCATCGGAGGTTTTTACAGGTTATCTGGTCCTTGCAAGGGGATCGGATGTTGTTGAAGGTTCCGAGTGTCCGCTCAACAACAGGTATTACCTTGCCCGTCGCACCAAATCTCACCATTACGGATAATATCCTGGCCATTTTTCCTTTGAAAAAGGACAAGGGAGAACCAGGGTCGTATAGGGTAAACATCACATCCTTGGTGTTGCAGCAAAGAATAGAATGGGAACCTGGATTTGCCGAGGAACTGGTGCCGGAGATTACCATGCTGATGGGGGCAAAGGATTTGGACGACGAAGTGATCATCAAGACCCGTAGGGGACTGGTCAAGGGAGGTTTCAAAGTATCGGTGCCCATATTCTTCGGATTTACCGTTTTACCTGACCCGATGAAGGCCAGAAGGTTCGACTATCGGATGGGGTTTTACAATGAGGAGTCCTCGGGCATGCATCTCCAATTAAGAAATGGATTGGCCAATATTTCCAGATGGCGTTTGGAGAAAAGGTTTCAAGACCAAGAGGTCAGTGTGCCCATCAATCCAATTAACTTTTTATTGTCACCTGACATTCCCAAAAAATGGAGGCCCTATATCAAGGCGGGTATTGAAGAATGGTTGCCTGCTTTTGAGTCGGCAGGATTCAAGGATGCATTGGTGGTCAAGGAATTGGATACTTTGGATGAATGGACGGCACATAGCATCCATTCCAATATCGTGTACTGGTCCGGGATCAATGATATAAGGGGTTCGGAATACGGGGACTATGGGGGTACGGCTGCCAAAATCGTCGATCTCAGGACAGGTGAGATTTTGCGGGGGGATATCTTTATAAGTGCCTCGGAACGGACCGTAATGGAACGCTATTTTGTCCGTTCAGTGCCTTTGGATCAAAGGGCCCGACAATTCCCATTTCCCGATGAACTTGTCGGCTCCCTCTTCCAAGTGATAGTGGCACATGAGGCGGGCCATGTTTTCGGACTCAAGGATGCCAATTATGGAGAGTTCAGTTATCCATGGGAGAAAATGAAAGATAGTGTGTGGTTACGGAATATGGGTCACACACCAAGCATTATGAACTATGCCAGATCTTCGAACCTTCCCCAACCAGAGGACAGTGTTCCACCTGACCTTTTGGTCCAAAGGGTAGGTCCGACGGATAGGTACAATATCCAATGGGCCTATACGGAGTTTCCCAAGGACATTTCAGGGAAAGGGGAAAGTATGGCCTTGGAGAAAATGATACGGTGGCAGGATTCCGTTCCTTGGTACCGGTTCAACAATGCCATTTTTGAATCCATTGGCCCCGCGACTTCCAGTGAGGTGGTCGAAACCAATGATCCCGTTCGTAGTACCGGATTGGCCTTGAAAAACTTGGAAAGGGTGATCTCCCTATTGCCCAAAGTAACCCTAGATCAGAAAGACAATGCACGATTGGGTCGTTTGCATGAAAAAACGTTGGAACTATGGTACAACCATATGGTCCATGTTTCGACACTGATCGGGGGATATGATATCCAGTATAAACCCTTGGGTCAACAAGGGCAAATGTACACGCCGATACCTTGGGAAAAACAATCAGAAGCAATGGAGTTTCTACTTGCCAATGCTTTTGATCCACCTAAATGGTTGACCCAACCAAGCTTTTATTCAAAGACAATGTACTCTACTTTTCCTGATTATATCTTGGGCTATCAACAAAGGCTCTTGTCTGAATTGGTCATGGCTCCCCGATTGAGGCGTTTAGAATTCATGGAAAGCAGTTCTGCTTCTGAAAATATGGTCCAAAATTACTTGGACCAACTACAATCCGGCCTGTTCAGGGAACTGCAATATAACTATGCCCCTGTAGAAAGTCAAAGGCAAACGATACAGATATTATATATTGACCTTTTGGTCAGATTTGTGCAACAGAAGGGACATGGGCCAAATTCCGAGGAGCGTTTTTTTTTCCATTCTGATTATGTAGTGGCTCAGTTTAGGATGCAATTGAAAGGGTTGAAAAAGACTATCCAAAATGGAATGAAAAGAAATTGGGATGATGTCAGTATGGCCCATTGGGAAAGATGTCTGGAAAAAATATATGGGATGTAGCTAAGGTCTGAAGGAATTTCATGAACTGGGAGAATTGCCCTAATGTTTGTGGAAGTTTGTTGAATTAGTGAAAAAGGTGCCTTGGAAAAGGCACCTTTTAATTGAATCAGAAAACCGATTATGGCACATTTTTGCGCAAAGGCGTGCTGCCAAAGCTTGGCATGGAATACAATTGATAACCAAGATGTTTACAAAGGGTATTCCCGGTTTCACCACAGCCTTCGGCGGGAATGGATCGCCATTCCTGCTCAGCGGTGTCATAATAGTGACCATCTTGAAAGACAGCCCTATCCTCAGTTGCAAATGCCAGGCCGACCGCCAAAAGGATGGCGAAGGCCGGTAAAACAAGTTTTAAAAAATTAGATTTCATAATACTAAGTATAAACGTTAATGCCTACTCTTTTCTAGGTTTTCGGCTTCCCCTACTGCACAGTATTTTGATGCGATTGCATGATATTCTGTTTGTTGTTACAAATGATTCCCAACAAGGCCATGAACATAAAAGTGATATTGAACAAAATATGGTCCGTCCACCCCAAGGTTGAAATGACCCCGCCACAGGAGCAAGGGATGGACTCACTGTATTTTAGAACTATACTGATATAGATGGTGAATGAACCCAATAAGACCAAGCTGGCATACAGGGCAAGTGTGCGGTATCTTGCGAACCACAATAGGCCTGCGATCACCAGCTCCACAAAGGGCACGGCCCATGAGATCACTGTGGCATAGGATGCAATGTAGGGCATACGCTCCACCCTCAATTGAAAGGTATCCAAATGCATCAATTTGCTGACCGCAGTATAAACGAACAGTAGGGTCAACAAAAGGCTGAACAGGGTAATAAGTTTGGAGTAGATTCCTTTGTGAGACATATCCTTTGATTTGATATGACAAAGTTCGGGAGTCTGATGTATCCCTAAGGGAGTATTTGTTATCTGAAACGGAGTAAATGCATGATATTAAGGATTTTATGACCTTAAATCAGTAGGGGATAGT
This sequence comes from Allomuricauda sp. MMSF_3307, assembly GCF_030733585.1. Taxonomy (NCBI): domain Bacteria; kingdom Pseudomonadati; phylum Bacteroidota; class Flavobacteriia; order Flavobacteriales; family Flavobacteriaceae; genus Allomuricauda; species Allomuricauda sp. MMSF_3307. The sequence continues at coordinate 307,010 of NZ_JASHIQ010000002.1, forward strand.
CCATATTTGTCCTTGAATGCCCTTGAAAAATGGGTCTTGCTCTTAAAGCCGGTCATTTGGATGATTTGCTTTATCGTCAGGGTGCTGTGCTGGATTAGGGTCCTTGCCATTCGAAGACGTTCCCTGATCAGAAATCTAAAAATGGTCGTACCATAGATCTGTTTGAAGCCATATTTCAGTTTGTACTCGTTGGTGCCCTTCTGACGGGCAAGATCCTGCAAGGTGGGAAGATCCTTGTCCAGATTGTTGATGATCATATCATGGACGTCCCTGATGATTTGGATATCCTCTGGCGTCAATGTGACCTTATGCTCCTTGATGCCCTTGGTCACTTTGAGTTTATTTTTGGGCAGCCCTGTTTCAAAAGGTTCCCCCTTGGAAAAGAATACGGAGTTCAACAGGGTTTTTTGACCGCTCCCATCCAAGGCCTGGTACACCGATATTTGGCAATCCTTGGCCAGCAAAAGACCATCGTTGGTAATGAATTCCAGGAACAATACCGTTTCAGACCGCTCCCGTTTCAAATGTTTTGACATCTTCTTGTTCCATCTTTCACGGGACCTTTCCGTCATGAATTCAGAGATATGTTTTCCGAAAAGATCCTTAGGGGGATAGGACAATAGGGAGCAGGTGCCATTGGTGAGCAATTCAATGTGACCATTCCCATCTAAGATCATGGATAGTTGGATGACACATTGTGGGGTGTTGTGTGCGTTTGCAAAACCCTGATGGATAAAGGCCGCCCCTATTTCCTCATTGACCATGTTCAACATGACCACCAAAGAAGCAATATTGTCATTTTTATCGGAAGGCTCAATGGAATAGAAGAAATTGCCCTTGGCCATTTCCAAGAGCATCTTTTGTATCCGTTTTACCCTAAAGTCATCGCTGTTCGGCATATCCTTTCATTAAATTGGTTAGTTTTCATCGGTTTCCTTAATGCCCAAATAGGCCAAGGCCTCCGCTTTTCTGGTAAAGGATCGTGTAGGCACTTTCTGGGAATGGGTGTCCAAATAAATGGAGCTGATCATATCCGTAACCGGTGGATCGATCAAAAAGGCCAGTTTCTCGATCCAAAGGGAACCTTCCAAAGCCAAATAGTCCCTTGCGGCCTTATCGATATTTCTGACTTCCCGTATATCGCATAGCACCGGCATCGATTTACCTTCTTGTAATTCCATCCGATCCTTGACTATGAGTTGTGCCGCCTTACGGTTGATACACGGCACTTTCTTGTAGATAATATGTAAAAGATCATCAGTCAACAGATATATGGCATAGCTGTTTTCATGTGTTTTTTTCATCTCCGGAAAACTGGTTAGCGCAATCAATTTACAAAATTACTGCAATTGATTTTTTTACAGGAGAGCTATTGACGTTAATAAAAGGATTTTGGTTATCTGAAAAGGAGTATTTGTTATCTGAAAGGGATTAAATAGTATGTGTATGCTATATCAACTTACAAAATCCGTTTCTTTTTATCACAAATAATATCAAATAAAATGGCCAAGATCAAACACCACAATTTTTTGAACACTGTACATGAGGTATTCACTGATGCAAAACAAGCTGGGGTATTGCACCTTTATGCCGGCGGAAAGTCTTTTTCGGGAAGGACGATAGAAGTTGGCGGAAGGGAACTGTACCATTTTGGGACCACGGGTTATTTAGGGTTGGAACTGGATCCCAGATTGAAAAAGGCCGCCAAGGAGGCCATTGATAGCTATGGGACGCAATTTCCCTTATCCAAGTCCTATATCTCCAATCCGTTGTATGAGGAATTGGAAAACTCGATTTCCGAAATGTATGGCTATCCCATTGTCATTACCAAAAACAGTAGCCTTGGGCACTTAGGTGTCATTCCAAGTGCCGTGGACGATGACGACGTAATCATTCTGGACCACCAGGTCCATTGGAGTGTACAGAATGCGGCCAAAATGCTAAAGACCCGGAGTGTTCCCATCGAAATGATCCGGCATAACCATTTGGAAATGTTGGAGGACAAGATCAAAAAGTACCAACATTCCAAAGGCAGGATTTGGTATATGGCCGATGGCATTTATTCCATGTACGGGGATTATGCCCCGGTTAAGGAACTGATGGGGTTGGCAAAGAAATATTCCCAATTGCATTTTTATTTCGATGATGTTCATGGCATGAGTTGGGTGGGAAGGAATGGTACCGGATATGTGTTGGACCAATTGGGGGAATTGCCCGAAAATGTATTGCTCTTCGGTACCCTGAGCAAGACTTTTGGGGCCAGTGGTGCAGTATTGGCCTGTTCCAACCCACAACTATATGATAAGATCAAGACCTTTGGTGGACCGTTGACCTTTTCTGCCCAATTGGAACCAGCCTCGGTAGCTGCTGCCATGGCCTCGGCACAAATCCATCTATCCCCGGAGATTTATGTGCTTCAACAAGAATTGAGGGAACGTATCGATTATTTCAATGATTGCCTTTTGATAACGGAACTTCCCTTGATCGATAGAAATGAATCACCGGTGTTCTATATCGGGACCGGTATGCCCAAGACCGGGTACAATTTTGTGAACCGTTTGATGGGGGAGGGCTTCTTTGTCAATCTCGGTATCTTTCCAGCAGTACCTGTAAAGAATACAGGTGTAAGGATTACGATTTCAAGGCATAACCAAAAAGAGGAAATCAAAGCATTGGTGGACGCCATGGAATATCATTTTCCAAAGGCATTGGAAGATACCCAGACAGATGCCCAAAGGGTATTCCACGCCTTTAAAATGGAACCAAGGACCCTAAGTGGACCGAAAGTATCCTCTGAACTTACCGTTGAAGTATTCGATACCATTGATCAAGTTGAAAAGGAAGAATGGAACCAAAGTTTAGGTGGGCAGGGGGTTTACGATTGGGAGGGGCTGAAGTTTTTGGAAGAGGTATTCCAGGGTAACCCAAGAAAGGAACATAATTGGTTGTTTCGATATGTGGTCATCAAGGATGCTGATGGGGTACCAGTATTGATGACCTTTGTGACGCTTTCCCTTTGGAAGGATGATATGTTGGCACAAGCACAAATTTCTGCTGCCATTGAGGAGGAAAGGAAAACAAATCCCTACCATTTGTCATCCATGGTCCTGTCCCTCGGTTGTCTGTTCACTGAAGGTGATCACCTGTATTGGAATGCATCACATAGGTTGGGCAAGGAGGCCAGGGACAAGCTATTGGCAACCATGGAAAAACTGGAACAGCAGTTTGGAGCCAAAATGACCGTGTTACGTGACTTTGGTGAAGATACTTCATGGAACGAACCGCTTTACGGGCAGGGATTTTTAAGGGTGCAAATGCCCAACTCCTGTTATGTTGTCCTGGACGAGGTGGATTCCATGGAAGATTATTTGCAAAGATTGTCCTCCAGAAACAGAAGACATTTTCGAAAGGATGTCCAACCCTATCTCGATAGGGCAAAGACAGTTGTTCTCCCATCCATGTCAACAAATCAAATTGAACAGGTCAAATCCTTGTTCGGGGAAGTACAGTCCAGAAATTTGGGGCTCAATACCTTTTCCTTTCCGGACTCCCTGTTTGAAAAGATGAACGAAAACCATTTGTGGGAGTTTATTGTCCTTTGTTCATTATACCAACCTGAAAAGATAGTGGGTGTAATGTTCTGCTATACCAACTTGAAGCAAGTCTATGTGCCGGCCTTTGTGGGTATGGATTATGACGGTCTGGAAGAGTTTGCCATTTATCGCCAGTTGCTCTACCGGACCATTGAACGGGCCATTGGATTGGGCATTCCCAAAATCGATTTTGGGTTGACCGCTGCCTTTGAGAAACGGAAACTCGGTGCAACGGTAGAGAAAAAATATGCCTATCTCCAGACCAATGACAATTTCATCCTGGAATTGCTCGGAATCATGGAAGGCCAGCATTAATGGAAAATCGTCATGAAATACCAAAAGCTGCTATCAGAATTTGAAGGCCAATTGGATTCGTTGGAAAGCGGGAACGGGGATATCCTTTTCAAAGCGGAAAAGGGAATCGTACTTGTGGAGAAGAGCATCCGAAAACTACAAAAACAGATTACGGGCAAGACCTTTGATACCCAAGCAGACGAAATCTACTTCTTTAAGCATGTCAAACCCCAAATTTTTAGTAAGCTGATCTATTATGTAAAATTGTTCAATATCGAGAGCAAGCGGCCTAGGGGAAATGATACGGCACAGATCAAGTACCTACAACTTCAGATTGACAAGTTCCAGACCTTTTTTAACGATAATCTGGAGTTTTATAATTATTACCGTCGTGGGGCGATGTCCCTGGACGAACAATATTTTGTTAGGGGGAACCGAGATCTAAGGCTTCCCCTTGAATCCTTCCACTTTTTGATCGATGACCAGTTTTCCACCTGTCAGGATGGTACCGTGGCCACGATTATGGCCTATGACATGCTCATCGTGTACCTGAGAAAGGAGGTGGATGACCTACAAAACAATTTAGAACCCCAAAAGAACATGACCATGGAAAAACCTTCAAAACTCTTCTGGACCGGAAACAAGACCGATTTGATCGAACTTTTATATGCACTCCAATCCAGCAAATGCATCAATAGCGGTACCACGGACATCAAGGAGTTGGCCTCGCATTTTGAACATTTTTACAATGTGGACCTCGGTAACTACTACCACACTTTTATTGATATCCGGTCCCGAAAGACCAGTAAGACCCGCTTTTTGGACAAGCTCATTGAGATGCTCAACCAACGGATGGATTCCCTGGATGAATGAGTTTTAGTTTTTCCCAAGTTGGTACCAACTTGGGAATTTGCATTTTGATGGGCCATAGTGCCAGGATTATGGGTTTTCTGAGGTTTTCAATAGGTTTACAAAGGTCAAATTCAACCAAATACCATCAAATCCTATGCATTGAAAAAAACACCCACCTTGGTACCAACTTGGGAAGTTTTTTCAATTTTGTTTTTGAGTTTTGTCCCAGAAAGTCAAATCAGTGGATGGGTCACCAAATGACATGAAAATCATGTAGTGGCCCTTCCTATTAAATCACAAAACACATGGGAGCGACCATCATTACCACCGAAGATTTAAGGGAGTTCAAGATAGAACTGTTGGAGGACATCAAGGACCTTTTGCAGAACGAAAAGGGACAACGCAACAAAAAATGGCTCAAATCCAATGAGGTGCGGGACCTCTTGGGCATATCCCCGGGCACCCTTCAAAACCTAAGGATCAATGGGACCCTGCCTTATACCAAGATAGGAGGGGTGCTCTATTACGAATACCATGAGATCATGGAGGTATTGGAAAAGAACAAGGTCCATAACCGTATCTAGGGTGGAGGACATCAATTATATCAAACACCTGAACGGGGTGTTTGCCCAATTTGCCAAGGACAACCGGTTGAACCCGACCCATATCAGCCTGTACATCGGACTGTTCCAATTATGGAACCAAAATTATTTTGTGGCCGAGTTCTTTATCAGTAGGGAAGAGGCCATGGCTTATGCCAAGATCGGGTCCAAATCGACTTATCACCGTTGCATCCGCGAGCTCAGTCACTGGAACTATATTCTGTATACTCCATCCCATAACCCCTACAAGGGCAGCCGGATCAAGATGTTCGATTTTGGGACAAGTACTGGACAAGCTATGGACAACCACCGTACCAAATTCGGGACAAGCAATGGACAAGCATTGGTACCTATAAACAAACATATACAAACAACTAAAAACAATACAAACGGGAAGAAACAAAAGAAAATGAAAAAGAAAGTTTTTGAGATCGAAGAAAACAATGCCAAACGCACCCCCACTGTCCCATATCTGGACAACTTGCGGACCAGCAAAGACAAAGACTACAATGAGCCGTTATGAATTTTAAGGCCCCACATATCATCACCGAAGGTGACATAAGTTATGAACTGGGCTCCCTGAAGGGCAGGGAGATCAAATACGATTTCGAGAAGATACTGGTCTATCTCGATGCCAAGGGAAAACTCCTGTTCGGCAAAAAGTTCAGGATCCATAGGGAGGACCGGGAGATGCTGTACAAGCTCAGTCTCTACTTTATCCGGGACAGGGAACGTTGCAAACAGTTGGGCATCGATGTGGATAAGGGCCTTCTCCTCTCAGGTCCGGTAGGCTGTGGGAAGACCAGCCTGATGAAACTGTTCAAGTTCATGGTGCCCCACCAAAGGCCTTATGAGGTCATTCCCTCCAGGAACATTGTCTTTGGCTTCAACCATTTGGGCTTTAAGATCATTGGGGACTACGGGAATTCCCAATCCTTTTGTTTTGATGATCTGGGTGTGGAACCCGATGGGGTCCATTTTGGAAAGGAGTGCAATGTCATGGGGGAGATCTTATTGTCCCGCTATGAGCTGTTCACTGACCATAAGATCAAGACCCACGCCACTACCAATCTCAATGCACAGGAACTGGAAGCAAGGTATGGGAACCGGGTAAGGTCAAGGATGCGGGAACTTTTCAACCTTGTAGGGTTTGATAAGGACTGTAAGGACAAAAGAAAATAAGGTTTTGTGGCTGGTGTAGCATGTAACCTTGAATTTGGGCGAATTGCAACACTTTTTGATGGGCCGATCAGCTACTTTTGACGTTTTTGGGCTGGAGGGATTGGAACCAGATGGCACTTATCAACAGGGAGTGTTCGCTTTTTCATTAAATCTGCATGGATTCCAGACCAATTGAACCTGTTTCAATGCAACTATAATGATATTCACAAATAACTGATTATCAAATATTTGTGATGTGTATTCCATTAATTTTCACATATCAATAATCGTCTAACCCTTAAACGTTTACGATATGCGAAAATCTTTCTTCATCACCTTAATGTTGCTTTTTACCTCCAGTGCCCTTTTGGCCCAGATCGGGGGTATTGAGGATTCGGTCAACGATATTTCAGACACCATTCGGGCCATATTTCCCATCATATTGGGGGTCATCTTTTTAGTGGGCTTCCTTTTTAATGCCGGACATTTCTTTGGAGAGAATGCTGACCTAAAAAGGGGCATTACCCGGGTCTTGGTCTTTGTGTTGATTGCCGGGGCCGTTGTGGGCATCTTTACCTATCTCATCGGAATTGTGGTCTGATGAAACAGTTCGAGGTCTATAGAAATATACGAAAACGGGCCATGATCATGGGACTGTCCATTTCCCTGTTTGCCTTGATGATGGTTGCTGTCATCGGTTCGCTTTTGATCATCATTTTTTCTTTTCATTTTGGTGTCATCGTGTGCCTACTGCTCTTCAATGCCCTGCTCTATGGGGCATTGTTGCAGTGGGTGAAGAAACCCTTCCAATTCAAGGTAGTGCAAACCTTTCCCAAGATTATAAGCCTCAAACAATTGAATCCCATTGACTATGTCTAAGCTCAATTTCAATGCATATCACCCAATCCTGGATATCCAGAACCATGTGGTTTTTGGGAGCAATGGCGATGTGGTGTTGTGTTATCAAGTGGAATTACCTGAGATATACTCCCTTTCTGAGACGGATTTTGAGGAGCTGCACGGGATGTGGTTCCAGGCCTTTAAATCCTTGCCCGTGGGTGCTATTATCCATAAGCAGGATAGGTATCAAAAGAAAGGTTATGATGCTAGGAACCTTCCAAAGGAAACCTTTCTGGCCAAGGCCACCCATGATTATTTTGTGGGTAGGGAGCATTTGGACCATCAGAGTTATCTCTTCTTTGTACTTCCTCTTGATAAAGCCCTTAATGCCACCAAATATGTCAATCCCTTTCGAAAAGTAGAGAAAGGGTTGCACCGGAAACTGGATGTGCAGGTAGCGGAATTTGTGACCGCCGTCAACGATGCGGTATCCTATATCAACAACTCCAAAAGCGTGTCCATGGTACCCATGGAACCTGAAGCCATATTGGAGCATACCCATGCTTATTTCAATGGATACAATCTTGATTTTGATACGGATATCCAGTTTGGGAAAGGCCCCATAGAAATTGGTGACCATTATTTTGATGTGATGGCCATCAACCATGAAGAATGTTTTGGAGAAACCGTGCAAAGCAGTGTGCCCAACGGGAAATTCAGTTCGGACGGATTCAGTTTTCATAAAGGTTTTTTGGACGGTCTGGGACTGGAATTGGGGGAGAACCATATCATCAACCAAATCCTATATCTAGATGATACCCATCAATGGCGTAAACTATTGGATAAAAAAATTGAGGAACTCTCCAAGAGCTCCAATTTTGGTTCCCAGAACAAAGTGGTCCGCAACAAGGTCCAACATATCTTGGACAGGATCAATGGGGATGATACCGCACGAATAATTCGTGGCCATGTGAATATTGTTTATTGGCATACGGAAGTTGGGGTGTTGAAGCGAATTGCTTCTGGCATCAAGGCGCAATTGAAGGAACTGGATATACGACCCTATCATCCCCATGGGGAGGAGCGCAAACATTATTTTTTGAACTCCTATCCCAGTTATGCTTCCAACTTTTCCAATGAAGATCTTTTTGTGATGGACCTGAAGGCAGCCCTTTGTCTGTATATCAACAATACCAATTATCGCTCTGATGAAACAGGAATCGTTTTTAATGATAGACAGTACAATATTCCTGTGGTCAAGGATGTATGGGACGAGGGGAAAAGGCGTATCAAGGCCCGGAACTTTGCCATTTTTGCCCCGACAGGAGAAGGGAAATCCTTCTTGGCCAATAATATCCTACGTCAATACTTTGAGGCGGATGTACGACTGGTCATTATCGATTTAGGGGGTTCTTATGCCAAATTTGCCCAATTGTATCCCGATGATCACGTGGTCCTTCGCTATGAGCAAGGCAAGAATTTGGGTATTAATCCCTTTTATATCGCCGATCCGTCCGATTTGACCCCTGAACGACTGGAAGATCTGGCCCTCTTTCTTTTGGAGCTCTTGGCTGAAAACCAGGTGACCAAATCCAAGGAAGTGGCCTTGAAAAAAGTGTTGTTGCACTATTATGATGCTGTCAGGGCGGGGCATTCCTTGGCTTCCCTATATCAGTTTGTTGATAAGCACAAGGATACCTTGATCGAGGAGACCCGAGTTCATGAATCCGATTTCAATGTCTATGGATTTTTGCACATTCTTTCCGAATATGTGGATGGGGGACTGTACAGTTTTCTGTTCCATGTGGCAGAAGACCAGACCTATAAAATAGAGGACAAGCGCCTGATTGTCTTTGAACTGGACGAAGTGCGAGACAATAAGGAAATCCTGTCCGTAATGCTCAAATTGATCAAGTCCGCCATCCAACGCACCATTTGGAGGAACAGGTCGGAACGGGGCATTATTCTTTTCGATGAGTTTGCCAAGCAGCTTAAATTTCCCCATGTATTGGAGAGTGTGGAGTTCTATTACCAGGCCATCCGAAAGCAAAACGGGGCCATTGGTATCATCCTGCAATCCATCAACCAATTACCGGAAAATGCCACTTCGGCAAGTATCCTGGAGAATACGCAGGTCGTGTACAGTTTACGGAACGAGAAGGGCTATGATGAATTGGTTAGACGGTTGCACCTCTCCAACCATGATCTCAATCAATTGAAGTCCCTTAGAAACAACCTTACCGGGGTGCGCAAATACACCGAAATCTTTATCAAAATCGGGAAGGAAAGCAATGTCTTTCGCTTGGAGGTGCCCCCAGAGGTCTATGCCGCCTATCTCACCGATGGGGTGGAACATGGCCAGCTTATGGAGCTCTTTGAACAGTTTGGGAATATGGAACGGGCCATTACTGAATTTATAAATCAACAAAAGAAAATGATATGAGAGTAACAATAAAACAAACCCTTTGGAAGAATCCCAAGACTTTGATACTCGCTCTGATCTTGGCCATTTCCTTGCCCGGCCGTGCTACGGCCCAGGGAATGCCGGTGTATGACAATACGAACTTTATCAGCATGACCAAATCCCTGTTGGAATCTGCAAAGCAGACCTCTGAACTGCTAAAGACCGTGGAGTTTTTAAAGGAACAGAAGGACAATATTGTCAAAGTCAACAATACCATTAAACAATTGAAGGCGGTGCGGGAACTCGCACGGAACAATGAAATCCTTTTCAATACCGTGCAAAATGAATTGAGGGATATTTTGAATTCCCCCTATATCAAAGCCGGGGAGGTGGAACAGGTATCCAGAGCCTTTGAACAGATCATGGATACGGCCATTGATGATCTCGATTTTGTAAACCAGATTTTGTCCAGTGATTTTTTGAAGATGTCCGATGCGGAGCGCACGGCCATTTTGATGGAAAAAAAAGTGCAGTCGCAGGAAATGGTGGCCGAGTTGGAGGTCAAGACCCGACGCTATCGAGAGATTATTTCCTTTCGGAGGATGCAGGATATCATCAATAACCGGGAAACGGAATACTGATGGCGGGATACTTTTTGGGCATAGGATTGGAATATGTGGATGCGGTCTTCCAGACCATCAAGGACAGTGATTTCTCCCAATACACGATAGTGGGGATGAAGACCCTGGCCGTGCTGTTCTTTCTGATCAATATTTTGAAGAAATACAATGAGGGAATAGCTTCTACCGATGGCCATACCTGGGGGTTGACCCCAACGGAACTGGCCAAGAATTTTTTGGTGGTGCTCTTGGTCATCTTTTCAACTGAGGTATTGGGAGTTTTTGATGGGATTTTGGTCGCCATTGAGACCCAATACCGGGACACGGCTCCGGCACTCCTCCCATTACAGTTGCAGGATGTGGACCTGGAACGGGATGTGGGTGCCTTGGAAGCCGCCAAAAAGGCCATGGCACTCTTGTATGAGGCCTTGGTCACTCCTTTGTACGGATTAAAGGTCTTGGCCTTTATCATCGGGGTCATTCTTTGGTTTATGGACCTGTTCATCTATCCTTTGTTCCTTGCAGAGCGATATTTCCTATTGGGGATCCTACAGGCCTTTTTTCCCTTGGTCATCAGCTTGGCCGTCTTTGAAAAGTTCAGGCCATTGGCCTATAATTATTTCAAGCTCTATGCAGCAGTATATATGCTGGTTCCCGCCTTCTTTTTGGTCAATGTCTTCGTCAACAACCTTTATACGGAGATCAGTACCAACTTCTGGGGGAACCTCTTTGGTTTTGATTTTGGGCGTGAATTCTTTGCCTCCATCATTGAACTCGGGACCATTGGCTTTATTGTCTTGCTCAAATTTAAATTGTACCGAAGGGCGACCAGTTTTACCCTTCGATTGTTCACCGGTTAAATTGAAGTCTATGAAAACACCTTTTAAAAGTATTGTTCATGTGCTGCGGCTCAACCGTTTTGTGGTTCTTGGCGTGGTTATCGCCTCGGGTTTGGTCTGTATGGTTGCTATGGTCCTAGTGGGCAGGATATACCGTGAATCGTTGAACGGGGCCTTCGTGGTCAATGGGGAAGGGGAGGTCATACCGCTTTCCTGGGCCGAACAACGAGATCATCTGGAAGTGGAGGCCCTGGCCCATTTGGAACAGTTTCATAGGTGGTTTTATGGGGTGGATGCCGGCAGTTATGAGAAGAACATGGAGAAGGCCCTTTGGTTGGGCAATGCCTCCGTTGGTGCTGTCTTTCAACAGAAAAAGGCAGACGGTTTCTATAACCGGTTGTTGCAATATTCCCTTGTGCAAGAGGTCATCCGAATCGATACAGAGCTGGATTGGGATGGGTCTTCCTTTGCGTTTAGGACCCAATTGCACATACGGATCAATCGGGGAACCGTCACCGATACCTATGAACTGGTGACCTCGGGACATTTGATCCAGGTGGAACGGAATTTTCCCCATAATCCTCATGGATTGTTGATCACTGATTTTTTTGAAAACTCACTTCGTAAACTAGAAACTCATGAAAACACAGAAGAATAAAATAGTTTTTGTGCTGGTACTGGCATGTATGGTACTCTTTATCACCATATATAGCATCGTCACTTTTGGTAAGCCAAAAAAGGAAAGCCTTGATGTAGGGAGGATCCCCATGCCGGATCTGGAGGACACTTCGGTGGAGTTTGAAACCAAACTGGAAGCCGTGGAAGCCATCAAGGTGGAAAAACAATCCACGGCACCACAAGTGTATCCCGACCACATGGTGGATGATAAAGGGTATTTCAATCCCGATTATATGGAATATGAAAAGCAGCGTATCATAGACAGTGTCTTTGATACCAATGCCTTTACTGCGAAAAAAGTTTCTGTGTCGGATGCAGGCGTAATGCCCAGGTTGGGGACTGTAAAGAAGGTAAAGGTAGACGATGAAAAGTTGACAATGGGTTCCCCAAGGACGGAAACGGAGCTAGGATTGGTACATCAACTGTTCTTTGCCTCCAATCCAAAAAGGAACCGTTCCGATGGAAATTTACCAACTACTGCTGTGGCCAAGGTGTATGTGGATGGGGACCAGACCCTTCGGGATGGACAACGATTGGACTTGCGACTCGCCCATGACTATGTTGTGGATGGGAAAAGGATGCCAGGAGGTACCCGCCTCTATGGCTTTGTAAAGATAAGGCCCAACCGGGTGATGGTGGAACTTACCCGATTGGGGACAACCCTTATGGATATGCAAGCCTATGATGCCCAGGATGGGCAGGAAGGGATTTATGTGAAGAACCATCTGCGGGGTGAAGTGGTGGATCGGTCTTTGGATGAGGGCCTTGGAGAGATCAATGTGCCGGGTGTGCCCCAGTTCAATGGGATCAAACGCATATTTCAGCGTGATCAACGTACCGTTAAAGTTCAGATTTCCGACCATTATCAATTTTTCTTAATACCTAGATCATGAAAACACTAAACGTCATCATTGCAGTAATGCTAATGGCCTATGGGCACACCGTATCGGGCCAAAAGGTTTTGGACACCATCCAAGCCAATTCACAAATGAACGTGGCCCTCTTTTTTCCCAGTCCCATCAAACAGGCTATAACGGGAAACACTAAAGCGATCTTTACCTATAACCGGGAAGAAGCTCAATATTTTGGGCTATTGCAGTCCACAGCCAACACCATTACCAACCTTTTGGTGGTCACCATGGACGGACAAGCATATGAATTTAAGGTGGCCTATAGGGAAAACGTTGCCCAAACCCATTTTTTTGTGGACAAGGCGCATAGCATTGGTCCAGTACAGCCATTACCTGGTAAAAAAGGGGATTCCTTGGCTTCCCACACAGCTCGATTTCCTCTTTTAAGGGGATTGCCATCAAGTGATGGGAATGGTGCCTTGGCATCGGTGCGAAGAAAGGGAATCCGATTGCTGTTGAAAAGGTTGGTCTACCGAAACGCTCAAGTATTTATGGTTGTAGAGGTGCGCAACCGATCAGGCATTGATTTTGAAGTAGGCACCCTTGAGGCCCTAAGGATAAATGGCAGCTTGAAACGGAGATCCTCGTATCAAGAAACCAGGTTGGAACCCCACTTTATCTTTGAACGACCCAAAATTATTAAAACCGGGACTTCCCAACGATTTGTACTTGTGCTACCCAAATTTGTCCTATTCCATAAGGAGCATCTAAGACTGATTCTCTTGGAAAGCCGTGGAGGCAGAAGGTTGGAGCTCAACTATTGACCTATCGATAAAGAGAAGTGGAATCCCTTATAGGGTATACACTTTAACATGAAAACAAAATTTTGCCATAACAAAGGTTATAATGGTTACCAAGAAAGGAAATAAATTAGGAATGGTACACCTCAGGAAAAATGGAACTGGCTTCCAGCAGTATTAATACCAGAATCCAGTATTCTCTTCGTAGTGGCCTAATAGGATTGCGGGAACACTGAAAATCCGTATTGCTATTGGGAATGCACCCTTTTATATGCTAAATTGCTCTATTTGCCTATCATCCTTTTATCTGATTACTTCCTATCTTACGTTTTAACAACTGCGCATTGATGGCCACAATGATGGTGCTCAGGCTCATGAACACCGCACCGACGGCAGGGCCCATGACAAACCCTGAGGAATACAGTACACCGGCGGCCAACGGAATGGCGACCACATTATAGGCCGTTGCCCAAATCAGGTTCTGGATCATTTTGTTGTAGGTGGCCTTGCCGAACAGGATGAGATTGGCTATATCCTTGGGGTTACTGTTGACTAAGATGATGTCGGCGGTTTCCGCCGCAACGTCCGTACCGGAACCAACGGCAATGCCCACATTGGCCTTTGCAAGGGCCGGGGCATCGTTCACACCGTCCCCGGTCATGGCCACGAACTCGCCCTTACGTTGGAGTTCATCCACTATTTCCACTTTTTGGTGGGGCAACACTTCGGCATAATAGCCATCCAAACCGAGTTTTTCGCTAACGGCCCTGGCCGTTTTTTCATTGTCCCCAGTGGCCATCAATACCTTGATGTCGTTCTTCTTGAATACCTGAATGGCCTCTTGGGATTCCGATCGTATCTCATCGGCCAGTGCAATGTATCCGGCCAGTTTTTCCTCGATCAACACAAATACCACGGTTTCGGCGGCATCGCTATAGGCGTCTTTGGGAATGGGAATGTTGTTGTCCCTTAAAAAACCGGGACTGACCACTTTTACCGGTTTGTCCTCCACGGTTGCCTCGACCCCTTTTCCAGTGATCGCATGAAAGTTCAAGGGATTGGGAATGGTGACCTTTTTCTCTTGGGCCCTTTTGATGATACCCACGGCAATGGGGTGTTCCGAGCTTTGTTCCAAGGCACTTGCCAGGCGAAGGACTTCATCCTGGGAATAGTTGTCATCGACCGATTGGATTCGGGTAACGCCAAAATCACCTTTGGTCAGGGTCCCCGTTTTATCAAATAACAAGGCCGATATCTTCCGGGATTCCTCAAAGGCGGTCCTGTTGCGGATCAATAGGCCGTTTTGGGCGGATACCGCGGTGGAAATGGCCACCACCAAAGGGATGGCAAGACCCAGGGCATGGGGACAGGCAATGACCATAACGGTCACCATGCGTTCCAGGGCATAAACAAAGGGGAAACCCAGGGCCAGCCATACCGCCAGGGTTCCAAAACCAATGGTCAAGGCGATATAGGTTAACCATTTGGCGGCCCTATCGGAAAGGTTCTGCATTTTGGACTTGGTCTTTTGGGCCTCTTCCACCATCGTGATCACTTTGTTGAGGTAACTATCCTTGCCCGTGTGCTCCACTTTGACCTTTAAGGTGCTGTTGCCATTGACCGAACCGCCGATCACCTTGTCCTTTTCCTCTTTCTTTACAGGTTTCGATTCCCCCGTGAGCATGGATTCGTTCAGGTAACTGCTGCCTTCGACGATGGTACCGTCGGCTGGGACCTTTTCCCCCGGCTTGACCAGTATGATGTCATCTTTCAATACCGCTTCCAACGGTATGTCCTCTATGGTTTCCCCTTTGACACGGTGTGCTTCGGCAGGCATCATGCTGACCAACAACTGTAAGGCTTTTGAGGCACCAAGGACGCTCTTCATCTCTATCCAATGCCCGAGTAGCATGATGGCTATAAGGGTGGACAGTTCCCAGAAAAAGTCTTGGCCCTTCAGTCCGAATACGGTGGCCGTGCTATAGAAATAGGCTACGGAAATGGCCATGGAGATCAAGGTCATCATTCCCGGTGCACCCTGTTTTATTTCTGACCAAAAACCTTTCAAAAAAGGCCATCCCCCATAGAAATATACAATGGTGGAAAGCCCGAAAAGAAAGTAAGGGTTACCGGGAAGCAGGAATTCATATCCAAAGAAATCCTGGATCATCGGCGATAGGAACAAGATGGGTATGGTGAGTACCAGCGTTGCCCAAAATCGCTTTCGAAAGTCGGCGATCATCATTTTGTGGTGGTCGTGGCCCATTTGGCCATGTGCGGGGTTGTGCCCCGAATGGCCCCCGGGGCCATGGTCCATTTTGGAGTGGTCGGTCTTATCGTGGTTCATCTGTGAATGGTCGTGGTGTTGGTGCTTTTCCATGATCGGTCCTTTTTATGGGTTATCGTAATTTTTTTCTCATTTTTTCAGAAATGTTTTCGGCATAGACGCCATAGGCATCCACCAGGATGCCCCTGATGCCATCCTTGGAGGATATGGCGTACAGCACGCTGTTGTCATCGGTGCTGCTCATCCCCTCAAAACGATGGGTCTGGTCGACCTTAAAGTCCTCCGGTCGAATTTCGATTTTAAGGGAAGCGCATTCCAGGCAATGGGGCTTGAGGTTAAAATCATAGGTATAGCCCTTTGCCTGTAAATCGGATATGGCTTCTGAAAGGGTATCGTAATTTTTCATGGGCTTTCAATTATAGGTCATCGTGAAATAACTTTGGTCCTCTTCGGTAAATTTCTGAAATTTCAATAAACCGTCCTCGTTCAATTCCTCCTTGACGGTATAGTGGAGTTGTTTTATCCGTATGCCCAGGGCATAGGCCTTGATCTCGATTTTTGAATCAAGTTCATTTTGCCCGTTGTCCCAAGTCCGCCCGTAGATCCGTATCAGGCTCTTGGATCCAAAAAAGTTCAAAAGGCCCGAATCAAAGGTCAACTTCATCTCAATGTCCCCAAGGTGGTCCAAGTCATACAGCCCCTTGAATCCCGTGGATGTGGCGTTGATCTCGGTCTCCTTTGAACCTGGGTCGGAAAACGGGAAGGCCATGACCATCATACTGGCCTGATCGGGCTTGCAGCTATAGAGGGTGGAGTAGGTGTCGGTCGGTTCGTTGTCCCTATCGAACATTTGTGCGACCACCTTAATGGCATAATTGCCATTTTTCTCCATGATCGCGCCGACTTTGAACGTTTGTTTGTTGAGCAATGCTCCTTGGCCATCAAAATTTTCCCGTACGATGGATCGGCCTGAAATTTGGCCGATAAGCATGTCCGTCTGTCCGTTCGCGGTGAGAGCGAACATCAGGAATGGGAACAATAACAAAAAACCTTGTTTTTTCATAAGTGATGCATCATTTTTTGTACTTCACTTGCCAATATACCACTCAAATCGATGGCATTCGATGGGTGGGGGATGGTATTGCAGGTCACCACATTCCCGACCCCGGCGGCCAATAGGTCACCATAGGCATTGCCCGAGAATACCGCGTGGACACCGATACAAACTGGTGGTTTCATGCCCGCATTTTTAAGATGGCCGACAGTCTCGATCATGGTTCGTGCCGTGGATATGATATCATCCACCAAGATCGGGGTGGCATCCCTGTAGGTATCTATTTCGGGGACCGAAACTTCCACGTCCCGATCGCCGTGGCGAATCTTTTGCAATACGGTAAATGGGGCACCGGCATTCTTGGCGACCTCCGAGACCCACTGCTCACTTTCTGAATCGGGGCCGATCAATACCGGATCTTTGATATGTTCCGTTATCCACTTGGATATGTTGTCGGCCGCGGGGATGACCTTGTTGGGGATGGTATAGACCTTGCCCAAGGAGGTGATCCTGTGCAGATGGGGATCCACCGTGACCATGCTATCGGCAAAGCCCGAAACCAACTTTCCGAAAAATGCAGCGCTCACACCTTCCCCTTCCTGAAAGATCGTATCCTGTCGCATATAGGCGAGATAGGGGGCCACCAAACAGGTACACTTTGCCCCGAGTGCCTTGGCGGTGTGGCTTAAAAAATAGAGGGGCAACAGTTTCTCATCCGGTTCGTGAAGGGTACAGACCAGGACAACACACTTGCCTTCCACCTTTGAAAGGATGCGTGTGTAGGATTCCCCGTCGGGGAATTTCCTCAAGATGGCCCTTCCCACTTCGGCATTCATTTGCTTGGCCATAAGGGCAGTGAGCTCTTCATTTCCGGGTAGACTGAACAAAATGGTTTCCATAGGTGTTGTTTAAGTTTTATAGGATGGTTATGATGTCTTCATGATCGTTTTTATAGTCCAGTGCATATCGTAGTTCACCCTCTGTTACCGCATGCAGGGTATAAAGGGTTTGGCCCTTTGTTATACGGTCCCCCAAACGGACGTACAGTGAAATCCCTGCGGATTTGGCCCGGGGCGCCCCTGAAAGCTTGGCGAGCTTGGCAATTTTTCTGTTGTCAATGTGGTGTAGGACACCTGATCTTTCAGCTTTGACCTCCAAGGTATGGGGTGCCGGGACGGGGAGGGAGAAACGTCCCTGGGCTTCACAAATGGAAATGAATTTATCGTAGGCCTTTCCCGATTCCAATACTTGAAGTGCTCTTCTGTTGCCTTCCCCTGACACCACCTTTCCTGAAAGTTCCAACAGTTCGCCTGCCAAT
Organism: Allomuricauda sp. MMSF_3307; assembly: GCF_030733585.1. Taxonomy (NCBI): domain Bacteria; kingdom Pseudomonadati; phylum Bacteroidota; class Flavobacteriia; order Flavobacteriales; family Flavobacteriaceae; genus Allomuricauda; species Allomuricauda sp. MMSF_3307. Next base: position 325,203 of record NZ_JASHIQ010000002.1, read on the forward strand.
AAAACAGCACGTTCCTTTAGGTCCTGTGGGGCCTTGGCCTCATTTTTCAACACACTGAGCACATCCATGGCCTCCAGGGATGGTCCTATGCCCCTTCCCACAGGTTGGGTACCGTCCGTTATCACAATCTTTACCGTGAGGCCAACGGCCCTGCCGACCGCCTCCATATCCCTCTGAAGTTTTTGGGCCATCTCCATGCTTCGAACCTTGGCGGTCTCGCCCACAGGAATGTCTATGACCACATGGGTGGAGCCTGCGGCCGCTTTTTTGGATAGGACCGAGGCGATAAGTTGCCCTTCACTATCGATATCCAAGGCCTTTTCAATTTTGATGAGCACATCGTCCGCAGGGCTCAGTTGCGCTGTTCCGCCCCACACAAAACAGCCTCCTTCCTGGTTTACGACCCGCTCTATTTCATCCGATGAAAGCGTAACGTTGGTCATGACCTCCATGGTGTCCGCAGTACCTGCCGGGGAGGTGATGGCCCTTGAGGATGTTTTGGGCATCGTTAGCCCATATGCGGTGACCATGGCCACCACCAAGGGAGTCGTGCGGTTGCCGGGAAGTCCACCGATGCAATGCTTATCGACGATGATGCTTTGGTTCCAGTCCAGGGTTTTGCCCGAGGTGATCATGACCTTGGTCAGGTCGGTGATCTCATCCAAGTCCATACGGTCACCGGCACAGGCCGTGATGAAGGCCGACAGGTGGATGTTGGAATAGTCCCCCGCAAGGATATCCGTAATGATATGCCCATAGGCCTCACGGTCGAGTTTGTTGTTGTAGATCTTTGCCCTGACATGGCCAAGGGACGCTATGGGCTCCAAATGGGAGACGTGCAACAGGTCGTTTTCGGAAACGTCCAGTTTCTGGGCCGCAGCATCGGACAGACCGATCTCACCGGGTAAGAGCATGTTCGAACTTACCACGTTCAGGCTTGCCACAATGGAACGGGGTGCCTTGGAGACCCTTATCCGGACAAGGGCTTCGAATCCTTCCGATTTACAGACGTGGCAATCATACCGCATGTACACCACATTTTCATTTTGGGTGTATATGCCAAGGTGTTTGTATGTTAAGGTGTTTGAATTGGGTTCCATGGTCTATGCGATTTCTTCGATTTGATATAATTGTGGGATCTCGGCCTCCCAACCATAGGTTTCCTTGATGCCCCTTTGTAGGGCGATGGCACCATCCTTTTCCCCATGGACGATGAATATCCGTTCCGGTGCATTGGCCATCCTGTCCATCCAGCCCAGGAGTTCCTCATGGTCCGCATGTGCCGATAGGCCTTCGACCTCGCAGACCTGCATGTTGAAAGGCACCCATTTTCCATATACTTTTAGTTCTTTTTCACCTTCCAACAGCTTTCTGCCCCGGGTACCCTCGGCCTGATACCCTACAAAAAGCAAGGTATTGTTCGGGTTTGGGGCCTGGGTCTCTAAATAGTTGAGCATTCTCCCCCCGGTTAGCATCCCGCTTCCCGCAATGACGATTTTGGGGCTATGGTCCATACGCAGCTCCATGGTTTCACGATAGCTGCTTACCACGTTGAAGTGGGAACACATCTCATCACATTCATGGTCTTCCAACTTGTGCCAATCCCTTGTACGATGGAAAAGCTCCAATACATCGGTACCCATCGGACTGTCCATGATCATTTGGACCTTGGGGATTTTGCCCTCCTTCAGCAACCTCCAAAAAATGAGCATCATGAGCTGGGCCCGTTCTACCGAGAAGCTGGGGATAAAAAGGCTACCGCCCCTGGCTATGGTGTCCTGGACCAATTTTTCGATCAAGGGGAGGGCTTCCGCCTCATCGGGATGGAACCTTCCACCATAGGTCGATTCAATGAAAAGCACATCGGCCTTTCTCGGTTTTAGGGGTGGGTAAAGCAATAGGTCCTTGGTTCTTCCAATATCCCCTGAAAAAACAAAGCGCTTTCCGTGTATATCCAAGTCGATATGTGTGGCTCCCAGGATGTGTCCGTTGTATTGGAACCGTACCCTTATGCCATCGAATAGGGTAATCCATTGGGATTGGGGAACCCCCTTGAAATGCGGAAGGGTCTTTTCCACATCCTTTAGGTCGTAGAGAGGTTGGGCAGGACGGTGTTTCGAATAGCCCTCCTTATTCGCACGTTCGGCTTCCTGCTCTTGTATTTTGGCAGTGTCGTTTAAAATGATCTTTGTGATGTCCAAGGTGGGATATGTTCCATAAATGGACCCATTGAATCCCTGTTTCACCAATCGGGGAAGATATCCCGTATGGTCCATATGGCCATGGGTGAGCAATACCACATCTATTTCCGAAACCGTTACGGGTGGATATTCCCAGTTTTTAAGGCGCAGTTCCTTCAGTCCCTGGAACAGTCCACAATCCACCAGTATTTTTCTGTCTCCTGTGTCCAAAAGATATTTTGAGCCGGTGACCGTACCTGACGCCCCCAAAAAATGAATGTTTGTTTTATCTAGGTCCATGACTATGGGTTTTGCATAATTCCCTTGAATCGTTCAAGATGTTTTTTTGCCGGGATCTGGAGATTCCCATGTCATCCAACAACATTGGGTTTTCGTGGATGTCCTTGCAAAGGACGATGCCCTTATCCAGTAATTTTGTTTTTTCCCCTTTGGTAAGGGTCGTCAAGGCGGTCAAGGGATGAAGACCCGCCTTGTCTATTCTATCCTTGAGTCCGTTTCCGTTCGGATGGTCCCAACTGCACAGGAGCAATCCAACACAGTTCCCATATTGGATGGCGTCAGTGGTCAACCGGGTATTGGTGTACACCCCACCTTTATGGAGTTTGGCACCATGTCCCTTTTGGCGGACCCATTGCTTTTCCACATCCAGAAAGCGGGAATGGATATACAAAGGGGTCTTGACATTGCAAAACCGGCCTTGGTCACTGTGGTATTTGCATTCGATCATATAATGTACATTTTCCTTTTGGGCTATGACATCCACTTCGTGCTGTACGCAATTGCCCGCTACTATGACACCTACCTGGGTGGAGAATCCTTCGCGCCCCATGAGTTCACCGACCAATTTCTCGAAGGGAAAACCGGAGGGGCCCAATTCCATCAATGCTTTTTTGAGCTTGTATCTAGAGGCACTCACACGGGACTTTTTCCGAAGCATTGTAAAGGCCAGCTGATATACTTTTTTTGTGGTCATGCCATCCTGGATCTGGTGCTCGACTTGCTCCACAATTTGTTGTATGAGTACATCGCTTGCGCGGGCACGTTGTAAGGAATGGATCAGTTTTTTACGATCGAACGGGACTACATCGCCCGAATGTTTGATAAGGTTAACGGATTTGGCCATGGCTTAGAGGTGTAAGGTCATTACGGGCAAGGACGCATGGTTGGTGACGCCCTCGGCAATACTGGTTCGGAACAGGCTTAAAAACCCTGTTTTGCCGTGGGTGACCATGGCGATAAGATCAATGGGATGCTGTGCAACAAAGGTATTGATCCCCGTTTCAACGGAAGGTTCATTATAGACCGCCAGCGCATAGTTTTCCAATCCCGGGAATTTCTTCAGCAAATTTTCAATGGGGGACAGGCCCAATCGGATACTGTTGTGGTCGGTTTCGGTATTGATGCGCAAGAAGTGTATCCGGGCATTGCATTTTTTGGCAATGGAGATGACCTTCTCGAAGGCTTGGCTGCAATCTTCCTCAAAGTCCGAAACGAACACGATGTTCTTGAAGGGAAAGTGTAGCTTTTCATCCTTTACAACGATAACGGGGACATGGGCCTTTCGTACAATTTGTTCCACATTGCTTCCCGTCAATTCGCGGACGACTCCTTTGGTACCGCTGCTCCCGGTAATGATGAAGTCATGGTGAAAATGTCCCGAATGCTCCAGGATATCTGCTTGTCCGGCATCAAACTGAAGAAAGGTCCGGCACTTCAGTCCCTTCCGTTCGGCCGTTTTTTCCAACTCCCGTAAGGCGGCTTTGGCCTTGCCGATCTGTTTAAGGGTCTCCGGATAGCGCTTTTCCTTTTCCTTATCCAGCTTTATCCAATCCACGGGTGTTTTCATAAGGTGCAAAAAATGGATCTCGGATTGGTATGCCTTGGCCATTTCCAAGGCCAATTGTGCTGCTTTTTCACAGTTTTTGGAAAAGTCGGTGGGTACTAGAATATTGTTCATGGCTCATAGGGTTTTATGTGTTCTGCAATTGTGGTCGTGTCGTCCAGATATATCCATTGGACGTTGTTCAAAAATTGGATGCTACCCCTGAAGGGTCCATGGAAGGCCTTTCTTTCAAAAATCAGCCTCCCTTTGATCACATCATAGGATATTGGTTTCCGCTTCATTGGACTTTTTCTTTATGGTTCCCGAAGTTTCCCGTTCTGGATTTTTTAGGTGGGCCTTGGTCTGGAGGGCTAAAATTCCTTATAATCAAACGGTTGCCCTTTTCATAGGTGAAATAACTTGCGGCCCAGTTCAAACCGACCAGGATTCTATTTCTAAAACCACTGATGGACATAAGGTGAACGATGGACCACAATAGCCAGGCGGGATACCCGCCAAACCTGAATTTGCCCAAATCGGCGACGGCCTTGCGCTTGCCCACTGTGGCCAATGATCCCTTGTCTTTGTAGGAAAGGGGTTTTGTTGGTTTTCCATGAAGGGTGGCCCAAAGAGACCGCCCAAGGTACCTGCCTTGTTGGATGGCTACCTGCGCCACTTGGGGATGCCCTTTGGGAGTCGTTTCCCCGATCAAGGCGGCTATGTCCCCAATGGCAAAAATATTCCCATACCCCTCAACATGTAAATGGGGATCGGTCTTGAGCCGGTTGCCCTTTACCACTTTATCAGGGGCAATGCCTTTGGGGAACTGCCCCTGCACCCCTGCGGTCCATATGAGGTTTTTTGCCTTGATCTCCTTTCCACTTTTTGTGGTGACCACACTACCGTCATACCCACTTACCGATTCGTTGAACAGTACGTTTACCTCAAGTTCCCTTAAATAGGCCAGTGTCTTGGTGGAGGCCTTGTCCGACATGGTGCCCAATAGTTCGTCAAGGGCTTCCACCAAGTAGATTTCCATGGTGGAGGATGGGTACTCTGGATAGTCCTTTGGCAGGATGTATCTACGAAATTCGGCCAAGGCCCCTGCCATTTCAACCCCGGCCGGACCGCCGCCCACGATGACAAAATTGGTGAGGGCATCGCGTTCCTCCCCATCACAGGTAATGGCGGCCTGCTCCAGATTTTGCAGCATCAAATGCCGGATGTTGAGGGCATCACGTATGCCCTTCATGCCCAAACTGTTCCTAGCAACGCTTTCCATACCAAAAAAGTTGGTCGTTGTCCCAGTGGCCAAAACCAGGTAATCATAGGAAACGGCCCCCTTGTCGGTCACTACCGTATTGGACAAAGGTTGGATTTCTGATACTTCCGCCAATCGGAACACTAGGTTTTTGAAGCCATTGAACTGCTTTCTGAATGGGAAAACTATGCTGTCCGGTTCCAGGGCACTCGTTGCCACTTGGTACAATAAAGGCTGAAACGCATGAAAGTTGTTTTTGTCCAATAGGACCACTTGAACCTTCTTGTTTTTCAATTCCTTTGCCAAGGCCAGTCCGGCAAAACCACCGCCAATGACCACTATCCGGGGCATACCCGGCTCTGGTAGACAGATTATCTTTGATGTGTCGCAATTTGTTGTGTCCATGTTCAATTAGGGTTTGGGTCAATGGATAGGGTTTCGGATTTCACGGTTTTTCTCCAGAATAGGTGTTCGTACAAACCGGACCAGTACATTCCAAAAGTGAAAGCGAACCATAGCTCTTCCATGGGAATGCCGAAAACAAGGATACCGGTAAGATTGTCCAGGTTCCAGTACAGATCGACGTATTGGGGGTAGAAGGGAAGTATGCTCCCGAAATACAAAAAATACAACAAGGTGAACAGGAAGCCGCCCACCCAGACCTTTCCCTTTAGATCGGGCCTGCAATAAAGGGTGGCCAACCCACCCGCAAGCAGGGCCAAAACACCACAATAAATGGGATTAAGCTTGGTGAACAACGCCATGGGGACAAAGACCAATGCGGGCACAAAAAGAAGATATAGGTGCAGATTATGCCTTTTATGATGGCGCTCGATCAAAGGGATTTTGGAAAGGACCCTTCCAAATATCAAATTGTAGAGCACGGTGCCTATCCCACCTATCGCAAAGGAAAACAGCAAGCTTTCCAGGTCAAAACCCGTTTTTTCGGCCAATTGGAACAAAGAGGGGGGAAGCCAATATTCCGGCACGAACAGGGGCTCGGTCAATCCAAAGGGCATGGTGATAAGACTCATCTTGAGCATTTCTTCCCTATACCCTTTTTTCAACACAAAAAGGAGTGCCCAGAGTGCCAGGATGATAAGGGACCATATGAACCAAACGTACTGCATGATCTTCGAAACGTAAGGCTATTTTCGATGTTTGATCTGGGCATTGTAAAGCCCACCTATGCACGCCCCGATGAGCCAACCTATGATGAAGGTCTGTACAAGCCCCAAAAAAGCCTCGGACAGGGGCACATCCATTCGTATGATGCTGGTGGTGTCCAATCCGTGCAGTAGACTGTTGAAAAAGGATATCGTACCCTCTTTGCCGGCCGTTGCCATTACGATCATACAGCCCAAATAGATTATGGCCCCAGTAAGACCAAAGGCAAAGCCTAATTTTTTTACATTAAATCGATTCATGGTTTTTCTGTTTTAGATTCATTGTCAGTTTGAAGGACCTTTTTTGATTCCTCAAATTCCTCCTTGGAAATTTCGCCTTTCGCAAATCTTTTTTTTAAAATTTCCAGTGGGCTATCCTCTTGGTGCCTTTTATAGGGAATGTCCGATGGGATAAAGAATATCCAAGCCAAAAAGATGATCCAGATAATCCACCATATAAGGTGCATACCTCCAAAATGTCCGTCGTAATAATGCATGATACTTGATTTAAGGTTGTATTAAAATATTTCGTTCCTTGGAGTCCATGGGTGCTATTGTTCCGATCAACCCTGTTCGTTTTCCCTGTCATGGGTGTGGCCATTTCCACCATGTCCATGCGAACCGTGCGGTATGAACAGGTGGATGGCGAACATGACCAGGATGAAAATGAAAAGGGAAGCGCCATCGCCCATCCCGATTGAAGGCGCCAAAAAAATGAACAGCAGTGGTAGTCCACATCCCAGGACCATCCATATCCAGTGATTTTTCATGAGATATCCGTTTTAGTTGTCAAGAATTCAAAGTGTTCGGCATGGCCGATCGAACCCATGGTCTAATGGTTCATCCCCATTCCTTTGTCCCCCATCATTTTCATGCCGGATTGAATGCATTCCTCGCTCATCATCCCTTTGTCATGCATCATTTGCATCATTTCGCCCATCATCTCGCCATCCTTCATCATTCCGTTCATCATGGAATGCATCATTTGTCTGTTGCCCATCATTTGGTTCATCATGGTGCTGTCGCCCATCATCATTTGCATGCCTTGTCCCTTCATCATGGTGCCCATCATTTTTTTGTTTCCCTGCATCATTTGCATGGCATGGTCGCTCCCTTGCATCTGTTCCATGAATTCCATCATATAATCATGGTTTTGTACCAGATCTTTAAGGATCTCGCTTCTTGTTTCCTCGTTTTGAAGCAAGGCTTCTACATCGGTTGATTGTTTGCAACCGTTTAAGGACATAAGACCCATCACTGAAAAAAAAATTACTAAAGTTCTCATTGTATATGAATTAAAGATTATACGTCAATTGGCTGATTTCAGAAAGGTTTCGATTTTGGTGATCTCCTCTTCCGTCAGGTTGGCCCGAACCCGCATGTGCAGGCTTATGGTTTCCCAATCGGTATCGTTGTAATCCGCGGGTGAAGGGGCGATATGACATCGGTTGCACACCTCGCCCCAGAGCTGCGCCCCGGATTTTTCAATTTTGAAATCCACTTCACTCCCCGCCACCTCGGTCGCGGTATCCGTCGCAATGGGTTTTTTATTGGAGGAGCAGGCGACCATGATCGATGCCATGACGGACAGGATTATTGCTGCTTTAAAATTCGTTGTTGTTTTCATTTCACTTTCTTTTTTTGATTTTAAAATCCAATGGCCCAATGCACAAACAATCCATTGGTTCGGGTCGTGCCATCACTGTCATGACCACCTTCCATCTTGGTGGTTTGATAGCTGAGTTTGACCACGGAACGCCAACTCAGCCAATAGTTCAAACCAAAAGCGTACTGCGTTGACTTCTCTTCCCACTCCGCTCCTTCAGGGGCGTTAAAATCGGAATATCGACCCACAAATTCGAGTTGCTTTATAAAGTCGCTTCCCGACATGATGGGGCGATAGCTCAATTGTGTATAAAAGGAGCTGCTTTGGTTGTCAAAGGAGTAAGGTTCGGAAATCCCATCTTCGATTTCATAGTAGGTGGCGGTATCCACATTGGAACTGTTGTACTGGGCCTTGATGTCCACAACCCCTTGTAAGGGGGTGATCGATTTTACATAGGAAAGATCCAGCGCCCAAAGAAAGGCACCCACTTCCTTGTAATCGGAGTCCTCTGCGCCGGTACTGTTGGTGGTATAGGCGGAAATCCCCCATTCCATGGATGAATCCGAGAGCGGGAGTAGGCCGATCCTGCCACCCAAGGCCTTGGCCAGGTTCACATCTTCATAATAACCGAAATCCAGCATACCCGCTTCTTCAGGCTCCTCACTTCCATCCTTGATGCGCGGACCGTTGGTCACATAAACCGCATAGTTCATTTTGGGACCGCCCAGATCGAATGCCCCCCTGAGTTCGACACCGATATCGGAGGCCGGTGCAATTCCGTCGTGACCAAATCCAAGGGGTCTGCTTGGAAGTCGGTTGATCCATGCAGGGTGCAAACGCTCCATAAAGGTTCCAAAGGGAAGCAGGAATTTACCGGCCCTTACGGTCATGTGCTTGTTGAGCACATACATCACATCGGCATATTCCAGTCCCGTTTTCAATTCATTTCCTTCGAGCTCAAACTCCAGTTCGGCCTCGAACATGAGCTTGTCGGAATGCTTGTAGAGGAATATAGGGGCGAATGTGGCCCCTAGAAAGGTGGATTCTTGTTCACCACCGGTATCCAAATATTCAAATCCGGTGTGTCCGTAACCACGCAGCATGAACTGCGTCTTACTGGGTTCAAAGGTGTTGTAGGTCTGGGCCAAAGCCGAAGATCCCAACCCTAAGATAATTAGGGTCATTAGTAGTTTTTTCATTTTTTCAAGGTTCTGATATAGTTGATCAATTCCCATCTCTTGTTTTCGGGAAGTGCGGTTTCATAGGAAGCCATAGGGGGCTTACCGTTGGTCAATTTCCAGAATAGGGCACCGTCCGATTGGGACTGTACCTTGGCACTGGTCAAGTCGGTGGGTTTTGGGGTCAATCCGGCTCCGCCCATGCCGTCTCCCTTACCCTTGGCCCCGTGGCAGATCACACAGAGCATTCTGAAGGTCCGTTTGCCGCTTTCTGTCGCCGTGGCATCATTTTTTAAGGGATTGTTCAAATTGTCCGCACTGGCCGGGGCTTCCCATTGGGTCTGTGCTCTGGTCGCCTGTAGGGCCAAAAGGGTCATTAGGAACGTTAGCATTATGGGTATTGATTTTTTTTGTGTAAGTTTCATTTTATTATTTGTTAGGTTGTTGCGTTAAAACTACTGTTTGACCTGACAGGCCATCTTCATAATATTCCTGGATTTTTATATTATTTCGTCAAGAAAATCCCTTTGCCACATTTGTCCGTTTTTGTAATCCGTCATGCTCATCCCCATAATTTCCTTGAACTGTGCGGACAAATGGTTGACGCTGCTGTAATCGAGCATATAGGCGATATCGGAAAATGAATATTGTCCCAGTTGGATAAGCTCCTTTACCTTTTCGATCTTGAGCTTGATAAAGTACTTTTCGATCGTGATGTTTTCATTTCTGGAAAAAACCTTGCTCAGTACTTTGTAATCGCGATGCAATAAATCGACAAGGTAGTCCGAGGTGTTCCCTTTGTGGTTAATCGGGACGTTGGTCACTAAGGAAATCAAGCCTATCTTGATTTTCTCAACGATCATTTCCTCTTCGCTTTTGGCTATTTCAAAGCCATTGGAATGTAGGACGTCCACGACTTTTTGGTCAACTTCGGCAATCCCTATTTCCGGGGCATTTACCGTAAGTTTCCCCAGTTCAAGGGATAGAACCTCAATGCCCAGGTCATGCAATTCTTGTCTTATGACCTTGAGGCATCGCCTACAGACCATATGCTTTATCCAGTATTCCTTTTTGGAATCCATGGTGTCTGAGTTATTGTTAAGCGTAAATAATATCGGGTCAAAACCCGATAGGAGAATCGATCAGGATATGCCGTCGTGGAGATAGCACACGACAAAAAAGGTCATTTAGTGGCCATGACCAATGTGAAGAGCGAACGATTGCATTGACGTTCCGCCAGTGTAAAAATCAAATTAGGAAAGTTTCATGAAGGACAAGGAGATCCTGTTCGATCCACGGGGGATCGTAGTCTTTAAAAGGGATTATGTTTTCCTGTAGCCCTTCGAAACGATCGATATGGTAAAAAATAAAGGCATTTAGAAATACAAGTGTGCCGAAATCAAGGTCAAAGGAATCCAGCATCAGGTCATCCTTGCCAATATTGGCATAGGTATCGGTGCTGCAGCAATCCTTTTGTTCCAAAGAGCACTTCCTTGAGGTGTTTTTGGGATTTTGAAGCTTTTGGTCGCAGGGTTTTGCTTTGCCGGTCACAGAAAAACTGACCAACTTGTTACAGCAAAAATGGGCATTCGATGCAAAGGAAGTGGTACTGATCAATACAGAACAGGCCAGAAACAGGGACAATATTTTCGATGTGGTTTGCTTCACTTCCTAAAGTTACTAAATTTTGTTTAACTCGCTAAAAATCAAACTGTAATCAATTATGCAGTTATCCATATGATTACTGTTTGTGTGTGATTTCAGCAGGATTTGGTTCCAAATGTAAGGTATGGGATTCGGAAAAAACATGACAAATATCAGGTTTACCAAAAGTACTGGCATTGGGCCACCACAAGGATCACAATACTATACTGGTATACAATATGTGGGGAAAGGAATGACCGTCAGCTGTCCAACGATCGGATTCGGTATCGAGGAACTTTAAGGTCTGTTATGGTTCGATTGAAGACAAGGGTTCCACCTTTAATCGGGTTGAAAATACAATGCTATTGGTCAGGGTTCCATCCGTTGCCAGTAAGGAGGGCCTTCGAACCACGATGTGCTTTATACCGTCCCGGACCAGATACGATGGTCGTATAAATGATTGATGGTCAAAAGTATGGGGTGCCATGGTCGGTACTTTGAAAAGCAGGGGCTTTATGCGGAATCCTTGTATAAATTGTGTTAAATTTAATGAGGTTGTTAAAATTTTTGTAGTTTTGTAACCGCTTATGAGAATATTTTGGTTCAAAATATTATCTTGTTTTATGGCACTCAACGTGCTGGCATCCACCTTTTCCTTTGCGGTGGCACAACACTATTGTGGGGAAGATCTTGTTGATTTTTCCTTCTTCGGTAAAGCGGAATCCTGTGGAATGGATATGCAGCAGCCATCGGATTCACACCAGCACAAGCTGCAGAAAAAACAGTGTTGCGATGACGAAACGCTTTCCGTACAAGGAAATGGGGATCTATTGCTTTCCGTTGAAAATTTAAGTGTTGGGGAGCATCAGTTCCTGGTTGCCTTCACGTACAGTTACATCAATCTTTTTGAGGGATTACAGGAAAATATAGTTTCTGTCGTACATTACCCTCCGCCCCTTTTGGTCAAGGATATTCAGATTCTTGATCAAACTTTCCTTATTTAAGAGCATATCGATGACGTTTGGCCGTGCTATGGTTTTTGGCATGGCCCTAGGTATTTATTGCCTTTGGAACATTTTCACTATTTCCAACACAATAAACTCATGATATGCTTAATAAAATCATAAAATACTTTTTAGAGAACAAACTGGTGACCGTTCTCGTTTTAATAACGTTGGTTACCTGGGGGATTGTCACTTCCCCCTTCAATTGGAATACGGGCTTTCTCCCAAAAGACCCGGTGCCCGTGGATGCCATTCCCGATATTGGGGAAAACCAGCAAATTGTTTTCACGCAATGGCCCGGGCGATCGCCACAAGATATCGAGGATCAGATTTCTTATCCAATGACGACCTATTTACTTGGAATTCCAGGGGTGAAAACGATCCGTAGTTCATCCATCTTTGGATTTTCCAGTATCTATATCATTTTTAATGATGATGTGGAATTTTATTGGTCGCGCTCCCGGATCCTTGAAAAATTGAATTCACTTCCCGCAGGGCTGTTGCCCGATGGGGTAACCCCGACTTTGGGTCCTGACGCCACGGCATTGGGACAGGTATATTGGTATACCCTGGAAGGAAGGGACAAGGATGGGAACCCTACAGGAGGATGGGATCTGCACGAAATACGGACTGCCCAGGATTTTTATGTGAAATACGGGTTGAATGCCGTGGACGGGGTGTCCGAAGTGGCTTCGATCGGTGGTTTCGTCCAAGAATATCAAGTGGATGTAAATCCAGATGCCCTGAAAGCCTATAATATTCCTTTATACAAGGTCATGGAGGCCGTACGGAAGTCGAACAGGGATGTGGGCGCCAAGACCATTGAAGTCAATCAAGCAGAATATTTGGTCAGGGGCTTGGGATATGTCAAAAATACGGAAGACATAGAAAAGGCCGTGGTTGCCGTCTTTGACAATGTCCCGGTTCGGGTCAAGGATATTGGGGTGGTCAGCTTGGGACCGGCCACACGAAGGGGCGTGCTCGATAAAGGGGGCGCCGAAGTGGTAGGTGGCGTCGTGGTCGCCCGTTATGGTTCCAATCCTTTGGCGGTCATCAATAATGTGAAGGACAAGATCAAGGAAATCGCACCCGGTTTGCCCAAAAAGACATTGGCCAATGGTGTGGAAAGCCAATTGACCGTGGTCCCGTTTTATGACCGGACACAGCTCATCCACGAGACCATAGGTACTTTGGAAAATGCCCTGTCCCACGAAATACTGATCAGCATCATCGTTGTACTGGTACTTGTCCTCAACCTGAGGGCCTCTGTGATCATATCCAGTCTATTGCCTGTCGGGGTCCTAATGACCTTTATTGTCATGCAATATGCCGGGGTAGATGCCAATGTGGTGGCCCTTTCCGGGATAGCCATTGCCATAGGGGTGATGGTGGACGTGGGGATCGTGTTCGTCGAGAACATTATCCGTCATTTGGAAATGCCCGAGAACCATGGTGCCAAGGGCAAGGAACTCATTCAGGTAATATATAAGGCCACCGTGGAAGTGGCCTCGGCAATTACGACCGCATTGGCGACCACCGTCGTGAGCTTTGTGCCTGTCTTTGCCATGCAATCGGCAGAAGGGAAGCTATTTAGGCCCTTGGCCTTTACCAAGACCTTTGCCCTGTTGAGCGCCTTTGTGCTGGGAATCGTTGTGCTTCCGGCATTGGCCCATTTTGTAATGGGGGTGGATTATGACAAGAAACGGGTGCGACGGTTTTGGTCCATTCTATTGATATCCACCGGGCTTATTTTTGCATTTTATGCCCAGATGTGGTTGCCATTGGTCATTTCACTCATTGGGTTGAACAATTTGATGGAACCCAAATGGCCGGAGCACTATAAATCGTTTCCCAACTATATCAATTTGGGACTGACCGTTTTTATCGCTTCCTTCTTCCTGACCGAGGAATGGATGCCCTTGGGACCCCAAAACGGTATTGTGGTCAACTACTTTTTTGTGTTGTTCCTAGTGGGCATTATCCTGGCCGCTTTGATGGGAATCGTACATTTCTATACCCCGGTCCTAAAGTGGTGTCTGGAAAACAAAGGAAAGTTCATGCTCATCCCATTCGTGACCCTGTTTTTTGGGGTATTGGTTTGGCTGGGGTTCGATAGCACCTTTGGAATCGTGGCCAAAGGCTTTGAATCGGTAGGTTGGAAAAGTGTCAGACAGACCTCGGGATGGCAGGCAGCTTCCAAGAGATTCCCGGGAATAGGATCCGAGTTCATGCCATCGCTCAATGAAGGTTCGTTCCTGTTGATGCCGACATCCATGCCGCATTCAGGGGTGGAATACAACAAAAGGGTGGTTGGACAGTTGGATATGCTCTTGGGAAGCATACCCGAAGTGGACTTGGTTGTCGGTAAACTCGGTCGCGTTGAATCCGCACTGGACCCTGCACCCATTTCCATGTATGAGAACATCATCAACTATAAACCTGAATTCATTGTGAATGAAGACGGACATAGGGTCCGTTATAAAGTAGATCGAAAGGACAGGTTCATTACCCAGCATAAAGACACTTTGACCAATGAGGAGGCCTTGCAGTTAGGGATTGCCGAGAAGGACCTGATCGTGGATGAGGACGGTGAGTTTTTCCGAAACTGGAGGCCTCATATCAAATCCCCCAACGATATCTGGGATGAGATCGTAAAGGTCACCAAGATCCCGGGCATAACCTCTGCTCCCAAATTACAGCCCATAGAAACCCGGTTGGTGATGTTGCAGACCGGAATGCGCGCTCCCATGGGGATCAAGGTTTTTGGTCCCGATCTGAAGACCATCGAGGATTTTGGGATGCAATTGGAAGGTATCTTGAAGGAAGTGCCCTCGGTCAAGGCAGAAGCCGTATTCGCCGATAGAATAGTGGGCAAACCTTATTTGCACCTCAATATCAACAGGGACGGGATATCCCGATATGGTTTGAACATTGAAGATGTGCAGCAAAGCATCGAAACAGCGATCGGTGGGATGAAAATCACCTCCACCGTTGAAGGTAGGGAACGTTTTCCCGTGCGGGTGCGCTACCCGAGGGAATTGAGGGACGACCCGGAATCGTTGAAGAAAATTTTGATTCCCACACCGGTAGGGGCGCAAATTCCCTTATCCCAAGTGGTGGATTTTGAATATGTCCGCGGGCCTCAGGCCATCAAGAGCGAAAACACCTTTTTGGTGGGCTATGTGCTTTTTGATAAACGGGACGGTTTTGCGGAAGTCGATGTGGTGAACGATGCCCAGGAAGCCATCCAGAAAAAAATCGATGCAGGGGAATTAACGGTTCCCGCCGGAATAAGCTATAAGTTTTCTGGGAGTTATGAGAACCAAATCAGGGCAGTGAAAAGACTGTCCATTGTCATACCGATCAGTTTGATTGTGATTTTCTTGCTCCTGTTTTTTCAGTTCAAGACGGTCATCGCATCCTCCATCCATTTTTCCGGAGTTTTTGTTGCTTTTGCGGGAGGTTTCATAATGCTCTGGCTCTATGGTCAGGATTGGTTCATGAATTTTGCCATTTCAGGGGTCAACATGCGGGATCTGTTCCAAATGCACACGATCAATTTAAGCGTTGCGGTTTGGGTTGGTTTTATCGCACTTTTCGGTATTGCCACCGATGATGGTGTCATCATGGGTACGTACATCCACCAGGTTTTTGAGGAAAAGAACCCTCAAACCGTACCGGATGTAAGAGCGGCGGTTTTGGAGGCAGGGAAAAAAAGGGTCCGTCCCGCCATGATGACGGCCGCCGTGGCCATCATCGCCCTTTTGCCCGTGCTGACCTCTACCGGAAAAGGGGCCGACATTATGATTCCCATGGCCATCCCGACTTTTGGGGGAATGGCCATTCAGATCATGACCATGTTCGTGGTCCCGGTACTCCAAGCCTATTGGAGGGAAACAGTCATTATAAATCGCAACAAAGCATTGAAAAAAATACAGTAAAATGAAAAATGTATTGACCATCATATTTGTCTTGACAAGTATCCTTTCCAACGGCCAGACCTTGGAGGATTACTTTAAGGTAGCGGCTGAGAACAATCCAGGGTTGCTTTCACAGTACAAAGATTTTGAGGCGGCGTTACAAAAAGTACCGCAGGTGAAGGCTTTACCAGATCCAAACCTGTCCTTTGGGTACTTCATCTCCCCGGTCGAAACCCGGGTAGGGCCCCAAAAGGCAAGGTTTTCACTGACTCAGATGTTTCCTTGGTTTGGAACCTTAAAGGCCCAAGGTGATGCCGCTGCACTTATGGCAGAGGCCAAGTACCAGTCTTTTTTGGATGCCAGGAACAAACTTTATTACGAGGTTTCAGCAGCTTATTTTCCATTGTACGAACTTAAGGAGTGGGTACGGATCGAAGAGGACAACATTGCCATTCTGGAATCCTACAGGACGGTTTCCAATACGAAATTCAAAAATGGCTTGGGATCATTGGTCGATGTCTTAAGGGTGGACGTGCTTTTAAAGGAAGCCCGGACGAATCTGGGTATCCTTAAACATAAGGAAATCCCCCTTTTGGCGTCCTTCAATAAACTATTGGACCGTAAGGAAGATGAACAAATAAACATCCCTGAGACCTTTGGGGTCAATGTACTGCCCATTGATTATGTCAAAGATTCCTTGGTAGTGGACCATCCGCTCTTGAATTCCCTGGAATTAAAGGTCAAGGCTGCAGCGGCATCCGAAAGGGCAGCCCTTAAACAAGGCCTGCCAAAAGTGGGGGTCGGACTGGACTATGTAATGGTTGATAAGCGTACCGACATGGTGGTTCCCGATAATGGCAAGGATGTATTGATGCCCATGGTTACCTTGAGCCTGCCCCTATTCAGGGGTAAGTACAGGGCAGCCGAAAAGGAGGCCCAATTGATGCAGGAAAGTTATGCACTGCAAAAAAAGGAAGTCACCAATACATTGAAGACCAATTATGAAATGGCCGTTTTTGACATAAGGCAGCAGACGGATTTGATTTCCCTCTTTGATGAACAGATCATGGAATCGGAACAAGCACTCAATCTGTTGTTCACAGCCTATGGGAATTCCGGGAAGGACTTCGAGGAGGTGTTACGAATGCAGCAACAATTGTTGAAGTATACTAAATTGAAAATAAGCGCATTGACGCAATATGAAATAGCGTTGGCCAAGTTTAACTATATCACGGCAAAAAAATAATCAGATGAAATCAGAAACACAAAAAATAGTAAAAATAGCCTTGTCCACCTTGGTTCTTGGACTTTTGCTGGGATGGCTATTGTTCGGGGGCTCCAAGGGCAATGCCACAGAGGAACACCAACATACTTCGGAAGTATCGGGAGAAACCATTTGGACCTGCTCCATGCATCCCCAGATCAGACAGACGGAACCGGGAGATTGTCCCATTTGTGGGATGGACTTGATCCCTTTGGAAAATGACAACGGTTCGGAACTGGACCCCATGGCCGTTAGCATGTCGAAAACCGCCATGCAGCTTGCCAATGTCACTACGGAAATCGTGGGCAAGACCGCCCCGGTCAAATTGATCGATCTTAATGGCAAGGTGGAAGCGGATGAACGATCGATCTATTCCCAATCTTCCCATATTCCCGGCAGGGTGGAACGGCTAATGGTGAATTTTACAGGGGAGTATATCAAGCAGGGGCAGATCATCGCCTATATTTATTCCCCTGATCTGGTCACTGCACAAGAGGAACTTTTTGAAGCAAGAAAGGTGGCGGACACCCAACCGCAGTTTTTTAATGCCGCCAAGGAAAAATTAAAAAACTGGAAGCTTTCCGACAACCAAATCGCACAGATACTTCAATCCGGGACCGTTAAGGAGGAATTGCCGATACATGCCGATGTTTCAGGCTACGTTACCGAAAAAATGGTAAACCTTGGCGACTATGTCAACAAGGGCAAGGCATTATATCAAATTGCCAACCTGAACAGCGTTTGGGTACTGTTCGATATTTATGAGTCCGACATGCCCTGGGTAAGAAAAGGCGATGAAGTGGTCTTTACCATACCCTCGCTCCCGGGCGAAAACTTCAAAGGCAGGATTTCCTATATCGACCCGGTGATCAATCCCATGACAAGGGTTGCCAAGGCCAGAATCGAGATCGGGAACACCGGTTTAAGGTTAAAGCCGGAAATGTTCGCTTCCGGAACCGTAAAAGCAAAACAGCCCATTGCATCAGAAGCGATAACCATTCCTAAGTCGGCAGTGATGTGGACCGGGGAACGTTCTGTGGTATACATCAAGAATACCACATCCAATGGGGTGAATTTTGTGTTGCGCGATGTCACCTTGGGACCATCGTTGGGAAATGGTTTCATTGTCAAGGAGGGGCTGCAAGAAGGGGATGAGATCGCGGTAAACGGGACCTTTAGTATCGACGCGGCGGCCCAATTGGCCGGGAAACCGAGCATGATGAATCCTGAAGGTGGGCCCGCCATGACGGGACATAACCACGGAGGCATGAAGATGGGGGATGACAAGGGTACAGGCGGTAGCGATCATTCGGAAATGGATATGGGGGATCCCGGCTTGGAAAACAAAACAGACCATTCTGATATGAACCAGCGAATGACGGCGACAGCGACTTTTAAAAACCAATTAAAACAGGTGTTGAGCGCCTACTTGGAGTTAAAGGATGCGCTTGTCAATGATAATGCCGCCAAGTCCAATGCCGCTGCAAAAAAAGTGTTGTCGGCCTTGGAACATGTGGATATGAAACAATTGACGGACAAAAAGGCGCACGGCCATTGGATGACGATATCGAAGGAAATCTCCAATTCGGCGAATTCCATTTCAAAGATATCGGATATCAAAGCCCAACGCGATCATTTTAAACATCTGTCCGCCCATCTATCCAAAGGTGTCAAGCTTTTTGGGGTCGATCAAAAGATATACGAACAGTTTTGCCCGATGGCCGATAACAACAAAGGTGCCTATTGGTTGAGTACGACCAAAGAGATCAAAAATCCCTATTTCGGAGAGGCTATGTTGACCTGCGGTGAAATCACCGATGAAATGTAATTGAACAAATGTAAATGAATGAATGATGAAAATATTGAAATCTAAAATCTTGTTTTTTGTCCTAACTGCCTTGACGACCCATGTTTTTGGGCAAGTGGGGACAAATGGTGAGGACAGAAAAGAGGAAGGTAGACCCGTTCGGGAATACAATCTTGTACTGGAACAGAACAAATTGACCCTCGGTGGGGTCACTGCCGATGCAATGACCATTAATGGGAGTATTCCGGGACCGGTCTTGGAATTCAACGAGGGTGACTTCGCCCTGATCAACGTGACCAATAAGATGGATGTGGAAACCTCCGTACACTGGCATGGATTGATCTTGCCCAATTTTTATGACGGGGTTCCCTATTTGACCACACCGCCCATAGAACCTGGCACAACTTTCCAATATCGGATTCCGATCAACCAATCAGGTACCTATTGGTACCATTCCCACACCATGCTGCAAGAGCAAAAGGGGGTGTATGGCTCGATACTGATCCATCCCAAGGAAAAGACGTTGGACTACGATAAGGATTTGGTCGTGGTGCTCTCCGATTGGACGAACGAAAAGGCCATGAACGTGCTCCGAAACCTTAAACGGGGAAACGAGTGGTACCAGGTCAAAAAAGGGACCGCGGTGCCCTTGAGCAGGGTCATCAAGGAAGGTGCACTAGGTGCACAACTCAAATTTTGGCGAGATCGTATGGAAGGAGCGGATATTGCGGATATCTACTACCCCGCATTTTTGACCAATGGGAAAACATTGGCCGAATACCCTGATTTCAAACCAGGGGAAAAAGTGCGGCTCCGGTTCGTCAATGCCTCTGCCTCCACCTATTATTGGATGGATTTCGGTGGCGGTAACCCCATGGTGGTTTCCGGGGATGGTGTCGATGTGGAGCCTGTTTCCAAAAGTCGTTTTCTTTTTGGCATTGCCGAGACCTATGATGTCATCGTGACCGTTCCTGAAGGCACTTTGGAGGTAACGGCCACGGCACAGGACGGCTCCGGGCATACCTCGTTGCATTTAGGGCAGGGAACGCTTTTTCCCGCAACGACCATCGATAGGCCCGACAAAGTGGCGATGATGAAACAAATGGCCCAAATGGACATGAAAATGGGAGCTCCGGCAATGGCCGGCAACAAGAAGAAAAATACACCCGAATATTTGATGCAAAAGTATGGGATGCAGATGGACATGAAGGATGGCAGCATGGATATGGGTATGCACAATGGGATGTCGATGGATAAGACCGAAATGAGCGGTCAAAAGGATAAACCCATTGCGAAGATGGATGATAAAAGGCCTATGAATGCGAATGAAGATCATAGGCACATGGAGATGGATAAAAAGATGGGGGATATGGCAGGAATGGAAAAGGATTCAACGTCAATGAAATCCACCGGACATAAGGACAAGATGGAAAACCCTATGGTTCAGACTATGCCAATGATGCAGAAAGACACTTCAGCTTTTGATTACGATACCCGTAAAACGTATTTCAACTATGACTTCTTAAAAGCAAAGGAAAGTACTACCTATAATGCCGATCTGCCCGTCAATGACATTCTGTTGAACCTGACGGGAAATATGCAACGGTATATCTGGAGTATGAACGGTGTGCCACTTTCAGAAACCGATAAGATCAAGATCAAAGGTGGGGAAGTAACCCGGATCACCCTCAACAACCTGACCATGATGCACCATCCGATGCACCTCCATGGGCATTATTTCAGGGTCATCAATGAGAATGGTGAAAAGTCACCCTTGAAACATACGGTCAATGTGCCGCCCATGCAGAAAGTGGTCATCGAATTTTATAATGAAGAGTACGGGGATTGGTTTTTCCACTGTCATATCCTCTACCACATGATGGGGGGCATGGCCAGGGTTTTCAGTTATGATACCCCAAGGGATCTGAGGATGAAGGATTTTCCTGTTCAAAAGTTGGTAGATGAAACTGACCATTATTATGCTTGGGGTGCTGCCAGATTGGGTTCCAATTTTAATGAACTCTTCCTTGTTTCAAGTAATATCAGGAATGAATTTGGGGTACGGGCAGAATTTGACTACGACCAAAATGCCGAGGTGGAAGTCAATTATAACAGGTATCTCAATGACTGGGTACGGGTCTATGCAGGGGTAAACACGGAAACCTCCATCCCTGATTCCTATGACCGTTTCAATACAGTGGGACTGATAGGGGTCAAGTATTTTACCCCATACCGCTTTAATATGGATGTGAGTATGGACCACCAGCTGCGTCCAAGAATAAGGTTGGATAGGGAACTATTGCTTTTTCCCAGGATTTTCCTCGAGGGGGAATATGAATTTCGGGCCGATTTTGGATGGGTCAACGATTTGGGGAATTCATCCTATGAAAGTGAGACCCAATGGCTGGTAGGGGCCTCCTATATCCTTTCACGTAATTTTTCAATCCAGGCCAATTACAACAACCGATATGGTTGGGGCGGAGGCCTGCTAGCCCGTTTTTAAATGGCAGAATACAAAAAAAATAGCCTGAGTCTGACCAATACCATTGCTTTGGGAACCGGTGTGATGATCGGTGCGGGAATTTTTGCGCTCTTGGGTCAGGTTGCCGAACTCTCCGGCCAATGGTTTCCCTTTGCTTTTTTAATCGGGGCAGTCATCTCAGGTTTCAGTTCCTACACCTATGTCAAAATGTCCAATACCTACCCCTCTGCCGGGGGCATTGGCATGTACCTCAAAAAGGTTTACGGTAAAACGGCCTGGACCGCTACCGGTGCACTGCTGATGGCCCTTTCCATGGTCATCAATGAGAGTTTGGTGGCCCGGACGTTCGGGACCTACGTATTGGAGCTTTTTGATGTGGAGTCGAAAGGATTCTGGCCCCCGATCCTTGGGGTATTGTTGTTGATCACAGCCTTTATTGTCAATGTGATGGGAAACAAAGCTATCGGGGGATCGTCCTTGGTCATGGCCATACTAAAAATCGGCGGGATAGCGGTTTTTGCCATTGGTGGCCTTTGGGCAGCTGGATTTACCTTTGATCAGGTCGTTCCTTCCCAGTCCTTGACCGAGCATTCCCTGGTGGATTATTTGGGGGCATTGGCACTGTCGATATTGGCCTATAAGGGTTTTACCACCATTACCAATAGTGGGGATGAGATCGTCGATCCCAAACGTAACGTGGGACGGGCCATTGTCATTTCTTTGGTGATATGTACCCTGGTCTATCTCATGGTGGCATTTGCGGTCTCTTCCAATCTTTCCATCCAGGAAATCATTGCGGCCAAGGACTATTCGCTGGCCGAGGCATCCAGACCCGCTTTTGGAAAATATGGGGTCTGGTTCACCGTTGGTCTGGCGATCATATCCACCGTTTCCGGGGTCGTTGCCAGCATTTTTGCCGTTTCCCGGATGACCACCATGCTCACTGAAAAGGAATTGATACCACATCGACATTTTGGGATTCCCGGGGACATACAGAAACATATGTTGGTGTATACCGTGGTGATTGCCATAGGGCTCACCATGTTGTTCGATCTGAGCCGGATCGCTGCATTGGGGGCCATCTTTTATTTGATCATGGATATCGGGATCCATTGGGGGGTCCTAAACAATCTGCGAAAGGAAATCGGTGCAAATCCCATTATCCTCATTACGGCCCTTGTGCTGGATGTACTGGTGTTGGGCGCCTTTATTTGGTCAAAGGCCGGTAGTGATCTTTTGGTGGTCATTGTTGCCCTGGTATTGATGGTGCTTATTTTTTTCGGGGAACGATTGTTTTTGGGGAAAAAGCGTACGGTCGAGGAAGAATAAGGGTAGAGTGCCTGCGTGGGAGAAATGGAAAATTAGATGAAAAAATTAAAATAGCAACAATAATGGGGGATAATACAAATATGCCGACCCTGGGCAATCAAAATGAGGAATTAATCTTAAAATCAATTACAATGAAAAGAACAACAGTTACATTAAGTACAATTGCCATTGCGCTTTTGACCATTACCGTGATTTCCTGTAAGGACGGTAAGAAGGAAACAAATGACAAGGAAGGAGCCCATATGGAGATGGGAACGGAAGAGGGCCATCACCATGAGAGCACTGCAGGGGAAATGGACCACGGGACCATGGACCATGATATGGGTTCGTCCGATGCACAGGGCACATCCGTGATCGATAGCTACCTCCAACTGAAGAATGCCCTGGTGGCGGACAATAAGGATGAAGCGGCCAAATCGGGCCAAGCCTTGGCCAGTGCCTTGGGCAGCTTTGATATCAGCGGATACGATGAACAGCAACAGAAGGAGCTGTCCGATATCATTGAAGTGGCCAAGGAACATGGGGAGCATATCGCCAAAAGTGATATCGGTCACCAACGGGAACACTTTGAGGGACTGGGCAAGGATATGGTCGATTTTATTGCCATAACCGGGACTTCCAAAACCTTGTACCAACAATTCTGCCCCATGTACAACAACAACCAAGGAGGAACGTGGCTCAGCGCAAGTAGCGAAATCCAGAATCCATTTTTTGGAAGTAAGATGTTGACCTGTGGTAAGGTGCAAAAGGAAATCAATTAAATGAAAGTACTGAAAATCATAGTATTGGTAGTGCTGTTGGGATTTGTGGGCATCCAGTTTGTGCCCACAGATCCCAACTTGAGCGATGTGGTTCCCGATACGGACTTCATGTCGGTGAACCAGGTTGCCAAGGATATCGAACACGATTTGCGGGTATCTTGCTATGATTGCCACAGTAACAACACCCAATACCCGTGGTACAATAAGGTCCAACCCATCGCCTGGTTTTTGGAAGAACACATAAAAGAGGGAAAGGAAGAACTCAATTTCAATGAATGGGGCGACTATTCGGATCGAAGAAAAAGGAGCAAACTAAAGTCCATCGCAAGTCAGATCGAAGACGATAAGATGCCCCTATCTTCCTATACCCTGATCCATAAGGATGCAAAATTATCGGTGGAAGAGAAAGAACGGATATTGACCTTGGTAAATGATCTAATGGAAGAATTGGATAATTGAAAATGACATGGAAATTACCCTAAAACCGGGACAAACGATATTGCTATTGTTGTTGGTCATGTCCGGTTACTATGAATGAGGAAATAAAGTCCTGAAAGGGAGGGGAACACCCAAAGTTGATTGGTTGGTGAGTTAGTTAGTTAATCGTTCCCTTCCCTTGTCAGGCACTAATGGAAAAGAAGATGAAAGATTGTTGTCGTGACAATGGACCTGTCCAGCCGAAAAAGGCCATTTTAAAAAAATGGTTGGCCCATATCCTGTATGGGATCGTCATTTCGATTGCCCTGGGAGCCTTTATCATACAATAAATACTAACCTAAACAATGCTAAAACAAACCAATGAAACGTATTACTTTACAGATTTTTCTAATGGCCGTATTTCTCACAGGGACAAGCTTTGGCCAAACAAACCCTAACAAGGAAAACCTAGACCAGGACAGGGCCGCTGTGCTGAGGATTTTGGAAAGCTATAAAGAAGCACTGCAAAATTTGACCACGGAAGGTACCTTGGAGCTTTTTGCGGAAGATTCCGAAGTTTTTGAATCCGGGGGCGTGGAAGGCACCTATCAACATTATCTCGACCATCATATAGGTCCAGAACTTGGACATTTCAACAGTTTTAGGTTTTCGGATTATACCATTGAAGTGAAGGTGGAGCTACCCTTTGCCTTTACTACGGAAAGCTATGTCTATACCATTGGCCTAAAATCGGAAAATGGAGGTGAGGGCAAAACGATCAGCAGAAAAGGGGTTGCCACCGCCATCCTTAAAAAAACGGATGGGGAATGGAAAATTGTAAAGATGCATAACTCCTCACGAAACAACGGGAAGAACTAATGGTCGGAAGAAAAACATCGATGAAGGTCAGAAAGATACATAGATATCTTGGCCTATTTATTGGGATCCAGTTCCTAATGTGGACCATCAGTGGACTATATTTTAGTTGGACGGACATTGACGAGATCCATGGAGATCAATTCATCAAGGAGCATCCGGACCAGTCAGAATTTGGGAATTTAATTGCTCCCAATGGACACGGGAACGTTAAAATCAAATCTTTGGAAATGAGAAATATAGGGGGAAGTCCCTATTATTGGATCAATGGTGGGGTTTTGATGGATGCACAAACGGGGGAGATCAAAAAGGGTATCGATGAACAACAGGCCTTGGCCGTTGCTTCACAGTATATGTTGCCCGAACTTAAGGTCAAAAGTGTCGAAAGACTCACCCAAACAGGTGGGCAGCACGAGTATCGTGGACGTCCATTACCGGCCTATGTGATCACCTATGAAACGGATGAAAACCTAAAAGCGTATGTCTCAGAGACCGATGGGTCGTTTCAACGTGTAAGGTATCGGTCCTGGAGATGGTTCGATTTTTTGTGGATGACCCATACCATGGACTATGAGGGACGGGACGATTTTAACACCATGGTTTTACGGATTTTTTCCCTGATGGGATTGATTACCGTTTTGAGCGGATTCTTGTTGTGGTATGTCAGCTCACCAACGATCAGAAAATTATGGAAAAGGCGATAGTTCAAACACATTGACATACTTATTTGGCAAAGGACTCCTGTTAGGAGCAAATAGTTGACTATTGTGCCAGTTGAACCATTTTGGGAAAAATGAGCGAACTTAGGAGGCAAAGACGAAAGAAAAAAAGGGATCTGGCGAAAAAGAAACGGGATTCGGCCAAGAAAAGAAAGGAAAAAAGAATGAAAATCCTTGGCATATTGGCCTTGATATTGATCATTATATTGGCAGTGGTCGTCATTTTTTTGAAGGCCCTGTGGAAATTCACTGCATGATATGGAAGTTGGGTCCAGTAAATCGAAAGATGTGTTGTACATCAAAAACATGGTCTGTCCGAGATGCATCATGGCCGTCAAAGGTATTTTGGACGATGAGGGCATTCCCTATATGAATGTGTCGTTGGGTGAAATAACCCTCAATGGGAAAATCACGCCTGAAAAACGGGAAGGTCTCAACGAACGACTTGAGAAAATTGGATTTACGATCATCAACGATCGTAAAGGTCAGTTGATAGAACAGATCAAAAACCTAGTGATTGAGGCGATACACTACACCGGACCCATGGAAAAGGTCAAATGGCCCGAATACCTTTCCGATGGATTGCATCTTGACTATAAGTATCTTAGTTCGCTGTTTTCCGCGGTGGAAAGCATTACCTTGGAGCAATATATCATCAACCAAAAGATTGAAAAGATCAAAGAGTTTCTTGTTTATGACGAATTGGGCTTAAAGGAAATAGCGTTTCAATTGGACTATAGCAGCGTTGCCTATTTAAGCAACCAATTTAAAAAAGTTACTGGAATGACACCTACACAATTTAAGAAAAGTGCCATACAAAATAGAATATCGCTTGATGATATTTAACCTCTACCATTAAGGGCGCAATACCTTTCCAAGGAACCATCCTCCTAAACGCTATTTAAAAAACACCTTTCTTCGCAAATGGGTCAAGGTTTGTTTTTTTTCAAACAACGCCCTTATACAGAAAGTGTTACTTTTCCCATACGTGTTGGAACCAACATTGTTGATTCTAGGTGTAAAATTGTTAAAATAAAAAATGATCACAACATGAAAAGAAGATACCAAATAGAAGGAATGACTTGTGATGGCTGTAGGGGGCACGTTGAAGAAACTCTTTTCAATGTGGCCGGTGTAGCCGATGTAGCGGTCGATCTAAAAAACGCAGAAGCTACAGTGGAGTCGCAATTTGAGGTCCCCCTTGAAAAGCTACAAAAGGCATTGGAAAATAAGGGGGGTCAATATAAAATACAAGCGATGAACAAAGCCAATTGAACCGATATACGATAACTGGGACAGGTAAATTGTCAGGCCTACAATTGGAATGGAACAATACAATACTCGAAAGTCAAGGAATAATCACAATAACCAGATAAAATTTGCACAATGGAAGATAGTCAAAGGAAATCCAATAATTATTTAAAGTTTTTTGCGATGATTGGTACTTCAATGGTCGCCATGTTTTTTTTAATGTACACCCACTCATATCAAATCATTGATCACTTTTGGTATAGTGAGACTAGATTTTTCATGACTTTGATTATGGGGGGATCGATGATCATTATTATGCTGCTATATATGCTACAGATGTATAAAGACCGACGCAAGAACATGTCAATATTAGCCTTGGGTGTTTTGTTGATTGCAGGTGGGATATGGCTGGTCAGGAGTCAGGTCACCGTATCAGGAGTCGACTACATGGAAGGAATGATACCCCATCATTCCATTGCTATTTTGACCAGTGAACGTTCTCAAATAAAAGATGTCAGGGTACGGGAGCTTGCCAATGAAATTATCAAGGCACAACGCAGGGAGATAATGGAAATGCAGTGGTTGATAAACGACATTAAGGAAAATGGAATAGTGGAAACCGAAGCAGGAAAAGAAAAGCGGCCTATTCCTAAATTCGAGGGATCGCTTAGCGAAGAAACAAAGAATCTGGCCGAATGAGAG
Organism: Allomuricauda sp. MMSF_3307; assembly: GCF_030733585.1. NCBI lineage: Bacteria > Pseudomonadati > Bacteroidota > Flavobacteriia > Flavobacteriales > Flavobacteriaceae > Allomuricauda > Allomuricauda sp. MMSF_3307. The sequence goes on from NZ_JASHIQ010000002.1 coordinate 352,613, forward strand.
GCGATTATTTACTACCAATGTTCTTGTTTTGCCCCAAGTTCACTACAATGGTTTGTCCTATCGAATATATTCTAAACTGATCGGTGCAAATTCTCCAAAAAAGATTGACGTGGGCGAACCTGATCTCATAGATGTTGCCGAATTCTAAAAACCACTCACCAATTAAGGTTAAGTACTTGACGAAGAAAGGTAAAGGTTGATTTTTCGGAAAATTCTACAACTCTTTCAGTAAATAACGTAACAGTGCATTTTAGGTCTATTCTGAAATTTGTACCATACAAATCGGAGTAGAAAATGGATGCAATCGATATTATTGAGGACACCGAAAGGAAAGCGAAGATGGTGTCAAAAAAATCTTTCCCGGTCACTGGAATGACCTGTGCTGCCTGTGCATCCAGCGTGGAATCCATGCTGGGCCATACCGAAGGGGTCTACAATGCCAGTGTCAACTTTGCCAACAGTATGGTCCTTGTGGAGTATGACAGTGCTATGGACCTAAGCGATCTTCAAAATGCGGTACGTCAAATCGGTTATGATATAATTGTGGATGCCGAGGATCCTACCGAAGTACAGGAAGAGCTTTCGAAAAAGCATTATGTATCCATAAAAAAGCGAACCCTTTGGTCCGCTATTTTGACACTTCCCATTTTCCTTCTGGGGATGTTTTTTATGGATTGGGTCCTGGGTAGGTGGATTTCGTTGGTACTTGCCGTTCCTATCCTGTTCTGGTTTGGCCGAAGTTTTTTCATAAATGCCCTCAAACAGGCCAGATTCGGTAAGGCCAATATGGATACCTTGGTCGCACTCAGTACGGGCATTGCCTTTTTGTTCAGTGCATTCAATACCTTTTTTCCTGAATTTTGGCTCAGTAAAGGCATGGAACCCCATGTATATTATGAGGCGGCCACAGTGATCATCACCTTTATTTCATTGGGGAAATTATTGGAAGAAAAGGCGAAATCAAATACATCCTCCGCCATAAAGAAATTGATAGGGTTGCAGCCCAAGACCTTAAAGGTGATAGCAGATGGGGAGGAAAGGGAAATCCCTATTTCTTCGGTCAAGGTAGGTCAAACGATATTGGTCAGACCGGGAGAGAAAATCCCTGTGGATGGAACGGTGTCCAAAGGAAGTTCCTATGTTGATGAAAGTATGATCACAGGCGAACCCGTCCCTGTAGAAAAGACAAAGGATGAAAAAGTTTTTGCCGGTACCGTAAACCAAAAAGGAAGCTTTCAGTTTGTAGCTGACCGGGTGGGAGGGGAGACCCTTTTGTCCCAGATCATCAAGATGGTGCAGGAAGCACAGGGGAGCAAAGCGCCCGTACAAAAATTGGTGGACAGGATTGCCGGTATTTTTGTTCCCGTGGTAATGACGATTTCAGTGGTGACATTTATCACCTGGATGTTCCTGGGAGGTGAGGACGCTTTTACCCATGCACTGTTGACCGCAGTTGCCGTATTGGTAATAGCTTGTCCTTGTGCGCTGGGTTTGGCAACCCCCACAGCCATCATGGTGGGAATCGGCAAGGGGGCCGAACACAATATCCTCATCAAAGATGCGGAAAGTTTGGAGTTGGGTTACAAAGTGAATGCCATTGTCCTGGATAAAACGGGTACCATAACTGAAGGAAAGCCTGTGGTGACCGATATGGTCTTTGCGGACCATGTGACCGATCACAGGGCCCTGGAGCAAATTTTATATGCCATGGAAGGACAGTCCGAACATCCCTTGGCTGAAGCCGTGGTCTCCTTTTTAAAAAATAGAAAGGTAAATCCGGTCGAAATTTTGAACTTCAATAGTATTACAGGAAAAGGTGTTCGCGCTGAGGCATTGGATGGAACCCAATACCTTGTGGGCAATCATAAGTTGATGGTCGAAAAAGGAATCGCCATGGATGACAACCTGGGGCACATGGTCGAAGGGTTAGAGCAGGAGGCCAAAACGGTCATATACTTTGGCGGTGGAGGCAAGGTGAAGGCGATTTTGACCATTATGGATAGTATAAAGGAATCCTCAAAGGAAGCCATACGGGAAATGCAGGGGAATGGTATGGAAGTTTACATGATGACCGGTGATAACAAGATGACCGCCGAAGCCGTATCACAACAGGTGGGTATCAAAAGCTATGAAGCCGAAGTACTCCCATCAGAGAAAGCTGATTTTGTGAAAGGGCTTCAAGAAAGTGGAAAGGTGGTCGCCATGGTGGGCGATGGTATCAATGATTCGCAGGCACTTGCCCAAGCAGATGTCAGTATCGCGATGGGCAAAGGGTCCGACATTGCCATGGATGTCGCGAAAATGACCTTGATCACCTCTGATTTAAATGCCATTCCCAAAGCGTTGAAGCTCTCCCATAAGACCGTTATAGGTATAAGGCAAAATCTTTTTTGGGCCTTTATATACAATATCATTGGAATTCCTATAGCTGCAGGGCTGCTGTATCCGATCAATGGATTTTTGTTAGATCCGATGATAGCTGGTGCCGCTATGGCTTTTAGCAGTGTATCGGTCGTATTGAACAGTTTGAGGCTTAAAACGATTAAACTATAGTAATTTTCTAATTTAAAATCGATGAACATGAGTACATTACAATTCAAATCAAATATTAAGTGCAGTGGGTGTGCCAATACCGTAAAACCATTTTTGGATAAGGTGGATGGCGTGACCGATTGGTCTGTTGACTTTGCCTCCCAAGACAAATTGTTGACCGTACAGACTACAAGTGCTACGGAAGAGGAAATCACTTCTGCTGTTGAATCGGCTGGATATCATTTGACCAAGAAATAAAGGAATGTCCAGAAGAATATATTAAATGGTTCGAATAGGGTTGGGGGTTACCTTAATCCTATTCGGGTTGTATAAGTTTATTGGATTTTTCTACACAACTTCGGTATAGGCATGGTCATTGGTAGTATTGAAAACATCGTAAGATTCAGGTATCACTGCAATCAAAACCTCTAAACTTGATTGTGTCCATCATGTAAGGTGGACCAGTAATGGCTTGGCTGGAACACTGGTGGCAAAAATCTAAATCTTGTAATTTATACAGCTAGTTTAAAAATGACAATCAAAGTTCTTATTATATCTGCTTGTCGATAGGGCGAATAGATAATCATCTTGTTTGTGATGAGATTTTGAACTCACAAAAATTCCTTTGTCTATTTTGATTTAAAATTAAATAAAACAAGATGGTGTGGTTTGATTTTAAATATCGATATTTACGTTGTGAAAATCATTATTTCACACGAAGATGTCCTATGGGATGTCCTATTTTGGGAAAATCGACATAATATTCTGGATATTAATGGGTTAGCGCCTCTTCAAGAGGTCAGTCATCCCGACTTACCTTATTTAAGTAAAATCAAAACACTGTTAATCTTATGATTTTCAGTGTTTTTTGTTTGTAGCTCATCTATCTTAAATAGCCAAGTCCACATTTTAAGTGCGCGATTCCCATTACAGCACTAAAGCGGTGCTGCGGATAAACAATTAGGGATTCTTTTTTTTAAGCCTTCTATTTCAGGGGTTTTCTCTTTAATTTTCATATTAACTTTTCACTAACTCATATCACTCCCGAAAGTGGTATCTTTAAAAACATTCAATCTGTAAAATCCTTTCAATGTTATCCAAGAATTCGATTTTGGGTTTGTTATTGTTGTTCTTTCTCGCCCTGCCACTTTTTGGACAAAACTTATCCGTCACAAGTAAAATCAAGCCCGCTTTTCAGGAATACTTTGGCAATCCGCGCATATCTATTTTTCTACACATGAACAAAAGTACTTATGTACGTGGAGAGCATATCTGGTTTAAAGGATATATGTATAATCGTGTGAAGGCAGAGCCCTTTAAGGAAGCTGTAAATGTATATTTAGGTATTTATGATAAGGATGGTAATCAGAAGGAAAAACACTTGGTGTTGAGTAAGGAGGGGCGGTTGCAGGGACAAATAGCCATAGACTCCACTTTTGTGGATGGGCAATATTATATCAAAGCCTCCACCAGTTGGATGAAGGACCTTAAGGAGGATGATTCCTTTGTTCAGCAATTTATGGTGTTGAATAGCGAATTGGTCCTTGAAAATAATAACCCTTCAGAGGATTACGATATTCAATTTTTTCCGGAAAGCGGACACTGGGTCTCCAATGTACAAAGTGTTTTGGGTATCAAAATGATTGATGAAAATGGGAATGCCGGTGCCAATATGGTTGGTATCATAAGGAACCACATCGGAGAAGAAATAGTTCGTTTCAGGACCAATCGACTTGGTTTTGCAAAAGTGGTAATGACCCCTTCTGCAAGCGAACGGTATTGGGCCACCGTGTCAAACCCTAATGGTAAGGAATGGAGGGTTCCACTCCCAGCTATCGATTCGTTGGGGCTCGTGCTATCCACCAGAAATATATCGGAAGATAGGATTCTGGTTTTGGTCGGCACCAATGCCGAGACAAAAAGGGAAATAGGTTCAAAGCCGTACAGTATTCTTATCCATAGGGATGGATTGCTCAAAAGCTTGGATGTGGTTTTCAAGGAAAATCAACTTTATGCCTCCCATATCTTGGATAAGCGCGAGCTCCATTCGGGCATGAATATTCTTACCTTGATAGATAACCGTGGAGTACCCATTGCGGAACGACTGTTTTTCAATGATAAGCAAATAAAAACCCTATCGTTGGACGCCAATGTGCAAAAAGTGGACAAAGATTCCATGGAAGTGGCCCTCTCTGGGTTTGAAAAGCGTACAACCTCTTTCGCCAGTATTTCAGTACTTCCTGTGGGCACCAAAGCCTACAATTTCAATTCCAATATCCTAAGCTCATTTTTGCTTAAACCTTATGTGCGTGGTTATATCGAAGAGTCCGACCAGTATTTCACGGATTTTTCAAAACGTGCCATGGAAGATTTGGATATGTTGTTGTTAACTCAGGGCTGGTCCAAGTATGATTGGGACAACATCTTCAACGAACCCCCTCAAAAGAAAATACAATATAGGGCCGGAATTGATGTATTCGGCTCCATTAACTCCAAGGTCCCCAAGAGTACCGACCTTTTGGTTTATGCTGGTAACCAAAGTGAACCTACCGTTATCCCATTATCGGAACAATCCGAAGCCTTTAGTTTGGACAATTATTTTGTGGAACAGGGCGAAGAGCTGAGGCTTACCTTGCTCAACAAGCGTGGCGAGCTTACCATGCCCAATCTTTTTTTGAGGTTGGATACAGGACAATCCACGGATAGAATATATGAACTGGAACCTTTTAGGGGAATAGAAAATGACGTGTTGGTGGATGGTTTGGGAGAAGTTGAACTCCAAAACTTTGTTTTACCGGAACAAAATACGATTAGCCTTGAGGAAGTAGTTGTAAGCGAAAAGAGGGGCATCAAAAGAATCACCACACCCTTTGTGTCCGAAGGTAACCTAAAAGTTGTGACCGAGGAGACGGAGGGACTCTATCCTCGATTGCTGGATATTATACGTTCCAGTGGTTTCAATGTTTGGGAGGTTCCCAACGCGGGGTACGATAGGATACGCATTACCACAAAACGGGTCTTGTCCTTTTCTTTGGTACAACCATCCCCGATTCTATACATTGACGATGTCCGTTATCCTGATTTTGATATTTTGTTGGATTTCCCCACAACTAAGGTAAAAAGCTATTATATCGATCGTACCGGGGCCATGGAAGCCGGAGGGGCAGGGGGCGTCATTCGGGTCTATACCCGCAAGGAGGGCGACGTTGGTGCCGGGCACTCAGACAAATTCACGCCGGATGAAAGGTTTTTTACGCATAGGGTATCCAATGGGTTTATGCCCGCAAAGCAATACTACACCCCCAAGTACAACAACCTGTCCAGTGAGTCCTTCCGATATTTTGGAAGCATTGGTTGGTTTCCCAACCCCACCATCAATAAAAACGGGACGTGCATACTAAAAATACCTGACTATGGTTACGACGAAATAGTATTGTTCGTAGAGGGTATGGACGAGAATGGAAGGTTGACTTCTTCCATGGAACGGGTCAGGGTATCGTCCGCAGCCCAGTAGTTTAGTTTTCTTTTCATGTCCTCCTCAGCATGGGCCAATACAAACTCAGATGGCCTCAGGGCGAAAGTTGGAGATATTGTATTCCACCTATGCAGATGCTTAAATCATCCGAGGTATTTCGCAAGCGGTCAAATGCCGGTAAATAGTTATCACTGCGACATAATTTTACCATCCTCCAATTGAACAATGCGATCGGTCCTTTTCGCAAAATCCTCATCATGGGTCACCACCAAAAGGGACAATCCTTGTTCCTCCTTTAGTTTTTTGAAGATATTGAACACATTGTCCGAGTTATGACTGTCCAAATTTCCCGTGGGCTCATCTCCCATCAAAATAGTGGGGTCGTTGATCAAAGCCCTGGCGATGGCCACACGCTGTTTTTCCCCTCCCGATATCCTGGAGGCCCGTTGATGCGCCAAATGGCCAATGTGCAGCATTTCCAGTTTTTGTTGCGCATTGTGCTCAATTTCCCCAAGGGACTTTTCCCCAAGCTTTTTGGCGGGCAACATCACATTTTCCAAAACACTGAATTCCGACAATAAATAGTGGAACTGGAATACAAATCCAATGTTCTTGTTTCGTATGCGGGACAGTTCCTTATGCGATTTACCTGTAATCAGTTGATCGTTGAGGTATAATTGCCCCTCATAATCCGTATCCATGGTAGACAAGATATAGAGCAAGGTGGATTTTCCGGAGCCGGACTTCCCCATAATGGACGTAAACTCTCCCTTTTTCACTCCAAAGGAGATATCCTTCAGCACATGAAATTCCTTTGGCTTGCGAAAGTATTTGTTGATATGTTTGGTTTCTAAAACAAATTCCATAGCCCCCATATCAAGTTCCTCGAATAATTTTTACAGGGTCAATTTTTTTGGCCCTCAGGGAGGGCAGGTACCCTGCGATAAAAGTGGACAAAAGGGCAAAAACTATCCCGATGAGGTAATAAACGGGATCGTAATTTACCGGATAGGTGGTAATCGTCGGCAAAGCGTCAGTTTCAAAAGGGGTTTGATCGATAAGGCTTGAAAGTGAAAAGCCGATCAACAGACCCAAAGCACCTCCAACGATGCCTATGATGATGGCCTGACCCATAAAAATGAGCTGCACATCATTTCCCGAAAAGCCCGTGGCCTTGAGAATCGCAATATCCTTCATTTTCTCATAAATCAACATGTTCAGGATATTGTAGATGCCAAATCCGGCTACGATCAGTAAGGTGATGGAAACTGCATAGGTGATGAGGTTTCTAATATTTGAACCCGTCTCAAACTGTGCATTGGCTTCATTGATTCCCATGGCCTGCACGTCAAACTGATTTTCCAAGCGTTTGGCCATGGATTCTGCCTGGGCAATATCCACCAATCTAATGTTGATGTCCGTAACATAATTTTCTGCCTCCCCCAAAATACGTTGTACCGTTTTTAGATTGGCAAAACTTTGTACATTATCCACCTCCGCAATCCCACTTTGATAGATGCCTACAATTTTTAGCGGGAACACGGTGCCGGATACCGTACTGATCTGTACTCTGTCTCCGGTTGATAACGACATCTTTTCGGCCAAACCTGAGCCGAGGAGAACTCCGTTAGCGTTGTTTTTCAGGTCCTCCGGAGAGCCTTCCACGATGTTATCCCGTAGATTGGACAATCTTACTTCCTCCATAATATCAACCCCTACCAAGTTTCCTCCAAGTTCCATGGAACCTGACAGATAGAAAATTTGAGCCCGTAGCTGCGGGGTTGCTCCATCTACATTGGGTTGCTTTTTGAGATAACTGAGAATGGGGAGGGCATTATGGATTTTAGTTTGGCTCAGTTTGGGTTTAATGGAGTGAACTACGTTGAATCCGTTTTGGAACGCCTCGGTCATAGTGATGGGTTGATCATCGGAGGGGCGGATTTCATTATACAAATGGATATGTGGTGTTTGATTGAGTACCAGATTATCCAGCATGGTGTTGAGCCCCGTCATAAAACTTACCAAAGTAATATAGGCACCTATTCCAAAAGTGACTCCAAGGGTGGCGGTTATGGTGGATTTCATCTTGGTAATAAGATGGGTTTTGGCAATGCCCAATATGACGCTCCAATTGATCATGGTTCGGGTGGATATAGTGCCGTATGTTCATCGATGCCGTCAAGGATTTCAACCATGGACATATTTTCCAGTCCTGTGGTTACCTGTGTTTCTCCCTCATCCGTCAACACCGTGCTACCATTGATCAGAAATGCTTTTGGAATCACCAATGCCTCCTTGGTTTCAGAAATGACAATATTGCCCTCTCCCGAAAGCCCCGGATATAATGTCTTAGGAGGGGTGTTGAATATGGCTTCCACTGTAAAGGTCTGTGAGCGCTCATCTTTTCGGGGATAGATTTTGTGCACTGTACCTTCAAATACGGTATCGCCATAGGAATCCAAGGTAATATAGACTTTTTGTCCCCTGCGCAGTTTGATGATGTCGACCTCATCCACCAACAGTTCCACAACAAACCTATTGGTCATGCCCAACGTTGCCACGGGTTCTACGGTATTGACAATTTCCCCAAGATTTTTGTACAGTGCATATACCGTTCCGTTAATCTTGCTTGTAATGGTAAAATCGTTGGTGTTGGTAAGCGAGGATCTGTAATTGTTTTCCGCTTGCCTTAACTGTGTTTCAAGTTCATTTTTGGTTCGTTCAAATTTCTTTTTTAGGGCATCGAGTCGGTTTCGGGCAAGTTCGTAGGCCAGCTTTTTATTGTCAAACTCAACTTTAGATCCTATGCTTTGGTCCCAAAGCTTTTTTTGTCGGTAAAAGTTGATGGAATCATTACCCAATTGCAACACTGCTGCTTCGATTTCATCTTTAATGCTGTTCAATACCGCCGAGGTGCCCGTATAATTCTTTTGAGCGAGTTCAAGGGCCAGTCGCGCATTTTCCTTGTTCATTTCCGGGGAAGTATTGCTGATCTGAAGCAGCAAATCCCCTTTGGAAACGGTGTCGCCTTCTTCCACCCAAATATGTTCAAGAATTCCGATGGCCACCGAATAGGCATGGTACAGACTGTCCGGCTGAACGGTCGCCGAAGCATATACAGATTCCGTCATGGGTAGTTTTTGCGGGTACGTCTTTTCCTTTGGCCCCGAACAAGCCAATAGGAGGTAGGCACCAATCACCGAAAACACAAGGTACTTCATGGTAACTAAGATGGTATATTCCTCAAAGTACCAACAAAATACCGAGTTGGGATATGAGCAAAATCAGCAAAGTCTTAGAAATTCCCTAAAACAGGGTCAAAACATGATCTACCAATTCTCATCGTATACATCTGTTAGAATTTCTGCCAACTTATCCTCAAAAACTGGTTTTACCACGTAGCCTGTAACTTGTTCAAATTCCTTGGCACGTTCCATATCGTGCGGGTCATTGGAAGAGGTGACCATATAAATGTTCACTTCTTTTTCCGACAATTTGGGCACCAATTTTTTGAACTCGGACAAAAAGCCCCACCCATCCAAATAGGGCATATTGATGTCCAGCAAAATAACTCCGGGTAGCGGGTTGTTCTCCTGTGTGCACGTTTGGATGAATTCGATGGCCTGTTCCCCATCATTAAAGGATTTTACGGAAATATCATCGGACATATTGGCCAAGATTTTCTTGGTCACGTAGATATAGACTTCGTCATCATCCACTAAAAGGATACTGGGGTTTCTCATTTCTTCTTATTAGGAATTGTTGAATTTAATTTTGAATGTGGTACCAACGCCGACCTCACTGTCTACAGTAATGGAAGCGTTCATGGCCTCCAATTGGGATTTTACTATAAAAAGCCCCATTCCCTTACCGGAAACATCCCGATGGAACCGCTTATACAATTTAAAAAGGTTGTCGCCATGTCGCTCAAGGTCAATGCCAAGACCGTTATCTTTCACATAAAGAACTTTCTTGCCGTCTTCCCAAGCGGTTTCAAAAATGATATGGGATTTTACATCGGGCCGTCGGAATTTGAGGGCGTTGGATAAGAGGTTGTGCAAAATGCTCCTCATATAAAATCTATTGCATTTTAAGGCATGCCATTCATCAAAATGATATTCGATGGTAAAGTTTTGTTCTTCCTCATCGAGAAGTCGTTCCACAAAATCCTTTTCTACGTCCTTCAACTTTAAAAGGAGGTTGACGTTCTCCAGCTCCAGCTTCCTTTGGTTCAAAATGGACACATAGGTTTGCACATCATCCGTCAGGGTCTGAATGTTGGACGAAATGGTTTCCAGTTTTGGGAACAGTTCCTCAAACGTTTTCTGGTCAGGGGATTTGCTCAAGAGGTCTACAATAATGTTCATACTGCTCACAGGAGCCTTCAGATTATGCGCCACTACGTAGTTAAAATCTTCTAGTTGCTTATTGCGAACCCTAAGTTGCTCATTGGAGCGCTCCACCAGCTTGTTGGATTCATGAAGTTTGGCCTCACTGGCCAAAAGTTCTTTGTTTTTTCTTTTGAGCTGGGCAACAAAGTTTCGTTTTTCCTTTTGGGTGTGGGCATAGCCAAAACCAATTAAGCCGATGACACCCAATGTGAGTACGTTAAAAAGAATCAAGTTTTTACGGATGGTATCCAATCTGCTCCTTATGTAGGTGGGCGGAATTTCTTGGACAATGGCCCAATCGTTATCGGAAACAATTTCCGCCATGCCCGCATAGCGGTTCATGCCCACATCCCTTTCATATCCTGTTCGCACATTTTGATAGGTCCAGAGACTCCCGTTTTCCATAAAAAAGGTATCCTTCTTAAAAATGAGGTTTTTTAGCTCCAATCTTTTTTGGATGGAGGAGTCCTTTGGGGTCATCTTATTTTGATGCGCAAGGGTATTAAAGTCAAGATTGGAGGTAATGATACGGCCATCGGTGTCCAGCAAGAAAAAGTTATCTTCAGTAATTCGTGATTTCATAAAACTGAAAATGTTGTCCATGTTAAAATTGACCACGGCCAATCCTACCTGCACATCGTTGCCATCAAAAATTTGGGTCACCCCTCGCAACACCGGTCTGTGGGGAACCTCAATCACACCATTTTCCTTATTCAGTTCAATGGGGCTCACATAGACTTGGCCTCTCTCAAGGTCCAGCCCTCTTTTAAAATAGTCCCTATCGATTTTGTTTTGCGGTTCTTTAGGGGCCATGCTGTCTCGGGCTATTCTTTCAAACCGTAACACCTCCTCCCCATGCAAGTCGATAAACCGCAATTGGTCATAAATGGGGTAACCCTGCATAATTCGGATATAGTTGTTGATGAAGGTAGCATCAAGGGGGTTAGTTTTTGAAAAGGCCTCAGGGAAGTTGATATCCGACCAAAAGGAGGTTATACTGATCAAATTGATGCTTTGATCGATCAAGTGGTAGCTTTTATTGAGAATGTTACGCTGCTGTATGGTTCCCATACTTTGTATGAGACTTTGCTTTTGTACATAACCCCAATACAAAGAGAAGATGAGAAGTGGAATGTAGAGGGCAATGGCTGTTTTTAGTATATTTCTCCACATAAAGTGCTATTTTGAATGATGTCCATCAAAGTCGGTACACGGGCATCCTTGTAAACCTTTTAATTACTTTTTTGTAGGAGAACTATAGATGAAGTTATGAATATTTTTCATAAAAAATAAATCCTATCGATTAGATGTGTTAAAATGTTGGAAATTGTAATCTGATTATGGGGATGAGGTTGCAATTATGTTAAAATCTAGGTTTTCTCTAATGATTTATGGAGCGTGGGCATAGACGAATCACTTATAGGTTTTGATAAAAAGAATAGACTGCTTATCACCAAAAGTGCTATCTATTTTGATACTATTATCCATTAAAAAATAGATAGGTCTCTAATGCACCATTCCTGCATTAGGGGATAATATCCCCAAAGATGCTTATATTGAACTTTCGAATCTTTTTTTGATCCCCTTCGACCCAAATAATGGGCATAACAAGCATTTTGGTTTACCGACAGCTTGGAGATGTTAAGGTACAAGGTGGGGTGGTCGTCAAAATTTTCATGAGGATGAAATATACCGCCGTAAGCCTTTATCGGAAAATGATGGACTGTGCCCTGAAAGAGGGGGCAGCAATGGCCTATCTCAATGCATTCAAAACACCTTATAAGGACTTGGAAGCGGTTAAAGCGGTTCCGGCAGAGGAATTCTTTGAACTCCACGAACGTTTAGATGATACCCTTGGACCTGGTTTTTCCATACGGGTAGGGCAGCAAATGAAAATCGAGGACTACGGGGTTTTGGGACTTTCGTGGCGCACTTGTTCCTATGTTGGAGAAATCTTTGAGCGCTCGGAACGGTATTTTAAGATGCTGTCCAACACCTATGTTTTTAAGGTGGAGAAGGGAAATCCCTTTTCTGTCATCCATTTATTGAGGGAACCCCACCGCAAGGGATTGGAGTTGTCTAACGAAGCCACACTTTCGGCAACGGTTGTCGTGCTTCGGGCCATGTCGGAGTCCAACATCTCTCCGACCGAAGTTTGTTTTAAACATAGTGCCCCTTCGGATATCAGTAGCTACGAAAAGGCGTTCAATTGTCCCATTCACTTCAATCAACCCCAGTATTCCATCTCCTATACCACGGCAGATTTGGCAATGCGAACGGCAAAGGCCGATGTAAGCATCAACCGCTTTTTGGTGGAGCGCGTAGAGGAGGAGACCAAGGGAATGGAAATTAATGCCAATAGAATTGCCAGCGATTGTGAAAACTTGATACAGGATGCTCTGCCCAGCGGTATCCCTAGCATACATCACATTGCAAGCCTTATGGGGATGAGCAACCGCACCTTGGCCCGCAGGCTTGCGGATAACGGAGTGTCTTTCCGGGATCTCATCAAAAAAACACAGGAGCGTATCGCTACGAATCTGTTAAGGAACAGTTCAAGAAGTATAGCCGAAATCGCCTTCGAAACTGGCTTTTCCGAACAGAGTGCTTTTAATCGCGCCTTCAAAAGATGGACTGACCTGACACCTGTGGAATTCCGTAATCAACAGTAGAACAGCGAGTTTGGCTTAAAATGTCAAAAGATTGGCAAAAAGGGTCAAGCATCGCTGACCCAATCATCCCAATTTTACACCCAGAATCAAAAACAGGTGTATTATGGATGTCTCTATCAAAACAATTTCTCTATTTGCTTCGGTCGTATTGACAGGATTATTGGCGGGTTTGTTTTATGCCTGGTCGGTATCGGTAATTCCCGGAACCCAAAAAGTATCGGACTTGTCTTATCTAGAGACCATGCAATCCATCAACAGGGCCATACTCAACCCATTATTTTTCATTGTTTTCTTTGGGAGTATTGTCGCTTTGGGAGTTGCGGCCAGTTACCAATTTCAAACGGATAAGTTGGCCTTTGGCCTGCTGTTGGCGTCATCCTTACTATATCTTTTGGGTACCATCGCAGTTACCGGTATGGGGAATGTCCCTTTGAACAACGAGTTGGAGGCCATGGACCTCTCCGCACTTGATTTGGAAAGAATTAAATCGTTTAGGGACTATTACGAAACCAAATGGAATCGGTTTCATACCATCCGTACCCTTTGTGCTTTAGCGTCCTTTTTGATATCCCTCATCACGGTATTCACAGAAATTAAATCATAACAATCAAAAAACGAACAGTCATGAAACATGTAAGAGCTATTGCGATAGGCATTTTTATCTGGATTATCGGGGTGAGCCTTTATACCTTTTCTTTTTATATCCCGATTTTGGAGAACCCTGAGCTACAAGCCAATATATTTCTGTCCATAGGCGTGGTACCGTTGGTTTGGTTCGGGTCAAAATTATACTACAGGAAAAATAACACCACCAAAGGTTACTGGTTAGGGCTTGTTTTCTTTTCGATTGCAGCGGTTTTGGATGCATTGGTCACAGTGCCCCTGTTCATAGAGCCCTATGGAGGAAGTTATTACAGTTTCTTCACCGCCATTGGCTTTTGGCTTATCGGAATGGAGTTTGTCATCACGGCAACGTGCTATTGGTACGTCGAGGTATATGGAAAAAAGGAAAAAGTCAATTCCTGATCATACCGATCATTTTTTGAAGTAGAACAAACATTAAAACTAAAAATAACAGTCATGAAAACAGAGAACATCTTAGTTATTGGCGGAACCGGAAAAACGGGCCGTCGTGTTGCAGAAAATGTAATTCAATCAGGCCACAACGTAAGGGTTGTTGGTAGAAAAACGAGCCCGGCATTCGATTGGGAAGACCCATCCTCCTATGCCGCCGCCTTAAAGGGGATGGATAGGGCCTACATCGTGTACTATCCCGACCTTGCCGTCCCGGGGTCTAAGGAAGCCATTGAAAAACTTACGGAGGCTGCCTTGCGCGAAGGATTGGAAAAGGTGGTGCTATTGTCTGGTAAAGGGGAGAAGGAAGCCGAGGCTTGCGAAGAAATTGTGGCCAATTCCGGTTTGAACTATACATTGGTACGTGCTTCTTGGTTCAACCAAAACTTTAGTGAGGGCGCTTTTTTGGAGTTCGTATTGAACGGTCAAGTGGCCCTGCCGATGCCAGAGGCGGAGATTCCTTTTGTAGATGCCGACGACATCGCCGATGTAGTGGCCAAAGTGTTAGTGGATGATCGCTACAACGGACAGACCATTACCGTAACCGGACCCCGAAAAATGACCTTTGGGGAGGCTGTGGAGGCCATGGCCGCAGGAATCGGAAAGGAAATACAGTTTCACCCCATCACCATTGAGGAGTTCAAAGCGGGAATGAAACAGGCCGGATTGCCCGACTCCTATGTTTGGCTCTTCGGATACCTGTTCCAAGAGGTATTGGGCAACCCGGACAATCAAGAAATATCTTATGATGTGGAAGAAGTTTTGGGACGGCCTGCCACTGATTTCAATACCTACGTAGAAAAAACCGTAGCCACAGGGATTTGGAACCAAGACCTCTCACATACCGTTTAAGGGAGGGTAATGTTTAAAACGGCAACTCGACCTAACCGTTGGAATTAATCACGCACGTACCAAACTGGTTTGGTACGTGCTAAACATAAATGTATGACCAAAGAGGAACGAATTGCAATGATAAACGTTAGCTGGGAACTGCACAATCAAATAGAAACGGCCTATGTACAGTACCCTGCCCAAAAAAATGATGAAGCCTGGTTGGAAAAACAGCGTTTGCTTTTGGCCGATATGGCCCTTCATCTTTTACAAACCTCTATAAACCCCGAAGAGGTTAAGTTGGATCGATTACGGGACAACTTGCATGCGATTTTGACTATTTCAGATCAGTTTTTGCCTGAGGTTGGTTTGAAAAAGATGACGGACAACCTTTATTCGGATACGAAAACCTAAATTAGAAAATGAGAACAACTTTTAAATTTATAACGTCCTTACTGCTTGTTTTAAATGCTGTTACTTCATATGCTCAAAACATTGGTGAGGAAATCAATATCCATCGCATATCCATAAAAATTGATAGCCTTTTAAGCCATTATAATGCGAACGAACCAGGTGTTGCGATTGGTTTGGTAAAGAACAATAAGTTGGTCTATGAAAAGTACTTTGGTATGGCCAATCTTGATTATGGGATACCAATTAATAAAGAGACTTCTTTTCATGTAGCTTCCGTATCCAAACAATTCACGGCATTTGCCATCCTCTTGCTAGAAGATGAGGGAAAACTGTCTTTGGATGATGATATTAGAACCTACTTGCCCGAAATGCACGATTTTGAGCCTAAAATAACCATTGCCCATCTCTTAAATCACACCAGTGGACTAAAAGATAAATACAACCTATTGCGCCTCTCAGGCTGGACGCTGGATGATGTCATTACCAATGAACAAGTATTGGAGCTTATCTTCAATCAAGAGACCTTAAATTTCAAGCCTAACGAAAAACATATGTATAGTAATGCCAACTATGCATTGTTGGCCGAAATAGTAGCTCGCGTATCGAAGATGTCCTTTTCAGAATTTACGCATCAACGCATTTTTGAGCCCCTACAGATGTATGATTCACAGTTCGTAGATCAGCAAGGACAGGTGGTTAAAAACAAAAGTCTTTCCTATCTCAAAGTTGATTCAACTTACGTAGAAGATTTGTTCAATAACTTCAGTGTAGGTGCTACCAATTTGAACACAACGATTACAGATTTGAGTAAATGGGCTATAAATTATCAGATAAAAACAGTTGGTAACGAGAATATCTTCAGAAAAATGAAAACCTTACGGCATTTGAATAATGGGGAAACTTATGGCTATGCTAATGGTCTGTTCATCAACAACTATAAAGGATTCAGACGCCTCGAACACAGTGGTCAAGATGCAAGTTATCAGGCGTATTTGGCAACCTTTCCAGAATTGAACTTCAGCGTGATTTTCACCAATACAAACGGTGAAATCAATGGTGCCAGGATGGTGTATGATATCATGGACATTTGTTTGGAACAATATGTGGATGATGAAACGCTCGAAAGCCCAGCGGTTGCAAAGTTGACCCATCAAAGCCCTGTATCAATTAAACCTGAAGAGTTAATGCAATATGAGGGTCATTATTGGGATGAAGGTGACAAATATTCCAGAGAAATAAAGGTGGAAAACGACACCCTGCGTTTCATCACAAAGAATGGCAACACTGCGTTAGTGCCGGTGGGCGAACATGCTTTTGAAATGGATATTGACGACTATTTGGGTATCTCATTTGCAGACAACAAGATGACCATCACACTGGATGATGGCTATCAAATCGTTTCGGAAAAATATACTCCCGCAAATTACAATGCTACGACACTTGAAGAGTTCACAGGAAAGTATTACAGTTCCGAGTTAAATGCCTATTATTCGTTTTTCATTGAAGAAGAACAGCTAACAGCAAAACACACAAGACTTGGGGACTTTCCATTAAAAGCAATCAAAAACGACTATTTTATTGGTCATAAAGGGTCGTTTCTGAAAGTGGTCTTTGTAAGAAACGCTGCTAAGGATGTTCTTGGATTTGAAGTATCGAGCAGCAGGGCGAAAAATGTATCGTTTACAAAATTGAAATCATGAAAAAACCATATTTTATATTTCTTCTCTTATTGTTCCTGTTGTTTTCTTGTACCAAAGAAACCTCATCTAATTTGATGCTGTTGGATGCCGATATTCCAACAGACACGCCTCTGATTTTTGGGGAAGGAATTATCTCTACCGACGGTTATGAGTTTGCCATCACCTTTAGTCCTGAAATGGACGAACTCTATTTTACACGTAGACAACCAGAAAAGGACAATGAAGTTTATACTATGAAATTGTTTGATGGTAAGTGGTCAAACCCAGAGCCGGCATTTTTTACCGCATCTGAAGGCTGGGATTTTGAACCTCATATCAGTCCAAATGGTGATAAACTCTATTTTGGAAGTACAAGACCACTACCTGACTCTTTAAAATCAAATGGGTTGCATCAATGGTACAGCACCAAAACTGAGAATGGATGGGATGTTCCTATTCCGTTAGAACCTCCATTTAGGGACAAATCCATCATCATGTATTTAACCTCATCAGAAAATGAGAACCTATATTTTACGACTGGAGAAAAAGGAGATGCTCCAGAAGATTGGGTGATTTATAATTCGATAAAAGAAGATGGTCAATACCAAAGCATTGATAGAATGGGAAAGGAAATTAACGCTACTGGTAAATGGGTGGCCCATTCCTATATCGCTCCAGACGAAAGCTATATGATATACGACTTTAAGAGTGATTCAGGTTATGGCGAAAGTGATTTATACATCAGCTTTAACCAAAATGGAACATGGACCAAACCCCATAATCTAGGACCTAAAATAAACACTGACCAAACAGAAATGGCAGCAAGCGTATCACCCGATGGTAAGTATTTATTTTTCCATAGAGGAATTGAAAATAAAGGCAATATTTATTGGGTAGCATTTGATGCTATAAAAGAAAATTTATTGAAAAAGTTGGACTCAAACATAGAAGCTGGTAAAAATAAGGATGGGAAATCATATCGTAATAACTCATCAGTCTTGGAAACTGTTTATTTTGGTGAAAAGCCACCCGAATTAATACCTAAACCTTTTAACCCTAAAATTATATCATCATCCGGGAGGTTCGAAGGTGGCAGGTTTTCACCAGATATGAAGGAATTCTATTTTTCAAGAAAAAACAAGGAATATAAAAAGCGTAATTTTTATGTGATTCGATTTGATAATAACCATTGGGGCGAAGAGTCTGAGATAGATATAAAGTGGCCAATATTTTCAACCGATGGAAATACAATGTATACAGGAAAGAGTTACAGAGAAAGAAATGATGAGGGTTGGTCAGAACCCAAAAAACAAGGTGAATTCTTAAAAGATATGGCTCATGGTATGTCGGTTTCATCAAATGGAAATTTCTTTTTTGCTGTTTATAAAACTGAGGACATGGGTATAAATGGCTCTATTTACACTTTTTCTGATAGATACGAATATCCAATGAAATTGAGTGGTGCGATTAATACGGGTAAATACATAGCTCATCCTTATGTAGCGCCAGACGAAACTTATTTAATATGGGATGTAGTAAGGGAAGATGGATTTGGCCAGGCCGACATCTATATTAGTTTTAAACAAAAGGATGGTACCTGGCTACCTGCAATAAACATGGGAGATAAGATAAATAGCCCTGACCAAGAAAGTGGTGCTAGCGTCACCCCAGATGGTAGGTTTCTTTTCTTTTCTAGAACAAAGAAAAAAATCATGGAAGATGGCAGTTCATATGAGATGGTGAAACCTTATTGGGTGGATGCACAGATTATTGAGGAACTCCGACCTAAACAATAACAAACAATGAATAAAAAATATTTTCTTCAATCCGTAATAGGAATAAGTTTAATGTTAGTTGGCTGTCAACAAACGAATTCTAATTTGGATTATTTTAATCAAATACCACCAGCAAATACGCCGAAATTATTTGCGCCGACCATAGTTAATACCGATAGCATTGAAATCAATACGGTATTTAACACATCATTCACTGAACTATTTTTTACAAGAATCATTGATAAAAAATTTGTCATTCACCATTCTGAATTCTTTGATGGTAAATGGAGTATCCCACAACCCATACAAATGTTTGCAGAGTATGAAAAGGAGTCAGTTGCCATTGATCCTTCTATCAGCCAAGACGGAAAAACCATGTATTTTCTTGGTATAAGTCCAGAAGATAACTCCAACAAATCCAAACCTGACATCTACAAAAGCCAGAAAATAGATGGTAATTGGCAATTGGCCACAAAAGTTGGCTATCCCGTATCCACTCAGGAATATACAGAATCGTACCCTGTTGTGGTCGCCGATGGCAGCTTGTATTTTACATCCAACAGACCTGGTGGCCTAGGGAAAGGAGATATCTATCGTGCTCAATATTTAGGAAATGGAAAGTTTGATACACCAGTGAATATTGGTCCAGAAGTCAACTCTGAAAAAGGAGAAAGAAGCACTTATGTTTCACCAGATGAAAGTTTTCTGATCACTGCAAATACGTACACTGATGAAAAAGGATTTGCGGTCTCGTTCAAGAAAAATGGCAAATGGCAGAGACCTGTTCCTTTTGATCTTGGTGAGAATATAGATGAAAATTGGGTGTACTATTGCCCTTATATGTCACCAGATAACAACTATTTTTTCTTCTCAAAAAGATATAGTTCCCCTCCAAACAGTGGCTGGAACGGGGTTACAAAAGGAGAAGTATACTGGGTAAATTCCGATGAAATTTTCAAAAAAGATAATTGAAAAGGAGTTGATAAGAATTAGGACTGGTAATGATCATGAACTTCAGAAAAGCAACCATCAAGGACGTACCTAACATTGTTCAAATGATCGCCGATGATGCTTTGGGAAGTACACGGGAAAAGTATACCATCCCTTTGCCACAAACCTATTATGATGCTTATGAACGCATCGACTCTGACCAAAACCAAGAACTTACTGTGGTGGTAAACGAAAAAGATGAAGTCATTGGAGTTTTTCAAATGACGTTCATTCCCTATCTGACCTACCAAGGTGGTGTTCGTGCCCAGATTGAAGGGGTACGCGTGCACAAGTCGTATCGCAACCAAGGTGTTGGAAAAACCATTTTTCAATGGGCTATCCAAATAGCAAAGGAACGTAATGCCCATCTATTACAGTTGACCACCGACAAAAAACGTCCAGATGCCATCCGTTTTTATGAATCTCTAGGGTTTAAAGCCAGCCATGAAGGCATGAAAATGCATTTTCAATAATTACCATAGTGATTTTGCCCGGAGTGACTTCAGAAATCATTTTGATCTACTCCTCAATGGGTACACCATAAAAGGCGATTCAAATCGAACGGTCTATTAAAAAATCCGGCAATTCTATTCTGTCCGTTTCAGATTGGCTAGGTATTTAGTAGATTTGGGGTTCAACCAAACTATTCAACTGACTCATGAGCTTAAAGCAACGTTCTTTTTCCTTTCTTTTTTCATTTTTACTGAGTGGTGCCCTTTTCGCACAGGATTTTGAAGCCTTGCAATACCGTACCATTGGACCTTCCCGAGGAGGTCGTGTAACTACAGTAACCGGAACTCCTCTGCAACAGGGAACCTTTTATTTCGGGGCCTCTGGTGCTGGGGTATGGAAAACCGAGGACTATGGCACCTCTTGGTATAATGTTTCTGATGGCTTTTTTAAAACACCTTCTATCGGTGCGATTGAAATCGCTGCCAATGATCCCAACATTGTCTACGTCGGAACGGGTTCTGACGGTATCCGAAGTAATATTATCTCTGGTAAAGGAGTGTACAAATCCATAGATGCCGGCAAAACATGGGAGCACATCGGCCTGGAGAATGCGGGCCAGATTGGTGCCGTGGAAATAGACCCCACCAATAGCAATATTGTTTGGGTGGCGGCTATAGGAAACGCCTTTAAACCCAACGAAGAACGAGGTGTTTTTAAAACTACCGATGGCGGAAAAACCTGGGAAAAAGTATTGTATGTTTCCGAGGAAACGGGCTTTGCCGACTTGGAATTATTGCCAGGCAATCCCAATGTAGTGTACGCAGCCGCATGGAAAGCGCGAAGGACCCCATGGACCATAGATTCTGGGGGTAAAAATAGCGAAGGTGGCATCTATAAATCAGTAAATGGAGGAAAGGATTGGGTGAAATTGGAAGACGGACTCCCAAAAGGTTTGATCGGTAAAATTGATTTGGCCGTGTCCCCAGTGGATTCCAGCATCCTTTACGCCGTTGTTGAAGCCCCGGGAGACGACCGAGGATTGTACAAATCGGTGGATCAAGGAAAATCCTTTGTCCATGTTTCGGATGATGAGCGATTGGTCAACCGACCATTTTACTATACCAATATTGAGTTGGACCCCACCAATCCCGATATTGTGTATTCCAATGCCAACCCATTGATCAAATCCGTGGATGGGGGCAAGACTTGGACACGCATGAGTGTCCCCCACGGCGATAACCACGATATATGGTTGAACCCGGATAATCCCGATTTGTTGATCCAATGTAACGATGGAGGTGCCAATGTATCGCACAATGGCGGAAAAACATGGTCCACACAATACAACCAACCTACCGCGGAGATCTATCAAGTGGCGGTGGACGACCAATACCCCTATTGGGTCTATGGCGCTCAGCAGGACAATACCACCTTGGCCATTCCCAGCATGGCGCCTTCGGCAACTTCTCCAATAAATGGACCGGTGATGTTGGATGTAGGGGGATGCGAAACCGGACCGGTGATCCCCATGCCGGGCAACCACTACATCGTTTACAACAATTGTAAAGGACGCTTTAGCGTATACAGCAAGAAAACAGGACAAAGCCGTGAATATTCCATTGGGGCATCCAACATTTACGGACACAATCCAAAGGATTTAAAATACAGATTTCAGCGGGTGGCACCCATCCATGTGTCCCCTTACGACCCCAAAACCGTTTACATGGGGTCCCAATTTTTGCACAAAACCAGCAACGGTGGCCAAAATTGGGAAATTATCTCCCCCGACCTTACGGCCAATGAACCCGATAAACAAGTAATTTCCGGTAATCCCATTACCCGTGACATTACAGGCGAAGAATATTACAGCACCCTATATTCCATCAGGGAATCGAAAATCAGCAAGGGCTTGATTTGGACCGGCTCCAACGATGGGGTGATCTCTGTGACCAAGGACGGCGGGAAAACATGGAAGAACGTCACACCCAAAAAAATGCCCAAAGGTGGTAGGGTGGAGTCTGTGGAGCCATCACAGTTTAATCCGGCCAAGGCCTACATCGCCGTGGACCGTCATTTATTGGGCGATGAAACACCCTATCTCTATAAAACCGATAACTATGGGGAAAGTTGGGAGCTCATCAGTACTGCTTCCAATGGAATTCCTTCCGATTATACCACAAGGGTTTTACGGGAAGACCCAGTGCGTGAAGGATTGCTCTACGCTGGAACTGAATATGGAATGTTTGTGTCTTTTGACGATGGCACTACGTGGAAAAAATTCCAGCAAAACCTGCCCGTCACCCCCATTACCGATATAACCCTATTCCGAGGGGATTTGGTATTGAGTACCATGGGCCGCGGTTTCTGGATCTTGGACAAAGTGACCACGCTTCAAGATGAAAAAATCACACAATTGGGTGATAGTCCTGTATTGTTCCAACCCGACGACACCTATCGCTATCAAACCCCATGGGGAGGTGATTTCCCAAATTACCCATCAACCAGTGTAATTATTGACTACTACTTGCCCTCTGATGTCAAGGACGGGGTGAGCCTGCAAATTTTGGATGCCCAAGGCAAAGAGGTAGCCACCATTGTCAGCGACTCCACCCAGTTGAAATCCACTTCGGAGAAAGTGGAGGATATGAGCCTGAGCATGACCTTTGTCTACATGGATGAAAAATTGGAAACCAAAAAGGGCATCAATCGTTTTGAGTGGAACTTGGAACAAAAAGGGGCTTGGGCGAAGAACAAAAGAAGACGTTACCGAAATGGCCCCATGGCCTTGCCGGGCAAGTACAAGGCCAAGTTGACCGTTGGTAACCAATCTTTCGAAAAACAGTTTGAGATTCTGATGGATCCGAAATTGGAGGATGATGGCGTTACCATGGCCGATTTGCAGGCCCAACAGGCCCTTCAGTTAAAGGTGATAGATTTATTGTCGGAGGCTCGAATGCTTCAAGATAAGGTAGAGGAAAAGATAAAGGAACTTGAAAAAGCAAATGCAGGCGAAAGTCAACTTCAGCCATACAAAGATATTTTAAAGGAACTCAAAAATGATGAGGGCGCCTATCCCGAGGTGGTAATGGTTGCCCAAATTTCCTATTTGTATTACATTTTAAGTAGTGGCGACAAAGTACCCGGGCAAGAAGAAAAAGACCGTTACCAAGAATTATTGACCCAGTTCAATGCACTCAAACAAAAAGCCAATTTATAATTTGGACCTGGTCTGAAAGGTATACATCATTCTGAAGCCCCGCTTTTTGGCGGGGCTTCAGTGTTCTTTGATGAGCTTCAATGCAATTCTTCACAATAAAACCCCTGGTTTTTCAGGAGTGAAGCAATCGTTGGAGCGTGAAGGCTTTGTGTTTCCACCCGAAGAATTTTATCGCAATCCTCCAAGTCAAAGTTCCAGCACCCATTGCTATTGACCAACTTGTTCAACCAAGGACGAAGTTGGTTCACTTCGCCCTTTTGTTTTACCGAGGTTTTGAATACGAGTATAGTCTTCATGGCTTCGATTTAATCGCGATCGTAAAAAAACGGTGGTTCAATCCCCAAGGAACGCAGGTAAACATACCCCTGGGCTCGGTGGTGCACCTCATTGTCAATAAAATAAAGGATAGAGGATTGCACAGAACCTTCGTATTGGCCAAAAAGTTTCACGTGCTCTTGATAGCGAGCTTCCGAAATTTTTGCCCACAGCTTGTTGATGTCCTCGGTGTCTTGGTCCCATTTTGCCAAAAACTGGGCTTTGGTATTCCCAAAATCCCGGTGCTCATCAAAATCTCCGACTTTACCGGAAACAATTTCAATGAGTCCGGGAACCGCAATGGCGAAAAGCTCTTTCACCATCTCGGAAAAGGGTCTCATCCCACCGATACTATAGGTGAAAAACTCTTTTTCGGGAAATGCCTCGATGAGTTTTCGTGTAAGCCGCCTGTGACCTTGGTAATGTTCCAAGAATTGTGCGGGGGTAATGACTTGGGCCGATGTTTGTTCATTAATGGTGTTTTCCATGAAATTGTGATTTAAAGGTTTATTGTTTCTGAAACCAAAATTAGGAGGGGTGGGTGACAGCCATGTGTCAGTAGTAAAAAACAACATCAAAAAAAATCGTGTTGACAGTCCGTTGTCACTGGTCAACCCTAGTTTTATCAAATTATAAATGATTACATATGAGCTGGAAAAGAACTCCCATCCACGGATTGAAATCCTATCTTTGGGATATAGCTCACACAATTATGGGAATGGACACCGTAAAACGTTTTGACCGAATAGTAGCCATTTTGGTACAGTTACAAAGTAAGCGTATTGTTAAGGCCCAAGAGCTTGCAGACCGTTTTGAGGTTAGTTTGCGGACCATTTATAGGGACATCAGAACCCTCGAAGCCTCCGGCGTGCCCATTGTGAGCGAGGCCGGGGTGGGCTACTCCATCATGGAGGGCTACCGTTTGCCCCCAGTGATGTTTACCCGGGAGGAAGCGGGAAGTTTTGTGGCAGCCGAAAAACTGATGCAAAAATTTACCGATAAATCCTTAGGGGCCTATTACGAATCTGCCATGTTCAAGCTCAAATCCGTATTGAGGGGCAAGGAGAAGGATTGGGTGGAAACATTGGAGTCCCAAGTATCCATAGTTCCCGGTCAGGTGTTGTTCAATGCTGAGGTGCCCGATGCCCTGGAAATTTTGTTCGAGAGCATTGCCGAACGCAAACAGGTATTCCTGCGGTACGAATCCCTTCGGGAAGAAGCACCCTCTGAACGCCGCATTGAGCCAGTGGGCCTTTTTCATGAAAACGGTTTTTGGTATATTCTGGGCTACTGCCATCTGCGGATCGATTATCGTCATTTTAGGACAGATAGAATCCATAAAATCAACAGAACATCTTTGGATTTTATCCTAGAACACGGTACTATGGACGAACATCGCCAGAAAACCGAAGCAGTGGAAAAAACCAAAGTGAGGATAGTGGTGGATAAATCCGTGGCCAAGTATATTCGCGGACAGTGCAAATATTACGGGCTGATTTCCGAACACACCAAAGGTGACGAAGTGGAAATGACCTTTATGACCACCGATTGCCATAACGGTTTTGCACGTTGGTATCTGATGTTTGCCGACTATGCGACCATAGTGGAACCCCAAAAACTCAAAGATCGAGTGGGAGAAATATTGACCAATAGCCAAAAAAGATTGTTGACCTAAAAAAAGGAAATGGATTTATTTACGGAACAGATTGATCCATCCAAAAATTGGTTGCCCAAGGATGGGGTAGTGAACTATTTTGGCCCGATTATACCGTTGGAGCAAGCCGATGACTTCTTTAAAATCCTTGCGGATACCATTCCTTGGGAAGCGGATGTGGTGCACATGTTCGGCAAGCGCATCGTAACCAAGCGAAAAGTGGCCTGGTATGGTGACCAACCTTATGATTACACCTATTCCAACAGTACCAAAAAGGCGTTGCCATGGACTCCCACACTAAGGGAACTCAAGGAAATGGCCGAAAACCTGACCAACGAAACCTATAATTCATGCCTGTTGAACCTGTATCACACAGGAGAAGAGGGGATGGGTTGGCATACGGACAACGAAAAGGAACTTAAAAAGAATGGAGCCATAGCCTCCTATAGTTTTGGGGCGGAACGCAAATTTGTATTTAAGCACAAAACCACCAAGGGAAAGGTGGAATTGCTGTTAGATCACGGAAGCCTGCTGGTGATGAAAGGCGCAACACAAAACCATTGGTTGCATCGTTTGCCGCCCACCAAAAAGGTGGGGTCTGCTAGAATTAATCTTACGTTTCGAACAATAATATCCCAATAGATCAATAGGAACAATTTAATGATACGGTAATGGAGGATAGCTGCATGTTTCGGCAAGACCTCTTATCTTGCATCAGCGTTAATACAAACATCGTGAAGCACATTCCTTTTATTCTTTTTTTCTTTGGATTGATGGTACAGGCCAATGCGCAGAGCATCGACCTGATTTCCTATAATATCCGGTTTGATAATCCGGGAGACGCGCCCAATCATTGGGACAACCGAAAGGATTTTTTGATTTCCCAACTCAACTTTTATCGGCCCGATGTATTCGGTATCCAAGAAGGATTGATTCATCAGGTAAAAGAAATTGATAATGGTCTAAAAGAGTACGCCTATTTTGGGGTGGGTCGTGACCATGGGGATGAGCGCGGGGAGCACACCGCGGTTTTTTACAACACCACAACGGTGAAACTCATCGAACAATCCACCTTTTGGTTGTCCACCACTCCCGAAAAGCCATCCAAAGGCTGGGATGCTGCATTGCCCCGAACATGTACCTACGGTCTTTTTGAAAAAAGGGAGGATGGCACCCGTTTCATGGTTTTCAATACCCATTTTGATCATGTGGGTGCAAAAGCTAGGGAAGAAAGTTCCAAATTGATTCTTGAAAAAGCCAAGGAGCTGAACACTGAGGATGACCCCGTGGTTATTATGGGAGATTTCAATCTGGAAAGTGATAGCAAAGGGGTTCAGGTAATCTTGACCGCAATGGCCGATGCCCACATTGCAGCAGGAACCAATGCTTTTGGTCCAAAGGGGACATTTAATGGGTTTAAATTTAATGAGCCTGTGGAGCGGAGAATCGACTATATTTTTGTTTCAGATGACTTCGAGGTGCTTAAAAGTGCCATTTTGAGCGATTCCAGGGATACCCGATATCCTTCCGATCACTTGCCTGTTTTTGCCCGATTGGCCTACTAAAAAATAAAGCTTGGCTTGTTGCATTTATCACAGTCCAAATACCAAATATGGCCGAGTTATTTATACTGGTTTTAAGTAAGGACAAAAAACCAAAAAACAATGTTAATTTTAACAGGATGTTTAGGTTTCTCCACTCATTTTAGACAATAAATCTTTAACTTGAAGGACAATTAATCAACTCATATGGCTTCATTTACACTCAACATTAATGGAAAACAACAGGAGGTGGATGTAGATCCGTCTACACCCATGCTCTGGGTTTTAAGAGATCACCTCAATTTAGTGGGAACAAAATATGGATGTGGTATCGCACAATGCGGTGCTTGCACGATTCATTTGGATGGAACGGCAACAAGGGCTTGCATGCTCACCGTGTCTTCCGTAGGAAATTCGGAAATCACTACGATAGAAGGATTATCGGAAGAAGGCGATCATCCGGTCCAAAAAGCTTGGTTAGAGGTGGATGTGCCTCAATGCGGGTATTGTCAGGCGGGTCAGATCATGACCGCTTCCGCACTTTTGGAGAAAAATCCAAACCCGACCGACGAGGAAATCGAAATGGCCATGAACGGTAACATCTGCCGTTGTGGTACCTATACCAGAATCAAGAAAGCCGTCAAGCTAGCGGCCAAATCATAAATCCAAAAAACAGTAATCATGACACTTGTAAAGACTAAAATAGGACGACGCGCCTTTATTCGGAATGCAGGACTGGCCAGTGGTGGACTCGTTATTGGGTTTAATTGGTTGGCTTCTTGTAAAATGACGCCCGAGCAGGTCAACAGCCTGCCCAAGGAGTGGTTCGAACTGAACGGCTTTTTAAAGGTGGGCGACAATGGTTTGGTAACCATTATGTCCCCAAACCCTGAAATAGGACAAAACGTAAAAACATCCATGCCCATGATCGTGGCCGAAGAGCTCGATGTGGCCTGGAAAGACGTTATAGTGGAACAAGCACCCCTAAACACTGCTATCTTTACCCGGCAGTTGGCCGGAGGTAGCCAGTCCATCCGACAAGGGTGGGAAGGTTTGCGAATGGCCGGTGCTACCGCAAGATATATGTTGAAAGAGGCGGCAGCTCAGGCATGGGGCGTGCCAGCCAACGAAATCACCACTAAAGATGGAACCCTGACCCATGAAGCCAGCGGAAAATCGGCCGGATATGGTGAAATGGCCTCTGCTGCAACGAGCATTGAAGTGCCCGACGAAGTGGAACTCAAGGACAACGATAGTTTTTCCATTATCGGTACCGACAAAAAAAACGTGGATGGTAAAGCCATTGTAACCGGTAAACCCTTGTTTGGATTGGATGTATACAAGGAAGGTATGTTGACAGCGATGATCGTTCATCCCCCTGCGTTCGGAATGAAATACAAGGGAATGAACGCCGATGCCGTAAAAACAATGCCCGGAATCAAAGATGTTTTCCACTTTGAGGTCTATCCTGAAGGCATGGAAAAACAATGGTCCGATCAAGGAGGTATTCCAGAATTGGTGGCCATCGTAGGGAACAGCACTTGGGAATGCATGCAGGCAAAAAAAGCGCTCAATGTAGAGTGGGAGCAAGACTCCATGGCCGAAAGCACCTCCTATCACGAAGAGTCCTTGGCCCAACTGTTGGAAAAGCCCACAGAGACTCCTGCAAGAAAAGATGGTGATGTGGATGCGGCTTTCAAAAAGGCGGCAAAAATTGTGGAAAGCACCTATTCGGCACCTTACTTGGCGCACAATACCATGGAGCCCATGAACTTTTTTGCACATGTTACCCCAGAAAAGGCTGAACTTTTAGGGCCCATACAGACCCCGGAATTTGCAGAAAAATCTTTGGCTGCCCGTTTGGGCATGCCCTTGGAAAAAATAGATATCATGATGACCCGAATGGGCGGTGGTTTTGGTCGTAGACTTTATGGCCCGTTCGTTATCGAGGCCGCCGTGATCTCCCAAAAAATGAATGCACCCATAAAATTGGTGTACACAAGGGAAGATGATATGACCCAAGGTACATACAGACCCTCTTATAAGGTTAAGTACAGGGCCGGGCTGGATGAAAATGGCAATTTGATTGCATGGCATGTACGAGGCGCAGGAACCAACGATGATTTGGTTTTCGAAAATCGTTTCCCAGCGGGTGCCGTGGATAATTACCTGGCAGAAAAGCATAGCTTGTCCACCAATGTAACTACTGGAGCTTGGAGAGCACCACGATCTAACTTTATTGCAGGGGCCGAACAAGCCTTTATGGATGAAGTGGCCGAAGCTGCCGGAAAAGACCCATTGGAATTTAGATTGGAACTTTTTGATAGGGCCATCAACAACCCTGTGGGCGATCCGGAAAAGAACGATTACGATCCAGAACGATATGCAGGCGTCCTTAAGTTGGTCAAAGAAAAAGCCAATTGGGGTACCGATACGGGCAAAGCGCGTGGGGTAGCGGCCTATTACTGCCACAATTCCTATGTTGCACAAGTACTGGAACTGGAAGATGGGGGCGATATGCCCAGAGTGGATAAAATCACCTGCGCTGTGGATTGCGGAATTGTAATCAATCCACTGGCAGCCAAAAACCAGATTGAAGGAGGTATGATCGATGGTATCGGTCACGCCACCTACAGTGCCCTGAGCTTTGAAAATGGTAGACCGGAGCAGTCCAATTTTGATACCTATCGACTCATTCGTCACTCCGAGGCACCTAAGAATATTGAGGTGCACTTTGTGGATAACGGTATCGACCCGACTGGGTTGGGAGAACCTTCCCTGCCCCCGGCAATAGGTGCATTGTCCAATGCACTGTACCAAGCAACGGGAAGACGCTTTTACAAGCAGCCATTCATTAACGACAAGCCACCATTGGTAGGTTAGGCAGTACCGTTCAACATATTTTTAAAAACCTAAACTGGTCAGTAGCGTTTTGTTACTGGCCAGTTTTGCTTTTCACTAATCGTCATTTTTATTTTTAAGACATAAAATATTGATAATCATTGGTTTGTGTTGATGAATTTTTTATGTAAAAAAACTTGCAGTATTGGATTTTTAGTTATGTTTGCCCCATAAATGAGTCCAGCCAAATTGGACGCATTGCCTATAAGCTTTGAAGACTTTTTTCATGTTCGGGCTTTTGGGGATAAGAAAGTCTACCCAACAAGCCGTCTTAAGAACAAGACACCGGATACACGGGCTGACTTTCGAAAAACCACATGATATCAGCCGTGATATTTCACGGATTCCCTACTTTGTACCCTATACCGTATTTGAATTTCGTATTTGAGAAATGGTGATTTTTCTGGTTCTATATTTCTCACTATCTTTTATTCAACAACGAAATTTAAATGAAAACAAAGTACATCGATCTGATCGAGCAAACCTATGATTTCCCACAAGAGGAATTTCAATTGAACAACAACAGACTGGAGTTTCACGGTATTGATCTATTTGGATTGGTCCAAAAATATGGTAGCCCCTTAAAGTTTACCTATTTGCCCAAAATATCCGATAATATCCAAAGGGCAAAGGGTTGGTTCAATGCAGCCATCAAAAAGCATAAATACGCCGGTAAGTACCATTATTGCTACTGTACCAAAAGTTCCCATTTTGAGCATGTCCTCAACGAGGCCTTGAAAAACGACATCCATATTGAGACCTCGTCAGCCTTTGACATCAACATTGTGCAGCACCTGAAGAAAGCTGGTAAAATTACCAAGGATACTTTCGTGATCTGTAATGGTTTTAAACGAGATCAATACATCAACAACATCGCTGGATTGATCAACAATGGTCATAGGAAGTGCATTCCCATTATCGATAATTACGAAGAAATCAACTTGTTGGGCGAAGCCATTGATGGCAAGTTCCAGATCGGGATTCGGATTGCATCCGAGGAAGAACCCAAGTTTGAGTTTTATACCTCAAGACTGGGTATTGGTTACAAGAATATTGTACCCTTCTTTAATCAATCCATAAAGCCAAATGAGCAAGTTGAGCTCAAAATGCTCCATTTCTTCATTAACACGGGAATTCGCGATACCGCCTATTATTGGAACGAGCTGCTCAAATGTTTGAAGGTGTACATCAACCTAAAAAAGGTGTGTCCTACGTTGGATAGCCTTAATATAGGAGGTGGGTTCCCCATCAAAAATTCCTTGGCATTCGAGTATGATTATGAGTATATGGTGGACGAAATCATCCATCAAATTGGTCAGGCCTGTCAGGAAGCAGGAGTGGAGCCTCCCCATATTTTTACCGAATTCGGAAGCTTTACCGTGGGCGAAAGTGGTGGTACCATTTACGAAATCCTCTACCAAAAGCAACAGAACGACCGCGAAAAGTGGAACATGATCAATTCCTCCTTCATCACAACCATGCCGGATTCTTGGGCCATAAGCAAAAGATTTATCATGCTGCCCATCAACCGCTGGAACGACGAGTACGAGCGTGTGCTTTTGGGCGGACTTACCTGCGACAGTGACGATTATTACAATTCGGAACAGCACATGAACGCCATTTATCTGCCCAAATATCGAAAGGACAGGCCACTTTACATTGGATTTTTCAATACAGGGGCCTATCAAGAAACAATCGGTGGATTTGGAGGATTGCAGCATTGTTTGATTCCTCATCCCAAACACGTTTTGATCCAACGGGATGAAGAGGGCAACCTAGAAACATCGGTTTTTGCCGAACAACAGACAGCTGGAGAGTTCCTGTCCATTTTGGGTTACGAAAGCAAGGATAAGACAGATGAATTGGTTGAAGCCGATGATGTGTCGGTATCTAGCAATAATTGAAAAAGAAATCAATAAAAAAATGAAAACAGAAAGAACATATGCCGGTATTCCAAAGGAATACGGTTCGGCCGAAAAGGCCAAAGTAGTATTGTTGCCCGTTCCCTACGATGGTACCAGTACTTGGGGCAAAGGTGCGGACAAAGGTCCGGAAGCCTTCTTGGAAGCCTCGGAGAATATGGAAATCTATGATATTGAAACGGATAGCGAAGTGTACAAACAGGGCATTTATCTAGCCGATACCCTGGATGGTTTTGATACACCCGATGCTATGGTGGAATCCGTTCACAAAACGGTGAAGGATTACATCAACCGAAATAAAATGGTAACCATGTTTGGTGGAGAGCATTCCATTTCCATTGGAGCGATCAGGGCATTCAACGAGTGTTTTGAAGATCTTACCGTTTTGCAAATCGATGCCCATGCCGACTTGCGAAAAGAATACGGTGGCACCAAATACAATCATGCCTGCGCGTTGTACGAAGCCAATGAGACCACCAATTTGGTACAGGTGGGGATTCGTAGCATGGACCACACCGAAACCTTGGTGATGGACAGGGACAACGTATTCTTTGCCCATGAAATGGTTTCCGATGATTTTTGGATGGATGCCGCCTTGGACTTGATGACGGACAACGTGTACATTACCTTCGATTTGGATGCCTTCGACCCATCCATACTGCCATCGACCGGAACACCGGAACCTGGTGGGCTGTTTTGGTACGAGACCCTCGACTTTTTGCGCAGGGTTTTCAGTGAGAAGAATGTCGTAGGTTTTGATATCGTGGAACTATGCCCCAATGATGTGGACCGCTCGTCAGATTTCTTGGCAGCGAAGCTCTACTATAAAATGTTGAGCTATAAATTTTCAAACAATAACGAATTTATGGATGAAAGTTTTGAGGACGATGACGACTTCAAAAAATCCAAAAACAATTTAGAAGATTACGATGAGTAACAAAGGAGAAATATCAAAATTCATACAAAAATACTTTTTGCACTTTAACTCGGCCGCCCTTGTGGATGCCGCTAAAGGGTACGAAGATCAACTGGGAAAAGGTTCAAAAATGTTGGTGTCCTTGGCCGGCGCCATGAGTACAGCTGAACTTGGGAAAATCTTCGCAGAGATCATCCGTACCGATAAAGTCCACATTGTCTCCTGTACCGGGGCCAATCTGGAGGAGGACTTGATGAACTTGGTGGCGCACTCCCACTACAAAAGAGTGCCCAATTATCGGGATTTGACCCCCCAACAAGAGTGGGATCTATTGGAAAATGGCCTCAACCGTGTAACCGATACTTGCATTCCGGAAGAAGAGGCTTTTAGACGACTTCAGAAGCATATTTATGATATTTGGAAAGAGGCCGATGACAAAGGAGAACGTTATTTTCCGCATGAATTTATGTACAAACTGCTGTTATCCGGGGTTTTGGAGCAGTATTACGAAATAGACATCAAAGATTCGTGGATGTACGCCGCAGCGAAAAAGAACCTGCCTATCGTGGTTCCAGGTTGGGAAGACAGTACCATGGGGAACATTTTCGCCAGTTACGTGATCAAAGGAGAATTAAAGGCCAGCACCGTCAAATCCGGTATCGAGTACATGACCTTTTTGGCCGATTGGTACCAAAAAAATTCGGAAAACGGGATAGGTTTCTTCCAAATTGGAGGTGGTATTGCAGGGGATTTCCCCATTTGCGTGGTGCCCATGTTATACCAAGATCTGGAACAGACCGACACCCCTTTCTGGAGCTATTTCTGCCAAATTAGTGACTCAACCACAAGTTATGGCTCATACTCCGGAGCTGTTCCCAACGAAAAGATTACTTGGGGCAAGCTGGATATCGACACCCCAAAATTCATTGTAGAATCCGATGCGACCATCGTGGCGCCTTTGATTTTTGCTTATTTACTAGACATGTAACCATGAGGAAAGGACAAACCCCCGCTTTAAAACGAGTGATCGTAGATTTTAAGAAATTGGACAAGCACATGCTCAACCTTCTGGTGGAAAAATTTCCCGATGGTTACGATGATGACGATATCGTGACCTACAGGAACGCCAATAACGAGGTGGTGGAGTGTGTTGAAGTCCGTACCGAGGACACGGCCTATCTGGTCAAGGTGAGCAAACGATTGGTCATGGCCATGGAGGATTTTGATGATTCGGACAACGATTCCGAGGACGAATCCGATTTGAACACCGACGAACTGGAAGGTTCCGAGGAGGAATAGTTGTAACAATAACATCATATTTTACCGAAATGGCATCAGAGGCATTGGCCCTGCATCTTGCCACCAGTATCAACATAACTGCGTGCAGGAAAGCCTTGGACAAAGAACTGATTGTAGGGGATAGGGACGAGCTTTTCTATTCCGATGCATCGCGTTACCTCTATATATTCAGGTATGGGGTGGTCTCGTTTTTTGGGTATTCGGAGTCCGAAATAGCCCAACTTTTGAAGGAAATTGAGCCCTATTGTGAAGAATGGCGTCCATCCGACATCAACGAAACCATGGAAATGGAGTTGGTGTCCGATCGGGAAAACGCAACCATAGAAAATGAAAAGGTGCTGCTGCCAAAATCAAACGTAGAAGGCATACGTTTGGCCCTGTTACATTTGTCGCAGTCAGTGGCATTGGATTATTATGCAGGTCTGTCCGAACAGGCCATGAAAGAGACCCGCGAGCATACCACCTATTTGGAGGAAAACGGAAAATTGGACATCGGCGGCAAAAAGCTAAAGCGGCATATTGCAAAAGTATTGAACATAAACAACCAGATTTCCGAAAACCTGTATATTTTTGATTCCCACGAAGTAGTTTGGGAAGATTTGGAACTGGACCGATTGGATAAGGGCCTCAAACAAATCTTTGACCTAAAGGAAAGGTATAGGAACATAAAGGAACAAGGACATGTGATCAAGGAAAACCTGAGCCTCTTCATGAACATAATGGACCACAGGGAGAGCAGTAGGCTCGAGTGGATTATTATTATATTGATTTTGGTAGAGGTGGTAGACTTGTTCATTATGCGATTAATCAGTTAAAAAGACAGTATTTTGAGCGATATTAAAGTTTTGGGCAGCGAAGAATGGTGCCGTTTCGATGATTTGGGAATTCCGGCCATAAAGGCCAGAGTGGACTCTGGGGCAAAAACATCATCCATCCAAGCCAGTAAGATCAAAGTATTCAACAAAGGATTGGAAGAATGGGTTAGGTTTGAGGTCAATCCCGTTCAAGACAATAGAAGCATAGGAATTCTTTGCCAAGCCAAATTGGTCGATGTACGAAACGTAAAAAGCTCGGCTGGTATCGGTGAAGAACGACCGGTGATACGGACCAAAGTAAATATTGCCGGTAATGTGTTTGAAATAGACCTTACCTTGGCCAATCGGGATACCATGGAGTATCGGATGTTATTGGGCCGTGAAGCCATGAATGGAAGATATCTGGTAGATCCTTCCCAAAGTTTTCTTCAAGGGGATATTACGGACGATGAGTTGGAAGAGAAGTACAAGCCATATACCACAGAAAAAAAGGGCTTGCGCATAGGGCTTTTGGCCAGTAATCCCAATTTGTACAGCAACAAGCGCATTATCGAGGCTGGCGAAATGAGAGGTCACAAAGTCGTCTTTTTAAATGTGGAACATGTGTATATGAAGTTGGATGCGGCCACCCCCGAAATCAGATATCGCGGAGGGAACATTTTGGACAAGTTCGATGCCGTGATTCCCCGAATCAAACCTGCTGTCACCTTTTATGGCTGCGCCTTGCTGCGACAGTTTGATACCTTGGGCGTTTATTGTTTGAATTCAGCTGACTCTATTGGTAGATCTCGTGATAAATTATTTGCCTCACAATTGTTCTCCAAAAACGATATTCACATCCCAACAACGGGCTTCGCCAAATCCCCGATGGATACCAAGGACCTTATCCGTATGGTGAGCGGTGCCCCTTTGATCATAAAATTATTGGAGAGTACCCAGGGCAAAGGGGTAGTGTTGGCAGAGACCAACAAGGCCGCAGAAAGTGTAATCAATGCCTTTAAGAGTGTACAGACCAACATCTTGGTACAGGAGTTTATCAAAGAGGCCAACGGACACGATATCCGTTGCTTTGTGGTGAATGGCAAGGTGGTGGCCTCCATGCAACGGACTGCGCAAAAAGGCGAGTTCCGTGCCAACATCCACCAAGGAGGAGCGGCTTCAAAGGTAAAAATCACTCCAGAAGAGCGTAAATTGGCTATCAAATCCGCGAAGGTTTTCAATTTGGATGTGGCCGGTGTAGACCTTATTCGTTCCAACAAAGGACCATTATTGTTGGAGGTAAACTCTTCTCCCGGTCTGGAAGGTATCGAAAATACCACCGGCAAGGATATTGCCAATGTAATGATCGAAACCATTGAGCGTAAACTGAAATACAAGCAATAATTTTGTTTTTTTGATTAAATAGCTGGAATTCAACATTTTGCTATTTTTGTCATATTTTCCTACGCAAGGTCCAAAAAACGCATCGATCAATTCAAAAGGGGCATCCGTCAATTCAGAAGGCCCATCCGTAAATTCACCCACTAAAAATCCAACGGGCAGCACTATGTTTGTACCAGATAACGAAAGCTGCCAAGCTTGAGTTAAAACCTTAAATAGGATTGGGGTGATTTATAGGGTACTAAGTGTTCTTTACCTGACATCTTATTTGTTAACAAGGTTTACGTTGCTCCAAGGGGTTTTTTGAGGTTGAGCCCCTTGGTTGTAACGGTTTCTAAGATCAAATATATGTTCCCATAAATTTGACCTACTTTTTCGGAAAGGAGCCGGTCCATCCGGCTCCTTTTTATTTATGGGCTTTTTTTGCCCGAGAAAGGTCCTTCACCCCAATTGTTTACATCTTTTAAAAAAACTGGAAAACCTGATGGTGTAAGTTTTTGGACAAAAAACCTACTTTTGTAAGGTAATTTATCAGGAGAAGATTTATGTCAGAACAAGTGGAAAGAATCAAAACATTGATTATCGGATCGGGTCCAGCAGGGTATACCGCTGCCATTTACGCCTCTAGGGCGGATTTAAAACCAGTTTTATATACGGGAATGGAGCCCGGTGGCCAGTTGACCACCACTACTGAAGTGGACAACTTCCCAGGGTACCCCGAAGGAGTGGATGGTCCCACCATGATGATGCAGTTGCAACAACAGGCCGAAAGGTTTGGAACGGACGTGCGCATAGGTATGGTAACCGCAGTGGAGTTGAGCGATGAAGTAGGAGGTATCCATAAAATTACCGTGGATGATAGCACACAGTTGGAGGCCGAAACTGTTATTATTTCAACCGGAGCATCCGCGAAATATTTGAATTTGCCCAGCGAGCAACGTTTAAGGGGCGGAGGTGTCTCTGCTTGTGCCGTTTGTGATGGCTTCTTTTATAAAGGACAAGAGGTCGCCATTGTTGGGGCAGGGGATACTGCCGCCGAAGAGGCATCCTATTTGGCCAATATCTGTACCAAAGTGACCATGCTCGTCCGTAAGGATTACATGCGTGCCTCCAAAGCCATGCAACATCGCGTGAACAGTTTGGATAATATTGAAATCCGATACAATACAGAGGTTGAAGAAGTATTGGGCGAACAGGTGGTAGAAGGCGTTCGTGTGGTGAACAACGAAACAGGGGAGAAGGAAGATATCCCTGTAACAGGACTGTTTATTGCAATCGGTCACAAACCGAACACGGATGTGTTCAAGGGACAATTGGATATGGATGAGACAGGCTATATCATCACCCAGCCCAAATCCACCAAAACGAACAAACCCGGCGTTTTTGCCAGTGGCGATGCACAGGACAAAATCTACAGGCAGGCAGTTACCGCGGCCGGTACGGGCTGTATGGCGGCCTTGGATGCCGAACGCTATTTGGCAGCCGTGGAGAGCAAAGAGCTTCAGGCTTCGGAATAGATTTTGACTATGAGACACAAAAAAAGGCACTGATTTCAGTGCCTTTTTTTTGTGATTGTAATTTAATCAATCCGCTTGTAATTTTCGGAAAACGTTCGGTTACCCTCCGAATCAACCGTAATTTGGCTGAAGGAGTCCTCGTTTAAAATGAGTTCAAATGTAAAGTTTCTCATGGTATCCAAGGCCTTCATCATGTCGTCGTCCCCGTATTCGATAACCTCAATCAACGAGTTGTCAGTTACCTTGTATGATCCGTAGCCAAACCTTCCGTTGGGTTCGTCCGGAACATATCGGGTCCACATAATTTTCTCCTTGGAATACATTTTAACCTGTCGGTAACCATCCGATTTTTCAATCGTATCTATGACGTTTTCGCCGTCATAGTTGTAAAAACTCTCTAATTCCCACGTTCCTTCAATGCTAGGGCTGTTTGGATAAGGTCCTGTAAAGCTTACTGCCATCAAGAGAACCAGGATAAATGCGAAAAGTAAAACTGATTTTTTCATAGTGCCCTACCTTTTAAGTTCCTAAATGTGATATCTAAAAGGTAAGAATAAATTTTAACAATATTAAATTATACCCCATATAAATTATGTAAAGTGTATTTTTAAGTGTTTTTTGTTGATAAAACCATAATGATAATTCAGTTTTACTGAAGAATATAACAGGTAGGAAATTGGGTGGAGGCCATAGCACGTTTTTTAGGGCAACAAAGTGTCCAACGCAATCCAGAGTTGTTCTATATCTTTTTTGGTATGATAGGCAGATAGTACAATGCGGCTGACCAAAGGTCCGTTCGCATCCGGGTAGTTGAAATTGGTGAACAAAAATCCCTTTTGTTCCAATCGCGAAGCCAAGGCGGCGTTCTGGAATTCAAATGTGGGATGACCCGGTAAATGAACAAAGAAGCTCGGGGATTTCAACTGGGAACGAAAATGATGATAGTTTTCCCCTAAAATACGTAAGCGTTCCGAATAAAGGTCCTTAGCTCCCAATAGCGTGGCCATAAAGGCTGGTGATGCAGGACTGGCACCACCAAAAAAGGGGGTAGATTCCAACACTTCGATGTCCGTTGAATTCCCAAATACAGCTCCTGCCTGTATCCCCATGGCTTTTCCAAGTGAACAGCAGACCAATAGCTTTTGTGCCCCCAATGTTTGTAGCATCCCAAAACAACCGTTTCCATTACTCCCAACAAGACCGATACCGTGAGAGTCGTCCCCCACCAAAATCAGTTGTTCCAAAGGTAGTTGGCGTAATCCATCAAAGTTGGGGTACAGTTTACCGGAAAAGTCGATGGTATCAAAAAGGATAACAGGGGCCAAAGCGTTTTTGGATAATTTTTGGGAAACCAAGGTTTCCAATTCATCAAAACTTTGAGTTGTCATTACCCCATTAATGCGAAGCGCAGTGTGCGCATCGGGGGTTGCAATGACCGGATGCCCCTTTTTGATAAAATGATCAACGACCAATTGTGCAGCCAAATAGCCGCTGGACATACTCAAACAGCCCTCACTGCCTACCCAATGGGCCAAGTGGTCTTCCGTTTCTTTATAAATGTCCAATGCAATGTTCGCTTTGCGCGAAGCGCCGTAGTGCATGCCAAACTTGGATACATTTGTAAGGTAAAGCTCCTTGAAGGGAGCATAATTTTGAAGGCCTAAATAGGCCGTACCTCCAAAATAGAGGTAGGATTGTCCATCAATTACGATTTCCCTATCCGGTATGCGCTGAACCGAATGTGCCATTAGAGCAATTCTATGCCGCTACCGGGCAGTTCTGGAAAAACGACTCGTCCACCTTCCAAAATGGTTACACCCGTGGCAATATCGCTTTTTAACAGCATTGCGCCATCCATATCTACATAGTCCAATTGCGGCAATAGTTGGGCGATGGCCGATATACCTACAGTAGACTCTGTCATGCAGCCCACCATCAACTGTAGTCCGAGTTCTCTGCCTTTTTTGATCATGCGTCGCCCGGGCGTCAAACCACCACATTTGGTCAGTTTGATATTGATTCCATGAAAATAGGGCCCACATCGCTCTACATCCTCCTCCACAATACAGCTTTCATCGGCAATTACGGGAAGTACCGACTTTTCTTTTACCAGTGTCATACCTTCCCAATCATCAGCCTTGAGGGGTTGTTCCAAAAATTCCACGCCCAATTCTTTCAATAATGGTGCATTTTTAATGGTTTCCTCCGCCGTCCATGCGGTATTGGCATCAATTCGGAAAATACTATCGGTGTGCTTGCGCAGTTCGCGCACTATGGCGACATCATCAGAAGTACCCAATTTGATTTTGTACAGGGGCCAAGGTTTTTCTTGCAGTTTGGCTACCATTTTTTCGATGGTATCTATACCAATCGTGTAATTGGTCATTGGATATTTGTCAACAGAGGTACCCCAAAGCTCATAAAGCGGTTTTCCCCGAAGCTTGCCGTACAGGTCGTTGGCGGCCAAATCCAAGGCGCAAAGGGTAAATTTATGGAGATGGAGTGATTCCAAAAACTCGTAAAACCTTTCCGGAGTGTCAAAATCATAGGCTTCAATTTGACTTCTGACGCCTTCGATTTCGGCCATCATCCCTTCAATGGTAATTTTGTAGTAATCGTTGGAAGTCGCTTCCCCGTATCCTGTTTTGCCATTTAGGGAGAGACCTACAATCAGAGTGTCTTGTTCGTCCCGTGATTCCCTGGAAATGGTAAAGGTATGGGCAAGTTGGAGTATATATTTTTTAAGGACTATCTGCATCTAGAGATTAAATATTTTAAGACCAAAATATAACATATTTACTTAGTCATGCTTTTCTTCAAATATCATTTTTGTTTATTCTAGCAATACATTTTGAATTTTTGAAGGGTTCGAATAAGGCAATCGATGATTGCTCCATCATTTTACTTAATCTAGCTTTTCCTATTTTTTCTGATAGCTCAGTATTTCCGTATAATTCACTGATGTTTTTTGCATCTCTGAACTTGTCAAAATCTTTACTATTGGGCAATTGATTTTTAAAATTCCGAAGCATATCTTCAATTGCGTTTATCAAACGTAGTTTTGATTTATCATCAAAAACGACATAATAAAGGCTCTCTTCGTATCCTTCTTTTGTATTCTGTTTGTTTTGAAAGTTTAATCCTTTGTTTCCATGAATACTTACTGCAAAAAGCTCCGTGTTTAATTTTGTATAAAGTGTTTGTCCTGTCCAGTCTTCCTCTAATTCGAATTCTTCATTGTTATAATAGAGGTTAAGAATGAATAGTGCTGATAGAATATGAATAAGGTTTTCAAGATTAGCTTGTTCTATAAATTTTGCTCGATCATGTTTTATGTTTTGATAGGCAATATTCCAACGATAATGTTCTTTTCCTTTTCTCGGGTTCAATATCTTAGAAAATGGTTTAAAATCAGTCTTAGAAAGATGAATATTTTCAGAGCTGATTTTAATAACTTTCTTACTCAAACTCCATTTCTTATCTAGAACCTTCAAGGCATCATCATAAGTTAATCTATCATTCTTCTTGCCCCCTTCTTTATAATAAAGCTCTTTCGATATTGACTCAATCTCGATGGCGGCTCTTAAAATCAATTCAGAAATTTTATAGGAATAAGTTTTTAGTTGATTATCATCGATAAAGATATTGAATGATAATTTCGTAAATTCTTTTTCTAGATTTACGTAGACAGGCCAAAAGATGTTCGATTTTTCGTTTTTTAAAGGAAAAATCATCTCATAATTAGGAGATGATTTTTTGGCCATGGTCAAATTATTTTAATAACTTCTTTTACTTGTCTAAGATAGGACTTCACCAAGACATAATAAAGACAAAAGCCCACCGAAAACTCGGCGGGCCTTTGCATATTTAAAGGGAATTGGATTAATATTTGCTCACGCTTCCAGAGACGGATTTTTTGGTCTGTACGCTGGCATCACCGGTGTACCGTATGTCTGCTCCGCTGCTGGCATCGGCCACTAGGGATTCTGAAACGTTTACCGAAATGTCGGAACCGCTACTGGCATCTGCATTGCACCTTTTTACCATAAGGTCCTGCGCCTTAATATCGGAACCACTACTTGCATCGGCAAAAAGGGCATCTGCCTGACCTGATATTTTGATATCGGCGCCGCTACTGGCATCGGCGGAAACTTCTCCGGCAACCAGCTCTACGTGCAAATCGGAACCGCTACTGGCATCCAGTTCAATATTCTGGGCCTTAACTACATTTTGTGCGATAAGGTCGGCCCCACTGGAACTCTCCAAAGCTGTGATTTCCGGTAAGGTTACGTAAACGTTTTTGGTGGCCCTGCCAATGTTTTCGATGGCATGGATTCGTAATCGTCCATCTTTGATATCGGTTCCGATAAGGTCGATAATGTTCTCGTCGGCCTCCACGGTGATATTGAATTCGGAACCTTGGGTAACAAATACGTCTATGCCCTCCGAGGCGGACACCACGTCAAAGTCTTCCTTTACATCGCGGCTTTCTTCCACGATTTCACCGTTTCCGGTTTTTCCATTGCCAAAATTCACATCCATCATGCAGGAGGATGCGAAGAGGGATAGGAGTACGGCGATTGCTAATCTTGCTAGTGTTGTCATGATTGTTGTTTTTTTATGCTCAGCTTGACTGGGTATATCTCAGCTTGACTGGGCATCTTGATTGATGTTGAGATTGATTTTAAAATTACTGAAACAAATTCAGTGTAAATGTCTGATAATGTGCTTTATTTTGGTATTTAAATCTACTGAATTGACGAAATAAGCGACTCAATTGTTACTTTTTTCGTTGGCCTTCACTTTTACGCCGTCTTCATTGATCTTCATCTCAAAGGAATCTTGGTCGTCCTTAATGTCGATATCGATACCATCTTCGTTGATAATGATCTTGCCCTTGCCGTTTCTATCCTCTTCGTCGTCATCTTCGGGGCAATCCAAGCATTGCAACTCTCCGTCGTCATCCATCAACCAGTATTGGCCTGCAATACCGCTTCGGTAGTATCCTTGGTCGTTATCGATTCCCCTGCCAATATAGCGGCTGGTGTTGTCGTCGAAATAAACGGTCTTCCCCTCTGGAACATAAATGGTAACGGTCACTTCTTGGTTACGGGCTTTGTTTGATGTATCCGTGGTCAAATACTTGTCCAGTAGGATCTCGTTGCCAGTTAGGCTATACCCGTAGGAGATGTTTTTGGCTCGGTCCCTCGCGGCCAAGGTGGAGTTTCCATCGGCATCTTTTCGAATATTGATGCTGATGGAGTCACTTTCGGCCCTTCGTATTTTGATATCCACTTCGTCCGATATCAAAATCCGATTGTCGTTGTCGTCATATCCAAAGGTCATTCGGCCAAAATGGATATCTTCCCGGTCGTATTCCCTAAAACCGTCCTTCATGGTGATCATCAAGGTGTCGGAGGGTATTTCGAAAGCCAGTTCTGTTCTTTCGTTTACACTTCCGGTGTACGAGAACTCAGCAGCTTGCCGTATGCCGAACACAATCAAGGTGCCCACGGAAATCAGCCAGAGACCCAACAAAGCGAATTTGGCGATATTTCCGATGGATTTTAGGTTGTTCACCAAAATCTTCAAACCTAAATATAGGACGAAGAAGAACGGAATGCCTACGGCGAAAAACAACAGGATGGATACCAACCAAACCGGCGCGCCGGAGGTGTTCACGATTTCGTAAAAATCTACACCTGGTACATTTACGGCATCGAACATACCTACGGTAAACAGTCCGAAGAACAAGCCTACCAGAGTGGATGCCCCAATAATGATCAACAATATGCCTATGAACTTGCCAAATACCTTGAACAGGAACAGGATAATGTCCCCGATGGTATCGAAAAAGGTCTTGGAGCCGCTTTTGACCTTGTTGCCCACTTTTTCGTAGTCAACGTTTTTTACTTTGTCTGCAACATCATCAAACCCCTCTTTAACTTTGCGTTCTATATTGCTGATGTTGACGGGCTCCCCCCGCATGTCCAATTTTTGGGAGGTAGTGGCGGCCTCGGGAACCAAAATCCATAGCAGGATGTAGGCGATGAGCCCAAAACCACTGGTAAATACGGCCAGTAGGATAAAGATTAGCCTTACCCAGAGGGCATCGATGCCCAAATAGTGTTCCAAACCGGCACAAACACCACCAATATATTTATGGTCGATGTCGCGGTACAATTTTTTGGCCCGGGTTACGGGTTGTGCGTAGCTCTTTTTGGGTTCGTCCTCAAAAATGTCCTCGTCCACCATGTAATCTTCGGGCTGTCCCATTACATCAATTACCTGATCTACCTCTTTGTTGGTGATCACTTGGCGTTCGTTTTCCATTTTCTCGAGAAAGAGTTCGGCTATCCTGGCCTCGATATCGGCAATGATCTCGTCGCTGCCCTTGGTACCGGAAAAGGAGCGCTTTATGGACTCCAGGTACCGTCTCAGCTTGTTATACGCGTCGTCGTCGATATGGAAGAGCGTATTTGCTAAATTTATATTTACTGTCTTGTTCATTTTTTGATTCTATTTTGTGTTGGTTACCAGATTGACTGCATTTCTAAGTTCATCCCAGGTGCCGTTGAGTTCGTTGAGGAACAACTGCCCTGTTTCGGTGAGCGCGTAATACTTGCGGGGAGGTCCCGATGTGGATTCTTCCCAACGGTAGTTGAGCAGTCCCGCGTTCTTTAGCCTTGTGAGCAAAGGGTATATG
This sequence comes from Allomuricauda sp. MMSF_3307, assembly GCF_030733585.1. Classification (NCBI taxonomy): domain Bacteria; kingdom Pseudomonadati; phylum Bacteroidota; class Flavobacteriia; order Flavobacteriales; family Flavobacteriaceae; genus Allomuricauda; species Allomuricauda sp. MMSF_3307. The sequence continues at coordinate 397,082 of NZ_JASHIQ010000002.1, forward strand.
GTACCTTCCACTACTAACATCTTTGCGTCTTTCAAGGCTTCCAGAATTTCTGAGGCATACTTGTCGTCATCCTTTAAAATGGACAAGATGCAATACTCCAGAACCCCCTTACGCATTTGTGCTTTTGTGTTTTCTATGTTCATAATTTCATGGTTCTAAATTTATGCTGAACTGGGTTCGGCATCTGATTAACAGTTTTTTCTTGTTCTCCAAACTTGGTTTGGTTTCGTTTCCACTCCATTCCCCTGAATTGGGCAGGGGAGTGGAAACGGTCCTTTGATTGATGATTGTTTCTTTCGTTTTTTGATTGACCCTTTGCTTCGACTACGCTCAGCATAAACTCGCTCAGGGCTAGTGATTAAACTCCTTTTTCTTTGATTGATGATGAATGCTTTGGAGGTGATGAAGCTCCTATATTATTTGATGAATTTTATGGTAAATGGATATTTGAAATATTCCCCTTCGTTGGTTCGTATCGTGGCCAAGATGGTAAATACGATGTTCACCACAGCCAAGGCTACTTGTAAAAAACCGGATATGCCTACGGGCCAGATCAGTCTCCCAAACCTAAAATCGTCACTGTCGATATGAATGTTTAGGTTGTTAAGGTCGCTTAACCCGTGGAACCCGAAAAAGTTCCAATCGAACAAGTCTGGCCAAAACCCGATAAAAAACGGAATAGTGACCAAACCTGCCACGATGGAGTAAAGCAACATACTAATCTGAAAGTTGAGCGCCTGTTTGCCGTTGTAATCGACAAACGCGTGCTCTTTTTTGTTGGCGGTCCACAAGATCAACGGAAGTATAAAATTCCCAAACGGGATAAAGTACTTCGAGAACATGGACGCGTGGATGATCGCGGATAAATTTCGTTCGTGTTTGGTGATAGTAGTTGCCATTTTTTGATTGCTGTTTTTTGATTGTAAAAGGGTTAACCTATTAGCTTACGATGCAAATATATATCCAAAAGATGGTACTATGCAAAACAAAGTACTATAATTTAACATATAATTAACAATAATAGATAACTTCTTTTTACCTATTTTTAGGCTGACATAAATCAAGGATATGGCACTGACACCCAGTAAAATCAATATGTTCACATTTATGAAGCTACCCTCGGCATGGTTGTGCGGAGTGCGTCTAAAATATATTGACGAAAAAAAGGCTACAACCACGGTAAAGCATAAATGGATCAATCAAAATCCATTTAAATCCATGTTTTGGGCCGTTCAGGGCATGGCTGCTGAACTAAGTACGGGCGCATTGGTGATGAACGAAATCCAGAAGAGCGGCAAAAAAGTTTCCATGCTCGTAGCGAACAACAAAGCCACTTTTACCAAAAAAGCTACGGGACGCATCAATTTTACCTGTGAGGATGGCGAACTGATTGCCGATGCCATTAAAAAGACCGTAGAAACAGGAGAGGGGCAAACGTGCTGGATGAAAGCCGTAGGGGTCAACCAAGATGGGGTAGCCGTGTCTACTTTTCATTTTGAGTGGACCGTCAAGGTGAAGGCGTAGCAGGGGTAAAGGGTGAATGCTTAAAGGTCAAACTTTCATTAATGGTGAAAGGATTTTTTATTGAATGTAACAAAACCCAAAACAAAACAACATATAAATACAATAACAACTTACCCAGCGAAGCTGAAAGATACTCAGTCAAGCTGAGCATAAAAAACAATCAAAAAATGAACGCACACGAAATAGACTACCACATTTACGGCGAAGAAATGCAATATGTGGAAATAGAATTGGACCCCCAAGAAGCTGTTGTGGCCGAAGCGGGCAGTTTTATGATGATGGACCAAGACATTAAAATGGATACCATTTTTGGTGATGGGTCCAATCAAGATACCGGGGTTTTGGGTAAACTCTTTTCCGCGGGTAAACGCTTGCTTACCGGCGAAAGTCTGTTTATGACGGCTTTCCTCAATATAGGCCAAGGAAAAAAGAAGGTGAGTTTTGCCTCGCCCTATCCTGGAAAAATAGTGCCGATTGACCTATCCGAAAAAGGCGGGAAATTCATTTGCCAAAAAGATGCTTTTCTCTGCGCCGCCAAGGGCGTTTCGGTAGGTATTGAGTTCTCCAAACGTTTGGGACGTGGTTTCTTTGGCGGTGAGGGCTTTATCATGCAAAAACTGGAAGGCGATGGAATGGCGTTTGTACACGCCGGCGGTACCATGGCGAAAAAGACCTTGGCAGCAGGGGAGACCTTGCGTGTGGATACAGGCTGTATTGTTGGTTTTTCGCAGACCGTGGACTACGACATTGAATTTGTAGGCGGCATCCGAAATACTGTATTTGGTGGTGAGGGACTCTTTTTTGCGACCCTTCGAGGCCCGGGAACTGTGTATGTGCAATCCTTACCATTTAGCAGATTGGCCAGTCGTGTATGGGCCGCTGCGCCACGAGGTGGTGGAAAAGACAAGGGTGAAGGCAGTATCTTGGGTGGATTGGGTGACCTTTTGGATGGCGATAATCGGTTTTAGTTTTTAGTTTTTAGGAGACAGGAGACAGGAGACAGGAGACAGGAGACAGGAGACAGGAGACAGGAGACAGGATTCAGTTGGCAGTATGCAGTTGTTGGTTTTGTAGGATAGTGTGTCAGTTCGAGTGTTTTTTGGCGGTTTTTGAAAAAAAAGAGGCAAAAAATGTATCGAGAAACTTGTTCAGTGGGGTGTTAAGAATCAAGAATCAAGATCCAAGAGAGAAAAGACCATAGAAAATAGACTTGGTTTGATGGGAAATAGTCAATAGGCAGTTGACACTAATTTCACGAATTAGCACGAATAGGGCTCTTTGTCATTTCGAAACGAAGTGAGAAATCTATTGGGAGTCCGAAGACCGAAGTTGGGAGTTGTGAGTTTAGGGTTGCGTGTTTCGCATTGCGTGTTAGTAGGTAGTTGACACTAATTTCATGAATGAGCACGAATAGGGTTCTTTGTCATTTCGAATGCAGTCGAGAAATCTTTACTAGAACCGGGAGCCAAGAATCAAGACTCAGGAGAGAAAAGACGATAGAAAATAGAATTGATTTGGTGGGCAGGTGGAAGACCGAAGACCGAAGACCGAAGTTGGGAGTTGTGAGTTTAGGGTTGCGTGTTTCGTATTGCGTGTTAGTAGGTAGTTGACACTAATTTCACGAATTAGCACGAATAGGGTTCTTTGTCATTTCGAGCGCAGTCGAGAAATCTTTGATGGACGTAGGAAGTCGGAAGTAGCGTGTTACGAGTTAGGAGTAGGCAGTAGGTACAGGGTCGCTGAGCGTTGGCCATTGAACGTTAGCCATTGAGCGAAGTCAAAATGAGTCGAAATGAGTCGAAGCGAACTACTTACTAGCTAAAAAAATTCCGTATCTCCCGCCAACTGGTAGGAGTACGGAAAGATGCTGTAGTACAATTAAGAATGAGATTCCGAAGCAAGTTCGGAATGACGGCCCTGCAACCGCACGGAATAATACTGAAACCTGCCTTTGCCGCAGGCAGGCGAGTTCAGCACAAAGAAAACCACCGGAAACCCGAAAGTCGCCGATGGTTAACTGTGCCCAAAGGGCTGTAGATCGTATTGACTAGGGGTTAGTTACATTCCAATTGTAAATCACCTCCAGTAAAGTTCCAGTTGTTATTTGCCAGCACTCCTAACGCTTCGACAACCTCTGGACCACAAATGGTTCGTGTGCCCATTCCAACAGTCAAACCGCCAGGTCCTCCATTGGTGCTTACGTAATTGGCCCAGCCAAGTATGGTTGCGTTCATGCTTTCGATGCTCATCCCATTATCTCCATTAAATAAACCTGTCAAATTTGGTTCGCTTACGAACTCCCAAGCCCCTAAGTTTTGGTCAAAGGCAGCTGCATCCCGAAGCATATTGCTCATGTCGGTCACACTACTTACATCCCAACCACCGATGTCTTGGTTAAAGGCGGTAGCTCCATCAAACATGTTGCTCATATTGGTAACGCTGGTTACAGTCCAACCAGAAATGTCTTGGTTAAAGGCTGTGGCTTGCTTAAACATAAAACTCATGTTAGTCACATCATTTACCACCCAACCGGAGATATCTTGATTAAAGGCTGTTGCGCCTTGAAACATAAAACTCATATCGGTAACATTGCTGACGGTCCAGTCAGAGATATCTTGATTGAAGGCAGGGGCAAACATAAACATCTCAGCCATATTGGTTACATTACTTGTATTCCAATTTCCAATTTTACCGTTGAACTTTTCAGCACCTACGAACATCGATTTCATACTTGTTACTTTAGATAAATTAGGAACATCATTAGCACTGAAGCCTTCCAGGTTTGGACAACCAGTAAATGCAGCAGTCATGGTTTGCCACTCTCCAGTCCCCCATTGTACGACATCGACCAATGCATCCCTTGATTCCTGTAAACCATCGTCCGGCAAAAGATTATTTTGTACATGATACATTTGAATCGCAGGAAAGGTACCTTTAATGGCTACCAAGTATTCTCCTTCAGCTAAGTATTCATGGGAAGGAAATCCTTCTGTTAGGTTTTCATCCTCAGAATCATCGCCCCAATTGATACTGTAATCATAATTATAGCTGTCGTTGGTTCCGATGGTCAGAGTTTGTCCAGCAGATACGTTAAACTTAAGTATAAAAGAAGCTGGATCATCAAACAAGCTTTCGATCACATTGGTCACCGTAATGACAACCTTGAACTCTACTGGTTCGTTGCTGCCATCGCTTACGCTTAGGGTCAGGCTGTGCTCTGTGGCGGTTTCAAAGTCGAGGTTTTTACCCTCGGCCAAGGTAATTTCCCCATTTTCGGCCACTTGAAAGAGTTCGCTCTCGTCGGTCACGAGTTCAAAGGTCAATTCGTCCTCATCACCATCGTTGGCTTCCACGGTTCCGATCACATCGCCCACGGCTACGTCCTCGGACACTTCAAAGTTTTGGTCTTCGGCTGTTGGTGCTTCATTGGTCGGGTCCACGCCGTTTACGGTCACGGTAAAGTTAGTGGTGCTTGTTGCGGTCTTTCCGCCTACGGTCACGCTCACCAAGCCCGTTGTGGCCCCTGTGGGCACGGTGGCCTTAAGCTGGGTAGCCGTGGCTGCGGTTACTGTCGCCGTAGCGGTACCAATTTTCACGGTGTTGCTCGTCTTCGTAGTGCTAAAATTGGTACCGTTAATGGTAATCTCAGTGCCTACCGGCCCAGAGGGCGGTGTAAAGTTGGCAATGGTAGGGGCTCCTGCAGGTAGCGGAGTGCTCGGTCCGTCGTCCTTGCTACAGGACCACAATACGGTAATGGCCAATACGGACCATAACAATTTTTTGTAATTCATGATTAGAGTTTTTAGAAATAAGGAGCAAGATGGGGTATTTTGGGATTACAAAAGGGTGCGATCTGACGGATGCCCCTTCTGATCTGACGGATGGGCGTTTTGATCTGACGGATTTTTTGGGAAGGATAGAATTTAGACGTGAGAAGTGAGATTTTAGAAGTCGGAAGTCGGAAGTCGGAAGTCGGAAGTCGGAAGTCGGAATTCGGAAGTGACCTGTTTTGGGTTGCGAGTTCAGCGTGAGGATGTCAGTTAGAGTGTTTTTTGGCGGTTTTTGAAAAAAAGAGACAAAAAATGTATCGAGAACCTATTTCGGTGAGGAACCAAGAACCAAGAGTCAAGACTCAGTAGAGAAAAGACCATAGAAAATAGACGGGAATTGGAGGGTAGTTGGAAGACCGAAGACCGAAGACCGAAGACGAAAGACAGGAGTTAAGATGTCATTTCGAACCGAAGTGAGAAATCTATTGGGAGTCCGAAGACCGAAGTTGGGAGTTATGAGTTATGGGTTACGTGTTTGGTGTTGCAAGTTGCGAGTTGGGAGTCAATGGGGCAGTTGACACGAATTTCATGAATGAGCACGAATAGGGTTCTTTGTCATTTCGAGCGCAGTCGAGAAATCTTTGATGGACGTCGGAAGTCCGAAGTCTAGCGTTGCGTGTTTCGTGTTGCGAGTTGTGAGTGGGCAGTTTCCAGTTGAGCCATCAAAAAATAGCCATGCCGATTCGGCTAGCCGAAAGTTTCCAAAAAATTACTTTTCAACCTTCAACCTTCAACCTTTAACCTTTAACCTTTAACCTTTAACCTTTAACCTTTAACCCTTAACCCTTAACCCTTAACCCTTGGATCTTGAACTTGCCCATTGAGTTTGAACTTGAATTTGAACTTGAGTTTTTCAAAGAGATTTCTCAATCGATGCATTGCATCTCATATCGAAATGACTTATTGCCTTCATGCTGAACTGGTTTCAGCATCCCACAAAAATGGATTCCGCATCAGGTATAGAATGCAAAAACCACCGGAAACCCGAAAGTCGCCGGTGGCTCTTTATGTCCTTAATCAGAAATGTACAAAATCGTTATTAGATAGGTTTTAAGGACATTCAATCGATGATTCAACATTAATGATCCATCCATTAAAATTCTCCAAAACAACTTTTGAAAGGTAACCTTCACCACATGCTTCAAGGGATGCCATTCCTAACATAATATCTTTAGGACCATCGTTATTGCTAACAAACTCTTCCCATCCAACTAAAGTGGCATTTACATTTTCTGTACTTAAATTAGTGTTATCCAACATATTTTCCATTTTAGTGACACTACCTATTTCCCACGTACCTAAATTTTGGTCAAAAGCAGCTGCATCCGTGAACATATTTGACATATCGGTGACCATACTAGTACCCCAATTGCTAATGTCTTGATTAAAAGAACTGGCCCCATAAAACATTGCTTGCATATTGGTCACCTTATTGGTAATCCACCCTCCAATATCTTGGTTGAATGAAGTTGCATTGCGGAACATGCTAAACATACTTGTCACGTTACTAGTGACCCATTCGCTAATATCCTGATTAAAGGAAGTAGCACTGTTAAACATACCTCCCATATCCGTTACATTTCCGGTATCCCACCTTCCAATGTCTTGGTTAAAGGAAGCAGCACCTATGAACACTCCGAACATATTTGTTACATTACTAGTATCCCAGTTGCTCACATCTCCATTGAATTTGGCAGCATCTCTAAACATATTTGCCATTGAGGTTGTTTCAGAAAGATTCGGAGGCGTGGTAGCAGAAAAAGCAATCAAATTTGAACAACCAAAGAACGCCATTTCCATACTCTGCCATTTTTGTGCACCCCACTGTACCACATCAACCAAGGCATCTCTGCTGTCTTGAAGGCCATCTTGAGCATCTTGATACATCTTTAATGCTGGAAAGTCACCCTTGATAGCCACCAAATAAATATCTCCATTAAGATATTCGTGCGTTGGATTTTGGAGCGTAAGCGTTTCTTCATCAGAACCATCGCCCCAATCTATGGTGTAGTCGTATTCAAACTCAGGATTTGTTCCAATAGTCAAAGCTTGTCCAGCGGTAACCTCAAACTTTAGAATAAATGATTCAGGATCCTCAAAAAGGTCCTCTATCACGTTTACCACCTTAATATTAACCGTGAATTCAACAGGTTCGTTGACACCGTCGCTTACATGGAGTGTGAGACTATAACCAACAGTGGTCTCAAAGTCTAGACTTTTGCCTTCGGCCAAGGTAATCTCACCATTTTCTGCGACCTGGAAAAGTTCGCTGGCATCTTCTACCAAGCTGTAGGTAAGGGGATTTTCCTCAAGATCTTCAGCTTCTACTACACCAATTACGTCGCCTGCGACCGCATCTTCGGCCACCTCAAACTTTTGTGCTTGGGCTGTAGGGGGTTGATTGGAATTGCCACTATCCGTATTGTCTGGATTTTTAACAGGATTTTCGTTGTTTAGTGGTGAAGGGGTCGGCTCGTCATCTTTGCTACATGATGTCGTATATATCAACGCAAATGTCGCGAGCATTAAGACTGAAATTTTTGAAATTCTTTTCATTGTAAAACTGTTTAAAAATTTAATAGGCGGCCAAATTACATTGTATAAGCTCACGCCAAGGCTACGATCTGACGGATGCAGGCTACGATCTGACGGATGCCCTGTTTGATCTGACGGATTTTTTTGAGAAGATGGATTTTAGGGGTGGAAAATGGGATTTTGGACAGTCGAGAGCTATGAGTTCGGAGTTAAGATTTCATTTCGAACTGTCACCCTGAGCGAAGGTCATTGAGCGAAGTCGAAATGAGTCGAGGAGCAGTCGAGAAATCTTTGATGGAAACAAGAGTCAAGAATCAAGACTCAGGAGAGAAAAAACCATAGAAAATAGACTTAGTTTGATGGGCTGTCGGAAGACCGAAGTTTAGGGTTACGTGTTTCGAGTTAGGATGTCATTTCGAGCGCAGTCGAGAAATCTTTACTGGAACCAAGAGCCAAGAATCAAGAATCAAGAGAGAAAAGAAGATGGAAAATAGACTTGATTTGATGGACAGTGAGCAGTTTGCATTAGGCAGTGGGCAGCATGTACAGGGTCGCTGAGCGGAGTCGAAGCGACAGTAAGGACTAATATAGGGAAACAGTTGGTAGTCGAGCCCTCCAAAAATGGCCATGCCGATTCGGCTTGCCGAAAATCACCAAAAAATCACTTTTTTACCTTAACCCTTAACCCCTGAACTTGCCCATTGAGTTTGAACTTGAGTTTTTTAAACAGATTTCTCCATCGATGCTCCGCATCTCATGTCGAAATGACGTTAGAAAATGGACCAGTATTGGTCGGCAGTGGGAAGAGCAGTAAACATCAAACCCCAAAACACCAAACTCTAAACCTTAAAACCACATAACCATACAAAATCCAATCACCCGTCAATCCAACATCCATTGTCACAAATCCCAAAAAAATCACTTCTTTTGTGGATATGGATTTCAACGACCTGTTCCACTTTCTGGAAGAACTGCAACAAAACAATAACAAGGAATGGATGGATGCCAACCGAAAATGGTACAGATCCCTCCGGAATGATTTCATTACTTGGTTGGATGATCTGGACATGACCGTGGGGCAGCTCCATGATGACTACTACCCAACTCCTGGCAAAAAAGGCATCAACAGAATCAACAATAATTTGATGTTCCATCCAAACAAGCCCATTTATAAAGACCATTTTGGGGCTGGACTGGACAAAGCGCCCAATTCTGCCGACTTTTATATCGAAATCGGCCTAAAACAATGTTTGTTGGCTGGCGGTCGTTGGCGACCGGACTCCAAAACCCTTCGGAGTATCCGTGATGCCATCGATTACAATGGAGAGGAATTGCAAAAGATTTTGGACAAACCTTCTTTTAAAAAAATGTTCCGTGGACTTTACGAAGATGAAAAATTAGTGTCGTCGCCCAAGGGATTTTCCAATGATCACCCACATATTGAATTGTTGCGCAACAAAACCTTCGCTGTGGAGTACAAACTAACCAAGGACCAGGTACTTAGCCTTGATTTTAAGGAAAGAATCATAGCTGTTTACAAAGAAATGCTTCCGTTCCGTCAATATTTGAACCAAGCGGTTACCGTTTAATCCAACTCGTCGGAAGCTTCTATCAAACGAGCGGATAAGTCTGGCCGTTCCATATCCTCATCATAAGGAAACATGGGCCTAATGATTCTTTTGTGACCCAATCGTTGAAGGTCTTGGTCCACGCCACCCGGGGTTAGGGCCATAACCCAATCTCCCCTCATATCATAAAGTTCGGGCACCAAATACCCGATTTTGACCACGACGATGTCAGTTTCACTTGGATTCAGTCCCAAGTTGGTAAAGTCAGACTTTCTATGATAGGGTTTCCTTTTTTTGGTGACGATAATATGGGCATTGTCCACTTTTACCACCACCTCGGTTTCGGCATGCACATCTCCCTGGCGAATAGCGGTTACTTCACCAGTTAATAACAGTGGTGGGGCATATCGGTCATCGATTTCGGCACCGATCGGTGAACTTACTTTTCTGCCGATTCCCACTTTAAGGGCCTCATCCACAAGTTTTGGGCCGGGAATGGAAGCGTAGATCAAAGATTTGCCATTGGGTGCATGGAATTCCTCCCGTTTTAAGAGTTCCGTCAAGGTCCAAGTGACATCACCAGCACCGCCTGCAGTGGGGTTGTCACCCATATCGCTTAGGATAAACGGTTTTTTGTCGCTGGCCATGGCCTGCTCCAACGCCTCTTCGTAGGGCTTTGTAGGAGCAACGAATTCAAACTCCTTGCGGACATCCCAAAAACTATTGGCCAGTTTTTCCGCTCCTTGGGTTACTTGCTCCTTGTCGTCTCCAGTTACCATCACTACAGCATGGTTTCGCGGTTCATCCGCCCATGCGTAGCCAATCCAAATGGCAGCATCTATAACACCTTCTTTTTCTTCCACTTCGGGCACTTGGGCATACAGGCTTTTTCCGGGTTCCACTCGGGTACTTGTTTTTTCACCGGGCAATAAAATAGGAACTGGAACCCACGCCTTGTATTTAGGTTTGCCTTTTCCATTTTCCAGTCGGGACACCAAATTTTCCACAGCACGTTTCTTGGATTCGATGGCGTCCTCGTGTGGGGCCATCCGATAACATGTAATTAAATCGGTATGCTGTGCCAACCGTTTGGACACATTTCCATGCAAATCCATGGAGGTGGAAATCAATACATCAGTCCCGACCACTTCACGAATTCGTTGGATGAGGTCGCCCTCCGGGTCGTCCAGTCCAACAACGCTCATGGCACCATGAATATCAAAGAAAAGCCCATCGTATGGCATGTTTTGTTCCAATAGGGTCAGGGTTTTACCTACCAAGGATTCATAAGCTTCTCGGGTCACCGTACCTCCGGGCAGTGATTTTCCCACTAAAGTGGGAACCCATTCGGCCTGTTGCCTCAAGGTGGAATCGGCATCCATGAATGGATAGCGACCAAAAATGGAGTCCCCTATTTTGGCATGGAAGGCTTCCTCGTGGGTGAGCGCGGGTGAAAAGGTGCTGGACTCAATGCCCAGTCCGGCAATGGCTATTCGGGGCAATTGTGGTTCCGTTTTCTTCTCACAGCCCATCAGTAAGGCAAAAAATAACAATAAAAGTAAAGGGTTGCGCATTTTATTAGGTTTGGTTGGTTTTTGAATCATTGAAGCATAAATATCGGTATAACCTTTATATTTAGAAAAACTTATTCATTTTGGCTAGCGACAGAATTAGAAACATAGAACGGGAACTGCTTTCGGACAACTGGTACTCCCTTGAAAAAATCACTTTTGAATATTTACGCGACGATGGCGTGTGGGAAAAGCAAATCCGGGAGGCGTATGATCGTGGCAACGGAGCGGTCATATTACTGTACAACGTGGAAAAAGGAACGGTGGTTCTCACCAAGCAGTTTCGGATGCCTACCTATGTGAACGGCAACTCTGATGGAATGATGATTGAAGCCTGCGCTGGAATATTGGAAAAGGGCAATGCCGAAGAAACCATTAAAATGGAAGTGGAGGAGGAGACGGGCTATAAGATCGAGAAAGTTAAAAAGGTCTTTGAGTCCTATATGTCGCCTGGCTCGGTTACCGAAATCCTGTATTTTTTTATTGGTGCCTATAAAGATGAAATGAAAATCAGCGAAGGTGGCGGAGCAGATGATGAAACGGAAAATATTGAAGTCTTGGAGCTCGATTTCAAAAAAGCACTTGCTATGATGAAATCTGGGGAAATAAAGGATGCGAAAACCATTATGTTGTTGCAATACGCCCAAATTGAGGGCATTTTCAATCAATAATGTAAGTAGATATACTTTAGGGTAGTATACATTTGTTCCCTGATGACTTGTGAAGGTACCCTAAAATGATTGTTCATAAAACTGAAGATGAGCAATTTACCGGATTTTGTTTTGATGTAGCCGCTCAAATTATAATTATTGCCTACGGAACCGGATTTTGCAAAAAGAAATGGTTCCGTCGTAGGGTCTTCCCATTTTTCCACCGTATGATCGGGTCCCCACATGGGGAAAATAGCGAATAGGCGCTCCTCTGGAAGTTCATTGTGCAATTTTTGAAGGATGTGGACAAACGACCGTGGGGTAAACAGGTTGTAACGCGAAAGCCCTGAACCGTCCACCCAACGTGGCCGCTGCACCAAATCTTTCAAATGGTTATCCAACATGTAATTAATCGCTTTTTGGGTGCTTAGCGTGTCGGAAACCATAGCGGAAGCAGCCAATAGCAATTGTTCGGCCAAAAAGTTATCACTGGCAAACAACATTCGTTTGTAAATAGAGTCGGTTTCTGTTCCATAAATAACCTGTTTCTTCCCTTCGGGAAAATGATCCGATAGGATGATTTTCCTGCCCAAATCTGATTCCAACAATTCCTTGGTTAAGGTATCGCTGGTCATGAAGGGAATCTCCAATGTATCCTGTTCGGTTGGGGATATGTAAAATCGATTATGAAACTCTTCGCGATGTATCGTCGTATCCTTCAGGATGATCTGACTTTTGAAATTTGCTGGGGAAACCTCCAACCCCTCGTTGTGGAAAACCGTGACCACGTTCCCATAAAGCGGCAAAGTCGATTTTTCCGGGGAAAAGTAGGTGTCGTAGTCCTCCCAGGCCCAACCTGGACCATATCGATCCTCTTGATGGTTTTTCGTAAATAGGGCCAGATTTCCTTGTTTTTGGAGCCAATGGATGGCTGTGCTGTCCTTAAAAAAGGGATGCAACCAAGTAGGGTCGCCCGACCCCTCGAAAAAAACGGTGTCGTTCGCTACCACATATCGTAAGGAAGGGATGTTTTTGGGCAATAATTGCAGCCCAGTGTAAAAGGTCGCAATCTTGGTATTGCTGGCGGGAGTGAAGTAGATATCACCGTTCACCGCATAAATTTCCTCACCAGTGTTGGCATCGACGACCACAAGTCCGTGCAGGGAATGCTGAAAGGAGGCGTGGTCCATTTGTTGGTTCAAAGTTCTTTTTAGGGAAGAACAGCCCGTAACCAAGAAAGCTAAGGTCAACGCTTTGAAAATCAAAAAAATGAGTGATTTTTGGTTGGGTTTACGCATAGGAGGCCTTCATCGATTTTAACAACAAGATATTTATTTTTTAACTGGAAGTTAAGTTTTTTAAACGGCTTTTTTGCTAATTTAGAACACAACCTATTGACCCAATTTAATCAAATTATTATGCCTAGAGCTATGTTGGAATACACCAAAACTGTCCTGCAAAAGGTGAGTTTTGATGCTAAACTTTTTGCTAGGGAACTTCAAAAGGCAATTACGAGACTATTGCCCAATGAAGTGGAAGAGCTAAAAATCTGGTTGCAATTTTATATTGTGGACAAACCAGAATTGCGATCAACGTTATTACTATTGAAAACTTAAACACGAACTGAAGAGCCGCTGAAAAGCGGCTCTTTTAATTTTTGGCCAAAGGGCTGATGATCTTCACATCCTGAAAGGCAATGGCGCCCCGAACAATGCTCGAAATGACTTCCCGGAGTGCATCCGTAATCTGTATTTTAAGCTCGCTCTTGTGGTAGATCATACTTATTTCCCTAGCGGGTACCGGATTTTTGAAGGTTTTTAAGTTCACCCTTTTTTCCTTGTCCAAATGCAGCGTGTTCAGATAGGGAAGCAGGGTCATGCCCATGCCCTCATCGGCTAAGCTTACCAAAGTTTCAAAACTGCCGCTTTCTATCTTAAAATGTTCGCCACGTAGGTTCTGGGATGCCTTACAAAGGTTAATCACCCCTTCACGAAAACAATGGCCATCTTGAAGTAAAAGCACATCGCTTACGTCCAAGTGCTCGGTGGTCAACAACTCTTCGGAAGCCAAACGGTGGTTTTTGGGCACATAGCCCACAAAAGGCTCATAATAAAGGGGACGTTCCTTAATAAATTCAATTTCTAGGGGGGTAGCCGCAATCCCTGCATCCAAATGGCCGTCCAAGATGTTTTTGATCATGGTTTGGGTAGATTGCTCCTTGATAATAAGGTTGACCTTTGGATATTTTTTGATGAAAGCGTTCAAAAACATGGGGAGCAGGGTGGGCATTACCGTTGGAATGATGCCCAGGGTGTAGTCCCCACCGATGTAACCTTTGTCTTGATCTACGATGTCTTTGATGCGTTCTGCTTCTGCAACAATATTTTTGGCCTGTGCCACGATTTTTTTTCCGACTTCCGTAATGGTGATGGGCTTTTTGCTTCGGTCAAAAATGAGAACATCGAGTTCGTCCTCCAACTTTTGAACCTGCATGCTCAAGGTAGGCTGCGTCACAAAACTTTTCTCTGCGGCCAAGGTGAAATTCTTGTGCTCCGCTACGGCCAAGACATATTGTAGCTGGGTAATGGTCATCCAATAATAAGTTTAGGACATAAAAGTATGAAAAACCATCAGTCTAATCTATAGAAAATCTGGAATCGTGAATGACAGTGGCCCTAAAACAAAAGCCTGCACTATGGCAGGCCTTCGATTAATGTTTGGTTACTTTTATTAGAACCGGATATTGAGATCCAAATTCTCATTAGCGACCTGGAATTGGGCGCTGTTGAAGTTCGGCGGACCCATCGTCATGTCGTTACCGGACATTCCATAGCTTTCTTTGGGCATTCCGTTTGGCTCATAATCCATGCGCTTGTTTCCGTTGGCATCGTGTAGAGCCATTATGGCATATGTACCAGGAGCAACATTGGTAAAGGTCATGGTCACTTTTCCATCTTCAATGTCGCTTTGCAGATTTTGTATTCCCGGACCTTTCATAAAAGTTTCGGCGGTGTGCAGTCCCAAAAGTACTTGACCTTCATTGCTCTGTACATTGTCGATGGTTACGGTAATATCCACACCATTGTTGTCTTGCGCAATGGCGATCATACTTACCAAGAAAAAACTTAAAGCTAGTGTTACAGTTTTCATACGATTTGTTTTTGATGATTTGTATGCCCCAAAATTGCTACATGTGCTTGCCACATCAAATTCAAGTTGACTGAAATGTGGAATTTTTGGAGTGAACTGCAACGGAAAAATGGCATGTCAATTCAGTTGTAAAAAACGACAACTGGGTATTTGGTTTTGGTTTGGCTGAAAACACCGAGGCATTTTTGTCCCATCAAACAAAACGAACAGTCATGAAAAATACCATTTATATCATCCTTATCCTATTTAGTTCTGGAACGGTGCTCGCGCAGCATACTATTTCAGGAAGGGTAACGGATACCAAGAACAATCCTATCGAGGGAGCCAACATTTATTTGGAGGGTACCTATGATGGTGCCTCCTCCGACGCCCAAGGGAAATTCACCTTTGAAACCGCCGAAGAAGGAATGCAAACCTTGGTGGTTTCCATGTTATCCTACGAAACGCATTATGAGGCTGGAGATATCTCCTTTTTCACCGATATGGAAGTTAAGTTGTTGGAGTCCTTTAATTCGTTGGATGGGGTCACCTTGACCGCTGGAACCTTTGAAGCTGGGGACAATTCCAAGGCGTCGGTATTGAAGCCTTTGGACATTGTGACCACGGCCGGTGCTGCTGGGGACTTTGTGGCAGCATTGCAGACCTTGCCAGGAACCACAACGGTGAACGAGGACGGCCGCTTGTTCGTTCGAGGAGGTACCGCCGATGAAACCCAAGTCTTTATCGATGGGCTCCGTGTTTTTCAACCCTTTAATGCCACTGCCAACAACACCCCGACCCGGGGTAGGTTTTCACCTTTTTTGTTCAAGGGTATCTCTTTTAGTACAGGGGGGTATTCCGCTGAGTATGGTCAGGCCCTGTCCAGTGTACTATTATTGAATACCACGGATGTTCCGGTTCAGGAGCAGACGGATATTTCCATTATGAGCGTAGGAGGTGGTATCGGACATACCAAAATATGGAACGAAGAACAATCGCTGAGCCTTAACATTAATTATATAAACCTTTCTCCTTATGAAGAATTGATTCCCTCCACCCAAGGTGTGCGCTGGATAAGTCCGTATGAATCCATTTCCGGTGAGACTGTGTTTAGGAGCAAGGGCGAAAAAAGTATGTTCAAGCTTTATACTGGTTTTAACCATGCCAACTTGGATATAGAGCAAGAGGACATCAATTTTGATGACTTTGTGCGGTTCCAGTTAAAGAACAACAATTTGTACTTCAATGCGTCGTACAAGTACTATTTTGAGAATGATTGGAGCCTTATCTCCGGAGCTTCCATTGCTTGGGACACCAACGATATCGGCATTATGGAAAATCAGGTCGATACCAAGGAAGCCTCCTCTCACCTGAAGTTGAAAGCTAGAAAAAACTTTAGCAATCGGTTCGATTTGAGTTTTGGGGCGGAGTATTTCCATACCGATTACGACGAAACCTTCGAGGATGCATCCAACAATCGGTTTGAAAATGGTTTTGTGGACGGTCTTTGGGCCGCTTTTGCGGAGTCCGACATCTTTTTGTCCCATCAATTTGCGATGAAGTTGGGTGTTCGGGCCGAGCAGACGAGCCTATTGGATGAGTTTCAGTTATCCCCGAGGGCATCATTGGCCTACAAACCATGGGAAAATGGGCAGTTTTCCTTGGCTTACGGTGATTTCTACCAGCGACCGCTCACCGAGGTGGTGAAGTTTGATGCGGAAGTGGGCATGGAGAGGGCGACCCATTATATCTTGAACTATCAATATATCAACAATGGTAAAACTTTTAGGGCCGAAGCTTATTATAAGGATTATGATGGGTTGGTTCAATTCAATACTGAAATGCCACAGTTCAATTCCGTCTATACCAATGCAGGGGGTGGCTATGCGCAAGGAATCGATGTGTTTTGGAGAGATAGTAAGAGCATCAAAAACTTGGATTATTGGGCATCGTATTCCTATTTGGATACGGAAAGACAGTATAGGAACTTTCCGGAACAGGCCACTCCCAATTTTGCCCCCAAACACAACTTTTCGTTGGTTACCAAATATTGGGTAAACGATTTGAGGTCACAAATTGGTTTTTCATACGCCTATGCTACCGGTAGGCCTTATGACAACCCCAATACCGCTGATTTTATGGGGGAACGTACAAGGCCATTCAACAATTTGAGCTTCAACTGGGCCTATTTGATCGACCAACAAAAAATACTCTACTTTTCGGTGAACAATGTATTGGGTACCAATAATATCAGTAACTATCAGTACGCGAATACACCTAATTCTGATGGGGTTTTTGATAGGAGGGCCATTACTCCGCCAGCGGACAGTTTTTTCTTCGTTGGGTTTTTCTGGACCATCAGTACCGATGGAAAAAGCAATCAACTGGATAATTTATAGGTCACTGCTGCATTTTCAAGTAATAGTCTACCGAATGTTTTCCCGAACCGTACACCGCAAAAAAGAGCGTGGTCAGCAGTACAATAATGGCCAGCATAAGGTTATTGGTGTCCATCTGGCCCAAAAAATTGGTGAGGATGGCCCCCAATAGGATAGGCAATTGTGCAATGGCCGCCCAACGCGTAAGCAATCCCACAACAATCAGTAATCCCCCTACAAAGTGGGCCGGAATTAAATAATGTAGAAAAATCATACCGCCCGGCCACTCCTGAAAAGGACTTGCGAGCCGTTCCATCTCTTGGTAATTGTTCATGAATTCGATGCCTTTTACGAAAAAGACAACGCCCAGCAAGACCCGAACAAGGTCGAGTAGGAGATAGGTATGGGCATTTGCCCATTTATTGAGCTTTTTAATGAGACCCATGGCGAAAAGTTTAAAGTGTCTTTATAAGGTACTCATTTTTAGTGATATATGACAGGAAAAACGATTAAACCTTTCTTTTGGCGGGGATTTGTACAACTTCCCCTGCTAAATGGGTAGGGTTCAGTTGATGTTAAGCTCCATTTGAATATCACTCCTACTATAAGGCGAAGCAATTTGGGCCATTTCGCGAAAGCCCAGCTTTTTGTAAAGGGATAGGGCAGGGCCCAGTTTTCGGTTGCTTTCCAAAAACAGTTTTTTAGCTCCCAATTCCTTTGCTTTGGCGATGATATGTTCCCCTAACAGCTTTCCAATGCCCTTTCCCTGTGCTTTTGGGGATACTCCCATTTTGGAGAGCTCAAAATCGTAACCTTCATGGGGGCAGGGAATCAGGGCACAGACGCCAACGGCCACGCCCTCCCATAGTGCTACGGCAATATAACCTCCTTTGTCCAGAATATATTCTTTGGGATGGTTCAGTGCTCGCTTATCCATCTCTTCCAACTCAAAATATTTTACGATCCATTCCTCGTTGAGTTGTCTAAATGCGTCTTGATAGGCATCCGAATAGGGGGTTATGCTGACAATTGTGTTCATTTTGGGAGATTTCCAGAGGTTTTGTGCTCAAAAATAGATCTAATTAAAATCGCATTGATCCATTGAAACCTTATTTCTATGGATCCAAACACCTTATCCGTCAATTAGGCATGCCGTTCAACGAAAAAATTACCGGTTGGTCGAGAAAATATTTAGTTTTACATTATAATTTAGTGGTAAATTTCTTACAGGGTCCCAAATCTTGCAAATGAAAAACTTAAAAATAGATGCGCCTGTTCCCATCAGGCACCTTAACCTACAAATTCCAATCGGCTATGGAGATAAAACTACCCCAGTTTCCCCAAACTGCATTCCCGTCCCAAGTTGAACGCTACCTTTATGCGTTCTTGATCGTTCTTTTTCTTGGCCTTCCCATTCAGGCACAGGAAGAAAACAACCCCTATGTAAGTTACGATGTCCCGTTTCAAAACCTGTTGAAGTTTAATAGGTTTTTGATCAATCCTACGTTTTCATCGATTCGGGAGGATAAATCGTACATCAATTTTTTTCATCGAAGCCAGGGTGCTGATTTCGATAACAACCGCCAGAATTACTTTTTGAGTTATAGCGGTAGATTGAGCGATAGGGTTGGCCTAGGCTTTAGCCTTTATAACCAGAGAGAAGGTGTCATTTCCAATCTAGGTTTGATGGCCAACTATTCCCACGGTATCCGATTGGGAGAAGAGAGTAGCCTAACGTTTGGAGTCAACATTCCCTATTATGTCAGTAGCTTTGACCCCAGCAGGGCCGTTGCCTTGGAGGACGACCCCGTACTCAATGAGGCAAGCGAAAGTTCCATTCTGTCCTTTCAGCCCGGACTAAATTTGAGCATAGGAAGTTTTGATTTTGGCGTCTTTGCCCAAAATCTGGTGGATTTCAATTTAAGGTCAGGTGAATCTTTGACCAACTTCAACCAGAAAACCTTTTCGGGTCATATTCAATACGTAAAGGAACTGGAAAATGGCAACGGGATTTTTGAAGATGCCCGTTTAATGCCTTTGGCACGTGTTCGGTTTGAGGGCGGTGAGGACGCGATTTTTGGAGGGGGTGTCATTTTTGACCTCCCCAAATTGGGTTGGATTCAGGGTGGATACGATCAATTCTATGGCGCTTCTGCCGGAACAGGCTTCAATTTGAACCAAAGATTGTCCTTTGGCTATAATTTTGAGAAGAGCCTAAACAACAGTATTGCCAATTTAGGGGTCACGCATGAAATTTCGATTGCCTATTCCTTTGTGCCCAATTTGTCCAAGAACACCTTTATGGTTTCCAACGAAGATGAGGAGAAAAAGTTGGAAAATACTACCGTGGCCGATGCTGGTGAAGAAACGAAGAAAACCGAAACGAACAGTAAGCTGGATGCAAAGACTACCTTGAGACCTACAAACCAAGAAGATAGAGCCTATTGGGAGGAGCGTATAGCCCAACTACAGCAAGAGCAAGAGGATAGCTATGCCGTAATCGACGACTTACTCTACAAAATGGATTCCATGAAGCAGAGTAGGGAACAGGATATGGAAAAACGCTTTGAAATGGTGATGCGATTGGTAAAACGCCACAACGGCGATGACATTCCCGATATCAAAGCCAAGGCACAAAAGTTATATACGGTGGATAGCCAGCAATTGGACTCGGTGTACAATTCCATTGAAAACTCCATGAATACCGCTTTGGCCCAGAACACCAAAAAGGCTGGTACTGCCACTACACCGAAAGAAGAAGGGACTTTCCATGGAGGTGCCTTTAAACCAATTGAAAAATACATCAGTTTGGAAGGTGTGGGACAAGGACACTACATTGTGGCCAATGTCTTCAAGAACGAGACCTACCTTAAAAACTTTATGGAAGAATTAAAGCGCCAAGGGTTGGAGGCGCAATATTTCAAGAACCCCGAAAACGGGCTCAACTACGTGTATTTGGCCAAATTTGAAGAGAATGAACTGGCTTATCAGGCCTATCAATCCAAAATGAAAGGAAAATACCAAGATGAAATATGGATCATGCACGTGGAAAATTCAAGGTATGCCAATTGGGCAGACGCCATTTTCCAAGATATTGAATGAACCTTTACTCTTTGTTGTTTTGCATCAAAGACGCAACGCCCTGGCTCCCCGAGTCGGGGCGTTCCTTTAGCTCCGATATGATGGTTGCATGGTCCGCTGCGCGGGTCTGTGAAAGTTTGTAAGTGGCCTGAATGTCGGATATGCGTATCTCGAAACCGACCACACCTTTTACTTGGCGAAGCGTTTGTGGAGACATATCATCCAAGGAGATGGGATTTTTGGAGTTTTTCTCGTATTTGTCCACCAATCGATACATCGAGGTCATGGTTTCTTCCTGGGTCAATACCCTTAGCGTACCATACACATGCACGGCAACGTAATTCCAAGTGGGCACCTCTTCTTCCTTGTACCACGAGGAGGACACATAGGCATGTGGACCGTTGAAAATACAAAGGACTTCACTTTCGTCCTTAAAATACTTCCATTGCGGGTTGGCTTTGGCTATATGCCCGACCAAAACATCGTTTCCATGCTCATCCTGCTCCAGTTCCAAGGGAATATGGGTGCCCCAAGGTTTGTTTTCCATGACATTGATGAGAATACCAAAACTATTTTGTTTGATAAATTCCTTGACTTCTTCGCTATTGTGATTTTGGTAATGTGGTGGAATGTACATAGGGATGGATTCAATAATTGATGATAAGGCTAAATTATACATTAAACATGGTATGGATTACGGTTCATCCTTGAATCTTTACAGTTCGGTAAAACTTCTTTTGGTAGGCACACGGGTGAATTCATCTTTGTAGCATCAAAAAAGAACAGTCATGAAAAAACTATTGTTGGCCACAGTATTTTTGGCCGTATCCTTCGCAAATGCCCAAGACCGATATTCCAAAGGCATGGAAAAGGCCTTTGCCTTGTGGGAAGACCAAAAAATGATGGAAGCCTCGCATCTTTTTGAGCGCATCGCAACCGCGGAGCCTGATAAATGGTTGCCCTATTATTATGTGTCGCAAATCAACACCTTGATTTCTTTTGGGGAAACGGACGAAGCCAAACTGAGCAGTCAATTGGAAAAGGCCAAGGAATTTTTAGATGTCGCCAAGGCCATATCGCCAAACAATCCGGAACTGTTGATTCAGGAAGCGCTTATTAATACCGCTTGGATCGCTTTTGATGGTGCAACCTATGGTATGACCCTTTCCCCAAAAAATGCCCAGTTGTACCAAAAAGCTTTGGAGATCGCCCCAAAAAACCCAAGGGTCATTCTTTCCAAAGCGGAATGGGACATGGGTTCGGCCCGTTATTTTGGCAAGGATACCGCTCCCTATTGCAAGGATGTGGAAAGGGCCTTGGAACTTTTTGCTACCTTTAATTCCGAAACACCGTTTTACCCTACATGGGGAGAGGAAAGGGCCAAAGAAGTCCTGGAGAACTGTGGTAAATAGAAACGTATGAAACTCTTTGTCAGAGAACTTTTAAAAGCATTTTTAGTGGGGATCGCTATTTTTATAGTGTTCCTCATTATTTTCTTTATCAAGGGTTGGGAGCTCACCTACCAAGAGCTATGGGTGGAGTTTTGGGAAAGCATGATCTTTTCCACGATCATTTACATGCTGAATGCGGCTTCTTTTATTCTTTTGATGCGCAAGTACGATAAGGAGCTGTTTACCAAAAAGTATATCGCCTACGGGATTTTGGGTAACATAGTTGCCTCCATTGTGGGTATTGTGCTATCGAGGTTTGTGCTCATCGTACTGATCAATCAACGATCTTTTGCACAGTTCTTGGCAGAGGAACGATCTGAGTTCTATGTGAGTTCCTTTATTATTTCTATGGCCGTGGCACTAATGTTCTATGCAGCCTATTATTACAAATATTACAAGGAACGACAGGTAAAGGAGCAGAAGATTATTGCCGGTTCGGCATCGGCCCGATTTGATGCCCTTAAAAATCAATTAGATCCCCATTTTTTGTTCAATAGCCTGAACGTACTGACCAGTTTAATTGACGAAGACCCGCATCAGGCCCAGAATTTCACTACTTCACTTTCCAAGGTGTATCGCTATGTACTGGAGCAGAAGAACAAGGATTTGGTTACGGTGGATGAAGAGCTCAAGTTTGCCCGTACTTATGTGCGCCTGCTGAAAATGCGATTTGAGGACAGTATCATTTTTGACATTCCCGACCAATGCTCTGTGCCCGAGGCCAAAATTGTGCCGCTCTCCTTGCAATTATTGTTGGAAAATGCGGTGAAGCACAATGTAGTGACCTCGTCCAGACCATTACATATCAAGGTGTATGAGGACAAGGGTATGTTGGTGGTCAGTAATAATCTTCAGGAAAAGCAGGTAGTCAAGAAAAGCAGTGGAGTGGGATTGCAGAACATCAAGCAGCGCTACCGTATTTTAACGGACCGTGAAATGGTCATCAACAAAACCACCAAGGATTTTAGCGTATCGCTGCCCATACTCACCCAAAAATACACGGTGATGGAAACGCAGGAGAACTATATTGAGGAAAAACGGTATGCAAAGGCCAGGGAGCGTGTTCAGGCCATTAAAGACTTTTATGGGAACCTTATGGCCTATTGCATTGTGATTCCTTTTCTGTGGTGGCTCAATTTGCGGACCACTGAGTTTCTTTGGGCCTTTTTCCCCACGATTGGATGGGGATTTGGGTTAACCGCCCATGGGATGGCCGCTTTTGGCTACAACCCTCTTTGGGGCAAGCGCTGGGAGGAGCGCAAGATCAAGGAATTAATGGATAAGGACGATTTCTAATATTGGAGACTGGAATCGAGCACCCCCTGATTTAGATTGAAATCCCGGTCTTCACCCTTCACCCTTGACCCTTGACCCTTGACCCTTGACCCTTGACCCTTGACCCTTGACCCTTAACCCTTAACCCTTAACCCTTAACCCTTCACCCTTCACCCTTCACCCTTCACCTTCTTACCTACAACTCATCCCTATAAAATAACAGTTCAGAAACTCGTTTTTCTTTTTGCGCTTGGGTATGCCGAATTTTGGGATGTAATCAAATAAAAACGAACAGTCATGGAAAATTCAACAGAACTTAGATATGCCAAAGCCAAAGAAAGGGTGGAGTGTATCAAATCCTTTTATTACAATCTGACCGCTTACCTAATCGTGATCCCGTTGTTGGGGTATCTCAATTACAGGACTACCACTTTCCCTTGGATCATTTTTCCTGCCGTAGGGTGGGGACTTGGACTGTTAGGTCACGGCATGTCCGCTTACGGATTCAATCCCCTTTTTGGCAAGGAATGGGAAGAGCTTAAGATTCAGGAGTTTATGAACGACAAAGAATTTTAAGAATGAGTACTTTTAACTATAACATCACCCCTAATAGCAACACCATGGATACAACGAATAAAGAGAACAAATATATCAGGGCCCGGGAGCGCGTGGACGAGCTAAAAAGTTTCTATGGGAACTTGACTTCCTATGTTCTGGTCATATCCGGTTTGGCACTTATCAATTATTTTACCAACGGATTTGGCTATATGTGGTTTTTATGGGCCGCTTTTGGCTGGGGGATAGGTGTTCTTTTTCACGCCATAAAAACATTCGACCTGAACCCATTTTTTGGAAAACAATGGGAGAAGCGCAAGATCGAGGAGATTATGCGCAATGAAGAACAGAACGATAAATGGAAATAATCATGGAAAACTTTAACACTGAAAAATACAATAGGGCCAAAAAAAGGGTCGACGAACTCAAGGGATTTTACATCCACTTGGCCATTTATATCGTGATAAACACATTTATCTTGATCAACATCTTTCTAAGAACGGATGATTTTTGGAGATGGGAACATTTTATCACCTTGTTTGCGTGGGGCATTGGGTTGTTCTTCCATGCTTCCAAAACCTTTGAATTCAATCCCCTTTTGGGAAAAAACTGGGAAGAACGACAGATCAAAAAGTATATGGAAGAGGACAAGGAAGAAATGAAGAAATTTAAGTAAGGCCATGACAGATAGGAATTTTGCTCGGGAAGCTGCGGAGAAACGTGTCAAGGAACTAAAGGGCTACTATCGCCATATCGCCATTTTTGTGGTCGTTAATGGTATATTGGTATTGCTTAAATGGGGAGTGCTCAACTCGTTTTTACCAGAAGCCTTCCCAAAAGAAGCCTACTTTTATGATTGGATCAATGCAAATATTTTGATTTGGGGAGCGATCTTGCTTGTACACACCATTATTGTGCTTCGTCACAAATTCTCATTTTTCAAAAAGTGGGAAGAGCGTCAGATACAAAAATATATCGATGAGGATAGGGACCATGTTGATAAGTACAAATAAGAATTTAACCATGGGAAGCTGACCTTTCCTATTTTTAGATGAACCTGATTAACCATAAAAGCAACTACAAATAACCACCATGAATGTCCTGATCATTGAAGACGAAAAACCAGCGGCACGACGATTGTCCAGATTGCTTTCGGAGCTCGAAATTGAGGTGTCCACCATGCTGCATTCGGTTGAGGAATCCATTGCTTGGTTCCAAGACAACCCACATCCCGATCTCATCTTTTTGGACATTCAATTATCGGATGGACTTTCCTTTGAAATTTTTGATGAAATAGAGGTGAAAAGTGCCATCATTTTTACCACGGCTTATGACGAATATGCACTGCAAGCATTCAAGCTGAACAGCATCGATTATTTGCTAAAACCGATTGATGAGGAAGAGCTGGAAAGTGCCGTAAAAAAGTACCGGAATTTTAAGCCCGAAAATCAAAAGATCCCCATCGATTTTAATGACATCAAAAACCTTTTGGTAAACCCCTTGGAACGGGAATACAAAAAACGATTTACAGCTCGGGTGGGGCAGCATTTAAAAATTATAAACGCCGATGATGTGGAATGTTTTTATAGTGAAAATAAGGGTACTTACGCCGCCACTTCGGACGGAAGAAATTATTTGCTCGACACTACATTGGAACAGTTGGAGGAGGAGTTGGAGCCCCAAACATTTTTCAGGGTGAGCCGTAAGTTTTATGTGAACATCAATCACATAGGCGACATCATTTCATACACCAATTCAAGGCTCCAGATTAAAATGAAACGCTTTGATGAACACGAAATCATCGTTAGTAGGGAACGGGTAAAGGATTTTAAGTTATGGTTGGAATAATCCAAATTAAGATTTTGGATTACAATTGTTTAATAAAAATTAAAAAGTCACTATAAATTTTTCTTATAGTGGCTTTTTTGGTTAAAAAGGGCTAGTTGTCCTCCACGCGGTTGTCATCAAATGCGGAAGGGAGCAGTTTCGGAATCAATTTAATAAAAATGGGCAAAAGAATGGCTCCCCCGGGCAACATAAAAATGGCCAATGAGGGTATGCTCTTAAAAATATCCAATAACTGGTTCTGTACTTTTTTCTTTTCTTCGGCATTCAAATCCTTTACGGTGGATTTGGATAAAAGGGACACAAGTTCACGACTTTGGGCCAATTCTTTTTTGAGTCTTTTACTGTTTCTCAAAATCAGTTTGCTCACATTTTTGGACATGCCATCATAGAATTGAACGGCCAAATTTTTGTTGCTCAAATACGCAACTTTTTCCTTGTTCTGTTCAAAGAAATTTTCCACAAACCGAAGCTCAAAATCGACCTCTTTTTTCGACTTGCCAAGGTCCCTTCCCAAACCAAAAATGTAATCCGTTTCGGTATAGTCCAAAGCCTTATCTTCCCATATGGTCAAACAGGCCATATCCAAAAAATAATCCTTCTCGTTTTTGCTGAAATTTTGGTTCAATAGATCAGCATATTCCCCCTCAAATTTTGCTTTGTCCAGGTCCACATAAGTTAATGACGAACCCAACACCTGGATCAATCGCGCATCCGATTCGTGGGTCTGTTTGGAATTGAGTGCGTGGTACACAATATTGATGGTGACGTACTCCAAAAGTTGGGCATGTTCCATCATATCCTTTTCGCCTTTCAGGTAGACAATAAAGATTAGGATATCGACATAGAGCAACGAATTGGTCAAACTATTTCCCAGGGCCCTGCTAAAAGTATTGTCGCTCAAATAGATCCGGGAGTCAATCAGTTTTTCCAATTGTGATTCGGTCTTGGAACCGGTCAAAATTTTGTTCAAAAAGGAAATCCGACTAACGTTCAGGGATTGGTAATATTCAAAAACCTTGTTTACAAAGGCTTCAAAATCCGTTTTTCCTACCTCAAAAGTGTAGGTGAAATACAAAGCGGTCAACAAGTTGATCTTGGCAATCTCATCCTCACTTAGGGTATGCTCCACAGGAATAAAGGACGGAATGTTTAAGTGTACGCCATAGATAAAACCATTTGCCTTGAGTTCCCGATACAGGCTTTCAAAGTCGTCAAAGTAGGAAGACTCTTGATCTACGAGGTGACCAAACTTGTTGATCCATCCTGAGGCAGAAGGGTTCATGTAACTGAATTAAGAGGTCAAAGTAAAACAATTTCTACGACTTTGGTTTATGGTAAAGGAATGTCATTGCTAAAATTCAGTTAAGACAATTTTAACATTTCAAAACCAAACCACCCTTTACAAGGTTCCGTAGGTAGGGGTGAACGAAACTTAAAAAAACAAGTAACATGAAAAAAACAACGAAATACCTATTAGGATTTGGTGTATTGGTCATCGCAGCAACCATTTTGGTGTCTGCAGACCATATTGACGCACCTTCATCGGCAGGAACCAGTGCGGATATTGCCGATTTTTATGCTTTTGAACCCAGCGAAGGTTCTGACAACACCGTGTTTGTGGTGGACTTGCAATCCAATGTATTACCCGACTTGGCTTACGGCACATTCGATGAGGATGTACTGACTGAAATCAATATTGATTTGGATGGGGACCTTGTGGAAGATCAGGTCATTCAGGCCATTGCACGTGATGGCAGAATGTATTTTTTCGGTCCCACGGCACCCTCTCAAACCGGATTGAACAGTGAAGTGTATACCGATGCCGCATTGGGAGACGTGGAAATTTCTTCGAACACTGCGATTGTAGAAACTACCTCAGATGGGGTTTCCCTTTTTGCAGGACCGAGACAAGACCCTTTCTTTTTCGACTTTTTCCAATTCAACGCAGTTATTTCTCCAGAATTGGATTCGGCTCCAGGTGGATTTTTACCCCCGGAAGAAGCCGCCGACACCTTCGACGGTGCCAATACCATGTCCATTGTAGTGGAAATCCCCAATAGTATGCTAGGGACGCCAACGGCAACCAATGCACTGGGACTTTCCGTGTACAAAACATGGGTGACCACAAATAGAAAACAATAAGAAACTTTAAAACTGTATTATGAAACTAAGACAATCTTTATATGTAACGGCACTTTTGCTGAGCTTTGGCCTAGTTATCGGCTGTAATAACGATGACAATGGAACCTACATGGACGACGACATGATGATGGATGATGATATGATGATGGACGATGATGATATGATGGGCGTTGATTTTACCGGAACATTTGCGCAGGTGGACCACATTGGCCGTCCAGGAATCAATACCACCTTAAGTTTTGATATGGAAGGCGAACCAAGCGTAAAGGATGCCCACAACACTACGGTCCCTTCTGAGATGACCGCAGCCTTCCAAGCTGGGTTTCAGGCGAGATTGGAGCAATACCACGATGTGTATGCCCTAAAATTAGGATTGGATCCCGCCGATGTGGACTACGAAAACAATATTTTGGGATTGGACGCGGCAACGTTGACCACCGTTTTATCAGCAGATGTTTTGGAGGTTGCTCCAGATTTGCCCACGACCTATTTTAATCCCGGAACAGACCTTGACAATGATGGCAACGTGTTGGTGCCGGACGGAGACGAGGTAGCCCTTACCGGTAGACATCCCAACGACGACATTATTGACGTTTCCTTGATCTTATTCTTTGGAGGAATGCAAGGCGACCGCTTTAGTGGACAAGATTTGGATGATGACGGTATGGCCGATTTGCCAAGACTGACATCGGACGGTGTTGGCCTAACAGCTAGTATATCGACTACATTCCCCTATTTGGGAGCACCTGAATAATTGCTATGAAAAGGAAGGGGAGGGGAAAGTTCTTTCCTCTCCCTTTTTTAATAAAACAACAACAAGATGAAAGCAACAAAATTTTATACCATTTTTATGTTGATGCTACTGTTCTTGGTATCGTGTCAGCAAAAGGAAACTGAATTTAAAACCGACAGCCAGGATTATAATCAATTTTTGGCCGCCCAACCGGTTAAAGCCACTTCAAAGTATTTTCAGCTTTGGGACAACAAAATCAAATCGGATAGCTTGCAATTGCTCAGTTTGGGGAATGTGGCAGGTGAATACAACCGATTTTTTAGTGGAACCGGTAATATTCAGTATTTAAAGGATGCTGAACAATCCTTAAAAAAGGCAGTGGAAATTGCCGCCATTGGCAAAGCTGGATATCTAAGGGCCTTGGCCAGAAACTATATCTCACAGCACCGGTTTAGGGAAGCTTTGGATTTAGCCGAGAAGGCCCGGAAGTTTGGCAGTGGGGTAAAGGAGACCCAGAGCTTGCTATTTGACCTTCATATGGAATTGGGAAATTATGACCTTGCCAACCAATATTTGGATAGCATCCAGAACATGTCCGATTTTGGTTACCTGATCAGAGTGGCCAAATGGAACGACCACAAAGGAGATCTGGATACCGCTATCAACTTTATGGAAAAGGCCATGGCTAAAGCAGAGTCTTCTAAAAACAAAGGATTACGGTTGTGGTCTTATACCAATTTGGCCGACTTCTACGGTCACGCTGGCAGAATTGAGGAGTCCTACAACCTTTATCTTCGCGCGTTGAATATCGATCCCCAAAATGCGTACGCAAAAAAAGGCATAGCATGGATTGTTTACTCACATGAAAGAAATGGTAAAGAAGCCCTTCGGATTTTAGATTCCATCATGCAAAAGAACCAATCCCCTGAATACTATTTACTGAAAGCTGAGATTGCCGACTTTATGGGGAACGACATGCTGCGGGTACAAGCGTTGGACGATTATTACAAGATAGTGGGAAACAATCCTCAATATGGCGATATGTACAATGCCTACAATGTAGATTTTTTGTTGGAGATGGATGTGGAGCAAAAAGCCTATAAACTTGCTCAGGAAGAGGTGAACAACAGGCCTACGCCAGAATCGTACGGATGGTTGGCCTACAGTTTGTTGCATCTTGGAGAAAACAAAAAAGCTCTGGAACTTATTGAAAAGCATGTAATGGGTGCCACTTTTGAGCCTGCTATCCTTCATCAAGCTGCTGAAATCTACAAAGCAAATGGTAAGATGGAAAAAGTAAGAGAACTAAAACAGGAATTGATGGAAGCGGCATACGAGCTCGGTCCCATAAAAGAAGCCCAGATAGCCAGTCTTTAGTTTTCCCCTGTTAAGAGCAAGGTTGCAGATCGATACGATCTCGGCTTGGTTGTTGTTTTTAGGTGCGCCACGGCATTTTGCCGTGGCGTTTTTTATTCTTCAGGAACTGGTTGCTTGGGTTCAGCCACATCTTCATGCAGGATTTCGATGCCTTTTTGAATGACCAAGTTGGTAGGAATAGTGATTTGTTTTCCATCATCCGTCCGCATAAAAAGGTAAAACCCGCTAATATCCTCCACCTTTCCAGTCCAATCAAAATCCTTGTCCATAACGCGGATTCGGTCCCCTAACCGAAGTGGATGGTTAAAGAAAAGGATCACACTTGCCGTTAAATTGGATAGGATGGACCACTGGGCCACAAAACCAACGCCCAAAATGGCCAATACAGAAGAGATAAACACCGAAAAATCTTTCATGTTGACACCCCAAATCAACGAAATACCGATGAAGGCAAGTAGGTAGAAGAGCAAATTGCTCAGGTAAAATATGATTTTCCTGCTGTTCATATCAATCGAACTAGATCTGCCAAACCTTCTAATGGCTCTTTTGCTCAAGGAATTGAGCAAAATCAGTATACTCAAAAGAATAATGGTGAACAAAATCTCCGTTTTGTAGGGCATCGCTTCAATCATGATGGTTCTTAGTAAATTTGGTTTAACTTATAGAGCTAAACTACAAATAAACCCATCATATCATAACTACCATGAACACAGATTTTGAAGAAAATTCATGGGTGATCAATTACTCACCGGACAATTACTATAACCGAAAGTTCTCCCTACTAGAGGATATGCAGCTTTCCAAGGGCGATAAATCCATTACTTGGGTGAACACCTATGGTTTGGAGTATATGGATGAATTCAGGCAGATGGTCAACGAAAATGGGCTGGATGATTTCCTGTTGCGCTTATTGCTGAACCAAAAGATGGGAAACAAGGTCATCGTTCTCGAAGACCAATTGTTTATTGCCGCCCGAATCCTGAAAACGGAACACGATAGCATGGAGTCCGAACAGATGTATTTTGTGGTTTCCAAAGACTTTAATTGGTGCATCCAAGAAATGTGGGGCGACCATTTTGATTGGATACGTCAGCGAATCTTTGAGAACAAGGGCATCATTCGAAAAAAGAAGGCCGATTACCTTTTGTTCTTTATTTTGGAAACCCTGATTACCAATTACAAGGAAAAATATGAAGATACGGTAGTTATGGAGAATGCCTTGGAAGCCCTTGTAAAGCGGGAGCCCACTCCGGAGTTTATGTTTGAAGTGGAACAGAAAAAAGCATTGATCCAAGAGTTTAAAAAAGCTTCCCATGGTCTGCGGGATATCATCATCCGATTGGAAAGAGTGGAAATTAAAGGATTCCAAACCAAATACTTTAGTGAATTGCGGGAGCAAATCAATGGTTTGATCACCGATATTGATTCCGACATTATGGAACTGGAAAGCCAGATCAACCTATTTTTTAGCGTTCAGGGCCATCGACTGAAC
Organism: Allomuricauda sp. MMSF_3307; assembly: GCF_030733585.1. Lineage (NCBI taxonomy): Bacteria > Pseudomonadati > Bacteroidota > Flavobacteriia > Flavobacteriales > Flavobacteriaceae > Allomuricauda > Allomuricauda sp. MMSF_3307. The sequence continues at coordinate 428,221 of NZ_JASHIQ010000002.1, forward strand.
GAGGTGATGAAAACCCTGACCATATTTTCCGTGGTGTTTATTCCCTTAACTTTTTTGGCGGGCATTTATGGGATGAACTTTGAGTATATGCCCGAACTGCAATGGAAAAATGGTTATTTTATTCTTTTGGGCCTCATGTTTGTGGTCACCATCATTTCCATCATCATTTTCAAAAGAAAAAAATGGTTTTAATGTGTTGATTTCCAATATGCTTATCGCATATTTCCATTAGGTTGTATATTTTCGGATGTTTTCCAATGATAAACATCATATTCTCCGAAAAGTCCGCACGGTAGTTTTGTTCCATCAATATAAAATAACACACGATGAGAAAAAAATTACTTGTAGCGGTAGTGGCCCTCTTGGGACTCTCCAATTTCGCAATGGCTCAAGATGCTCCAGCAGATAATGGTGGCACATGGCAGTTCAGGTTGAGGGGAATTGTAATTTCTCCAGATGAGAGTGCCGATATTGAAGCCATTGGTGGCGATGTTGATATTTCCACTGCCGTGGTTCCCGAGTTGGACATTACTTATTTTTTTAATGAAAACTGGTCCATGGAATTGATTTTGGGTACGGCCAAACACGATGTTAAAGCCGTGGAAACCGCTGCCGGGGAAATTGATTTGGGAAGTGTATGGTTATTGCCACCTACGCTAACCGGTCAATACCACTTTACCGGAGGCAATTTTGTCCCTTACGTTGGAGCAGGGGTCAACCTCACCCTTTTTTATGGAGTTGATGAAGGACCTGTTGTGGACGACATTGAATACGATACGGCTGTTGGCTTTGCATTACAAAGCGGGTTTGATTATATGCTCAACGATAAATGGTTTTTGAATTTTGATGTTAAAAAGCTGTTCTTGAATACCACAGCAACCGTAAACGCAACCACCGCTTTGGGTGCCACCGTAGACGCAGATGTGGACATCAACCCATGGATCTTCGGATTTGGCGTGGGTATTAAACTTTAATATTCGATTGTTTTTTTTAGGTAATCTAAGTTTTGAAGGTGGTTCAGGTAAAACTGGGCTGCCTTCTTTTTTTGTTTACGCACCAACGGCACCTAAGGTGTACAATTGTTCCAAGGTTGGTGTTTCGCTTCCTCCCTCTGGTTCCAAGGTGATACCAAAGGCTTCGGATTCGTTGGCATTTTCTAAGGTGAAGAGTTTATTGTCCTGTGATGCAAAATCATCCAACAACCCTAGACTGGTGGGGGTAAGTGGGTCCAATTTTAAGGACCAAACTTGGTAGGTGAATCCCTCAGGAGGTTCGGGAAGCCCTTGGGCATCGATAATAACTTTCTGTTCTTCCTTGTTCCAATAAGCTTTTGCATAGGAAGAAGGAGAGATGGTTTGCCCACCAAGGGCGATTACGGAAACATCTTTATCCCTGATTTCCTGCAGCAGCATTTCCTTTAAAGTGATTTCCGCTTGGGTATCGGATAAGATATCTTCCAAGCTTTGCTTTTCTTGGTTGGTAAGCTCTATTTGGTTCTTGAGCTTGTTGTTTTCCGTGTATAACCAGAACAGACCTATGGCCAATAATACCGATGCTGCCCAGCCCAAATAGCTGCCCCAAGGAGTTCCGCTACTTTCGGAAGCTTCTGGGGTAAATGGAATAACATCGTTTATTTCTGCTTTTATCTTGGCAAAACCGTTCTCGGGCATTTTGGGCGAAGCGGCTTCCGTTAGCTCTAGAATAGCATTTTCGATTGCCTCGATTTCTTTTTGTATTTCGGGATATTGAAGGGCATAGTGCTGCACCTCAAGATTCTCTTCAGGTGACAAGGCTCCAGCTACGTAGAGTTCCAAAATTCCAGATGCTATGTATTCTTTCACATCCATGCTCATGCCATATTTTTTCTAATGCTCGAAATACAGCTTCTTATTCTTGTTTTTATCGTGCCAATTGGCGTATTCAGCTCTTTGGCGGCTTCTTTTTGGGTGTAGCCCTTAAAATAAAGCATATCGATCAGCAAAATACACTTTTCCTTCAATCCTTTTAGGAGAGACTGAAGTCCGATAGTGTCCATTTTACTGTTCAGATCTTCGCTGTTTTCAAAAATACCTACGAGAGAATCAACAGGAAGGTTCTTTTTTTGGTTTTTATGGCTTTTTGAACGCACTTCGTCGATGGCGGCATTCCTTGCGATGTTCAATATCCAGGTAAAAAACCGTCCCTTGGAAGCATCGTACTGGTCCGATTTTTCCCAGACCTTCACAAAAACATCCTGGCAGAGCTCTTGGGAGCGCTCCGCATCCTTCACGATCACATTAATTACACCACAGATATTTTCCGCATACATATGGTACAAGGTTTCAAAGGCAGCACTATCCTTTTTTTGAAATTGTTGTATGAGGTTGTCCAAGTTCATTGAAGTGGCTAAATATATAAAAAAAGAGCTGCGATTGGCAGCTCTTTCCATAAATCTTTGTCCTATTGGAAATACTTATTGTTGGGTCAGCCATACCGAAGCATTAATGGCAACTTCGTCCCAGGTTTTGCTTACACCGTCGGCACCGGTATGCAATATTTTACAAGCTTCATTGAGTGAGGCCAATGCATTGAGCGCATCCCATTGTTTTAGGTCCATAACCCCAGTAAAATTGACATGGTTGTCTTCTGTGATTTCATATTCCATGGGTAGTTCGGCTGATACCCCGTTCATGCTCAGGGTAACCGAACAGTTGTTGGCATCATTTAGCGAGAATTTACCCGTTATGTTTTGGGTCTCCACCATTTTGTTAAAAAAAAACTCGATGATTTTGGGATCCCTTATGTTGGTAGGATCATTGGTGAAAAGGCTGCTCACCGGAATGGTGAATTCAAGTCCATCGATGGTTTCCTTTGGGGTTTCTCCTGCGGTATAGGTGACCTCCACTTGTTGGAAGGTACCGCCAACGGGAACCTTGTCGGTTGTCTTGTAGGCCGTAAAACGTACGTCGGTGGAATCCTGCACGAGGCTATAGGTTGCTGTAGACGCCTTGACTTCTGTTTTTTCCTCCTCTTTTTGGGCTTTTTTGCAGCTAAAGGCTGTTATGAGCAGTAGGGCCAAGGCTGCAAGTTGTAGTTTTTTCATTTTGAGTACATTTTTAATAAGCACTAAGTTAGCTCATAATTGAATTTGGGTCAATAAAAAAAGCCATCCAACGGACGGCTTTTTTCTTGTTTATGTATGCTCAGCTTACTGGATAATTCCTGTGCAAGCAATTCTTGCGCCAGCGGCACCAGAGGGCTGTGAAGTGTAGTCGTCCACGCCTTGGTGAACAATTACCGCTTTGCCTAAAATATCCTTGGTATCATCACCGCAACCAATGCACCATTCGTCGGTCATGAATTCAACGGTGCCATTACCATCGGCGTCGGCGGTAAAGTTGCCAATATCGCCTTTATGGTAACCATCTTCCGAGCCCCACTTGCCATGTTGCTCGTAGGTTGGGTTCCAATGTCCTCCAGTTGATGTTCCATCTGCGGATGAACAGTCTGCCTTTTCGTGCAAGTGGATGGCGTGCTCGCCTTCGTCCAACCCAAGAAAGGTGGCCCGCATAATCACTTGTCCTTCATCTTGCGTAAAAACCACTTCGCCACTTACGTTGCTGTCGCTTTTAGGCTCCATGGAGAAGGTGATGACCTCAGGATCCATTTTCTCCGCTACTTGTTCTACAGTTTCTTCTACTTCTTCGGTAGTCTCCTCCGCTTCTTTTTTTGCTTGTTTACAGCCAAATGCTGTTATTAATAGCAGCGCTAAGGCTGTTGTTTGTAATTTTTTCATTTAAAAATGATGTTTTTAAGATTAGCTAATAAGGTAGGCATTATTTACGCCTGTGTCAAGGATTACCTTCGGTATTTCTAAGGTTGCTTCTTTTTAAAAAGTCCTCTGAGGTCGGGATTGTAGAACACGGCAAACTGTAATCTGTCGAACACCGCATTGGCAAACTGATTTCTCAGGTATCCCAACTGTATGTTGCTATTTTCTGTGATATTCACTCCAAAAGCTGCGTATAGCCTGTTTTGGTCAAATAGATTATCCTGTAGGTTAATAAACAGTTCATCGTAAAAGTTGAGGAAAAACGTATCCGTTAGCGGAAGGGCAACCTGTATCCGATAGCGTGCCCTATGCTGGGTATCCGTAACATCCCCAAAGTCAAAAAAGCGCTGTTCCAAACGGTAACGATGTTCAAAGAGGAACTCCCACACTTTGTCCCTTAATATAAATTGCTGGAAAATCCGGTTTTCCCTGCTGTCCACTTCACCCATGATGTCCTCAAAAGAGGTGTCCGTTTGAATAAAGGCATAGCCGATGGTGGCCATGGCATCTGGATTGATGTGATAATTGAGACCAGTTCGTAACAGCATTTGATTAAAATTATCCGTGGTTTCATAGTACCGAAATTGTGCTTCGGAATGTATACTGAAACGTTCTGCAATTTGATTGGTCCCAAAATACATGAACCAAGCTCCCAGTTCTTCTTCACCGGGAGTTTGGGCATGTAGGTTTGCACTCAATGCTCCGGTCAGGAACACCAAGGTCAAAAGTCTTTTGATCATAAATTCTCTTCTTTAATAGGAGTACTCTTTTCTTCTTTTAAGTACTCATCCAAAAATTCCAAAATTTTGCTGTACGCTTTAATTTGGTTTTCTTTTTTCACAAATCCGTGTCCTTCATCCTCAAAGAGCACGTATTCCACAGGCACGCCGTTTTGGCGGACGCCAGCTACAATTTCATCCGATTCCGCTTGAAGCACCCTGGGATCCTGTGAACCTTGGAGTACGATTAGCGGTTTGGTGACCTTGCTGGTGTGGAATAGGGGAGAAATCTGCTTTAATCGCACGGAATCAGCACTGTAAGGATCTCCCAATTCCTTGTAAAGGGCATCCTTGAAAGATTCCCACCATGGTGGAATGCTTTTGAGGGTACGAATCCAGTTGGTAACACCGAATAAGTTTACTCCCACATCAAATTCCTCGGGAGTATAGGTAAGGGCCGCCATCGTCATGTAACCTCCGTAGGAACCTCCAATGATTCCGATTTTCTCACCGTCTATTTCTGGTTGTTGTGCCAACCAGTTCTTGCCTTCCACGCAATCTTTCAAATCCTTGTCACCATGATTCAGGTCATCCATTTGATAGAACGTTTTACCGTATCCCGAACTACCACGGTTGTTTACCGCCAAAATGGCGTATCCATGGTTGACCAAATATTGGATGAAAGCACTGAAGTTTTGACGGGATTGTCCGCCTGGACCCCCATGCACCCAAACCAAAGCGGGCACAGGCGTTTCAGCGCTGGCTTGGTGTGGTTTGTAGTAGATGGCTGGAATTTCCAGTCCGTCAAACGATTTATAGCGAACCACCTCTGCTTTGACCAAATCCTGTGCTTGAACCTCGGGATTCAAAACATCGGTCAATCGTTTTTGCTCCTTGGTCTCCAAATTGTACACATACAGATTGGAGGGAGTGTGCGAACCCCCGGCGTAGAATCGCATCATGCTTTCGTCATCCGAAAAACTTACGCTGGTGATCTCCATGTTTTCCACCGCAGGTAAATCAATATTCTTCCCTGTGGCCACTTCCATCACTTCGATGGTATTTTTGGCGTCCTCATTAATGTAGGTGACTTGATAGGTTCCCTGATCGGTAAAATAACTTCCGGAAATATCCCAATCCCGTTCCATGGCCTTCTCGTAGGAGGCATCGGCCAAGTTGTACTTCATCAAATAGGAAAACTCGCTTCCATCATCGGTGGTGTAATAAAATGCCATTCCATCAGGTGAAAAATCCTGTGGCGCATTTCCACTTTGGTTTTCATTGATTTGGGTCAGCTCCTTGGACTCTAGATTGTACAGGAACAAATCACTATCATTGGTATTGATGGATTTGCTCAAAGCGACATACTTTTCGTCCGGGGAGACTACGCCAACATCATAGCCATCGTTGTTTTCGTACACCAATTCTGAGGTCATACTTTCCAAATCCATTTTGTAGAGGTCCACAAAACGGTTGTCACGCTTGTTGGAACCGTAGAAAAATGCTGACTTGTCCTCGGACCACTGATAAAAGAGGGAACGCGCTCCTTCTTCCGGGGTTAGATCTTTAAAGCTTCCATCCGTATCGCGAACGAAAATATGGTAGATTTCATCCCCATTGTTGTCCATTCGGAACAGCATCCGTTCATCTTTTGGAAAGTAGGAGATGGCAAATACCGACGAACTGTCCGATTGGGTAACGGGCATCATTTCGCCACCCGAAGTTGGGATGGTGTACATGTTGTAAATACCTGAACGGTTACTGGAGACCAGTAATTTGGACTTGTCCGGTGAAAAGCTTCCACCAGCAATGGACTCGTTGTCCATCATTTGTGAAATGGTGTAGGTCTTCATCGTCTCGGCGATGGAAGGTTCCTTTTTCTCTTCTTTACATGCCCAAACACTTACAATAAGGGCAAAGGCCAATAATTTTTTCATGAATTCTTTAATTTAGGTTAAAGCGTTCTGTCTCCTTGAAGGGAGAAAGGTCCAATGATTCAATGGAAGTCCGGTACGATTTCCATTCGTCATTAAAGAAGGCATTGGTCTTGTCCAATGCAGCCTTTAGTTCTTCTTCGGCAAACCGAATCATTCTACGTTCGGTGGCCGTTATTCCAGATTTTCGGGTGCCCACATAATAGGAAGCATCGCCCAATCTGGTCATCACATTGGGTTCTGGGTCGTCGGTGATGCCTTGACGCTTGTCTTCTTTGCCCAAGTACAGCGCGACCACGGAGTCAATCTGTTTTACAATGGCCTCAGAGGCCTTGATTTGCTCCTCAAATTTATCTTCATCCAATTCCTTGAGCTCTTTTTTGAACTTGTTCGCCAAATCCTTGCTTTCCACCAATTGTTTTACAGCATCCGCAGCGGTTTGGGTATAACCTTCCAGTTTTTTGCTGGTTTCGTATACTTCATTGATGGCAGCAAGGCTTACGTCCAACCTTGGGTCGGTCCTCACCGTTACAGATGTGGAGTCGGTCGATTCGCCATACACCACTTTAACTTTGTAGGTACCGGGCTTTACTTCTACGCCTCCACGTTCCCTATCTCGCTTTCTGATGGTTCTGGATGGGCGGTCCGGGCCTTTTTCGTCCAAGTTCCAGTAAATCCTATGGAAACCGGCTTTCTCCGGAGTCTTGTATTTCAGGGTTCTGATGAGCCTATCGCCATCATAAAATTCAAAAAAGATGGAGTCTTTTGTTTTTTCTTTTGACTTTTCGTCATCAGCGCTTTCCTCATCTTTTTCCTTATCCTCTTTCCCTTCTTCTTTATCCTTCTTGCTTCCTTCTTTTAGATAATAGGTAATCATCGCCCCGTATTCACGGTTTTCGCCGTTAAAAATGGCATCCCCACCAAATCTTGAACCAGTAGGCTGTTGATAAGCAGCAAGGTAGGCATCTGGACTATCGAACAAACTGATGTCTTTTTGCAAGACCGAAGTATTGCCTGCCAACTTTCGCAATGGGCGGATATCGTCCAACACCCATGCAGCTCTACCAAAGGTCCCGATGACCAAATCCTGCTCTCTTGGTTGAATCGCCAAATCCTTGGTGGATACCGTTGGGAAACCTTTGTTCCACTTTTTCCAGTTGCTCCCGGCATCCAAGGAAATATAAAGACCATCATCGGTTCCCAAGAACATCAAATTTGGGTTTTCAGGGTCTTCGATAATGGAAAGGGTATAGCCTTTTACATCATTTTCATCAACAATACGGGTCCAGGTTTTTCCGTAATCTTTTGTTCTGTAGGCATAAGGTGTGTAGTTGAACCTTCTGTAATCGTTGGCTACCAAAAGTGCTTCTCCTTTGTTGTTTTGGGAAGCTTTTATCTGTGGAACCCAACTTCCAGTAGGCAATCCTTTGATGTTTTTGGTGACCTCGGTCCATGTTTCACCGCCATTGAGGGTGTAATGCACACGACCGTCATCGGTTCCTACCCAAAGCATATTTTGCTCTACAGGTGATGGTTCTAATACGATAATGGTACAATGGTTCTCCGCGCCTGTGGCATCCATGGTAAGGCCGCCACTTTCGCTCTGCTTCTGTTTTTCCTTGTCATTGGTTGTCAAATCGGGGGAAATTACTTCCCAGGTCAAACCTTTGTCGGTGGATTTGTGCACAAATTGACTTCCAAAGTAGACCGTGCTATTGTTGAATGGATCCTGACCAATGGCCGCATTCCAATTGAAGCGAAGTTTTGTGTCCGCATCCGGTGGGGTAGGGCGTACAATATAGCCATCACCGGTTTGCCAATCGTAACGGCTCACATACCCTTGTTGGCTCATCGCATAACCGTATCGGCTATCATCTGGGTCGGGAACCACATCAAATCCATCACCAAAAGCGATTTCCTGCCAGTAGCTGTTACGAATGCCCTGCTGTCTCCACACATAAGCAGGCCCTCTCCAAGAACCGTTGTCCTGCATACCGCCATACACATTATAAGGGTACTCGTTATCGGTACTGATATGATAGAACTGGGCGACGGGTAAATTGCCTATAAACCGCCAAGTTTTACCGCCATTTTTGGTGATATTGAGTCCTCCATCGTTACCGTCCAACATAAATTGTCCGTTTTCTGGGTGAATCCACCACGCATGATGGTCGGGGTGTACACCGTTATCAACGCCATAGGCAGGCATTAATTGGCTAAAGTTTTTACCACCATCCTCTGAAACATTGATGTAGGTGAACACAGAATAGACCCTATTTTCATTTTGTGGATCCACATAGATTTCGGAGTAATAAAACGGACGGTTACCGATATCTTCCTTATCGTTGATTTTTTCCCATTTAAAACCCCCATCGGTAGATTTGTACAGGGCATTCTTCTTGGCTTCTACCAAGGCGTAAACAATATTGGGTTTGTTGCGCGCAATGGCCACACCGATTCTTCCCAAATCGCCTTTGGGAAGACCGTCTTCGGCCGTAATTTTTTTCCAAGTTTTTCCACCATCATGTGTCATGTGCAATCCACTTCCCGCTCCTCCAGAGTTGAAGAACCATGGCTCTCGTTTGTGCTCCCACATGGCAGCGATGAGTTTATTGGGATTGGTAGGGTCCATGACCAAGTCGGCGACTCCGGTTTTATTGTTCACAAAAAGAACTTTTTCCCAGGTTTCACCACCATCAGTAGTTTTGAAAACACCGCGTTCCGGATGTTCTCCCCATGGCGACCCAATGGCTCCTACGTAAACGGTGTTGGGGTCGGTGGGGTCGATAATCACTCTGTGGATGTGCCTGGTCTTTTCCAAGCCCATCGATTTCCAACTTTTTCCGCCATCCAAGGATTTGTAGATGCCATAACCTCCGTTCAAACTGTTTCTAGGGTTACCTTCGCCTGTCCCCACCCAAATGACGGATGGATTGGATTGTTGGATGGCCACGGCACCGATGGAAGCAGTCACTTCATTATCAAAAACGGGCTCCCATTTGATACCCCCCGAGGTAGATTTCCACAAACCGCCCGAAGCGGTTCCGACAAACATGACATCTGGATTGGAATGGACCACATCGATCGCAGTTACACGTCCGCTCATTCCGGCCGGACCTATGTTTCTTGGTTTCATGTCCTGAACCAAATCCATGCTGAATTCCTGTGCTGAAATACTGGCAGAAATCAGCAGCAATACAAAGAAGATTGATTTTTTCATTAGTTGGGTTTGTAGTTTTTCTGAGTTAATATGACAGTATGTGGAATTAAATGGCTTTGCACACGTCCCACAAAATTCTGCAGCCTAAAGATACCAAAAACACTTCCCTCATTTCTTAAAGGCATGTTAATGGAACTTGTATTTTGATGTTTGGAGTATTACTCGTTTTTATAAATTGTACCGTCTTTCATCACAAATTTTACCCGTCGCATTCTGGAAATATCCTGAACAGGGTTGCCTTCTACAGCAATGATGTCCGCCAGATATCCCTCCTGAATCATTCCCAATTCCTGAAAATGAAGAATCCGTGCGTTTACAGAGGTGGCTGATTGTAATGCCTGTAAAGGCTTCATGCCATAATCTACCATGAGTTCCAGTTCCCGGTAATTTTCGCCATGGGTAAAAACACCCACATCTCCGCCAAATACGATTTCTACTCCAGACTCGAGGGCCAAAGCAAAGGATTTTTTCTTTTTGGCAATGCGTTCTGGGTCGGGCTCTTTGCCCTTCTGCCAACCTTTGTATTGTTCTATGGCATCACCGGCGGCCAAGGTTGGGCAAAGGGCTATTCCTTTTGCTTTCATCAGTTCAAAAATTTCTGCGGTGCCCCCATCTCCATGTTCTATGGTTTCCACGCCACCCATGATTGCCCTGCGCATCCCTTCGGGAGTGCTTGCGTGGGCGACCACATACCTACCTGCGGTAGTGGCTGTTGCTACCATGGCGTCGATTTCTTCTTGTAAAAAGGTAGGTTGTGAGGGCTCATCCTTCCCCCAGCGGTAATCGGCATATATTTTGATCAGATTGGCACCGTTGCCCAGTTGGGTTCGAACTTCTTCCATTGCTCTATCCTTCCCAGTCACGGGAACAGCACCCAACGGCACTTGTACTCCATCATGGAAGCCTTTTGGGCCGTAGGCTCCGGTTGCTACTATGGCAGGCCCGGCCATTAAAGTGCGTGGTCCTGGAACTAATCCTTCATCAATGCTTTTTTTGAGATAGATATCCGCATAGCCAGCGCCTTCAGAGCCTAAGTCACGCATGGCTGTCACTCCTGCCAGCAACGTTTTTTCGGCATGAACTATGCCGCGAATTGCTCTTTCTACAGGTGATTCTTCCAGCACTTGGTCATTCCAGTCCGTTTCGTTATAAGGATGCAATAGCAGATGTGAATGACCTTCTATGAGGCCCGGCATCACCGTCTTTCCTTCAAGTTTGATTGTAATGTAGCCCCGTGCCTTTTTAAGTCTCTCCAAAGGCCCTGCGTAGGTAATTTTGTTCGAATCAACAGCGACCACCCAATCGTCATGCATTTCCTTTCCATCAAATACCCTATCGGGAATCAATAAGGTTTGGGAGTGGAGTTGACTCAAACAAAAGACTAGGAAGGTAAGGATAAAATATTTTTGACGCATATTGATATTGGTTGTTAGTCTATTTTAGATGTGTTCAGTAATTCTTGAAGCTCGCTTTTTGAAAATATTTCGGAACCTTTGATTAGGGTATGTATGTTTTGGGTATGCTCGATATTTTCCAAGGGATTGGCCTCCAAAATGACCAAATCCGAAACTTTTCCTTCGGAAATACTGCCATAATCTATGGTCTGATTCAGGAACTTGGCTCCATTAACTGCTGAGGTACGAAGGGCATTCAAGGGAGAGATTCCATTGGCTACCATGGTTTGCAACTCTTGGTGAAGGGATATGCCCGGGTAGGTATAGGAATTGTAGGCGCCACTATCCGATCCTGCCAATAGCTGAACCCCGGCCGAGTCTAGGGATTTGACCAGTTTCCCGAAAAAGAGGTCCAATTCCTTTCGGTCTTCTCTTGCTTCCTCGGATGCACGAAGAGCTGATTGAATACGGCCTTCGTAGGTTTTGATGATACCCTGGCCCATGTAACTGAGGTATTCATCATTGCTGTGGTCCACTTCATCCAAATAACTCAAAGTTTTGCCAATGTGGAGTGTGGGAACAACAAAAACATCATTTTTCTTTAACCTATTGAAGGTAGCTTGAGCTGTGCTGTCGGTGTAGGCATCCATCAGTGCTGGCATGGCATCCCAAAAGCCCATGTCACCGTTTTTTAGCTTTTCCGTGACCTCCGATTCATTAGCGGCACAGCCCTTCATTATGTAATATAGATGCTCAATACCGTCCATTCCTGCTGTTACAGTTTCTTCCAAGGTAACGGTGAACGGCATGTGTCCCGATACGGTAAACCCTCTCTTTTTGGCTTCTTTTATGGCATTGAGATAGTTCTCGGGAGAAATCCTGCTGTCGTAGATTTTAACGAAATCAACGCCCAATACCTCCAAGGAGTCCAAGGCCCGAACCACATCATCCTCGTTTTCCACCTCCAGCGAGCCCGCCCAACTGGCATTGGGTCCATCAATTTTGGGACCGGCGGTAAAAATGGTAGGTCCGTTCAGCTCTCCAGTAGCTATTTGCGTCTTCCAATTCATTACGGCATGCGTCAAATCCCCACCGGCATCACGTACCGTTGTGATTCCATTGGCGATGAAAAGTTTTAAAAAGTTCTCGTTGTTTCCAATCAAGCTATTGCCCCCGCGCAGGTGGATGTGATTGTCCCAAAATCCGGGCAATACATATTTTCCAGAGGCATCTATGGTAGTTCCGGCCTTGAATTCTTGAGTGGAATCCACCGCTTGTACGGCAGCTATTTTTCCGTCCACCAAGAAAATGTCTTGATTTTTGACCGTACCGGCCTCCAAATGAATCACTTGGGCATTGGTAATGGCCACATCATAGGTGTTGACGCTTTTTTTCTTGCAGCTGGCAAGGATCAATACTAGGGAGAAAACGAGCAGTCGGGTCATATAGGGTTGATTTATGAATCCTTAAAGATACCTGATTTTATTTCGTCGCTTTTTGTGTTTCTCGGCTTTTTTGGTGACTTTTAGCAAAAACCAAAGTTTGAAGGCGACAAAACCGAGTTGGTTCTATTTGATTTTATTGATTCTCTCGGGTGAGGCCATTTTTATCCTTCCCTTTGTGTTGCCCCGTGTGTTCAGGCCCACTGTGCTGGATGTGTTGGAGCTGGACAACGTTGAATTAGGCCTCTGTTTTTCGGTGTATGGGCTGGTAGCCATGGTTTCCTATGTTTTTGGAGGTCCGTTGGCCGACAAGTACCAACCCAGAAAGTTGATAGCAGTCGCCTTATGGATGACAGCATTGGGCGGATTTTTATTTGCCCAATATCCTGCACTATGGGTGCTTCAGGTGTTGTACGGTTGGTGGGGATTTACCACCATATTTTTGTTTTGGGCACCCATGATCAAGGCGACCCGTATTTGGGGTGGAGCCAATTCCCAAGGTAGGGCCTTTGGTTTTTTGGACGGGGGACGTGGCCTAACCGGCGCTTTGTTCAGTTTGTTGGGAGTTCTTGTCTTTTCATTTTTTTTGACGAAACCACCTGATTTGGCCGACTTGCCCGACCGCAAAGTGGCTTTCACCTATGTCCTGTACACAGTGTCCATCATCATCATTTTAGTGGGTCTTTTGGTATGGTTTTTCATGAAGGCAGGAGATGAAGAAAAGGAGATGATTCTTGAGCAGATTTCATGGAAAGATATCAAACAAGTCCTAAAACTGCCCTCGGTATGGCTGTTGATGGTCATCATCCTTTGCGGTTATGTGGGCTACAAGATTACAGATATCATATCACAGTATGCAGAAGAGGTGATGCTGTACAATCAAGTGGAAGCGGCCAAAGTGGGAACGTTATTGCAATTTTTAAGACCAGCTACGGGCGTTCTATTTGGGCTGATAGCAGATAGATTAAAGATCACATGGTTGTTGGTCGTTGGATTTTTCTTTGCGCTGATTGGTGGATTGCTGTTCGCCAGCGGTATCATAGCCCCATCCACCACTACCTTATTTTTTATCTCCGTGTTGGTGATTGCCGTTGGCGTGTATGCGATACGGGCCTTATATTTTGGGGTCATGCAAGTGGGGAAAATCCCATTGACCCTTACAGGTACTGCTGTTGGATTGATTTCTTTGATAGGGTACACCCCAGATGTTTTTGCCGGACCAGCTTATGGGATGTTGTTGGATGCCCACCCTGGTGAAGAATTGGGACATCAACATGTGTTTTGGATGTTGAGTGCGTTCGCATTTGTCGGCGGAGTGGCCGCCTTCATCTACCACCAAAAATACGGGAAGTCAAGCTAAACGGATGGTAACGAAAGGGCTCTTCAAATTCGTTACAGAATCATACAGTATCGAGTAAATCGTTTATTTTTACAATTTGAGACAATAGAGGGTAGTTTTCAGCAAAATTGTATTTATATTGCCATTCTATCGGTATTTTGCTGATAAACAAACTAAACTTTAAGATTTTACAACAATTAGTTATGCACATGAAAAATTACATCTTAGGGGCACTTTGTCTCCTTTTTGTATTGGTTGGCTGTGAAAACAAACGTCAGGGTCCGCCAAAACTATTGGTTTTTTCAAAAACGATGGGCTTTAAGCATGCCTCTATTCCTGCTGGAATCGCCGCTTTGGAAAAACTGGGACAGGAAAACAACTTTGTGATTGATACGACCACCAACGGGGACATGTTTACCGACGAAAACTTGGCACAATATTCGGCCATCGTGTTTTTGAGCACCACGGGTAACGTTTTGGATGCAGCCCAAGAGGCTTCTTTTGAAAGATATATTCAATCAGGCGGAGGTTTTGTGGGAATCCATGCCGCTACAGACACCGAATACGATTGGGGATGGTACAATAAACTGGTCGGGGCACAGTTCCTAAGCCACCCTGCTGGAACCCCGGAAGCCGATTTCATCATTAAGGACAAAAGTCATCCGGCCACATCTTTTTTTACGGATTCCATTTGGCATAGAACCGATGAACTCTACAATTTTAAAAATTTCAATGAAGACGTGAATGTTCTTGTTACCGTTGATGAATCGACTTACGAAGGTGGCGAGAATGGAGATTATCATCCCATGGCCTGGTACCACGAGTTTGATGGCGGACGTGCCTTTTACACGGCTGCCGGGCATACCGATGAAAGTTACACCGAGGAATTGTTCCTGAAGCATGTGCTGGGAGGAATAAATTATGTGATCGGGAAGAATTTGGAACTGGATTACGCCAAGGCCAAATCGCAGGTGCCACCGGAGGCCAACCGTTTCAGTAAAGTGACACTTTCCACAGGGCAATTTAATGAGCCTACGGAAATGACAGTGTTTTCAAATAACGATGTGTTGGTGGCCCAGCGTAGGGGAGAGATTATGCTTTACTCAGCGGAAACACAGGAGGTGACCCAGGTTGCCTTTTTGGATGTATACCACAAAACTCTGGAGACACCAGGGGTCAATGCAGAAGAAGGGATTATGGGACTACAAAAGGACCCAAACTACGCAGAAAATAACTGGATTTACGTATACTATGCACCTTCTGGCGATAGATGGGTGAACCGCTTATCACGATTCAAGTACAAGGACGGTAATTTTGACACTGATTCCGAGCAAGTTATCCTTGAAGTGGACAGTCAACGTGAGATTTGCTGTCACACCGGGGGGTCCATTGCCTTTGGTCCTGAAGGATTGTTGTATTTGTCAACAGGAGACAACTCGACCCCTTTTGATGACAAGGGCGCCAAATATGTGAATAGCGGATATGCGCCGTTGAACGACATACCCGGCAAAGAAAATTTTGACGCAAGAAGATCATCTGCCAATACCAACGACCTTCGGGGTAAAATTCTTCGAATCAAGGTAAACGAGGATGGTAGTTATGATATCCCTGAAGGAAACCTATTTCCTGTGGGCACTGAAAAAACCAGACCTGAAATTTATACTATGGGTCATAGAAACCCTTACAGGATTTCTGTGGATATGAAAAGAGGCTATGTCTATTGGGGCGATGTTGGACCAGATGCACGGGTAGATAGTTTGGAAACAAGAGGTCCAAGGGGGTATGACGAAATGAACCAGGCTCGCGAGGCGGGTAATTATGGCTGGCCCATGTTTATTGGTGATAATTTTGCCTATAGCAAATACAATTACGAAACGGGGGAGACCGAAAGAAAGTTTGACCCCGAGAAACCTATCAACGATTCCAAAAACAACACGGGTCTGAGGGAATTGCCACCGGCCAAACCGGCTTACGTGTACTATCATTATGGTGAAATCCAAGATTTTCCGCAGGTAGGTTCCGGTAGCCGTAATGCTATGGCTGGACCAACCTATTGGTCCGATATGTATCCCAACGGAGGAGGCTTGCCCGCTTATTACGATGGAAAAGTGATTATTTACGATTGGATGCGCGGTTGGATGATGGCCGTTCATCTGTTCGAAGATGGTACCTTCAACAAAATGGAACCGTTTGCGAAAGATATTGAGCTCCACAATCTCATCGATATGGAAATGAGCCCAGACGGACGCGTTTATTTGTTGGAATATGGAAGTGGTTGGTTCTCGGCCAATCCGGATAGTGGTTTGAGCTATATTGAATATAATGGCGGTAACCGTGCTCCGGTAATCGATAGTTTTATCGTAGACAAGGATGCTGGTTCTCTGCCCCTCACAGTTACCGCTACGGTAGATGCTTATGATCGAGAGGGAGACAGTATGACCTATGTTTGGGATTTGGGCGATGGCACTACGCAGGAAACCAATGACCCCACAGTGACCTATGCCTACAAGCAAGCTGGGTCCTATAAAATGAATGTAACCGTTAAGGATGTGGCAGGAGAGGCCGTATCCAGTTTGGATAAGACCATTATTGCAGGGAATGAGCGCCCTGTGGTCAATATTGATTTACAACAGGCCAATTCTTCTTTCTACATTCCCGGTCAGCCCATTAACTATAAAATTACCGTGACCGATGCCGATAGTGATGTAGATGAGGACAATGTGTATGTCTCTGTGGAATATCGTTCAGGAATGGATGAGGTAAACATGAACTTGGGACACCAACAGGTATCTGGGGCAGTAATGGGTAAAGCATTGACCCAGAGTTTGGATTGCAAATCGTGCCATAAGGAAAAAGAAGCATCCATAGGGCCAAGTTATTATGACGTTTCAGAAAAGTATAAGGGAAATCGTCGCATTACCAACTATTTGATGGCCAAAATCATTGCTGGTGGTTCTGGTGTTTGGGGCGAAGTGGTGATGCCCGCTCACCCCAATGTAACACAATTGGAAGCTAGACAGATAGCCCAATATATCCAGTCTTTGGCAGGTGGTGACAACAAACAACCTTCGTTGCCAATGGCAGGTAAGATAACCCCAGAAGCCAAAGAAAATGGAGAGGTATTCTTGTTGACGGCCAGCTATACCGATGAAGGAACAGGTGACGCATTGCCGTTGACAGGTTCAGAAACGATAGTATTGGCCAGTAATAGTGTGTCCTTCCCCGAAGGAACACCAACAGAAGGTATGCAGGCCATGACGTTTGGAGGTATGCAGTTACAGTTGCTAAATGCTGCCGAAGGGTGGTTGAAAATGGAGAATACCGATTTGTCGGGAGTTTCCAGAGTAATGGCCATGGTAGGATGGCAAGAGCCACCAAGCATACCCTATACCATGGAATTGAGGGCAGGAGCCCCAGATGGCAAGGTATTGGGCACGGGAAGCTTGAATCCTTCAGGACTTGGAGGACAGGGAACCGCTGTGGTCATCCCCATTGAAAAGACGGATGGCGTGCAACCCGAACTGTACCTGACCTATAAAGCTGGAGGTGAATCCTTCAGTCCATTCGCCATTACACAGCTACAGTTTAATTAAAGCGTAAATAACCAACCAACCATAAAAAGGGGCCAGCAGTTTTTGCTGGCCCTTTTTTCGTTTTATGGATGTTGTTCGGATTTTGACTTACAGTTGTTCCGTTTCGATATAAAAATTCCTGTCGATTTTGAGTTGAGTTCCGTTAATGGATTCCGTTTTCCATTGCGCTGATGGAAACAACCATTTTTCCATATCTCCTTCCCAAACCCTAATGGGCATATCAAAACCTTCCACAATGTCCACATATCGATATGTAATGGAACCGTTTTCCAATTTGTATTCCAATTTTGGAATCATTGTGGTGCGTAAGTATTGATCAAAGAAGGCAGATAAGTCTTTTTCTGTCTTGTCGCTCAAATACTGTTCTATCTGCTCCGAAGTAACGGTCTGATGGTAAAAATCCTTGTTGATATTCCTCAAAATCTGTCGCCACTTCTCATCATCCTCCACTAACTGCCGAAGGGTGTGCAGCATGTTGGCCCCTTTATAGTACATATCCCCCGAACCACTTTTGTTCACGCCATAAGGACCGATAATGGGGCGGTCGTTTTGGATATTGGCCCGAGTACCAATGACATACTCTTCTGCCGCCTTGGTGCCGAAGTGGTAATCCAAATAGAGGTTTTCCGAATAGGCCGTAAAGCCTTCGTGCACCCACATATCGGCAATGTCTTTGTATGTGATATTGTTGGCGAACCATTCGTGCCCCGCTTCGTGGATGATGATAAAATCAAACTGCAAGCCCCATCCCGTCCCTGAGAGATCACGACCCAAATAACCATTTTCATATTGATTTCCGTAGGTGACCGAGCTTTGGTGTTCCATGCCCAAATAAGGCACTTCCACCAGTTTAAAGCCATCCTCGTAAAAAGGGTAGGGTCCAAACCAATGTTCAAAGGCCTGTAGCATCATTGGGGTCTGTACAAACTGTTTCTTGGCTTTCTCCAAGTTTTCGGGCAGCACATAGTAATCCAGTGGCAAGTTGCCCTTTTCACCCTCATAAATCTCTCCAAAATGAACATAATTGCCAATGTTTACGTTGACCCCATAATTGTTGATGGGATTTTTGACCACCCAATGGTAGGTGGTAACATCGTCTTGCTCCTCAACACTTTCCAATTGCCCGTTGGATACATCCATGAGATCTTTGGGAACGGTTACACTGATGCGCATACTGTCCACTTCGTCATACATATGGTCTTTATTGGGCCACCAAACGCTGGCACCAAGACCTTGGCACGAAGTAGCTACAAAAGGGTTGCCCTGTGCATCCTGTTTCCACGAAAACCCTCCATCCCATGGAGCGCGAACAGCCTCTCTTGGATGCCCGGAATAGGTAATCTTCAATTCATTGAAATCGCCGGGAACCTGTTTTTTCTTCAGTTGGATGAAATGCGCGTTGCCGTCCGAAGTAAACTTCAGCTTTTTGCCATCCTGTGAAACCGAATTGATTTTCATGGGTTCCTGTAGGTCAATTTGAAGCGTTTGTGCTTCTTCGAGCACTTTATACCGTACCACATTGTGGCCAGAGATAAACTTCTGTGATGGCTCTACTTTCACGTTGAGGTCGTAGTGGTTCAAGTCCCACCATGCCCGTTCGGGTGTGATGCTGCCGCGAAGTGTATCCTGTTTGGTAAAGTTTTGGCCGGATAACACACCCAGCCCAAAAAAGAAAACGATAAGCGTTGTATGCTTCATATGGATTAAAATAAACTGGGTTCCTTTGAAAGGAGATTGCTTAGTTACCTAAATATCTTGTTCGGGAATACCACGGGACTTTCATGGCCATCCTTGCCCACAGCGGCAACGCCAAAGAAGAAATTATCGATGACAATCCCTTCCAGGGTGTGTTCATTTACATCGCCTACGTACTTGTAATTATCCCAAGTGGGGGAGGTGGTATCCCTCCAATAAATTTTATAACCCACAGCGTTCTCCACCTTGCTCCAACGCAATTTGGCGCTTGGTTCCACAATTCCCCCAATTTCTACAGTTTCTGGAGCCGGTGGCGCCCAAGCAATGGAGGCTAGGTTGATGGCGTTCACAGCCGTTAGTTTTTTGGCATATTCAAAATTCACATGTTCCAAAACATCACCGTAAGCAATACCATCTTCCACCCGAATATCTTGGTGCTGCTGGGTGTAGTTTTCATGGGCCTCCATAATTCGGATACCAGCATAGCCAAGATCATTAAAAGGTCTGTGGTGTCCCCCTCTACCAAATCTGTCCAGTCTATAGATCATCATAGGGTTCATTTCGGGCATGTAGGTTTTGGTGGTTTTGTAGACATATCGAGCCAATTGACGCGAAATCCCATCTACTTCTCCTCCATAAAAACGTCTTGCCCGACGCTCTTGCTCCGTTTCGGTAGGTGGAACTGGTTCCGAAAAGATTCGGAAATCCCTATTGCTAACTACGCCATCTACTCCTGAAATGTTGCCGATCATATCGTTGTTCAGGATGCCCACAATGTCCCATCCTTTTTCCTTGGCGTATTCGGCCAAGCCTTTTCCACCATAAAGTCCTTGTTCCTCACCAGAGAGCCCCACATAAATGATGCTGCTTTCGAATTGGTATTTGGACAAAACCCTAGAGGCTTCAATGGTACCGGCCATACCGCTGGCGTTATCGTTGGCTCCGGGAGAGTCTGAAGTGTAGTTGGTCGGGTCGCTTACACGGGAATCAATATCACCGCTCATGATAATAAATCGATTGGGAAACTTGGTTCCCCTCTGAATGGCAACGACGTTAACCACTTCCACATCCTTTACGATTCGGGCATTATCTCCTTTGGGGATAAGATTTTTTTGATAAAACACCTCCAAACAATCATTGCAATCGCCTGAAATCTTTTCAAATTCTGATTTGATCCATCTTCGGGCAGCTCCGATACCACGGGTTGTTGAAACAGTATCACTCAAAGTATGTCTTGTTCCAAAATTGACCAGCGTAGTCACATCACTTTCAATGCGTTCGGCCGAGACTGCATTGATGATATCGTAAATTCGGGTATCGGTTTGGGAAAAGCCGATAGACCCAATGGTCAACATAAGGAGCGTAAGTGTATTCTTCATTTTCATGAGGTTTAGTTAGTTTTATGGATTATTTCATTATTGAATAAAGGTAACTTTGACAATTTCGCCATTTTCAACTTCATAAATGGCAATCGCCTCGATAATTCTTCCGTTGACAGTTACCGATTCGTGATCGATTACTTTGTTTCCGATAACGATTCTATTCTGAATTTCACAGTGTAAATCGGGTGTGTTGTCAAAGAATGTGCTGTATTGCTGTGTTAATTTGGATTTGCCTTTCGAGTTAAGGGAGTTTGGAAAACTATAGAGTTCAATGCCTTCAGCATAGGTGTCGGCAAAAGCATCGATATCACGGTTATTGTAGGCGTCCAATTGCTCTTGAACAATGGTTTCCGCATCGGTCAGGGGCCCATCGGGAAAGACAAACGTCATCGAAGCGATACGCCCGTTCTCCACTTTGTAAATGGCCACTTGATGACCTTCCCTGCCATCGACCATGGTCTTTTCCTCATCAATTATAGTGTTTCCGAGAACGATACGATTCACGACTTCCACGCTCGATTGTTTCACGTTTTCGAAGAAGCGTTCATAGTTGTCTCGCACGTTGTCCGTGCCTTGGTACATTTTTTCGTTGGGAAAGCGCTGCACTTCCACATTTTCGGTGTAGCAGGATACAAATGCATCCAAGTTCCCGCTGTTAAAGGCCTCTACCTGTTTTTGGATAATTTTTGCTGGGGAATCCTCCGCCACAAACGCGAGCCGTTTGCCATTGGGACTTATCGCGATGCGGCTGATATTGTTGATTTCTTCCAATCCAAAGGACATTACGGTCTCCCAATCGGCATCATCAGCGTCCACATCCAATGTCAACAGTCTTTTGCCGGCCCCGGTCAGTATCGTTTCTCCGTTCAGCCAACAAATATCCTCTTGCTGTCCAAAGGTGTCCGCTATTTTTTTAGTATCACCAGTTGCGGGGTCTAGAGATCGTATTTCCCAATTGGCGTTCTTTTTACTGATAAAGCTGACTAAATCACTGCCCGGTATTCGGTGCAAGGATCGCCCCACGTTTTGAAAAACGGTCGTATGGGTGCCTTGTTCCAGGTCGATGATCACCAAATCCATTCGGTTTTGCACCAAAACCGTTGTGACCAACACTTCCTTATCAAACCAAACATGGTAACCGATTTTTAATTCCGAAAGCGGTTCGGAGGTGCTATTTTTGAGGTCATACTCATACAGCCGTTGCAGTCCGTCCACATCCAGCCGAATGGCGGAAATGGCCCTTTTTCCAGGAATACGAAGAGGAGAATATTCGCTACCCGTTGTGGTATAGGTCAACCATGAAGAGGTACTGCCTTCGCTCACATTGAATTGAAGCACATCCGTTTGACCTTCGCGTGTGGAGGCAAAAAGGACGTGGTCATCATCCCAAAAAGAGGGTTGGTTGTCATAACCCGGATTATTGGAAATGTTTTTCGGATTGCTCAAAACAGGCTTTCCGTTGCTCATATCGAGGTCAAACAAATAGACCTCTGTCTCCATTTGCGACCATCCATGGATGGAACACAGGAAGCAAAAAAGCACTAATGCTCTCATCATGGTCGTGTAAATCGTTTTAAAAGTTCCCTTACCTTTCTGGTGCTCTCCACATGGTACTTGGCCTGGGTTTTCTTCAGTCCCACTTTTACCGTAATGGCAGAATCGGGTAGTTCTTGGAACATGAATTCATCGGTCCAGTCATCCCCAATGGCAAAGACAAAGTCGTAGTCGTCCTCGCTCAACATTCGCGTGGCGGCCCGCCCTTTGTTCACATTGCTGCTTTTGATTTCCATGACCTTGTTCCCGTTCAAAACGCTAATATCGTCATTGCCGATCAAACTTCGCAATACCGTATTGAGTTCCGTTGCCCGCTTGGTCCCAAAATCAGGGTCGGTGTTTCGATAATGCCAGGCCAATGAATAGTTTTTCTCTTCAATAAAGGAGCCCGGTGTGCGGTCCACGAAGGATTCCAACACTGGACGTATTTTTTTCATCCACTCGCCCTTTACCTGTTCCAGCATTTTAAATTCTTCCCCATTTCTGGAAATCCACACCCCATGCTCCACGATCATGTTGTAGTTTTTGGGCAAAAACCAGCGGCCAAAGGTTTGCTTGTCCCTTCCGCTGATCAAAAATACCGTAGTGTTTTCCTGCTGATTCAAGGCGTCCAACAGTTCATACAGTTCATCGTCGGGGGAAGCTTGCTGTGGGTCCTTGTGAAAATCTGCGAGGGTGCCGTCGTAATCCAAGAACAGCAATCGCTTTTTTGATTTGGCGTAGGCCTCTTCTATGGATATCAATATTTCGGATGACATTTTTTCGGAAATGAAAGCTTTTCCCAAGTCGCGATTCTCTTTTAGTGCATTCATAAACTCATTGGCCCACACCTCAACATTGTAACGTTCCAATCGTTTTTGGAGAAAGGTGTTTCGGGCAATCTGCTCGTCCAAGGGCATATTGAAGGCCTGCTTTAGCGTATCTGCCTGTTGTTCAAAATTATTCGGGTTGATGAGGAGGGCTTCGTTCATTTCGTAGGCGGAGCCGGCCATTTCGCTCAAGATCAACACCCCGGATTTATCCGTTCGTGTGGCAATATATTCCTTGGCCACCAAGTTCATTCCATCCCGAAGCGGGGTAAGCCAGGCAATGTCACTAGAGGTGTACAGATCGATCAAACTTTCAAAAGGAAGGGAACGGTAAAAATACCAAATAGGTGTCCAGTTCACCGTGGAGAGTTCTCCGTTGATGCGACCTACCAGCTCATCCACCTCTCTTTTCAACAATTGATATTGTGGTACGTTGGAGCGGGACGGTACCGCCAAAATAATTAACCGGACCTTTTCTTTGTACTCCGGATACTTTTGAAGGAAATACTCAAAGGCATTGATACGCTTGGCGATTCCCTTACTATAATCCAAGCGGTCTATGGAGAGGATCAATTTGGTGTCCGGTGCCGATGCTTTGTGGTTATCCAAACGCAACTGCAGATCGCTTCGCTCTTCCATGCTTTTGGAATCGTGAAGAACAGCAGCGTCCCTAAACTTTTTGTAATCGATGCCCATGGGGAAGGAGTCCACTTTGATCACCCTGTTTTCCAGATAAATCTCATTGAAGCTCACATCCAAACCAATAAGTCTGCGAACGGAACTTAAAAAGTGCCTTTCGTAATCGTAGGTATGGAATCCAATGAGGTCGGAGCCCAATAAACCTTCCAGAATTTCTTCACGCCAAGGTAAGGTCCGGAAAATCTCAAAGGATGGGAAGGGAATGTGCAAAAAGAAGCCAATGGTGGTGTTGGGCCGTTTTTCGCGGACCATCTGCGGGACCAGCATCAATTGGTAATCGTGCACCCAAATGGTGTCGTCTTCATCCGAATTTTCGATAATGGCGTCGGCGAATTTTTGGTTTACGGCCTTGTAGGTATCCCAAAAGTTGAGTTCAAACTCCGAATACTTCAAAAAATAATGGAACAACGGCCAAATGGTCCGATTGCTGAATCCATAGTAAAACCCATCTATTTCATCTGAGTTGAGCTTTACCTTGGCGCAACCATGTTCCTTTAGGGCCTCATCAATTTCAACTTCCAGCTCTTCCGGGGTTTCCTCGTCGGTAAGGCCGGACCAACCGATCCAGAGACTTTCCCCTCCGCTGTGTACGGATTTCATTCCCGTGGCCAATCCTCCAACGCTCGGAATTGCGGTAAGGCTTCCATTGCTAATTTGTAATTGAACGGGTAGTCGATTTGAGATTATGATAGTTTTGGCCATGAATCGGTGATTTTTGACGTATTTTAATTTTTTCTTTCTTTAAAAATCGGGAAATTCGAGCGCAAAACCAATTCATTCGAACCCTTTTGAGAATTTTTGAGCTATGGACAACTTGAATTACGGAATTATAGGAAATTGCAGAAGCGCGGCATTGATTTCCAAAGAAGGCTCCATAGACTGGTGCTGTTTGCCGCAGTTTGACTCTACTTCGATATTTGCCAAGCTGTTGGATGAACAAAAAGGCGGTAGTTTTGAGGTGCATCCCAAAGGGGATTATTCCGTGGAACAGGAGTATTACCGGAACACTGCCATTCTCATTACGCGTTTTACCGAGGGTGACAATGTTTTTGAGGTGCACGACTTTATGCCGCGCCACCATAAAATGAACGGAAAATACAAGGCGCAGCCCGAGATTATCCGTTATATCAAGCATGTGTCGGGGTCTCCAAAATTTACGGTCAACTACGACCCCAAGTTGGAATACGGACTGGGAGAGACCAAGCATTATGTGAAGGAGGACTTTATCGCCAGTCTTACCCACAAATTGAAGTACGATACGCTTTTTCTATATACATCTTTTGATAAAGAAGCTGTTTTGGCCGGTGAGGAAATTGTGTTGCAGGAGGATGGTTACTTTTTGATATGCTACAACGAAAAAATCATTAAGCCTACCACCGATACCATGGGATTGGAACTGGAACGAACCAAGGTGTATTGGTTGGATTGGGCCGCAAAAACTCCCGATTATCAAAAGTTCAAGGATGAAATCATCCGTAGTGCCATTACCCTAAAAATGCTGACTTACGACAAAACGGGGGCGGTTTTGGCAGCAGCCACCACTTCCTTGCCAGAGACCATTGGTGAAGTAAGGAATTGGGACTATCGTTTTTGTTGGATTCGGGATGCTTCCATGGTCATTAAAGTGGTTTCGGAGCTGGGACACAAGAATTCTGCGAAGCGTTATCTGCAGTTTATCATTGATTTGATGCCCGACAAGGACGAAAAACTTCAGATTATGTATGGCATCAACAAGGAAAAAACCTTAACGGAACGGACACTGGCCCATTTTGATGGGTATAAAGGCTCCAAACCCGTCCGTATTGGAAATGCAGCTTATAAACAGCGTCAAAATGATATTTATGGCATTTTGATGGATGTGATCTACGAACAGTTGCGCAATTTCAGTAACGATATTGAAAATGTGGAGGAGCTTTGGAGCATTACCAAAGGTATTGTTTGGATTGTGGGCAAACACTGGGAGGAGCCGGACAAAGGTATTTGGGAATTCCGAGGTGAGGACAAACACTTCACTTTTTCCAAAGTATTGTGCTGGGTGGCGCTTGACAGGGCCATAAAGGTGGCTCAAATGTTCGGCAAGACCCGAAAATTGGAACGATGGGTAGCCCTTGAACAAAAAATCAAGAAAGACATTCACGATAACGCCTGGAACAGTGACATCAATGCTTTCGTACAAAGCTATGGTTCCCGACACTTGGATGCTTCGGTGCTTTTAATGGAGCCCTACGGGTTTATTCATGCCAAGGACCCAAAGTACGTAAACACCGTTAAGGCAATCGAAGAGGGATTGAGCAACGACGGTTTGCTGTACCGATACAAGAACGAGGATGACTTTGGATTGCCTTCGTCCTCTTTTACCATTTGTACCTTTTGGTTCATCAACGCCCTGTTCAAAATAGGGGAAGAGGAGAAGGCCTTGGAACACTTTGAACGTTTGTTGGGCTACAGTAATCATTTGGGACTCTTTAGTGAGGATATCGATTTTAAGACCAAACGTTTGTTGGGCAATTTCCCGCAAGCATATTCACACTTGGCATTGATTGAATGTGCAATCAACTTTTCCACCAAACAGAAGGACGAAAAAATATTGGAATCCATCGGGTAGGTTAGAGGAGTATTCGAACCATGCTTAGATATACCTGAACAAGGGATTTTAAAAAAGAGGCCGTCTAAAAAGCATAATATTTCAACCTCGTCAGGTTGAGCGCAGTCGAAACCCATTGATTGTCAATGGACTTTAAGTTCTCGACTGCGCTCGAACTGACAGATAATAGCTTTTTTGGACAGCCTCTTTTAGGTTGTTCAAAAGACGACTTATTTACTTTCCAAGAAATCTTCAAAAGTCATCAAGGATACAGCCTGCTTTTTAAGGTATTTATCTTTCAACTTGGCAAAATCCGTTTTAGCGGTATTGAACCGTTCTGCTATCACTTCCAAATTTTTAAGCTCCGCAGCGGAGGGCTTGTCATAGTTTGAGGCGACCTTGCTATACAGATCGGCCATTCGTTCCCGTAATTGTGGTTCCGCGGTGCCCACATAATTATCGCCAGTGGTAATGACCAAGGTTTCTTTTAGACTATTTAATTTCTCTGCCGTTTTTTTGTCACCAGCGGTATTCGCATTTTCCATGATTTCATCCAATTCATAGACCAAGTAGGCAAGCTCTTGGGTCATATCGTATAATTTCATGGTGGTTGCTTCCTTGAGTTCACGGTCTTTTTCCGTTAAGGGCGAGTTCTTGTCATACACAAGATTAAAGGTGTGCTCAAATGTTTCCTTTCCCTTGGTAATGACGGCCTTGTAGGTGCCCGCGGGTACCTTTGGTGCCGTAAACCCACCAAAACTAAAGGTTTTTCCTTTGGCGACTTTAGGTACTTTTCGAGTGTAGTTCCAATTGACCACGTTAATGCCTTTTGATTTACCCGGACCTAATTCGGCAATCTGGTTACCTTCCATGTCTTCAATCACCATGGTCATTTTCCCAAAGGTGTGCCTTTTGTTGAGATAGTATTTGATTTGGACATCGTTGGTCTTATTGTTCCCCACAAATTGGGTTTCCGTCCCAAAATTTCCACCAAAGGAACTGGTCTCGCTAATTTCGGTATCAGGGGTATCAAAAAAATGCAATGTTTTTCCCAATACTTCATTATTGATGCTTCGAAGAGGGGATATGTCATCCAAAATAATTATTCCTCTACCGTGTGTGCCCATGACCAAATCGTTGGTCTTTTTATGTAGTTCGATAAAGTGAACGGCCACTGCGGGCATGTTGTTGGTGAACTTTTTCCAATTCTTTCCACCATCCATAGTGATGTACAGCCCAAATTCAGTTCCTAGAAACAATAGGTCTGGATTTTCGTAGTCCTCCTGAATGTTTCTGGCGAAACCGACCACATCATCAGAAATTATACTCGTCCATGTTTTACCAAAGTCCGTGGTTTTAAAGGCATAGGGCGTCATATCGTTCATGGTATGACCATCGAAAACAGCATAGGCGGTACCTTTGTCAAAAACACTGGCTTCAATATGATAGCACCATGTGTTTTTCGGTAGACCGGGAATGTTGGCCACGGTATTCGTCCATGTTTTGCCACCATCTTGGGTCACTTGAACATTCCCATCATCTGTACCTACCCAGATGACGTTTTCATCCAATGTGGATTCGGCAATGGTAAAAATGGTGGTATGGTTTTCCGCCCCTGAATTATCCATGGAAAGTCCGCCAGAATCTTCTTGATTCTGCTTGGCAGGGTCGTTTGTGGTCAGGTCGGGCGAGATGATCTCCCAAGTATCTCCCATATCTTCCGATTTATGCAGGTATTGGCTGCCCATGTAAAAACGGTCTGGTTGATGTGCGCTGATTGCCATCGGTGCATTCCAATTCCAGCGTAGTTTTTGGTCCTCGCTTACGGGAAGTGGTTGAATGGTCTTGGTCAATTGCCGTTCCGTGTCGATGCGCCACACATTTTCAGCTCCCTGCATTTCTGAATAAATGATGGGTTTCGTGGGATGCTTCAACACACGGAAACCATCACCGGCACCTATGGAATTCCAATCACGTGCCTCAACACCATTTGGTGAGGAGGAAGGTCCCCACCAAGAGCCATTATCCTGTAACCCTCCATATACATTGTAAGGTTCGGCATCGTCCACACTAACTTGATAAAACTGGGAAAGTGGAAGGTTTTCCACAATTTCCATGGTCGTACCGCCATCCCAGGTGCGATAAACACCTCCATCGGTTCCTACGTACATGATATCCGAATCTTTGATATTGAACACCATATCATGAATATCGGAGTGCATATTTCCTAGGTTCTTAAATGTTTTTCCACCATCTCTGGAAATGGAACCACTTAAACCGCCTTTCACAACTACGTCCTCATTTTTTGGGTCGACGACAATCCTTGAGAAATAGAAGGGTCTTACCGTAATCCCAAAATCGTTGTTCAACTGTTCCCAAGAGGCACCGGCATCATTACTGCGGTACAGGCCTTTACGCTCGTCCTTTTCTGCTTCGATGACCGTGTAAAGCACGTTGGGGTTTGAAGGTGCCACTGCAATGGCCAATCGGCCCAATTTTCCTGCTGGGAAGCCATTGTGGATTTTGTTCCAAGTCTTTCCTCCATCCGTAGATTTGTAGAGCGCACTTTTGTCGCCACCGGACTCAAAAGACCAGCCTGTTCTTCGGAATTCCCACATAGAAGCGTATAGGATGTCGGGATTTGTAGGGTCCATGGCCAAATCGGCACATCCTGTTTTTGGATCAACGTACAAAAGCTGTTCCCAGGTTGCTCCTCCATCGGAGGACTTGTACACGCCACGTTCTTCACTATCGCCCCAAAGCGCTCCCAAAACCCCAACATAAATTTCTTGGGAGTTGTTTGGGTTTACAATGATATTGGCAATCCGTTCCGATTTTTCAAATCCTATTTTGTTCCAGTTGGCGCCACCATCCGTGCTTTTATAAAGTCCATCGCCAATGGATACACTATTTCTGGTCCATGTTTCCCCAGTACCTACATAGATGATATTGTCTGGGTCGTTGGGGTCCAGTGCCACTGCTCCGATCGATTGGCAGTAATCGTCAAAAATGGGATTAAAGGTTGCTCCGCCATCACTGGATTTCCATACCCCGCCGCCAGCGGTCCCGGCATATACAATGCGGCTATTGGTCGGGTGGGTTTCCATGTCGTTGATACGCCCGCTCATCAGTGCAGGCCCTATATGTCGTGCTGTCAAATCACCAAAAAGCGCTTTGCCGTCAATTTCTTCCAAGGTTTGGGAGTATCCCGCAGCCATAGATAGGACCGAAAGAACGGTCCAAACATATTGTAGTTTTTTCATTCCATATCAGTTTAAAAAAAAGACCCTAAAAAGATAGGGCCTTGGTATCGGATTTTATTTTTTTTCAGTCTCGCCCACTTCATCTGGGAAAGCAAATTCAGTATCTGCAATGGCAGGGTTGAGTTCGATGCTGTCAATGGTGATAGGCTGCGCTTGACCATCCTTTACGCCCTGTGTCATGGAAAACGGAAAGTACATGCCATTTACTTCTTGATAATCGCTCATGGTTACCTCGCTAACCTGTCCTTTGGCTGGTCCTGATTTAATTTCGGACTGCATTGCGATGGGTACAAAATTATCCTTGTCAAAAAAGTAATACGAAACATCATCCTGTTGCGTACCATCAATGGTAATGGGTTCTTTGACCAGTTTTATCTTGAAGGTCTCGGTTCCATCGATAGTTTCGGTGCCAAGAAGCTCAACGGTGTACCCTTTTTCTTTGTAGTCAATAAAGGAATCAGGAAAGTCGTTGGTGTTCAGTTTAAAATTGGAGGTTTCCTCGGCATCCGATTTTTCCGCTTTCATGGTCATAAAATTATGGCTCCAGAGCGTTTCTCCATCAAATACTCCTTGTTTGATTTCCTTACCCTGAAAGGTAATTTTCGTCATTTGGCGACCATCTTTTAGATTATAGATTTCCAAAGGAATTTCCATACCGCCTTGGTTCACTTTGGCGGTCATTTTGATGCCCTCTAAATTTTTCCAATTGTCGAGTCCACCCGTGTTCTCAAAATAATTTTCAATGATTTCATCCGCAGTTTGCGCCTGAAGCGGCATGGCCAGGGCAACAGCGATAAGTGTAATGGTTAATTTTAACGCTTTCATTTTTAAGTTTTTATGTTGTAATGATTAGTATTAAAAATAATGAAATTGTTACATCATTTTAGAAAAGATTTGATAGAAAATACAAGAGAGCACAAACATTTTTTCAGTTTGCGTTTCCGGAGACCGAAATACTGTTTTCAACGCACAAAGCACATGTCGAAATAGATATCTGGAATTAAGTTGCTGTAACCCCTGATGCATTGGAAAATGAAGGGCAATTTATTCAGCGGTGTTCACAAAAAAAAACGCCCCGGTCGGGGCGTTTTCAAATCTTGGAGGGTGTATTCCCCATGATTATTGGGATTAGTCAAAGGTATACCCATTGTCAGCGGCCACTTTGTCCGCAATCTGCGTTCTAAGTTTTACCACATTGGGCTGGTTAGCGTACTTTGTGAATCTTTTAAGTCCCATTAACATCATACGTTGTTCATCACCTTCGGCAAAGGATACGATGGCTTCCTTGGCCTTTTGTTGGATGATGTCCACCGCCCTGTACAAATACAGCTTGGACATGGCGATTTGGGTAGCTTGTGCCTCTTCACCGAAGCGTTTTGCATTTTTCTCGGTTCTAAGGAGGGCTGATTCTGCCATATAGATTTGAATCAGGATATCCGAAGCGGCCATCAACAACATTTGGTGTTTTTCCAAATCGGGTCCAAACTTTTGAACGGCACTACCGGCGACCATCAGGAATACTTTCTTCAATCGAGCTATCAAGTCCTTTTCTTCGGACAACAATTCTGAAAAATCAGGAGTGTCAAAAGATGGAATTCCCATCAACTCTTCACCCACGGCAGTGGCTGGCCCTAAAAGGTCCACATGGCCCTTCATGGCTTTTTTTACCAACATGCCTACGGAAAGCATACGGTTGATTTCGTTCGTACCTTCATAAATTCTAGAGATTCGAGCGTCTCTCCATGCCGATTCCATTGGAGTATCAGCGCTAAAGCCCATACCTCCAAAAACTTGAATCCCCTCATCCGTAGTATGTTGCACGTGCTCGGAAACGGCTACTTTCAAAATAGAGCATTCGATAGCGTATTCCTCTACACCTTTCAGTTCCGCTTCTTGATGGGAGTTACCGCTGGCTTCGCGAATGGCGATTCTATCCTCGATATTTTTGGCGGCACGGTAGCATGCAGCCTCATCCACATAAGCATTGGTGGCCATGTCGGCAATTTTTGCTTTTATAGCTCCAAAATTGATGATAGGTGTTTTGAACTGAACACGCTCATTGGCATATTTCGTGGCCTCGTTGATCACACGGCGTTGTGCCTCCAAACAAGCGGCAGCTAATTTGATACGACCTACATTTAAGGCGTTCATGGCGATTTTGAATCCATTGCCTCTCTCGGAAAGCATATTTTCTACGGGTACTTTGGTCTCGTTGAAGAATACTTGTCGGGTAGAGGAGGAGTGGATACCTAATTTCTTTTCCTCATCGCCCAAGCTGATGCCATTGCTTGGATCGTTTTCAACAATAAAGCCCGTGATGTTCTTGTCATCTTCAATACGCGCAAATACAATGAACAGATTGCAGAACCCTGCATTGGAAATCCACATTTTTTGTCCTGTAATGTTGTAATACTTCCCATCTTCTGAAAGAACAGCTTTGGTTTTACCGGAGTTGGCATCCGAACCTGCTCCTGGTTCTGTTAAGCAATAGGCGCCAAACCACTCACCGCTGGCCAATTTGGGAACGTATTTTTGTTTTTGCTCCTCAGTTCCATATAGGGTTATTGGCATAGTTCCAATTCCGGTGTGCGCTCCAAATGCTGTGCTGAATGACCCTGTGGCCCCAGAAATGTAGTCACACACCAACATGGTGGACACAAAGCCCATTCCCATACCACCATACGATTCTGGTACGGCTACGCTCAGCAGACCTAGCTCACCTGCTTTTCGCATGCATTCTTCGGTGTAGGCGTAGTCTTTTTTCTCAAAACGCTCCCAGTGTGCCCATAGCTCTCTGTCTACGAACTCCTTGGTGCTTTCGCGCATCATCTTTTGCTCTTCATTGAGGTCTTCAAGGGTGAAAACGTCCTCACATTTGGTCTCTTTGACCAAAAATTGACCACCCCTTAAAATTTCTTTGTTTATTGTTTCTGTGCTCATACTTTATAAGATTTAAGATTCAGGAGACAAGAATCAGGACTTACTTTAAACCATCTTGAAACCTTGAAATCATTTTCTGTAGTTGTTGAATTTTAGATTCTAAAAGTTCAAATTTTTCTTTTGAAATATAATTCTGACCCGATGCAACAATTAATTGCGTTTCCCACTCAAAACTAGAACCAAGGCTATTCTCAATATATTTGTTGAAATGCTTGTTTGTTGATTTACTGGTTCCCTCGGCTATATTTGAAGGAATAGAAACAGCGCAACGAATTAATTGTGAAGAAAGGTTGAATCTTTCCACATCGGGAAATTCATCAATGATTTTATAGGTTTCCTTCACCAGGTCCATTGCTTCTTGCCAGATTTTGAGTTTTTTGAAATTATGTCTTCCCATCATCTTGGTTCTTGTTTCTTGACTCCTGGTTCTCGCGATTAGTTCAAAAACTCAAATATTCCCGCCGCTCCTTGGCCAGTACCCACGCACATGGTTACCATGCCATACTTTCCTTTCATGTCGCGTTTTCGCATCTCATCAAAAAGTTGAACGGATAATTTGGCCCCAGTACAACCAAGGGGATGACCTAGTGCTATGGCTCCACCGTTAACGTTTACGATGTCTTGGTTGAGTCCCAACTCGCGAATTACCGCCAAGGATTGTGAAGCGAAGGCTTCGTTCAATTCGATAAGGTCTATTTGGTCTTGTTTCAATCCAGCCTGTTTTAGGGCCTTTGGAATAGCTTTTACGGGGCCAATTCCCATAATTCTTGGTTCCACACCTGCAGCGGCATAATTCACCAATCGGGCAACAGGTTCTAGATTCAGCTCTTTTACCATTTCCTCGCTCATCACCATTACAAAGGCCGCGCCATCGCTCATTTGGGATGAATTACCTGCCGTAACGCTTCCACCTTCGGCAAATACGGGTCTCAATTTGTTCAAGGTTGGGATGTTAGTCCCTTTCCTTGGACCTTCATCTTTGTTGACCGTGTAGGTCTTTGTCTCTTTCTTTCCTGCCTCGTTCACAAAGGTGTGTTCCACCTCAATGGGCACGATTTGGTCCTGAAAACGATTTTCCTCCTGTGCTTTCAGCGCTTTCATATGGGAGTTGAAGGCGAATTCGTCTTGGTCTTCACGGGAAACTTTGAATTGCTGGGCCACAGCTTCGGCTGTAAGTCCCATGCCCCAGTAGTAATCCTCATGACCTGCCTTAGCAGTAGCGTAATCCGGGGTAGGTTTGTAACCTCCCATGGGAATGTAGCTCATGCTTTCTGCACCACCTGCAATGATGCAATCCGCCATTCCTGATTGGATTTTCGCCGTAGCAATGCCAATGGTCTCCAATCCAGATGCGCAATAGCGATTCACGGTCACCCCGGGGACATCTTCGATGTTCAATCCCATCAGGGAGATGAGCCGTCCCATGTTCAAACCTTGTTCGGCTTCGGGCATGGCATTTCCAACGATAACGTCATCAATACGCTTTTTGTCGAGCTGGGGCAGCTCGTTCATCATGTACTCGATGGTTTCGGCGGCCAGTTCGTCAGGTCGCTTAAACCGAAACAGTCCCTTTGGCGCTTTGCCCACGGCTGTTCTATATCCTTTTACTATGTATGCTGTTTTCATTCTTTCTTTTTGATTTTTAGATTCAAGAACCAAGAGTCAGGATTTTAGGTCTTGGCTCTTTTGTCTTGATTCTTGTGTCTAATTTCTCAAGGGTTTCCCCGTTTTCAACATGTGCTGGATGCGTTCCAATGTTTTTCTTTCGGTACAAAGGGATAAAAAGGCTTCCCGTTCCAAATCTAAAAGATATTGTTCGCTTACCATTGTCGCTTCGGAGAGGTCGCCGCCAGCCATGACGTAGGCCAATTTATCGGCAATTTTTTTGTCGTGTTCCGAAATGTAGTGTCCCGCTTCCATAGAATCGGTACCTACCAAGAACATACCTAAAGCTTGTTTTCCAAGCACTTTGACATCCTTGCGCTTCACAGGTTTGGTGTAGCCTGCATCAGCCATGATTTTCGCATAGGCTTTTGCTGTTGCTATCTGACGGTCTTTATTGACCACAACCACGTCTTTTCCTTTTTGAAGGATACCCAAATCGAAGGCTTCGTAGGCCGAGGTAGATACTTTGGCCATACCGATGGTCAAGAAATACTCCTGAAGCACATTGAGCTCCACATCATTTTTTCGGAAGGTATCCGATGCACGGAGCGCCATTTCTTTGGAACCGCCGCCACCTGGAATCACGCCCACACCAAATTCCACTAATCCAATATAGGTTTCGGCCGCGGCCACTACCTTATCAGCATGAAGCGAAAGTTCGCAGCCTCCTCCCAGGCACATACCGTGGGGAGCAGCTACGGTTGGAATGGAACTGTAGCGCATGCGCATCATCGTATCTTGGAACATTTTGATGGCCATATTGAGCTCATCGTATTCCTGTTCCACAGCCATCATAAAAATCATTCCGATGTTGGCGCCAACGGAGAAATTGGCCGCTTGGTTTCCGATAACCAAACCTGCAAAATCCTTTTCGGCAAGGTCTACCGCTTTGTTCAAACCGGCGAGTACGTCGCCACCAATGGTGTTCATTTTGGACTGGAATTCACAGTTTAGGATGCCATCACCCAAATCCTCAATAACCACACCGCTATTTTTAAAGACCTCCTTGGTTTTTCGGATATTGTCCAAAATAATAAAGGCATCCTGACCTGGAACTTTCTCCATAGTCTTCGTGGGAATATCGTAGAAATAGGTGTTGCCTTCTTTAACGGTGTAGAAGGAATCCATTCCCGCTGCTTTCATCTCCGCTACCCAAGGGGCTGCTTCCAGACCTTCTGCCTTGATAAATTCCAAACCTTTGTCGAGTCCCACAGCATCCCAAATTTGGAATGGCCCGTGTTCCCAACCAAAGCCGGCTTTCATGGCGTCATCTATTTTGTATAATTCGTCCGTAATTTCTGGAATACGGTGGGTCACGTAGGCGAATAGGGCTCCAAAGCTCTTACGATAGAATTCTCCGGCCTTGTCCTTACCATCAACCAATACAGGAAAACGGTCTATGACCTTATCAATGGTCTTGGTGAGTTCCAAGGTTGCAAATTTTGCACTCTTTTTGGAACGGTAATCCATGGTATCCAAATCCAAGGTCAGGATTTCACTCTTGCCATTGTCTCCTTTTACCTTTTTGTAGAATCCTTGTCCGGATTTACTGCCCAACCATTTATTGTCCATCATGGTTTGGATAAAATCGGGCAGCTGGAACAGTTCATGGCGTTCATCGTCCTTGCAGTTCTCATAAATACCATTGGCCACATGCACAAGAGTGTCGAGTCCAACTACATCAACCGTACGGAAGGTGGCGGATTTGGGTCGACCAATAACTGGACCTGTCAGCTTATCCACTTCCTCCACCGTCATGCCCATTTCCTTAACGGCATGGAACAGACTTTGTATACTGAATATTCCGATTCGGTTACCGATAAAAGCTGGGGTGTCCTTGGCAACCACTGAGGTTTTGCCCAAGAATTGTTCCCCATACCCATTTAAGAAGTCCAATACATCGGCCGATGTTTTTGGTCCAGGTATGATTTCGAAAAGTTTAAGGTAACGTGCGGGATTGAAAAAGTGGGTGCCGCAGAAGTGTTTTTGGAAATCCTCGCTTCTTCCTTCGCTCATGAATCGAATCGGGATTCCCGAAGTGTTGGAAGTAATCAGCGTTCCCGGTGTACGGTGCTTGTCCAAGGTTTCGAATACTTGTTTTTTAATGTCCAAGCGCTCCACGACCACCTCGATGATCCAATCTACATCCGCTACTTTGGAAATATCGTCTTCCAAATTCCCGGTAGAGATACGATCTGCAAATTTTTTATGGTAAATAGGGGAGGGTTTGGATTTGAGGGCGGAAGCCAAGGAATCGTTTACCAATCGATTACGGACCACCTTATCTTCCAAGGTAAGTCCTTTGGCCTTTTCTTGGTCGTTGATTTCACGGGGAACAATGTCCAAGAGCAATACCTCGACCCCGATGTTCGCAAAATGGCACGCTATGCCACTTCCCATAATTCCGGAACCGATTACGGCAACTTTGTTTATATGCCTTTTCATGTGCGCGTTTGAAATTTAATTATTAGTTGTTTTTAGATAGATTTTCTTGTCTGAAATGAGTTTGTTGATGGTTTCTATAACTTTAAAGAAACCCGATAGGTCCTCTTGCGAGGTATGTTCTTTGACAACCTTGTTAAAACGTAGTACCACTTCTTTGGACTCTTCCCTTTTTTCCAGTCCCAGCGGCGTCAAGTAAATTAGGACTCCACGTCCGTCGTTAGGGTTACGTTTTCGTTGTATGTATCCTTTCTCTTCAATATTTTTCAATATTCTGGACAAACTGGTCGCTTCCATCCCCATTTTTGGTCCCAAGGTGGTACTGGGCGTCCCACCTTTAGGATCAATGCTCAACAGCGTAAAGCCTATGGCCATGGTGAGCCCATAGTTTTTGGCCTCTTCGTTGTACATTTTACTGACAGCTTGCCAAGTAGCCCTAAGGGCGTGATCAATGGTCAAATCTTTCATGGAACTGGTTTGGTGTTCTCAAATATATAAAAATTTATTATGCATGCATAATAAATTTAGGTTAAGTGCAACTAAATTTTCTTCCAAATGGAAGCATGGTATATCAGATATTATTTTTGAGATACTCTGATTGACACCATCGTTTTGAAAACTCTAGACGAACTAAGGCTAAATCACCTGTTTAATTTGGTTCAAAGCGTCGCTATAAGTTGATAAGATCGCATGGATTCAAACTAAAAAACCAACGGATTTCCGTTGGTTTTTTTATTACTGGCAACTATCATTTGAGAGATGCTTCATCCCGATAGCTTTCGGGACGTTCAGAATGACAGTCATTTTTGGAACCTTCTTTATTGAATATAATAACGGTACATGAGATTTCTCACATTCGTTCGAAATGACAATTAATCAGTAATTATTGCTCACTGCTCACTGCTCACTGCTCACTGTTAACTGATCAATGTCCGTAAATATCGTTGTAAAGTTCGAGGTACATTTCCTTGATAGGCTTACGCTTGAGCTTCATGGTTGGGGTTAGGTGTCCATCTTCCACGGTCCAAATATCGGGGGTGAGCCTAAATTGCTTTACCTTTTCCCATTTGGCAAACTCTTGGTTTGCCCAATCCACTTCTTCTTGGAAACGTTCAATCACCTTTTCATTTTTCACAATATCGGCATTGGAACCCAGTTCCAATTTATGCCGCTTGGCCCATTCCTTGACAAAGTCAAAATTGGGCTGGATAAGGGCAGCAGGCATTTTTTCACCTTCGCCCACGACCATGATTTGCTCTATAAAACGGGATTGCTTAAATCGATTCTCCAACAACTGCGGAGCTACGTATTTACCACCAGAGGTTTTGAACATTTCTTTTTTGCGGTCCGTGATGCGCAAAAAGCCTTCGGTATCTATCTCACCGATATCCCCGGTATGGAAATACTCCCCGGTCATCACTTCCGCTGTTTTTTCAGGATCTTTGTAGTAGCCCATCATCACATTGGGCCCCTTGCACAGGATTTCACCGTCTTCGGCAATTTTCACCTCTACACCATCAATAATTTTTCCAACCGTGCCTATCTTCCAACCTTTGTTGCGCTGATCGTTCACGGCAATTACGGGAGATGTCTCGGTGAGTCCGTAGCCTTCCATGACGGGCATGTCGGCAGCAGCAAAAACCCGTGCAAGACGCGCTTGCAGGGCTGCGCTTCCAGAAACCATTACGGAAAGGTTGCCTCCCAAACCTTCTTTCCATTTGCTGAAAATAAGTTTGCGTGCCAATCCCAATTTCTTTTCGTACCACCAACCATTGGCACCGTAAGGCTCAAATTTAAGCCCGGTTTCCACAGCCCAGAAAAACAATTTCTTTTTGATTCCGGTAAGTGCTGCCCCTTTTGCAATAATAGCGTCGTAAACCTTTTCCAAAAGTCGGGGCACAACGGTCATCACGTCCGGTTTTACTTCTTTTACGTTGTCACTGATCTTATCCAGACCCTCGGCAAAGTGAATCTCAATACCGCAATATTGGTATAGGTAAAGAATCATACGTTCAAAAATGTGGCAAACTGGCAAAAAGCTCAATGCGGTGCCCCCGGTTTCAAAAGGTACCCTCACTTCGCTCGATATTACATTGGATACAATATTGTTGTGGGAGAGCATTACGCCCTTGGGTCTACCCGTAGTTCCCGAAGTATAGATCAAGGTGGCCAAATCTTCGGCCTTAACGGCTTTCTTTAATGCTTCCACTTCATCCTGATTGGAGGTATCACTCCCCATTTCAAGCACTTCTTTCCAATTTTTGCAATCCTTCAGTTCGTCAAAAGAAAAGACTTCCTTCAGATTTTTTGCCTTGGATTGGATGGACTTTACCTTTTCAAAAACCTCTTCGCAGGAGACAAAACATAACTTAGCCTCTGAATGGTTCAAAATGTACTCATAATCATCTTCGGAAATGGTGGGATAAATAGGTACGTTCTGTGCCCCGATTTGAAGAATGCCAATATCAATAATGTTCCATTCCGTTCGATTGGTCATGGAAATGATGGCAACCTTGTCGTTGGGTTTAATGCCCATCCGCAGCAAAGCGCGGCTAACCGCATTGGCCTTATCCACATATTCCTGTGTGGAGGTCGCTATCCATTTACCGTCACTTTTGGTGACCAATGATTTTGCTAAGGGATACTTCTCAAGTTGATAGTATGGGAAATCAAATAATCGGGTAACAGTTTGCATAGTAAGTTTGTGTAAAGCGTTTGCAAAATAGCAAATCAGACTTTAAGAATGAAACAGATTTAACAATTACCTAAGGTAAATTTTACCAATTTCCCAATTTATTGCCGAAAGTAACCCTGTGGATTTTTAATCTTCCAAGTTCTCCAACCAAACTCTCGCATTCACAAATGCTTGAAGCCAAGGTGAAACCACATCCGTTCTATCCTTTGGATAGTGGGCCCAATTCCAGGGGAAGGTAGACCGTTCAATATGGGGCATGGTCACCAAGTGCCTACCTGTTTTGTCGCAAAGCATGGCCGTATTGTAATCACTTCCATTGGGATTCGCCGGGTAGCCCTCGTAGCCATATTTGGCCACAATGTGATATTGGTCCTCTGCATGTGGCAAACTGAACTTGCCTTCACCATGGCTTATCCAGACACCCAAGGTAGTACCCGCCAAATTGGACAGCATCACCGAATTGTTTTCTTGGATTTTGACAGAGGTGAAGTTGCTCTCGTGCTTGTGCGAATCATTGTAGGTCATTCTACCATGGGTTCCGTGTTCCGGGTTGATGAGGTCCAGCTCCATGAACAATTGGCAACCATTGCAGATTCCCACCGATAGCGTATCAGGTCTCGCAAAGAAATATTTAAGGGCTTTGTTGGCCTTTTCATTGTATTTAAAGGCACCTGCCCATCCTTTGGCACTTCCCAATACATCGGAGTTGGAGAAACCGCCCACAGCACCAATAAACTGGATGTCTTCCAAAGTTTCACGGCCTGTAATCAGGTCGGTCATATGCACATCCTTCACATCAAAACCTGCCAAGAACATGGCGTTGGCCATTTCGCGCTCGGAATTGCTTCCTTTTTCGCGGAGAATGGCTGCTTTGGGTCGATGACTGAGCGTAGTCGAAGTCATCGGGAACTTGCCGTCAAAATCTTTTGGAAAAACATATTGGAGCGGCTGCTCTTTATAATTGTCGTAGCGATTTTTGGCCAAACCGTTGGCAGTTTGTTTGTTGTCCAACAGGTAGGAGGTTTTGAACCAAGTATCCCTCAAAGAAGCAATGTTCAGTCCTATTTCAACGCCGTTGTTTTTGATGTTCAAGGTGTTTTCCGATGTTGGTATACCGATTTTGGTAAATTCAATACCTGCAGCTTTCAGTTCATCTTCCACCGAATCATCTTTGGCTTGGAACACCACACCACTGTTTTCTGAGAACAGAAGTTTGATGATGTCAGCTTCGCCCAAACTGGACAAATCCAAATCAGCTCCCAAATCAGTATCTGCAAAGCAAAGTTCCAACAGGGTGGTAATCAAACCACCTGAGGCTACATCGTGACCAGCCAAAACCTGACCGTTTTTAATAAGCTTTTGCAAGGTGTTGAAAGCACTCTTCAAGTAGTTGGCATCCAGAACAGAAGGTGCTTCATCGCCAATTCCGTTCAAAATTTGGGCGAACGATGAACCGCCTAATTTATGGCTGTCCTTGGACAGGTTGATGTAATAAATGTCACCGCCATTCTTTTGCAGCACAGGCTCTACCACTTGGTTGATGTTGTCGCAATGGGCCGCAGCGGAGATGATGACAGTCCCCGGGGACAATACTTCCTCATCCTTATATTTTTGTTTCATGGAGAGGGAATCCTTTCCAGTGGGCACGTTGATGCCCAAATCGATGGCAAATTGCGATAAGGATTCGACCGCGGCATACAATCGGGCATCCTCACCTTCGTTTCTGCAGGGCCACATCCAGTTTGCGGATAGCGAAACAGATGTAAGACCATTCTGTAAAGGTGCCCAAACAATATTGGTCAAGGATTCCGCTACGCTGTTTCTGCTTCCTGCCACCGGGTCGATCAACGCAGAAATAGGGGAGTGCCCAATACTCGTCGCAATACCTTCTTTTCCTTTAAAATCGAGGGCCATCACACCACAATTGTTTAAGGGCAACTGCAATGGTCCCGCACATTGTTGCTTTGCAACGCGACCGCCCACACAACGGTCAACCTTATTGGTCAACCAATCCTTGCAGGCTACGGCCTCCAATTGCAATACTTGCTCCAAATACTCATGGAAATGCTCCAAGGAGTAGGCCAGGGCCGGATATTTTTGTTGGGAGGTCTTGTCCGCCATGATGGTTTTTGGCGAACTCCCGAACATATCGGAAAGTTCTAAATTCATCGGGGTTTCGCCCGTGGTCCCTGAGGTAAATTTAAAGGTATGGTCGCCCGTAACCTCGCCTACATTGTACATGGGAGAACGCTCCCGGGCCGAAATTCGGTCCAAAAGGTCTAGGTCTTTCTCTCCGATGACCAAGCCCATTCGCTCTTGGGATTCATTGCCGATCAATTCCTTTTTGGAAAGGGTAGGGTCGCCCACAGGCAATTTATCGGTATCGATGGTGCCTCCTGTTTCCTCTACCAATTCGGATAGACAGTTCAAATGTCCGCCAGCACCGTGATCGTGAATGGAAACAATGGGGTTATCGTGACTTTCAAACAAGCCTCGGACAGCGTTCGAAGCTCTTTTTTGCATTTCTGGGTTGGAGCGTTGCACGGCGTTCAATTCGATGGCGGAGCTGAATTCCCCGGTATCTGCGCTAGATACGGCAGCACCGCCCATCCCGATGCGGTAGTTGTCCCCACCTAGAACGACTATTCTGTCTCCTTTGCTTGGGGTATCTTTTAAAGCTTGGTCGGTTTTTCCATAACCAATACCACCCGCCATCATGATCACTTTGTCGAAGCCCAACTTTCTGGCCTCTTCTTGATGCTCAAACGTCAATACTGAACCTGCAATCAATGGTTGACCGAATTTGTTGCCAAAATCGGATGCCCCATTGGAAGCTTTGATCAAAATATCCATGGGTGTTTGGTACAGCCAATCCCGCTCTTTCATCGCTTTTTCCCATGGACGATTTTCTTCTAAACGGGAATAGGAAGTCATGTAAACCGCGGTTCCCGCCAAAGGCAATGATCCTTTTCCGCCTGCTAAACGGTCCCTGATTTCCCCACCAGAACCTGTTGCAGCACCATTGAAAGGCTCTACGGTAGTCGGGAAATTGTGGGTTTCGGCTTTTAGGGATAAAACGGAATCAAATTCCTTTTCTTCGTAAAAGTCAGGTTTGTCTGCACTTTTTGGTGCAAACTGAATAGCTTTTGGACCTTTGATGAAGGCCACGTTGTCTTTATAGGCCGAAACAATATCGTTGGGGTTGGCTTCTGATGTTTTTTTGATCAGCTTGAACAGGGATGAAGGTTTCTCAACCCCATCGATCACAAAAGTGCCATTGAAAATCTTGTGGCGGCAGTGCTCGGAATTTACCTGACTGAAGCCAAAGACTTCGGAATCCGTCAACTTGCGTCCTAATTTCTTCGCCAATCCTTCCAGATAGGCCACCTCTTCCTCGCTGAGTGCCAATCCTTCTTTTTCGTTGTACGCTGCAATATCATCAATCTCCATAATAGGCTCAGGAACAATGTTGATGGTGAAAATATCCTGGCCCAAACTGGCGTATTTTTGGGAGAGCATCGGGTCAAAATCGGTATAATCTGCTGAAACAGCGCGGAATTCCTCAATTCGGATAATCCCCGAGATGCCCATGTTTTGGGTGATTTCGGTAGCGTTGGTACTCCATGGCGTAACCATAGCGGCACGTGGGCCAACAAAAAAGGCGTCGAGTGACGCCGCTTCAATCTTAGGCTGGTTGCCAAACAACCATGTCAGTTTGTTCGTGTCTTCCTGAGTGATTTCCTGAGCGGTTTGGACGGCAAAAACCTTGGTCGCCTTGTCCCCAAAAAAATGGATCATACAATCTTTGCGTTGAACGGTTTAAGAAAGTGCAAAAATACGATTTTACGGCGTAATTCGAGATACCAAAGGCGGGTTTTGTTAACGAACCGCTGTTGATAGCGCATCCGTCAGATCAAAAGGGGCATCCGTCAATTCATCGTCCCAAAAACCCATTGATTTTCATACGTTTGATTTTGGTTCAACGAAATTGACATGAAATCCATCAAAAAAACGAAGTTTTCGGACAGGTTCATAGTAGGCATTTTGCTATTGATTTTGGGAGGTATTCTTTTGATGCTTCTGGATGATGACCCCAACTGGGTGGTTTTTTTCAAACATTTGATCAAAAATATCCTTCGGAATGTATTCTGATAGTCCATGAGGAAGGAAAGATTAAAGTTGTTTCACTATCTTAGAAGCATTATAGCTAACTCAAAACCAACCTTATGAAAACGACCAACCTCCTATTGTGCGGGATACTTCTTTTCGCAGGCATAATGACTGCCACAGCACAAAAAAAATACTCTAAAAGTCAGATTAAAAAGTTAAAGGCCGAAGTGGAAGCCCTTGTGGAAGCGAATCACAAGCAAACACAGGTCATGGTGGACAAAATTTTCAGTTTTGCGGAGCTTGGTTTCCAAGAAGAGGAAAGCTCCAAATACCTTACGGGCATTTTGGAAGAAAATGGTTTTACCATTGAACATTCCATTTCCAATATTCCCACGGCATGGTTTGCTACGTGGAGCAACGGCGAAGGCCCCGTGATTG
This sequence comes from Allomuricauda sp. MMSF_3307, assembly GCF_030733585.1. NCBI lineage: Bacteria > Pseudomonadati > Bacteroidota > Flavobacteriia > Flavobacteriales > Flavobacteriaceae > Allomuricauda > Allomuricauda sp. MMSF_3307. Next base: position 471,949 of record NZ_JASHIQ010000002.1, read on the forward strand.
CTCTGGGAAGTGATGTAGACTGTATCCCAAAGGCCTCACAGTATCCAGGTGTGGCCTATCATAAACCCATTGTGGAAGGCGCCCCGGGGCATGGTGAGGGCCATAATGCAGGTATTCCGTTGAACATCACCTCCGCTTTAGCGGTTAAGCAAGTGATGGAGCGGGAAGGTATCGGGGGAACCTTGGTGGTTTGGCCCGGTATCGCCGAGGAATTGGTCGCAGCCAAGGCTTGGTATGTGCGTGATGGTCTTTTTGATGATATCGATATGTGCATTTTTACCCACGTGAGCAGCAATTTGAGCGTTTCATGGGGACCTACCCGTGGTACGGGCCTAATTTCTGTGGAATATTTGTTTGAAGGCGAAGCAGCACATTCGGCCGGAGCTCCATGGCGAGGTCGTAGCGCCCTTGATGCAGCGGAGTTGATGAATATTGGATGGAACTACAAAAGGGAGCATCTGCACCCATTGAAGCGTTCCCATTCCATTTTTACGGATGCGGGCGACCAGCCCAATGTGGTACCTTCCAAAGCAGCTATTTGGTTCTATTTTAGGGACGTCACCTACGAAGGCATTATGGAAATGTATGCCGAAGCCAACGATATCGCCAAAGGTGCAGCTCTAATGACCGGCACAACCATGACCTCCCGCGTGTTGGGAACCGCTTGGCCAAGACATTTTAATAAGGTAATCGCCGAGACCATGTATGAAAATATCAAACAAGTGGGGCTGCCCAATTGGTCCGAAGCTGACCAAAAACTGGCCAAGGCCGTTCAAACGGAAATGAAGTCCAAAAAAATCGAGGGCTTGCCCACTGAATTATCAGAAATTGGACTGCCTGTCTTGGAACCCGTGAGTGGAGGTTCGGACGATATCGGGGATATATCTTGGAAAGTGCCTACGGTTACCATGCGTTTTCCGTCCAACATTCCTGGACTGCCGGGTCACCATTGGGCCAATGCCATTGCCATGGCGACCCCCATTGCACACAAAGGGGTAACTGCCGGTGCCAAAGCGGAGGCCATGACCGTGATGGATTTTCTGTTGAAACCGGAATTGCTCACCCAAGCTTGGGACTATTTCAATAATGAACAGACCAAGGAAACCAAATACGAGCCCATGATTGCTGCGGATGATATGCCGCCCACCTATTTGAACAAGGATAAGCAGGATATGTTTAGGCCCGCTTTGGAGGAATTCTACTATGACGAAACCAAGTACGATACCTATTTGGAGCAGTTGGGCGTGGAATACCCTACGGTGAAACAATAAGTAAATCATTTGTCATATCGAGCGCAGTCGAGATTTTAAAAGCGTTCTCGACTGCGCCTGTCTGACGACAAAGGCAGGTTCGAACTGACGAGTTAGATGTAAAGCGTGGTGCGGAACTGGTTTTGACATGAGCAACATGGTTGCGATTGAGAAATCTTATTTTCTAATTGGTTCTTGTAGATTTCTCACGCTCCCGTTTGGTGTGTTCGAGTGTTTACGGAGGGAACCTATCGAGAACTTTTTTCAGCAATCCATTTCCGAGCAAAGTTTAAATCACTTCTCGATACAATTTTGACTTCGTCAAAACCACTCGAAGTGACAAACAGTGCTAACCTGACAATCCGCACTAGATGCGTAATCCATGTTAGTCAGCCGTTCATCATGCCTTTTTCTTCAACAAAGCCATGTAAAACCCATCAAAACCGGTTTCTGAAGCGTAGATATTTCGTTCTTTGATGAACTCGAAATCCTTTCCATTTTCGGATTCCAAAAAGGTTTTGACTTGTTCGGAATTTTCTTGTGGAAGAATGGAACAGGTGGCGTAGACCATCTGTCCGCCTTTTTTGACCATTTTGCTGTAATTCTGGAGGATGTCCTGCTGCACGCCCATAATGCGTTCCACAAATTCGGGTTCCAATTTCCATTTGGAGTCAGGGTTCCTTTTAATGACTCCCAATCCAGAACAGGGCGCATCCAGTAGTAATCGGTCTGCGCTGTTATGCAATTTTTTGATGACCTTATTGGAATCGATGACCCGGGTTTCCATATTGTGTACCCCATTGCGACGTGCTCTTTTCTTCAGTTTTTTCAATTTACTTTCATAAATATCCAAAGCGATCAATTGCCCTTTGTTCTGCATTTGGGCTGCCAAGTGAAGGGTTTTTCCGCCTGCTCCGGCGCAGGCATCTACCACCCGCTGGCCCGGTTCCACTTCCAAAAAGGGGGCGACCAGTTGGGAAGAAGCATCCTGAACTTCAAACAATCCATCCTTGAAGGCTTGGGTAACGAAAACATTTTGGCGCTCAACGAGTTTTAGGGCATCGGGATAACCTTCAATAAATTCAGTGGCAATATCCTCCTTGGCCAAGAAGCTCTTCAACTGTGGTTTGGGAACTTTTAGGGTATTGGTGCGGAGAATGACATCGGCTTGCTGATTTTGAGCTGCAATTTCTTTGGTCCATAACTCACTGCCCAGTGATTTTTCTCCCAATTCATCCATCCAATCCGGGACGGATTCCCTGAACTTTCGGATTTTGGACAATTCATCAAACCGACCTTTTATGCGACGCTCCGGTGTGCCTTCCAATTGTTTCCAATCCGGGATGCGAATCCCGCGAAGCACACACCAAACCCCGAACAAACGGAACAAATGCTCTCTGCTATACGGCTCGTGCACTTCGGCAATTTCAGAGTACAGGCGTTTCCATCGAACAATTTCATAGGTGGTCTCTGCGATAAAGCCACGGTCGCGGGAGCCCCAGCGTTTATCATAGCGCAATACTTTTTCAATCACCTTATCGGCATATTCCCCCTCATTAAAAATCATATGGAGGGCATCAATTACGGCAAATACCAAGTTTCTGTGTAAACGCATCATCTTAAATAAGGTTGCAAAGGTATGATTTCTGCGTACTTTTAAGGAAAATAAATACCATGAGAGCCATTCTTTCCCTTTTTGTTGCCTTACTTATTATTTCTTGCGCAGAAGAACGCAAGGAGCAACCGTTTCAATCGGTAACGGTAACTCCTGTTTTTGAGGATTCGGTGAGTATCCGGGCCATTACGTTTCTGGATGGAAGAACCTTGGCATTTGCTGGTAGCAATGGAATATACGGCACGGTGGATGTAAATTCCAACAAAGTGCGAACCAATACGCAGTATTACGATTCCATCACCCCAAGTTTTAGGGCTGTGGGAGGCACCACTGAAGACTTTTTTATGCTTTCTGTGGAAAGTCCGGCGTTGTTGTACAAAACAGGGGAACAGGGCAAAATGGAATTGGTGTACACCGAAGCGGGCGAGGGTGTATTTTATGATAGCATGGCTTTTTGGAACGATTTGGAAGGCATTGCCGTGGGGGATACGGTAGATGGTTGTCTTTCCATCATCATCACTAGGGATAGAGGCAAAACATGGGGTAAATTAAGCTGCTCTGAGCTACCGGAGGGTATTGAGGGTGAAGGGGCCTTCGCAGCCAGCAACAGCAATATTGTGACGAAAGGGGATAAGGTTTGGATAGGCACCACAGCCGGCCGCGTGTATTTCTCCGGTGATAAAGGTGCAACTTGGTCCATCCAACAAACTCCCATTGTTTCTGCTGAACCGACCCAAGGGATCTATTCCATGGACTTTTTTGATGAAGAAGTTGGATTTGCCATTGGAGGCGATTACACCCAACCTGAATCCAATGTTGCCAACAAAATAAAAACCACAGATGGTGGGCAAACATGGCAGTTGATAGCTGATGGTGAAGAACCGGGCTACAAAAGTTGTGTGCAGTTTGTGCCCAATTCCGAAGGTAAGGGCCTTGTGGCCATTGGGTTTACGGGAATTTCATATTCATTTAATGGGGGTGAAACGTGGCGGGAACTAAGCGAAGAATCCTTTTTCACGCTACGCTTTCTTAACGATTCCACTGCTTATGCCGCAGGCAGCAAACGAATTGCGCGATTGGATTTTAAAAAATAGCAAACACATTTTTATCCGCCACCACGCCGTTTTCGGAATTCTTGAATCATTTGCCGCTTAAAGTCTTCTTCGGCCTTGACCAATAGGAGAACCTTTTTGGCGGGAATCACGGTTCTTAGTTTGGATAAAAACTCTTGGTCTACCTTTTGTTTTTCAAATTGTAGTTCGAGCAATCTGTCCAACAATCGTTCAGAATCAGTGTTGGAAAGGTCCTGTGCCCGTGCGATATTGACCTCTAATTCCGCACGTTCTTTGCGTCGGATTTCTTCCAGGTTATCCTCGTGTTCGTTGTAAATGGGCCAAAATTGTTGGGCTTCTTCGCTGGTCAACCCCACCCGTTCCGTAATAAAGGCCACTTTTAGGGTTTTGATGCGGTCTCGCACAGGCCCTTGTGCATGCATTAGAAAAGAGAAAAGCAATAGGGTGCAGCTTATGAGTGTTCGTTTTGTCATCATGGGGTCGCTTCTAAGTTTAATTCTTCAATATCTTCCACATTTTCATCCAAATAATCCATAAGGATGTCATCTTCCAAATCATCGGTCAACACATCGTTGAGTTGAATATCCGTTACGGAAACCACTTCGGCTATTTCATAGGAACTCATTTCTAGGTCGGTCTGTTCAAAATAGGCCTCTATTTCTGCATTGGCCAGATCATCAAAACTGATGGGCTCGGTATTTGGATTCCAGTTGATGCCAAACAACAGCACCATTAAGGCAGCAACGGCTGCGGCTCCGTAATAAAATTTACGGTTAGGCTTGAACGAAATCACCTTTGGCTCCTTCTCAACGGACTTGGACAAAATAGTTGGGGTAAGCCCATCCAAATAGCCATTGGGAATCACAAAACCATCGGTTTTGGGAATACGGCTTTCCGCTTCTTTCACCTCTTGGTCGTGGATTCTATCCATCAAACGGTCGTTGAAGCTTTCGAAGTAGCCCTCGGGAGTTTGAAAATTATTTTTTTTGTCCTTTTTCATATCGTTGTTTTGACTGCTGAATGTGCCAAAGGTTTAATTTTCCTTAAGATACGTTTCTATTTTTTTAACCGCCAAATGGTAGGAGGTCTTCAATGCGCCCACAGAGGTCTCCAAGGCTTCCGAAATATCTGTATACTTCATTTCCTGAAAATACTTCATGGTAAACACCAATTTTTGCTTATCAGGTAGGGTAGAAAGCGCTTTTTGCAGTTTCAGCTGTATCTCATCACCTTCAAAATACACATCTGCCTGCAGGTTTTCCACCATTCTGTCCTTCAATTCTTGGTCGCTGATTCCAATTTTCTTCGACCGTTGCTTCAAAAATGTCAAGGATTCGTTGGTCGCAATGCGGTACATCCACGAATAGAGCTTGCTGTCTCCCTTAAATTGGTCGATGTTCCGGTAGACCTTGATAAAAGTGTTCTGGAGCACATCGTCCGTATCGTCATGATTGAGTACAATCCTTCGGATATGCCAATACAAACGTTCTTTGTAAGTGTTTACCAACACCTCAAAGGCTTTTGCACGGCTGGCTTCCTGCTGGAGCTCTTGGACCAAAGTTTCCTCAGCGATCAATATTCTTATGTTTTGATGCTTAGACTAAGGTACAAGGAAAAGGTTTAATTCTTCAATGAACAATTTTCAATGAGCAATAAACAATAAGCAATTAACAATCTGCAATGGTTAAGGGATAAAGGGTAAAGGATTCAAAGGTGGGGCAATTGTCATTTCGAGCGCAGTCGAGAAATTTTTTGTTTGGGAGACAGAATAAAGGGTTCCGGGTATTTAGGAATATAAGAACTCCCTTTTTGACCTTAATTTCATGGATTATTGCGAATAAACACCTCTCGGTATTAAATCTAACAGGGGGCATTCTGAGCGAAAGGACGTTAAGAGTCAGAAATCCAAAAACCTAATTATCAAGTTATTTAGGAAGGAAATGATTGCATCTCCACCAATTTTTTATAGCTTTTCGCGGATTTCATGAGCTCTTCGTGGGTGCCTTGTTCCACAATTTCGCCTTTGCTCATCACCACAATGGTATCCGCATTTTGTATGGTGGACAGTCGATGCGCAATAACAATCGAGGTTCGGTTTTGCATCATTTTTTCCAGGGCATCCTGCACCAAACGCTCACTTTCGGTATCCAAGGCCGAAGTAGCTTCGTCCAAAATCATAATGGGTGGATTTTTGAGTACCGCCCTTGCAATGGACAAGCGCTGTTTTTGCCCGCCGCTCAATTTGTTTCCGCTGTCGCCAATATTGGTGTCATAACCATTGGGCAAATCCATAATGAAATCGTGTGCATTGGCCACTTTTGCGGCTTCCATAATTTCGTCCATGGTGGCATTTTCCTTGCCCAGAGCGATGTTGTTCTTGACAGAATCGTTGAATAGAATGGAATCCTGGGTCACCAAGCCCATAAGTCCACGTAACGACTTTTTGGTGATGTTTTTGATGTTGGTTCCATCAATCAAAATGTCACCTTGGTTCACGTCGTAAAAACGGGTCACCAAATTGGCCACGGTGCTTTTTCCACTTCCGGATTGCCCCACCAGTGCAACGGTTTTGCCTTTATCCACCTTTAGGTTGAAGTTTTTGAGGACATAGTCTTCCTCGTATTTGAACTTTACGCCTTTCAATTCAATTCCAGAAGTAAAGGATGATTTTTCTTCGGCTCCTTCCAAATCTTTGATGGGATTATCGGACTCAAGGATTTCCAGAACACGTTCTGCAGCAGCATTTCCTTTTTTGACCCCGTAGGAAGCTTTACTGATGGCCTTAGCCGGGGTTAAAATATTATAGGCCAGGCCCATGTAGGCAATAAATGAAGAGGCATCCAAAGTTTTATCCACCAATACCATTTTACCACCAAACCACAGCAACACGCCAATGACCAAAATACCTAGAAATTCTCCGGTGGGTGAGGCAAGGTTTTGCCTATTCAACAACGAGTTGGAAAAATGAAAAAAGCGGGTAGTCGAATGTTTAAAGGTCTGATAAAACCGGGATTCTGAATTAAAGGCTTTGATAACGCGAAGTCCGCCCAAGGTCTCCTCCACAATGGATAGGAACTCACCCTGTTCCTTCTGTACACGGTCCGATTTTTTCTTTAAGGATTTCCCGATTCGGGATATGATCATTCCCGCTACGGGGATAAAAACAAAAACAAAAATGGTCAGTTTTGTGCTGATGCCGAACATCACCAAAATCGTGAAGAATATGGTGAGCGGTTCACGCACGATCAACTCTAAAATGGACAAAAAGGAATGTTGTATCTCCAAAACGTCAGAAGTGATTCGTGCAATGACGTCCCCTTTGCGTTTTTCCGAAAAGAAGGAAATGGGCAGGTCCACAATTTTCTGGTACATTTTGTTTCGGATATCCTTGAGTACCCCATTCCGAAGAAAGGTAATGAAGTACATCGCCAAATAATTGAAAAGATTTTTCAACAAAAACAAAGCAAGTACCAATCCAATGACCAACACCAATCCTTTCATCTCATCATCACCAGAATAGGCGGTAACCCGATAGTTGATATAGTCCTGCAAATAATCCTTGAGCGAAGAAAAACCCTGATAAACGGGTTTGGTAAACACTTTCTGCTCTGGTTTGAACAGCACGTCCAACATGGGAATCAAGGCCGCAAAGGAGAGGGCACTGAAAAGCGCGTAAAGAATATTGAAAAAAATATTCAGGGCTCCGTATCGGCGGTATGGTGCCGCAAACCGAAGAATCTTTTTAAAGTAGTTCATTCACTTATAAATTCAGCTCTGAGAGGATACCATCTATTTTGGTTTCCAACTGCGAATTTACGGATTTATAATCTGCCGCCTTCTCCAATTTTGCATTTGTGCTGATGTAAAACTTCACTTTGGGTTCGGTTCCGCTGGGTCGGGCCGCAATTCGGGTGCCATCCTCCGTTTCGTAAATGAGCACGTTGGATTTGGGCAAGTGCAGGGTGTACTCTTCTCCTGTCTGCACATTTTTGACGATGGAGGTGTTATAATCCTCAATGTACAGCAGTTTGGAACCTTGCACGCTGTCCACAGGGTTTTCCTTGAAATCCTTCAGCATTTGTTTGATTTCTTCCGCACCACTCATTCCTTTTTTGGTGAGGGAAATCAGTTTCTCCTTGTAGAACCCAAATTCCACGTAGGCATCTATCAAATCCTGATAAAAAGAGCTACCATTGGCTTTGGCATTGGCAGCGATTTCACAGGCTAGTAGGGTAGAGGTAACGGCATCCTTATCGCGGACAAAGTCGCCCACCATGTACCCAAAACTTTCTTCGCCTCCGCCAATAAATTGGGAGTTGGGGAAGTCCTTGATCATTTTACCGATCCATTTAAATCCGGTCAGCGATGTTTTGAACTCCACTCCGTAGGCTTTTGCCATTTGCTGCATCATGGGTGTGGACACAATGGTAGTAGCGATGAACTCATTGCCCTTGAATCCTTTGGCCTTGTATTGGTCCAACAGAAACTTGGTCATGAGCACCATGGTCTGGTTCCCGTTCAGCAGTTCCATTTTCCCTTCGAGGTTGCGCACGGCGATGCCCAAACGGTCACTGTCCGGGTCGGTGCCCACAACCATGTCAGCCCCGATTTCCTCGGCTTTGGCAATGGCCATGGAAAGGGCTTCCGGCTCTTCTGGGTTGGGCGATTCCACGGTTGGAAAATCACCATCGGGCTTTGCCTGTTCCTCGATAATGGTCACGTTTTTGTATCCTGCACGCTTCAATACCTCTGGAATGGCAGTGATGGAGGTGCCATGTAACGAGGTAAACACGATTTTGAAGTCATCTTTACCTTTGGCTCCAAAGCTTCCGTTCTTTACCGATGCTTCAAAAAAGGCTTCATCCACTTCTTCATCAATGTGGTGGATTAACTTTTCATTCTTATCAAATTTGATGTCCTCAAACGAAAGGGCATTGATTTCTGCAATGATTTCCCCATCCTGAGGCGGTACAATCTGTCCACCATCGGCCCAATATACTTTGTATCCGTTGTATTCTGGAGGATTATGGGAGGCCGTAAGTACAATTCCAGCATGACAACCCAAGTATTTTACGGCAAAGGATAGTTCCGGAGTGGTCCGCAGATCGGAAAATAGATGCACTCGGATGCCATTGGCAGAAAATACATCGGCCACGGTTTTGGCCAAGGATTGCGAATTGTGGCGGCAGTCGTAGGCAATCACCACTTTTAAATCATCATCGGTGTACGATTTTTTGAGATAATTGCTCAATCCCTGCGTATTTTTTCCTAGCGTGTACTTGTTTATCCTATTGGTGCCAACGCCCATTACACCGCGCATGCCGCCCGTACCAAACTCCAAATCCTTATAAAAACGTTCCTTCAGTTCTTCGGGATCGTTATCCATAAGGTGTTTGATTTCCTTTTTCGTGTCTTCGTCAAAAAAGTCGGTTAACCAAGATTGCGCTGTTGCTGTAATGGAATCCATAGTTGTTTATCGTTGTTTAGATTTCTAAAATACAAAGTTTAGAGGGTTTGGAAACACCTTAAAGGTTAATTTTATCCGAGATATTGTATCGCGTATCGTTTTTTCGGGAACGAACCATGATCTCGCCCAAGAAACCGGCCAAAAACAGTTGCGTACCAATGATCATGGCCGTCAAAGCGATATAAAATTGCGGGCGTTGCGTGATCAAACGACCAGTGGGGTTCAAAAACAGCTTGTCGATACCCAGGTAGAGTGCAAATCCAAAGCCTACCACGAACATCAATACGCCCCAAGCTCCAAAGAGGTGCATCGGCCTACGGCCAAACTTGGAAACGAACCAAATGGTAATCAAATCCAAAAAGCCATTGATGAAGCGTTCTGCTCCAAATTTAGTGGACCCATATTTTCGGGCCTGGTGTTGCACTACTTTTTCCGTGATATCGGAAAACCCGGCATTTTTGGCCAAAACAGGAATATAGCGATGCATTTCGCCGGAAACCTCAATAGTTTTGACCACTTTGTGGTTAAACGCCTTCAGTCCACAGTTAAAATCGTGAAGTTTGACACCGGATGTTTTCCGGGCGGCCCAGTTGAAGAGTTTGGAGGGGATGTTTTTGGTGATAACGGAATCATACCGTTTCTTTTTCCATCCCGAGACCACGTGGTGCCCGTCTTGCGTGATCATGGCATAGAGTCCGGGGATTTCTTCGGGATTATCCTGCAGATCAGCATCCATGGTAATCACCACATCGCCTTCGGCGGCCTTGAAACCGGCATGGAGGGCCTGCGACTTGCCGTAATTCTTTAAAAATTGGATGCCCTTAACGTTTTCATTGCTTTGGGAGAGTTCGGAAATGGTCTTCCACGACCCGTCGCTGCTGCCATCATCAATAAAAATGATTTCATAAGAAAAATGATTGGATTGCATCACTTGCACAATCCAATCATGTAGTTCTTTTAGCGATTCTTGCTCGTTAAGTAAGGGAATTACAATGGAAATCTGCATTGTTCGATTCTGGAATTCCCTTCAAAAGTAGCATTTTTTGTCTTTAGTATGATGGAGGGGATTTTTTTAAAGCTAATGCAGGTATTAACGAGCCTACAAAACCAATAAATAAATTAAATATTAATCCCCCGGCAATTTGCAAAAAAGGATTTGGATCTTTTTGACTTTCAATTTGCTTTTGTACTTGCTCCGGGGGCATTCCAGCCTCCAACAATACATTGGTTGAGTACTCCAAGGCTTTTTGCTCCATTTGCGGATCAATCACTTTGGTGAGTACAAAACTGAATATAATTCCAATAATTCCAGAAATCAATGCCAAACCTACTCCTATCTTGAGTCCTTCGGCTAATGATGCATAACCGTTATTTTTCTTTTTAAACTCTTTGATTGCAAAAATAGAACCGACAACTACGAACAATATCCCGAGGATTAACGTAAATATTATTCTTTTTAAATCGATTTGATAATGCATGTCCTGAGAATAGAGCATCAAATTGAATACAATACCTATGACACCTAAAATAACTCCATATTTTAGTGCAAATTTTCCAGTTTTAGCTTGTTGTTCTTCCATTGTTTAAAAATTAGTGTTGCTTACAGAGGTTAGTTATCGAATGCTTACATTTGTTACATATAAATTTACTTTTATTTTTTTAGTCATTTTAAGTTGGAGGTGTCAAAGAAATCATTAAATTTGCACCCTGAAAATTCTGAGATTAAGCATTTAAGACGATGAGAAAAGGTATACACCCAGAAAACTATAGATTGGTTGCTTTTAAGGACATGTCCAACGACGATGTGTTCATTACAAAGTCCACTGCTGAAGCGAAAGAGACCATCACTGTTGATGGTGTTGAATACCCTTTGGTAAAATTGGAAATTTCAAGAACATCACATCCTTACTACACTGGTAAGACCAAATTGGTGGATACCGCTGGTAGGATTGATAAGTTCAAGAACAAGTACAAGAAATTCAAGAAAGAAGAGAAGGAGGCCGAGTAGGTCGCACCTTTCATCGAAATATAGGAACGCCCTCGATACTTTCGGGGGCGTTTTTTATTTTTGATATATAAAGCTGAACCATGAACTATATCCTATCCGACGGTTACCACCGCGAAGACCTTTTCCCGTTTACGTTTACACGTCCCGTCGCAGGCATTAGGGTGGGTATCCTCACCATTCACGAGAAGTGGGAAAAATGGCTGAACGCTTCGGTAAGCTTTCAAACGGAGGAATACCTTTCCCAAAAGTTTCCTTTGACCCCCGCAAACGAAAATATGGTGATCAACGGGAGCTATTTACCAAGCGCAAAATTGGTGGAGGCCATTGGTAACCTGAACATAGGCGAAGCTTTGATAGGGGGCGAGGGCTATATCGCCTACGTGACCGAGAACTTGGAAACGGGTTTTGAAGAATCGACTTATACGGCCATTCCTTTTGAGGGGGAGGTACTGACCATTAAAAATACCTGGGATATTTTTTCCAAGAATGCCGAAGCACTTCAAGCGGATTTTGATTTGGTGACCCAAGGCAGGAAAAGTCAACCGATACCCGACACCAACCAGGTCAAGTGTCCAGAAAATATTTTTATCGAAGAAGGCGCTACGGTGGATTTTTGTATTCTGAATGCCTCCACAGGGCCCATTTACATTGGTAAAAACGCCTTGATGATGGAGGGCTGCACTGTTCGCGGAGGACTGGCACTGTGCGAGGGAGCCATTTTAAAAATGGGCGCCAAGATTTATGGAGCCGTCACCGCAGGACCGGGCTGCAAATTGGGGGGAGAAGTGAACAATGCGGTCCTTTTTGCCAACTCCAACAAGGGACACGATGGCTTTTTGGGCAATTCCGTTTTAGGGGAGTGGTGCAATATTGGGGCGGACACCAATACATCCAACCTCAAAAACAATTATGCCCCTGTACGACTTTGGAACTATAAAACAGGTGGTTTTGCCAAAACAGGCCTACAGTTTTGCGGACTGATGATGGGCGACCACAGCAAATGTGGCATCAATGTGATGTTCAACACAGGAACTGTAGTTGGGGTGAGCGCCAATATTTTTGGCAGTGGCTTCCCTAGAAACTTTATTCCCAGCTTCAGTTGGGGCGGTGCTACGGCAGGCTATACCACCTTTAGGACGAACAAGGCCTTTGAGGTGGCCGAAGCCATGATGAAGCGCCGAAATATGGAATTTAACGAAACCGAGGCCCAAATTTTACAACATGTCTTCGAGTTGACGCAGCAGTGGCGGAATTTTTCCTAAAAGAAAAATTTTGATTCCGAAGGAAATCCAGATATTGGCAACACTACACCATCCATTTCAATGGTGAACCCAGATTTTCATTCAGTTCTTGCTATAATCGCAGGGTGCATTGATCACAATTTGTTTGTTTATGGTTTGAGAGGCACTCAGCCGTTCCCTTGAATCCAAATCTCCATAAAAATCAGTGATGTACGTTTCAAATAGCAGTCCGTTGGGAAGGTCAGGTGCTGTCTTCCATTCCTCGTAAGCTGTAGGGAAATCCAATAAGGGCATATGTTCAACAGTTCCCTTATCGACTATGTAAAACTGCGTTGCCAGTTTGAGCCGTTTTATCTTTTTTGGTCTAATAGAGGTTAGTTTGTAGCGATAGTAGGATTTGTTGCCTACAATCGTATCGGTCAAAGTGACAAAATCATAATTTTTGACCTGATATTGAAACGGATTTTGGTATTGCCTCACCAATTCACAGGGTACTTTAAAAAGTTGATTTTCATAAAAAACCGACTTTGAGATTTTAAAACGAAACGCTACCCCTTCATGATCCCTAAAATCCATCATAAAAGTGAGGCTGTCCAATTCGGTCAAGATTGCCCTGTAATTGTTTCGTTGTGAATGGGTCAGGTATATTTTGGTGTAGGTGGTATCCGTTTCCCTGAAAATACGGGAATTTTTGCGAAGCGAATCTTTAAAATAGGTCACCTCATATTCCAAATGATGGTCAAACTCATACGTTTTCTGAGAAAAAGCCAAATGTGAAATGAACAGCGTAAGCAATAGAAAAAGCGGTTTCATAAAGATTGATTATGCGTCCCATATCGATGGTCTTAAATGTAGCCAAATCTTCTGAACCTCACGAATCTTATTCCAACTTCCCGATCAATCCCCAACCGTTGGCCTTGTCGATGACGACGCAGTGTAGCGTATTGCTGCCTTTTTCAAGATGCAATGGGATTTTGTTCGCTCCGAGGCCCAAATGCCCCTGAAATTGGTTGTTTTTGGACCGAAAGGCGTTGTTTCCGTAAAAAATGGGTGCTCCATTTAAATATAGGATGATCTTATCGCTATAATCGAACGAAAACCATTGGGTGAGTGCTTGGTTGGTGCTTATGGTGGTCGATGCCACGGTATACACCTCTGGATTGCCCTCAAAATTTCCCGAACTGGGTTTGGGGACATATTTGGAGATGGGCAATAGGCCCGAAGTTTCCGTTCGTACCCTTTGGGTAGGCATTTGCGCAAAACTGGCGGGGTCGATGTTCCCTTCCTTGTATAGTTTGGCCTCGGTGAGTTCCCATTCAGTGATCATTCCTACGGGAGGGGTGCGGATAGGGTAAGGCTCCTTGGCGACGGCCTCGCCTGTGGGGGTAACCCTGATATTGGCAAACCGGTTTCCGAACAAGGCCCAAATACCAATGGTGCCGGAGAGGTTCCCCGATTTAAGATGTTCCACTTGCAGCACTTGCTCACCGTTCACAAAAACAGTGGCAGCAAGGTCCTGTATCTCAATGCGCAACTGGTTCCACCCTTCGGTAAGAAAGGCCACCTGTGCCTGATGTTCGGGGTAAAGCTGCCAATTGCTCTCTCCATGGTAGGTAGGCGTGTACTGCACGGCATCCACTTGGCGGGATTTGTGCATGCGCATATAGATTTCCTCAAAGTTTTGCCCTTGTTTGCGGAACAGAAAGCCGGCAAAGCTGCGTTTTTGGTTGGCATACACCTCCAGTTCCAGCACGCCGTTGGAGAAGTCAAAGTCATTGGCAAAGGCCTTACCGTTGAGCAGCAGGGTAGGGCGACCATCAAAGGTTTCGAAAGTAAGCTCACTGCCCGGTTCGGCGGTCCATGCGCTGGGTTGCAGGGGAATGTTTTGTGTGGTTTGGCCGTGGAGCAAGTGGGTGGCTACCAGTATTATCACCCAAACGGTGTTGCGTAAAAATGTCATCTGTTCGTTCTTTGATATGCTATTTGGTCGGAGGGGTTTGGGATTCCTGACGAAAAAATAACTTGGTAATAATATTCTAAAGTTTACTTAAGATTTACTAGGCTTAGCAGGGCATTAAGAATTATAAATTTTATGAAATAAACTCGGAAAGCATACTAACGTAAAATTTTGAAGTAAATAATTTATTCTTATCATCATTTTTTTTGGATTGTCAAGGTAAAAATATTCCATGCGAGATCAATATTTTTATCTTTTGATACCTCTTTATCTGAAAATTCAATTTTTGAATTGAAATGCTTAGCCAATTGTTTAGCGTTGTAGAGCCCCATTCCAGTGCCTTCTTTGGACTGCCTATTAGAACTAGAACGAAAACCTTTCGAAAATAGATATGGCTGTTCAGTTTTTGGTATTGCTCGGCCATAGGAGTGAACCTGGATTAAGATTTGCTCTTTGTTTTCAGAAATGATGACTTTTGGTCCTATTTTTTTTGGAAATTCAGAATACTTTAATGCATTTTCAACTAGTATTTTGATAAGTATTTCGAAATATTCTTTATCTCCATTTATCTTACTTAAACAACTACCAGTGAATTCTATGTCAGCTCGATCTTTCTTAAAATCATTTCGATAAATTTTGACAATTTTGCTAACTGACCGATGAGGCATGAATGCTCTTTCATCATTTAATTTTAGGTTATCAAAAAAATCAGGGATATAGAATTTGACATTGTCTAAAATGAATTTTATTAACCTACTTCCAACATAGATTTTTTTGATGTTTTCTGATTGTTTTTCAAATTTATCATCCCATTCAGCTTCACTATCAATTTTCATAATAGTATCGACATTGGCAGCTATTTTAGAATTAAGCCCCCTGATTTCATGTAAGTTCTGAGTTACTATGTCAATAGGAATGTACTCTTTGAAATTCACAAGGTCATATTCAAACTGTATTTGCTTTTTCAAGTAGTCGAGTTCGAATTTGTTTTGAGGGTGCTTCTTTCCTAGATTTCGATATTTCGCTTTTTGCTTTGTTGGAGTTACAAGACCAACGTAACATATAAAATCTAGATTAATATATGTAAAACCTAAAGGGTCGACGCCTGTTTCGATATTGCTAACAGAACTCTTGGCAAGTAATTTTGAATAAAAGCTTTCTAATATTTTCTTATTTACCTCCTTTTTATATTCTCTAGGTAAATCGCAAAACCTACCGTCTCTAAACCTTATTTCTTTGCGATAATTTGAAACATATGGATATCCAAACTTCGTCATGAAATAAGACTTTTGATTGAGTTAACAATAGATAGTAAATTCTCTATGCTATCAATAATTTTTGGATTGTCGTTCAATTTTTTAAGCTCTGATAAGGTGGTTTTCTTGTTAGCTCCATATGTATCAACTATAATTTTTATCTGTTCAATCGTATTGGCATTGGTTAGTTCCGAAAGAATCTTTTGTTTTTCAATTTCGAAATGATATTTCGGAGAAAACGCTTTTTTAATTCCTTCGTCTAATTTTGATTTAAAATCGAGAAATTCAAGATCTTTACCAATAAAATCATCGGCGACACTAGCTTCATCTTTATATTTTGTAATTGACCATTCAGCTCCAGTAAACATAATTACTACGATATTTGGACAATTGTTTTTTAAGTATTTTAGTATACCCCAACCTTCTGAATTGGGAGAGATTTCTTGTCCAACGCCTTGAATGTCTAATATTACGACATGATGTTTTCTTCGGGTGAAATCATCAATATTATCAATGTCTGAATAATGAACTATGTTGTAACCATCCTGCCGTAATCTTTCTACGTGCGGTATTTCTTCATCATCGATAAATGCTACTCTTGCTTTTAATTTAGCTTCTTCAAATTCTTCAGGGGTAAGCTCTTTAAGTGGTGATGGAGTTGGTTTTTTCTTTCCAAATAATTTTGATAACATCCTAAAAAAAATAAAAGTTTTCATTAAAAGTAAAAATTACAATCATCATTCTAATTGATGTAATAATTCACATTATAAAATGAACATTGAAGGGTGTAAGTTAACAGAAAACCCCTACAAATTCCGTTTTCTATCCGATGAAGTAATTAACAGTCTTATCAACACAACCCATTGTCTTCAAGTGGGTTGGGTGCGTTTTATGGGAAAGGGGAATGTATTTGTTCTAGCCATTCAACTCCGCCAACAGGTCCTGGAGGTCGAGGCGTCTGGTGTACATTTGAATGCTTCCATCGGGTTCTTGTGGCCAGTCCGCTCGGGGTCGGTCCCAATAGAGTTCCACACCATTGCCGTCGGGGTCGTCCAAGTACAGTGCTTCGGAGACACCATGGTCCGCCGCTCCGGTCAAAGGGTAGTCGGCCTCCCGTAAACGTTGTAAGATCTGCGCCAAGTCCTTACGGGTAGGGTAAAGGATGGCAGTATGGAACAGTCCTGTGCTGTTGGGCGGTGGTGGTGGCCCGTTTTTGCTCTGCCAAGTGTTTAGGCCAATATGATGGTGGTAGCCTCCGGCCGAAATAAAGGCAGCTTGGTCGCCCATGGTGGTAATGATCTCAAAACCTAAAAGCTTATGGTAAAAGTCCAAGGCGCGTTGCAGGTCCGCCACCTTTAGGTGCACATGACCTATTCGGGTGTTTTTGGGCAGTTGGTAGGGTTCCATAAAATTCGATTTAGATGATAAAAAGAGGCTGTATAAGAGGCGATCATTTTTGAACTTTGTCAGGTTGAGCGCCTGCCTGCGGCAGACAGGCAGACGAAACCCACTGATTATCAATGTGTCCTTAGTTCTCGACTGCGCTCGAACTGACAGATAAAAGCTTTTCAGACCGCCTCTTTAGTTGTTATTCGTTTTCCTAGGGTTTGTCCATAAAAGGGTGGGTGCGGTACTTGTTTATTGAATTGAGATGTTCAGATTTTTTCCTAGTCCAAGTTCTATCAATTTGTAATAGGTTGAAACTTGGATATCGCTCAAACCGCGCTCAATCCGTGATATGTAACTTTTTTTTGTCCCAGTCCTTTCCGCAAGCTCTTCTTGAGTCATGTTAGCTTCTTTTCGTGCTTCCTTGAGCATTGCCCCCAGTCGGAAAGCAAGAGCTTCCGCATCATATTTGTCGCGCTTTTCAGTTCCCTTTTTTCCGTATTTTTGAATAAGTATGTCTTCAAAATCAGTTACGTTTTCCATATTAGCCTATCTTATTTTTTATATATTCTTTTTTCAATCGTTCGGCAAGTTTGATGTCCTTTCTCGGCGTCTTTTGGGTTTTCTTCACAAGACAATTGGTTAGCACGACTACGTTTCCATCATCGAAAAAGCAAAAAATCCGAATGCTCCTGAACGCGGTGATAACCCGAACTTCATATATACCATCACTGTTTTCCAGTGATTTGAAAAACTTTTTTGGGACTTGTTTTTCAAATCGAACCAAGTCAAGAACAAATTCTATCTTTTCCTGTACCTTGGGTTCCTGCGATTTGTAAAAGTCCAAGAAGTAGTTTTTGTAAGCTATAATTCTTCTTACCACAGCACAAAGTTAACTAATTAGTTTACAAGTAACAAATGGGATTTTGAGAAGTGACCATGATTTTTTTGCCGTTGCCCACATTTAATTTGTGCTAGGTTTTATGGATCACATCAATGGATGATGAATTACCTATAGGAATAGAATTAAAAAACCAGTAGCGAAAACTACTGGTTTTTGATGTTATCGGACCTACGGATTTTATTCGCTTACCTCAGGTTTGTCCGTAAAAGGAGTAATGCCAAAGGCAGGATAGACATCGCTGGGGTAGTAAAAGGTTCCCCCGCGCGATACCAAGGATATGGTCTTTATAGCCTTGATATTGTCCACCGGGTTGCCGGGCACCAAGAAGAAATCGGCCCACTTTCCCGGTTCAATGCTGCCCAAGTTTTCGTGGCCCAAGTACTGCGCCATATCGTAACTGGCCAGCTTGAGCACTTCGGCCGGGGTGTAACCCAATTGTTCGGTGTACAGTTCCAGTTCGCGGTGCAGGTTAAAGGCGCCGCCCAAATCGGTTCCCGCTACGATCAAAATCCCTTTGTCCTTCATCATTCTCAAGGTTTCCACGATTTTGTCATAGGCTTCACGATAGGCCTTGTCCTCCTCGGCATCGGCAATCTGGGCCAGTGCCACTTTAAGGCTTCGCTGCTCGTTCGGTGGCATATTGTCCACATAATCCAAGGCACCGGGCGTCACTTCTCCGTTGCGGGAAAGCATCAGGCGCTCGTGGATGGCCAGGGTAGGGTCCATGGCCGTTTCGTTGGCCACAAAAAGGTCCATGGTTTCCTGCACTTTGTCACTGTTGAGGTCAAGTTCAGGAAAGCGTTTCATGGCGGTAAGGCGCAATAGGGTCCGGGTGTCCTCTTCGGGCTCCAAAACCCAGCCGAGCATGGTTTGGTTAATGTGGGTCATTTCGTCGTACCCAGCGCGTAGCATGGCATTGGCGTTGGAGAAAGCGGGCACGTGTCCTGTAACGAACAGGCCTTGGTCGTGCGCTTTTTTCACGATGGCCGGGGCCCAATCGCCGTTCATGCTGTTGTATAGTTTGATGCCGTAAAACCCAAGACTATCATAGGTATCCACAGCCGCCAAGGCTTCTTCTTGGGTTTCCACTAGAATACCGTTGTTGCTACTGTACGGACTTTTTCCTTCGATAAATCCGAGTCGGGTTACGCGGGGTCCTGCCAACACACCGGAATTGATTTTTTCGATGAGGTTGCTGAGCACTTCGGTATTGTTCCCCATATCACGGAACGAGGTCACTCCCGCCAAAACGTTCAGCAACGCACCGTTGTCGCCGGTATGGGCGTGCATTTCGTAAAGTCCGGGCACCAAAGTGCCTCCGTTCCCCTGAATCACCACTTCGTTGTCGCCGGTGGCATCAGCCGCTTCAATAGCGGAAATCTTTTCACCTTCCACTACTACGGAAACGGGCTCGGTAAGGGATAGCGTTTTGGGGTCGAACACCTTTACATTGGCAATACGTACTTTTTTATCGTAGTTGTGGGCGTATTTCTTTTGCAGTTTTTCATAGCGCTCGGCGGAATAGTTTTCGGCCAATTGACGCAGTTCTTTTTCTTCGGGTTCGTAGCCATCACGAATTACGATATAGCGGGGCGAGATAAAGGCAAAAAAACGGTCGCTATCATCCATGATGAAATAGGTGGGGTTCATCTCTGCACCGGAGAGTGCATAGGTGGTCAGGGCCAATTCCCCTTCGCCGGAGGCATGGGGCACGGTCAAATCCTCCATTTTGGTCAGCGTTAGGTTCCCTGCAGGCAAAACGGGTAGGGTATTGTTCGGGGCGTCCATGAGCATCCGCGCGGACAACACTGCGGAATACGGACTGCCAAATTGGTTTACGTAGAGCTGTGGCGCATCCAAAGAGGCACTTCCAGAGCCTGTGGCATCGGTCCAAGAGGCTTCTCCTTCCGATTGGGTAAACTGCTCGTCCACGGCATTACCAAAGGTGGTATTTCCGGTGACTTTCCAGCTTTTCGGATAGCCTTCGGCGTTGAGCACAATGGTCTCCTTCATGGTCGGACCACGGCCGTTGTTCTTGTAATCATAATCAATTTGAATCGTGTCGCCAAGGGTGTTGACTTTCATATAGCCGACCTTGGTCTCGCTAATGATTACGGAATAGTTTTCCTCGCCTTGGTAGTCGGCCAAGGAGGAAGTGTGTTCTGTTTTACAGGAATAGCCCGCCATTAGGACAAGGCCGATCAGGAATAGTCGAAGTTTCATAGAGTTGGTTTAAAATCGGTTTAAGATAACGATTTTAAATCAACGCTTAACCACGAATATCTGGCCAAATGGATTATAACCTGTCAACCAAGGTGGAGTCGTTATATTTTTGAAATTGAATGAGCTCTGAATTGTAATCCACCTTAACTTTAAAATGCTTGAGCAAGGACCCCCCAATGGCACCTTTTACGACTTTGTCCATGGATTGGGCCATCATTTCGGACCAAACATGATCTGGTCGCCTGGAAAATAACACGGGGCCTACTTTGTGGCCCGCAATTTTTACCACGGGAACCTCAATGATTCCTTGGCTTCCATCTGATTCGGGATAGTATTTCCAATCGGGATGATCAGTTCTCCATTGATCAAAAATACTGGCAGCAATAAAAGATCCTGCCAAGGTGTTTTTTTCGGTATTGAAGTACTCCTTGCCTTTATCGGATAACACAAAACTGGCTCCAGTATCGAACAATACTTCAATCTCCTCACCCTCAATTTCAATCTGCATCCTAGGGTGCCCATACACAGCAACTCCATGGGTGTTTTTCTTAAATCCTAATGAAAGCACATTAGGTTTCTTGCTATCCGTTGATTTTATTGGAGTGTTGACCCATACTTCTTGTTTAGGATAGTCAAAAGTCCATGCTCGCCCCATAAAAAAGCCCTGTCCCAAAAAAGCATCCAACATGGGCATTTTATCTATTTTTTGCTGAAGATCGTCAGTTAAGGGCGGTATGACCAGATATGGTTCTTGAACACTGGCAAAAGGCTTTCTTAGAATGAAATTTGGAATAGGCGAAGGTGAGGGAAACTTTTCAATGTTTACCATGTCATTGAATGTTACATAACTCATTGGCATTAATCCTTTGACTAATCCCTTCTTTATATATGGGGCAATTTCTGGACGGTCTTGTCGGGATGGCATTAACATGCTAATACCTCCTCCAGTATCACAATACGCCAGAAGTGTATCTTTGGACTCTAAGGGTAATTTGACCAAAAAGCGAGCACTGTCCAAGAACACGGACGGCAGTTTCATGGTTTTTAGGTCAGTTTTGGTTAAACCAGCTTCTAAGGATTCTGAATAATTGCGGTCCAGTTTTCTAACCACAAAGAATTGGATAGCGAACAGCGTAATAATCACCCCTATGGGGATGAACACATACCTAATGATTTTTTTCATTCGTAAACTAATAGTTTTAAAAATACATCGGGGTTATGCGCAATCAACTGAATCAATGAGGATTATCAATTCCTTGCCAAATTAGTAAAAACTTTGGTATGTTTTTCCTAAAGGCCCCAAACAACTTTTATGAATTGCTGATGACTTGCGATAACTCCCAACAAATCACTATCTTTGCGCCCCTAAAACGCTAGGCAGGCTTATGAACAAAAAGGTTGCATTTTACACGCTGGGCTGCAAGCTCAATTTCTCTGAAACTTCCACCATTGCCAGGGGTTTTGAAAAGGAGGAGTTTGAGCGTGTGGACTTTTCGGAAGCTGCGGATGTGTATGTGATCAATACCTGTTCGGTAACGGAAAATGCCGATAAGCGATTCAAGACCATTGTAAAGCAGGCCCAAAAAGCCAATCCCGAAGCCTTTGTAGCGGCAGTAGGTTGCTATGCGCAACTAAAACCGGAGGAATTGGCGGCTGTGGATGGCGTTGATTTGGTTTTGGGTGCCACGGAGAAGTTCAAAATCACCGATTATCTGAACGACCTTACCAAAAATAATAGGGGAGAGGTACACTCCTGTGAAATCGAGGATGCCGACTTTTATGTGGGCAGTTATGCCATCGGAGATCGTACCCGTGCCTTTTTGAAGGTCCAGGATGGTTGTGATTACAAGTGTACCTACTGTACCATTCCTTTGGCTCGCGGGATTTCACGTAGTGATACCTTGCAGAACGTACTGAAAAATGCCAAGGAAATTGCTTCACAAGACATTAAGGAGATTGTGCTGACAGGAGTGAATATCGGTGACTACGGGAAAGGTGAGTTTGGCAATAAAAAGCACGAGCATACCTTTTTGGACTTGGTGAAGGCTTTGGATACCATCGATGGGATTCACCGTCTCCGAATTTCTTCCATTGAACCCAATTTGCTTAAAAATGAGACCATCGATTTTGTAGCGCAAAGCAATTCCTTTGTGCCCCATTTTCATGTGCCCTTGCAGAGTGGGAGCGATGATATCTTAAAAAAGATGCGACGTCGGTATTTGTCCAATCTGTATGTGGATAGGGTAAAGCGCATCAAATCAACAATGCCTCATGCCTGTATTGGTGTAGACGTGATTGTTGGCTTTCCCGGGGAAACAGACGAGCACTTTTTGGAAACCTATCACTTTTTGAACCAATTGGACATTTCTTATTTGCATGTGTTCACTTACTCGGAAAGGGACAATACCGTGGCTGCCGAAATGGAAGATGTGGTCCCCAAAAAGGTACGCAACAAGCGCAGCAAAATGTTAAGGGGATTATCGGCCAAAAAGCGCAGGGCCTTTTACGAGAGTCAATTGGGAAGCATCCGTACCGTGCTGTTCGAAGGGGAGAACAAAAAAGGCTATATTCACGGGTTTACCGAGAACTATGTTAAGGTAAAAGCGCCATGGGATCCTTCTTTGGTGAATACTTTGCACCAAGTGGAGCTAATGGATATCGATACGGACGGACTGGTGCGTTTTGAGTTTGTTTCCGATGCCATCACAGCATAAAAAAACCTCCCGGTAGAGGAGGTTTACATTTTTCCGAAGATGGTTAGATCAGATACGGATACCAACTGGTAGCATTTCCTTGTATTGCCTGTTTTTTCTTAAAAATCCAGCAATTTGGGGGCTTGTGGGAACAACTCTTAGGTTGTTCTCTTGAATTTCGTTCAAAACCGCTTTGATGAAATCCTCTTTAAAGCCCTCTTGTGTAATTTCTTCCGGAATAACCAGCTTGGTCAAAAATACTTTACGCTCTTGTGAAGAGTACTCAATTTTGGCTAAATGCCCATTGACCTTAGTTTCAAATTGACGCAAGAAACTATTGTCAGTGATTTCCATTGTTGTCATATAGTACTTGTTTTTTTAATGACTTGGCGGAACTACCCGAAAAAGGCATTTCCATTCCCCCTGAATTATAAATATCTATTACATAAGCGGGGTTGGCTGCAAAAGGGATACAAAATTAGTCAAAATATTGTTAATTTCCTAGTCCTTATCGATATTTGGTGCCATATGTCCGATGATAAAATCCATATCTATCTCATGCCGGGAATGGCAGCCAACCCTTCCATTTTTGAAAATATCAAACTGCCAGACGACCAATTTGTAATGCATACCTTGGAATGGTTTGTACCCGAAAAAGGGATGAGCTTAAGGGAATATGCGGAGCAAATGTGCGATAAAATTAAGGAACCCCATCCAGTGTTGTTGGGCGTTTCCTTCGGGGGCATGTTGGTACAGGAAATGGCCAAAATCAGGTCGACACGCAAAGTGATTGTGGTCTCATCCGTTAAGAGCAAGCACGAACTGCCCAAAAGAATGCTGTTTGCCAAATACACCAAAGTACACAAGCTGTTGCCAACGGGCCTGGTGAACAATGTGGAACTATTGGCCAAATATGCCTTTGGCGAAACGGTGACCAAGCGCTTGCACCTGTACGAAAAATACCTCTCCATTCGGGATAAGTATTATATCGATTGGTCCATCGATCAAATCGTGAATTGGGACCAAGAAGTTCCCCCTGATCATGTGGTTCATATTCAGGGCGAAAAGGATGCTGTTTTTCCCATTTCCAACATCAACGCTTGTATTTCCGTTAAAAATGGCACCCATACCATGATCATTCATAGGGCCAAATGGTTTAATGAGCATCTCCCCACAATTATTTTGGAATAATTTCGTCTTTATAATAGTATCTTTACGTAACAATTTAAAAGGGAAGACATGAAATATCTTAAAAATATATTGGCATTTATCGGATTGATAGCTGTGGTAAGCACCTTGATTTTTGCCGTTCAGTCGAATGCAATGGAAGAACAACCCGTAAAAACGGTGACCCAACCTGAAACCACGGATAAAAATGTGGCGGATACCTACCAAATCAGCGCCATAGAAATACCAAAGGATTTGAATTTCGCAGGTGAGCCGGTTCCCCAAGACGACCCTGAGATCATGGAGCGTGTTGACCGTGAATTTTTGGTGAATACCTATTGGCAGTCGAACGCCCTCTTATTGATGAAGCGTGCCAATAAATACTTTCCGATCATGGAGCCCATTCTTAAAAAGAATGGCATCCCGGATGACTTTAAGTATCTGGCGGTTGCCGAAAGTGGTCTTGAAAACGTGGTTTCCCCTGCAGGCGCTACTGGTTTTTGGCAGATCATGAAAGGAACTGGCCGCGAATATGGTTTGGAAGTAAACGATAACGTGGATGAGCGCTACCATATTGAAAAAGCGACCCAAGTGGCATGTGATTACCTTAATAAATGGAAAGACCGTTTCGGTAGCTGGACGTTGACCGCTGCGGCCTATAATGCAGGTCCTGCCGGTATCCAAAAATATATGGACATCCAACAGGTGAACGATTACTATGATTTGTTATTGGGACAAGAGACCGGCCGTTATGTGTTCCGTATTTTGGCCATCAAGGAGATTTTATCCAATCGTGATAAGTATGGATTCCAGTTGGAAGAAGACGATATGTACACCAAAGTGCCCACCTTTACCGTTGAAGTAGATACTGCGGTAACCAATTGGGCCGATTTCGCGGAGCTCTACGAAATCAACTACAAGGTTTTGAAGCGACATAACCCTTGGTTGCGCGAACCGCATTTGAACAATGCTTCCCGTAAAAAATATACTATCGAAATCCCGAACAAGGGGTATTATCGCGTGGGGAGTACTGGAAAATAGTTTGGACTTAGTATTTAAATAGAAAGTAAGGCGAAGGGAAATAGGTTTCTACCTGTGGCAGTAACGCTGGTGAAATATACCCCCAGTCGGAATATCCCGCATCCATAGCCTCTTGTGTGAGCATCTGAAGATGAACGTGGCAAAACCAGCCGCCGCTATCACTTTCTTCTCCTATGTGAGTAAATTTTTGACCGGCCTTTATTTTGTCCCCAACTCGGACCAAGTGTGGTGTTTTTAAGTGTCCATACAACGAATAAAAAACTACTCCATTCATCTCATGTTTTAGAATGATATAACCTCCGTAATTACCAAGGGTAGTTTCTTTTGCAGTTTTGTATACTTCGGCTTCCAAAGGAGAGAACATGGGGGTATCGTATGGCACAATGATGTCCAGACCCAGATGATAATACCGTTGTTCCTCAATAATATTGGGGTAGGACCGCAACAGACTTTTCCGTTCTTCCAAATACTTGCCAATGCCCCATTGTTGCTTAGATGCCTCCAACTCATCAAAAACCTTTTGGTTGAACTGATGGAAATCCGTGAGCGGGTACTCTAGTGTTTTTGGGTTGTTGGATGAAAAATCAAAGATGTACGGCTTTCCTTTTAGGAAATCACCGAATAAGGGGTGGATATCGACCCCATTGAGGCAAAGTGGGTAATACATTGGTCAACTTTTCGTAAAAACAAACAAATGTAACCATAGAATGATTACGATAGCCTTTTCTCCAAAACAACCATATGTTTGCATTGAATACCATCTTCAAAAATGGGTTCGGGGTAGTGGTCTACAAAGTAGTTTTTGATAATGTGCTGAATTTCAAATCCAGATTTTTGATAAAATGCAAGTTGACCAATACTGGAATTTCCCGTGCCTACTGTCAGTTTGTGATACCCTAATACCCTGCTTACATTTATCGCGTGTCCCAAAAGTGCTTTTCCATAACCCTTGCCTTGTAGTGAGGGCATTAGTGCAATATTTTTAAGTTCAATGTTGGTAGCGTCCAATTCCAGCAGCACCATCACTCCAATAGTCTCTTTTCCTATCTTGGCCAGGTAACAGGTCCCGTTTTTAAGGTATGCTTCAATATGGGTTTTTGATGGGTCGGCCAGTTCCAACAATTCATAAGGGATTGGTTGGGCAGCTCCTAAAACTTCAATATGTACATTGGATGGGTTCAGTAGAAATAAAATTTTAAAGTAAATAACTGTACCCAAGTATAGTAAATAGTTGCTTTAAGCGATTGTTAAAATCAACGGATACCCCTTTTCAATTGACGGATGACCCGTTTGAATGAACCAATGCGATTTTGTGTCCATAATCAAAGGGGACTTTCAGGTAGGAAGGGAAATTTTTTTTGATGGTTGAAGGTTATGATTAAATCTTCTTCATCTGCTGCTGCATCATCTTGATCTGTTCCGTAAGCATGTTGTTTTTGTCCAATTTCTTGGCTTCCTGCAATAAAGTAGTTGCTTCACGTTTTCTGCGCTTTTGCATGGCAATGCCCGCTAAGCTCAATTTGGCCATGGCCACGTCATAGTCCATGGTCAACCCCAGCTTCAAGGCCTTTTTAAAGTACTTTTCGGCTTGTGTCAGGTTTTTTTGTGAGTAAATGATGCCGTGTAGATAGTTGTAGTAACCCTGTTGTTTTTTGATCAAGGCAGCTTGCGGGTTCTTGATCTTGGCCAACCATTGTTGTGTGCCCTCCAAGTCCTGCTTCCTCATTTTAAGAAAGGCCAAAAGAATGAACTCATTCCGGAAGTAGAGAAAAATGAATACGAGGGATAGCAAAATCAGTGCGATTCCGTTGCCAATATTACCCTCTATAAACTGGTAAACGGCATAAGCGATGATAAGGACGGCAATGACGAGCTTTATATTTTTATTGAACATACAGTCTGGTGATTTTTACCTTTAGTTAAGTGCCCGCAAAAGTACTAAAAACTAAATTAAATATTTTAGGTTTGGACTTGCCAAAGTAAAAAGTCTTCGTATATTTGCGCCCAGAATTTTTAGGGGAGAAAGCTTCCCATCAACAAATCCATAAAACAGTTCGGAAATGAAAAGAACGTATCAACCATCCAAAAGGAAGAGAAGAAACAAGCATGGTTTTAGGGAGCGCATGGCGACTGCCAATGGTAGAAAAGTTCTTGCGAGAAGAAGAGCCAAAGGAAGAAAGAGATTAACTGTTTCCTCTGAGCCAAGACATAAAAAATAATGATAGTATTTATTATTTAAATTAAAGGTGTTACTTTTCTAGGTAACACCTTTTTTTTGACATATAAGCAGATAACCGAGAAACCCCTATAGAAAATGCCCAAAAGAAAAGATTTAAATTCCATTTTGATTATTGGTTCTGGTCCTATCATCATCGGCCAGGCATGTGAGTTCGACTATTCTGGTTCCCAGGCCCTTCGTTCCCTTCGGGAAGACGGGATTGAAACCATTTTGATCAATAGCAATCCTGCTACCATCATGACCGATCCGGCCATGGCGGACCACGTGTACCTAAAACCGTTGACCACAAAATCCATCATAGAAATACTAAAAAGACACCCAAATATTGATGCGGTATTGCCAACCATGGGCGGGCAAACTGCATTGAACCTTTGTATCGAAGCAGATGAAAAGGGTATTTGGGAAGATTTTGGCGTGGAAATTATAGGGGTGGATATCGATGCCATCAACATTACCGAAGACCGTGAAAAGTTTAGGGAGTTGATGTTAAAAATTGGAATTGGAATGCCGCCACAGGCGTCCGCAACATCGTTCCTTAAAGGAAAAGAGATTGCTCAGGAATTCGGTTTTCCTTTGGTAATCCGGGCTTCTTTTACCTTGGGAGGTGCAGGGGCTGGTATCGTTTATGATCCAGAGCATTTTGATGATATGTTGAGCCACGGCTTGGAGGTATCACCGATTCACGAAGTGATGATCGATAAGGCTTTGATGGGCTGGAAAGAATATGAGCTGGAGCTACTACGCGACAAGAACGACAACGTGGTCATCATCTGTACCATCGAAAATATGGACCCCATGGGTATCCACACCGGGGATTCCATCACCGTGGCGCCTGCAATGACCCTCTCGGATAGGACGTTCCAGCGCATGCGGGATATGGCCATCCACATGATGCGCAGTATAGGGGACTTCGCCGGAGGATGTAACGTACAGTTCGCCGTAAGTCCCGACGAAAAAGAGGATATTATCGCCATCGAGATCAACCCGAGGGTTTCCCGATCTTCCGCTTTGGCTTCCAAGGCAACGGGGTACCCGATTGCTAAAATTGCGGCCAAACTGGCGATAGGGTATACGCTGGACGAATTGGACAACCAAATCACACAGTCCACTTCGGCCTTGTTCGAGCCGACATTGGATTACGTAATCGTAAAAATACCACGTTGGAACTTCGATAAGTTCGAAGGTTCCGACAGGACTTTGGGGCTTCAGATGAAATCCGTAGGAGAGGTGATGGGTATAGGACGCTCTTTCCAAGAGGCCCTGCACAAAGCCACACAGTCGCTCGAAATCAAACGAAACGGTCTGGGTGCCGATGGCAAAGGCTACAAGGATTACGAAACCATCATCGAGAAATTGCGAGTGCCCAGTTGGGACAGGGTATTTGTGATTTATGATGCCATTCAACTTGGAATACCCTTAAAACGCATCCACGAAATCACAAAAATAGATATGTGGTTCCTAAAACAATACGAGGAACTGCACTTCTTGGAGATGGAAATATCAAAATATACCATAGAAAGCTTGCCAAAAGCACTATTGTTGGAAGCGAAGCAAAAAGGTTTTGCGGACAGACAGATTGCCCACATGTTGGATTGTTGGGAGAGCGAAGTGCATAGCAAACGAATGGATTTGAACATTAACCGTGTGTATAAATTGGTGGATACTTGTGCCGCTGAGTTCAAGGCGGTTACACCGTACTATTATTCCACATTTGAGGAAGAAATCGAAACGCCAAGCGGAGAGCGCTACGTGGCCAACGACAGCCAGGTGACCGATAAGAAAAAGGTGGTGGTGCTCGGTTCTGGGCCCAACCGAATCGGACAAGGAATCGAGTTCGATTATTGCTGTGTGCACGGTGTTTTGGCCGCTGCCGAATGCGGTTACGAGACCATTATGATCAACTGTAACCCAGAAACCGTCTCTACGGACTTTGATACGGCGGATAAATTATACTTTGAACCTGTTTTCTGGGAACATATTTACGATATCATCCTTCATGAAAAACCAGAGGGTGTCATTGTGCAGTTGGGCGGACAGACCGCGCTGAAGCTTGCAGAGAAACTGGACAAGTACGGTATCAACATCATCGGAACAAGTTTCCAATCGCTGGATTTGGCGGAGGATAGGGGGAGTTTCTCCACCTTGTTGAAGGATAACGGCATCCCTTATCCAAAATTTGGGGTGGCTGAAACAGCCGACGAAGCCTTGGACTTGGCGGAAGAATTGAAATTTCCGTTGTTGGTGCGTCCATCCTACGTATTGGGAGGTCAGGGGATGAAAATTGTAATCAACAAGGAAGAGCTGGAAGCCCATGTGGTGGACTTATTGCGAAAAATACCGAACAATAAATTGCTTTTGGATCACTACTTGGATGGAGCCATTGAAGCTGAGGCAGATGCCATCTGTGATGGTGAGGATGTGTACATCATCGGAATCATGGAGCACATTGAGCCCTGTGGAATCCACTCGGGCGACTCCAATGCTACCTTGCCTCCCTTCAATTTGGGTGAGTTTGTGTTGCAGCAGATAAAGGATCATACCAAAAAGATTGCTTTGGCACTCAATACGGTTGGCTTGATCAACATTCAGTTCGCTGTGAAGGACGATATTGTGTACATTATCGAGGCCAACCCAAGGGCATCGCGTACAGTTCCCTTTATTGCGAAGGCCTACAAGGAGCCTTACGTGAATTATGCCACCAAGGTGATGTTGGGCGAGAAAAAAGTGAAGGACTTTAACTTTAACCCGCAGTTGGAAGGTTATGCCATTAAACAGCCGGTATTCTCTTTTAATAAGTTCCCGAACGTAAACAAGAATCTGGGACCTGAAATGAAGAGTACAGGAGAAAGCATTCTGTTCATTGATAGTTTAAAGGATGATGAGTTTTACAATTTGTACGCCAGAAGAAAAATGTATCTGAGCAAGTAAACCATCTCTTTATCCATACAGACCTTTAAAGCGGTTAGCTAGTCTATCAATCGAAAAGATTCGGCAATCGTTTTAAAGGTTTTTTTATGTTCTTTTTTTCTTTCCTTCAAAGTCCATCCCATCACCATATACACCTTTTCCCCACCATCAATAAAGGTCAAGAAATAGGAAATCTCGTTGTCCATACCATTCACCTTGGCATCGAGCTCAACGGATTCTGCGTCCAGGCCATGTATCAATCGTGATGTATTGGCGGATTTATGGATGATTTGGGTGGTACGCGATAAAATTTGTAGCCGGGCATCCCTGTAATTTTGTATGACAGAGAGCGAATCATCATATTGTCCCAAATCGCGATAAACCTCTTCAAAATCAGCTTTTGGCTCATCAATCACCAAAAGATATGCTTCCTTGATGAGGCTTTGGAACTGCAAAGAGGCTTCTTCATTCAATCCTGTGGTTCCCGTCATAAAATTGGGGACATCAATGTTATAATTTCCATTTATGGAATATGTATGAAAGGTGTCCGTACCAAAGGTGTCCACTTCTTTTTTGTTCTTGGAATCCTTGCACGAAACCAAGAAGAGAACTAGTACAATTACGGGAACAAGGTAACGGTAACGCATATAGAAACCTTTGTTTTTCAGGTACAACGAAGATAGAGTTTTAATGCTTTTGTGCCAATTTGGATAATTTTTGACAAGTCAATTTTATATTTATTTGATTTTTCAGCAGTCTTTAGGAATTTTTCATCAAAAAAAATCACCAATAAATCGATTTTAACCATAATTAACAACAACCATTTGTTCGGGAAGTTCAGGTAACATAGCTTTGCTCCTCGAAATGAAAAAGGCATTCATAAAATATTTGTTTCCACTTGTTGTCCTATTAGTAAGTGGATTCGTCAATTTATATGCAGATTCGCAAGAGAATATCCCTGCGGAGGATGCCTGCTATCTTCAGACTTTAGAAAACCAACATTCCTCTGAAACACTTCACTCCCTTGAACTGGGATTGGAAAAAAGGTACTGCACCGAAATAGATGTTGAGGAACAGGAAGAACGCGAAGAAGAAGTAGCTTCCCATGGTTTTTCTATAAAATATGGCAAGTCCTTTGCCGCTCATGAATTTGCCGCCTCTTGGGGGCAACTCTTTTTGGAATCCAACACCAACTATGGGTTATCTAGACCCAAGTCAGCTTCATCCATAAAGAAGCATGTGAGGTTCCAAGTATTCCGAATTTAGAATTCACAGCCGGCAAGGCCTTACTTGTGCTTTGCAACCAGCAACCCTTTGGGTAAAAATCAATAACCAAGGGTAGGTCCCTTTATGTGGATTCGGACTTCCCTTGACCTTTTCAAAACATTTTTTAAACCAGTAAAACTATGAGGAGATTTTCTATCTTCATCGGCTTGTTTGTAGTGTTGTGCTATGCGAGCTGCGAATCCAAAAAACACGAAAACAAGGAAGAGACCAAGTATCTCGTATCAAGTCCAATCCAAATGGACACGTCTATCACCAAGGATTATGTCTGCCAAATCCATTCCGTTCGCCATATTGAACTTAGGGCTTTGGAAAAAGGGTATTTACAACATATTTATGTGGACGAAGGGCAACATGTAAAAAAGGGACAACAAATGTTCCACATTATGCCCAATGTGTACCAAGCCGACCTACAAAAGGCTAAAGCGGAAGCTGAAGTCGCTGAAATTGAATATAAAAACACCAAATTACTGGCAGACGGGAACGTTGTTTCAGCCAATGAGCTGGCCATGGCCAAAGCAGAATTGGATAGGGCCAAAGCAGAGGTTAGTCTGGCGGAAACCCATTTGGGATTTACAGACATCCGCGCCCCTTTCGATGGCATAATGGACCATCTCGAAGTTAGGGAGGGAAGTCTTTTGGATGAAGGAGAGCTGCTGACCAAACTCTCCGACAACTCTAAAATGTGGGTCTATTTCAATGTGCCCGAAGCAGAGTATTTGGATTACATAACCACTACCAAAAAGAATGAAAAGCAGGAAGTGGAGCTTTTGATGGCCAACAATAAAAAGTTCAATCAGTCCGGGGTAGTGGAAACCATAGAAGGGGAATTCAACCACGAAACCGGAAATATTGCTTTTAGGGCCACTTTCCCCAATCCTGATGGGATTTTGAGACATGGAGAAACAGGGAGTATTTTAATGAAGGTCCCCTTAAAGGAAGCTATGCTGATTCCCCAAAAGGCCACTTTTGAAGTATTGGACAAAAAATTTGTCTTTGTGATCGATGAAAACGATACCGTTCAACAAAGGGAAATCGAAATCGGTGCTGAATTGCCTCATCTTTTTGTTGTTGAAAAGGGACTCTCCTTGAACGATAAGGTACTCTTGGAAGGTATCCGAATGGTTCGGAACGGGGAAAAGATTCATTACGAATTCGAAAAGCCCGAATCCGTATTGTCACACCTAGAGTTGTATGCTGAGTAACAATCCCATAATCATAAGCAATGTTTAAAAAATTTATACATAGGCCGGTATTGGCCATTGTGATTTCGGTCATAATCGTGTTTACGGGACTGTTGGCCATAAAACAACTGCCTATTTCGCAGTTCCCACAAATCGCCCCCACCACGGTCAATATATTTATTGCCTATCCAGGTTCTAGTGCCGATGTTCTTGTAAAATCAACCCTTATTCCCCTAGAAACGTCCATTAACGGAGTACAGGGTATGCGGTACATCGCTTCCGATGCCACAAGTGCTGGTGAGGGAACGCTTAGGGTGATTTTTGAACCGGGCACCGACCCCAACCAAGCAGTAGTAAGGGTAAAAACACGGGTCGACCAAGTAATGCCGTTGCTGCCGGAGTTGGTACAGCGAGAAGGGGTGATCATTACCCCGGTGCAGCCCAGTATGTTGATGTATGTGAACCTGTACAGTGACGCCAAGAACAATGATGAAAAGTTCCTGTACAATTATGCATATACCAAAATTATTCCCGAAATACAGCGAATCAATGGTATCGCCAGTGCCCAAATTCTGGGTAGCCGCAAGTTTGCCATGCGCGTTTGGTTGAAACCCGATAGAATGCGGGCATATGACGTTTCCGCCGAAGAAATCCTCACG
This sequence comes from Allomuricauda sp. MMSF_3307, assembly GCF_030733585.1. Taxonomy (NCBI): domain Bacteria; kingdom Pseudomonadati; phylum Bacteroidota; class Flavobacteriia; order Flavobacteriales; family Flavobacteriaceae; genus Allomuricauda; species Allomuricauda sp. MMSF_3307. The sequence continues at coordinate 505,503 of NZ_JASHIQ010000002.1, forward strand.
GCCATGGAAGAGCAGAGTATTTTGGCCCGTCCAGGTCGCTTGGGGCGTAGCTCGGGGAAACGTGCACAGTCACTTGAGTATGTATTGGTATATCAAGACCGATACAATGAACCTGAACAGTACAAGGATATCATTATTAAAGCCAATGATGAGGGTGAGATGCTGAAACTTGGTGATGTTGCCGATGTAGAACTCGGAAGTGAGTTCTTTGATATTTATTCCAACTTGGATGGCGATCCATCCGCTTCCATAGTGCTAAAACAGACCTTTGGCAGTAATGGTAGTGATGTTATCGATGCCGTAAAGGAAAAGCTCGTGGAGCTTGAGGAGGAAATGCCCCCAGGAATCGATTATAAGATAAGCTATGATGTGTCCAATTTCTTGGATGCTTCTATAGAACAAGTGCTACATACCCTACGAGATGCATTTATCCTTGTTGCAGTGGTGGTATTCCTGTTCTTGGGCGATTGGCGTTCGACTTTGATTCCGATCATTGCGGTACCGGTATCACTCATTGGAGCTTTCTTTGTAATGCAGCTCTTCGGACTGTCCATTAACCTGATTACCCTATTTGCCCTGGTGTTGGCCATCGGTATTGTGGTTGATGATGCCATTGTGGTGGTAGAGGCCGTCCATATGAAGATGGAAAAGGAAAATTTGACAGCCTACAAAGCATCTTATGAAGTGTTGGGAGAAATTGGGGGAGCCATTATTGCCATTACCATGGTTATGGTGTCCGTATTCATTCCCATTTCCTTTATGACGGGCCCAGTTGGGGTATTCTATCGACAGTTTTCCATCACCATGGCAGGTTCCATAATAATTTCAGCATTGGTGGCACTTACCCTTACACCGGTATTATGTGCCATGATGTTGAAGAACAACCATGGAAAGACGAGAAGAAAATCACCCATAAACCGATTTATTGATTGGTTCAATCGCAAGTTTGAAAAACTCACAGGAAGATATATTGGTGTATTGAGCAAGATTGTGAATAGAAGGGTGGTCACATTTGGTGTGTTGATCGTTTTCTGTGCCGGAATATTCTTTACCAATCAGACACTTCCTGCAGGATTTATTCCCAATGAGGACCAAGGAATGATCTATGCGATCATCCAGACGCCTCCCGGTGCCACGTTGGAACGGACCAACGATGTGGCTAGAAAGCTCCAGGCCATTTGCGAGGAAACCGAAGGTGTGGAATCTGTTTCATCTTTGGCGGGATATGAAATCATGACCGAAGGGCGGGGCTCCAACGCTGGTACCTGTCTCATCAACTTAAAGCCATGGTCACAGCGGGAACATTCCGTTCATGAGATCATGGAAGAATTGGAGGAGGAAACCAAAGACCTAGGAGCGGTCATCGAATACTTTGAACCGCCAGCCGTACCCGGTTTTGGTTCATCAGGTGGTTTTGCCATGCGTTTGTTGGACAAGACCGATGGTACAGATTATCATGAGTTTGAAAGAATCAACAATGATTTTATGGATGCCTTGCGTGAACGCAAAGAACTCGCAGGTTTGTTTACGTTCTATGCTGCCAATTATCCGCAGTATGAGTTAAAAATCAATAATAAAGCGGCGATGCAAAAAGGAGTTTCCATAGGAAAGGCCATGGAAAACCTGAACATTCTTATTGGTAGTACCTACGAGCAAGGGTTTATCCGTTTTGGGCGATTCTTTAAGGTGTATACCCAAGCTGCTCCTGAATATCGTAGTATGCCATCCGATTTGGAAAAACTCTTTGTCAAGAACGAAGAAGGGGAAATGGTGCCCTATTCTGCGTTTATGAGCATGGAAAAAAGATTGGGCCCCAACGAGATTACCCGATATAATCTATACAACTCGGCTGCCATTCGAGGTTTGCCAGCTTCAGGTTTTACAAGTGGCGACGCCATAAAGGCCATAGAGGAGGTTGCAGAACAAACCCTGCCAAGGGGCTACGACATTGCCTGGGAAGGGCTTAGCTACGATGAAGCGCAGCGTGGAAATGAATCACTCTATATCTTTATAGTGGTACTCATCTTCGTGTACTTGGTGCTCGCCGCGCAATATGAGAGCTTCTTGCTGCCCTTGGCGGTTATCCTATCACTTCCAGTTGGTATTTTTGGCTCTTTTTTCCTTTTGAAGGCCATGGGGCTCGCCAATGATGTGTATGCCCAGATCGGAATTATCATGCTGGTGGGGCTGCTGGGTAAAAATGCTGTTTTGATCGTGGAATTTGCCGTTCAAAAACGTCGCGAAGGTTCCAGCATTCGGGATGCGGCCATAGAAGGAGCCAGACAACGTTTCCGACCTATTTTGATGACATCCTTTGCCTTTATCGCAGGCTTGATTCCATTGGTAATAGCCACAGGTGCCGGTGCCATTGGAAATAAGACTATTGGCGGTTCGGCGATGGGGGGAATGATTGTAGGAACCATTTTCGGGGTCCTATTGATTCCTGGTCTGTATTACGTATTTGCAAAAATGGCGGATGGAAAAAGTTTGATCAAGGATCAGCATGACGAACCGATGTCGGAGGAGTTTTTCCATCGAAATGACACGGTGTTCAAATTGAAGGCCCGCCTGCGCTTGATGAATCAACGTTTGAAAAAAATGACGACTGCAAAAAATGGAAACAAGAATAAAAAAGGCAATCAGGATGAATCATAGAAAAACACTTTTAATTGGAATGATAGGGATGATTGTCCTTTATTCCTGTGTGCCCACAAGAGAAATCAGGGATGAGGACGTAGCAGTCCCAAAAAACTATCAAAACCAATCAACCGATACCTTAAATACTGGTTTGGTGGAATGGAAGGAGTTTTTTAAAGACCCCAATCTCATTGCCTTGATCGATACTGCCTTGGTCAAAAACCAAGAGTTGAACATTATGTTGCAACGAGTGGATATGGCCCAAAATAGGATTCAAGCCAAAAAAGGGGAGTATTTACCCTTTGTGAACATCCAGGCGGGAGCTGAGGTCGACAAAGTAGGTGAGTACACCCGAAATGGCGCCGTTGAAAAAAACCTAGAGGTAAAGGAAGGCGAAGAGTTCCCCGAACCCCTGACCAATTATGGGGTCGGGGCGTTCGCTACATGGGAGCTCGATGTATGGAAGAAGTTGCGCAATGAGAAGAAGGCCGCCGTATACGAATACCTTTCCAGCATAGAGGGCAAAAACTTTATGGTGACCAACTTGGTCGCGGAAATTGCCGATTCATATTATGAATTAATGGCATTGGACAACCAAATGGTCATGATAGACCAAAACCTGGAGATACAGCAGAATGCCCTTCGTATGGTGAAATTGCAAAAGCAAGCCGCCCGTGCTACGGAGTTGGCAGTGAAGCGTTTCCAGGCCGAGGTAATGAAAAACCAAAGCCATAAGTATGAAATCCAACAGCAGATTGTGGAAGTGGAGAACCGATTGAACTTTTTGATCGGACGTACCCATCAACATATCAATAGGGCCTCCGATAGTTTTATTGATGCACCTATCGATACCATGTATGCCGGAATACCATCGCAATTGTTGCAAAATCGTCCCGATATCCGTAAAGCCGAATATGAACTGGCAGCCGCCAAATTGGACACCAAGGCGGCCAAGGCCAATTTTTATCCGCAGTTTACGATAAAGGCAGGTCTAGGGCTGGAAGCCTTTGATACGAAATACCTGACCACTACTCCGGAATCCGTTCTATATTCGGCCATTGGTGATATGGTAGCGCCTTTGATCAACAGAAATGCAATAAAGGCTCAGTACAAAAGTGCGACCGACCGACAGTTGCAAGCTGTTTTTGAATATGAAAAGGCCATTTTGAATGCCTATATCGAGGTGGCCAACCAGTTGTCCAATATCGATAACTTAAAAAAGAGCTATGAATTAAAGGATGGTCAAGTTCAGGCCCTAACGGAATCCATAGACCTCTCTACACGATTGTTCCAATCGGCAAGGGTGGAATACATTGAAGTGCTTTTGGCACAGCGTGAGGCTTTGGAATCCCGAATGGAATTGGTTGAGACCAAAAGAGACCAGTTGTTGGCCCAGGTAAATATGTACCGCGCCTTGGGCGGCGGCTGGAATTAGAAGTCCCAAATCGATAGTTTTACCTACTGTTTTGGCTATTGATTTACCCAAATGAAGCCCGGTTTACATTTGTAAATCGGGCTTCTGATTTTTATCGAAGTTTGATTGATAGTTGCTAGGTTCCCTGGGATAAAACCATGCTTTCACATTGCCTTTTACGAGGCAAATACAGTTTTTATGTCGTAGTAAGTCTTATTCCCTTTTGCCATTTTTCCACACTTCGCCAATGTTTTGAAGATTTGCGATATCTTCCAAAGGGCTGTCGTTCAATACAACAAAAGTGGCTTTGCTGCCCACAGACAATTCGCCTATGGGCAAATTGAACGCTTTCGCGGCGTTTCCGGTTGCGGTTTTAAGTATTTCGGTGTTTGATAGCCCCGCCATTTGGTACAGGTCTAACTCCAAAAAGTAATCTTTGCCAAAATCCACCTGACCCTCTTGCGCATCGGTACCAGCTACTAGTAAAATGTTGTTTTCGTGATATTTTTTTATGATGGCCGCCCTTTCCGCTGCGTTTAGGAGGTTGGCGTTGACCCACTCGATCATAAATGGGGGAAGACCATCCATGGATTTTAGGGATATTCCGCCAGTGGGGACAATAAAGGCGCCGCTTTGTTGTATAGTTTGATAGTAGGAGTCATCAATCGGCAATTCATCCTTATAGTCCACCATATGTACAAAACCATCGGGTTTAAACGCAGCAATCTCCAGCATTCCTTCTACCGTAGTGGCATGGACAACCACTTTATATCCCTTTTCATGTGCATAGTCAATGATTTCCTTGATTTGTGGGTAATCCAATGTAGGTTGCGCGGGATTGCCCATAAAACTGCGGTTTTCATGAATCACCTTGATATAATCGACCCCATTTTGAATACGGTTGTCCACCCACATTTTAATGGACACGGAATCGTTTATGGTTTCCATACCGGGACTGAACTGTGTAGGATGGCCACTGGGAACCGTGGCGGCATGCCCAGCGCCATACAAGGAAGAAAAACCGACGGAATCACGGGTTATCTCTTTCCAGTCGCTCTCCCTGTCTTCGAGTCCCGTATGCATATTGAGCAGAGTCAGTATTCCGTGTTCATACCCTTGCTGTAAATGTTCCAATTCGGAGGCGTGAACATGGGCGTTGACCAATCCTGGAACAATAAATTTACCGGCTCCATTTATAATGGAGTCACCCGATATTTTTTCGGAGGTAATCGCAGCAATGGTGTCATTGTTGATGCCAATATGTACTCTTCCCATATCCTTGTGACCATCGAATAAATGGACATTTTCAAAAACCATATCATACGTTACGGGTTGGGAACAGCTGCCCATAATGGCAAACAGCAATAGTAATAGGAGTTTTTTCATTTTTGGTACTTTTTGTAATTGTTGTCGGTCATTATTTTAGCGCTTGGGCATCTTAGATGCAGAACCTCTTTTGGAAAAAATATGGTCTTTTTTATTTGTTCGAACGTGAACCTTACTCTACCATGGTCGAATCCGGAGCTTGGCTGGGCATGGGAAGCTCGGTAACGGGTGCGTCCCAGAGAACTTTCCATTCCCCTTCCATTTTTTCCCAGAGCACCAAATAGTTGCCTTTATCTTCCATTGCGGGAATGGGTGAGGTTTCATTGGGTGTAAATGTTAAGCTGTATTTGCCGTATTCTGTCGCCAAATGGCCACTGGCCTTCACTTCTTGGGTATTGAGGTCCAACTGCCATTTTCCGAACTGGATATTTTGTTTCCACGCTGCTTTATAGGTCTCAATCCCTACAATTGCGGGTTGATTGGGCATAAATTGAATGCAATTATCTGCAAAGTGCACAGCAGCGGAATCAATCATACCCGAAGCGTAAAATTCTTGGATTTTTTCATTTTTTGCTTCAATGATTTTTTGGATTTCAGCAGAATAGGCTTCCCCTGACATTGGTTCAGCTGTGGTTTGCTCACAACTAGCAGCAAACAGAACTATCAGCAATGTTGAAAGAATACAGACGAATTGATTTTTCATAATGATATAGTTAATGGGTTATTTGATATTCAATTTTTGGACAGCCTCAAAAAGCGGGCTGCGTTGTTGTAAAAGATATCTGCCTTCTGTTCATAGGTCAGAAAATCAGCATCATTTATAATGGCAATGGATTCTTCTATCAATTCTGGCCAAATAATCATATCGGAACCGAACATGATACGCTTTCCAAAGCCAGCATCTATCAATTTTTTAAGATGACTTTGATAAAAGTATTCTCGTGGATAGCACCATTGTATACCTCCCAAATCCACATATAGCTGTGGGTAATGGTACATCATCGCAATAAGTTCGTCAATGAACGGCTCCCCATAATGGGCAATGGATATCCGCATCTTGGGATATTTTTTCAAAACTTCTTCCAATAGCAAGGGATTGGAATGGGCCACTTGGTACTCGGGATTCAGAAACAAAGGGGTTCCTGGAAGACCACTTCCCATATGAAGCAGAATCGGAACATCCATTTCCTCGGCCAAGGCATAATATGGAAACATTCTAGGGTCGTTAGGAGCAATACCTCCATATTGATTGCTTATTTCCCCTAAAATGTCCATTCCTTCATTTTGCAATAAGGACTTGAGACTGTCCACAGCGATACTGTCCCGATTAATGCGAAATTGAATCCCTCGCATAAATTGGTCGGGGAAATGGTCCATCAATTTTTTAGTTGCTTGGAGACTACCACAGGTTACGGCTGTAATCTTATAGGTTTCAACCTGATGGTTGAGTCTATCCACATATTCCTTGTAGGTTACTGGAGACCAATAGGGATTTATACAATCTGGATTCGCCGCTTTCCCCCAAAAAACATCGCCAAAGTCATTCTGAGGGTCGAAATGTTGGACGATGGTGGAAAGGGGGGTGCACATCGCCATAGGTTCTGGCGACAGTTCATTGTCCTCCAGAGCATGGAGATGCATGTCGATTATAGGCCCTTCATAGGCCCTTTGTTCGCTCGATTCGTTCTTCTTGTTTGTACTGGGGGAACATCCTAAAAGACAAATACAAACTGTAAGGAACACGTAATTCTTTACAGTGATTTTCATAATCAGAATGTGTATGTACAGGATTGAAAATTAGTCTATTACTAAAGATGATGCAAGTTCCCTGTGCAACTTCCATTCACCGTTCTTATTTTTTTTCATGATGACCAAAAAAGTATCCTCCATTTCGTGTACCGTTCCATTTTCATCGGTGTAGTATACGGAGCTTACACCAAAATCATAGGCCATGGTGTCGGACAATATCACGGTTTCCTTCGGATTCATTTTGATACTGTCATACCGAAATTTGTTTCCGTGCTGTTCCCTCAGTTTTCGATAGGCAATCCAATCCTCGCTGCCCGGGCCTACCGAGATCATATCCTCTGTGGTAAACTTGCCCAGATCTCCGTAGCGTTTTTCCTTGACGGTTTGCTCGAAGGATTTTCGCACCTCTTCAATCTTGGCCAATTCGGCCGCAACATCAATTGTATCGGTGTCAACGGGCTCCACAACCACCTTGTCCTGTTTTTCTCCACAGGAGAGGAAGGTCACTGTTACAAGAATTAATACTAGTATTTTCATGGTCGGTTGATTTTTTCCCTATCCATATATTGGGAATACGAATGGATAGGGTGTATAATTTCCTAAAAATAAGGAAATTATCCCTTGTTGGAACATACCTCTGAAAAAGTAGTGCAATTAATAGGTTGTGGTCATGTTTTGGTCCACACAGATAATAAAATCAGCCAAATTCTTGTTTTCCTCTTCTAGTTTGTGGACGTTTTCCTGTGTTACGGTGGAAATGGTTCCGTAGTCCAAATCAGGTCGTTTCAATTGCAAATACCAAAGAATGCCTTCATAATCGTTGGAATGGTAGGCCCCGTTGTAATGCAAAAACAAGGAGCCCTCCGTATAATTTTGAAGGATAAAGTGGGCCATCGTGGCATCTTTAATGGCTTGTGCCATCACCAAGGTGGGACTGCCATGGTCGCCCATCATTTCTAGAATGTTTTGGTATCCGGGCAGTTCAGGGTCATAGGCAATGGGCAAAGGAGCAATCCATGCCTTTTCTTGGGCTGGGAGCGAATCCAAGGCTTCGAAACCACCTTTGTATACCATGCTGGCGTAGCGTCTGGGCACATTGGAAGCCACAAACACCAAACTACTGTCCCTGGCAAAGTCCACCAATGGGGCATAATCCGTTTTATGGTTGTTCCAGAGTCTTGCCGTAGAGTCCAGTGCTTTGTAATCGATTTTTCCCGATAGGTAATCGTTGAGTTCATCCTGATTATCGGCCTCAATCATTTCGGCACCCAAAATGAGTTGCCGTTTGGTATGTAGGTCTGCCGTAAGCTCATATTGCAACCAATGCGCAATGGGATTGTTGTGCAGCTCCCCGAAGAGCACCATATCCTTATCCTCAAGGGTTTTGAGCATTTTTTTATAAGAGACCTTTTTCCCTTTCGCGTTGTAAATAACAAAGGGTGCTTTTTGAGCGGATACGGTCAAAAAGGAAAGGGCGAAGGCTAAAAGGAAAACCAGTTTTTTCATCTTAACACTTTTATTTCTCCCACTCCGTATGAAAAATACCTTCGCGATCTAAGCGCTCGTAGGTGTGGGAGCCAAAATAATCGCGTTGCGCCTGAATCAAGTTCAACGGCAAACGGCTGCTGGTGTAGGCATCGAAATAGGTGAGTGCGTTGGACAATCCCGGTAACGGAATGCCATTGGCTGCTCCATAACTGACCAATTCCCGTGCGGCATCTACCGTACTTTGTACTTTTTCCACAAAAGAAGGGGAGAGCAAGAGGTTTTGTAAATCTTTATCGGCTTGATAGGCTTCGGTAATATCGGCCAATAAGGCTGCTCGAATAATACAGCCTGCGCGCCATATTTTGGCAATTTCACCCAGCTCCAGTTCATAACCGTATTCTTTGGAGGCATCCGCCAATTGGTGCATGCCTTGCGCATAGGTAATGATAAAGGCAAAGTACAGTGCCTGTTCCGCTTTTGCGGTAAAATCGGGCTTATCCACCGCTTTTGGGGTAGGACGGTCATACAATTCGTCCGCTTTGATGCGTTCGTCTTTCAATGCGGATATTTCCCGCATGCTCACCGCAATATCGATAGTGGGTACTGGAATGCCCAAATCCATGGCATTTTGGGAGGTCCATTTTCCGGTTCCCTTTTGCTTGGCCTTGTCCAAGATCATATCCACGAGATCATTATCGGTCAACTCGTCCTTTTGGGCAAAGATTTCCGATGTGATTTCCACCAAGAAGGATTGTAATCGTCCTTCGTTCCATTCAGCATAGGTCTTATGAAGTTCATCGTTGGTGAGTCCGCCTGCTTTTTTGAGCAGGTCGTATATTTCGGAGGTCAACTGCATCAATCCGTATTCGATGCCATTGTGCACCATTTTCACATAATTTCCTGCAGATTTTGGTCCCAAATAAGCTACACAGGGTTCCCCGTTGTATTTGGCGGAGACCGCCTCAAAAATTGGTTTTACGTGCTGATAGGCTTCTTTGGAACCACCGGGCATAATGCTCGGTCCTTTTCGGGCTCCTTCGGCACCTCCTGAAACCCCCGCTCCAAAAAAGTTAATCCCCTTTTCCTTTAAATAAGCTTCCCTACGGTCGGTATCGGTATAAAAGGAGTTTCCTCCATCGATAATAATATCTCCTTTGTCCAAGTGGGGCAACAACCCTTCAATAACACTATCCACAACTTTTCCTGCGGGCACCAACAGCATGATTTTCCTTGGGGTTGACAACCACTTTACAAAGGTCCCTACATCGGAAGTGGCATTTACCTTATCAGGATCACCACCTTCTTTGATCAATGCGCTCACTTTTTCCTCATCCAGATCGTTGCCAAATGCAGTAAAGCCGTTATCGGCCACATTCAAAATAAAATTACGTCCCATTACCCCAAGGCCCACAAGGCCAAAATCATACGTGTCTGTCATTTTGGTATTTCTTCTTTTGATGTTAAGACAACCCAAAGGTTGTGGTTTCTTCAATTAAGAACCTAAAATAAACCTTATATTCGTCATGCTCAAAAATAATGACACCTTTTGCAATGAGCGGTGTTGAAGGAGCACAATCTGCCAGAAACCAAAGAACACTATGAAAAAGACCGATAATCAAATGCTCGTAATTTTTGGGGCTTCGGGTGATTTGACCGCTAGAAAGCTGATACCTTCCTTGTTTAACCTCTACATGGCCAAGCAACTCCCGGAAAACTTTGTGGTGCTTGGCGTGAGCCGAAGTGACCTATCGGACGAGGCATTTCGTGACCGGGTGGTCTATGAAAGCAAATACTTAGCTGCGAAAACCGAAAAGCTGGACAAGGACAAGGTAAAAGGTTTTGCGGACAAGCTGTTTTATGAGGATTTGGGCGAGAGCTACGATACGGATTATGGTGCGCTCCGCAAACGGGTAGAGTCCCTTAAGGAAAAGTACAATACTTCGGGAAATATCATTTATTACCTCTCCACACCGCCCACACTTTACGAGACCATATCGCATAATCTTTCCGAAGCGGGCATGAACGCCCAAAACAATGGGTGGAAACGTTTGATCGTGGAGAAGCCCTTTGGTTATAGTTTGGAGACGGCACAGAAACTCAACAAAGGACTTCACAAATATTTTAAGGAGCACCAGATTTACCGAATCGACCATTATTTGGGAAAGGAAACGGTACAAAACTTACTGGTGACCCGTTTTTCCAACAGTATTTTTGAGCCTTTGTGGAACCGAAACTATATCCAACGGGTGGAAATCACCAATGCCGAAAGTGTTGGCGTAGAAAAACGTGGTGGCTATTATGATAAATCAGGTGCCCTTCGGGATATGTTCCAAAACCATTTGTTGCAGATTGTTTCCTTGGTAGTGATGGAGCCCCCCATTGGTGCGGATGCCGAAGAAATCAGGAATGAAAAAGTAAAGGCATTGAAGTCGCTCCGTATCATGACAGACGAAAAGGAGCTTTTTGAAAATACCATTCGGGCCCAATATGTAGCTTCCAAAGTGGATGGAAACGATGTAAAAGGCTACCGTGAAGAAGAAGGGGTGGACCCCAATTCCACTACGGAAACCTATGCGGCCATTAAATTTTATGTGGACAACTGGCGCTGGCACGGGGTGCCCTTTTATGTGAGGACCGCCAAACGTATGCCCACCAAGGTGACGGAGATTGTCATTCACTTTAAAAAGCCGCACCATCAAATATTTAAGGGGTCCGAAATGCAGGAGATGGACAATAAATTGATTATCCGAATCCAACCTGATGAGGGGATTCTTATCAAGTTTGGTGTGAAGGTTCCGGGACAAGGATTTAAGGTAGAGCGCGCCAATTTGGATTTTTACTACGCCAATTTGGCCGAAACTTATGTGATGGAAGCCTATGAGCGCTTGTTGTTGGATGCCATGCAAGGGGATGCCACGCTCTATGCCCGCGCCGATGAGGTGGAGGCAGCATGGGAATTTGTGGACCCTATTTTGAATTATTGGAGCAGTGGAAAGGATGTTCGCATGTACGGCTATGCAGCTGGTGCCTGGGGACCTGAAAATGCGGATGATTTGATCGAAGATGACGGGTATTGGCGTAATCCCAGCGAGAACTTGGCCGATGACCCCGGTTATTGCGTAATCTGCTAGATACGATTATCAATAAGCAATAGACAATGAACAATTTTCTGTTCGAGATGTCATCCTGAGCGCAGTCGAAGGAAAAGTCGAGAACCAAAAATTAATTCAAGATGAATTTGAAAATATATAAAGACAAACAAGAGGTAGCTGAACAGTTTTCCAGCTATTTTGTGGATCAAGTGAAAGACAAGGGCACGTTTCATGTAGCCCTTTCGGGCGGGAGCACCCCAAAAATAGTTTTTGATGTACTGGCCGAAAACTTTTCGGATAAGGTAGATTGGAATAAGGTACATTTTTATTGGGGTGATGAACGTTGTGTGCCTCCTTCCTACGAGCAAAGCAACTATAAAATGACGGTGGAGCACCTGTTTTCCAAAATTGAGCTGCCCAAGGAGAATATTCATAGGATATTGGGAGAAAAAGACCCTAAAGGCGAAGCCTTGCGCTATGCCAATCTGCTTGAAATCAATTTGGATAGGGTAGAAGGCGTGCCCCAATTCGATTTGGTCATTTTGGGTATGGGCGATGACGGACACACGGCTTCCATTTTCCCACATGAAATCGAACTTTGGGATGCGGAAGACCATTGCGTAGTGGCCACCCACCCTGATTCGGGGCAAAAACGGGTGTCCATCAATGGAAAAGTGATCAATACTGCTAAAGAGGTCGCTTTTTTGGTCACAGGGGCATCAAAATCGGAGAAAGTGAAGGCGGTGGTGGAGAAAACCGAGGGTTCAGAAGCGTATCCGGCGTCTTTGGTGCATCCGGCATCGGGGAATTTAGTATGGTTTTTGGATGAGGAGGCTGCCGCGGAGCTCAATCAAAATCCATCTTAACGTTTTCGCCCTGTAAAAACTCCAAGTACTCGTTTACCTTAAAATTGTTGGATTCATATTTACTATCGCGCTGAAAGGCCGATTGTTTACGTTCTTTGCTCCGCGCAAAACGACGAATGTCCTGTTTGGTCTTGAGGATCAATCCGGGAACTGTTTTGTTTTTTCCGTCCTTTCCCTTGGCTACCATGGTAAAATAAGAAGAATTGCAATGTTTGACCATACCTGTGGTCACGTTTTCCGATTCCACACGCACGCCAACCACCATAGAAGTCTTGCCCGTATAGTTAATCGAAGCCTTTAGAGTGACCAATTCCCCCACATCGATGGGATTCAAAAAATCCACACGGTTCACGGAGGCCGTTACACAATAGCTTTGTGAATGTTTGGAGGCACAGGCAAAGGCTATTTGGTCCATTAGGTTCAGAATGTGTCCGCCGTGTACTTTGCCGCCAAAATTGGAGTGAGAGGGCAGCATAAGTTCCGTGATGGAAACCCTGCTTTCTCGGGATGATTTGAATTTTTTCATATTTTGATGGGGTTTTTAATAGAATCCTTTTTCTCGGGGGAATAGCTATGATGCATAATGATTATCAAATATAACCCAAAGCTCAAGGAACTCGCAAGGTTACTTAGAAGGAATGCCACCAAATCTGAAATTAGATTATGGCAAAAGCTAAAGCGTGACCAAATGCACGGATATGATTTTCATAGACAAAAACCGATTGACAAGTATATTGTTGATTTTTTCTGTAATAAATTGAGGTTGGCGATAGAGTTGGATGGCTATTCTCATCAATTGGAAGGGACTTGGAAGAAGGATGTTGTTAAGACAAAAAGGTTGAATGAGCTTGGTATTCAAGTGTTACGATTTTCCGATACCCAAGTATTGTGCGATATGGATAATGTTTTGAGGGCGATTGAGGAATATATTTTTCAATTTGAAGCGAATGGAAATACACCTCCCTCAATCCCTCCTTTCTAGGAGGGACGCAACGTTCCCCTCTAAAAAGAGGGGTTAGGGGTGTGTACTAATTCCGAAAAATCGGGGACTTCTCCGATTTCACCTCTGTGATAAAATATTTGGTATCGCCCAGCCAGAAAAAGGTAGCGTAGCGTTCCTTGTAGGTGACTTTGATGTACTGCCCTTGGTACTCCTTCATTTTTTCAATAATCTCCTTTTCGCCATCCTCCACGGAAAACGAAAATACGTTGGTACCCGATAATCCCTGACTGATTTGCCCTTCCCAGGTTTTTACCATCACACCCTTTCTGCTGAACTTGATCAATTCTCCGGAACGGTAGCCTTCACTGTATGGCACGTAATACACAAAAGCAAAATAGCCCACGACACCGATTACAATGGCAGCTATAAGAATGGTTACAATTTTTTTCATGGTCAGTGTTTAAGGTGTTTTATTGATCTAGCTCTTCAAAATCGTCATCATGGGCCCTTTTTAAAATAGGTTCGGGAAGGGATTTTTTGGCCTTGGCCCCCATTTTTTTCAATTTTTCTATGGTAGTTACGATATTGCCGCGTCCTTCAACCAATTTGTTCATGGCGCCGCGATATTCGCTTTTCGCCTCATCCATCTTCTTCCCGACTTTGGTCAAATCGCTTACAAACCCTTCAAATTTGTCGTAAAGTGCACCTGCTTGTCGCGCAATCTCAATGGCATTGCGTTGTTGCTTTTCATTGCTCCACATCGAATCTATCGTTCGCAATGTAGCCAATAAGGTCGATGGGGTAACGATAACAATATTTTGTTCAAACGCTTTGTTGTACAGGGAGTTATCCTCGTTTATGGCAATGGCGAAAGCAGGTTCTATGGGCACGAACATCAATACAAAATCGGGACTCTCCATTTCGTAAAGGTCTTCATACTTTTTGGAGGAGAGTTGTTCCACGTGCCTTCTCAAAGAGTTGATATGGTCTTTCAAGTATTTGGGTCTGTCTTCCTCTTCCGCGTTGGTGTACCGTTCGTAATCCGTTAACGAGACCTTGGAATCCACCACCATTTTTTTTCCATCGGGTAGGTGGATAATAACGTCGGGCATTACCCGAGTGCCATCCTCTCGTTGGAAGCTTTGCTGAACGCTGTATTCACGATCTTTTTCCAATCCAGATTTTTCCAGAACGCGTTCCAACACCAATTCGCCCCAGTTCCCTTGCATTTTGCTATCGCCTTTCAAGGCTTTGGTCAGATTTTCGGCTTCTTGGGTAATCTTCAGGTTTTGTTGTTGCAAACTTTCCAACTGCTGTTTAAGGGAAGAGTTGATGCTGATGTTCTCCTTTTGCGACTTTTCGACTTTTTCCTCAAACTCCTTAATTTTTTTGTTCAGGGGGGTGAGGATGTTTTCAATATTTTCTTTGTTGCTCTTGGTGAACTTTTCGCTCTTCTCGTCGAGAATCTTGTTGGCCAGATTTTCAAACTCCTTGGTGAATTTTTCTTGGAGCTTTTCTACTTCCTCCTTTTGTTCCTTGTTTTTTAGCTGTAGATTTTCCAAATCCGCCTGATAACGGACAATCTGATTGCTCTGCTGTTCTTTTTCCCGCTGTAACTGCTTCTGTTCCTCATCACGCTGCAGTAATTTATCGTTTAGCGATTTGATGGTTGCATTCAATTGCTGTTCCCGTTCCCCCCACACACTTTCGGTGGATTTGGTCTTCAGTTTTTGAATGTACATGCCTGCAAACAACCCAATGGCCAAAGCAATAAGGCCAACGATTACATAGATTAATTCTGTGCTCATGAAAAATTTTATGAACGATAAAGATAACGGATTATAAAGATAATATGTCATTCTCCGAAAGCAGAAATCCATAAAATGAATATTGAAATTTGTCAGTTCGAGTGTTTTTGGAAAAAACGTATCGAGAACTAAAATTTCAAATCCAAAAACCAATTCTCGATAAAAAATTCCTTTGGAATTTCACTCGAATCGACAGTTCTTTGGTTAAAGTAACTTTCTGTACGCAACTATCGTCAGTCTCTATTTTGTAACCTTAAACGAACCCGTTTTAGCATCAAACTGTACCATTTCCGAAGGAAACAGATTATCAAAGTGTTTTTGCTCAATAAGTTCGCACGGGTCTCCGAAGAGATGCTGCTTGCCATCCAGTATCAGGATTCGGTCGCATAACTGAATGGCCAGTTCAATTTCGTGCGTAGTGAACAGGATGGTTTTTTGACGTTCATGCGCTAATTGTTGCAGCATTTTTAAGATTTGTACCTTGTGATATAGATCCAAATGCGTAGTGGGCTCATCCAACAAAATCAAAGAGGTATCCTGTGCCATGGCCCTTGCTACCAATACTCGTTGTAGTTGGCCATCACTAAGTTCATGGCATTTATTATCTCGAAGACCCTTCAACAAAAAAGCATCTAAACTCGCTTCTATCTGTTGTTTGTCGGTTTTTGTCAAGGTGCCCAACCAGTTGGTGTAGGGTTGTCTTCCCAAAGCGATCAATTCCTGTACGGTAAGGTTTTTGGAAGCGGGTGGTTCCGTCAGTACCACGCTAAGTGTCTTGGATAATGCGGTGGAGCCTAATTTTTCCAACGGTTGACCATTCAAGTAGATGCCGCCACCAAGTTTGGGTTGAAACCCGCCCAAAGTACGTAACAAAGTAGATTTCCCGATGCCATTAACGCCCACAACACCGCATAGCATTCCAGCTTCCAAATCAAAATTGATGTTGTTGACCACACTTTTGCTCCCGTAGCCAATGGACAGGTCGGTAATGGACAGTATGTTTTGCTCCGTTTTTGCCATTAGAACATCATTTTACGCTTACGTACTAAAAGCCAGATCACTACTGGCGCCCCGACCAAGGAGGTAATCGCATTTATGGGCAAGACACTGGCGGAATTGGGCAATTGTGCCAAGGTATCGCACAACAACATCAAAATGGCACCATACAGCATTACGGCGGGAATCAACACTTTGTGTTCCATGGTATCAAAGATTTGACGGGTAAGATGCGGCACGGCCAAGCCCACAAAAGCAATGGGTCCGGCAAAGGCCGTAATACCACCCGCCAATAGTCCCGTGGCAATGATGATGATCAACCGGGATTTGTTGAGCGATACGCCCAGACTTTGTGCATAATGCTCGCCCAGGAGCAAAGCATTCAACGATTTTATGGAGGAGATGCTCAACATAACACCTAAAAGTACAATGCCTCCCAATAGCAACAACTGATTCATGGACAAATTTCCCACACTCCCAAACGACCAAAATATGAAGCGTTGCAGGTTTTCAGCGCTTGAAAAATAGGCCAATACGCTTACAATGGCCGAGGTAATGCTGCCGAACATCAGCCCTATGATCAATAAGGCCATGGTGTCCTTTACGCGCTGGGCCACAATCATGACCACCAAAAGCACCAAAAAGCTGCCAACACTGGCTGCAATGGCCAAGGAAACATCGCCCAAAAACCCGAAAGCGGTGTAGCCTGCCAGCAGGGAAGTGCCCATCAACAATAAAGCTGCACCCAAACTGGCCCCTGAACTGATGCCCAAGACAAATGGGCCAGCCAACGGATTTCTGAATAGGGTCTGCATCAAAAGTCCACTCAACGATAGACCTGCACCGACCAAGATGGAGGTAAAGGCCTTGGGTACCCGATATTCCCAAACAATGTACTCCCAAGAAACAATTTCCGGTGTTTTTCCCCACAAAAGGGAAACTACATCGAAAAACGGAATGCTCACCGAACCCGAACTAATGTTCAATAGCAGAGCGCATAGGAGTGCCAATGCCAAAAGCACGAAAGAAATCCGATATGTCCGCGCGGCTAGCATTTAGGGCAAGGGTTTGATGAATTGGAGTTGATGCTCCGGCAATAACGCTGGATGCAATATTTTGATGAGGTCTTTGAGCACGATATCCGGGTGTTGCGGAGCGGTTTCATAGAAGATGAGTCCGCCCTTTTCTCCTTTGTCAATGGCGTTGGAATAGACCTTTTTGTTTTTAAAGGCGTCAAACTCCACATGATGGGTGTTGGCTTGGGCCAATTCATCGTAGGTAATCTGTGCCGAGGGATTGAACCAGAACTCCGCATTCTGTGCTTTGGCCAATACGGTTTCCAAACTCAGACCAATGCTTCCTGTTTCAGCAGTGTTGGCCCACAAATAATCGGCGTTCGCATCCTCCAGAAATTGGGCCATCCAACTTTTTCCACCTGCTACGTACCAGACATCTTTGTATAATCCACCTGTTAATACCGTGGGTTTTGAGGTCGCTTTTTGTGCAAGTTCTTTAGCATTACGGTAGGAAGCTTCAATTTCTGAAAAAATGCTATCTCCCAAGGTTTCCTTTTGAAAGAAGGGCGCAAAAAACTTCACCCATTCGGCTTTGCCCAACGGACTTTGCTCCACCCAATCCCCATTATACACCACTGGAATGCCTGCCCGTCGCATGATGTCGTAAGCATTGTTATCCTCATTGATGCTAAAACCAACAATGAGTTCGGGATTTAGTTCGAGCACCATTTCGGTATTCAGCCTGTCGTTCATTCCCAAATCCTTGATGGCTCCCTGGGCAATGCGTTCCCTTGCTGCTGGGGACGAAATATAATCGGTGTTTGGAAAGCCCATAACAGTGTTTAGCTCCCCAAGCTGGATGATGGGTTCCATATGCGTGGTGGAGGTCAGTACTATGTTTTCAACAGGCGTCCCAATAATAGCATCGTAGGCATCACGAGGGAAGGTCATACTGGCAAGTTTTTGCTTCGGGACCAAAGCATAGGTGAAACTTTTTGCCCCAGGCCATGCAGCGGTAACTTCAATAAGGGTGATGTCCCCCTCTTTTGTAACGGTAAAACCTTTGGCGTAGCTTATGGACGATGGTACTGTTTCATTGTGATGGATCTCCGCTTTTTTTTCCTGTTTGCAGCCCATCAACACAAACAAAACAAATCCTAGGATTGGAATTGACCATTGCTTTTTTGCCATGGGTCAAAAGTAAGATTATTTAAGTTTTGCAGAAAAAGATTAAACGGAATGACTAGCTTTGGGCTTGAATTTTGGTTCGCACGGATGTTTCCGTGGGATTAAAAGGGAATCCGGTGCAAAACCGGAGCTGTTCCCGCAACTGTAAGCTGTGCCGAATCGGCACTGATGTTTTTGAGCATCAGTACGTAGTAGGTGATTGTCTCAACTTCAAAACCACTGCCCGACCGGGTGGGAAGGTAGACGACAATACGCAAGCCAGGAGACCTGCCAGATTCAAACAAACAATGTTAAACTTTCGGGATAAAAGTTTACGTATGCATCACATACTATTCTCCCGTTTATTCAATTAAACGAAATGAAAAAAAATCATTTATGGTTGATTACCGCCTTATTGGCGGGTAAGGGAATCTTTGCGCAAAATGTACCGCAAGATTCACTTAAACTGCAGCAACTGGACGAGGTTGTTGTCAGCGATTCAAAATTTGAGCTGAAACGAGAAAACTCTGGAAAAACGGTGATCAAGATTACCACAGAGGAACTGCAACGGAACCAAGGTAGGACCGTTGCCGAAATCATTAACACCAAAAGCGGTATCGAAATTGCGGGAAGCCGCGGTAGGGACGGCGCCGTGCTGGGGACGTTCGCCCGCGGTGGACGGGGTCGGCAAGTGCTGATCGTGATCGATGGGGTTCGGGTATCGGACCCATCCACCTTTTCGGCAGAGTACGACCTTCGCTTGCTTTCTCCGAACACTATTGAGTCTATCGAAATAATTAAAGGGGCGGCCAGCACGCTTTATGGAACCAACGCCGCAACCGCCGTGATCAACATCACAACTAAGAAAAGTTCCGAGAGAGAGGTCGCTGGTGCTTTTGAGACCAGTGTCGGGACCAATCAAACTGTTGATGACCAGAGTTACGACTTGGGAAGCATCCAAAATTCGGCCAACGTAAACGGTACGTTGGGCAAGTTCAATTACGGGGTCGATTTTTCCAATCGATACCGAAGTGGAATGTCGGCAGCAGTCACACCGCAGAACGAAGAGGATATTTTTTCCCACTTCAGCACCAACGTGCGGTTGGGGTATCGGTTTTCGGAACAATTTGAGCTTCAGGTATATGGAAACCAGACCAAGTTCAAAAATGAATATGATGCCAGCATGATGGATGCCCCAAATTTGGGCGAGAACGAACAACAAAGGGTAGGGCTATCCTCGGAATATACCTATGGCAAAGGTTCGGTACATTTGAATGCGGCGTATTCGGATTATGAGTCCGAGGCCAACGACACCTTTGGTGAGAGCACCACGGAGGGCAATAACTGGGTGTTCGACTTGTACCATAAATATGTGTTCGGGAAGCAATTCCATACCATTTTGGGGGTAAACTACATCAAAGACGAGGCTGTCTTCACGGAGGAAGTTGATTTCACCATTGTGGACCCTTATACCAATGTGGTCTATGTTTCTGATTTTGGTCTTAATTTGAATGCAGGGGCGAGACTGAACCATCATTCGGAATACGGGAACCACTTTGTGTACAACGTAAATCCTTCTTTTGTTTTTGATACTGAAAAAGGATATGTGAAACTATTGGGCTCCTATGCCACCTCTTACATCACCCCTAATTTGACCCAGTTGTTCGGTGCCTTTGGCGGAAATCCTGATTTGGAACCCGAAGAAAACACCACGATTGAGGGTGGAGTGGAGTTAAAATTGAATAACACTTTTAGGATCAGTACGCTTTATTTTGATAGGAATGAAACCAACGCGATTGGTTTCGATGCCAATTTTACGAACATCAATGTAGCGGATGAAATCGATGCCAATGGGGTAGAGTTAGAAGCCTCTTGGTTGCCATGGAGCGATTTTCGAATCAATGCCAATTACACCTTTACGGAGCGAAAGGGGGACAATGCCATCCGTATCCCCAAACACAAGGCGAACCTATCGCTTTGGTACCAGTTCTCGGAAAGTACCAACGCATCATTGGATTATGCTTATACCGGCGAACGTTTTGACACCGATTTTAATACCTTTTCGGATATCGCCTTGGAACCATTTTCCCTTCTGAACTTTGCCATTCGGCATGAGTTGATCAAAAATAAATTGAACGTATTCCTGAATGCGGATAATTTATTGAACGAGGATTATAGGGAACTGCTTGGGTTTACCACAAGGGGACGCAACTTTAGATTGGGTTTTAGTCTCAACCTTTAAAAAAAGAAAAAGGCTGTCTAAAAAAAGAGTTTACTTGTCAGTTCGAGCGCAGTCGAGAACTTAAGACACATTGAAAATCAATGGGTTTCGACTTCGCTCAACCTGACAAAGCTCAAATATTGCCGTTTTTAAGACAGCCTTTTTTATTTGTTCAATTCCAAAGGTTTTTCCAAGTACATATGGTCCCTTACAGGTGTATGGATCCTTGAATTGGTAAACGCATCTGCAGGCATTTCCACTGTAAAGTCAATTTTGGTGACACCTGGGGCAATCTCTTCCAGCGCACGCGCCAACAACGGCTCGGATACTTCTCCCAAAGTTCCAAGATTGGTCAAATCTTCACTGATGGCAATATCAGGTACCAGACCACTGGTGTAATCGGAAAAGCCATCTGCATTTTCGTTTCTGCCTACCAAGGGCTGTAATCCCCAACTATTTTGAGGATTGATATTGCCTTCACGGTCACTGTTGTAAACAAAGGAGTTGCCCGGGTCGTCCACCAAAGTAATGGAAAATTCATTTTTCCCACTGGTAGTCTCGCCGATATGGATGACATCAATGTAAGGAGCAAGACCATTCATCACCAATTCGCTGGCCGAGGCTGAACTTTCGGTAGCAATGACAAAAACCCTACTCAAATTGAGCGTGTTTATGGGGCTGCTTCCTGTGGAGTTGGCGAAGTAGTCGGTTAGAAAGTCGTCAGATAATTGCGCCTGTATCTTGTTGTTCCAACGTTGTTTGATGTACACATCGCTGGTATTGGTGCCATAAATCATACTGGCCAAAAGGCGGGAAGTGTTCACAGAGCCTCCTGGATTGTAACGTACGTCCAATACCAATTCCGTAGCACCTTCCGCCTTAAAGGTGGCAAAGGCATCGTTTAAGTCCTCATTAAAACTGCTCAAAAAGCGGTTGTACATCAAATAGGCCACTTTGGTTCCGTTCACATCCAAGGTTTTGGCCACAAGGATAGGGTCTTCCACTTGGTTTTGAACCTTTGTCAAGG
This sequence comes from Allomuricauda sp. MMSF_3307, assembly GCF_030733585.1. Taxonomy (NCBI): domain Bacteria; kingdom Pseudomonadati; phylum Bacteroidota; class Flavobacteriia; order Flavobacteriales; family Flavobacteriaceae; genus Allomuricauda; species Allomuricauda sp. MMSF_3307. The sequence goes on from NZ_JASHIQ010000002.1 coordinate 527,253, forward strand.
TTACCTCTTTTGCACTGTCCGATATTGTGTTGTCGGTTATGGTAGCCATCCCAAGGGTGTAGGTACTGTTGTCTCCGAACAACAGCTCTCTGTAATTACCCGTCGTCAATTGCACTCCATCCACACGGGTAAAGAATTCGCCACGGGATATATTTTTGGTCGATGCATCAGAATCGGGCCAAATATATTGTACAAAACCAAAAACATTATTGGTGTCGCCTATAAGCCCCAATCCAAATTCCACTCCATTACTTTGAGAGATGCCGGAAAGGCTACTCACCAACTCTTCGTAATTTTCATTCTCAAAACTAAATCGGTCTTCTTCAAATAATAATGTCTCCAAAAAGAAACTTTCGGGATCGGTATAAGACTGTAAATACGAATTGTATTCAGCCTCTGTAGAAAATCTATCGTCTGCCAAGTCAGCAACATCGGCTTGCCAAAAATACCATTGGTTCATGGCTCTCCACATAAAATCCTGGGTTACAGTACTTACTGGGACATTTCCATCATCATCGTTACTACAGGATAAAACAAACAGGGATAGCCCCAAAAACAGGAAGAAATACTTTTTCATAGTTCAATTTTTAATGAATTTACTCAAATTTTGTTCCAATTGTATCAGATGTAAAGGTTGATTTGAGTAAAATTACATAGTCGACTTTACAAAATTCCCCTGCAAAATAGGCTTATGGAGGCATATTTCAAATTTTTTGTAACAAATTTCGATATGTGTCGTCGTGATAGTGTAGGTCGATAAGAAAGACACAAAAACAACGAAGACAACCAAATGAAACAAACAGAATTTTTAAATGTGGTTTTACCTTTTCAGGATAAACTGTACAGGCTCGCAAAGAGACTGTTGGTTTCCCGGGAAGAAGCAGAAGATGCCACTCAGGAAATTTTGTTGAAGCTATGGTCAAAGAACGAGTCCATGTCAGAGTACAAAAATGTAGAGGCCTTTGCCATGACGATGACCAAAAACTTTTGTTTGGACCGCTTAAAGTCCAAACAAGCAGGGAACCTAAAACTGGTCCACAGCAATTACAGTGATGACAACACCTCCCTACAGAAACAATTGGAGGCCGAAGACAGTGTAAGTTGGATGGAACGGATCATGGAAGAACTGCCAGAACAACAAAAAATGATATTGCAGCTACGGGATGTAGAGCAATATGAGTTCGACGAGATATGCGAGCTCTTGGACATGAAACCCACCGCAGTGCGCGTAGCACTGTCGAGGGCAAGGAAAACAGTACGGGAAGAATTAATAAAAAAACACAACTATGGAATTGGGTAACATAGAGAAAATATTGGAGAAGTACTTCGAGGCCACTGCCACAGTGGACGAAGAAAGAACACTTAGGGCGTATTTTGCACAAGATGAGGTTGCACCCCACTTGGAACAGTACAAATCCATGTTCAACTACTTTTCCATGGCCAAGGAAGAAAAGTACACCAAGCAGGTACCATTAAAACCTAGAGTAAACTATTACAAGTGGCTATCCGTAGCAGCGGCCGTAGTTCTCGCCTTTGGCATTTATTTTGGCAATCAGTACCAAGAAACAAAACGCTTGGAACAGCAAAAGGCGGAGTACGCCTATCAGGAAACCAAAAAAGCTTTTGAGCTCCTCGCAGAAAACTTTAGCCGGGGAACAGAAAAAGTGGCTTACCTGAACGAGTTTGAAGAAGCAAAACAAAAAATTTACAGTAACAATTAAAAAACGTAACAAAATGAAAAAGTATATTTTAATCGCAGTAATGACCGTGTTGCCTTTGGCAGGATTTTCACAATCCCTGTTTGACAAGTTCGAGGATTTGGACGAGGTAACCTCGGTAGTGGTGAACAAAAGCATGTTCAACCTATTGGCTAAAATTGACGTGGAAGTAGACGACCCCGAAGCCCAGGACTTTATGGATATTGCCAGCAGTCTTAAAAGTTTGAAGGTATTTACCACGGAAAACAAGAAAATCGGTGACGACATGAAGGCTTCCGTGGATAGCTACCTGTCCAGTTCAAAAATGGAAGAATTGATGCGGGTAAAGGACAAAGAGGCCAACGTGAAGTTCTACATCAAGGAAGGTAAGGATGCGGACCATGTGAGCGAACTGCTGATGTTCGTAACCGGAATGAAGAACGTAGAGGCCGATGGCCGAAAGTTCGAGACCGTAATTCTATCCCTAACGGGGGATATTGACCTGAACAAGATCAGTTCTTTGACCAAAAAGATGAACTTGCCCGAAGAATTGAACGAAGCAGGCAAAAAGAACTAAATAAATCTATCGGTTGACAGTAATCGGGTGCGACTTGTAACAAAACACAAGAAACAACAACTCATTACTGTCAACCAATTTTTCAGATATTCTATCAATCAAAAAATGAAACAGATGAAACATATTGTAAAAACGCTAGTGTTGGCCGGAGCAGTGCTTCTGGCTTCCTGTGCTTCGCAGCCCAGTCTGCAAGAATATTATGTGGACAACTCAGAGAATCCAAACTTTTTGTCCATTGATGTACCCGCAAGTATCCTAAAATTGAACGAGGATGATTTGAACCCGACCCAAAAAGAGGCCATCGAATCCCTGCGTAAGTTCAATCTACTGGCCTTCAAAAAGAATGCGGACAACGCGGCAGAATATGAAATCGAGAAGAAAAAAGTACGCGAAATCCTTAAAGGAGATGACTTTGTGGAGCTGATGAAAATCAATTCCAAATATGGCAAGGGTGTCATTAAATATTTGGGTGACGAAGATGCCATTGACGAAGTGATCATTTACGGCGACAGCGAAGATAAGGGCTTTGCCCTGGTGCGTGTACTGGGCAAGGATATGAACCCCGCCCACATTATCCAATTAATGCAGGCCATTCAAAAATCTGACTACAAAGGTGAAGGGCTTGGCGAAATCGGGGACTTTTTAAAAGGCTAAGACCAATCATCATAATCAATGTAATCAGGGCGACTTTTGTCGCCCTTTTTTTATGTTCAACGAAACTCCATTCCCTAAACTGTGACTTGGTTTAGTATCTTAGTGTCTCATAACAAGCACACTAACAAAAATTCAACCTCATGGAAAAAGCACAGGAATGGTTCGATTACGGTATTGAACTTAGTAAGGAATTCGGTCCCAAATTGCTCACGGCCCTCATCATCTATATTGTGGGGATGTGGGTGGTCAAGAAAATCATCAAAGGGACCCGCAAGGTAATGTCCAAAAGCAAGTACGATGAATCCCTCCAAAAGTTTTTGTTGAACCTGTTCTCTTGGGCACTCAAAATATTCTTGATCATTATTGTGATTTCCCGTTTGGGGGTCGACGTTACTACCTTTGCTGCAGTTATCGCCGCTGCTGGTTTGGCGGTAGGTCTGGCCTTACAGGGCTCCCTCTCCAATTTTGCAGGAGGGGTGCTCATCATGATTTTTAAACCGTACAAAATCGGCGACTTGATCGAGGCCCAAGGTGTTTTGGGCAAGGTAAAGGGCATTGAAATATTTACCACAAAATTGGTTACTCCCCAAAGTCGATTGGCCATTGTGCCCAATGGTGCCATGGCCAATGGGAACATCATTAATTACACCGCCGAAGGGAAAGTTCGGGTAGATACGGTGATCGGGGTCGGTTATGGGGAGGATATCAAAAAAACCAAGGAGGTGTTACTGCAAGTGCTGACCTCCAACCCCAAAGTGTTGAAAGACCCGGCTCCCTCCGTGAATGTGTTGGAGTTGGCAGATAGCTCCGTGAATTTTGCTGTACGGCCCTTTTGCGAGCCAGATGATTACTGGGACGTGTACTTTGACACCTATGAAAACAGTAAATTAGCCTTGGATGAAGCTGGCATTGAAATCCCATATCCACATAGGGTCAACATCGAGAAAAAGGAGTAGAACGTTTATTTCCTTTGGAAAGGACGATGGTTTTGGGCAAAAACTGTTGAAAAACGACTATCAATTTTTCCCGTAACAATAAAAATACTACATTTAATATCATAAAGTCGTCTAAAAAATGCTCGATGTGTTTTTTGGTGTGGCTTTGTTCTTTCAAGCCTGTTCAGGCAGATAACCCCCTTGAAAATTTCAATCTCATAAATCAATCTCGTTGAATAAGGAGTTTGTATCTCCTTATTTCTTGGGCTAGTTCGTACCTAAAATAATGATTCGTTCTGTGTCTGAGACTTATGCGTAGTAACCATAAATTCTATTACATATGAAGACGAGTAAAATTAGTTTGATGATTTTGGCAGGGTTGTTTTCAATTACCATAGCAAGGTCGCAAGAGTTTAAACTGGGAGGCGGACTTTCATTGGGCACTGAAGCCAGTGTTGATGAAGATTTTTTGGGTGACCCCGCCTTTGGTATCAATCTACGAGGACTCTATAAGATAACAGAAAAATGGGGGATTACCGGAGGGGCCACCTATTTCTTTTCCAAAGTACCGGAACCTCTCGAAAGCACTGTTTATGCATTCAATTTTGATGGAACCTATTCCTTTGTGAACAATCGGATATTGGATTTTTATGGATTGGTAGGTTTCAATGTTGGGTATATCAAGGTAGCGAACACCGAAGATAATCTGGAGGCGGATGACACCTTAACTGGAATGGAATTGGGTATTGGAATTGTGACCCGGATGGGCCTGTTCTTTGAAGCCAAGGCAGATGGTGCTTTGGAACAAGGACAGTTTACGTTGGGTTATTTACTAAAAATCTGAAAAATTGAAAAAAGTACTGATTGCCCTATACATTTTGGCCCTGAGCGGCTGTAGCCAGGACGAAGCGCCCAAAGACCCTGTGGATAGCCTACCGCCCATTACCCAGACAGGGGAGAATACCTTCGCATGCCTTATCAACGGGAAACCATTTTTCTCAAGCAAGGAAAGGCGTGCATCTTATACTGTCGCCAATGGTGCCTATACTTTTGGAGTTTACGGCTCAAGACGTGATGAAATAGGTTTGCGTACCGTGTCGCTACAGGGTATCGATGTAGACCCATTGAAAGAAGGAACATACACCCTCAAATCCGAGATAAGTGGAAATTTTAGTGGGCTTTACGGGATTGATGGAGGCCTTACTCTTGATACAGGCACGACAGATGCAAACCCTGGTCTTTTGACCATTACCCGTTTTGACCTGGTGGAATTTATCGTTTCGGGAACCTTTGAGTTTACTGTTGAAGACGATAGTGGTAACCTTTACGAAATCACCGATGGCCGTTTCGACCTTAAATTTTGATAATTCTTAACTGAAAATTTTAAAAACAGCATACCCCAAATCATTAATCCCTTAACCTATAGAAGATGAAAAAAGTACTGATTGCCCTATACGTTTTGACCCTGAGCGGCTGTAGCAAGGAAGAAGCGCCCAAAGACCCTGTGGATAGCCTACCGCCCATAACCCAGACCGGGGAGAATACCTTTGCATGTCTTATCAATGGAAAACCTTTTTTTTCCAGTTCTGGAAGAAGGGCTTCCTATGTTGCAGCAGATGGTGCTTATACCCTAAGCATAAGCGGGTGGAGAAATGATGACATTGGACTTAGGTCGATACTTTTAGCAGGGCTTGATATTGAAGAGGGGGTTCAACCTGGGACATATCCTCTGAAGTCTGAGAAAAGTGGAAATTATGATGCAACTTATTTAATAGATGGTGGGATAACACTTAAAGTTTCAACTACTGACAATGCTCCAGGTCTTTTGACCATTACCCGTTTTGATTTGGAGGAATTTATCGTTTCCGGAACCTTTGAGTTCTCTGTGAAGGATGATGAGGGGAATACCCTGAACTTTACCGATGGCCGTTTCGACCTCAAATTTTGATAATTCTTAACTGAAAATTTAAAAACAGCATACCCCAAATTATACTAACCCTTAACCTATAGAAAATGAAAAAAGTACTGATTGCCCTATACATTTTGGCCCTGAGCGGCTGTAGCAAGGAAGAAACGCCCAAAGACCCTGTGGACAGCCTACCGCCCATTACCCAGACAGGGGAGAATACCTTCGCATGCCTTATCAATGGAAAACCATTTTTTTCCAGTGCAGGAAGAAGAGCTTCCTACACAGTTGCCGACGGTGCGTATACCTTAAGTCTAAGTGGATCGCGGTATGATGATAAAGGTTTAAGGTCGATACTCCTATCAGGATTGGATATTGTTAATGGAGTTACAGAGGGACTTCATCCATTAAAGGCTCGAACAAGTGGGGGTTATAGCGCGGAATATTTAATTGGTGGAGGTATAACTCTTGATACCAGAACTACTGATAGCGTCCCAGGTGTTCTAAATATTACCCGTTTTGACCTGGTGGAATTTATCGTTTCGGGAACCTTTGAGTTCTCTGTGAAGGATGATGAGGGGAATACCCTAAACTTTACCGATGGCCGTTTCGACCTCAAATTTTGATAATTCTTTACTGAAGTTTTAAAAACAGCATACCCCAAATTATACTAACCCTTAACCTATAGAAAATGAAAAAAGCACTGATTACCTTTACCCTTTTACTTTCTTGCGCAGCCCATGCCCAATTGCATATCGATCAAGAAGTGGCCAACCAGACCAACTATGCCCTTGGGCTGCTGGACAAAAGCAAAATACCTCACCAAATGTTGCTCGATTATGGCTACGACTTTGTGGATGTGGCCAACTACGATGGCGAACTGCGCGACAATAATTACATAGTACCTGCCATATACCGCGATCTGTACAATAGCGTGGTCTCCATGCGAACCAGCTTAACGGTGCCCGATCTGGTAGACCCGGAGACCTTGGAGCAGGGCTGGAAGAGCGCTTCCAAATCCTATGCGGGCAAATTGGGAAAGGGTGCCCTTACCACCCCAGTGGCCCTTACGGGAATGTACTATAAGTACGCCCGTATTCGGGAAGATGCCCTGGACCAAGGACTGATCCAAATAGTGGACCAAAGCCGCTATGAGGATGTATACCAAGGTACGGAATGGCAAAACCCTTATGAGACCGATGAGGTGTTTGCCATGACCTTGCCCTTTACCCGAATAAACAATTCCAAAGTATCCCTCTTGTTGGAGCCGGCCGAATGGCGTACCAACCAAGGGACCGTGGTGGACGGTTTTGCTGTGGATTTTGGCGATGGCAATGGTTTTCAACCGCTCTCCTTGAGTGTTCCGGTGGATTATCAGTTCCAAGAAGACGGGGATTACGTTTGGACCTTCCGCTTAAAGCTCAGCGATGGGAGCTTTAAATACTGTCGCACCCCGATAAAGATTACGGGGAAGGCCACCCAACAGACCTTAACGGCACGTAATCCCCAATGTACCGTACCTTGGATAGAGACTATAACGGCCACCAAGGCCTATCTGGGCGAACACGGGGTCGCGGAATTGCAGATTGCCGCCGCAAACCAATGCAAAACGATCAGTAAGCCCATGATCGTGGTGGAAGGTTTTGATTCAGGATTAATGGGAAATGACTTAGAATTCGGGGATACTCATCTAGAAAGCTTTCTTAGGGATATTAGAGACTCAGGTAGTGATAACCTACGGAATTTAATCAGTGAAGACACCGAAGAAAGTTTTGACATCATCTATGTAAATTGGGCCAATGGTACGGATTGGCTGCAGCGCAACGCCTATGCCTTGGAGGCGGTGATCGAGTGGGTCAACAGTAAAAAACTAGATCCCACCGTGCCCAATGTGGTCTTGGGGCAGAGTATGGGCGGGGTAATTGCCCGCTACGCCCTGCGCGATATGGAGAACAACAACCTGGACCACGATACCAGCCTGTACATTAGCCACGATGCCCCGCACCAAGGGGCCCATGTGCCTCCGGGCTTTTTATATGGGGTGCGGCATGTGCTCAACGAACTCATCACCACACCCATTGGCGATATCACGGTGGCCATTGCCAGTGGAGAACTTCCCATAAACGAGGCCCGGCAATTGATTGATAGGCCAGCGGTAAGGCAATTGCTGATCAACTGGGTAGATGCCAACTATAACATCAACAACGATGCGCACAAAGCTTGGCAAAACGAACTCAAGGCTATGGGCTATCCCCAACAAACCCGTAACATTGCCCTGAGCAATGGCAGCCATTGTGCTTCGCCTTACGGTATAGCGCCCGGGCAAAACCTTTTTAGGTTGCATGGGGCCGGTTCCACGAATCCCGTTGGAGATATTTTGTCATTCATATCGCCGCTGCTCGGAGGGGGTGTTGGTGCTTTGTTTGGGGATGTTCCCGCAACGCTTCTCGGTTTTTTACCTGGTAAGTCAACCTTAAAGATAGACTTTAGGGCGTGGTCCATACCCGGGGTTAATGCCAACACCATTTATAGGGGTTGGATACAATATGAGAAAAAGAATCTTTGGATAATCCCCATTACGAGAACAATTACTGATAGGTCTTTTTCTTGGGAAAGCGAAAAAATGGAATGGTCCAATTATCCGGGGGGAGCTATGCCTTTTATAGAGACAGTGGATCAGTTCGAAGATATTAAGAGTAACATTTTTGTCAATTACAACCTCAATTTGGAATTGGAATACGAGCTTAACTTTATTCCGGTCACCAGTGCACTGGACGTAGGAGGAAACAACTTGGAATTGACGGAGGAAGACCATTACCGACCTTATATTATGGGGGAGGAGCTGCCGCAACAGCTGGCTATTCCCTTTGATAATTTTACTACGACCTACGAGGTTTCGGGGGGAAATGCTGCCCATATATCCTTTAATAGGGCCAATGGGGATTGGTTGGCCAAAGAACTCAAGGAGACGGCAATGGTGCTCAATTGCAATTTTTTGTGCTCCAATGTTAACCAAATAGAGGGCAGTGAAACGCTTTGTGATGAGGAAATCTACTATGTAGAAGTATTGGGCGATACAGAGGTAACATGGAGCTCAAGCAACCCTAATGCTGCAACTCCAACAGACCCGTTTAGTCCCGCCACTTCTTTTACCACTTACGTTAACACCTATCAAGAACAGGTAACCCTTACGGCAACTCTATATTCTCCAAGCTGTGGAGGTGTTCCGGTAGTCCTGGAAAAGGTGGTTCAAGTGGGGAAACCCGGCCTACCTTCTGATTTATCGGGTCCCCAAATAGTGCTGACTGGTGCATTGGTGAACTATACAGGTGGTCCAGCGGAAGGAGCCCAATGGTACGAATGGTGGCTTCCCCACCCATTTGAGAGTGTAGACCAGTTCGACTATTTTGGACAAAATTGGCAAGTTTTAACAAGCAATACCTACTATAACAATGCCAACGTATTTACAGGGTATGCCAAAAATAATGGATATGTACAGCTTATGGGTGTCAATAATTGTGGCAGGGGAGGTGCCCGAATGCTCTACGTAAAACATGCGGAGGACGGTGAACTGGGAGAGGGCGGCATACCGCTGGTGCCCAACCCATCCATGGACCTAAATTCTCCTAATCATGAAAATGAGGACAGCATCATACTATATCCCAATACGGCCACAGATGTGGTTCATATCGCTTTGGCATCGAACGAAAATGAGCGAATTAATTCACCATCAACTATCTTGGGCATTACCATTTACGAGCAGCTACAACAGACTCCAAAAAGAAGTCTAAGTTTTTCATCATCTGGAATCAGTTCCACTCAATTGGATGTGAGTGATTTAAAGGATGGGTACTACTTTGTGGTAATTCAAACAGACATGGGACCTGTTACCAAGATTCTTTTGGTGAAATAAGATTGATTGTCACATCGAGCGCAGTCGAGATGTCTTAATTGGTTCTCGACTGCGCTCGAACTGACACTAACTTAAACCCCGGTATAATTCGCTGGGGTGATCTGTTTCAACTCCGCCTTAATCGCATCCGACACTTCCAAGGTTTCAATGAAATCTGCAATGGATTTCTGGTTGATCTTGGCATTGGTACGTGTCAAACCTTTTAGCGCTTCGTAAGGATTGGGGTAGCCTTCCCTACGCAAGATGGTTTGGATGGCTTCGGCTACAACGGCCCAGTTATCCTCCAAATCCTCTTCAAATTTAGTAGGGTTCAACACCAATTTGTTCAAACCTTTTAGCGTCGATTGGAACCCGACCAAGGTATGGGCAAAAGGAACGCCCACATTACGTAAAACCGTACTGTCCGTTAGGTCTCGCTGTAATCGGGAAATGGGCAGTTTGGCGGACAAGTGTTCAAAAACCGCATTGGCCAAGCCCAAATTTCCTTCAGAGTTCTCAAAATCGATAGGGTTTACCTTGTGCGGCATGGCAGAAGAGCCCACTTCCCCTTTTTTGATTTTCTGCTTGAAGTAATCCATGGAGATATAAGTCCACATATCGCGGTCCAAGTCAATTAAAATGGTATTGATGCGCTTCAAGCAATCGAACAAAGCGGCCATGTGGTCGTAATGCTCAATCTGTGTGGTGGGGAAGGAGTGGTGTAAACCTAATTTCTCCTGCACAAACTGCTTTCCAAAGGCTCTCCAATCGTTTTGGGGATAAGCAACTTTGTGTGCATTGTAATTTCCCGTGGCTCCCCCGAATTTAGCGGCACTAGGAATGTCGTTCAACAGGTTGAACTGCTCCTTGAACCGTTCCACAAACACCTCGATTTCCTTGCCCAATCGGGTAGGGGAGGCCGGCTGCCCATGGGTACGGGCCAACATGGGGATGTTTTCCCATTCTTTCGCCAATTCCTTCAATTTTTCAAAAACTTCCAGATAAGCAGGCACATACACATCGTTCATCGCCTCTTTGATGGATAATGGAATGGCTGTATTGTTGATATCTTGGGATGTCAATCCAAAATGGATGAACTCCTTGTATTTTTGAAGGTTGAGTCCATCAAACTTTTGTTTGATAAAGTATTCCACCGCCTTTACATCGTGATTGGTGGTTTTTTCTATGTCCTTGATGACTTGTGCATCTTCCGTAGAAAAATCTTGATAAATTTTTTGGAGCTGAGGAAAAAGCCCTTTGTCAAAATCCGCCAATTGGGGCAAAGGAATCTCGCAAAGTGCTATAAAGTATTCAATTTCAACAAGAACCCTGTATTTAATCAGGGCTTCCTCCGAAAAATAGTCTTTAAGGGCCTTGGTCTTGTTTCGATACCTACCGTCAATGGGTGAAATGGCATTTAGTTGGGTGAGCGACATGTTCCAGAAAATTTTGAAAGCCCCAAAGATACTTAAAGTCTACAGTTTAGACGCCCAATCGGGCCAACTTATCCAGAGTTTTTTTGGCCCTGTTTCGGTAACCACTGGTCCCGTTAGGATAATTGTCCTCCAAAACCTGCTTCAATTCGGGGTGGACCCAATCAAATTTAAAGCCTAGGTAATACAGGCTGCTCATGGCGAACACCTTGGGCGCAATATTCATGGGTCCGATGAGCCAATCAAAACAGGCGGTCATTATTTTTTCCAACTGATTATTGGTGACTATTTTTAAAAAAGTAGGGTGTTTTTTCTTAAAGTAGGCTTCGCATACCATTTCGCAAACGTGGGCGATGGGCCGAATACAGGATTCTGATTGCAGTTGCGAAAGCCCATTGGTAAAGGTTTCCATAAAGGGCAGCAGATAGTGAAGCTGTTTTCGCATTAAGTGGTCAAACGTCCAGCTTGCATTAAATGTACCTTCTTTATCTTCCTGTAAAACGTATTGAAAAAGTACCTTTGCCAGTTCTGGTTCTTTCTCCAATTGCCCAACCAATATATCGATTTGCGCTTTGGAAATCCTCGTGGCAAAAAGAGAGGTATGGAGCTGTTTCTCGGTCATGAAAATTCAATATATTTACCAAAATCCTTATCCAATGAAAATAGCAAAAAAAATCGCATTGGCACTCTTGGTGGTGCTAGTTGGGATGCAATTTTACCGTCCGGAAAAAAATGTGGCAGCAGGTGACTATGTAGCTGCTTTTGAAACCGAGACCAATCCTTCGCCAGAGGTAAAGGCCATTTTGAATACCGCTTGTTACGATTGTCATAGTGACAACACAGAATATCCTTGGTACAACAACATCGCTCCTGTTTCCTATTGGTTGGCAGACCATATCGAAGATGGGAAGAAACACTTGAACTTTTCTGATTGGCAGAATTACGATGCCAAGAAGAAGGACTATAAATTGGAAGAGCTTATCGAAGAGGTGAAAGAAGGAGAAATGCCCTTAAAAGAGTACACGTGGACCCATGGGGATGCCAAACTTACCCAAGAGCAGATAAGCACTTTGGTGGCTTGGGCCGATGGTGTTAGGGCCAATTATTAAGAAGTTCCTCCACTAAATTGGGAACGCCTTGTGCCGCGGTTTTGGGAATCACTGTTAGTTGTTCAAAATCCGAAGAGCGGATGTTGGGTCGCGGGTCGATGAAATAAATTGGCGTTCGGTTTGGGGCATAATGAATCAAACTTGCGGCGGGATATACCTGCATGGAGGTGCCGACGATAATCAATATTTCAGCTTGTTGGGTGATTTGGGCCGCAATTTCCAGCATGGGGACCATTTCGCCAAACCAAACAATATGTGGCCGCAATTGATGCCCGTTAGGGTCGGTATCGCCCAAAACGAGGTCCTTTTGCCAATCCAAAACATGGCTTTCATCCACGGTGCTACGCACTTTGAACAATTCCCCGTGCAAATGAATCACATGCGAACTGCCTGCCTTTTCATGCAGATTATCCACATTTTGGGTCACAATACTTACGTCAAACGCTTGCTCCAGCTTGGCCAAGGCTCGGTGTCCAGCGTTCGGTAACACCTCCAATAGTTGTCTTCTGCGCTGGTTGTAAAATTCCAGCACCAATTCAGGGTTTCGGGCAAAACCTTGTGGCGAGGCAACTTCCATTACATCATGACCTTCCCAAAGCCCGTTTTCGTCCCTAAAGGTTTTCAACCCACTTTCGGCACTCATCCCTGCTCCCGTGAGCACGACAATTTTTGGTTTGGACATATAGGCTTCAATTAATTTTGAAAAGCAGATGAGAAGTGTTCACAGTAGTTTTTCGATATGCTTTTCCAAATCCTTGGGTATGGTGGTTGGACCGAATCGCTTTTTAGGAACCCCGTTCTTGTTGATCAAAAATTTGGTAAAGTTCCATTTGATCTTGCTGCCAAAAATACCACCGCCCAGTTTGGACTTTAAAAACTTAAATAGGGGATGTGCACTGCTTCCATTGACCTTTATTTTCTCGAACATAGGAAAACTAACCCCATAATTTACTTGGCAAAACTCCTGTATTTCTTCGGAGGTGCCACTTTCTTGGTTGCCAAATTGGTTGCAGGGAAAACCCAAAACCACCAACCCCTTATCCTTGTACTTTTGGTACAATTTTTCCAAGCCTTTATATTGTGGGGTCAATCCGCATGCACTTGCGGTGTTCACAACCAGAATGGTCTTGCCTTTGAATTCCTCCATGGAGATTTTTTCTCCGTTTAAACCATTGGCCTCAAAATCATAAAAAGATGCATTCATATTAATCTTTTGATTTGTTCATCAAATGTTTCATTGCTCCTGTAGACCACAGGGCCCAAAGAATCAATACGGGTTGAAAGAACAACCGGATGAATCTTTTTCGGTCCGTGTCCAATCCAAAGGCATCTATGCCATTTGTGTATTGTGAAATATTTCCCGGAAAGATAAGCACATAAAAAATAGCCAATACAATCCCCACTTTAATTTGATGCTTCCAAAGAAATATCATGGCCAGTCCAAGGCCAATTTCCACAACGCCCGAAGCAACGACCACAAAATCCATGAATTCGGGACTACTGGGCAGCCATCGCGGGACTTGGGCCTGAAATTCTTCCCGTTGAAAGGTAAGGTGTCCGATGCCGGCAAGCACCATCAATCCTCCCAAAATAATCCGCATTGTTTTTTGAAGTACGCTAGTTTTCATCTGTTGCTAAAATTTGGAGCTTGTTTGATAAAAGATAGGGAGTTTTCCGCAAAAAGAAAACCCTTGGTACAGTAAGGCTCAATGAGATGGACAAAGTTACTCAGGTATAGCTCCACCATCAAGCAATAACATATAGAAAAAATGCACTACGAGTCAAAAAAGCCATTTTTTCCTATCTTGGTTTTATGATCGATCATGATTTGCTGACATATTTAGAGACTTATCTTACCGAAGAGCGAAAGCAACGATTCTTAAGTGTGCTCCAAAAACGTACAAAACATATTACGGTAGCCATGGAAGATGTGTACCAATTGCACAATACCAGCGCCATTCTTCGTAGTTGTGATGTGTTCGGGGTACAGGAGCTCCATGTCATCGAACATCGATTTGGGAAGCGATTGGACAAGAATATTGCCGTGGGTGCCGAACAATGGGTGGATGTTCACCGGTACGGGACCACCGCAGATTGCGTTGCCAAACTAAAAAGCGAAGGATATCAAATTATTGCCACAACACCCCACAACGATTCCAGTCTGCTGCCCGATTTTTTTCCTTCTGAAAAATCGGCTTTATTTTTTGGTACCGAAAAGGAAGGTCTTTCCGAAACAGTGATGCAGCAGGCCGATGGTTTCCTCAAAATCCCCATGGTCGGTTTTTCAGAGAGCCTTAATGTTTCAGTCTCCGCAGCTATTATCATTCAGCAATTGGCACAAAAAGTCAGGGATTCGGATGTTGACTGGCGTTTGACGGAAGCGGAAATACTGGAAAAGCGCTTGGACTGGACCAAAAAATCTATCAAGCATGTAAAAGGGATTATCAAAAGATACGTGTCCGAGTAATTTTTTTTGTATTTTTAATTGACAACCAATGAATTACAGATATGATCGTACTTTATATTCTTATGGCCATATTGGCCTTGATTCTTCTGTTGGCAGCCATTGCCCCAAAAAGGTATGATGTTTCCCGATCTATCGAAATCAATCGACCCAAAAGCGTTGTTTTTGGTTATCTCCAATTATTGAAAAATCAAGATGAATGGTCCCCATGGGGCAAGCGCGACCCGAACATGGTAAAGAATTTTACGGGTACCGATGGCGAAGTGGGTGCCGTAAGCAGTTGGAAAGGCAATAAGGATGTTGGGGAAGGGGAGCAGGAGCTTACAAGAATTGTAGATGGCGAGCGCATCGAATCGGAACTTCGGTTTCTAAAGCCCTTTAAATCCACTTCCAATGCCTATATGGAGACCAAAGCGGTGGATAGCGATACTACCCAGGTAATTTGGGGCTTTTCGGGCAAAAATAAGTTTCCCATGAGTATTATGATGCTTTTTATGAGCATGGACAAGGCCATCGGAAAGGATTTTGAAGAGGGGCTGGCAAGTTTAAAACAGATTTTAGAAAACAATTAAGTTATGGATTTTAATATGGTGGGCTGGTTCGAAATCCCCGTAGTGGATATGGACCGGGCCAAAACGTTTTATGAAGCGGTTTTTCAAGTGAAGATAGAACTACAGGATTTTGGGGGCACCAAAATGGGGTGGTTTCCTTCGGATATGGACAAACCGGGAGCTGCGGGCTCACTGATTCAAAACAAGGATTGGTACAAACCGAGCGATAGCCAAGGGGTACTGGTGTATTTCAACAGCTTGGATGTACAAAACGAATTGGACCGTATCGAGTCCAATGGAGGTAAAATCGTGCAGTCGAAGACCCAGATTAGCCCTGAAATCGGTTTTATGGCCGTTTTTTTGGATACGGAGGGCAATCGGATCGCTTTGCACTCCAGACAGTAATGGAATTACTCGACTAATTCCAATAGGGCGATGTCATACGCATTGTCCAAGACCACCTTTCCATTGGCCACGGTGACCTCTGATTCGGAATAAGCATCATACAATACGGTTCCATCACCAAAAAAACCTTTTACCCAAAGCGATTTTTTACCTTTAGGTAAATCCAACCCTACTACCACTTTGTCCCTATAGTCTCCGTTAACATAGGTTCTGGAGAATACGTAGGGCGATTTGGCCAGACGCTTATGTTTTCCAGCGCCAATAGCCGGATGGTTGGCTCTGAACTGTCCCAATTTTTGCCAATGTTTGTGTATGTTTTGTATTTCGGGAAGGCTATCCAAATCTTCCCAATTCATGAACGAGCGCAACGTGGCATCCCCTTCGGTACCTTCTATAATCAAACTACGGGAGGTTTCGTCCCCATAATATACTTGTGAGGCACCGGGCGTCAACAGCAAAACATTGGCCGCACGATAGGGTTTTTTTCGCTCCTTGTCATAAGGCGCGCCATCATCGTGTGAAGTGAGGTAGTTCAGTACGCTTTTGTCCTTTAATTTGGTCTGGAGCAGTTTGTTGTATTTTGAAAAAATCGCCTCATAGTTTTTATCAGCGTCGTTTTTCAGCTCAAAATTGATAAGGCTCTTGAATCCATAGTCAAAGAAATCTACTTTTTTGTCGCCAAAATCAAAATCGCGTCCGCCAGAAATACCGTAGTTGTAGACTTCGCCCACCATGTAAAATGGATTCTCGTCTAAAACTTGGTCTTGGTGTTTTTTCTTCCACATTTCAAAGGCATAAGTTGCTTCCGTATATAGGTCGGACCAAGCATTTTCGTTGACGTGCTTTACGGTATCCACACGGAAACCATCCACCCCTAAATCATTGATATAATCCGTAAGCCATTTGATGATGTAGTAACGGGGTGCCCTTGGATAGCCCGTACGTTCAAAAAAGAGTTGCAGTTCGTCCAGTTCCTTGCTCAAACGCCCTTCCTGTTTCCATTTGGCCAACAGGGCATCGGGCAGTTCCACTGCTTCGTCAGACTCGGTCAGAATATCTGGTAGGTTCTCCACCAAAGTACAGGCCGTTGTATTTTCGTAGGTGGTGAACTCGCATTTGGGACCGGTGCGTACCCAATCATCGGGCCATACGGGGTCTTTTTCCGTGACTGGGCCAGTATGGTTCAGCACCACATCCAATAAAATACGGATACCCTTGCTGTGCGCCGTTTTCACCAACTCTTCCAAATCCTTTTTGGTGCCAAAATTGGGGTCTATCGCTGTCCAATCCTTTGCCCAATAGCCGTGGTAACCATAGGTTTTTCCAGTGCCTTCGTCGGTTGAGCCATGGATTTGTTCCACTATAGGGGTAAACCAAATGGCATTGATGCCCAAATCGGTGAAATAGCCTTCCTTGATTTTTTGGGTAATACCTTGAATGTCCCCGCCCTCAAAACCGCGTAAAACGCCAGTTTCCTCAGTCCTGTCAAAATTGATGTCGTTATCCGGATTGCCATTGTTGAAGCGATCGGTGAGCAAAAAATAGACATTGGCGCCTTCCCATACAAAAGGCACTTCTTTTTTAGGGCTTTCCTGTTCAACTACCTGTGTTACGACTTCAGGTTCCTTTTTAACTTTCTTGCAGCCAATAAATAAGGGAATAGAAAACAAAACAACAAGCAGTTTTTTCATGGATTGGGATTTTGTCTAAAACTATAAAATGCGTGCGTAATAAGAAAATTTATTTGCTGTGCACTTGGACTTGCCCAATCGGTTATTGGTGAATGGATTATTGGTTTCGGTTCAAAACACGATACTCCTCATAGCAACTGGAAATGGCATCCAGAATTTGAAGGTCGTTCGCTGTTTTTATAAAGGATTTGGAATAGTTGCAATTGTTCAGGATGTCTTCAATGTCCACTTTTTCGAGTTGCAACAGTTCGGTCAATGTCTCCCTATCAAATTTGGAGGCCAAAAGGTCCCTGATGTTGTCATCTTCCTTGATTTGACGCAATTTGC
Organism: Allomuricauda sp. MMSF_3307; assembly: GCF_030733585.1. Classification (NCBI taxonomy): domain Bacteria; kingdom Pseudomonadati; phylum Bacteroidota; class Flavobacteriia; order Flavobacteriales; family Flavobacteriaceae; genus Allomuricauda; species Allomuricauda sp. MMSF_3307. Next base: position 544,894 of record NZ_JASHIQ010000002.1, read on the forward strand.
GCATCTGACGGGGCTTTTTGCCGAAAAGGTTCCGCAATAGGTCTGCCGGGTTCAATATGGCCCCCAACACCTTGGTCACGGCACTGGGGCTTTTGTTTCCGGCCTCGTAGCTGGCATTTAGTCCTGATATGCTGTATTGATAGGCATTGTTTACGGGCAGGTTCTTCACGTCTATTTCCAAATATCCTGTGAGTTGATAGGGCCTAACCACCACTTCCTCCAAGGCATAGGCCAACTCGGTAAGTGCGATTTCCGTATTGCCAAAGCGCAACATATCGTTGGTGACCCGTACTTTCTGTGTCTTAAACCCAAGGTAGGAGAAATATAGCGTATCATTCACCGCAGCGGGAATGGTAAACTTTCCATCCGGATTGGTAATGGTACCCTTTACCTGGTTCAAGTTGACCACGTGAACGCTTTCCAAAGGAAATTCCGTTTGGGCATTGATCACCGTCGCGGTAAACTCTTGGATTTCTTGGGCTTCATTACCTTCGACCTGGGAAAAACCGAGCAGCGGAGTTAGGGACAATAGTATAAGTAGTACTCTTTTCATGCAATCTTTGGAATGATAAAAATACTAAACAAAGAAAAATAAACAGCAGCGACCTACCTTTTAATATAGAATTAACTAATAAAAGCCCTGTCTTTTTTTGCTGCCCTTTTTACCATATCCTCCTTTTTTACCGCCTTTAAAAGACTTGTTGCCACCTTTGCGATGACCACCACCGCCACCTTTTCGGCCACGACGTTTTTTACCGCCTTTTCCTCCACCACCGCTTCCGGGATTTTTGGAAACTTCAACATTGATAAAACGCCCATCTACCTTAAAATCGGTAAAGGTTTGAAGGATAAATTCCGTAAGTTGGGCATCCGTGTTAAAGAAAGAGAAAGAATCCTTGGTGTCTACATTGTAAACATCTTCCTTTTCAAGGTTCAAGGTGTCACGAAGGAAATCCTTTAAGGACATCCAATCGTATCCGTCCCGCTCCCCAATATTGATAAAGTAGCGTACAGAACCTTCCGTTGGGATTTCACCTTTGGAACTTCCTGTATCTTTTCCAGCATCTTGACTGTTGAGGTCCTTGGTTTTGCTATAGTAGTTGTAGAATTGAGTAAACTCTACGGAAAATATTTTCTTGATAAGGTCTTCTCGGTCAATGCCATCCAATACATCGTTGATGGCGGGCAAATAACTTTCAATTTCCTTGTTGATTTGGGTTTCCTTGATCCTGTTGGCCAAATGGTACAGCTGGATTTCGCAGATTTCGATACCATCAGGAATCTTTTTGGCTACGAAATCTTGCTGGATCTTTTTCTCGATGGCCTTGATCTTACGAAGCTCGGAGCGTGTAATGATGACCATGGAAATACCTGATTTTCCCGCACGGCCCGTACGTCCGCTTCGGTGGGTATAGGTTTCGATCTCATCCGGCAATTGGTAGTTGATCACGTGGGTTACATCATCCACATCGATTCCACGGGCGGCAACGTCCGTAGCTACCAACATCTGAACCTGCTTTTTACGGAAGGAGTTCATCACCAAATCCCGTTGGTTTTGGCTTAGGTCTCCGTGCAAAGCCCCTGCGTTGTAACCATCTTCGATCAATTTTTCGGCAACTCGTTGGGTATCGCGTTTGGTGCGGCAAAACACCACGGAGAAAATTCCGGGATTGGCATCTGCCAAACGCTTAAGTGCTGCGTAGCGGTCGCGTCCGCCAACCACATAATACTCGTGCTGTACGGTAGAAGCACCAGCATTTTTGGAACCAACAGTGATTTCAACAGGCTTGTGCATAAACTTTTTGGCGATCGTAGCCACTTCTTTGGGCATGGTCGCCGAGAACAGCCAAGTAAGCTTTTCCTGCGGGGTATTCGATAGAATGTCCTTAATGTCCTCATAAAAGCCCATGTTCAACATTTCATCTGCTTCATCCAATACACAGTAATCAATTTTGGAGATGTCCACCATATTTCGGCCGATCATATCCTTCATACGGCCGGGAGTGGCCACAACAATCTGTGCACCTCTCTTAATTTGTTTGGCCTGTTCCGTAATGCTCGCACCACCATAAATGGCGACCACATTCAGACCTTTGATGTATTTGGAGTAGAGTTTGAGTTCGTTGGTGATCTGCAGGCACAGTTCCCGTGTAGGGGATAGGATCAACCCTTGTGTGGTCCTGCTTTCCGCTTGAATCTTTTGGATCATTGGAAATCCAAAAGCGGCGGTTTTACCTGTTCCTGTTTGGGCCAAGGCCACCAAATCGGTTTCCTGTCCCAATAATACGGGGATTGATTTTTCTTGTACTTCAGAGGGGGATTCAAATCCAAGATCGGAAATAGCATCCAATAGGGGTTTGTCCAACCCCAAGGCTTCAAATTTTGTCATAGCGGTGTATATACCTTAAATCGCAAATATGTTGTGTTGCATCGAGCGATTTGTATATAACCCATTTGAGCCCATCGCAACACCTTGCCCATACCGGCGGCGTTAATAAAGCGGCAAAGGTACACTTATTTTGATCGGTGCAAGCTACTGTGCCTTCTTTTTTAGGAATTCCACCAATTTTTCAATGGCCCGTCCCCGATGACTTATGGCATTTTTAACGGCGGAAGGCAGTTCGCCAAAGGTGTTGTCGTATCCGTTGGGCTTAAAAATGGGGTCGTAGCCAAAACCGCCCTCTCCATACTTTTCCGGGGTAATTTGGCCTTCCACGATGCCCTCAAACGTATAACTCTCTCCATTGAGATTGAGATGGACCACCGTTTTAAAGTGCGCTGAGCGATCAGTTGCACCTTTCAGTTCGGATAGTAGTTTTTCCATATTGTCCGAAGCACTTTTCTGCCCACCGGCATATCTGGCGGAATACACACCGGGCGCTCCGTTCAGGGCATCGACCAATAAACCGGTGTCGTCGGAAAAACAGTCCAAACCAAAGGTTTGGGTCACATAATCGGCCTTTATTTTGGCGTTTTCCTCCAACGTATCGCCCGTTTCGGGGATTTCCTCCACACAATTGATATCCTTTAACGATAAAATTTCAATGGTGTCTGGCAGAAGTTGCTGCACTTCCTTCAACTTATGGTCATTATGGGTGGCAAAAACGAGTTTCAATATAAAAGGGTTCTGTGTGAGTTTCAAAAGTAGTAATTTCGGGTTTTAACCCATAGTTATGCAATTGAAAGTACCACCTGCGTTGGTGATGTTGATTTTTGGAGGCTTGATGTATGTTTTGGACCGTTTTTTGCCCGTCGGTGAATTCGATTTTTTCGGAAGACGATTTTTGATGCTGTTCTTGTTCGGTCTTGGGCTAGTGGTGATCTTAATTTCCGTGGTACAGTTTTTCATCAATAAGACCACAACGGACCCATTGCACTTGGATAAAAGCAGAAAGTTGGTCACCAATGGCATCTATAACTTTACACGGAACCCGATGTACTTGGGAATGCTGTTGTTCTTGTTGGCCTTTGGCCTAAAGCTGGGCAATGCCTTCAACACTTTGGTGGCAGCAGGTTTTGTTTCCTACTTGAACCATTTTCAGATAAAACCCGAGGAGGAAGCCCTCAAAAAACAGTTTGGTCAGGAATATACCATCTATTGCAAGCTGACGCGGCGGTGGTTTTAATAGATTTTGGACGACAGGAGACAGGAGACAGGAGACAGGGGGCAGTAAGCAGTAAGCAGTAAGCAGTAAACAGGAGGTATTTGACAGTAGATAAGTTCAAAAATCTAGGCGTACAATGGTCCATTTCCTAAATTAATTCGTGAGCATTAGTGCAATTTCTTGAGTTATTGAATTGGAAAAAGGCCTTTCATTTGAACTTGTACTTGCACTTGAGTTTGATTCCTTAATGGTTCCAACTTGCAAAAAAGTAGGATTTGGGTGCCATTTCGAACAAATCGCAGTGGATTTTTGATTTATCCGCAAATGTGTAAGGTTTTTGATCCGTTCCGATTATAAGGATGGAATTAATGTTTAATTTTACCCTTTAATTTTTTGAAGCGACCCCATGGTACACACTGGACGCAAATATGTGTTCGATTTTGATAGCACGCTTACCCGTGTTGAAGCATTGGATGTTTTGGCGGAAATGACCCTGCAAGGCAATCCAAAAAGGGACGAAATTGTATCGGAAATCCAAAAAATCACCAATTTGGGGATTGATGGAGACATTTCGTTCACCGAATCCCTGGAGCGAAGGATCCGTTTGCTCAGCGCGAACAAAAGTGATTTAGAGGATTTGGTAAAGGAACTCCGTCAAAAAATTTCCAAATCCATCGAGGCCAACAAGGAGTTTTTCCACGAGTATGCGGAAGATATTTATGTGATCTCCTGTGGTTTCAAGGAATTTATCGACCCCATTGTGGAGGAATACAATATCCCCTCCGAAAGGGTGTACGCCAATACCTTTACTTTTGATGCCGAAGGTAATATTACCGGTTTTGACGAAACCAATGTTTTGGCGTCCCATAATGGGAAAATTGAATGTTTAAAGAATCTGGATTTGGATGGCGAGGTCCAGGTCATTGGCGACGGCTACAGCGATTATGTGATGCGCGAGGCCGGAATTGCCCATAAATTTTTCGCCTACACTGAAAATGTGCATCGGGAAAAGGCGGCCAACAATGCCGACCACGTTGCACCGAACCTAGATGAATTTTTATTTGTGAACGATTTGCCAAGAAACTTATCATACCCCAAGAACAGAATCAAGATCCTTTTATTGGAAAATGTCCACCCTGCAGCCTTCGAAAACCTTTCGGAAGAAGGGTTCTCTGTGGAGTTGATCAAGACCAGCCTTTCCGAGGACGAACTCATTGAGCGAATCAAGGGAGTCCATGTGCTGGGCATCCGTTCCAAAACGCAGGTGACCCAAAAAGTGTTGGATGCTGCAGATAAACTATTGGTTGTAGGTGCCTTTTGTATCGGAACCACCCAAATTGATTTGGAATACAGCAAAAAGAAAGGCGTAGTGGTCTTTAATGCACCTTACAGTAACACCCGTTCCGTGGTGGAATTGGCCGTAGGGCAGATCATTATGCTCATGCGAAGCATTTTTCCGCGCAGTACCGAAATCCACAATGGCGAATGGAACAAGACCGCCGCTGGTTCGCAAGAAGTACGTGGAAAGAATTTGGGTATTGTAGGCTACGGAAACATCGGGAAGCAAATGTCCGTTTTGGCCGAAGCTATGGGGATGAAAGTTTACTATTATGATGTAAATGACCAATTGGCCTTGGGAAATGCCGTAAAATGTGACACTTTGGAGGATTTGTTGAATGTTTCCGATGTAGTGACCTTGCATGTGGACGATAATAAAGCCAACAAAAATTTCATTGGCGAGCGAGAAATCAACCAAATGAAGGATGGTGCCAAGCTCATTAACCTTTCTAGAGGCTTTGTGGTGGATATTGATGCTTTGACCAATGCTTTAAAAAGTGGCAAATTAGGTGGAGCGGCCATCGATGTCTACCCGTCCGAGCCAAAAAGCAATGGAGCCTTTGAAACCCCATTACAGGGATTGCCCAACGTGATTTTGACTCCTCACATTGGTGGAAGTACCGAAGAGGCGCAGCGCGACATAGCAGAGTTTGTGCCGAACAAAATCATGGATTACATCAATACAGGAAATACGGTGGATGCCGTGAACTTCCCTAATATCCGATTGCCCAAACAGAACAAATCGCACCGCTTTTTGCACATTCACCGCAATGTACCGGGCATCATGGCCAAAATCAACGAGATATTGGCACAGTATGGACTCAATATTTCAGGTCAGTACCTATCTACCGACAGCGAGGTGGGCTACGTGATTACTGATTTGGACAAGGAGTACGACAAAGACGTGATCAAAGCGCTGAAGAAAATCGAGAATACCATTAAGTTTAGGGTACTTTATTAACAGAAGGAAGACCGCTGCGCTTCAAGAAACAGGAACAAGGACTGTTTTGGTCCTGGTTCTTGACTCTTGCCTCCAATTATCTCATTGATGATGATACGGTTCGTTTCGTAAAATCGTGAACCCTCTATAGATCTGCTCTACGATGAACAAGCGCACCATTTGGTGGGAAAAGGTCATTTTGGAAAGGCTAATTTTGCCGGAACTCTTTGCATAAACGGCTTCACTGAACCCATAAGGTCCACCAATGGCCAGAACCAGATTTTTGATACCACTGTTCATCTTTTTTTGTAGGAATTGAGCAAAATCCATAGAGCTGTACTGCTTTCCCTTTTCGTCCAATAGCACCAACGTATCCGTGGGTTGCAGTTGCGCCAAGATCAATTCCCCTTCCTTTTCCTTCTGTTGGGCTTCCGAAAGGTTCTTCCGGTTTTTAATATCAGGAATCATCTCCATTTGAAACTTGATATAGTGCTTCAACCGTTTTTCATAAACGGAGATAAGTGCTTCAAGTTCAGTTTTGTCGGTTTTGCCAATGGCCATCAAGGTAATCTGCATGCCCAAAAATAGATTTTTCTGGCAACAAACTGAAGTTTGCCAAGAAAGTTAGCTGTTTCTGGATTCTGAACCCTCAACCCTCAACCCTCAACCCTTAACCCGTAACCCGCAACCCACAACCCACAACCAAAACCCCATCCGTCAGATCAAAACCCACATCCGTCAGATCGGAAAGGGCATCCGTCAGATCGTGCCCTAAAAACCCGTTGGAATTGACGACATTGTTCCTATTTAACAAATACCTACCCAAAAATGAACAACAAGACCTACTTTTTGGCCCTTTTGAGCCTTATCCTATCCTGGAGCTGCGGCAAGGACGATGCACCACCACCGCCCCAGAACAATGCGCCCAGCATTGCGGCGCAGACCTTTCCCGTGCCCGAGAACATCTCCGATGCCCAACTCATCGGTACCGTAAAGGCCACCGATGCAGACAAGGATGACGAACTCACCTTCTCCATTGCACAGAACGACAACGAACTTTTTGAGATCACCAAAGCCGGCGGTCTGAGCCTGGCAACGGGCAAATCCCTAAGCTACGAGAACAAGACCAAGCACACCATTACCGTAGCGGTGACTGATGGCACCGATGAGGCCAAGGCCCAGATGACCATCAACGTGACCCAAGTGGACCCCGAAAACCTGCCGCCTACCCTAGAACCGCAGACCTTTACCGCCTCGGAGAACATTCCCGATACGCAGGTCATAGGCACGGTAACGGCCAACGACCCCGAAGAGGATGAACTTACGTTTAGCATCGCCGAGGATGCGGACGCACTCTTTGAGATCACCACAGCAGGGGAACTCTCCCTTTTGGAAGGCAAAGCCTTGGATTTTGCAACCAAAACAGAGCACATGGTAACGGTACAGGTAACCGATGGCAATAGTTCGGTACAGGCAGCCATCACCATAAAGGTGGTGCAGTCCGACCCGGAAAACAAATTGCCCGTTATGGAGGTACAATCGTTTGAAGCCAATGAGGACATCACCGATGCCGATGTCATTGGTACCGTGCTGGCCAGCGACCCTGAGGAGGAAAACATAACTTTTGCCATAGTGGAAGACCTGGACGAGCTATTTGAGATCACCGAAGCGGGCGAACTCTCCTTGATGGAAGGCAAGAACTTGGATTTTGAGACCGAGCAGGAGCATACCATTACCGTAAGCGCCAACGACGGCAATGGATTCGTCCAAGCAATCATCACCATCACGGTGGGCGATGTGAACGAAGCTCCCACGGCAGAACCCCAAAGCTTTGAAGTAGCGGAGGACATTGCGGACACCGAAATTATCGGAACCGTAGAGGCCATCGACCCTGAAAACGATGCCTTAACCTTTAGTATCATGGAAGATCTGGACGGGCTCTTTGAGATCACCGAAGCAGGCGAACTATCCTTGGCAACGGACAAGACTTTGGATTTTGAGACCAAAGCTGAACATATACTCACCATTGGGGTTAGCGACGGCACCAATGAAACGGTAGCGCTGGCTATAACCATAACCGTAACTGATGTGGAAGAGGGTGTGAGTCTGTTCGATGATCCCGCTTCATTTATTACAGAATGGCACGTGTTGGCGGGTCAACAAATAACCGCTTTTAGAGCTAGACTTATGGATTACAACTATGATTATATAATTGATTGGGGGGATGGTACTATAGAACATCTCGTCCAAAAATCTCCTGTACACATGTATACGGAGGAGGGCACTTATCTAGTCGCTATAAAAGGGGATTTTCCAGCTTTTTACACACTAGATCTTGATAAAAGCAATGTGGATGCCTTGTTGGATGTAAAACAATGGGGCACACAAAAATGGCAAACTATGAGATCAGCTTTCTATGATTGTGACAATTTGGTTGGCTTTAGTGCAACCGATAAACCTGATTTATCTGAGACTACAAGTATGCAAGGAATGTTTAACAGCGCTAAACTTTTCAATGGGGATATTGGCCAATGGGATGTCAGCAACATCATTACTATGGAAGGGATGTTTATTAATGCGGATTCTTTTAACCAAGACTTGAATGATTGGGATACTGGTAATGTAACCAGTATGCATCTCATGTTCCGTTCGGCTGATTCTTTTAATGGTAATATAAGCAATTGGAATACGGAGAATGTGACTAATATGGGTGGCATGTTCGTTGCGGCGACATCTTTTAACCAGTATATAGGGGATTGGAATACCATGAATGTGAAATCCATGGCCCATATGTTTGCTAAAGAAATTACGGATAATCCGATGATATTCAACCAGGATATCGGAAACTGGAACACACTTAATGTAACGAGTATGAACTCCATGTTTTATGGAGCAGTAGATTTCAATCAAGATTTGAGTTTGTGGAAAACGGATAACGTAACTGATATGAAAAGTATGTTTAGGGATGCAACTTCCTTCAATCAAGATATTAGCAGTTGGAATACTATTAACGTAACCACAATGTCATCAATGTTTTTAAATGCTTCTTCCTTCGATCAAAATTTAGGTGGATGGAACATTAGCAGTATCAGCAGTATCTATATGGGTAGTATGTTTAATTACTCCGGCATGTCCAATACCAACGCCAATGCCACTTTAGCAGGATGGGCAGACTTTGTACAGTTCAATGAGGGACCCTTCAATATAGCATTGGGAATGGAAGGTGTTCCGCTTTGTGGGGAACAAGGTGATTATGCATTATCTGTTCTTATGAGTGTTGATTACGGTTGGAATATTACAGGTTTTCAATATGATATTAATTGCCCATAAATAATTCAGCTTTAAAATAAAGGGGCAACCACAGGAAAATTTGCTCTCGTTTTCCAGTGGCTTGCCCCAAACTTGTTTTAAAATCTTCGATTCTTTCGCTACAAAACGATGATAACCCTGTTTACCAAACAAACAGCAACTTATAACCCTTAACCCTTAACCCTTAACCCTTAACCCTTAACCCTTAACCCTTAACCCTCAACCCACAACCAAAACCCCATCCGCAACAGGCACTATTTTTCGGAATAACTCCACGACATAATTGTATACCAACAGCAATGTTTTTACTATTTTCGTGAAAACCCCAAGTGGATGATTTCCGAAGCACAATTTCAACACGAACTGGATTTGATTATTGCCAATGCCGTTAGGGAAGATGTTGGCGATGGCGACCACAGTTCCTTGGCCTGTATTCCCGTATCGGCGCAGGGAAAGGCTAAACTTTTGGTCAAGGATGAGGGCATTATTGCCGGAGTGGCCTTTGCCAAACAGGTCTTTCAATACGTGGACCCCCAGCTCCAAATGGAGATTTTGATGGAGGATGGGTCCCCTGTAAAATACGGCGATGTCGTTTTTTATGTGGAGGGCAGCTCGCAAAGCATTCTAAAGGCCGAACGTTTGGTGCTCAATGCCATGCAGCGCATGAGTGCCATCGCCACCAAGACGCAGGATTTTGTCTCCCTGTTGGACGGTACGAAGACCAAAATCTTGGACACCCGTAAAACCACGCCCGGGATTCGTGCCCTCGAAAAATGGGCCGTTACCATCGGCGGTGGTGAAAACCATCGGTTTGCCCTTTACGATATGATCATGCTCAAGGACAACCATATCGACTTTGCGGGGGGCATCACCAAGGCCATCCAAAAAACAAAGGATTATTTGAAGGAGCATGGGAAGGAATTAAAGATTATCGTGGAGGCCCGGAATTTGGATGAGGTGGACGAAATCCTGCAATCCGATGGGGTCTATCGCATTCTCTTGGACAATTTTGACTACGATGACACCCGAGAAGCGGTCAAACGGATAGGGGAGAAGTGCCTTACGGAATCCTCCGGTGGAATCACCGAGGAAACCATCAGGACCTATGCCGAATGTGGTGTCAACTATATTTCTTCAGGAGCACTTACCCATTCCGTTTACAATATGGATTTAAGCTTAAAAGCCGTTTAAATGTCAGCAGCCATCGAAGAGCAGTTGGAAAAGATACCCGTCATCAATTGGATGGTCCGGATATTGAAAAAGATAAAGCTCAAAGCTTTTGAAGGACTCTCTTTGTATGACTTGATCGAAATGTATTTGGTGGGTATCGTTAAAGGAACCCTGTCCTCACGGGCAAGTTCCATTGCGTTCAGCCTGTTTTTGGCCCTTTTCCCATTGCTTATTTTCTTATTGACACTGATTCCGTTCATCATACCCTACGTGAGTGTGGGCAACGAGAATTTTGATGCCCAATTTTTGGATTTTCTGGAGTCCTTTCTCCCTTCCGCAACCAGTGATTATTTTGGGGAAATCTATCAGCAGATCAAGGACCAAAAGCAAGGGGGATTGTTGTCCTCCGCCTTTATTTTGTCCATTTTTCTGGTGGCCAACGGCGTAAATGCCATTTTTGGGGGTTTTGAGAACTCCTATCATGTCGAACTGACCCGTAACTTTTTCCGTCAGTATGCCTATGCGCTCATGGTGGGGCTCATTCTTTCCATTTTATTGATTGTGGGAGCCGTTGCCTTCGTCTATTTTGAATTTTATATCGTGGAATACACCAGTGAATATTTGGGCAAAACCTTGGGGTACGATGTGGAAAAAGGCGATACGGTAGGCATTCAGATAGCCAAAGTCCTGTTCTTTTTGTTTTTGTCCTACATCACCACGGCCATACTGTACTATTTTGGAACCGCAGAAGGGCGTAAGGCGCGATTCTTCTCCGCCGGTGCCTTGATGACCACCCTCTTGTTCTTGCTCACCTCTTATCTTTTCGGTATTTATGTGGACGAATTTGCCCGATACAATGAACTTTATGGCGCTTTGGGAGGATTATTGATCCTAATGGTGTTTATTTGGTTAAATTCAAACATTTTATTGTTGGGCTTTGAGCTCAACGCAACCCTAAATTCCCTTAAAAAAAGGCATGAAAAACAGAAGAATGATGCGTAAATGGGTTTTCGCCCTATGTTTTCTGATGGGTCAAATCACCTTTGCCCAGACCGTTTTTGGCAAGTGGAAAACCATTGACGACCGTGATGGTACCGAAAAAGCAATCATCGAAATATACAAGGACGGTGGTTTGTTGCATGCCAAGGTGGTGAAGATTTTGCAGGAAGGAAAAAAAGGTGCGGTATGTACCAAATGTGAGGGAGAACGAAAAAATAAGCCAATCCTCGGCATGAAGATCATGGAGGATTTTGAGGAAAAGAAAGATGGGATCTACAAAGGCGACAAACTCTTTGATCCAGAACAGGCCATGACCTTTAGGGGTCGGGTATGGTTGGACGAGGAAAACGCTAACCGTCTCAAAGTACGGGGCTATCTCGCCTTTTTGTATCGAACCCAAACATGGCACCGGGTGATAGAGAACTAGATATGGATTATTTTTTGGAGGTTGTTTTGCCCATTCCCCTGGAGAAACTCTTCACGTATAAAATTTCAAAAGCTGAAACGGATTTTTTACAGGAAGGTATGCGTGTGGCCGTACCCTTCGGGAAATCCAAGATTTATACGGCTTTGGCCTACCGCATCCACCAAAATGCTCCCGAAGCCTACGAACCCAAGGAGATTTATCAGATTTTGGACGAACACCCGGTGGTCACACCAGTGCAGCTCAGGCATTGGGAATGGGTGGCAAAGTACTATATGTGCACCTTGGGAGAGGTGATTCGGACTGCTTTGCCCAGTGCCTTTATGCTGGAGAGCGAAACCTTGATTCTGCCCAACAAAAATGCCGAAGTGGATGAGCAGGAACTCAACGATGATGAGTTTTTGGTGTATGAGGCATTACAACATCAAACCGCATTAAAAGTAGCTGAGGTCAGTGATATTGTGGACAAAAAGCACGTGTTGAAGCTCATCAATACCTTGGTGTATAAAGGCGTGGTGGTCCAAAAGGAGGAACTCTACGAGCAATACAAGCCCAAATTGGTCCGCTATGTAAAACTCTCTGAGCAGTACGAGGGCGAAGCGGAACTTTCAGCATTGCTCAACGAACTCACAAGGGCCCCGAAACAAAGTCAGGTTGTACTTTCCTTGTTCCAACTAAGGGCCAAAAGCTCCAAACCCATACCCGTTGCCGAACTCGAAAAAGAAAGCAGGGCCTCAAGGGCCGTGATCAAGGCACTTGTTGATAAAGGTATTTTGGAGGAGTACCACATCCGAAAAGATCGGGTGGATTTTGATGAGCGTTCTAATGCTTCCGAACAGGTTCTTTTAAATGAGCACCAACAACAGGCGTTGGAGGATATCCATCACGGTTTTGAAGAGCAAAAACCAGTATTGTTACACGGGGTCACCTCCTCTGGAAAGACCGAGGTGTACGTCAAATTGATTCAGAAATGCTTGGAAGAGGGCAAACAGGCCTTGTATCTGCTTCCAGAAATTGCTCTGACCTCCCAATTGATCAATAGGTTGCGACATTATTTTGGACATCAAGTATCCGTTTATCATTCCAAATACAGCATTCACGAAAGGGTAGAGGTGTGGAATAATGTGCTGAAGAATGCCGAGAAAGCCCAGATTGTCATTGGTGCACGTTCGTCGCTTTTCCTTCCGTTTACCCAATTGGGGTTGGTGGTGGTGGATGAGGAACATGAAACCTCTTTTAAACAATTCGACCCAGCACCACGTTACCACGCACGGGATGCGGCCGTGGTTTTGGCTTCCATGCACAAGGCCCACATTGTTCTGGGTTCCGCTACGCCAAGCATTGAAAGTATGTACAACGCCAAGACGAAAAAATATGGCTACGCTTCCATTGCCCATCGGTTTGGCGAGGTGCTGATGCCGGAAATCAATTTGGTGGATATCAAGGAAGCGACCCGTAAACGGCGTATGAAAGGACACTTTTCCGAAATTTTGATCAAGGCGATGACCGAAGCCTTGGAGGAGGGGGAGCAAATCATACTTTTTCAGAATCGAAGGGGTTTTGCCCCAGTGGTGGAATGTACCACCTGCGGACATGTGGCCCAATGCCCAAATTGCGATGTCAGTTTAACTTATCATCAGCACAGGAACCAATTGCGTTGCCATTATTGTGGGTATCACATGGCGTTGCAGCAGGCCTGTTTGGCTTGTGGGAGCCCTACTCTGGACAACAAAGGTTTTGGTACGGAACAGATTCAGCAGGAATTGGGACAGTTGTTCCCCGATGTTTCGGTGGGGCGGATGGATTTGGACACTACCCGAGGAAAATATGCTTATGATAAAATCATTTCATCTTTTGAAAATCAGGAAATGGACATTTTGGTCGGTACCCAAATGGTAACCAAGGGGCTGGATTTCAGAAATGTGAGCTTGGTGGGCATCATGAATGCTGATTCCATGCTCAATTTCCCCGATTACCGGGCGCATGAACGCAGTTTTCAAATGCTCACGCAGGTAGCGGGCAGGGCAGGGCGCACCCAAAAACGGGGCAAGGTCCTCATTCAAACGTACAATCCGTACCATCAAATATTGCAACAGGTGACTACGAACAGCTACGATAGCATGTTCAAGGAGCAATTCTATGAAAGGGAGCAGTTTAAATATCCCCCTTTGGTGCGGTTGATCAAAATCACCTTAAAGGATAAAGATTTCAATAAATTGAACGAGGCGGCGGACTGGATGGCGGGGTCGTTGCGGAATGTGCTCGGCACGAATATTCTTGGCCCTGAATACCCACCGGTATCCCGAATCCGAAGGGATTATCTCAAAAATATATTGATCAAGGTGCCGAGAAAACAGCCCTTGGCCCAAACAAAAAATAGCATTAAAAGAATCGAAAAATCCTTTAATGCTATTTCTAAGTATAAAAGTGTACGATTGGTCTACAATGTGGACCACATCTAATTATACATTGGCCAGCGCTTCGGCTAGTTCTGTTTTCTTGTTTCTACTCAAAGGAATCTGTCTGCCCCCTACTTCAACATTTTTGCTGTTGAATTTCTCAATCTTCTCCAGATTCACAATATAAGATTTATGGATACGTAGAAATTTTTCGGCAGGCAATTGCTTTTCAAAAGATTTCATGGTGGATAGGATTACGATATTGGCTTCGTCGGTCACCAATTTGATGTAATCTCCCAATGCTTCTATCCATTTTATGTCGTTTAAGATAACCTTACGCTTTTTAAGGTTACTCTTTACAAAGATGTGCTCTTCGTCCTCATCAACACGGTTCATTTGCTCGTATTTGGCAACAGCTCTTTTTACGGAGGCTTCAAAACGCGCTAGGGTGATGGGTTTGTGAAGGTAATCGGTTACATCGTAGTCAAATGCTTTAAGTGCATAATCAGGTTTTCCAGTAATAAGGATGACCTGTGGTGGGTTCTCTAGGGCCTCCAAAAGGTCAAAACCGCTGATGATGGGCATTTCAACATCTAAAAAGATAAGGTCGATTTCATGGTTCTTAAGGCCATTTTTGGCTTCAATGGCATTGCTGTACTCAGCAACCAAGGCGAGGTGTGGATGATTGTTGACCAACTTTGCAACGGCCATGCGCTGCATCGAGGAATCGTCTACAATTATACTTTTTAATTTCATAGAATGGGGTGATTTGTAGGGTTTTAAATCATGGGCAAAGTACATAAAAAACCCGCTTACGGGCAACAAAAGATGTAAACATGGTCTATTTTGTTGTGTAAATTGCCATAAGTGTTATTTAGGTTTATTGGGTTTTTCACTGTTGATAACTCTGTTACTTTAACGAAGTTTTTTTACTTTTCTTGCAGGGCGAAGGAATTATTATTAATTTTGCGCTCCTTTAAAAATATATTATAATGAACCATTACGAAACTGTTTTCATTTTGAATCCCGTTCTGTCTGAGACCCAGATAGAGGAAACAGTCAAGAAATTTGAAGATTTCTTGATTAAGAATGGTGCCAAAATGGTCTCCAAGGAAGATTGGGGACTTAAAAAGTTGGCCTATCCCATTCAGCACAAGAAAAGTGGATTTTACCACTTGTTCGAATTCCAGGCTCCAGGTGAGGCTATTGGCCCATATGAGCTTGAATTCAGAAGAGACGAGCGCATCATGCGTTTTTTGACCGTTAAATTGGACAAGCACGCAATTGCTTGGGCGGAAAAAAGAAGAAACAAACTAAAAGCAAAGGCATAGGGTATGGCATCTATCGAGCAACAAGCAAAATCGAAAAAAGACGGGGAAATCAGATATTTGACCCCGCTGAACATTGAGACCAGCAAGCAGAAGAAGTATTGTAGGTTCAAGAAATCAGGTATCAAGTATATCGATTACAAAGATCCGGATTTCTTGATGAAGTTGGTAAACGAACAAGGAAAATTGCTTCCTAGAAGACTTACCGGTACTTCCTTGAAATACCAAAGAAAAGTGGCTCAGGCCGTAAAGCGTGCCCGTCACCTAGCCTTAATGCCGTACGTTGGCGATATGTTGAAATAAAAAACACCAGAGAATGGAACTTATTCTAAAAGAAGATGTACAGGATTTGGGATTTAAGGATGATATCGTTACCGTAAAGAACGGTTACGGCAGAAACTTCCTAATCCCTCAAGGGTTGGCCGATTTGGCCACTCCATCTGCCAAAAAAGTTTTGGCCGAGAACCTTAAGCAAAGAGCTCACAAGGAGAAGAAAGTCATTGACGAGGCCCAAAAAGTGGCCGATGCGTTGAAACAATTGGAAATCCGCATTACTGCCAAGGCAGGTGCCGGTGATAAATTGTTCGGTTCGGTGACCAATATCGACCTTGCTGCTGCCTTGGACAAAGAAGGACACCAGATTGATAGAAAATTCATCAACATTAAAGGTGGAGCTATCAAAAGAACCGGTCCTTACGAGGCCATTATCAGATTGCACAGGGAAGTTGTAGTAGAATTCCCTTTTGAAGTGGTTGCGGAAGCTAAATAATCCACACCATAACATATACAAAAAAGCCCTTTGATTTCTCAAAGGGCTTTTTTTATGTTCTTATTATTAAATAATCTTAGGGCTTTTGCTCCATAGCAGCCCGTAGTCTACCCTGTAGATCGGCATCCGTTTGTAGGGCCATCGCTATTTTTTCGTAGCGTTCCATGGTTAAACCTTCCTTGCTGATGATTTCTTGGATTTGTTTCATGAAACCCGTTTGCATTTGCTGAATTTTACCCATCACCTCACCAAAGCGTTGTTTCTCCTCATCACTTGCCTCCACCGTTTGTTCTGCGGAAGCTGAGGCTTGGTACATTTCATTGAAGCGATTTGGGTCGAAACCGCTCTCCTTTACGGTTGCCATAACCTGTTGTTGGGCCTCCATGTTCACCTTTTGGATATCTTGGAATGCAGCGGCAATTTTATTCAGTTCCGCATCGCTTACCTCTACTTGTTCTTGTGCCGTAATTTGTGAAAAGGCAGTGGCACCCATAATGGCCACACCCACCACAAACGTTTTCATTGATTTCAAAAATGTCATGCTATCTTCTTTTTATTACATGTGAATCTCCGAAACTACAATAATTAAAAGGGCTTGCCAAACCTCGTAGGTTAAGGTAAACTTAAAGAACTCCGGTGCAAACTGCTTTTTGACCGTATTCTTGGGGTAAAAACAGGGTGGTTCTGCCTAGCCTTTTATATTTTTGCCGCATGAAGTACAGAAGATTGACCAAGGAGCAATTGGAAGAGCTCCATCCGGAATTCATCAACTTTTTGGCGACACAATCCATTACGGCAGAAGAGTGGGATACCCTTAAAAAGGAAAAGCCCGAAGTGGCTGAGGAGGAAATCGATGTGTTTAGCGATCTGATTTGGGAAGGTGTGCTGAACAGGGTAGAATACTTGGAGAATATTTCTGAAAGGCACATGCACCTCTTTCATTTGACGGAAAAGGAGATGAAATTACTTTCCGTTAAAATCCTGAATCCTGAAATCGATTTAAGGACCGAAGTGGGCTTTGGTTGGTTCAAACGGAACTATCAATCGGATTTTGTGGAATACCTATCGGCTTCCAAGGCTTATGGCGAGGACAAGAATGTCGATAAATTTGAACTCATTAAACAAGGGGCGGTCATCACCAAAGGAGAGCTGTACCAGTGGTTTGAGCAGATTATGGAGCACTGATTTGGACGTTGGAAGCAAGAAATTCAGGAATTCAACCATTTATCAATCTGAAAGCGTAAAGGCATCCTGGAATCTTTTGTCCTTTAGCTTTCCACCATTCTACCGTCAAGCGTATATTTGCACGAGAATGTAAGATCACATGGCAAAAAAACCATCCATACCTAAAGGAACCCGCGATTTTTCACCCGCCGAGGTGGCCAAGCGCAACTATATCATCCAAACCATTAAAAAGCATTTTGAAACCTTTGGTTTTCAACCCATCGAGACCCCGTCTTTTGAGAATTCGGAGACACTTATGGGAAAGTATGGGGACGAAGGCGACCGTTTAATCTTTAAAATCCTGAATTCGGGCGATTTTATCTCCAAGGTGGACGATGTGACCTACAGTTCCAAAGATTCTGCTTCCTTAACGCCCAAAATTTCAGAAAAAGCCCTGCGCTACGACCTTACCGTGCCATTCGCCCGTTACGTAGTGATGCACCAAAACGAAATCGATTTTCCGTTCAAACGATATCAAATTCAGCCGGTATGGCGTGCTGACCGTCCCCAAAAAGGGCGTTTCCGTGAGTTTTACCAATGCGATGCCGATGTGGTCGGGGCAAATTCGTTATTGCAGGAAGTGGAGTTTGTACAGCTCTACGATGCCGTTTTTACAGACTTGGGGCTAAAAGGGACAACCATCAAAATCAATAACCGCAAAATTCTATCGGGTATCGCCGAGGTGATTGGCGCACAACAGTTGCTGGTCGATTTTACCGTGGCCTTGGATAAGTTGGACAAGATAGGAGAGGAGAAAGTAAAGGCCGAGATGATGGAAAAAGGCATCTCCGAGGCAGCCATTACCAAGGCACAGCCTTTGTTCAAGATGACAGGAACGGCTTCCGAACAGTTGGAACAGCTTAAAATTATCCTAGCCGACTCCGAAGTGGGTATGTTGGGGGTTTCCGAATTGGAAGAAATCATTGCTACGGTTGATATGTTGGGATTACAATCGGCCACGCTTCAATTGGACGTTACCCTTGCCCGCGGACTCAACTACTATACCGGGGCCATTTTTGAGGTGGCCGCCCCAGAAGGTGTCCAAATGGGCTCTATTGGTGGTGGTGGTCGCTACGACGATCTTACGGGTATTTTTGGACTGAAAGATGTGAGCGGTGTGGGGATTTCCTTCGGATTGGATCGTATCTATCTGGTTTTGGAAGAATTGAACCTGTTTCCTAATAGCTTGGATACATCATTGGACGTACTTTGCCTCAACTTTGGTGAAAAGGAGGGAAGGGCAGCCTTGCAATTGGTGTCAGGACTTCGCAAACACGGGCTCCGGGCCGATTTGTACCCTACGGACACCAAAGTGCAAAAGCAATTCAAATATGCGGATAAAAGGGGAGTGCCTTATACCATTCTTTTAGGTGACCAAGAACTGACTGATGGCAAGTTTGTGGTTAAAAATATGAAGACCGGAGACCAAAAATCGTATGCGTTGGATAGTGTCGAAGCTTTTGTAGAGCAGCTCAGGTCCGAGCTTTAATAGCCTGTATGATTTTTTTGTAATAGGTAGGGCCGTGCGGCACGTACTTGCCCGTATTGGCGAGACCCCATGTTTCTTCGGCAAACCTGAAAAGCGGAATCAAATCCAGTGCTTCCACTTCACTTTCCTGTTTGGTTAGATTTTTGAAAGGCGTCTCAATCTCACACAAAAAGATATGATGGAGTTCCGCATCGATAAAATCCTCTGCAATCTTATGGATGGCCTTAAAAGTACCGATGGCTTCCAAATCCTCTTCCGTAATTTGATAGCCTACTTCTTCCTCGACCTCACGTATTGCCGCAGTAACGATTGGCTCTCCAGATGCCACATGCCCTGCTACCGAAACATCCCAAAGCAAAGGATGGGTAGCCTTATTTTTGCCACGTTGTTGAATTAGAACCCGACCGTCTGCGGTATACAACCAAATATGGACCGTAGGGTGCAACCATCCCTTGCCGTGTGCTTCCGATTTTAAACAGGATTTGCCCGTTGGTTTTCCCTCATCGTCCAATATGTCCACCTTCTCGTCCATGTACATAAAGATAAAAAAAAGTCACCCCGAAGCTGCTTCGAGATGACTTAATTTAATAGGTTCCATTAAGAAACTGGCTCAGTTAATCAAAATAACTAAAGGTTTCCCCTTCCTTAATGTTCAATAAAGTTTCATAAATCAACCGGATCACATTCTCCACATCATCCTTATGAACCGTTTCTACCGTGGTGTGCATGTAGCGCAACGGCAACGAAATCAAAGCCGAGGCCACACCACCATTGCTATAAGCAAAGGCATCGGTATCAGTTCCCGTGTATCTGGAAGATGCATTGCGCTGGAACGGAATCCTATGGGCTTCCGCAGTCTCCAAAATACGCTCGCGCAATTTGTTTTGTACCGCAGGGGCATAAGCTATTACCGGACCGTCGCCGATTTTGGTCTCGCCTTCCGTCTTTTTATCAATCATTGGGGTGGTGGTGTCGTGGCACACATCCGTTACAATGGCCACATTCGGTTTAATGGTCTGTGTGATCATTTCCGCACCACGGAGCCCAATCTCTTCTTGTACCGAATTGGTGATGTACAAGCCAAAGGGAAGCTCTTTTTTATTCTCTTTGAGCAAGCGGGCCACCTCTGCAATCATGTATCCGCCCATACGGTTGTCCAAGGCCCTACAAACAAACTTGTCCTTGTTCAAAATTTCGAACTGGTCAGGGTAAGTGATGACGCATCCTACGTGAACGCCCATTTCCTCGACCTCTTTCTTGTCCTTTGCACCAATATCAATGAAGATGTTGTCCAACTTTGGCGGTTCCTCTTTCTCCTTGTTTCTGGTGTGGATGGCGGGCCATCCAAAAACTCCTTTTACAATACCATTTTTGGTATGGATATTCACCCATTTCGATGGAGCGATCTGGTGGTCGCTACCCCCGTTTCGGATAACGTAGAGCAATCCTTCATCTGTGATATAGTTGACATACCACGAAATTTCATCGGAGTGGCCTTCGATGACAACTCTATATTTGGCATTTGGATTGATAACACCTACCGCCGTGCCGTAAGTGTCGGTAATAAACTCATCCACATAGGGCCTCACATAGTCCATCCAAATTTTTTGTCCGGCGAGCTCATAGCCCGTGGGCGAGGCGTTGTTCAAATATCTTTCTAAAAATTCAAGCGATTTTTCGTTGATGATTTTCTCTTTTGCCATGTATCTGATTTAGTACACAAACATACTAATATTCACTTTTATTTAATAGCCAAATCATACCTTTATCCTTACTTTTGGCAGGACTATTGAGAAAGAATTGTGATGTTACGTAACACTCTTCTGCTTGTATTTTTGGCAATTGCTGCCGTTGGGTTTACCCAGGAACCGCAAAAGGATTCGCTGGTTTACCCGCGGGATTCCATTGCCCAAGATTCCATCGAGGACTATTATGTGAGGTTTGAGGGAGATTCTATTTTGATGAGCTCCATTGAACTGGACGAAGTCTATCTTTTCGGACAATTGGACTTTGCCAGCCAACAGGACAAACTACGGTATTACATTCTACGAAGAAAAACCTTGAAGGTGTATCCCTACGCCAAATTGGCTGCAGAGCGCTTAGTGGAACTGAACGATAGTCTTGAGCTCATCAAAAAAAGAAGGCACCAAAGGCGATATACCCGAAAGGTGCAAAAATATATTGAGGGGGAATTCTCAGAAGAGCTGAAAAAATTGACCCGAACCGAAGGACAGATTTTGGTCAAATTGATCCATAGGCAAACAGGTACCACCGCTTTTGATTTGGTGAAGGACCTCCGCAGTGGGTGGCGTGCATTTTGGTACAATACCACGGCCAGTCTGTTCAAGATCAGTTTAAAGGAAGAGTTTAAGCCCGAAGAGGTGCATGAGGACTATTTGATAGAGGACATTTTACAGCGTGCCTTTGCTGCCAGTCGCTTGGAGCGTCAAAAATCGGTATTGGACTACGATTATGCCCAACTGACCAATAAGTGGAAAAATACGCCTCAAAAGACGAACGACTAATCCTTGGTCTTTTCTCCAAAAACGGCGTCCATAACAATCTTTACGGAGCGAAAGCCTAAATAAATGGCCAATATAGCGCACGCAATGCCCAAGATGAGTACGGGCCAATAAAACAGGTGCCCCTCATTTTTAAACGCTTGGTAGATAAGAAACGGTCCCATAAACATGGCTACGACCGTAAACCCAAATGATTTGATACCTTTTACCAGAAGTTCCTTGTTCGTATGCCTCATGGGACCAAAGTAGGAATATTAGCTTATATTTAGCGGGTATTGCACTAAAAATCAACCATGGAAATGCTAGTTCTTGGGGTAGTGGTCCTATTTATCATTGTGGCCACCGTAAAATTTAAGATGCACCCCATCTTTTCGTTGACCATTGCAGCAGTGGCTTCTGGTTTTTTACTGGGCCTTGCCCCACAACACATCATGACCACCATGGCGGAAGGTTTCGGCAACACGCTTTCGGGCATAGGTCTGGTCATCGCTTTTGGAACGGTCATCGGAATTTATTTAGAAAAGACGGGAAGCACCCAAGTCTTGGCCAATAGTATTTTAAAGGTAATCGGATTAAAACGCTCCCCTTTGGCAATCAATCTGGCTGGATTTGTTATTTCCATCCCTGTATATTGTGATTCAGGATACATCATACTTTCTTCCTTGAACAAGGCCATCAGCAAAAAGACGGGTATACCTGCCCTAGTGTTTGCCATTGCCTTGGCCACGGGCTTGTATTCCGCCCATGTGTTTGTGCCTCCGACCCCTGGACCGTTGGCAGCAGCCGCTATTTTGGAGGCTGATTTGGGCATGGTGCTCATTTTTGGACTTTTGGTGGCCATACCTGTTTCCATTTCAGGTTATTTTTGGGCCCGGTTCATCGGGAAATCCCTTCAAGAAGATGATAGTACCAAAACCATGGAGCAAAAGGAAGAGGTTTTAGCCACCGTAAAGCCCTACCAGGCTTTTTTGCCATTGTTGGTACCGATTGTATTGATAGCCATGAAATCCATCGTGGATTACCCGACACACCCTTTGGGTGAAGGATGGCTGTTTCAAATGTTCAACTTTTTGGGCAGTCCGGTAATAGCTTTGTTGATTGGTGTCTTTTTTGCTTTTTCATTGGGTAGAAAGGTACCACAAGAAGATAAAAAAGGATGGGTTTCCGAAGCGTTCATGAAAGCGGGTGCCATTGTGTTGATCACAGGGGCGGGAGGGGCTTTTGGAGCCATTCTGCGAACCATGGATATTGCTTCTATCATCAATTTGGAGTCCAGCACAGGCGTTGGTGGACTTTTGATAGCTTTCGTTATCGCTGCGGTGCTCAAAACGGCCCAAGGTTCTTCAACGGTAGCGATTATTACCACTTCAGCCATTATTGCACCCTTGTTGGAAACTTTTGGTTTGATTTCGATTACGGACAAGGCTTTGGCGGTTTTGGCAATTGGTGCGGGCGCCATGACCGTTTCACACATCAATGACAGCTATTTTTGGGTGGTTTCCCAATTTTCCCACATGAAAGTAAAGACTGCACTTAAGGGTCACACCCTTGGTACCTTGGTTCAGGGTACAATTGGACTTTTGGTGATTCTATTCCTTTATGCCGTAGTGTAAAGATGAGTTATGGAATGGTAAGGGTTGCGGTGTATTCCTGCACCATTGCAAAATAGCCAAGGGCGTAATCATTGGGTCGTTCTACATTATCAAACAGGTTGATGTTGTCCAATCCCGTAATATCAAATACATTACCTCGAACGGTTGCCACGGGTGTTTGGAACACCCCACCATTGTTTTCCGTCTGCTCCAGTACCAAATCCATATAATTATAGAATTCTTCCGTAGCCCCTAGTATACTAACTGTAACGGTTTCTCCAGTGGTGATTTCATCATCATAGAAATAGGAAAATGAGAATTGTTGTCCCTGAAAGAATTCATCTTCCACCACCAAAAACTCACTATTCATAAAATCAAAGAGGTAAAAGTTATCCTCATCCCCATTATCGGTAAAGGTGACGATGATTTCGGTCTCTTCTTCATCCAAAAAAGTATCCGTGCCTTGTTCCAGATTATCAATAGGAACGGTAGGGGCATATTCGGTTTGGGCATAATACCTTTTCCCTTTATGTGTGATTTGAAGGATAAAAACAACCCCAGGCTCTACAAAGGCGGTGCGTATTTGGTCTTGCTCCAGGTTTGGCACATAGATTCCACTGCCCAAATCTTTTTCAACAAGGGTAGAGAATGAAATATCCTCAAAAAGTCCACCACTCGTGGGTTTTCCATAGTAAATCAGCACGCTTTCGGCTTGTGTGGGCTGGTTCTCCTCGAAGAAATTGCTGCTCTCCCTCAGTTTGATTTTTACATCTACCAATTCCTGACTTTTATCCACTCGGACAAGACCATCCACGATCAGCCGTGTTTCAACTTCCGGTAAGTCCACCTCAATCGTGTCCTCACAAGAAAAAAACAGGATGGCACATAACAGTATGGTAATCGCTTGTTTCATGGTTGATGTAAAAAAACGGCAGCAGCTTGTTCAGGAAATTTGATTACCCTCTTCCTTAAGGTTTTTTTTGGTCGTACTTAGTGAACAATTGCGCAGTCAATCCTTAAAATCAATTTGAACATTGCCTTGATATCATTAGCTAATCCGTAATCGTTAGTTCTCTGGAGAACTCTTGAACTACGCCAAAATAGCCCAATGCATAATCGTTTGGGCGTTCAACATTGTCCAAAATAGTGATATTGTCCAATCCCGTAATATCAAATACATTACCTCGGACGGTTGCCACGGGTGTTTGGAATACCCCACCATTGTTTTCCGTCTGCTCCAAGACCAAATCCATATAATTATAGAATTCTTCCGTAGCCCCTAGTATACTAACTGTAACGGTTTCTCCTGTGGTGATTTCATCATCATAGAAATAGGAAAACGAGAATTGTTGTCCCTGAAAGAATTCATCTTCCACTACCAAAAACTCACTGTTCATAAAATCAAAGACATAAAAGTTGTCCTCATCCCCATTATCCGTAAAGCTGACGATGATTTCAGTCTCCTCCTCGTCAAAGAGGGTGTCGGTTCCCTGTTCCAGATTGTCTATGGGAACGGTGGGGGCATATTCGGTCTGTGCAAAGTACTTTCTTCCCTTATGGGTAACCTGCAATACAAACACTACTCCGGGTTCCGCAGAGGCGGTACGAATACGTTGGTCCTCCATAAAAGTGGGGTCCGGCACGTATATGCCAGAGCCCGGTGTTTCTTCGGTCAGGTTACTGAAGGCGATACTTTCAAAATTGCCATTCTCGAGCACCCCGTAGTAAATGAGGGCACTTTCGACTTGGGCCGGAGGATTATCCTCAAAAAAATTGCTGCTTTCCCGCATTTGGATGCGAACATCTATAAATTCCTGACTTTTGTCCACGCGCAACAGCCCATCTACCACGAGTCTGGTTTCTACCTCGGGCAGATCTACCTCGATGACGTCTTCGCAAGATGCCATGGCCAAAACGATAACCATAAGAGCGATAAGTTTCTTCATCTCACTAGAATTTAAAGTTATAGGTTACTGAGGGTACAATACCAAAAATAGAGGTACGGACGGCTTCGTTACGTCCGGTATCTTCGTTTTCCCTAAAATTGATAGAGGCGGCGTTCATGCGATTGTAGGCGTTATAGATACTGAACACCCATTCCGATTGAAATTTCCTTCCTTTATTTTTTCTTGGAGTCAATATGGCCGATATATCCAAACGGTGATAGTCCGGTAACCGTTCCTTGTTCCGCAACC
This sequence comes from Allomuricauda sp. MMSF_3307, assembly GCF_030733585.1. Classification (NCBI taxonomy): domain Bacteria; kingdom Pseudomonadati; phylum Bacteroidota; class Flavobacteriia; order Flavobacteriales; family Flavobacteriaceae; genus Allomuricauda; species Allomuricauda sp. MMSF_3307. Next base: position 570,197 of record NZ_JASHIQ010000002.1, read on the forward strand.
CATAATAGGGTACACTCACACCTTCAAACTCAAATTGGCCTATGGGATAATTGGTGGGCTGCCCGGTTTGATAGACAAAGTTGGCGTTGAAGCTCCACTTATCGTTCAATTCAAAACTGCCGTAGAGGGAAAGGTCATGTGTTTTGTCAAAGGGGGTACTGTACCAATCGCCAAAATTGATTCCGGTTTCCAGGTTGGAACGTCCAGAGTCAAAATTGAGTGTACGACCGGGGGTTCGTTGTTCAGAGCGGGATAAGGTGTAAGCCAACCACCCCTTAAATTGGCCTTCGTTTTTTCGCAGCAGGAGTTCCAGACCGTAGGCCCTGGCCTGTCCGTTGAGGATGACCTGTTCAATGGCATTATTGGCAATCAGATTGGCCCCATCAATATAATCTATCCGATTTTGAATGTCCTTGTAGAACACTTCGGTTTCCAGGGTGTAGGCGCCATTTTTTATGTTTCTAAAATAACCCATGGCATATTGGTCCAGCAATTGCGGCTCCACGAACGGTCCGCTGGGTGTCCACACATCCAAAGGGGTAGGGGAGCTGGTATTGGACAATAAGTGAAGGTATTGTGCCAATCGTGTATAGCTAGCCTTGATGGAATTGTTTTCTTTAAAGGTGTAGGACATGGATACCCTGGGCTCCAAATTGAAAAATGACTTTAAGGTTCCGCTTCTTCCGGGGCTTATGGTGTCTATAGGTTTTGCTTCCCGATACGTAAGTGTAAAGGGGTCAAACTCGACAGGGTTGTTGTTTTGGTACACAAAGAACTCGTCCTGCCCAAAACGGTTGAACTGACTTGCCCTAAGCCCATATTGCATGCTTAGGTTTTCAGTTATTTGATGTTCAAGGTCTACATAGACTGCATTTTCGTTGGCGTATTTTTTGGTCAGCTGCTCTTCAACAATACCGGAATCGGGACTGTTGGGCACAATCTTCCCGGGATTGAACACGTAGTAGATGCTGTTGAGGCCATAATTCATCTGAAACTTATCATTTAGATAATGCTTCAGGTCATATTTTACATTGAAATTCTGAATCCCGGAATTCCACTCAAATCCAACGAAATCGAGTTCCAGACCGTAGTAATAATCAGAATAAATCAACGAAAGGTTGGAAAAAAGCTTATCGGAAAATAAGTGGTTCCATCTGAGGTTTCCAACGGCATTCCCGTAAATGTTCACGAAGCGTTCGCTCACGTTAAATAAGTCCCGCCCAAAATAACCCGAAAGGAAAACACTGTTGTTCTCATTGATTTTATGGTTGATTTTAGTGTTCAAATCGTAGAAGTAGGCCTTGCTGTTGACGTCGAACAGGGGCAGAAACAAGTGAGCGTAGGAGGCACGGCCGCCAATCAAGAATGCGGTACGGTCTTTTTGAATGGGCCCCTCCACCAGCAACCTACTGGCTACCGCTCCAATCCCACCGTTGACCTTAAATTCTTTGCTGTTCCCTTCTTTTTGAAAGATTTCCAACACCGAGGACACCCTTCCGCCGTAGCGCGCCGGAATACCACCCTTGAAGAGTTTTACGTCCTTTATGGCGTCTGGATTGAATACGGAAAAGAATCCGAAGAGGTGTGAAGAATTGAAGATTATCGCCTCGTCCAACAAGATAAGATTTTGGTCTACGGCACCACCCCGAACATTGAATCCGGAGGAAGCCTCACCAGCGTTGGTGATTCCAGGGAGCAATACCAAGGATTTGATAACGTCGGCCTCACCCAACACCACGGGAACCTGTTTTATGGTATTGGAGGAAAGGGACGTAACGCTCATTTGTGGCTTTCGTATATCGAGTTTTTCCACATCATCTGTGACGACCACCTCGGCAAGCTCTTCTGCCTTTTCTTCCAGTTTAAAGTCCAATTTTTGGTTTTGGTTCAAATTGATGGTGCGCACTACCTCTTGAAAACCCAAATAGCTCACAATAACTTGGTACTCACCTTCGGGCAGGGTAATGGAATAAAAGCCGTATTCGTTGGTCGTGGTCCCTGTTCGTAGCTCGGAAATGGCCACGGTGACCCCGATAAGGGTTTCATTACTGGAAGCTTCGGAAATGGTACCGCTCAACGTATAGCGTTCTTGGGCGTGTATCACAAAAAAATGCCCAAACAGGGCTAGCAACAACGCAAGATAATGTCTGGGCATTCGATTGTTTTTTTTAAAAGTACGTATTTATGGCAGAGTGAAAAAGGGAAAGCGGGAAACCACCCACATTTTAACATTTTGGTCCAAGAATAAAAAAAGGCCGTCTAAAAAGCAGTTTGCCTGTCAGTTCGAGCGCAGTCGAGAACTTAAGAGACTTTGAAAATCAATGGGTTTCGACTGCGCTCAACCTGACAAAGTTCAAATATTAACGCTTTCTAGACGGCCTAAAGAATTGTAGTTACGTTATTTTACTTACACGATCGAACTCAAAATCTGGTTCAATGTTGCACTGGGACGCATGGCTTTGGATGCTTTTTCCGGGTTTGGAAGGTAATACCCTCCGATATCCACGGGCGACCCTTGGGCATCGATCAATTCTTGGGCGATTTTCTGCTCGTTGGTGGACATGGCTTCGTACACTTTAGAGAATATGGCTTTCAATTCTTGGTCTTGTTCTTGCTTGGCCAATTGCTCTGCCCAATATAGGGCAAGGTAGAAATGGCTGCCCCGGGTATCCAGCTCGTTCACTTTACGGGATGGCGATTTATCCTGATTCAAAAATTCTTCGGTGGCCTTGTCCAATGCTTCGGACAATATGAGGGCTTTGCTGTTCTTGTTCTTTTCCCCGTAAAACTCCAATGAAACGGCCAACGCCAGAAATTCTCCCAAAGAATCCCATCGTAAGTGACCTTCTTCCAAAAATTGCTCTACGTGTTTTGGGGCAGAACCTCCAGCACCTGTTTCAAATAAACCACCTCCATTCATCAAAGGAACGATGGACAACATTTTGGCACTGGTTCCTACTTCGAGAATAGGGAAAAGGTCCGTTAGGTAATCCCGCAATACGTTACCGGAAACGGAAATCGTGTCCTTGCCATCTTTCATGCGCTTCAAGGTAAACTTGGTCGCTTCGATAGGGGATAGGATTCGAATATCCAATCCTTCGGTATCATGGTCTTTTAGGTATAGATTGACCTTTTTGATCAGTTCTGCGTCGTGGGCCCTTTCGGCATCCAACCAGAAAACGGCGGGCGTATTGGTGGCCCTGGCTCGGGAAACGGCCAGTTTTACCCAGTCCTGGACCGGGGCATCCTTCACCTGGCACATTCTCCAAATATCTCCTTCTTCTACCTTGTGCTCAATCAAGGTATTTCCGTTGGCGTCTACCACTTTTACGGTTCCAGTCGTCTCAATCTCAAACGTTTTGTCGTGCGAACCGTACTCTTCGGCTTTTTGGGCCATCAAACCTACATTGGGCACTGTTCCCATGGTAGTAGGGTCGAAGGCTCCGTGCTCCTTGCAGAAATCAATGGTCGCTTGGTACACGCCAGAGTAACTGCTGTCGGGAATGATTGCCTTGGTATCTTGAAGTTCTCCATTTTTGTCCCACATTTTACCAGAATTTCGGATCATGGCGGGCATGGAAGCGTCAATAATGACATCGCTGGGTACATGAAGGTTGGTGATTCCCTTATCGGAATTCACCATGGCCAAATCGGGTCCATTGTCGATGCTGGCCTTGATAGCTGCTTCAATTTCTTTGTGCTGCTCTTCGGGCAGTCCCCCGATTTTGTCCAATAAGGTTTCCAATCCATTGTTAGGGTTGATGCCCAACTTTTGAAAAGTGTCGCCATAGGTCTTGAACAGTTCGGAGAAGTATACTTCCAAAGCATGACCAAAAATGATGGGGTCGGAAACCTTCATCATGGTCGCCTTGAAATGGAGTGATAACAACAGGTTCTTCTCTCTTGCATCGGCAATTTCCTTGGTCAAAAACTCAACTAATGCTTTTTTGCTCATAACGGTGGCATCGATGACCTCGCCTTTAAGAAGGGAAAGTTTATCCTTGAGCACCGTAGTGTTTCCGTTGGCATCCACTAACTCAATGCGAACATCTCCAGCGCTTTCCATCGTCAACGACTTTTCGTTGGATTTAAAGTCGCCGTGTGACATGGTAGCTACGTGGGTCTTGGAGTCGGAGGACCATTCGCCCATAGTGTGCGGATGTGCCTTGGCGTAATTTTTTACGGCTTTTGGTGCCCTACGGTCGGAGTTGCCTTCGCGCAGTACAGGGTTTACGGCACTTCCCTTTACTTTATCGTATTTGGCCTTAATGGCCTTTTCCTCATCTGTTTTGGGTTCGTCCGGATAGTCGGGCAGTGGGTAGCCTTTTTCTTGTAGTTCTTCGATGGCTTCCTTTAGCTGAGGAATGGAGGCACTGATATTCGGTAATTTGATGATATTGGCCTCTGGTGTCTTGGCAAGTTCGCCCAAAATGGACAAATCGTCCGGAACTTGTTGCTCCTCGGTCAATAATTCTGGAAACATGGCTGCAATTCTACCGGCCAAAGAGATGTCCTTGGTCTCAACGGAAATGTCAGCGGTTTCGGTAAAGGATTTTACAATGGGTAAGAAGGATAGTGTTGCTAAGGCAGGTGCCTCATCTGTTTTGGTATAATAAAGTTTAGCCATTTATATGTATTTGTTTGAGCGGTTGCAAATATACGATTTATGGACGGTGAAGGAAGAATGGAAGTGATTAAAAGTGTGGGCTTTTGCTGCGAATTTGTTAAAAAACAAAAGCCATTTCCTTGTTTTTACCAAGGAGATGGCTTTCAGATAGGACTCAGGAAAGGTTTGGTGGTACCAAACTACAATCGTTTCGAATGCACCTTTGCCCTTTCGACGTTTGCTTTGCTATGCTCTTAATTTTTCAACTAATCTACATTCTGCAAAGTATGCTGTGGTTTCCTAAACTTTATCAAAACGGAAAATTGCTCTTCCGTTCGCACATAAAATTCTATTTCTCATTAGTATTTGCAAAGCATATCCTAAATCGAAAATCCTTTTGTGATCAGTAGTGTTACTAATTCCAAGGATATCCACAGTTTTAAAGAACGTCAACTTTAAGTCGATATAATGATGATGGTATCATTATTATATCTGTTACTAAAGTAGTTTGACAAAGTGAAGAAAACAAATTTTTAAAGCATTAAAAATCAACACGATATGAACCAATGTTATTAACAATTGTTCATAAAAAAAGCACCCGATTTCAGGTGCTTTTTCTTGTAATGTGGGATAAAAACTATCCCTTAACTTCTTTGATACGGGCCTTTTTACCGGTAAGACCTCTAAAGTAGAAGATTCTGGATCTACGTACTTTACCTTTTTTGTTTACTTCAATTCTTTGCAAAGCTGGCATGTTTACTGGGAAAATTCTTTCCACACCAACAGTACCGGACATTTTGCGAATGGTGAAGGTTTCGGTGGCACCGCTACCTCTTCGTTGAATCACCACACCCTTAAAGAACTGGGTACGTGTTTTTTCACCTTCCTTGATTTCGTAATAAACAGTGATGGTGTCACCAGCTGAAAATTTTGGAAATTCTTTTTTTGGAACAAATTCGTCTTCAACAAATTTTACTAAGGATTCCATTTTTGTCTTTTTAATTGTTTGGGTCAAGACCAACTTTCACGGATTTCGTCAGAGGTTGATTTTGAGATTGCAAAAGTAATGCAATATTTAGAAATAGCAAGCTGTTTTTTTGACTTTTCAGTCTTACTCATTTTCCAATAGGTCGGGCCTTCTTTGGCGGGTGCGCTCCAAGGCTTGTTGTTCCCGCCATTTTTCGATTTTGGGGAAGTTGCCGCTCAACAATATCTTGGGTACTTCCATTCCTTTGTATTCTGCTGGACGAGTATACACGGGCGGAGCCAATAAATTATCCTGAAAGGTATCGGTAAGGGCGGAGGTTTCATCGTTCAACACACCCGGAAGCAAACGGATTACGGCATCGCACAAGATGGCTGCGGCCAATTCCCCTCCCGAAAGTACATAATCTCCAATGGAAATTTCACGGGTCACGAACATATCCCTTACCCGTTGGTCCACACCCTTGTAATGCCCACAAAGCACAATAATGTTCCCTTTCATGGAAATCTCATTGGCCATACTTTGGTTCAGGGTGTTTCCATCGGGGGTCATGTAGATCACTTCGTCATAGTCCCGTTGTGCTTTGAGTTCGGAAATGCACTTATCAATAGGTTCCACCATCATGACCATACCGGCCCCGCCACCAAACTGGTAGTCGTCCACTTGTTTGTAATTTCCCGAAGCATAATCCCTCAAATTATGGAGATGCACCTCTACCAATCCTTTTTCAATGGCTCGCTTTAGGATAGAAGCTTCAAAAGGACTTTGCAGAAGTTCGGGAAGTACGGTAATGATGTCAATCCGCATGGAGTTGTATGCTGAATGTTAGTATGCCGCAAAAGTAATCAAACGTATTGTAAAAAGGGTCAAAAAGGAAAAGGCGGTCTAAAAAGCGGTAATGTTTGAACTTTGTCAGGTTGAGCGCAGTCGAAACCCATCGATTATCAACGCATCTTACGTTCTCGACCGCGCTCGAACTGACAGGTAAACCGTTTTTTGACAGCCTCTTTTACCTATTTTTTCTGCTTGTTCAGTTCATCCTGCAATTGTCTGCTGATTTTCTGCTCGCGCTCCAAGGCCCGTCGCCTGTGGTTCTGATATTCTTCCTCCAAGTCGGCAAGGGCAGATTTGGCCTGCTGCGTCAAGAAATTACTGTTCCTGAACCGGTAGATAAAGAACAGCAAGAGCAGCAGCAATCCAAAAATGATGGACCACAATATAAAATTGTAGGTTCCTTTGCTCACCATGGCTCCAAAAAACGAAATACTGTCCTTTTCTTCGGTAACCGCATTCAACTTGTTGGTGGTTTCCTGTAGCTTGGTATTCAAATCCTCTATTTCGGCATCGTTGGCCGTAATGGTAGCCGATAGATCTTTGATGGTCTTGTTGGCCGTTTCTATGGAATCAAAGATGTTGTTCTTTGTTTTATAGAGGTCGGATAGTTTAATCACTTCATACTGGATACCGTTAGCGCGATAGTTCCCCGACTTGCTTTCCAGTTCCTCAAATTGTCCCCGTAGCGTATTGTCGGACTCTTCTTCCTGTGCTTGGACGGACAGTGTGGAAATAAGTAAGGTCAAGGCGAATAAAATGCGTAAATGCTTCATGTTCAATTATGTTCTCGTGTTAAATTTAGATTAAGGGCGGGACGAAATTACGTCAATAAACCAAATTTAAAAAACTGAAAGCCGGTTCTTTGAACATTTCATACCTCCTTAATAGTAGGTATAACGCCTAACTTTGGCGATATATTTCGCCAATCGGATAACTTGATGGGAATATCCGTACTCATTGTCATACCATATGTAAAGTACAATATTTTTCCCATCGGCCGACACAATGGTCGCCTTGCTGTCGTAAATGGATGGCGCCGTGGTCCCTACAATATCCGATGATACCAGTTCGTTGCTCAACGCATATTTGATCTGTTCCACCAAATCCCCTTCGAGGGCGTATTTTTTTAGGATGGTATCCACACCTTCCTTCGAGGTCTTGTTTTTCACCTCTAGGTTAAGAATGGCCAAGGACCCATTGGGTACGGGAACCCGAATCGCATTGGATGTCAATTTTCCCTTTAGGGAAGGAAGCGCTTTGGCCACGGCGGTGCCCGCACCAGTTTCCGTAATCACCATGTTGAGCGCAGCAGCGCGACCCCTACGGTATTTGCTGTGCATATTGTCCACCAAATTTTGGTCGTTGGTGTAGGCATGTATGGTTTCCAAATGCCCTTTTTTAATGCCCAAGGAATCCTCTATCACCTTGAGAATGGGTGTAATGGCATTGGTGGTACAGGAAGCGGCAGAGTAAATGTTGGTTTTGTCAGGATCAAAATCCTTGTGATTTACCCCATGTACGATATTGGGCACCTCTTTTCCTGGAGCGGTGAGCAGCACCTTGCTCGCTCCTTTGGATTTTAAATGACGGGAAAGGGCCGTTTTGTCCCGAAATGCACCGGTATTGTCGATGATCAGGGCATTATTGATGCCATGTTTGGTGTAATCAATATCTTCGGGCTGGTTGGCATTGATGATTTTCACCGTTGTGCCGTTAATAATCAGCGCCTGCTTCTTCTCGTCCACATCCACGGTTCCGGTAAAGGGTCCGTGCACGGAGTCGGTTTTAAGGAGTGCCGCTCTTTTTTCGAGCATTTCCCTGTTCAATTCTCCACGTACCACAATCGCACGCAAGCGCAACTGGCTGCCACGTCCCGTTTTGGCCATCAGCTCACGGGCTACCAATCGGCCAATACGCCCAAAACCATAAAGCACTACATCCTTTGGCTTAATGGCCTTGGAGGATTGCGCATCCTTGAGTTTGTCGATCACAAAGGCCTTTACATTGAGGTGGGCATTCTGACTGGAATTGTACTCATAGGTCAATTTGCCAATATCCAACTTGGCCGGAGGGAGGTTGAGGTCGTTTATGGCCCTTAATATTTCCACGGAATCAAAAATGGACATCGGTTTTTGAACAAATTCACCGGCATATTCGTGCAGGTTGATGATGTCGCTTACATTTTTGTCAATAATCTGGTTTTTGAACAAGACCACTTCAATAGCCTTGTCGTACCAGAGGTCGCTAATGATTTTGATGAATTCCGTAGTTGCTTTTCGCCTATCTGCTTGAAAGGCTAGCTCTTTTTCGTAGGAAGAATTGTCGCTCATGGAAAATGGTTGCGGTTGTACAGTTTATATATTTTCGGCAAAAATAGATATTTCAAACGTTTTCGTAAAACATCTCGGATATAAAAAAAGCGTCTTTTTTAGAGACGCTTTTAAGTGTTTTTTAGGCACTTTATTGAAGGATCATATGTTCCTTTTCACCATTCTGGTTGATCATGGTAAAACTGGTCCGTCCGTATCGGGAAATCTCACCAAAATATTTTTTGGCATCCTCAATATTATTGACCTTGTTTCCATCGACCTCCACAATAATTTTATCTTTCAAATCATACCTTTCATAGCCTTGGGGAACATCGGTGATCTTTACACCTTTGGATACCCCGAATTTTTTAATGTCCTCCTTGCTCAGGTTTTTTACCCTAAATGCGGTAGCTGGCAGAATAACGCTGTTTTGTTTTTTCAATGTCACATTTTTGACCAAGCTTTTGCCATCTCGGTCCAATGTGACCTGTACCACGTCACCAGGTCTCTTGGCGGAAAGGTAACCGGTAAGTTCGGAGAACTTCTGGATTTCGATATTGTCTATCTTTTTGATGACGTCGCCTTCCATTAAACCGGCATCCTCGGCCCCGGATTCCTCTTCCACGCCGGCGATGTATACACCTTCCAGCTGGTCAAGACCCATTTCAATGGCAGCAGGTGAGTTCGTATTGGCGGCGGAAATGCCCAAAAGCCCTTTTTGCACATTACCAAACTCCATAATGTCCTCTACCACTTTCTTCGCGATATTGCTGGGTACCGCAAAGGCATAGCCCACATACGAACCTGTTTGAGAGGTAATGGCCGTATTGATTCCGATAAGGTCTCCATTGGTGTTCACCAAGGCACCCCCGCTGTTCCCGGGATTTACCGCGGCATCAGTCTGGATAAACGATTGGGTTCTTGTCGGTGACAACGACCTGGCTTTGGCACTAACGATCCCAGCGGTTACTGTGGACGTCAAATTAAAAGGATTGCCTACGGCAAGCACCCATTCCCCAATTTTGGTATTGTCAGAATCACCAAAAGCCAGGTAAGGGAGTGCATTCTCCGCATCGATTTTCAACAGGGCAATGTCGGAATCGGAGTCCGTTCCAATCACCTCGGCTTCGTAGGTTTTGTTGTTGTTCAAGGTAACTTCCAACTGGCTTGAGTTGGCGATCACATGATTGTTGGTGACAATGTATCCATCTGGCGAAATGATAACACCAGAACCTGTTCCCACTTGAGGGGTTTGTTGGCGCTCATACCCATAAAAGAACTCTGCAATACTGGATGGGCCTCTGCTCAAGGTCATATTTTTAACGTGCACCACGGAATTGACCGTTTTCTCGGCAGCCAAGGTGAAATCAACTTCATTGATTCCCGCCCCTCTGGCCGAAGTATCCAAATTACTGGTCGTCACCAAAGGCGTTTCCTCCTCAGAGGTGACCCACTTGTAGCTTTCCTTCTCAAAAAACAATTTATAAGCTCCCAGGGTAATAGCTCCTGCGAATACAGATACTAGGAGTAAACTTGCTATTTTCTTCATAATTCAATAATTATTTAACATTTAGCTCAATCAAAATTAAAAGTTTTCAATTCTCGGTCAGGTTGGTTTAACGCTGTTTTAACTACAAAAAAAAGCTTAAGGAATCCCATATATTTGTTCCTTTGTAGCTGCTTATGGAACTATCCTTTTTTAAATACCAAGGAACAGGGAACGATTTTGTAATTATCGACAATCGTCAAACTATATTTCCCAAAAACAATACCAAGCTTGTGGCAGCGCTTTGCGACCGAAGATTTGGCATAGGTGCGGATGGTTTAATCCTGCTCGAAAATGACAATATGTCGGATTTTAAGATGGTCTACTACAACTCAGATGGTGCCGAAAGCAGCATGTGCGGCAACGGTGGTCGATGTTTGGTCGCTTTTGCCCATTATTTGGGTGTTATCGACAAAGAAACCACTTTTAATGCCGTGGATGGATTGCACTATGCAACCATCGAAGGGGATATCGTGAACTTAAAGATGATGGATGTGGACAAGATCAATGAAAAGCCCAACCATAGTTTTTTGGATACCGGTTCCCCTCACCATGTGCAATTGGTGACAGCGTTGGACAAGTTCGATGTACAAAAAGAGGGAAAAAAACTTCGCTATGGCATTTATGGTGAGTCCGGAAGCAATATCAACTTTGTGGAACAGACCAAAGACAATGCCTTTGATGTAAGGACCTATGAAAGAGGAGTGGAAGGTGAGACCTTTTCCTGTGGAACCGGTGTAACTGCGGTGGCCTTGGCCATGCACGAATCGGGTAAAACGGCTGCCAACGAAGTGCACATCCATACCATTGGAGGCGATTTGACCATTTCCTTTGAGAAAAAGGACGGCAAGTACAGCAATATCTTTTTAAAAGGACCTGCCATTCAGGTATTTAAAGGAACCGTCGAATGCTCAATCTAAAAGGAAAACAAGTTTATCTGCGGGCGCTGGAACCCACCGACCTCGACTTTCTGTACCAACTGGAAAACGATACCTCGGTCTGGGAACTGAGCGGTACGTTAAAGCCGTATTCCAAAAAGGTATTGCAACTATATTTGGACAATGCCCACAGGGATATTTACGAAGTAAAGCAGTTGCGCCTGTGCATCAGTAACCTGCAAGATCAGTGTATAGGATTGATCGATTTGTTCGATTTTGACCCCAAACATCGCCGTGCAGGTATCGGTATCATCATTGTGGAACCAGGGGACCGAAATAAAGGTGCCGGGGCGGAAGCCTTGTCGCTTTTGAGCGATTATGCCTTTTCCACTTTGGATGTTCATCAACTGTATGCCAATATTTTGGAAGACAATGCAGCGAGTATCCATTTATTTGAGAAGATGGGGTTTGAGAAAATCGGGGTCAAAAAAGAATGGATCAGGACCAGTCAAGGGTTCAAGAACGAATTAATGTATCAAAAGATCAAAAGGAATGAATCTTAAAAAAGTACTTTGGGCCACGGCCATTCTTGGGTTGTTGATTTGTGGTTTTATCGCTTATCAAATTTACAATGCCATATTCAGCCCCAATACCCAGTTCAATAATGAAGAAGCGTTTGTATATATCGCATCAGACGCTACTTTTTCCGATGTAACCAAATCATTGGAGCCCTTGTTGAAAGATTTGTCAACTTTTGAGTCGGTCGCCAAACGAAAAGGATACATAACCAACATCAAAGCAGGAAAGTACGCCATCCAAAAAGGGATGAACAATAACGAAATCATCAATACGCTGCGAAGCAAAAACCTTCCAGTGCAGGTATCTTTCAATAATCAGGAGTCCCTGGCATCCTTGGCCGGAAGGATTGCAGAACAGATTGAGGCCGATAGCCTTTCCCTGCTCCAAACCCTGAACGATGCTGATTTTTTGGCCTCGACCAAGTTTGATGAGGATACCAAACTGGCCATGTACATTCCCAACACCTATGAATTTTTCTGGAATACCGATGCAGAGCGTTTTAGGGACCGGATGAAAACCGAATACGATCGTTTTTGGAACGATGAGCGTATAGCAAAGGCAAAAAAACTGGGTCTAACCCCCAATGAGGTAACTTCCTTGGCTGCCATTGTGCAAAAGGAAACGGCCAAGGTGGATGAGCGACCAAGGGTGGCCGGAGTTTATCTTAATAGAATACGAAGGGGAATGCTGCTTCAGGCCGACCCAACAGTGATTTATGCCATCAAAAAGGAAACGGGCAACTATGATACCATTATAAAACGAGTGCTGTTCCGCGATTTGGAAATGGATTCCCCATACAATACCTATAAATATGCAGGTATTCCTCCGGGGCCGATTACCATGCCGGATATCAGTTCCATTGATGCTGTTTTGAACCCGGAAAAGCACGATTATCTCTATTTTGTGGCCGACGTTTCCAACTTTGGATACCACTTATTTGCCAAAACTTTGGCGCAACATAACCGAAATAAGGTGCAATATACCCGATGGCTCAACCGACAAAAGGTGATGCGATAGTGCTCTTTACCGTTGATTTTCATCACTTTAACGGATTTTAGGGTCGATTTAAGAAATCTTTATGAGCTTTAGGGTACCCATTAACTTATCCCAACCTATCTTTGCCGGCCAAATTGATTTTTGATACGTATATAGTATTGAGATCACAAATATGAAAATTATGAAAAGATGGATAGGTTTTATTCTACATCTTGCCATGATCGTAGTTTTGACAAGTTTTGGTTCTTATTCTGTAATGAAGAAAGGGAACGTTGAAATTCCCGATTCATTGAAGGTAACGACCAATTTGGAATTTTTTGCACCGCAAGATTCCATCGCACTTCTTGACGAGGACGAGGTAACCCCTCCTTTTCTGGGCAAAGCTTTTAATGGCTTTAAGGAAGCACTCGCTTTTAAAGAGTCCCAGGGCAAATATCATAGCGTAAACACATTGGGTTATTTGGGGAAATACCAATTTGGTAGCAGTACCCTCAATTTGATGGGCGTTTACGATATGGATGAGTTCTTGGGCAGTGCCGAGCTTCAGGAAAAGGCCTTTGCCGCCAATATTGCCCGTAACAAATGGATTTTGAGACGAGACATTAAACGCTTTAATGGAAAAACCATTGGAGGAATCAAGGTCACAGAGTCCGGGATTTTGGCAGCGGCCCATTTGGCCGGGGCCGGAAACGTCAAAAAATATCTACGATCGTATGGACAAAGCGATGTAACTGATGCTTACGGAAGTAGTATCTCGTATTATATGAAGAAATTCGCGGGCTACGATATTTCCAATATCAAGCAACAGAAAAACGCCAAAGTATAATTGGTAGAAAATAGCAACTAAAGGGTCCCGATATTCGGGGCCTTTTTTTATGCTTGAATGATGTAGATGGTAGGTCTTTTGTCCAGATCTAACTCTATTTCGCTCCACTCGTGCACACTCTTGGTAGCAATAAACTCCGTGGGCAAGGTGATATCCGCAGCAATGCACAACCGGGTCGATTTCTGCAAGGTTCGCAAAAGTTCCTTGAGCAACTTATTGTTTCGGTAAGGAGTTTCCATGAAAATCTGCGACTGACCAAGGTCTCGGGACACGCGCTCCAAATTTTTCACCATTTTTTTACGCTCGGCATTGTCGATGGGCAAATAGCCGTTGAAGGCAAAATTTTGTCCGTTCATGCCGCTGCTCATCATGGCCATTAAAATAGAAGAAGGACCAACCAATGGCACTACTTTGATGCGTCTTTCGTGGGCGATTCGAATGACATCTGCACCGGGGTCTGCTATGCCAGGACATCCTGCTTCGGAAATGATGCCCACATCAAATCCATGTACGCAAGGATCTAGGAAGGAAGGAATCTCCTCTGGCTTGGTGTACTTGTTCAAGGAATAGAGTTGTAGCTCTGGTTGTGATTTACTAGGGCTTACACGCTTAATGAACCGTCGGGCCGTCTTTTCGTTTTCGACGATGTAGTGGTCAATCCGCTCAATGGTTCCCTTGACCGATATGGGCAATACCTCCAAAGGAGCGTTGTCGCCCAAGGTAGTGGGAATCAAATAGACTTTGCCCATCACCAAACCTGGTTTTTCTGCTTCCATGGGTTTAATTTAGTTTTTTCGCAATTGCCTCACAAGCTTGATCCACCATTTGGTAGACATTTTCAAAGCCATCATCGCCACCGTAGTAGGGGTCGGGAACTTCCTGAAGGTCCAAATCCACTTCGCTCAATAAGAGCTTTACCTTTTGGGCTTCTTGTGCATTGCTTGCGAGTTGGGCCACATCCGAAAAATTGCTTCGGTCCATCACATAAATGAGGTCGAATTCCAAAAAATCCAATCGAGAAAACTTCCTACAGCGTTGATGGCTGATGTCCAAGCCATATTTTCGGGCAACGGCGATGGAACGTTTGTCCGGAGGATTGCCAATATGGTATCCAGCTGTTCCTGCAGAATCCACCAATACCTTGTCCGAATCCACTTTGGAACGCAAAATACCTTCAGCCAATGGTGACCTGCAAATATTTCCCAAGCAGACCATCAAGACTTTGGTTTTCATAAATTATGGGTATAAAATGCTAGGAGAACTTTTTGTTCAAATCGTCGATATACTTTCTGAACTGTTTGTCGGTTTCGGCAAGATTGTCGACTGTTTTGCAAGCATGGAGCACGGTGGCGTGGTCACGCTTACCGATTTGTGAGCCAATGCTGGCCAATGAGGCTTTCGTGAACTTTTTGGCGAAGAACATGGCTAACTGTCTTGCCTGTACAATGTGTCGCTTTCGGGTTTTGGACTGTAGCGTCTCCACATCCATTTCAAAATAATCGGAAACGACTTTTTGGATGTAGTCGATGGACACTTCGCGTTTGGTATTCTTTACGAATTTTTCCACCACTTGTTGTGCCAACTCCAAGGTAACCTCGCGTTTATTGAAAGAGGATTGGGCAATCAAGGAAATGATGGCTCCCTCCAGCTCGCGGATATTCGTTTTGATGTTCTTGGCCACGTGGTCGATTATATCATCGGGCATTTCCACACCATCCCTGTACAATTTATTTTTGAGGATGGACACACGGGTTTCGTAATCTGGGCTTTGCAATTCTGCGGATAATCCCCATTTGAAACGGGACAACAATCGCTGTTCGATGTCCTGCATGTCCACGGGCGCCTTATCCGATGTTAAAATGACCTGTTTTCCATTTTGGTGCAGGTGGTTGAAAATATGAAAGAACACATCTTGGGTCCCTGATTTACCGGATAGGAATTGTACATCATCGATGATAAGTACATCTATCAATTGGTAAAAGTGGATAAAATCGTTTCGGGTGTTCTTTTTTACGGACTCAATATATTGCTGGGTGAATTTCTCCGCCGAAATATAGAGTACGGTCTTTTCTGGATATTTATCCTTGATTTCTACCCCAATGGCGTGCGCCAAGTGGGTCTTTCCCAAACCTACGCCACCAAAAACCAATAAAGGGTTAAAGGATGTCCCCCCGGGCTTATTCGCCACGGCCATTCCTGCCGACCGCGCCAAGCGGTTGGAATCTCCTTCAAGGAAATTGTCAAAGTTGTAGTTGGGATTTAATTGGGATTCGATTTTTATGTTTCGAATTCCCGGGATCACAAAAGGGTTTTTAAGCTCGGGACTTTTGGAGGTAATCGGTACGTCCAACTCTTGGGGTCCCACTGCGGTACGGTTGGAACTCGGGATCTGTTCCGTAAAAGGTTCCTTGTTGCCGTACTTGTTTTCCATTTTTATAACGTAGATAAGCTTTGCACTGGACCCCAGCTCTCTGGTCAGGGCCACCTTTAAAAGCTTTACATAATGTTCTTCGAGCCATTCATAGAAAAACTTGCTGGGAACCTGAATGCTGAGGGCCTTATCGGTCAGCTTCATCGGTTTAATGGGTTCAAACCATGTTTTGAATGCCTGCGGTTGGATATTATCTTGGATAAAAGCCAAACAGTTGTTCCATACGGAATTAGCAGTAGCACTCATAGAAGTTTTTCCTTGTTTTAATGGTTAGCTTTAATACTTAAGAGCAAGCATCTAAAGGGTTGCAAGATGCTCATTGGATGCGACAAATATGTGAACAATTCTTTTAAAAAAAAAATCAAATTGTCATTGAAAGTCTTGTTTTTTTTTCGCATGTTTCCCTCAGAATAAGCAAGCCTCTAAATATATAATTTTTCAGCTTAAAATGGGTCTAAATTCATATTCTTTTCGGGTTCGATACGCAGAAACCGACCAAATGGGGGTTGTTTATCATGGTAACTATGCCCAGTATTTTGAACTGGGTCGTGTAGAGTGGTTAAGGGCCATGGGAATCACTTACAAAAGCATGGAAGATAACGGTATTATGCTGCCCGTAATTTCCTTACATATCGAATACAAGAAATCTGCGGTATACGATGACCTACTAACGGTTCGAACCAAACTCATTTCCAAACCCTTGGTAAAAATTGCGTTCGACTACGAGCTAGTGAACGAGGCCGGGGAGTTATTGGCCACCGCACATACGGTGCTTGCCTTTATGGACAAAAGTACAGGCAGACCTATCAAATGCCCGGATTATATTCTTGAAAAGTTGGAGGATTGATTTTTTTTGGAGACAGGAGACAGGAGACAGGAGACAGGAATCTTTTTTCTTGTATTTTTTAGCGAAGCGGTCTGGAATCGATCAAACCGACATTTTTACATCTACCCCATGCATTTCATCGAAAAGTTGAAACGTTTCCTCCGATTCACTTAAGCGAACCGCGACCACAAGTTCACAATCCAGTTCCATTTTTTGGGATACCATATCCAAATCTTTCTGTTTGATGGTACGCATCACCAAATCCATCATTGGATACTCAAATTTTAAATGCAATTCTGCCTTTAAGGTCTTTTGTACAATTTGGGCACTTTCCAATGCCATTTGCGCAGCGGTTTTGTAGGCCTGTATCAACCCGCCGACCCCAAGTTTGGTGCCCCCAAAAATTCGGGTGACCGTGATTAAAACATTCGTGACGTCAAAAGATTGTATTTGTCCGTAAATCGGCATCCCTGCCGAATTGTTGAGTTCACCGTCATCATTGGCCCTGTACACTGGGTTATCGGTACCCAATTGCCAAGCATAGCAAACATGATTGGCGGTGTGATGTTTTTTTCGGAGTTCCTCCACAATCGGTTTTACATCGTCTTCCGTAGCAATGGGATAAACCGCAGCATAGAATTTGCTCTTTCGGTCCTTATATAAAATTTCGGGTGAAGGTTTAATGACAGTGCGGTAAACATCTTCCTTTTTATCCATCAGAACAAAGCTACCAATATTATGCTCAAAATGGCCAAGGCCACGCCGCTCCAATTCTTGATGCTCAGCTTCTCCTTAAAAAGCAGAATCCCGAATAGGGTGGAGCACATCACAATCGCCACATTATTTAAGGTGAATATAGCCGCGCTGCTCAAAATATCCGCCCGAAGGGCGCGAATCAAAAAATAGATGGAAAAATAATTGGGTATGCCCAGCGCAATACCACCCACTATATTTTTAAGGTTGATTTTTAACGGGACCTTTATGGATTTAATACCGATATAAATAAATCCCGTGAGCGCCGCAAAGCCAAAAATCATGGAAGAGAAAACAGGAATCTCTTGGTCGGTCAAATGGATTTCCTCAAAGTATTGGATGCTGGTATCGATGATTCCCGACCCCAAAAACACCAACAAAGGCAACAAAAGTGCCTTTCGGTCGATGCGGATATGCTTTTCCTTAATGGAAGCCAAATACACAGCGACCAAAGCCAGCGCAATCCCAATGATTTGAAGGGCGCTCAAGCGCTCCCCGTATAACAACATGCCCATCACTACGGGAATGGCCAACGACATTTTGGTGGCCACCGAGGCCACGGACACTCCTGAGACCTGTGCCGTGCGTGCCATCAAATTAAAAATTACAATAAAAAGGATACCTAATACTATGGGGCCAATCAACCATGATTTGCTGCTTAGGTCGGTTATGCCAACGGGACCCTCATACAAAAAAAAGCCTACGGTGCAGGCCACCACATAATTGGTGATGATGGCATACAGTGTCTGGATTTTGTAAACATCGAACAATTTGAAGACCACAAAAATCAAGGTGGAGCTGAGTACGCTAAGAATCAGATATACCATTTACAATCTTGATTTTAGTTGTGTGATGTCCTCTTTGCCCACCTGCAAGTTCCAAACCTGGATGCCCAAATCCGCGGCGGAGGCCGTATTTTCCGCTACATCGTCCACAAAAAAGGTCTCATGGGCCAAGAGCCGGTTTTCTTGCAATACAAAATCAAAGATTTCAGCGTCCGGTTTTCGCATCCCCATTTCGTAGCTCAAATAAAACACATCAAATGCATTTTTAAACCTGTTGAACCGCTCCATTCCCATCTGTTCCTTTACATGTTCAATATGCAGGTCGTTGGTATTGCTCAACAAAATCATTTTATATTGATTTTCCCTTGCCAATTGTTCAATAAACTCCAGTCGGTGTTCCGGAAAATCCAAAAGAATCGAATTCCAAGCTTCGATAAGATAATCTCGATTCGCGTTGGGAAAATGCGAAGCGACCTCATCCAAAAAATCCGAAGAGCCCAAAAAACCTTTCTCGTAGTCTTGGAACAAAACTTCCAGCGCTGGTGTAATCTCGGTGAATCCATGTTGCACCATGGCTTTTGCCGTTGCCGGTTTGTCCAGATTGATGAGCACATCGCCAAAATCGAGGATAATGTTTTTAATCATTTCGATAAATAGATAAGGTATCTGTCCATATTTTTTGTTGCTGCTGCAAAGTTCCTTGTAATCGAGGAGCTGGCAACCCCTTTTTAAAGTCAATAGCGCCTTTAAATATTCTGGCTTCGTCCCATAGATTGGCATCGATAAAGGTTTGCAGCATTTTTGCGCCACCTTCAACAATCACACTGGTGATGCTGTGCCGATGGAGCACATCACAGATTTGCTGGGCCAAAGGCTGAGCAAAATCAACCATTTCATAAGTGATTCCCTCCAATTGTTTTGATGTGTCGTCTACTGCTGTCAACATAATGGTCTGCACCGATCTGTCCAAAACATGATGGGAGGCATCTATTTTCAAATGCCTGTCCAACACCACGCGAATAGGGTTTTTGCCCGACCATTCACGGGTGGTCAGCTTGGGATTGTCCTCCAAAACGGTGCGGGTACCCACCAAAATGGCCTGTTCTTGGCTTCGCCATTGGTGCACCATTTGCTTGGAGTAGGGGTTTGTAATCCAAAAAGGCTCTGGATTGCTGTTTCGTAACGACTTTTCCGGGGCCAAAAATCCATCGTTGGACTCCGCCCATTTTAAAATGATATAGGGTCGTTTCTTCTCTTGAAAGGTCAAAAATCGTTTATGGTGTTCCCGACATTCATCTTCCAGAATACCCACCGTTACCTTACAGCCGGCCTCTTTCAGTTTTTGAATGCCCTTACCAGCGACTTTGTCGTGCGGGTCCTGTAAGCCAATAAAAACTTCTTTGAGTTGATGTTTGGCAATCAAATCGGCGCAGGGAGGTGTTTTTCCGAAATGGGAGCAAGGTTCCAGGGTAACGTACAAAGAAGCACCTTTAAGCAGTTCCTTGTTCTTTACCGAGTTGATGGCATTCACCTCGGCATGTGGACCTCCGTAAGGGTCTGTAAACCCTTCTCCGATTATGTTGTTTTGATACACGATCACACACCCCACCATTGGATTTGGAGCCGTCGTCCCAAGTCCCTTTTTGGCCAGTTCAATGCAGCGAAGGAGGTATTTTTGATGTATCTTCACCCCGCAAAAATAGAACATTAAAAACACAAAAATGGGAGATATGGTCATTCGTGAAATAACCCCCGAAGACAATGCACAGGTGGCCCAAGTAATACGAAAGGTTTTTGAGGATATGGGCGTTCCCAAAGTGGGCACCGCTTATGCCGACAAAGCGTTGGATGATATGTATAGCCATTACAACGTGCCCAAGGCTGCCTACTTTGTAGTGGAGCATGAAGGTCGCATTATCGGGTGTGCGGGCGTGGCTCAATTGGACAATTATGATGGCAACGTCTGCGAGCTTCAAAAAATGTACTTTTTAGAAGAGGCCCGAGGAAAAGGACTAGGTGCCAAAGTGATAGAAGCCTGCTTGAACAAGGCCAAGGAATTCGGTTTTGAAGCCTGCTATTTGGAAACCATGCCCTATATGGAAGCCGCCCAAAAGTTGTACAAAAAGAACGGTTTTGAATACATTGATGCCCCGATGGGCAATACGGGACACTATTCTTGCCCTGTTTGGATGCTTAAAAAATTGTAATGCTCCTCAAAGAAATCAAAGACATTTTCCACAAAGAATTGGGCGAGCTTTATCCCAAGGAAGAAATCGATTCGTTTTTTTATTCCTGCATTGAGCAATACCTTAAATTGGAACGCTTTATCTTGGCCATTCAGCCGGGAATTACCTTGACCAAGGATGAGGAGCAACCACTTTTTGAAGCCTTGGCTGAGTTGAAAACGGAAAAACCCCTACAATATATTTTGGGAACCGCCCATTTTAGGGATTTGGAACTTCAGGTGAACGAGAATGTACTGATTCCACGCCCCGAGACCGAAGAATTGGTGCAATGGATTTTGTCGGACGCTGAGCGGAGTCGAAGCGTCATTTCGACTTCCTGCCCGTCCGGCAGGCGGGCGCTCAATGACCGTTCTTTGAAAATTCTTGACATCGGAACAGGCAGCGGATGTATCGCTATTACCCTGGCCAAACAACTGACCGATGCTGACGTTTACGCCTTGGATGTTTCTGAAGGTGCATTGAAGGTTGCCCGGAAAAATGCAGCAATCCATAAAGTAGATGTCACTTTTTTGCATCAGGATATTCTTGATCCCAAACTTGAACTTGCGCCTGAACTTTATTTTGACATCATTGTATCCAATCCGCCCTACGTTAGGGAGTTGGAAAAACATGAAATCCGAAAGAACGTAAAGGATTTTGAACCAGAAACCGCTCTTTTTGTAAAGGATGAAGACCCTTTACTTTTTTATAGGGCCATCATCGATTTTGCGGAAAAACACTTGTCCGAAAAGGGAAGTTTGTATCTCGAGATTAATCAATATTTGGGAGCGGAGACCAAAGCACTTTTTCAAGCCCATAATTTTTCGGAAATTGAACTCCGAAAAGATCTATTTAGCAACGATAGGATGCTAAAAGCACTAAGAAAATGAACATCCAAGAAAAAATAAATGCCCTGCGAGAAGAGCTACGGGAGCACAACTACAAATATTACGTGCTCGACCAACCTTCCATTTCCGATTACGAGTTCGACATGAAGCTCAAAGAGCTTCAAAAGCTGGAGGCGGCGCACCCTGAATTTAAGGACCCGACTTCGCCCACTTTGAGGGTGGGGGGCATGGTCACCAAACATTTTGAAACGGTGGCCCATGAGCATCGGATGTATTCGTTGGACAATTCCTATTCCAAAGAGGATTTAGAGGATTGGGAAAAGCGCATACAGCGGATTTTGGGCGATGCAGCAGTGGAGTTTACCTGCGAATTAAAATATGATGGTGCTTCCATAAGTCTGACCTATGAAAACGGCCAATTGGTACGCGCGGTTACCCGCGGGGATGGTTTTCAGGGGGATGACGTGACCAACAACATTAAAACCATTAAATCCGTTCCCTTGCAATTGAAGGGCGACTACCCCCAAAAATTCGATATACGGGGAGAAATCATTCTAACGCTCGAAGGCTTTGCCAAAATGAACGCCGAGCGGGTGGAAGCAGGTGAGGACCCTTACATGAATCCAAGGAACACGGCATCAGGCAGTTTAAAACTTCAGGATAGTGCCCTAGTGGCCCAACGCCCGTTGGAATGTTTGTTGTACAGCATAGCTGGCGAAAATCTGGGCATTAACTCCCAATTTGAAGTGTTGGAAAAAGCGCGCTCTTGGGGATTCAAGGTGCCTACGGTGGCCAAACTATGCAAATCCACCGAAGAAGTGATGCAATTTGCAGACTATTGGGAAGTGCACCGTCACGATTTGCCTTACGAAACCGATGGTGTGGTGGTTAAAGTGAATAGCATTCAGCACCAAGAAGAGTTGGGGTACACCGCGAAATCCCCGCGCTGGGCCATGGCCTATAAATTTAAGGCCGAGCAAGCCACGACCGTATTGAACCAAATCACCTATCAAGTGGGGCGTACGGGAGCCATTACTCCCGTGGCCAATTTGGAGCCTGTTTTACTGGCAGGTACCACAGTTAAGCGCGCCTCCTTGCACAATGCCGACCAAATCGCCAAGTTGGATGTTCGCGAAGGGGATACCGTTTTTGTGGAAAAGGGAGGGGAAATCATCCCAAAAATCACCAAGGTTGATTTTACGAAACGCGATAAGGATTCACAGCCTACGAAATACATTGAAAACTGCCCTGAATGCGGCACGGAACTGATACGAAAGGAGGGCGAAGCACAACATTTTTGCCCCAATGATATCGGTTGTCCACCTCAGATTACGGGCCGAATCCAGCACTTTATTTCCAGAAAGGCGATGGATATTGAAGGATTGGGCGGTGAAACCGTGGAATTATTGTTCAAGGAAGGACTCATTGCCAACTACGCCGACTTGTACACCTTGACCAAGGAGCAAATTCTGCCCTTGGAACGAATGGCTGACAAATCCGCTGAAAACTTAGTGAACGGAGTTCAGGCTTCCAAAACCATTCCGTTTGAACGCGTCCTTTTTGCGCTGGGGATTCGCTACGTGGGCGAAACCGTGGCCAAAAAGTTGGCCAAGGCTTTTAAAAATATTGATGCCTTGATATCCGCTACGCAGGAGCAATTGGTGGCCGTGGATGAGATAGGGGAGCGCATCGCCGAAAGTGTGGTCGGGTTTTTCTCGGAGCCTGCCAATATGGAATTGATAGACCGTTTAAAATCCTACGGATTGCAATTCTCACTCTCTGAGGAGCAATTGGAGAATCAAACTGAGTTGCTCAAGGGTCAGACCTTTGTCGTATCCGGAGTATTCGAAACCATTAGTAGAAACGACCTCAAAAAACTGATTGAGGACAATGGTGGAAAAGTGGCCTCGTCCATATCCTCCAAATCCACTTTTTTGGTGGCTGGAGACAATATGGGCCCTAGTAAAAAGACCAAAGCAGAGTCCCTGGGTGTGCCCATTATCTCCGAGCAGGAATTTTTACAAAAACTGGGCGCATGATACCCGACAACTACGAAGCATTTGAAGCTACTTTGGACCAGACCACTCCTCCCTCGGAATGGCCGGAAGCGCTACAATCGCTCTGGTTTGATGCCAATGGGGATTGGGAGTCGTCCCATAACATTGCCCAGGACCTCCAATCGACCATGGGCAGTTGGATTCACGCCTACTTGCACCGAAAGGAGGGGGACGAATGGAATGCCCGGTATTGGTACGATAGAGCAGGGAAACCTTTTCCAAACTATAGTTTGGGGGAAGAGCTGAGGGTTTTGGTGGAGGCTAATCTTTAGGAAGTTCGAGAGTCAAACTCAACGGTCAAGTACAAGTTTCAAGTTCAAAGTTTAAGGTTAAGGGTTAAAGGTTAAGGGTTAAAGATTTAGGGTATAACTTCAAAAGGTCATTTCAAATGACAAAGAACCCTATTGGTGCTAATTCGCAAAATTAGTGTCAACTGCCCACTGCCCATTGCCCATCAACCCAAGTCTATTTTCTATCGTCTTTTCTCTCCAGAGTCTTGGCTCTTGGCTCTTGGCTCCTCACTGAACTTGGTTCTCGATACATTTTTCGCCTTTTTTTTAAAAATCGCCAAAAAACACTCGAACTGACAAAGAACCCTATTCGTGACATTCGTGTCAACACGCAATTGACTTCGGACTTCTTATTGTCGCTTCGGCTCATTTCGACTTCGCTCAATGGCCACCGCTCGGGGTGACAGCTCGAAATGACAAAGAACCCTATTCGTGCTCATTCGTGACATTAGTGTCAACTGCCCACTGCCTA
Organism: Allomuricauda sp. MMSF_3307; assembly: GCF_030733585.1. Taxonomy (NCBI): domain Bacteria; kingdom Pseudomonadati; phylum Bacteroidota; class Flavobacteriia; order Flavobacteriales; family Flavobacteriaceae; genus Allomuricauda; species Allomuricauda sp. MMSF_3307. The sequence goes on from NZ_JASHIQ010000002.1 coordinate 594,443, forward strand.
TTTCCCGTCAAACCAAGTCTATTTTCTATCGTCTTTTCTCTCCAGAGTCTTGATTCTTGGCTCTTGGCTCCTCACTGAACAAGGTTCTCGATACATTTTTCGCCTCTTTTTTTATAAAAACCGCCAAAAAACACTCGAACTGACAAAGAACCCTATTCTTGACATTCGTGTCAACTGCCATTACCCTCGGACTTCTTATTGTCGCTTCGGCTCATTTCGACTACGCTCAATGACCGTCGCTCAGCGACCACTGCCAACTGCCAACTGCCCACTGCCAACTGCCAACTGACTTCGGACTTCGGACTTCCGACTCCCGATAGATTTCTCACTTCGTTTCGAAATGACAAAGAACCCTATTCATCCTAATTCGTGTAATTTGTGTCAATTGCCCACTGCCGACTGCCCACTGACTTCTGAATCCAAAAAAATTCCTCGACTGCCCCTTCGACAAGCTCAGGATGACAGCTCGAAATGACATCTTAACCCGAAACCTGAAACCCGAAACCTTAACTCTAAACTCCCGATTCCCGACTCCCAAAATCCCATTTCTAACCCTCAAAATCAACTCCCCCAAAAAAAATCCGTCAGATCAAACAGGGCATCCGTCAGATCAGAAGGGGCATCCGTCAGATCGTACCCATTTGTGAACCCAAAATACCGCATATTGCTCCTTATTTCTATAAAATTGAAAAATATGATACACAAAAAATTGTTATGGTCACTTTTGGCCATTATCGTAATGTGGTCCTGTAGTAAGGAAGATACTCCAGCACCCACCAACACCGCACCGGTAATCGAGGCACAGAGCTTTACCGTAGGGGAGAATATCTCCGACACCGCTGCCATTGGCACTGTAACAGCCACCGACAAAGATGGAGATGCCCTTAAATTCTCTATCCAGACCAATTCCGATGAGCTTTTTGAGATCACCGAAGCTGGTGTATTGAGCTTGGCCACGGGCAAGGCATTGAGCTTTGCCACCAAAGCGAGCCATACGTTGACCGTAGCGGTGAGCGATGGTACGGCAACCGCTACCGGAACCGTGACCGTAAATGTGACCGAAGGAGGGGGAGACCCCACCAATGAGGCCCCAACTGCCGAGGACCAAAATTTTGAGGCCGAAGAAGACATTGCCGATAACGTCATTATTGGCGAACTGGTAGCCTCCGACCCTGAGGGAGCTGCATTGACCTACGCCTTGGTGACTGATGAGAGCGAACTATTTGAAATCTCAGCATCGGGCGTACTTACTTTGGCAGAGGGAAAAAGCTTGGACTTTGAGACCACCACCGAGCACACCTTAACGGTTAGCGTAAGTGATGGTACCAACGAGCCTGTGGAGTTTACCGTGACCGTGACCGTGACCAACGTGGTCGAAGACCTATTTGAAGACCCGGCCTCTTTTATTATGACATTTGAGGTAGCCGCTGGACAGGAATTGACTATTGGAACCAATGCCAGCTACAATTACGACTATACCATAGATTGGGGTGATGGCACAGAGGAGAACCTGACCAGCCAAAACCCATCCCATGTATATACAGAGGCAAATACGTACCATGTGGCCATTAAAGGTGTTTTCCCTGCTTTGTATATGGGGGATTTAGTCAATGTAGATGATGAAAGTAGAAATGCTTTGGTAAATGTTATGCAATGGGGAGCTGGCACATGGCAAAGTATGATTGCGTCTTTTGCTGGATGTGAGAACTTAGAAGGATTTGTTGCAATAGATACGCCTAACCTTTCTCAAGTGACTAGTATGATGGCTATGTTTGCAGGTGCTTCTTCATTTAATGAAGACCTAAGTGGATGGGTTACTAGTAGTGTTACCAATATGGCAAATATGTTCGCTGGAGCCACAAATTTTAATGGGAATATTACCAACTGGGATGTAAGCAACGTAACTGATATCTCCGAAATGTTTAAAGGGGCAATCTCTTTCAATCAACCATTGAACTGGGAAACGGGAAGCGTGGAGTCAATGTTATCCTTGTTCAATGGTGCCACAGCGTTCAACCAAGATATTGGTAACTGGAATACTGAAAATGTAACAAATATGGGCGCAACTTTCGCTGAGGCGAGTTCCTTTAATCAAGATATTAGTGATTGGGACACCAGTAGCGTAACTAGTATGGCGGGTATGTTTAGAGAAGCTACCTCTTTTAATCAACCCTTGGCCCAAAAAACTGGAGGGTGGAATACCAGTAATGTGGTAGTTATGGGTTCCATGTTCCGAGGGGCTACTTCCTTCAACCAAGATATTGGGAGCTGGAATACTAGTAATGTGGAACTTATGGGTTCTATGTTTCAAGACGCTACCTCCTTTAATCAAGATATTGGTAATTGGAACACCAGTAAAGTAACCAAGATGAATAATATGTTTTTGAATGCAACTGCCTTTAATAAGAACTTAGGAGCATGGAACATCGTTAACGTCGACACTATGTTAGGCATGCTTGACAATTGCGGGATGACAACATCCAGTTATAGCAATACGCTAATAGGTTGGGGAAGCAAAGGAAGTGTATTTATTCCCGATGGAATAACGCTTAGCGCAGCTGGTTTAGCTTATTGCAATAATCAAGAAACTACTTTTAGAAGAAATACAGTCTTGATTGAAAGCAATGGTTGGACCATAACCGGAGATACTCCCGTCTTTTGTCCATAACCACTGAATTAACGGTTTAACTTATCTATTAAATAGTAAAGTATTGCCACCGGCGGCCTTCGGGTTTCCGGTGGTTTTCTTTGTGCTGAACTCGCCTGCCTGCGGCAAAGGCAGGTTTCAGTATTATTCCGTGCGGTTGCAGAGCGAAGTCGAAGCACGACACGGAATCTCATCCTTCTTGATTCTTCAGCTTCTTTCCGTACTCCTACCAGTTGGCGGGAGTACGGAATCTTTTTTGTATTCCGTGCTTGACACGTAATCCATTTTTGTGGGATGCTGAAACCAGTTCAGCATGACGTTCGCTTCGATGCTACAGCGCGGCAGATAAACCCAACATAACAATAAGAAGTCATTTCGACATGAGGAACGAAGCGACGATTGAGAAATCCAATGGGGAAACTCAAGTTCAAGTTTCAAGTTCAAAGTTTAAGGTTTAGGGTTAAAGGTTCAATGGTTTAGGGCATAACTTCAAAAGGTCATTTCGACATGAGGAATGAAGTGACGATGGAGAAATCCAATGGGAAAACTCAAGTTCAAGGGGCAAGTTCAAGTTCCAAGTTCAAAGTTTAAGGTTTAGGGTTAAAGGTTCAATGGTTTAGGGCATAACTTCAAAAGGTCATTTCAAATGACAAAGGACCCTATTCGTGTTAATTCCCGATATTAGTTCAACTGCCCACTGCCGACTGCTGACTGCCCACTGCCTATTTCCCGTCAAACCAAGTCTATTTTCTATCGTCTTTCCTCTCCTGGGTCTTGGCTCTTGGTTCCTCACTGAACTAGGTTCTCGATACATTTTTTGCCTCTTTTTTTACAAAAATCGCCAAAAAACACTCGAACTGACAAAGAACCCTATTCGTGCTAATTAGTGAAATTAGTGTCAACTGTCCGCTGATTTCGGACTTCTGAATTCTTATTGTCGCTTCGGCTCATTTCGACTACGCTCAATGACCGTCGCTCAGCTACCGCTGCCGACTGCTGACTGACTTCCGACTTCCGACTCCGGATAGATTTCTCACTTCGTTTCGAAATGACATCTTAACTCCTGACTTCAGACTTCCGACTTTTGACTCCCACAGAGATTTCTCGACTGCCCCTTCGACTCATTTCGACTCCGCTCAATGACCATCGCTCGGGGTGACAGCTCGAAATGACAATGAACCCTATTCGTGCTCATTCGTGTAATTCGTGTCAACTGCCCACTGCCCACTAACTTCCGACTTCGGACTTCCGACTCCCAGCTTCAAAGAAACCTAAACCGAAATACTCACACCCTTCGCCAAGGCTTTTTTATCCGTATCAAAAAAGAAATCGATACGACCTACGTTGATGCCGTAGCACCCCACTTGGTTCACTAGCACTGAGTTCCCATTTTGGTTGATGCGCACATCGGGTTTATCCAAAAAAGTATGGGTGTGTCCGCCAATGATGAGGTCGGTATGGTAAGTCTGTTGTGCCAATTTAGTGTCGCAGGGCCTATTGGGTTCTTTGTAATCATAGCCCAAATGCGAAAGGCAAACGATCAAATCACATTGCTCTTCCTCTTTGAGTTGTCGCTCCATATCGAGGGCAATCGCATAGGGGTTGAGGTACTGGGTCTCTTTGTAGAGTTTTTTCGTCACTAGTCCGTCGAGTTCAATGCCAAGCCCGTACACCCCAATTTTAATTCCATCGACCATATATATTTTGTATGGCTTTACGTAGCCATCCATCACGGTATTGGAAAAATCGTAGTTGGCAGAGAGCAGTTCAAAAGAGGCGTGTGGCATTTGCGCCAAGAGTCCATCGATACCGTTGTCAAAGTCGTGGTTGCCAATGGTAGCGGCGTCGTATTTTAGTTTGCTCATCAAGGTAAATTCCAACTCCCCGCCATAAAAATTGAAATAAGGCGTACCCTGAAAAATATCCCCAGCATCAAAAAGTAGTGTGTTCGGGTTTTCGTTGCGAATTTGCTCCACCAAAGTAGCCCTTCGGGCAACCCCGCCCATATTGGGGTGTCGCGAATGCGTAGCCGGAAAGGCGTCGATATGGCTGTGCACATCGTTCGTATGCAGAATGGTGATTTGCTTTCTTCCCAAAGAGGAGCAAGAGTTCAAGCCAAGTCCGCCCAAGCCGATGAGGGCAGAAGCTGCGGAGGTATGAGTGATAAAATCCCTTCTTTTCATGCTACTTCAGTTGTTTAATTCGGTCATCGGCCACGGCTTCCAAGGTATCCACTTTCTTAAAGTAGTCGATAATGGCGTTGCGCAGCAAATAATCGGTCTGGGTTCTGGATTCAAATTCATTGAAAAAACCAACGCTAGGCCCTCCATTGATCAAGTAATCGGTAGAGGCCACGTAGTAATTCCGTCCTTCGTCAAAAGGTTGTCCGCCAATGTTCACGGATTCCAAAGAGCCATCGGCATTGGTTACAATTTCAATCCCCGCCACAGGATGTCGCCGGGAAGCCTTCGCCACAAAGTTGATAAGTTCCCGTGTCGCCGACCCGTTGAGCTCAACCACATCAATATAATTTTCAAAGGGCATCACTTCGTAGGCGTTTCGGGCGGACACATTTCCTTCGGAAATAATGGAACGAACCCCGCCTGCGTTCAGGACCACAAAGTCCAAGGTTTGCCCGGACCGTGCATTGAAAATGGGCGCAGCTTGTTCCAAAACAATGTCTGCCATGAGGTTGCCCATGGAAGAGGTGCGCTCTCCATCGTTGAGCAACAACGGTTTTGGGGCATAGGCCAAGGTGCTGTCCAAAACCTGGTCAATTCGATTTTTGTAGGGTGCGATGTAGCTGGCAATGGAATCGGTAATGGCAAGGGTAGTGACGATTGGGATTTGCTTGCCTTGAATTTCGGAAAGGGTGCCTGTTTCGTGCTTGCAGGCCATCAAAAAACAAAAAGTTAGGAATATAACAAATTGTTTTAATTTAAAATTACTCACGTGCGTATCTTTGTATAAGTTGTCTTGGTAGATTAATTACTTTTGTAAAAAGTGTCAAAAATATGTTTTTGAAAGGACTCCAAGACAAATTTAAGGTTAAATCGGGGCTAAAATATTTAAAGGAGGAAATGGAAAAACCTCCACAGTCCGTAACCAGGGAGAAAGGGATTACCAGTGTTGGCTGTATCGTGGATGTTGATAATTTCCCCAAAGCCGAGACCTTTTACGAACTGATTGACGAGTTTAAATTGAGGCCCAATGCCATAAAGATTATTGGATATAAGCGGGAATACGACAAAAACTCCCCTTACGCCATTCAAATGTACTCGGACAAGGACCTCGGTTGGAAAGGTGAAATAGCCAACGGTTATGTTCTTGAGTTTTTGGGGAGGGAATACGATATGTTGATCAATTATTACGAAGCAGATAATTTGATGATGAAGCTATTATCGGTAAAAACCCCCGCCCGTTTGAAGGTTGGACTGGGTGCCCAAGACCCCAAGGTGAACGACTTGATCTTAAATACCCCCTTGAACGATTTTAAACTCTTTAAGGGAGAGCTGAAAAAATATTTAAAGATCTTAAACGAAATTTGAGTTGATGGAACAATTGATCGGAACTGGAGTAGCTTTGGTAACTCCTTTTAAAGCTGATTTATCGGTTGATGTGCAGGCATTGGAACGTGTAGTGGAGCACAATATTCAAGGGGGAGTGGATTATTTGGTGGTGCTGGGCACCACGGCAGAATCCGCAACTCTCTCCCAAGCGGAAAAACAATTGGTGGTAGACGTGGTCGTGAGGACGAATGCGGGCAGACTACCCTTGGTGCTCGGCGTTGGTGGCAATAACACCATGGCCGTGGCCCACGAACTAAAAACCCTGGACCTTTCCGATTTCGACGCCATTCTTTCCGTTTCGCCCTATTATAACAAACCAACGCAGGAAGGTATTTACCAGCATTTTAAGGTGGTGGCGGAAGCTTCGCCACTTCCCATTATCCTGTACAATGTTCCTTCCCGCACAGGCAGCAATATGTTGCCCGAAACCACATTGCGACTGGCCTACGAGTTTTCAAAAATTGTAGGGATCAAGGAAGCTTGCGGGGATATGGTACAAATAGACAATATCATCAAAAACAAACCAGAGGAATTTATGGTCATTTCCGGGGATGATGCCACGGCATTGCCTACCGTATTGGCCGGTGGGGCAGGGGTAATTTCCGTTTTGGGACAGGGATTGCCTGGACTCTTTTCCGATATGATCCGATTGGGATTGGAAGGTCAGGTGAAAGAAGCCTACGCCATTCACCACAAACTTTCCTCTTTGATGCAACTCATTTTTGAAGAGGGCAACCCAGCGGGAATCAAAAGTATTTTTGAAAGTTTGGGTGTGTCCACAGCCGCAGTTCGCTTGCCTTTAGTGGAAGCTAGCCCTACCTTAAAGGAAAAAATCAGTGTTTGGTTGAAGTCCTTGGACAAGGCTCAAGTGTAAAATTCGTTAAATCTTGCCCAAATTCTTGGGGATTGGCCCTTGTACCCGTTACATTTGAGTGGTGAAAATTCTTTTTTTATATCCATTCAATATCACTAATTTTGCAAAATGTTTTTGAAAATGAGGTCCATACTCCTAGTCTGTTGTGCGTTAGCGCTGTTCATTTCCTGTAGCGAGTACCAAAAGGTGCTGAAGGAGACCGACGTAAAGGCCAAATATGATATGGCCGAGAAGTTGTACAACGAAGGGGATTACAAACGAGCGGTTCGACTCTTTGAGCAAATAGCGCCCAGCTATGTAGGAAAGCCCCAAGGAGAACGGGTGATGTTCTTTTTCGCGGACAGTTATTTCAAAAATGGAGATTACTATTTGTCGGGCTACCAGTTCGAGCGATTTGTAAAATCCTATCCAAGGAGCGATAAAATTCAGGAAGCCAGTTTTTTGGGTGCCAAAAGCTATTATCATCTTTCACCTAGATATTCGTTGGACCAAACGGAAACCGACAAGGCTCTGTTAAAGCTTCAGACCTTTATCAACAACTATTCAGAATCCGAATATTTTGAAGAGGCCAATGCAATGGCGCGGGAGCTTACCACGAAAAAGGAAAAGAAAGAAATTGAAATTGCAAAGCAATTCAACAAATTGGGAGAGTTCAATCTGCCCGTTTTGATTTCGGCCATTACGGCCTTCGATAATTTCATTACCGATAACCCTGGTTCGGTGTATAGGGAAGAAGCCCTTTACTACCGAATCGAAGCCACCACACGATTGGCGGTCAACAGTACAGAAGACAAGAAAAAAGAGCGATTGGAAGAAGCTCTTGACTCGTATAACAATTTATTGCGTTATTTCCCTGAGACGAGGTTCAAGCAAGAAGCAGACAAACTTGCCGAGACCATTCAGCAGGAATTGAGCGCATACACAACTTCCTTATCCAAATAAAAAAGTTTTTAAACCACTGCACATGCAAGATTTGAAAAACACCAAGGCGCCGGTATCCACAGTTACGCTCAACAGAAACGAGTTTGACGAAAAGACCGGAAACATTTATGAAGCCATTTCCATAGCGGCCAAGAGAGCTATCCAAATCAACTCCGAGATCAAAAAGGAGTTGTTGGAAAAGTTGGAAGAGTTCGCTACCTATAGCGATAGCTTGGAAGAGGTTTTTGAGAACAAGGAGCAAATCGAAGTATCCAAGTTCTACGAAAAGCTACCAAAACCACATGCCCTTGCGGTACAGGAGTGGTTGGAAGATAAAATCTACCACAGGAATACAGAGAAAGACTCCTAGGAAATGCTTAGCGGTAAAAACATCCTTTTGGGAATTTCCGGGGGAATTGCCGCGTACAAGACCACATTTCTGGTAAGGTTACTGATTAAAGCTGGTGCACAGGTCAAAGTTGTAATGACCCAGAGCGCCAGCTCTTTTGTTTCTCCACTTACCCTTTCTACCCTCTCCAAAAATCCAGTGTTGATGGATTTTGTGAACGAAGAGGATGGAAGCCTATCTTGGAACAATCATGTGGAATTGGGACTTTGGGCAGACTTGATGCTGATTGCCCCGGCAACCGCGAATACCTTGTCCAAAATGGCCAACGGAACCTGCGACAATTTGCTGTTGGCCACGTATTTGTCCGCCAAATGTCCCGTATTTGTGGCTCCTGCCATGGATTTGGATATGTACAAGCATCCGTCCACCAAAGCGTCTTTGGAAAAGCTGGAATCCTTCGGAAACCGAATAATTCCCGCCGAATCTGGCGAATTGGCCAGTGGACTTCAAGGAGAAGGGCGTATGGCAGAACCAGAAAACATCATTCAATATATTGTATCGGATTTGGCGAAAGGCTTGCCGTTAACGGGCAAAAAGGTACTCATTACCGCTGGCCCAACCTATGAAGCCATTGATCCCGTCCGTTTTCTTGGCAATAAATCAACCGGTACCATGGGCTTTGAACTGGCCAAACACGCCGCCAATTTAGGGGCAAAAGTAGTATTGGTCTCTGGCCCAACACACTTGAACGTGGACCATACTCTCATAGAATTGGTTCGAGTTACCTCGGCCCAAGAAATGAATGATGCCTGCCACAAACACTATGCTGATACGGATGTGACCATTTGTGCCGCTGCCGTAGCCGATTACCGACCAGCCACTGTTGCCACCGAAAAAATCAAAAAGAAGGAAGGTGAGATGTCCATCCAACTGGAACGCACCCCCGATATCCTGAAATCTTTGGGAGCGGCAAAAAAGGACCAATTTTTGGTCGGCTTTGCTCTGGAAACAGAAAACGAGCTTGAGAATGCGAAAGGCAAGCTCCAACGCAAGCACTTGGATGGCATTGTGCTCAATTCTTTAAAGGATGATGGGGCCGGATTTGGTGGAACCACGAATAAAATCACTTTTATAGACAAGAATTTGGAGATAAAAACGTTTGATTTGAAAACGAAGTCCGAAGTAGCCTCGGACATTTGGGAAGAAATCATCTCCAGGATCCATGCGTAGCATACTTTTTTTCATTGCCCTCCTTTTTACAGCCCTTGCCGGTAGTGCACAGGAATTGAACTGTCAGGTTACCGTGAACTCCGATCAGGTAGGGCAGACCAATCAACAAATTTTCAGGACATTGGAGCGTTCGCTCAATGATTTTGTGAACAAAACCAAATGGACCAATCGTGTTTACAAGGAAAATGAAAGGGTAAATGCCCGTATGTTCATAACGGTGACCCAATACGAGTCAGATCGGTTTGAAGCGAACATCCAAATCCAGTCCACGCGCCCGGTTTTTGGTACAAGCTACGAAAGCCCGGTGTTCAATTACAAGGACAACGCCTTCAACTTCCAATATCAGGAATTTGAACCATTGGTATACAATCCCAATTCGTTCGATTCCAATTTGGTCGGTGTCATATCCTATTATGTGTATATGATCTTGGGACTGGACGCCGATACCTTTTCTTTGGAGGGCGGAAATGATTACTACCGATTGGCACAGAACATCGTTACGCAGGCCCAAAGCTCCAGTTTTGGTGGTTGGAGCCAAGAGACCGGCGACCGAAGCCGCTTTGAGTTGGTGGACAACCTGCTCAACAACGCGTTCCGGGAGTATCGTATTGCCATGTACAATTACCACAGAAAAGGACTTGATATTCTCGCGGATAACAATAGTACCGGAAAACAAATTATCGCCGGAAGCCTTCGTTTATTCGAGCCCCTTATCAGCAGACGGCCCAATGCCTTTTTGATACAGACTTTTTTCGACGCCAAATCAGAGGAAATCCAGAACATTTTTTCCGATGGTCCCAAGGTGGACATTGTGAAACTCAAAGAAACCTTGAACAAAGTGGCCCCATTCTATTCCGGCACCTGGAATGAAATAAATTACTAGTGCAGTTCTCCAAAGAGGTTTATCTTTACGGGTAAAATCTACGGTATTGCTAGTAAATCTATCCATTCAAAACTATGCATTGATTGATGACGTCCGTGTGGCATTCCCCAAAGGTTTTACGACCATTACAGGGGAAACCGGTGCGGGAAAATCCATTCTATTGGGAGGACTTTCCTTGGTGCTGGGCAAGCGGGCCGACCTGTCTTCCCTAAAAAATACGGAGCAGAAATGTGTCATAGAGGCAGAGTTCGAGGTGTCCAATTACCAACTCCAATCCTTTTTTAAAGTGAACGATTTGGATTATGAGGACCTCACCATTCTCCGAAGAGAAATCCTGCCCAGTGGTAAATCAAGGGCATTTGTGAACGATTCCCCTGTGACCTTGGATGTGATGCGTGCCTTGGGCGATCAGTTGGTAGATGTGCACTCCCAGCATCAAACGATGCAGTTAACCGACAATGATTTCCAGATGAAGGTACTGGATGCTTTGGCGGAGAACTCCGAAAATCTTTCCGGATACGCACAGGAGCTTCAAAAATTGAGAAATGCATCCAAGGAACTTCAAAAATTGGAGGAATTTCAGGCTAATGCGGATAAAGAACACGATTACAACAGTTTTTTGCTGGAAGAACTCGAAGCCGCAAAGCTCAAAGAGGGGATGCAGGAGGCCTTGGAAGAGGAATATGAGCAATTGAGCAACGTGGAGCAGATTATGGAAAACTTGTCTGCAGGGCATCAATTGTTGAACGATGAACAATTGGGTATCGTGGGCAGGCTAACAGAACTTAAGCGGGCCTTCCAAAACCTTAGTGATTTTGGATCCGACTACAAATCCTTGAATGACAGGATTCAATCTGTGTTGATAGAAACGGATGATATTGCCTCTGAATTGGAGCGTTTAAAGGATGGGGTAGAAGCCAACCCAGAACGGTTGGAGGTGGTAAACGGGCAATTACAACAGTTGTACGACCTTCAGAAAAAACACCATACCGACTCTGTGCCCGAGTTGATTGCCATACGGGAAGAATTGGCCCAAAAGGTGGATGCAGTGGCCAATATTGAGTCCAAAATCAAGGCCAAAAGGGACGAAGTGGCTTCTATCACGAAGACAGTGGATGCATGGGCCAAAAAAATAAGCGAAGGCAGAAAATCGGTCATTCCTAAATTGAAAGAACGGTTACAAACCAACTTGGTTTCTTTAGGGATGCCTTCAGCGACCTTCAAAATTGAACTGAATCCGTCCAGCACCTTTAAACCTAATGGGAAGGATGATTTGGTATTTCTGTTCTCCGCAAACAAAGGGTCCAACTACGGCGAACTCAAGAAAGTGGCATCCGGAGGGGAGCTTTCCCGTATCATGTTGACCATCAAGTCTATTTTGGCACAGTATGAAAATCTTCCTACCATGATGTTTGACGAAATTGACACCGGAGTTTCAGGGGAGATTTCCAACCGAATGGGGGAAATCATGCAGCAGATGAGCAGCACCATGCAAGTGTTTTCAATAACGCATTTGCCACAAGTGGCCTCCAAAGGACAGCATCAGTTTAAAGTGTACAAGGAAGAAGCACAAGGGGGCACAAGCACCCATATCAAACAGTTGACCCGAGACGAAAGAATAAGGGAACTGGCGGAGATGTTGGGCGGAAAGAGCTTGTCGGAATCCGCTTTGGCACACGCCAAGGAGCTGTTGCAATAAAACGCGGAGGTGCTTCCCAAACTTCAATTAGTTTAAATATCTTTGCCTTACAATCAACAATTGCAAGAAATTATGGCATACAATCTTTTAAAAGGTAAAAAAGGAATCATTTTTGGCGCGTTGGACCCGAACTCCATCGCTTGGAAAACCGCAGAACGCGTTCATGAGGAGGGAGGCACCTTTGTGCTTACCAATGCCCCCATCGCCATGCGTATGGGAAAAATCAATGAACTGGCGGAAAAGACCGGCTCAGAAATCATTCCTGCAGATGCCACTAGCGAAGAGGATTTGAAGAACTTAGTGGAGAAGTCCATGGAAATTTTGGGCGGAAAGCTGGATTTTGTGCTTCACTCCATTGGAATGTCCGTAAATGTGAGGAAAGGAAGGGCCTACACGGATGAAAACTATGATTTTACGGCCAAGGGATGGGATGTATCCGCGCTTTCCTTTCACAAGGTAATGCAGTCCCTGTACAAAGCCGAGGCCATGAACGAGTGGGGGAGTATTGTTGCCTTGACCTATATGGCGGCACAACGAACCTTTCCCGATTACAATGATATGGCCGATAATAAAGCCTATTTGGAGTCCGTAGCCAGAAGTTTTGGTTACTTCTTCGGAAAAGAGCATAAGGTTAGGGTAAACACCATTTCCCAATCACCAACACCGACCACAGCAGGTCAAGGCGTGAAAGGTTTTGACGGCTTCATCAACTATGCGGAAAAAATGTCACCTCTGGGCAATGCTACCGCGGATGACTGTGCCAATTACACTGTTTCACTTTTTTCCGATTTGACCAAAAAGGTGACTATGCAGAACCTTTTTCATGATGGTGGTTTCTCCAATACGGGTGTGAGCCAAGAAATTATCGATGAATTTTCGGAATAAACCGTAAAAAATAGAAGGGATAGAGCCGTTTAAAATGCGGTAATATTTTGACATTGTCAGGTTGAGCGCAGTCGAAACCCATTGATTATCATACCTTAAGTTCTCGACTGCGCTCGAACTGACTTAAAAACAGCTTTTTAGAAAGCCTCTTTCTATTTCAAATGAACATTCTTTTCTCCATAGTAGTTCCTGTATTCAATAGGCCCGAGGAAGTTCGTGAACTCTTGGAAAGTCTTCAAAAACAAGATTTTCAGGACGATTTTGAAATCGTCATCGTGGAGGATGGGTCCACAGAGCGTTCGGAGGCCGTGGTTGAACAATTTCGTGAACAACTTCAGATTTCCTACTATTTCAAGGAGAATTCAGGGCCGGGCGATTCCCGAAATTTTGGGATGCAGAAGGCCAAGGGAAATTATTTCATCATTTTGGACTCCGATTGTATGCTCCCGCAACAATATTTATCCGAAGTGGAAAGGGAACTCAAAGCGGAATTCGTCCATTGCTTTGGTGGCCCCGATGCTGCCGACACCTCATTTACCATTGTTCAAAAGGCCATCAATTATGTGATGACCTCTTTTTTGACTACGGGAGGTATTCGCGGAGGGAAAAAGGCGGTGGGCAAATTTCAGCCCCGTAGTTTCAACATGGGTATTTCCAAGATTGCCTTTAAGAAGACAGGTGGTTTTGGTCGAATTCATCCCGGGGAAGACCCAGATTTGACCTTCCGGATTTGGAAAGCTGGATTTCAAACCAGATTGTTCCCAAAGGCTTTTGTCTACCACAAAAGAAGGATTGATTGGCATAAATTTTACATACAGGTAAACAAGTTTGGTATGGTACGCCCCATCCTGAACAAATGGCATCCGGGAACGGCAAAACCTACCTATTGGTTTCCCACCTTGTTTATGTTGGGTTTCTGTGTTGCCATTTTGGCGGCTTTTTTAGGACTTTGGTTGCCTCTATTTCTCTACGCCTCATATTTTTTGGTATTGTTCTTGGACGCTTGGGTCAAGACAAGGAGCGTAAGTGTGGCCCTTTTGTCGCTTTATGCCGTAGGTGTCCAATTTGTAGGTTACGGAATTGGTTTTATCAAGTCCACAATGTTGCTTAACTTTAGTAATAAGGATCCAGAGGAACTGTTTCCCAAACTATTTTTCAAGAAAAAGTAAAAGTGTTCAACAAGGTATTGCATGGCCTCAATCAAAAGAAGGTGAAAGTTTTTTCACTGTTCCTGTTATGCTCTTTTTTGGCGTGGTTTATCAGCAATCTATCCGAAACCTACGAATCAAGGTCTTATTTTGTGCTTAATTATCGGAATTTGCCTGATTCCCTTTTGCTGGGCGACCAGTCCAATGTACAAATTGAGGCCAAACTCCGAACCAGTGGTTTTCAGTTTTTATACTACAAAATCTTTAAGGGCCGCATGGATATCGACGTTTCCCAAGTAGCTTATCAAAATGGGAAATATGTGCTTGGCCAAGAGGCATTGCGACGGCAGATGGATCAGCAATTATCTCAAAACGTTTCACTATTGGAACTGGATCGGCAGGTTTTGGAGGTCGACCTTTATCAGGTGGAAACCAAAAAAATACCCGTTCGACCCAAAATGAGCCTTCAGTTGGAGCAGAATTTTATTTTGGAGGGAAAAGTAGAGGTAAGCCCTGATTCCATTGAGGTGAAGGGTCCAAAAAACGAAATCGATACCATCGAATCCATTGCAACCGCACCTTTGCAACTTACCAACGTTAAAAGTGATTTTTCAAAAGAGATCAATTTGATTTTCCCAAAAGGCTTGGGCAATAGTATATTTTCAACAAGCCGAGCCACGGTCACAGGAAAGGTGTCCAAGTTTTCCGAAAGGGTGTTCGAGGTTCCCATACAAGTGATGAATATCCCGGAGGGTTATCAGATCAGGACATTTCCAGATTCGGTGACCTTGCTATGCAAAGCGTCCATTGAACGGTTAAAAGAGCTATCGGCCACCGATTTTGAGGTAGTGGCAGATTATGGGCAATTGATGGGGTCGGAAAGTAGGACCCTGTTTTTGGAACTGACCCAAAGCCCACAAAAGGTATATGATGTGAAGTTGGAAGAGAATGCGGTTAACTTTGTACTCGAACAACAATGATGATCGTAGGACTTACAGGCGGAATTGGAAGTGGTAAAAGTACCGTGGCCCAAATGTTCAGGGACCTGGGTGTCCCTGTCTACGATTCCGATAAGGAGGCCAAGCAACTCATGGTTAGCTCCGAAACGGTAAAAAACGCCATTATAGATCTATTTGGAAAAGAGGCCTATACAGACGATGGCTTAAACCGTTCGTTTATAGCGAATACCGTGTTCAAAAACCGTGAGTTATTGGAAAAGTTGAACGGAATAGTGCATCCGGCAGTGAGAAAGCATTTTTTGGATTGGACCCATAACCAAGAATCACCGTACGTTATTCAGGAAACCGCCCTAATTTTTGAAAATGGGGCAGCGGAAAAGTACGACTATACGATTTTGATCACGGCTCCCGAAGAAACCCGTGTTCAACGCGTAGTGCAGCGAGATGAGGTGGCCAGGGAATCAGTAGCCGACAGGATGAAACACCAATGGGAGGATGACGACAAAGCTAAGCTGGCAGATTTTACTATTGAAAATCTCGACCTAGAAAAAACCAAAGAAAAGGTTAACGAACTACACCTCAAACTTTTAGGGCTAGCATCCAAATTTTAACATTTATGTTAAGTTTTGGTTAAACGCCCAAAGTGCTAAATGTTAAATTTTTAATTTTACGCCAATGAACAAGAAGCTATTTGTTCTTCTGGTTGTTCTTATGAGTTTATCCCTATTGGGAATCATCTTTGTGCAAGTTTATTGGATCAAAACCTCCATAAACGACAAGGAAGAACAATTTTCGAGAACGGTTACGGACATTCTGGACAAGGTGGCGAGTAGGGTGGAGAAGCGCGAGATGAAGGAATACTCTGACCGTTTGGCCTCCTTGGCGGACAGCATTGGTGAGCCCAAAAGCACACAGTACAAGAACTTTTTGTTCGTAGATCGGGATTTGAACTCCGATGAAATTCTTTTTTATTCCCATGGAATTCTGGAAGAAGATTACAATATAACCTCTGCGTTCTTTGATATTGATACCAATGGAAGTGAAGATACCACGACCATCAAGAATTTCACCAGTAAGCGTACAAAGGCCATTTTTAAGGAAGAGTACGGTTTGGATGGCAGGACCTATAGTCTTACCCCAATCCAACGAGCGGAAAAAATCGGGGGACTTAGCAGTATTGACAAAGCGGCTTGGGAAGATGTATTTATGGAAGCGGCCAAAACACGTCCCATCCACAAACGGGTTTCCAAACAAGAACTGGAACTCCTGTTGAGCCAAGAACTGAGCAATCGAAATATAAATATCGATTATGAGTACGGGGTATACAGTCAAGGATATCCCACTAAAATAAGGTCCAGAAAATTTAAGTTTTCCGGTTCCAAAATGTACAAGGCTCCCATTTTTAAGGACAGCGAAGGGGTTTCCAATTTTTCACTGTTGCTCACTTTTCCGAGCATGAAGCGTTTCATCTTTGGCTCCATAATGAAAATGGCATTGTTGTCTCTGGTATTCACCTTGGTGATTGTTCTGGCGTATTCGAGTGCCATTTACCAGTTGATCAAGCAAAAGCGGATTTCCGAAATCAAATCGGATTTCATCAACAATATGACCCACGAGTTCAAAACGCCCATTGCAACCATTAATTTGGCCGTTGAGGCGATACGGAACCCAAAGTCGATTGAGGACAAAGAAAAAGTATTGCGTTATCTAGGCATGATTCGTGATGAAAATAAACGGATGCATGCTCAAGTGGAGAACGTATTGAGAATATCCAAACTGGAAAAAAACCAGTTGGACATTACCAAGGACAGGGTGAACATGCACGATATCATTACCGATGCCATCGCCCACGTAGAATTGATCGTGCAGGACCGAGGGGGCTACGTAAACGCGCATTTGGATGCCGAGCGCTCCGAGGTGTTGGCCAACGATATGCACATGACCAATGTGGTGGTCAACATTCTGGACAATGCGGTGAAGTATTCGCCAGAGACCCCTAAAATCGATGTGTTCACCGAAGTGGTGAAAAACAGCATCATTATAAAAGTGCAAGATCAAGGGGCGGGCATGAGCAAGGCGGTATTGAAAAAAGTATTTGAAAAGTTTTACCGGGAACATACCGGCGACATACATAACGTTAAGGGTCACGGATTAGGGTTGGCCTACGTAAAACGAATTATAGACGATCATCAAGGAGAGGTTTATGCGGAAAGTGAAAAAGGAAAAGGAAGCACCTTCTTTATAAAACTCCCATTAATTTAAAAAACGAACTATGGACACAGAAAAAAAGAAGATACTACTGGTAGAGGACGACCCCAATTTTGGAATTGTCCTAAAGGATTATTTGACCATGAACGACTTTGAGGTGGTTTTGGCCAAAAATGGAATGGAAGGATTTGAAAAGTTTAAAAAAGATAACTACGATGTCTGTATCTTGGATGTCATGATGCCCTATAAAGATGGATTTACCTTGGCTAGGGAAATCCGCGAAAAGAACGAGAACGTACCCATTATCTTCTTGACCGCAAAAACGATGAAAGAGGATGTTCTGAAGGGTTATAAGGCAGGAGCTGATGATTATTTGAACAAACCATTTGATTCCGAGGTGCTGTTAATGAAGTTGAAAGCGATTCTTCAACGGAAAGCATCCAGTTCCTTGGCCGATAGCAAGCAATTTGAATTTGAAATCGGAAACTTCCACCTCAATTCAAAGCTTCGTTTCTTGAAATATAAAGAGGAAGAACCCATTAAATTGTCGCCCAAAGAAAATGAACTGTTGCGTTTGTTGGCTTTACATGAAAACGATTTGATGCCACGTGAACTGGCATTGACCAAGATCTGGAGGGACGATAACTACTTTACCTCCCGAAGTATGGATGTGTACATCGCCAAATTGAGAAAGTACCTGAAAAAGGACGATTTGGTAGAAATCCTGAACATTCACGGTGAAGGATTCCGATTGGTCGTGAAGGCTGAGAATGAGCAATAATCAGAAGATTATAAGATAGACAAGCCACCCTCGGGTGGCTTTTTTTATGCAAAAATATAGACCAAGGAAACGGTAAGCATACCAACAAAGGCCAAAATAGTTGTCATTACCGTCCAAGATCGGAAGGTTTGTTTTTCGGTAATGCCCAAATATTGTCCTACCAGCCAAAAACCACTGTCATTCACATGGGAAAAAATACTTGCTCCCGAAGCAATGGCAATCACCATACACGCCAGTTGCATGGGATTCAGTTCGGCATTGGCCAAAAGTGGCGAAACCAAACCGGCAGCTGTAATCATGGCTACGGTAGACGAACCTTGAACGATTCGCACAATGGCGGCACTGATAAAAGCAAAGGCCAAAACGGGTATTCCAGCATTGCTAAGCGAATTGGCCAGAAGCTCACCAGCTCCCGTATCGGTAAGTACCTGCTTGAAAACACCTCCTGCTCCAGTTAGCAGGATAATGGTACCTGCGGGTGCTAACGATTTGGTGGATATTTTGAGGAGTTGGTCCTTGGTGAACCCCTTTTTTAATCCAAAAAAGTACCAAGCCAGCAAATTGGCAATGATCAAAGCAGAGAATGGATGCCCCACCAAGGCGATTAGTTGTAGTACGGTTGTACTCGTAATTCCGAATGTACCCGCAGTCACCATCGTATTCAACAGAATCAAAATTATGGGTAGGCCAATGATCATTAGGGTTTGACCAATGGGAGGGAGTTTTGGTGTGGTACCATCTTCTATTTCCTCGGGCGCAGCCACAAATATTTTTTTTGAGATGTGACGTCCAAACCAAAGCCCTGCAATCAAGGCGGTGGGGATTCCGGCGATGAATCCCATGAGGATGACCCATCCCAAATCTACATCGATGATGTCGGCCACGGCGATAGGCCCTGGCGTTGGTGGAATAAAAGCATGGGTTATAGCTAGTCCCGCCAATAACGGAATGGCATAAAGAAGCAAAGATTTTCCAGTTCGTCTTTGTAGCGCATACATCATGGGCACTAAAATGATAAAGGCTACATCAAAAAAAACGGGAATGGCAATCAAAAAACCGGAGACTACCATAGCGGCAGGAGCTTTTTTCAGTCCAAACTTGGAAACCATAAAATCAGCGATGGCTTTTGCTCCGCCTGATGCTTCCAAGATTCCCCCAAATATGGCACCCAACCCCACGACGGTGGCCACAAAACCCAAGGTGCCGCCCATACCTTTTTGTATGGTGGATATAATTTGATTTGCATCGAGTCCTGCAATAAGCCCTACAACGATACTGCCGATAAGCAGTGCAACAAAGGCATGGATGCGAAGCTTTAATATCAAAAACAATAGGATGGCAATGCCGATGACTACGGCCAAAAAAAGCTGAACTTCCATGAGTTAAAGTTGTTTGATGATTTTTTTAACGATGTTCGCTGGGGTTTCTTCAATGGAAACGGTAATGGCCTTGGATGGAGGCTCCAAGGTATCGAACTGGGATTTGAGCAGCGCGGAGGACATAAAATGACCTTTTCTGGAGTCCAATCGGGATTTGATCAAGTCAAACGAACCTTTTAAATACACAAATACCATACGATTGCCCATGCCTGCCCGCAATAGGCTTCGGTAATTTTTTTTGAGCGCGGAACAGGCTATAACGGCGCCTTGCTCCCGGTGCTCCAAAGCAAGTCTGTTGAGTTGTACAAGCCACCCTTTACGGTCTGTATCGTTTAGGGGCTGTCCCGAGCTCATTTTCTTGATGTTTTCCTCGGGATGAAAATCATCACCATCGTAAAAGGGAACGGATAGTTTCTTCGAGAGCAGTTGTCCTATTTTGGTTTTTCCGGAACCACTGACTCCCATCACCACTATCACAGTCTTACCGTTAGGCATAGAGGTTGGTTTTTAGTCGGTCTGTGATTATCTGCAGCACCTTCTCAGTTTCTCCGTTGTAGGGTATCCACAGTATATCCTTGTTTTTTCGCAACCATGTTAGCTGCCGCTTTGCAAATCTTCTAGTGTTTTTTTTGATTTCCGAAACGGCAAATTCCAATGTGCAATGCCCGTCAAGATATTCAAAAAGTTCTTTGTAACCAACTGTTTGCAGGGCATTGAGTGTTTTGTGCTGATGAAGTCGTTCTGCTTCCTCCAGCAGCCCTGCTTGCATCATTAGGTCCACCCGTTGGTTGATCCGCTCATAAATGACCTCTCGTGGGGCCTCCAGACCAACATAAAGGGTTTTAAAGGGACGTTTTGGTTTGGGGCGATTCAAAAATGAAGAAAAAGGTTGGCCCGAGGCTCTGCACACCTCCAAGGCACGTATCAGCCGGTGCGGATTCTCTAAGTCAACAATTTTATAATACGTTGGGTCCTTCAGTTTCAATTCTTCTTGAAGACTGCTGAGGCCATTTTTTTCCAGTTTTTGGTTCAATGCTGTACGAATATCAGGATCCACTTCGGGAAACTCATCCAGCCCGTGGACCACGGCATCCACATATAGTCCGCTTCCACCAACTATGACCACAGTATCTTTTTGTTGGAACAGTCCATCCAAAACAGTCATGGCTTCTTTTTCAAAATCCCCTACGGAATAGGGCTCAAAAATACTTTTATGCTGAATGAAATGGTGTGGCACCTGTGCCAGCTCTTCTTCTGACGGAACCGCGGTACCGATTTCCATTTCCTTAAAAAACTGTCGAGAGTCGGCTGAAAGGATTTCGGTATCAAAATGTTTGGCCAATTGAATGCCCAAAGCGGTCTTTCCGATGGCCGTAGGGCCTACCACTGCCAGTAGCACTTTTTTTTTCATAACGGATGACCACAATTATAGCAGTGGGTAGCATCGTCTCTATGCCCTTCTGCGGAACAGCTAGGGCAGGCTTGGGTGTTCACATGTACCATAAAACCCTTATCGCCACTTTCTTTCCCGTTTTTTTGGTTACGGGTGAATTCTGCGGTAACAATGCCAGTGGGTACCGCAATAATCCCATAACCCAAAATCATGATTACGGTCGCCAAAAACTGCCCCAGATTGGATTGGGGTGCAATATCCCCATAACCTACGGTGGTCAGTGTTACAATGGTCCAATAAATACTTTTCGGTATGCTGGTAAAACCAGAATCGTCACCTTCTACAATGTACATTAAAGTTCCCATGATCACCGATAGAATCAAGACCACATAGATAAATACCGCTATCTTGGCTCGGCTTGCTTTTAGGGCGGACTGTAATTGGGAAGCTTCGCCCATAAACTTGACGAGCTTCAATATCCTGAAAATACGGAGCAAACGGAAAGCCCTTACTGCCAATAGCACTTGGGATCCTGCCAAAATGTAGGAAAGATAAAGTGGTATGGTCGACAGGAAGTCAATGATACCGTAAAAACTAAAGACGTATTTTAAAGGTTTCTTGATGCTGATGAGTCGTGCAATGTACTCAATGGTAAAAAAGATGGTCACCACCCATTCCAAGGTCAATAGTGTATGGTGGTAGCGCGCATCAAAATCGTCTATGCTTTCCAGCATCACCAAAATTACACTGATGATGATCAAGATGAAGAGAAGAATGTCAAACAGCTTGCCCGACGGAGTGTCCGCTTCATAAATAACTTCATGAAGTTTACTCTTCCATTTGGCCTGTGGTTTGTAATCTTTCAATGATCAGCGGGTTAGGGGAATGGTCTTTAATCGGTTGTTCTTTCTCAAATAGGCCTCAACGATAAAAGTGGTATTCTCATCACTCTTCATTGGGGTCATTATCGATTCTAAGATATGAATATTATTGATTTGATGATTGAGGTCCACAAATCCAAACCCCTGAAGTCGGCCATTTTTGATGAGAATAAAACTGCGTTCCCCGGTTTGCCTACCACGGTCGGTCAATGCGATGTCCTTATTTTGGATGCTATATTTCTCAAAGGCGGCACGGACTTTTTCATTACAATTCTCGGCAATGCCCTTGTTTTGTTCGGACATACAAACTTCCCGCCCCAAAGAAGATGGGCATAGTTCAAATTCCTCGTTAATTTTGTTCAAAAAGCTTTTCGCGGCCTCCGTACCGTTGAAAGCCATTTTTTTGTGTTCCAAGGTCCTATCTTTTTCCACGTCCAGCACAATATGTTCTGTTCCAATAAGACTAAAATCTATGGTATGGGTAAACAGCTTTTTCTTGGAAACATGATTGTAGCGAGGTCTGTTCTTCTTTTGTTCCAAATAGGCCTTTAAAATGGCAATCAATTCGCTGCCTGTGGTTTCGTAGGTCACTTTTTTGGTTTCCTTTTGAAGCTTTCGGGCAATTTTGCCCACATTCGTAAAATGTTGGTTTACCCGCTTCTTAATATCCTTGGTTTTCCCCAAAAAGATGATCTCCCCGTCCTTATCGTGCATATAATAAACACCGGTTTCAGAGGGCAGGTTGAACACCATGTCCAATTGGTTGGGTGAAAGCTCCCCGTGGGTCTCTTCGCGGATGACCTCGGTAATGATTTTTTTATCGGAATCCTTGTCGAGCAATAGCTTAAAGAGTTTCAGGGTCGCCAAAGCATCACCGTTGGCGCGGTGCCTATCGCTCATCGGTATCCCTAGGGAACGCGCCAATTTGCCCAAGCTATGGGATTCCGCTTCGGGTATAAGCTGTTTGGAAAGGTCTACCGTACAGAGCGTCTTACGCTGAAAATCGTACCCCAATCGCCTAAATTCGGTGCGGAGTATGCGATAATCAAACTGTGCGTTGTGGGCGACCAAAACGGTTCCTTCGGTAATCTCCACAATACGTTTGGCCACTTCGTGGAATTTGGGAGCGGAACGCAACATTTTATTGTTGATACCCGTCAATTTGGCCACAAAGGGCTGTATTTCCCGTTCCGGATTGATCAAACAGATGAATTTGTCCACCACCTGATGCCCATCGAACCTGTGGATGGCTATCTCGGTGATACCTTCCTCATTGTATTTCCCTCCCGTGCTTTCAATGTCGAGTATGGCGTACATGAAAAAAATGCTGCTTATGTGTAGTTTCTTGCCCCAAATATACTGCTTCCTATCCGCACCATGGTACTTCCTTCCTCAATGGCGACCGTGTAATCCCCACTCATGCCCATGGAAAGGATGTTGATGTCTGTCAATTTGGCCTTAAGATGATCGTACAGGGATTTGAGTTGGGCGAACTCCCTGCGCACTTGGTCCATATCCTCAGTAAAGGTCGCCATACCCATCAAACCAACGATTTTGATGTGCTCCATGGCTTTAAACTCGTCAGAGTCAACAAGCTCATTTAACTCCTTTTCATCCAGGCCAAATTTGGTATCCTCTTCGGCGATGTGAATTTGCAGCAAGCAGGGGATGACTCGATCGTGTTTTTTGGCTTGTTTGTTGATTTCCTTCAACAGACGGGGACTGTCCACACCATGAATCAAGGAAACGAACTCTGCCATATATTTGACTTTGTTGCGCTGTACGTGACCGATCATGTGCCATTCGATGTCCTTGGGCAAGTCTTCCCATTTTTGGACCATCTCCTGTACTTTATTTTCACCGAATATGCGTTGTCCCGCTTCGTACGCTTCCAAGATATCCTCGTTGGGCTTGGTTTTGGAAACGGCGACTAAGGTCACACCTTCCAGGATTTCGGATTTTATTTTTGTAAGGTTATCTTTTACAGACATAGTTTAATCATTGTCAATCCGCAACTAATGCGGAATCTTTAACATTTATGGATTTCCCGTTCGCAGGAATAGCAATTTTACAATTCGTAAATGGCCAGGCCGCTACGGAGCTTAGGCTCAATATACGTGCTTTTTGGTGGCATTACCAAACCAGCATCGGCAATGGCCTTAATTTCCTGCACGGTCGTGGGAACCAAGCTAAATCCAACGGCATAGCTGCCCGAATCCACCGAATCCTTCATTTGGATAAGATTGTTTTTACCGTAACCGTAGCAAATCCGCTTGTCGTTCCTTAGATCAGTAATGCCCAAAATAGGTTCCAAAATTGTTTGGTAGAGGATTTGGGTGTCCAAACGGCTCAGTGCATCGGTAAACTCATGGTTTGTTTGCCTGAAATGAAGCGTGTAAAACTCTCCTTCCAAATACATGCTGAATTCATGTTTTTTAGATGGTTTGCACAGTCCATTCTCCCGTTTCTCTATGCGAAAATGCTCATCCAACTGAATTAAAAACTCCTTTTTGGAGTATCCGTTCAAATCCTTTACCATACGATTGAATTCCGAAATTCGCATCTGTGATTCGGGAATCAGGTAGGCCATAAAATAGTTATAGGATTCCTCTCCTGTATGATTGGGGTTTTCCGATTTCTTCAGGTCCGCCAGCAAGCTGGATGATGCGCTTCTGTGGTGCCCATCGGCAATATAAAGTGCATCGAGGTCTCCAAAGGCCTTTTCCAGTTTTTCAATCCCTTCGGGATACGAGATTTTCCATAGTTTATGGTTCACCCTGTCCGTGGTGGTGAAATCGTACTCTGGCTTTCGTTCTATTTTGCGTTGAAAAATCTCATCTACGGTCTCATTGTCCTCATAGGTCATCAAAACAGGTTCCGCGTTAAAGCCTACGGTATGCAAATAATCGGCAAAGAGCTCCTCCCGGTCCTGTAGGGTGTCCTCGTGCTTTTTAATCACATTGTTACGATAATCCTCTACGCTACAGGCACAAAAGAAACCAAGACTTTTAAAATCGTTCTTTGTGATTTGGTACAGGTAAAAGCTGGGCTCTTCATCTTTTTGGAAGATGTCTTCCTCCAAAAACTCCAAATACCGATTGTGTACTAAGCCAAACCGTTCTTTGCCCCTAATGTTCTTCTCAAACTTGAATCCTGGGTTGATAATGTGCAAAAACGAGAACGGGTTGTACTGCAATATCGCTTTTAGTTCCTCCTTGGAATATTCCTCGTAGGAGCGCGATGCCACAAAAAAAGCTTTGTCCTTTGTAGGGCGTATGGCCTTAAAAGGTTTTACAATGGCCATACATTCTTATTTGAATTGCGCGGAAACGGTTTCAGCCTTTCTGGATTCGGAATAATCGTAAAACCCTTCGCCCGATTTCACTCCTAATTTACCGGCCATTACCATGTTCACCAGTAGGGGACAAGGGGCGTATTTGGGATTTTTGAACCCATCGTACATCACGTTCAAAATGGAAAGGCATACATCCAATCCGATAAAGTCCGCCAATTGCAAAGGACCCATGGGGTGTGCCATGCCCAATTTCATCACAGTATCGATTTCCTCAACACCAGCGACGCCATTGTAAAGGGTTTCGATGGATTCATTGATCATCGGCATCAAAATACGATTGGCCACAAATCCTGGATAGTCGTTTACCTCGGTAGGGGTTTTTCCCAGTTTTTTGGAAAGCTCCATAATGGTTTCTGTAACCTCATCCGAAGTGCTGTACCCACGGATAATTTCCACCAACTTCATGATGGGAACCGGATTCATAAAATGCATGCCGATCACTTTTTCGGGGCGATTTGTGGCCGCACCGATTTGGGTGATAGAAATGGAGGATGTATTGGTGGCCAAAATAGCCGATGGCTTGCATACTTCGTCCAAATCTTTGAAAATCTGAAGTTTAATATCTAATTTCTCCGTTGCCGCTTCAACCACCAAATCCGTTTTGGAAACGCCTTCTTTTAGGTTGGTATAAGTGGTGATATTGGCAAGGGTGGCTTCTTTTTTGGAGGCATCGATGACCTCTTTGGCCATCATCCGGTCCAAATTTTTGGTAATGGTAGCCATTCCTTTGTCCAAGGAGGCTTGGGAGATATCCACTAAATTGACTTTGTATCCGTTCTGTGCAAAAACATGGGCGATTCCATTTCCCATGGTTCCTGCTCCAATAACCGCTATTTGTTTCATAAGCTTGTATTTAAAATGCTGGTCCATCCGAGTATTCCGGAGGAACGACGATTAATTATCAAATGATGCAATAATTTGAAGGGCCACACGCAAGGCATTGGTGCCTTGTTCCAAACTTACAACGGGCTTTGTGTCGTTGTTGATGGCATCGGCAAAGGTTTCCAATTCGTCCAAAATGGCATTGTTCACGTCTATTTCGGGGTTTTCAAAATAGATCTGCTTTTTCTCGCCTTCGGCGTTTTGTAAGATCATATCAAAATCGCCAGGATTTTCGGGAGCGTCCTTCATTTTGACCACTTCTACTTTTTTCTCCAAGAAGTCTACCGAAATATAGGCATCGCGCTGAAAGAAACGTGACTTCCGCATATTTTTAAGCGAAATACGGCTCGAGGTAAGGTTGGCCACGCAACCGTTTTTGAATTGGATACGTGCATTGGCAATATCGGGTGATTGGCTGATGACAGAAACACCACTGGCATTGATTTTTTCCACTTCGGAAGGCACTACGCTCAAAATTGCATCAATATCGTGGATCATCAAATCCAGCACAACGGGCACATCGGTCCCCCGCGGATTAAATTCCGCCAAACGATGCGTTTCGATGAACATAGGGTTCTCGATTTTGTCCTTTACGGCCAAAAATGCAGGATTAAAGCGTTCCACATGGCCAACTTGGCCTTTAACACCATGTTTTTTGGAGAGTTCGAGCAGTTGTTCTGCTTCTTCCAAAGTATTGGTGATCGGTTTTTCAATAAAGATGTGCCTTCCTTTTTCAATGGCCTTTTTGGCACAATCAAAATGGGACAGCGTAGGGGTAACTATGTCCACTACGTCCACGGCATCTATTAAATTGTTGATATTGTCGTAATGGGTATACCCAAATTCGGCAGCAACTTTTTTGGCATTGATCTCATCGGGATCATAAAACCCAACAAGTTCATATTTATCCGATTGGTTTAAGAGCCTGAGGTGTATCTTTCCTAAATGTCCCGCACCGAGGACACCAACTTTTAGCATATGACCTGTTTTCGTCAAAAATACGGATATGATGCCAGTTTCCATAAATTTTTGAATGGAACTAAGGGGATATTTTTGGGGAACTTTTTAACTTCGCCCTACCAGACCAGATACCATGAAGGATACGCTCAAACATAGGGGAATGCGCAAAAACTTGGCCGATGTTGTCGCAGCCAAGGGGATAACAGACAAAAAGGTGCTGGAAGCGATAAAAACGGTTCCCAGACATTTGTTTTTGGACAGTGGTTTCGAGGATCACGCGTATCAGGACAAGGCTTTTCCGATTGGTGCCGACCAAACCATTTCACAGCCCTACACGGTGGCATTCCAAACCGAATTGTTGGAGGTGAAACCGAACGACAAGATTTTGGAAATAGGTACAGGAAGTGGTTATCAAACCGCAGTTTTGCTTCATTTACGGGCCAAGGTTTATACCATTGAACGCCAATTGGAGCTCTTCAAGACCACTAAATTGTTCTTCAATAAAATGCATTATCGACCCAAAAAAATGATTTTTGGGGATGGCTACAAAGGATTGCCTGAAGAAGCACCTTACGATGGAATTATTGTTACCGCTGGTGCGCCAGAAGTTCCCAAACCCCTTTTATCGCAATTGAAAGTAGGGGGCAGGCTGGTGATTCCCGTTGGGGTGGATGAACAAATCATGACATTGTTCGTGCGTAAATCCGAAAAGGAATTTGAGAAAAAGGAGTACGGTTCGTTCCGGTTCGTTCCCTTGTTGGAAGATAAAAACTAATTGTTGAAACTCTTTTTGATTCGGGATAGGTTCCGTTTGTTGTCCCGGTCCTTGATGGTTTCCCGCTTATCGTACAATTTTTTACCCTTGGCCAGACCAATGTTCATTTTGGCCAAACCCCTATCGTTGATGAAAACTTTGAGCGGCACAATGGTAAGTCCAGTGGTAGCTACCTCTTTTTGCAGTTTCTTGAGTTCCCTTTTGTTGAGCAACAACTTGCGAACAGCCTTTGGGGCGTGGTTAAAATGACTGGCGTGAGTGTATTCATCAATCTGCATGTTGACGACAAATAGTTCACCTTTGTCATTAAATTCACAAAAGCTTTGCGAAATGGAAGCCTTGCCCAACCGGAGTGATTTTATTTCGGTACCTCCGAGGACGATTCCCGCCGTGTAGGTATCCAAAATTTCATAATCAAATCGGGCTCTTCTATTTTTTATGTTGATATTTTGCTGCATTGGGCACAAAAATATAAACTCTTTGCCAAGAAAATTGTAATGTTATGCCAGATTTTACGAATAAGTACACAAACAACCTTATGAAACGACTTTTAGTTCCCCTTGTACTTGTTTGTGCCATTGGATGCAAACAAGAAGCCAAAGAACAACCAACTGCCCAAGAAATTGTGGACAAATCCATTGCCGATAGTGGAGGGGTATTGTTTAACGACCATACAGTGACTTTTGATTTTAGGGATAAAAGTTATGTTTCCGAAAATGTGGATGGACAAAGGGTTTTTAAGCGGATTTCCGATTTGGACACCACTACGATTATCGATATCAAAAGAGGTGATGATTTTGAACGCTACGTAAACGATTCTTTGGTGCAGGTGCACGATACCATGGCGGTGAAATATGCCAATTCCATCAACTCAGTGCATTATTTTGTGCGATTGCCCTATGGTTTAAACGATGCTGCCGTCAACAAAACTTTTTTAGGCGAGGAGACCATAAAGAACAAGCCTTATTACAAAGTAAAGGTGACTTTTGACCAGCAAGGGGGAGGTGACGATTTTGAGGACACCTATTTATATTGGTTTGATAAAGAAACATTTAAGCCAGAGTATTTGGCCTACGACTTTCATGTTAATGGAGGCGGTCAGCGGTTTAGAAAGGCCTACAATGAGCGCTACGTAGCGGGTATCCGTTTTGTGGACTACGAGAACTATAAACCTCTAAAAGAGGGTACAGGCATTCTAGAAATCGGTCAATTGTACGATAAAGGGGAGCTTGAACTCCTGAGCAAGATCGAGCTGGAAAATATTTTGGTGGAATAGGCCTAATCCATTTTTAATCGGATGTCCGTTGGTACGCCATCAATAATACGGACGATAAACAAACTACTGTTGTCCGAATCATCCATGGCATCATATTTTTCCATGCCGATTATTTTGTTCACCAACATTGGCGTAGTGTTGCTATGGCCGACCACAAGCACATTTTTTCCTTCGTTCTCCAGTTTGAACGCCTCGATATCCATATCGCGAGGGTCGTAATACTTGATATCGATATCTTTTTTGATAGAGGTAGGTGCAGCCGTCATGGAAGTCCTCTCATAATTGGTGGAGTAGACCATGTCCAGAGGGATGGGGTCGAAGACTTCGGCCCAGCGTATGGCCCTGTCCAAACCATCCTGATTGAGCTCTGGGTCCGGGTTTTCAGGATCCGTTCTGTCTTTTTCGGCATGCCTTATAAAATAGAAGGTGGAAATAACAGGATCTTCGGCAATTTTCGTATCTTTTTTGCAGCCGATACTTCCAACGAGTATAATTGCAAGGGCAATTAGGGGTTTGATGGTTCGCATAGTTCTATTCAAAGTTCCCGTATGTTTTTGGTTAATTTGTTTTAAAAGTAACGTTTAATTTTCATTTTCTGGTATGCCCAAGTTTTTGGTTTGTTTATTCGTTATCATAAGTACCTCGTTGACTTGGGGGCAAGAGCCTACGTTGCCGTCCGATTTTAGGCAACATTCGCTCACGCAGTTCAATGCCAGTTTGCTGAATCCTACCTACGCTTTGGACTGGAACAACCCGAATTCCCTTTCGGTATGGACCCGATGGCAATGGCAGAGCATTGATGGTGACCCTTCCACCATTTTCGCCAATTACACCCACCAATTGAATCCAGCTTCAGTAGCATCAGTAGGCTTTTTACAGCACAATACGGGTGTTTTTTTGTACACTGGGGGTAATTTGACTTTTGCCCAAACCTTTCAATTGGATGATGAAATTCAGCTGATGGCCGGACTCAATGTCTTTGCCTTCCAGCAAACAGTTGCTGATGAACAATTTGTGGAAGGTGACGGGTTGGACCCTGTTGCATTGGAGGATTTTGAAGGGTTTAAGGTACAGTTTACCCCTGGATTGCGGTTGATGGTCAATCGATTCAGTGTTGGCCTGGCCTTGGAAAATGCAGTGGGCTTTAATGTTTCCGGTTCCAACGGGCAAAATATGGATAGCTTTCAGAGTGTTACCGGAACGGTGTCGCATGATTTTCCGTTGATGGTTTCGGAGGGTTTGGGAGATAGTTTCGTCCGACCCGTCGTATACGTCAAATCCGTGCCCAATGGCGACACCCAGTTTGGGTTGAATGGGTTGTTCTCCACCTCTAAATTTTGGGTACAGGGAGGCTACAATAGTTTTTATGGTGCGTCAGGTGGTCTGGGAATTACCTTGGCAAAATCCTTTTCTTTGGGTGGATTGATGGAGTTTGCAACGGATAACGCGTTGAGCGAAGAAGACGCCACGTTTGAAATCGTTGCTTCCTATCACTTTGGAAAAACAAAAACAAAGGAAGTTCAGCCGGAAGAGCCGCAAGAAGCCTTACCCGCAGAAACCGTGGAAGAGGAGCCAAACCCACTGGAGGAGGAAATAGAGCAACAACTACTGGAGCAGGAGCGTCGCGAACTTGAGGCAAGAAGACAATTGGAGCGTGTAAAGGACTCCCTAGCGGAAGTACAACGCCAATGGGAACTTATGGAACAGCAACGCAAAAAGGACAGTCTGGAACAATTACAACGGCAGCAGGTGGAGGTTCGACCGAACGAACGCTATGAGGAGGTTGAAAACGAAGAAGGTTTGGAGCCCGGTTTCTATTTGATTGCCAACGTATATGGTACCCAACGATATTTTGAAAACTTCATGAAAACGCTCCGGGAAAAAGGTTTGGAACCCAAATCCTTCTATCGAAGTGTAAACAAGTACAATTATGTGTATTTGGAGCGCTACAATACCATGGATGAGGCCAGAAAGGCCCGAGACAGCAAGTTTTTTGGTAAGTATGCAGAAAAAACCTGGATTTTCCGTGTTAAGGGGAATTGATGTTAGATGGGACGGTCATTTCGAACAAAATGCGAAATCTATTCCTAATTAAATGATACGAGCTTCCTCGTCGCTTTGAGCTGTTGGAATGACAGGCGCTTGAATGAATAAGAAAATGGGCTTTACTTTTTGAGTTCTTGCTTCACCAAAAACTCTAAATACGCAACGGTATTGACCAAGTACTTTCGGTCCTGCATCATGGTGCTCATGGCCACGGCCCCTTGGATCATGGTGAACAATTGCTTGGCAAACTGTAAAGGGGGTACAGGAAGCTTAATTTCGTTTCGGTTCGCTCCATTTTCAAGGACAAGGGCAATCTTGCCCTCAATTTCTTTGACAGTTTCTTTTACCGCCGCAGCAAGGAGCTTGTTGTTGCCTTGGGCATCCACACCAACATTGAGGACGGGGCATCCGCCCATGGGCAGGGTGAATACATCGTACTGCCTGTAAAAATTCAACAGGGCATAAATTCTTGCCAAGGCTTCGTCTCCCGTTTCCAGAGCATTGTCTATTGCCCGCAAGAGCATATTCCGATTGTGCTCAAAAGCGGAGAGCGCCAGGGCTTCCTTGTTTTCAAAATTTCCGTAAATGGCACCTTTGGTGAGGCCTGTAGCTTCGGTAAGGTCACTCATACTGGTGCCTATGTAGCCATGTTTGTTAAAAATGGGTGCTACGGTCTCAATAATGTAAGCGGTGGTACGTTCTGCCTTTTTGGTCATTTTGTTGGTTGCTGTTGGTCGTATCTAAGATATAAAAAATCAAATACTGTACGGTATTTTATAAAAGAAAAGCCCTCACTTTAACAAAGTAAGGGCTTTATCTATGGGCGATTTGGTATTATTCTACCAATTCATTTTGATTTCTGAACACCAACTGATCATCGAAAGAATCCAAGAGCACGATGCTGTCCGAAGTAATTCTTCCTGATAGCAGCTCTTTCGACAGGTTGTTCAACACCTCTTTCTGGATCAATCGTTTTACGGGGCGTGCACCATATTGCGGGTCAAATCCTTTGGCGGCCAAATAATCGATAGCTTCCTCGGTCGCATCCAAGGTGATGTTCTGCTTGGTCAACATTTTCTTCAAGTTGGCCAATTGCAGCCCCACAATATCCTTGATGTCCGATTTGCTCAACGGGGTGAACATGATAATATCATCGATACGGTTCAAGAACTCTGGTCGGATGGTTTTGCGGAGCAATCCCATCACTTCTATCCGTGCCGCCTCCGACGCACTTTCTATATCCTTGGCGTCCTCAAATTTCTCTTGGATGATGTGGCTTCCCATATTGCTGGTCATAATGATGATGGAGTTCTTAAAATCCGCCACACGTCCTTTGTTATCGGTCAACCTACCCTCATCCAATACCTGTAAAAGAATATTGAAGGTATCGGGGTGGGCTTTTTCGATTTCATCCAGCAATATCACCGAATAAGGTTTTCTTCGTACCGCCTCGGTCAACTGTCCGCCCTCATCATAGCCCACGTAGCCGGGAGGCGCACCTACCAATCGACTCACGGAGTGGCGTTCTTGGTATTCGCTCATATCTATCCGCGTAATGGCATTTTCGTCATCGAACAGATAGGCGGCCAAGGTCTTGGCCAACTCGGTCTTACCCACCCCAGTGGTACCCAAGAACAAGAACGAACCGATGGGTTTTTTGGCATCTTGCAGCCCGGCCCTGCTTCTTCGAATGGCGTCGGATACGGCCACAATGGCCTCCTCTTGTCCCACCACACGTTTGTGCAGCACGTCTTCCAGCTTCAAAAGCTTTTCGCGCTCGCTCTGCATCATCTTGTTCACCGGAATTCCGGTCCATTTGGCCACCACTTCGGCGATATCCTCATAAGTGACCTCTTCCTTGATCAAGGTGCCGGCAGTTTGTTGCTCGGACAATTCATTTTGAAGCTTTTCCAACTTCTCTTGCGCCTCTTTGATTTTTCCGTACCGTAGCTCGGCTACTTTACCGTAGTCACCGTTCCTCTCGGCGCGTTCTGCCTCCACCTTATAGTTTTCGATATCCTCCTTGGTTCGTTGGATATTGTCCACCACGGTTTTTTCGCTCTCCCATTTGGCAAAGATTTCGTTTCGCTCTTCCTTGAGGTTGGCCAACTCCAAATTTAGGGACTTTAATTTGGTGGTGTCGTCTTCGCGTTTGATGGCCTCCACTTCAATTTCCAACTGCATGATTTTACGGTCGAGCACGTCCAATTCTTCGGGCTTGGAGTTGATTTCCATGCGAAGTTTGGAAGCCGCTTCATCCATGAGGTCGATAGCCTTGTCGGGCAAAAAGCGGTTGGTGATGTAGCGTTGCGATAGTTCAACCGCCCCAATCACCGCATCATCCTTAATGCGCACCTTGTGGTGGGCTTCATACTTTTCCTTGATACCCCGAAGGATGGAAATGGCACTTTCGGTATCCGGCTCGTCTACCATCACTTTTTGGAACCTGCGCTCCAATGCCTTGTCCTTCTCAAAATATTTTTGATACTCATCCAAAGTGGTTGCTCCAATGGCCCTAAGTTCACCACGGGCCAGGGCTGGTTTAAGGATGTTTGCGGCATCCATGGCACCCTGTCCGCCACCAGCGCCTACCAAGGTATGGATTTCATCGATAAATAGTACGATGTTCCCATCGGAGGAGGTCACCTCTTTGATCACCGCCTTTAGGCGCTCCTCAAATTCACCCTTGTATTTGGCACCGGCAATCAGTGCACCCATATCCAATGAGTAGATGATTTTGTCCTTTAGGTTTTCGGGCACGTCACCTTGCACAATTCGATGCGCCAATCCTTCGGCAATGGCTGTTTTACCTACACCTGGCTCACCTACGAGCATAGGGTTGTTTTTGGTGCGTCGGGAGAGGATTTGCAAAACCCTTCTGATTTCTTCGTCCCTTCCAATAACGGGGTCCAACTTGCCACTATCGGCCAATTGGTTGAGGTTATTGGCGTATTTATCCAAGGAATTATAGGTTTCTTCGGCGCTTTGCGAGGTAACCTTTCCTCCTTTGCGTAATTCTTGAATGGCCGCTTTCAAGTCTTTTTCGGTAACGCCTTGATCCTTTAGGATTTGCGCGATCTTACTCTTGGATTTGAAAATGGCCAAGAGTAAATGTTCCACGGAAACGTATTCATCGCCCATATTTTTGGCGATAATACTGGCTTCGTTGACAGTTTTTCCGGCTTCGCGCGAAAGCATGATTTCTCCTCCGGTCACTTTGGAAAAGCTCTGGAGCTCCTTGTCCAATATTTGATGGATGAGGTTGGTGTTCACGTTCAATTTTTTCAAAATGAAGGGAAGCACATTTTCATCCACCTCGCCAATGGCTTTGAACAGGTGTTCGTTTTCTATTTGTTGATGCCCAAATTCTTGGGCCAATTGCTGGGCCCTTTGAATGGCTTCTTGCGATTTTATGGTAAAATTGTTAAAGTTCATCGTTTTCGTTTTACCGATTAAAGTCAACAACCTTACCATTACCATATTACCGTCAAAATGTCCGATAAAACCAGTGATGGCAAGACATTTAGTCAGTTGTAAGCTTTTTGTTCCCTACCGACTTATCCTATAAATTTGCAGTATGGGAATATTTGACAGCGTCTTCGGAAAAAAGGAGAACACAACAACAAAAAAGGAAGCATTGCCTTGGATTCCATTGGAAGCTATGGACCAATTGGAGGCGATTGCGGAAAAGTCCAATGGCCGACCACAGGTGATTTTTAAGCACTCGAATACGTGCGGCATAAGCCGAATGGTCCTCAATATGTTCGAGGGGTCTTACAATATGGATTTGGATATTGACCTTTATTTTTTGACCATTCAAAACCACCGGGATATTTCCAACCGAATTGCGGAGAAATTTGATGTACTCCACGAGTCTCCCCAATTACTGGTCGTCAAGAATGGCGAGGTTACCTTCCACACCTCGCACGGAGCCATTTCGGATATGGATTTTACCAAGTACCTATAAAAGAAATGATGTACTTATATGTCAGTTCGAGCGGAGTCGAGAACTTAAGGCATCTCGACTCCGCTCGATGTGACACTTTCTTTTAATTGAACTGATACCTCGAGACAATATTTTTGAGGCGCAGTTTTAAGTCTTCGCCAGCATCGTACACCATTTGCTCGTTGGACGGAAAAGGTACCTCCCTAGCGTTCAGGTACAATAGCAAATCGTCTTCCAACGCTCTTTTATCCCCTTGGTAATTCGCAAAGATATGCTCAAAGACAAACTCACTGGATAGGGGGTAGGAGTTGATGACCTGTCCATCCCTTAAATTGGTAAAGCTTACCTTGGCCCCAATTTGGGCACTTTTGAATTGGGTAAATTGGAACAACTTACAAGTAACGGTTCGCATTTTATCCACTTTTATCTTGTTGCCCAAACTATCCTTCACCACATTACCATCTTGGTCCAAAAGGTATTCCCAACCGTCCTTGATCTGTCTTTCCTTAATGACTTGGGTTTCGTTGATACGCTCTGGGGAAATATTGATTTCCATAAAATCTAGGTTCATCGCATAATCATAATTGATGTTTTCCAACGGATTGGTATGGTACTGCAACCAAAAATTTTCAATCCCAAAGGCATTAAAATCCAATAATTCGGCCTCCAAACGTTCTGGGATGATTTGTTGGGTCTGATTGGCAATCTCCACACGTACAAATTCCAGCCCTTTGTTATAGGCCTCATCCATTTTGGCTACCGTTTCCCTATACCCTGGATTGATTTCCTGCAAGTACTTCAAATCATCATAGGCAGCTCGATAATCGGATTTGTATTTGGCCGAGGCCAAAAGGTTCAGGGCATTCTGATACAAATGCTCGGATAGGTCATCCTTGGTATTCAAGATTTGATTGTCGTAGTTCACAAAATTGAATCTGGCATCCCTTCCTTCATCAACAATATACAGCGGTAACAGGGGACGAATCCGTTCCTGTATTTGCTTTAGTTGAACATATTTATTGTAGATGGATTCCAAGTTTGCTGGATTTCCATCATTCTGAAGAAAGGCAATTTCTTGTTGCTCTCTGGCCGCATTTTTGGCAAAGGCCTCTTCTAATAGTACAATAAACTGCTGATGCCCTTTTTTGGTCTTGTTCTCGGCCAAATTTTTAATGGCCTTGTTCATTGCCGCATTGTAATTTCCCGTATTCAGGGCCTCTTGCGTTTTTTTAACACCACTACAGGCGCCAAGAACCATAACTGTAAGTAAGAGTAAAAGTTTTCTCATGGTCATCTACTTTTTGATTTGGTTATGGGAATCCAATAGCTGTGCCAAAAATCCCCAATCTATAAACGAAAAAGGATGAACGGTAGTATATCTTGGATAAAAAGGTTATAAATGGGAGATTTTTGGAAGGATGGGAAACTAACATAATTGTTAATTTCCGTTTGATAAAATTAGCCCTCATTGGCTTTTTTATGCGGATAAATCCCCTTTCAATTCGTAATTTTACGCCCTTAATTAAACTATGGGCAACATGCAACGAGACCAAAAGATTTTTGAACTGATAGCGCAAGAAAACGATAGGCAGCTGGAAGGTATAGAACTGATTGCTTCCGAGAACTTTGTAAGTCCACAAGTGATGGAGGCCGCTGGCTCTGTACTTACCAACAAATATGCTGAAGGCTACCCAGGAAAGCGTTATTATGGCGGTTGCGAAATTGTTGACCAAGTGGAACAGTTGGCCATAGACCGTGCCAAGGAGTTGTTTGGTGCCGCTTACGCCAATGTGCAGCCGCACTCCGGTTCCCAGGCCAATGCTTCGGTTTACCATGCGTGCCTCAATGCAGGTGATACCATTTTAGGTTTTGACCTTTCCCACGGCGGGCACTTGACCCATGGTTCGCCTGTGAACTTTTCCGGTAAATTGTACAACCCTGTGTTTTATGGGGTGGATGAGGAAACCGGACTTTTGAACTACGACAAAATCCAAGAGATTGCCGAAAAGGAGCAACCCAAACTGATCATTGCCGGTGCTTCAGCTTATTCCAGGGACATGGATTTTAAACGTTTCCGTGAAATTGCCGATAGCGTGGGAGCTATATTGTTGGCAGATATATCGCATCCTTCTGGATTGATTGCCAAAGGTATTTTGAACGACCCGATTCCCCATTGCCATATTGTGACCACCACAACACACAAAACACTCCGTGGTCCACGTGGAGGACTTATTTTGATGGGTGAGGATTTTGACAATCCGTTTGGTATCAAACTAAAGAACGGAAACCTGAGAAAAATGTCGGCCCTATTGGATTTGGCAGTATTCCCTGGTAATCAAGGCGGACCGTTGGAGCACATTATCGCGGCCAAAGCCGTTGCGTTTGGGGAAGCCCTTTCTGACGAGTTCCTCCACTACATGGTCCAAGTGAAAAAGAACGCTGCCGCCATGGCGAAGGCGTTTATGGACAGGGATTACAAAGTAATTTCTGGGGGTACCGACAACCACATGATGTTGATCGACCTCCGAAACAAAAACATTACGGGCAAAGATGCCGAAAAGGTATTGGAGCATGCGGATATCACAGCCAACAAGAACATGGTGCCCTTTGATGATAAATCACCTTTTGTTACGTCAGGAATCCGTTTCGGAACCTCTGCAATCACCACCAGAGGCTTAAAAGAGGCCGATATGGAGATCATTGTGGGCTTTATCGACGAAATCCTGACCGACCCGGAGAACGAAACCAAAATAGCTTCCATAAAACAAAAGGTCAACGATTTAATGAAATCGCGACCTCTGTTCAGTGCTTAGTAATTGCTAGTGGAAATTTTTACTCGAAGAGAAAAATGCTCTCTTCGTACAATTTTTTCTGGTGAAGGGAATAAATGTAGGCTTCCTGCCCATCCCCGCGGTCAAAATAGAGGCCCCAATAGTCAAAATAACTGATCGGGCTATCTTCCTCCTGAGTTGAACCACTGGTGCCGACCGTGGCGGTATCCTCAAAAACAGGGACAAAGATTTCATAGGGCATTTCGGTGAGCCCTTTGGTAAAGTAAACAAAGTGCTTGCCAACAGCGGTCAGTATATCGCTGGCCTGTTCGGTGATGCTATGCTTGAACAATCGTGAGATGATGATGGAAGTATCCTCAAAATGCAAGGAAAGTTCCAGAATATCCGTAGGATAGGTACTTTCTTGGTTTAGTGTCTCCAAGGCCTTGGCCAGTTTAGTGGAGATACTGGATTGGCAGTCTTCGGCAAAATCATAGCTGCCCCAATTCCCATCGTTAAAATGTCGAAGACATTCGGCTATTCCAAAGTTATGATGAAGGTGGATGATCAAATCCGTTCTGTTGTTTTGAAAATCCTGCTTGCACTGCACTTTGGCCGTGGCAAAAAAGTACTTTTCCAATACTTTTAGAAAGTCGTCCAGACCATCGGTGGCCACATAGGTTTTTGGACCTTTGTATCTGCTATTTCGTTTGTTAGGGGATGACATGTAGCTATAGATTGGATTCTACTATTCTTTCTACATAAAATTAGGATGAATCTTTGATTTTGGATTGCAGATAATCCTTAAAAATTCTATGGATTTCCCCCAGTTTGTAGGATTTTTAAGGTTTTTTGGCCCATAAACCTACCACAAAATGAAAAGTAAGGCTGCGGTTAGCGCATTGATGGTCAAATAAAGCCTTTGTTTTTTGCTGCCAATATCAAGGCCAAATCGTTCTCGTTTTCTGTACCGAACAAGGTTCTTAAATGACGTTTTCTGTTTTCGATGGAGGAGGGGGAAAGCCTTATGAATTTTTCCAAATCTTTGGTTTTGGTCCCTTTGGACAAATGGTAAAGGATTTGCTTGTCCTTCTCATCAAGGTCTATGTTGTTGGCCATCTTTTTTCTGATGGCGCCAAGTGCTTTGGAAGAGTAGTATGGAGGGTCCAGCATAATGGTCCGCACGGCATCTTCCAAGGTTTTGGGGTCAATATCCGTTTTTACCAAATAACCGTCCGGATCTACGGACTTAAGAATACTGTTGATCCTAAAGTTGTCGCTAAAGGAGGACATAAAAACAATCTTGCTTTCCGGTACGATCTTTCTGGCCAAGATGCCCAAATCTTCCCCACTGTGCGGTTGGTCCTCGTTAGGGGCAAATAATTGAACATCCAAAAACAAGATATCATACCTAAAGGTTTTTGCGGATTCCTCGATCAATTGTTTCCCGGCTTCGAAGGAAGTTGCGGTGTCCACAATGATCTTGTGACCGTCAAAATCGATGCCCTCGAGTATGAACTTGTACCCGAGCATGGTCATTTCATGATCATCGATGGCTAGTATTCTCAGTGTTTTCATGGTAGGTATTACTTATTAATTTGGGGGAGTTGTTTATGCGTTTACCGCTATCGTTGATTGCGGAACGGTGTGTTCCACATAGGAAGCGGGTATCTGTATTTTTATAATGGTTCCGTGGCCAGGTTTGCTGTCAAAATCCACCTTGCCCTTTATTTTTTTGACTCTGGATATAATGTTCTTCAGGCCAATTCCTTTTTTCGCTCGGTTTGGGTCAAAGCCAACACCATCTTCCGAGATATTGAGCTTTAACATATCGTCCGCCAGTTGAAAGGAAATGGACACGTTTTCACTTTTTGCGTGTTTTACACAGTTTTTTAGTGCCTCTTGGACCACCCTGAAGGCGTTGATCTTGATATCGCCCAGCAAATTGTCCCAAGGTACCTTTTTGTCGTAGTCGAAGGTACAGGAAATACCGGATGACTTTTCAATACCGCTGATCATGTCTTCCAACGACACGATAAAATTATGAAATTTTTTGTAGGCTTCATTGTTCAGCTCGTGGGAAATGGTTCGGATTTCCTCCTCAACGGCCTGAAGTTTTTCAATGAACATTGCCCTTTGTTCCATGGAGGCCTGGTCCTCGCGATCGTTAAGGCCGCTCAACATCAATCGGATACCCAACATTTCGCCCAGAATGCCATCGTGGAGCTCCTCGGAAATTCGTTTTTGGGCCATTTGCTTGCCCTCCTGCAATTTTCCTTGTTGGGCGAGCATCAGGTTGTAGATTTCTTGGTTACTTTCCTGTTGTCGCTGTTTAAACTTTAAGCGGTTGTTGCTTATATACAGGGAAATAATGATGAAGGCGGTTACCCCGAACAATAGCATTAGGGTGGAGGATAGTATCCAAATCTGCTTTTCCTGCGTCAGGATCTTGTTCTCTTCGATAATGTCGTCCGTCTCCATGCGGATGCGGCCAAATTTATCCCGTTTGGTGCGTTCCTCTTCCTGTATAATGTCGTTGAGTTGGTAGTACTGCTCAGCATAGGAGGCGGCATGTACCGTATCCAGCCGGGTGAGCAACCGCAGGGCATCCAAGGCGCGATCATTGTTATAGGTTTCCTTGGCAATGTTGTAGGATTCGTTGGCGTTGGCAATGGCATTGAGGGTATCTCCCTTGGCCGCCAAAACCTCGGAATAGTAATAATGTAGCCTGGCCCTGTCGTAGAGGTCACCGGTTGCAGCGTTTATGGTAAAGGCCTCCCGTAACATTTCCTCGGCCTTTTCAGTATCCTTCTCGGTTTTGAGTACCGAAAACGCATAACTTCCCAAGGCTTTTTCATACAGGTCGGGAATCTCTTGTTTTAAATCTGTATTGAATAGTAGTTCTTCGTAAACATTTTTTGCTTGGGTAAAATTTTCTTCATTTAAATAAGTGCTGCCAATATTATTTTGGAGTTTCCAAATCAACTGATTTTTATTTGCCCTATCCGAGTTCTCAATATATTCGCGGGCTGTTTCGTAGGATTCAATCGCTTTCTGGCTATTGCCCAAGCCGTTGGCCAATGTTCCCAACATATTATAGGCATTATATAAGCGATAATCGTCGTCCAGTTCATCAAAGATTTCTATGGCAGCGGCAGCGCTGGTTTCGCCGCCCAAGTAGTCCTTGTAGGCATCCTGTACCCTTGACATATTGTATAGCATACGGGCTTTTAAGGACTGTGAAGTGGAATCTTTTGGAAGATTTTCAAAACTTTCTAAGGCTTTACGGTAATGGTAGAAAGCACTGTCCATAACACCTTTACCTTCTAAAAAAATTCCTAAGTCCCAATTAGAGTAACCCAGTATTTTGTTGGCCTCAGCTTCTTCGGATAATTTCAACAGTTTGGCGTTGGATTGCCGGAAACCCATGGAATCCTTCAATTTCAAATATGCAAGAGACACCTGGGAGAGTTGTTCCAACCGGGTGGAATCCTTGGAAAGGGTCAAGGCCTGTACCTCTGCATCTTGAATATAGGTTCTGCGTTCATCGGGTGATAATTCTTTGGCGGTCTTGGCAATAGTCAGCAGTTGTTGAATGGAGTCGACCTTGGGGTTCCGCACCGTTTCATCGTTGGATACCTGCTGTTTACAGCCCAAAACAAGCAGTAGTACTAAAATGAATACTCCGTTTTTCAAATTTTCCAAATGTTTCTAGTTCCAAGGTAACAAAAAAGCCCCAAAACGGTATCGGTTTGGGGCTGCGTGTTATGTTAAATGTCTTTTACAGTTGTCGACTATCGTTGCGGCATTGTTGCAAGCGTCGCTCGCTGCGTGCTATGAACCCGCGACGTACTCGGTATTCAAGGGATTCCTTCTGATGGTCTTCGGTTAGTGTCTCTTCTTTATCCAAAGCATTGTAATCGACTACTTGGGATTCATCCCTTTGATAAAAAAGAGCAACTACAAAAATTACAATCAGGATAATATTGTAATGTAAGTTGGTTCTAGAGGGATACATTTTAATTTAATCATTTCCTCTTGAATCCGGCTCATTATATTCACCATCAGTTGCATTTTGATCAAGGGTCAGTTGCTCAAACATGGCTTCGGTGTCCTGTACGTCGGTTTCCGTTTCGCAAGAGTAAAATCCAGTGGTGAATAGTGCAAGGGCCAAAATGCTAAATACTTTTTTCATAATTATAGGTTTTTAGGTGTAAAAATTAGGTTTGTGCAGCTAAAGTATTTCGCAATAGGGATGGCCACGCTGTATTTGAAAAAAGCGTAGTATTCTGTGGTAATCTGTTAGAATTTTACCACAATCTGCAAGAATTTTGCTAATTAAGGGCCTTTGCCGAGGTTTTGGAGAGCATGTTCTTAAGGCTGTCCACCTTATCTTTATAGGTTTTGGAG
Organism: Allomuricauda sp. MMSF_3307; assembly: GCF_030733585.1. Taxonomy (NCBI): domain Bacteria; kingdom Pseudomonadati; phylum Bacteroidota; class Flavobacteriia; order Flavobacteriales; family Flavobacteriaceae; genus Allomuricauda; species Allomuricauda sp. MMSF_3307. The sequence goes on from NZ_JASHIQ010000002.1 coordinate 636,670, forward strand.
AAGGGGAGTTCCTGTTCTTCCCCGCACCTTAGACTACAGATGGATTTCCCATAATTGATACGGGAGACATATACACTATTGATGATGTAGCTTTGGTGTACACGGATAAAATTCTTGGGCAGCTTTTCCTCGAAAGACTTTAAGGTCTTGAACGCACTGATGATGCTACCGTCCTTCATAAAAAAGTCCGTGGTGTTGTTATCCGATTTGAGATACAGGATGTTTTGGGTGTCCAAATACCGGTAATCCTTATAGGATTTCAGGCAAATGGTGGATGGCGTATCGTGCTTTGGGTGCAATTTGCGCAGTCGTAAAATGGTCTTACGGATATCGAACTCGTTGTGTGGCAGGATCCAATAATCAAAAAAGCCGCTTTTAATGGCGTTGTAGGCGAACTTCTTGGTTTTGGCGTATCCTATAATAATAGGTAAGGACTGCATATACTGATTCAGTTCCGTTACCATTTGAAAGTAGCTTAGGCCATCTTCGCCCAAATTGACGAGCACCACATCGGGATTGTACTTTAAAATGGAATTTAGACCTGCTGAAGCGTTGGTGTCCTCGCTGGCACAAACAAAATCATCGTACTCCTCCAAATACAATTGCAACTGCAATTTTGAGGAGGCATCCGAGTCGATGATGTTGTAGGTATATTCCATGTGCAAATTCCTGATTGCAAGTTACTAAGGCACAAAAAAATCTCATTACAGTTTTCCCTTAAAAAAACTAGGGGTTTCACATCAAAACAGCTATTTTTCTTACATTTTTCCCTAAAAATTCGTTAAATCGAAATGGAGTGTAACAAAACACCCATTTTTTAAGGATTGGTTTTTGAATGCAAAACAGCGTTTTGGAAACGTACTTTCCTTAGCGTTCCATCAAGATGAAAATGAGATGTAAATTGGGGGTTTTTCGTGCTCAGTTAGTTCAGAATATAGGTTTAGTCCGGTTTTTAGGTTACCCTATATTACAATTTGTTGGGAAAGCATCAAAATTTAGGTGACTGGAATTAAGGAGATTGGGCGAAAATTCGATGAATTGCAGCTATTTGATCAATATGATAGTATTTTTTGCTACTAATTGGGGTGTACCCTATAAGAATAGTGCCTGAATTTCCTCCGGCACCCGTTTGGGCCGAAAGGTTTTGGCATCCAGTAAGCACCATTCCGTAACCGCTTTCACCAGCAGCTCGTTGGTTTCCTTGTTTTTGATTTCCACCACCCTTATAGAAATAGGCCCTTGGTTCTTTGCTATGTAGGTATTGACGAGCATGGTGTTCCCGAGCACGGCCGATTTATGATAGGTAATGTTGTGGTTGCGCACCACCCAAATCAAGGATTGCTGTATGGCTTCGGTGGTCACATGGTTCCAGTGCCTCTTGGAAATCTCCTGGATCCATTCCACGTAGCGGATATTGTTCACATGGTTGAGGTCGTCCAGGTCGTTGGGCACCACATCAAAAGCTTCCGAGTAGGTCTTCATCCCTATTTTTTAAGGATTTTCACCTCAAACAGCTTGTCCCAGTTTTTGCCTGTCACAAAAAAGGTTTCCCGTTCGGGGTGGTAGGCCACGCCGTTCAGCACAGAGTTGCCTTCATCCCATTCCGGCCCTCTGGTTACTTGGCTTTGAAGTCCGCCAAAGTTGATCACCCCCTCAATGGCGCCGGAGGTGGCGTCTATGATCATCATGCTCTGTTTTTGGTACACATTGGCATAAATTTTACCGTTCACATACTCCAACTCGTTGGCGCGGTTAAAAATGGACTTATTGGTCACGGTTTCGATATGGCCGGTCTCTTCCAAGGTCTCAGGATCTAAAAACCAGATTTTTTCGGTGCCGTCACTTTTATAAAGTTTCTCGCCATCGTTGCACAAACCCCATCCTTCGCGGCTTTTACCATAGGTGAAGTTTTTGATTTTCTCCAGAGTCTCGATATCGTACACATATCCCATCCCGCTTTGCCAGGTCAACTGGTACAGCTTACCATCCATGATCGTAATGCCTTCACCAAAGACTGAAGCGTCCATATCAATTTTTTGCAGTACCTCACCGGTTTTAAAATCGACCTTTCGGAGCGTAGAAAAACCTGTTTTTCCCGTGCCTTCGTACAACACGCCATTGTGGAATTCCAGTCCTTGGGTGTAGGCCCCGGTATCGTGCGGGTAGGTATTCAGGATTTCATAGGTGTATACTTCCGGTGCAGAAGCGGCCAATAAGCGGAAGTCTTTTTCTACCGAGACGTTTTGGTCTTCAATATTGAACTTTGCCACCAAGGTTTTATTGCCCAAGGTGGGGAGGTCAAGGGTCAACTTACCGTTTTCAACGGGCATTTCCTTTCCGTCAATATAATAGCGTAGGTCCGATATTTCAATGTCCTTTTTGTTCTTGAGGGCTACTCCCAATTGTTGATTTTGCTGTATGGCCTTGTTTTCCAGTTGGATGGAAAAATGCTTGGCCGGGTCGGCATTGCCACCGCAGGCCAAAAAGAAGAGCAAGGCCCCGGTTGCGAAAAAAAGTTTGCCCATATTTTTTATTGCTTGTATCATAAATTGTTACTCCTGAATCTTCGAAATTAAGAATGTATTGGGATTGCCACAAATTTAAAAGGTCGTATATTTGCAGCCGGGCAAGTCCTACACGACCAGCTCCTGCAGAATCCCCCAGGGCGGGAACGCAGCAAGGGTATGTGGTCGTAGCGGTGCGATGTAGGTAGCTTGCCCTTTTTTGTACCCAAAAATCAGCTGATCATGGATAAAAAAGTTGTACTGATCACCGGCGGTTCTTCAGGTATTGGTAAATCCATCGGGACCTACTTGGTCCAAAAAGGGTTTACGGTTTACGGTACTACGCGCAATCCAAAAAACTATCCCGATTTTAAGGCTTTTGAACTGGTTCAATTGGATGTAACGGATGTGGAAAGCATCCAAAAGGCCGTTTCCAATGTAATTTCCAAAGAGCATAGATTGGATGTTTTGATAAACAACGCTGGGGTTGGCATTACCGGACCCATTGAAGAAACCCCACACGAAGAGATATTGCGCGTGTTCGACACCAATTTTCATGGTCCTGTGCATGTAATGAAGGCCGTTTTGCCGCAAATGCGCAGGCAGGGCGGCGGGGCTATTATCAACATCACCTCCATTGCGGGGTACATGGGATTGCCTTATCGAGGATTCTACTCCGCCACCAAAGGTGCGTTGGGCATCCTAACCGAGGCCCTGCGCATGGAAACCAAGGATTTTGGCGTGACCATTACCAATGTGGCTCCCGGTGATTTTGCTACCAATATTGCATCGGGCAGATACCATGCACCGGTTATCGAAGGCTCTGCCTACCAAGAAAAATACCAACAGACCCTAAACGCCATCAATGCGGATGTGGACAGTGGGGGAGACCCGATACAGGTAGCGGAGGCCGTGTACAAGATCATCAACCAGAAAAAGCCGAAGATACACAACCCCGTAGGTGCATTTTTACAAAAATTTTCCCTTAGGTTAAAAAAGATTTTACCCGACAAAGTCTACGAAAAATTACTCCTCGACCATTATAAATTGTAATTTTAGGGGATTAGTGAACCAATTATAAATAGTAAGAAATGAAGTTTTTTATTGATACTGCCAATCTTGACCAAATTAAGGAAGCCCAAGAACTCGGTGTTTTGGACGGTGTGACCACCAACCCTTCCCTAATGGCGAAGGAAGGCATCACCGGAAAGGATAATATTTTGAAACATTACGTGGACATTTGCAACATTGTGGATGGTGATGTTTCTGCAGAGGTAGTGGCCACGGAGTTTGAGGAAATCATAAAAGAAGGTGAGGAGTTGGCCGAGCTGCACGAACAGATTGTAGTGAAAGTACCCATGATCAAGGATGGGGTAAAGGCATTAAAATATTTTTCGGATAAGGGTATCCGTACCAATTGCACTTTGGTATTCTCCCCAGGGCAGGCGCTATTGGCCGCTAAGGCAGGAGCCACCTACGTATCCCCTTTCTTGGGACGATTGGACGACATTTCTACCGATGGCCTTAATTTGATCGCCGAAATCCGTTTGATTTATGACAATTACGGTTTTGAGACCCAAATATTGGCCGCATCCATCCGTCACACCATGCACGTGATCGATTGTGCAAAACTTGGTGCCGATGTAATGACAGGTCCATTGTCGTCTATCGATGGATTGTTGAAACACCCATTGACCGATATTGGCTTGGCCAAATTCTTGGAAGATTACAAAAAAGGAAACTCCTAGATGTAAGAGTACTTAAATATTGAATGGCCCTGAATGAAAGTTCGGGGCTTTTTTATTTATAGTGAAGTGTAGAGATTGGCAAAACCATCGACCACCAAAGTGTCCTTGGCAATCACGCATTTGTTGAGACCATCAATAATCATGGCCATTTGCAAATCCTTGAAATTATCGCCATGGTAATGCTTGCCCGCATCGAGTTTGTACTCGTCCATAAGCTGTTTCCACTGCGCAAAGTTGGTCCTAAGGTTGATGCCCACAAAATTGTAATGCGGATATTTTTTCTCCAAAGAAGTAATGTGTGTGTTCACATTGATAAAATGCTTCTTTTGGTCGGCAGTCCAAAAATAAAATACGGTGTTCTTTTTATCGTTGGCCAATGTTTTTAGGGAAATCGCCTCATTGTTGATGTCCTTTACAGCAATATCGGGGACTGTGGTGTTGGGTTGGAGGTTTTTGATGCCATTGTAAAGCAAATCGATTTCCTCTTGGTGTTCGTTATTGGTGGAAAGTGATTTGAACTTTTCAATAAAAACGGTGGCCTCTTCACTGGGTGTGTGCTCGCGAAGCAGATAATCCATCGCAATGTTCCTGAAAAGAATGTCCCTTAACTCAGGTTGCTTCACAATACTGTCCACCAAAGCAAGCTTATGCTTATTAAAGTGTAGGCGGTCGCTCACCGGTTTTTTATTGTTGGAGCAATCTTCCAAGCAGGTCATGTAAGCCACATTGCCAAAATGCCACTTCATAAAATCGAAATAAGGCCTAAAGTAGGTGAGGTCCTTATTGTTCAGGTCAATGTTTGTGCGATACCTATAAAATTCTTCGGGAAGTTCGTGGATGGTTTCTTCGCCAGTTCCTTTTTTATGGTAAAACGGATATTTTTCCTTGTTGATATAAGTGTTGTAGTCAATGGAAGCCTCTGCCATGGCCAGTGCCCTTGGGGTAAACTCGTTGTCTGCATTCAATTCGTTCAACAAAGCCACTTTGACAGTATGTAGGGAGTCTATTTTTTCGCTAAACGTTTCAGGGTCTAGGTTGAAATATTCATTGATCAAAGGCTCTTCTTCCTCAATCGCAAGGAAAATCTCTATCAAAAAGTTGTTGATTTCACTTCCTGTGCCGGAATATACCAGTGATTCGTCAAACTCGACGGTATTCAAACGGGCCAAAAGGCTGTCCCCTTCGGAAAGGTAAACATATTGTAGTTCGGGGCTATGGTCAAAATGGTAAAGTCCTTCTTCAATGCTGTCCAGTTGGAACAAAAAGTGGTTTTTATCGTCCAATTGTACGGAGTCCACATAAGAATCGTTGTGGTATAGCACCACATAATTGCTGGTTGGATTCACAATTTCGCCACCGAAAAAAACTGTAGAACCGTTTTCTGGGGCATCAGAACACGATACGATAGAAGCTACCAAGGTGAGGCCGAGTAAAAATCTTACCATATATAGGGGACCATTCAATTGACTTTCAAATGTAAGCAACCCAAGAAGCCTAACTTGTTAAGGGGTCGTTAAATGTTGTTAAACGGTATTTTTCCATCGTTCAAATATGCCGTTTTAAATTAGAATGTGGAATCGTATTTAGCTACTTTTGCAAAAAATAAAGATAGTTGCATGTTATCAGTATCGAATTTATCCGTACAGTTTGGCAAAAGAGTTTTGTTCGATGAGGTCAATGTAACCTTTGCCCAAGGGAATTGTTACGGTATTATCGGTGCCAACGGGGCCGGTAAATCTACCTTTCTTAAAATTTTATCCGGGCAGATAGATCCTACCTCGGGCCATGTGCACTTGGAGCCAGGAAAGCGTATGTCTATTTTGGAGCAGAACCATAACGCATACGACGAATATCCGGTGTTGGAAACTGTGGTGATGGGTAACAAGCCCCTGTACAAAATCAAGAAGGAAATCGATGCCCTTTATGCCGATTACACCGATGAAAATGCGGAAAAGATTGGCGAGCTACAGGTCGAATTCGAAGAAATGAACGGATGGAACGCCGACAGCGATGCCGCTGCATTGTTATCCAACCTTGGGATTACGGAAGACCTGCACTACACCAATATGGCCGACCTGGATTCCAAACTAAAAGTACGTGTGCTCTTGGCGCAAGCTTTGTTCGGAAATCCCGATGTGCTGATCATGGACGAGCCTACCAACGATTTGGACTACGAAACCATCAATTGGTTGGAAAATTTCCTGGCCAATTACGACAATACCGTTATCGTGGTCTCTCACGACAGGCACTTTTTGGATGCCGTTTGTACCACCATTGCGGATATCGACTTTGGAAAAATCAATCTGTTCTCAGGAAACTACACCTTCTGGTACGAGAGTAGTCAACTTGCTGCAAGACAAAGGGCGCAGCAGAACAAAAAGGCAGAAGAGAAGGCCAAGGAACTACAGGAATTTATCCAGCGATTTAGCGCCAACGTGGCGAAAAGCAAGCAGGCCACTTCGCGTAAAAAGATGTTGGACAAGTTGAAGGTGGAAGACATCAAACCATCCAGCAGAAGATATCCTGCCATTATCTTTGACCGTGAGAGGGAAGCGGGGGACCAAATCCTGAATGTGGAAAAATTGACCGCTACTTCAGAAGATGGCGACCTATTGTTCAAGGATGTGAACATCAACTTGGCCAAGGGGGACAAGGTGGCCATCCTTTCCAAAGATTCCCGAGCCACTACCGCTTTTTACGATATTATTGCCGGGAAAACCAAGGCCGCGAATGGAAAGTATCAGTGGGGGGTTACGACCACCCAATCCTATTTGCCCGCAGATAACTCTGAATTTTTCCAAGATGATGTGAATTTGGTGGACTGGCTCCGTCAATGGGCCAAGACAGAAGAAGAGCGGGAAGAGGTATACCTAAGGGGATTCCTTGGGAAAATGCTGTTTAGCGGTGAGGAAGCATTGAAAAAATGTACGGTACTCTCCGGAGGGGAAAAGGTACGCTGTATGCTCAGCCGTATGATGATGCTTCGCGCCAATGTGTTGATGTTGGACGAACCTACCAACCACTTGGACTTGGAAAGTATCACCGCATTCAATAACTCCCTAAAAAACTTTAAAGGAACAATTCTGCTCACCACGCACGATCACGAGTTTGTGAACACCGTGGCGAACAGAATTATTGAATTGACGCCCAATGGCGCCATTGACCGCTACTTGACCTTTGATGACTACATGTCGGACAAGTCCATCAAAGAGCAGCGTGAAAAAATGTATGCTGTTACCGCTTAAGCGTTAAAATACTTGCTTTTCCAGATGGCTGGATTAAAGTTTTTACCAAGGGCAAAACCGTAGAATATCACCACGGAAGCAATACTTTTGAACATAAAGAAGTAAATGATCCAAAATTCGGCCGTGGAGCTTTTCTTGGAGAACAGCCCTTCCGGTACCATCAAGGTAACCAGATAGCTGAGCAATACCACCACCAAGATAAGATTGGAAACGTTCTTAAACGGCCATGCGAACAATTTGCGCAAGGGATGTAGATCGTTCCCCCATTTGTGGATCAAGTAAAAATAATCGTTACCGATGGGAGCAAAGAGCAATGGGTCGTCCTTGTCCTCCAAACGGAACAATTTGGACGGTGCCATTATCTTAAATCCTTTGATTTCGGTGTGGTGTGCAGCTTCCAAATGTTTGATTTTGGAAATGGCGGCCTGAGGAATCTTCCCTTTAAAATAAGAACTGTCCAAGAAGCGCAATCGATAATCGATACAAATCTCCTTGATTTGATCAATGTGGAAAATCTTATCTGTTTCCAAAAGGTCAAAATCAAAGTCGTTGGAAAGAGTGTTGTTCTTGGAGCTCAATTGTTGGGCTATCTGCTCTTCTTTTTGAGCATCGTTGCTTAAAATTTGTTTGACCTCGGCCAAAATGTGTTCGCCGTTTCCGTTTTTCTCCCTGCTTTTCCGAAGCTTTTGGGCAATGTTGGTTCCTTTCAAAATCATGCAGCTTTTTTTTAGTAATCTACTCAAATTTAAGGAATTGAATTTTCGATACTGACAATTGTCATATAATCCGATGTTAAGTTTTTGTTAAATGGATTTTGAGGCCTATAAAAACTCACAGATGTCAATAAAAAAGATGTATCTTATCGACGTTTTTGGTAGTTAATCGTAAAAGCATACTAAATCGTTCAAGCCCTAAAATTTAACCAACCTTATGAGTGCCCCCGCAACGAAGTTTCTTTGTATCGTCTGTTTTGTTTTTTCGCTAATTGCTTCAGCCCAAAGTACTTCCAATGCACTTTCGTATGCCAGTAGGTTGGGAAATCACACCATTTTATTGAGTGCGGTAAATGCCACAGAGCTTGGTGCCTTACTCCAGAAATCGGGGCCCTTCACCATTTTTGCACCTTCAGATGCGGCTTTTGAGAAGTTTTCTAGTCAAAAAATGTCGGAAATGATCAATGCGGAGGACAAGAGAGCATTAAAATCACTGCTATCTTACCATATTGTTGCAGGACAATTAACTGCGTCCCGCATGCTCCGGGCCATCGGAAGAGGAAATGGCGTCGCAACTTTCACAACGGTTCAAGGCAAAAAATTGACAGCCCATTTGGATGGCTATGACATCGTTTTGACCGATCCTGTTGGCAATACGGCACGAATCACTGCCGCTGACCTTAATCTGGAAAATGAGGGTGTGGTTCACGAAATCGACAGCGTGATTCTCCCTGCCCAAATGTAATTAACGAAGTTCCGCTCCCAATTCCTTTTGATATTGGGCCAATAGTTTGCCCATAATCTTATCGATTTGTTTGTCAGTAAGCGTCTTCTTTTCGTCCATGAGCGTGAAGCTTACCGCATAGGATTTCTTACCTTCTGGAAGGTTGTTTCCAGTATACACATCGAACAGATTCACTTTTTTAAGTAGCTTTCTTTCTGTCTTCCAAGCGATGTCATATACTTTTTGGAAAGAAACCGATTCATCCAGCAATAAGGCAAAGTCACGGGTTACCTCGGGGAATTTTGGTATTTCCTTGAAGACTACATTTTGGGTACTTACCAATTTTAATAGTGCATCCCAATTCAAATCAGCATAAAATACTTCCTGTTTGATGTCAAATTGCTTCAGCGCAGCTCTGCTTACTAAACCAAGGGAAACCAAGACCGTATCATTTTTGGTATAGGAGATGCCCTCCGAAAAATCAGCATTGCCCAACGGCTGAGTGTCCAAATCCCTTACGCCCAAACGTTCAAAGACATTTTCGACGATACCTTTCAAATAGAAGAATTCGGATTTTTTCGGAGCGACCGCCCAGCTACTTTGTGTTCGATCACCAGAAACGAACAATGCCAAGTGTTGGTTTTCTTGGTACGACCCATCCACTTTGTGGTAGGTTTTTCCGAACTCGAACAATTTGAGGTCCGTTTTTTGACGGTTGTGGTTATAGCTCACCGTTTGAAGCCCGGAATGCAGCATGGACGTACGCAGCACCGATAAATCGGAACTCAAAGGGTTCAGCATTTGAACAGCACCATCTTCTTCCGAACTCATGGTGTTCGCAACCAAACTATTGGTCATAATTTCATAGAAACCTTTGGAGGCCAATAGGTTTCCGACCACATCTTGGATACGGTAATTTTCAAAACGGGAAGTTTTGGCAATACTCGCATTTAGTTTTTCCTTGAAATCGATATTGTTGTAACCATACACACGCAAGATTTCCTCGATGACATCCACTTCACGGGTCACATCTACCCGGTAGGTAGGGATGGTCAGTCCAAGGCCTGATTCTGTTACGTTGTTGATTCGTATCTCCAAAGACGATAGGATAGATTTTATGGTATCCCTCGGGATTTCCTGTCCGATCAAGGAGTTGATTTTGTTAAAGGTCAGAAATACTTGCCTTTCTTGCGGTTTTTTGGGGAACAGGTCAACAATTTCGGAAGTGATGTAGCCACCGGCAATCTCCCTGATCAGCAACGCAGCTCTTTTTAGGGCGTATTTCGTCAAATTGATATCGATGCCCCTTTCAAATCGGAAGGAGGCGTCGGTATTCAAACCATGTCTTTTGGCCGTTTTCCTAATGGAAATTGGGTCAAAATAGGCACTTTCCAAGAAAATGGAGGTGGTGTGCTCGGTAACCCCTGAATGCAGTCCGCCGAAAACCCCTGCAATGCACATAGGTTTTTCCGCGTCACAAATCATAAGGTCGTCTTCATGAAGCTCACGCTCCACTTCATCCAGTGTCGTGAATTTGGTTCCCGACGGCAACGTTTTTACCTCTACCTTGCTGCCTTTTATTTTGGATGCGTCAAATGCGTGCAAAGGCTGTCCCAATTCGTGGAGCACATAATTGGTTACGTCCACCACATTGTTTATAGGTGCCAAGCCAATGGCTTTTAACCTGTTTTTTAACCAATCGGGAGAATCCTGCACAACAAGATTGTTGATGGTAACCCCGCAATATCTAGGAGCCAAATCGCTCTCCATGACTTCCACATCCACTTTTAGGGAACGGTTGTCAATGGAAAAATTACTCACCGAAGGAGTAACCAGTTCCTTTTGTATTTCTTTTTGTTCCAGACCTGCCTTTAGGTCACGGGCCACGCCAAAATGGCTCATGGCATCGGCACGGTTAGGGGTGAGGCCAATTTCAAAGACCTCGTCGTTTTCAATATCGAACACTTTGGCGCAAGGTGTGCCTGGGACCAGTTCCTCGTTGAGAACCATGATTCCGTCATGGCTTTCGCCCAAACCGATTTCATCTTCGGCACAGATCATGCCCTGGCTCACTTCTCCTCGGATTTTACCTTTCTTGATTACCCAAGCCTCGCCTTCTTTGGTATAAAGGGTAGTGCCAACGGTTGCCACAGGTACTTTTTGTCCAGCGGCCACATTGGGTGCCCCACAAACAATCTGTACGGGAGCTTCCTGTCCAATATCCACTGTGGTCAACTTGAGACGGTCTGCATTAGGGTGCGGCTCGCAAGTAAGCACGTGGCCCACCAAGATTCCCTTTAAACCACCTTTAACTGATTCAAATTGGGTGATGCCTTCAACTTCCAGACCCAGATCTGTTAAAAGTTCACCTGTTTTTTGAGCATCCCAATCAATTTGCAAAAATTGCTTCAACCAGTTATAAGAAATCTTCATACCCCATTTTTAGAGGGCACAAATATATAACAATAGGGGAACAGATTCAACGATAATACTAACCATAAAACCTAGGAAATGGTAAGTTTTAAAATGTATTTCCTACATTTAGGTAAAATCTTTCACTTTATGAACAGAATCGGGATAGCGTTAGCAGGGCTTGTGATTTTATGTGCCTCGTGCAAAAAAGAAGAGGCGCCCAAATTGGCAACCGGCGATTGGTTGGCCAAAATCGAAGTATCAGAGTCACAACAATTGCCTTTTGAGTTTACGCTTTCCCAAAATGAGGAAGGTGGCTATGTGATGCAAGCCTTCAACGCCGAAGAGGTAGTGACCATTGACGAATTTACCTTCAATGGGGATTCCATCAATATTCGGATGCCCGTTTTTGAAGGACATATCACGGGTACTTATACCACAGATCGGATTTCGGGCGAATTTATTGAGGAGAGCAAGGAAAGGAGGGTGCCTTTTGTAGCTACCTATGGCAAGCAGGACCGCTTTACGGTGAATGAAGATGCGGCCGTAAACCTCTCGGGAATTTGGGAGACCTATTTTGATGTAAATACGGAAGATGAATATGCGGCCAAGGGTATTTTTATGCAGAATGGCAACCGATTAAAGGGAACTTTTAGGACAAAGACTGGGGATTACCGCTATCTGGATGGTGTGGTGACAGGAGATAGCATGAAGCTTTCAGCCTTTGATGGCTCCCATGTCTTCCTTTTTTTGGCAGAGGTTACGGATAGCACGCTCAACGGGAAGTTTTACTCGGGCAACCATTCTGTGGAAGAATTTATGGCGGCCAGAAACGAGGCGTTCGAGCTACCGGATTCCAATGAATTGACCTATTTGAGGGAAGGTTATGATAAATTCGATTTTACCTTTCCAAACTCGGACGGGGAAATGGTGGGTCTGGACGACCCCATGTTCAAGGACAAAGCGGTTTTGGTCCAAATAATGGGGACTTGGTGCCCCAATTGCTTGGATGAGACCCGATTTTATGTGGATTTTGTCAAAAACAATCCCGAATTGGACCTGCAATTTGTTGGACTGGCATTTGAGTATGCCAAAACCGAGGAAAAGGCTTTTGAGGGCATCCAACGTTTACAGGAGCGGGAAGATGTTCCCTATCCCATACTTTTGGCGCAATATGGCACGTCGAACAAGCAAAAGGCCAATGAAAAACTACCTATGCTGAACCATATTCTTTCGTATCCTACCACCATTTATATTGATAAAAGCGGAGAGGTCCGAAAGATTCATACTGGTTTCAATGGACCTGCTACGGGTGAAAAGTTTGTCGAGTTCAAAGAAGAGTTCAATAAAACGATCCAAGAACTGACCTCCGAGTAAAATCCAACGACAACGGACTAGATAATGGTGGATTTCCCCAAATGGATGTTCTCATCGTTCATTAGGGTGTCGTCCTCAATATCCACAATATTGTGCGCAATAAAGTCCCCAACATGATTGGTTCCATATTGACTTTCCTTATTCAAGTCGGGTGTGACGATTCCCTTTTTCAGTGACTTGTCCACTGCTTTTTTTACGGCCCAAGCCTCCTCGGTAAGCCCCAGGTGTTCCAAAAGCATCGCTGCGGATAGGATGGAGGCTATCGGATTGGCGATATCCTTGCCCTTAGCTTGCGGGTAGGAACCGTGGATGGGTTCAAACAGGGCGCTTTCCTCTCCAATGGAAGCCGAAGCCAATAATCCAATGGAGCCACCTATCACACTCCCCTCATCGGAAATGATGTCTCCGAACATGTTCTCGGTCAAAATAACGTCGAACTGTTTGGGATTGAGAATGATTTGCATAGCGGCATTGTCCACAAACAAATAGTCCAAAGCCACTTCGGGGTAGCTTTCCCCAATTTTGGTGACCACTTTGCGCCAAAGTCTGGAGGATTCCAGCACATTGGCTTTGTCCACAAGGGTCAATTTCTTTTTACGGCCCTTCGCGGCCTTAAATGCCAAGTGGGTGATACGACTTATTTCTTCTTCGGTATACTCGCAAAGGTCAGAAGCTTTGGTACCTTCCGGATTTAATTTTTTCTCCCCAAAATAAATTCCTCCCGTCAGTTCCCGATAGATTACAAAATCAGTTCCATCGATGATGTTTCTTTTTAAAGGGGATTTGTCCAATAAGGTGGGATGGGAAATCACCGGACGGATATTCGCAAAAAGCCCCAATTCTTTTCTCAATTGCAGCAAACCTTGTTCTGGGCGAACCTTGGCATCGGGATCAGTGTCATATTTTGGATCACCAATGGCACCGAACAGCACGGCATCCGATTCCTTGCACAACTGGAGTGTGGCATCGGGTAGGGGAACCCCTTTCTTGTCGATGGCAACGGCACCTACGGGAGCCTCCTTAAAAACAAAATGCTGATTAAAGGTTTCCTCAACGGCCTTCAAACATTTCACGGCTTGGGCCAGGACCTCGGGTCCTACACCATCACCGGGTAGCAATGCAATTTTAAACGTCATACACAAAGTGTGATTTATGCCAGGCTTTTCATCCCGATATTGCTGGTCTCCACAATTTCGTGGATATCCTCGTCCACAATTTCCTTTTTCACATCGGCGTACTTCAAGAAGTTTTCATATACCGTGTCCAATTGAAGTTTGGTGAGCTCATAACCTACCTTTTTGGCTCGGTACGCCAAGGCTGCGCGACCACTACGGGCGGTCAGCACAATGGAGGATTCACTCACCCCAACATCTTTTGGGTCGATGATTTCATAGGTTTCCCTACGTTTAATGACACCATCTTGATGAATTCCGGAACTGTGCGCAAAGGCGTTGGAACCAACGATGGCTTTATTGGGTTGTACCGGCATTCCCATTTTTTGGGAAACCATGGTACTCGTATCCCAAAGTAATTTACTGTTGATATCGGTATCCAAATTTAAATGAGGGTGTTGTCGCATCACCATGACCACTTCTTCGAGGGAGGTATTTCCGGCACGTTCACCGATACCGTTGATGGTACACTCAATTTGTCGGGCTCCGTTGATTACCCCTGCAATGGAGTTGGCGGTGGCCAAACCTAGATCGTTGTGGCAGTGACAGGAAAGGATAGCTTTTTCAATGCCTTTGACATTTTCCTTCAAATACTTCATTTTGGCACCGTACTCTTCGGGAAGGCAGTAACCAGTGGTATCTGGAATGTTGAGAACGGTGGCACCTGCTTTTATGGCTGCTTCACATATGCGGGCCAAGAATTCATTATCGGTACGGCCGGCGTCCTCAGCATAAAACTCAACATCTTCCACAAAAGTTTTGGCATAAGCCACAGCTTCAACCGCTCGCTCGATGATTTTGTCCTGTGTAGAATTGAACTTATACTTGATGTGTGATTCGGAAGTTCCTATTCCGGTATGGATTCTAGGTCTTTTGGCATCTTTGATGGCTTCTGCAGCCACTTCGATATCTTTTTTCACCGCACGGGTAAGCCCACAAACCCTTGCATTTTTGACCAACTTGGCTATTTCGTTCACCGATTTGAAATCACCGGGACTGGAAATGGGGAACCCCGCCTCGATCACATCAACCCCGAGTTCGTCCAATCGGTCGGCAATGATCAATTTTTGCTCGGTATCTAGTTTACAGCCAGGTACCTGTTCGCCATCCCTTAGTGTTGTGTCAAAAATTTCTACCTTATCTTTACCCATGTTATCAACCTGTTTTTTCTATGACTAACGAAAGTAGTAAAGCAGGGCAGAAGACGAAACGCCGCCTAGGATACGTTACAACGTTAAACGGCTTGCGCACTCAACTAAATAACTGAAAAACAATTGCTTAAACATTATTTTTTACGATGACAAATGCCCATAAGGATGCTTTGTTTGTGCTGGTGAAATCGCTTTCCAAGTCCGAAAAACGCCAATTTAAGCTCTATGTTGGCCGATTGGGTGTGAATACGGATGCCAAGTTTTTGGCGCTATTCAATCTACTGGACAAAATGCGGAGGTATGATGAGCGACAGATTTTGGATAGCGGGATTGTCAAAAAATCACAACTTTCCAACCTAAAAGCCCATTTATACAAGCAGATTTTGGTGAGTTTGCGTCTAAACCCGGTGAACCAAAATGTGCGTATTCAGATTCGGGAACAGTTGGACTTTGCCACCATCCTATATCAAAAGGGACTCTACAAGCAAAGCTTGAAAATTTTGGAGAAGGCCAAAAGCTTCGCCATCGAGAACGAGGAAAAGAACGTGGCCTACGAAATTGTGGAGTTGGAGAAAATCATCGAAACACAATACATTACACGAAGTATTCCTGATAGGGCGGACGAGTTGGCCAGGGAGGCCAAGCAGTTGTCCGCACAAAATGTAATGACAAGCAAACTCTCCAATCTTTCCCTGCAATTGTACGGAATGATGCTAAAAGTGGGCTACGTGCGCAGCGATGAGGATTTGCAAAACGTAAAAAGCTATTTTGACGAGCATTTGCCCAAATACAATATCGAAGACCTAGGTTTTCGTGAAAAATTATGGTTGTACAAAGCACATTTATGGTACAGCCTGCTGATTCAGGACTTTTTGTCAGCCTATAAATACGCCAGTAAATGGGTGGACCTCTTCTACGAAAACGAACATATGGTTCCTTTGAATCCGGTTTTCTTTTTGAAAGGGAACCATTACCTGCTGGAATCATTGTTTTTTGTGAAATATGCATCCCAGTTTAGGGAAACTCTGGAACGGTTGGAGGCACAGGTAAACGATGACAAGTTTCCTAAAAACGATAATATCAGTTCGCTGGCCTTTTTGTACATCAACACCAATAAACTGAACCTTCATTTTTTGGAAGGCACTTTTGACAAGGGGATTTATTTGGTGAACATTATCGAGTACGGCATCAAAAAACATCGCCAGCAGATTGATGAGCACCATGTTATGCTCCTCTATTACAAGATTGCCTGTTTGTATTTTGGCAACGGGGACAATAAAAACTGTATTGCGTATCTCAAGAAAATCATTTCCAACAAAAAGTTGAAAATGCGTGAAGACCTGATGTGCTTTGCCAGGGTATTGAGCTTGGTGGCGCATTACGAAGCGGGTATGGACTACCATTTGGAAGTGCAGTTGAAAAGTACCTACAAGTTCCTGTTGAAAATGAACGACTTGCATGAGGTGCAGAAGGAAATGATCAAGTTTTTACGAAATCTTGGCGATATCTACCCCACCGATTTAAAGGGGGAGTTCCAGAAATTGTACAACGAGCTTAAGAAATACGAAAACCATCCGTACGAAAAGCGGGCATTCCTGTATCTGGACATCCTTTCATGGTTGGAAAGTCATTTGCAGAACAAACCGGTTTCCGAAATCATCAGGGAAAAGGCCTTGGCACTTACTCGCTGATACAGGCGTTCCAAATAGGATCTTCTGGAGGGGCGGCCAAAAACGCGACAGGCTCTTTTTGCACAGGATGAACAATTACAAGGCTTCTAGCGTGCAGGTGAATCCCGCCATCTTTGTTGCTGCGGTCAGCACCATATTTTAAATCCCCTTTGATAACGCAGCCAATGGCGGCCAATTGCGCCCGGATTTGGTGGTGTCTCCCCGTTTTTAGGTCAATTTCCAATAGATAATAGCTGTCCAGTTTTTTTATGAGTTTGTAGTCCAAAACCGCCTTTTTGCTATTGGGCACCTCCTTGTTGTGGGCATAGGATTTATTCTGCTTTGGATTACGGACCAACCAATGTGTTAGGGTGTCGCTTTCTTTAGGGGGTGGGTTTTTGACCACGGCCCAATACATTTTTTTGGTGTCTCCTTCGGCGAACATCTTGTTCAGCCGCGGTAGGGCTTTGGAAGTTTTGGCAAAGAGCACAATGCCCGAAGTAGGCCGGTCTAAACGATGCACCACACCCAAATAAACATTGCCAGGCTTGTTGTATTTGTCTTTTAGATACTGTTTTACAACCTCGCTCAAAGGATCGTCACCTGTTTTGTCCCCCTGAACAATATCGCCTACTCGTTTATTGACCACAATGAGGTGGTTGTCTTCAAAGAGCACTTGAAGGTTGGAAGGGTTTGAATGTTGGGAATTGGTAATTGACAATTGTTGATTGAAATTTAGTATGACTCCTCATCATTCGGGAAATCCCGACTTTTCACGTCCTGCACATATTGTGAAACAGCTTGGGTCATTTCATCATATAGATTGAGGTACCTTCTCAAAAATCTTGGGTGAAACTCATGGGTCATGCCCAACATATCGTGCACCACAAGTACTTGTCCGTCCACTTGGTTGCCGGCACCGATGCCGATAATGGGAATGGATACACTATCCGCTACCTCTTTGGCCAATTTGGCCGGAATTTTTTCCAGAACAATGGCAAAACAGCCCAGTTCCTCCAATAATTTGGCATCTGCTTTGAGTTTTTCGGCCTCTTCCTCTTCTTTGGCACGAACCGTATAGGTGCCAAATTTATAGATGGATTGTGGTGTAAGTCCTAAGTGGCCCATTACAGGGATTCCCGCTTCCAAAATACGGCTAATGGACACTTTTATCTCTTCGCCACCTTCCACTTTCACGGCATGGGCGCCGCTTTCCTTCATGATTCGTATGGCCGAGCGCAACGCTTCCTTGGAATCACCTTGATAACTGCCAAAAGGAATATCGACCACAACGAGGGCCCTTTTAGCTGCTCGCACCACCGAAGTGGCATGATAGATCATCTGGTCGAGGGTGATGGGTAGTGTGGTTTCGTGGCCTGCCATGACATTACTGGCGGAATCCCCCACCAAAATGGCATCCACGTGGGCACCATCCACAATTTTTGCCATGGAATAATCGTAGGAGGTAAGCATGCTGATTTTTTCACCACGCTTTTTCATATCCACCAACGATTTTACCGTTACCCTTTTATATTCTTTTTTAGCTGTTGACATGGTAATTTTGTTTGATGGCTAAAAGTAAGCAGATTTGTTTAATTTAGGCCTCAATCAAAAGACTAATCAAATGAGAAAACTGTTCACTTTTGCCGTATTGCTAGCATTCAGTGCCTTCGGATATGCCCAAGGACCCAATTCATCCAATGAAGAAGAGAAAAATCAAGTAAAGCAAGTCATCGAAACCTTTTTTGAAGGCTTCCACAAGCAAGATTCCACCATTATTAAAAGTACCGTGGCTGATGAGATCGTATTGCAGACCACGGGAAGAAACGCCGAGGGTAAAACCCAATTTAGAACCGATGAATTTTCAAAATTTTTGAAATCGATTGTCGGTATTCCCGAGACCACCAAGTTTGAGGAAAAACTCACTTCCTTCTCCATCCAAGTGGATAGGACCATGGCCAATGCATGGGTCGGGTATGAGTTTTGGTTGAACGGCGAGTTTAGCCATTGTGGTATTAATTCCTTTCAGCTCATCAATTTTGATGGAGAATGGAAAATCATCTACTTGATCGATACTAGGGGCAAGGAAGGCTGTATGGATTAACAATCACTGAGGAATACGCCTACCGCTAAGCCTCCTTCGGAGGTTTCCTTGTATTTGGAGCTCATATCCTTTGCAGTTTCCCACATGGTGTTTACCACCTTGTCCAAAGGTACTTTACATTCTTTTGGGTCTGTATCCAAGGCCAATTCTGCGGCGTTAATGGCTTTTATGGCACCCATGGCATTACGTTCAATGCACGGGACCTGCACCAAGCCCCCGATAGGATCGCAGGTGAGCCCCAAATGGTGTTCCATGGCAATTTCGGCAGCAATGAGTACCTGTTCGGGCATACCGCCCATCAACTCCGTTAAGCCTGCAGCGGCCATGGCAGAGGAAACTCCTATTTCTGCTTGGCAACCACCCATGGCGGCAGAAATGGTGGCACCCTTCTTAAAAATGCTCCCGACCTCGCTGGCCACCAACAAGAATTGCTTTACGTCGTCAAAATTGGCATCGTGGTTTTCAATGACCATGTAATACATCAACACGGCAGGGATGACTCCCGCGCTTCCGTTGGTGGGTGCGGTGACCACTCGGCCCAAGGAGGCATTCACCTCGTTCACGCTCAGTGCAAAGCAGCTCACCCATTTGATGATCTGTCGAAACTTGACCTCGGTATCGCGGATACTTTCCAACCATTCCTGCGGATTGGAGTAGGGGACTTCCCCTTTGAGTTTTTGGTGAATTTCAAAGGCACGCCGTTTTACATTGAGTCCCCCTGGGAGTTTACCTTCGGTATGGCAACCAATGTACATGGACTCCAGCATGGTGTTCCAAATGTTCGCAATCCCTTCGTTGATTTCTTCTTCCGTCCGCAGGGAGAGCTCGTTTTCCATCACAATCTGGGAGATGGATTTGTTCTGCGCATTGCAATGTTGCAGCAATTCGTCGCCCGTTCGCACAGGATGGGGGAAGGTTTTGAAGGTTTCCTTATTCTCCTTGGCATGGATTCGCTCCTCTTTGACCACAAAACCGCCACCAATGGAGTAATAGGTTTCGCTAACCGTCCTTCCGTCGACCAAATTGGCTTCAAAGCGCATACCGTTGGCATGGAAAGGCAAAAATTCACGGATAAATACGATATCATCCTGAAAACTGAACGGAATCCGTTTTTTTTCGCCAAAATCGAGTTGCTTCTCCGACTTTATCCTGTCAATACTTCCTGAAATACTATCAATATCCACGGTAACCGGGTCGGTTCCCAATAAGCCCATCACCACGGCGACGTCGGTGGCATGACCTTTTCCGGTAAGGCATAGGGAACCATAAAGATAGGCCTTGATGGACTCGACTTTTTCAAAAAGCCCTTCTTCTTCAAGCTCTCCAATCCAGCGTTCGGCAGCACGCCATGGTCCCAAGGTGTGCGAGCTGGAGGGCCCCACACCTATTTTTAGCATATCAAACACACTGATGCACTCCATATATTGAATTTACCGTTTCAAATATAGGAAGCTAAACGGGATAATATTGTGAATATTTAAATATCTATATCACTTTCCCGCCCAAAATTAGGACACTCTCAATTTGAACCATAATTAGTGGGGTTTCCTCAATTATATGACAGCTTGTCATATTCTTTGGCATGGCATAATCATTGACATTTAAAGAGCGAAACGAAAACGAATTTTAAACAGATATAACTTTTAGATACGATGAGCAAGATTATAGGTATAGACTTAGGTACGACCAACTCCTGCGTCTCTGTAATGGAAGGTAACGAACCCGTGGTAATTCCAAATGCCGAGGGAAAACGAACTACTCCATCCATGATCGCCTTTGTGGAAGGCGGGGAGATCAAGGTCGGTGACCCTGCAAAAAGACAAGCGGTGACCAACCCGCACAAAACGATTTATTCCATCAAGCGATTTATGGGTAACAAATACTCAGAATCCAGTAAGGAAGCCAAACGTGTACCTTATAAAGTGACCAAAGGTGAAAACGATACCCCAAGGGTAGATATCGATGGTCGTTTGTACACCCCACAGGAATTGTCTGCAATGATCCTTCAAAAAATGAAGAAGACCGCAGAGGATTATTTGGGACAAGATGTAACCAGGGCGGTAATTACCGTTCCGGCCTACTTTAACGATTCACAAAGACAAGCTACCAAAGAAGCTGGCGAGATTGCCGGTCTTACCGTGGAGCGAATCATCAATGAGCCTACGGCGGCATCTTTGGCATATGGACTTGATAAGAAAGACACGGACCAGAAAATAGTGGTGTTCGACTTTGGTGGTGGTACGCACGACGTTTCCATTTTGGAATTGGGTGACGGTGTGTTTGAAGTATTGGCCACTGATGGTGATACCCACTTGGGAGGTGACGATGTGGACCAAAAAATTATTGATTGGTTGGCCGAAGAGTTCAAGAAAGATGAGGATATGGACCTTCGTGAAGACCCTATGGCGCTTCAGCGTTTGAGGGAAGCTGCGGAGAAAGCCAAAATTGAGTTGTCTTCTTCTGCGCAAACAGAAATCAACTTACCTTATGTAACTGCAACGTCTTCAGGACCCAAGCACTTGGTAAGGACATTGTCCAGGGCCAAATTTGAGCAACTGATTGCCGATTTGGTCAAAAGAACAATCGAACCTTGTGAAAAAGCATTGAAGTCCGCTGGACTTTCCAAAAGCGATATTGATGAGATTATCTTGGTAGGTGGTTCTACCCGTATCCCCGCGGTACAGGAAGCTGTTGAGAAATTCTTCGGTAAAAAACCATCCAAGGGGGTAAACCCAGATGAGGTGGTGGCCATTGGTGCCGCAATCCAAGGTGGTGTTTTGACGGGTGACGTGAAAGACGTACTCTTGTTGGATGTTACTCCACTTTCATTGGGTATCGAAACCATGGGAAGCGTGTTCACCAAGTTGATTGAGGCGAATACGACCATCCCGACCAAGAAGTCGCAGGTCTTCTCTACAGCGGCGGATAATCAACCTTCGGTTGAAATCCACGTACTGCAAGGAGAGCGTCCGATGGCGGCAGATAACAAGACAATCGGTAGGTTCCACTTGGATGGTATTCCACCAGCGCCAAGAGGTACGCCTCAAATTGAAGTAACCTTCGATATTGATGCCAACGGTATCATTAAGGTTTCTGCTACTGACAAGGCTACCGGTAAGTCACAGGATATCCGAATCGAGGCTTCTTCTGGATTGACCGAGGAGGAAATCAAGAAGATGAAAGCTGAAGCGGAAGCCAATGCCGAGGCGGATAAGAAAGCCAAGGAAACTGCCGATAAGTTGAACGAGGCCGATGCCATGATCTTCCAGACCGAAAAGCAATTGAGCGAGTTTGGCGATAAATTGTCCGATGACAAGAAAAAGCCAATCGAAGAAGCTTTGGAAGAACTGAAGAAGGCTTATGAAGGCAAGGACCTAGCGGTGATTACGCCAGCTTTGGAAAAAATCAACGAAGCATGGAAAGTAGCTTCCGAAGAAATGTACAAAGCACAGGCCGAAGCTCAAGGTGGAGCAGGAGCTTCATCTGCCGGAGCCAATGATACCGCTGGAAGTGGCGGAGCTTCGGAAGGCGACAATGTTGAAGACGTAGACTTCGAAGAAGTGAAGTAGCCTGTCCTGAGCAAAGTCGAAGGATAGACTTCGAAGAAGTGAAGTAATCCAATTGTATTATATAAATAGAAAAACCCCGACGATTCCGTCAGGGTTTTTTGTTTGCTTTCCGCAGGGGATGTTAAAGTAGGGTATTCCTGACACTATTTTTTCGTATTTTTAGAATGATGGATATGAACAGATGGGGTGGTTGCACCTATGAATAGTCACTTTATCCCATGAAAAATCCTTTTTCTCTGCTATGAAAAACAAAATAAGACGGTCTTGTATAATCCCGTTTTTGCTTGGCTTAGCCGTGGTATCGGCCCAAAGTTCGCAATCCGACTTTACCAAAGAACCTTGGAAAGATCTTAAACTGGACTTTCAGGCAAGTTTTGAGGATTCACTGGCGGTACGCAAGGAGCGTGTGATACTTCAAATTGCCAATAAACAACTCAACCCTGAAGAACCTCTTTTTTTTAAAGGGTACCTCATCACGGAGAATCAATTCGGCGGATACAGTAAAAGCGGGGTCCTAAATGTCGATTTGTTGGACAGCGATGGAGCGGTGGTAAAGCGACAGTTCCATAAAATTGTGGACGGAACGGTTCAGGGGCAACTGAATTTGCCCAAAGACATGGTATCGGGCAATTACATGGTAAAGGCCTATACCCGGTGGTCCAAAAACTATGGTGTTGGGTTCGCTGCACAAGAGCAAATTCGAGTAGGGGAGCTTTCTGCCACAAATCAACCAGAAGGGGACGCGGCTGTTTTAATCATCCCTGAAGGGGGAACCTTTTTAAGCGGACAAAAGAACAGGATAGTATTAAAAGTTCCATCTGGTGCAACCCACAAAGAGGTGGGGCAAGGAAGGATTTTGGATGGAAATGGACAAGAAGTAACAACAGTTTCCTTTTATGATTCCGGTCTGGGGACGGCTCTATTAACTCCAAAAGAAAACGAAACATATACCTTGGAATTGGAAGATGAAATGCGGTTCGCGCTGCCAAAGTCAACATCAGATGGTTTTCTTTTGCATGTGAACAATCTGGATAGGGATAATGCCATCGTACGCATAACTCCTTCTGCGAAACGTACTGGCGAAAAAGTGGAACTTATCGGAACATCTGGCGGGATAACCTATTTTAGAAAAAACTTGAATTTCGCTGATGGAAATAGTTTGGATGTGGAACTTTTCAAACCCAACTTACCGGCTGGGATCATCCATTTAAAGTTGGTAGACCAGCTCGGCTACGAATTGGCTACAAGACCAGTTTGGATAGCTAAGGAAAAGCTTCGCATTGGCGTCGACGTTCTTCGGCAAGATACCAGAGGGGATTTGAAGACCATCAAAATTCAAGTAACCGATGATCAAAACAGACCTGTAAAGTCAAAATTGACATTAAGTGTCAACCGAACAGATACAACCCACCCCAACGATTCTGATTTTTCCATAAACAATACATCCCTTACTTTTTCGGATGTTTCAGTGGGGCAGGAGGTATCCCTTTACAGAAAAAAGGCTTTTCTCAAAGACCTTGAGGTTTTAATCTCTGAAGAAGAGGTCAACAAGGATGTATCCGAAGACAATGAAACTGCAATTGTCAGTAAAAAATTCCCTTATCAAGAAGGATTGGAAATCATGGGGCATGCCTATGACTTGAACAACAACCTTTTGACCAACACCAAAATTCAATTGGTGGCAACGAGCGAAGAAGATGTTTGGGCGGGAGAGGCGCAGACTGATGCTCAAGGCATACTCAAACTGGAGCGGATTCAGATTGAGGGAACAGCAACATTGGTCGCTAGGACGGAAGGGGAGGATGTGAAATCCAGATTGGTGAAGATCGTACCTTTTAACAGGGCTTTTGAGAATAGGGAAATGGAAATAGAATCCACCATAGAGAAGCCCATTACTGAGGAATCGTTCAGTGATGAGGATTCGGAAAGGACCATTGAACTGATAGAAGTGGAAGTGGTGGAGAAGGGCAAGGAAAAGATAAAACGTACCCCTGCCAAATACGGGGTAGATGTTCCTTCACATCGCATCAACCATCAAGATTTTGACAGACCTAAAACCCTACCACAGTTGCTCGCGGAGCTTCCGGGGGTTATTGTGAGCGGAGCGGAGACCTTAAACCCATCAGTGAAAGTCATGGGTGGTTCGGGAACGATATTGTGGGTTGTGGATGGTTTCCCGTTGGCCCAAGAAGGAAGTGCTGCCCAAGTGGGTACGGCCGCTACGAGTCCTTTGGATGACGTAATGGATTTGGTCAGCGATAGGGATATTGAACGGGTGGAGCTATTGAAAGGCCCTGAGGCTTCCATGTACGGTAGCAGGGCGTCTGCGGGAGTTTTTGTCATCTACACAAGAATGGGCAATGAGTTGGACCATGTTTCCAGAAGTGAAAGCGCACTTCGCTTTGAAGGATACACACCCACCATTGATTTTCAGGAGTACCACAAACGCCTTTCAAAAAGGAAGAAGGAGACGAATAAATTATTGTATTGGAACCCAAGTTTGGAAACCGATGCCAATGGGGAAATCATCATCAGGCTACCTGATACTGGTGATATACCCGCTATCAACCTAGAGGTTAGTGCCAAATCTGAAGATGGTATGCTTGGTTTTACGAGCAATACATTTTAGTTAGGTCTTTAATAACACAAAAAACCCTGACGATTCCGTCAGGGTTTTTTGTTTGAGGTTTCCGATTTAGGCCGCATTTAACTGCTGCATTTCCATTTCCTTGAGCTTTCGCAAGGCTTCCGACTTGGAGTTCACATTGAGTTTTACATAGATGTTTTGGATATGAAAATTAACGGCACTGGGTGTCACAAAAAGCTTGTCGGCAATCATTTTGTAGGTAAACCCCTGTGTGAGCAATTCCACGATTTCATTTTCTTTTTTGGAGAACATCTCGAACGATTTGGTCTGGAACGAATCGATGATCTTTTTCGCCACATCGAGCTCCAAAGCCACACCGTGCTGGCCTAGCGCATCCAACGCATTGAAGAGCCTATCCTTGGTTATGGGTTTGATGAGGTAGCCACTGGCACCTTTGGTGAAAGCCTCCTTAATGAGCTTAAAGTCGTTTTTCTGGCTCATCATCAACACCTTTAGATGCTTGTTTTTTCGATAAAAATATTCAAGCCCATCGATGCCCGATATACCATTGAGTATAGCTTCGCAGATAATGATATCCGGGTGAGACCGTCCAAAATTGGACAAAAGTGTGTGTACGGAGGGGTAGATTCCTTGCAGCTCGTACTGCTCATTGTCTTCAAAATACTGGGTGTAAATGCCGCCTAGCGTATCATCGTTATCGATGATGGCAATTTTTAATGAATTTGTTTTCATGATAAGAAAGATTTGGGGGATTCATACTGTTACATCATGTGTACTGTAGGTTAAGATTTGGACAATAGTGTCCGTTCTCCCGCTATTGAAGTTGGGATAAACCTATGGAAATCGAATGGGATGCAACAAAGGGCATCTACCGGAAAGCCAATTTGGTTTTCTTCAAAAGTGGGTGTGACCCAAAAAGGGCCAAGCGCTAAAAAAATGTTTAGTTGAGGTTTTCCTCTAAAAAAGTAGATGGAAAAGAGGTTTTGGGACTCCTTTTTTCCGTGTGTTGTAGTTTCTGTTCATGACTTAATAGATTTGGGATTGTATTATTTCAACAGTGAATTTAGAATTTTTTAACTATCGAGCGGAATTTTTGTAGTGATTTTCGTTCAAATGCACATTTTCATTAAGTCATTAAAGGTGTTGGGAAGCGTAAAAAGAAGTATGGATGTATCGCAAAAAATTGATTTTCAAATTATTGCATAAAAAAATAGGATGCCGTCCCATCAGCATCCTATTCTTGAAGTAAATCGGTCAGATTGAAATAATACAACCCGTTTTCTAATGATAGTCTGTCAGTTTCCCCCTGTCTTTCTTATCATTGTCATGAGTGTTTCAGAATTTCGGCTATGAAACATCATAAGACACAATCAGGTTTATTGACCGATTCAATAAAGTTGTTGGCAATCAAATATTATTCTTCGTCTTGGAATGAGGTGTCCACGTAGTCGTAGGCATTCCCATTCATAGCAGTTTGGAGTCCTGTACCTCCATCAGCAACATCATTGTACTGATCCCGATTACTTGAACGTCCGTAAGCCACTGTATATTGTGATACGGTATTGTTGAAACCTCTATTGGAGACCACAAAGCCCATTTTTTTCTCAGGGCTCAACTGAATGGCGTACTCATCGCTGTTGGTGTTGATGTGGGCACCAAGGTTTACCGATGTGGTCAAGGTGTTCTTTACCACTTGGGAGGCGTAAAGGTCCAATCCGCCAAAGCCATCTCTTCCTTCGGAAGCAAAGAACAACAAGGTTTCGTTGTAGATGCTCGGGTAGAGTTCATCCTCTTTGGTGTTCACCTTTGGGCCAAGGTTTTTGGATACGCCCACTGTGCCATCCGCAGCGATATCCGCCACATAAATATCGTATTTGCCAAAGGTCCCTTTCATATTGGAGGCAAAGAACAAGCGTGTTCCGTCACCAGTAACCGTAGGATGTTTGGCAGAGTAGTGTTTTGGGCAAACCTCCAATTGGGTGATATTCGTCCATTCGCCGTTGATGTTTTCCGCACGATAAATGTGGTACACCAGCTCTTTTTTGGAGAACACGCCGTAAAGTGGCTTTTCGTAGGTTCCCTTGCTAAAGTAGGCTGTTTTTCCATCTTTGGTGATGGACATGGAAGGTATATAACCGTCAATGGTGGAAACACTTCCTTCCATAGCTTCGTTGATTTGGTCTGATTGCGCTGTACTGTTTTGACTGACCAGTAACATTCCTGAAACAAGTAGGCTGAAAATTGTAGATCGTGTCATGATGTATAGATTTGGGGGTTAATACATTACAAAGATCAAAAACATTCCGCCGGAATACTTATGAATTTTTCATAGGTTTTCACTTTTAACGGATAAAAAGTGCATTTCAACGAATATTTTTTAGGTGTTTAACAGGCGAATGACGTTTAAAATGCGATTGGTCGTCTATTTTATGTCGTTTATCCGAAAAAACATGAGTTCGCAAAAAAATGAAATAGGGGCTAAAAAATCGTTTAATAGGGTATAACGGAGTCTCGTAGAAGCAGGGCCCTTTGCTATTTTGATGGGTTGGGGTGAAAAATCTTATCGATGGCCTTTGGTGGGTCAAATCGATAGCCAAAGTATAGCAAGCCATAAAATTGATCGTTCTCTGTAATGGAAGCCTTGTCCTCGTTGTACCAATCGGCACTGAAATTGATATTTATCCCACAGATTATCCTTTTGGAGCTATATCCTAAATTAAGACCGCCTTCCAGCCGTCGGGTAAGGTAGGTATTGCGCTCTGTACTTATAGGATTGCCTATTCCTGACTCCGCTTTGGAAAAACGCAATCCAAGGGAGGGGGACAAATTGGCCGAGACGAACCAGTTGTCATGAAACACAAAAGTATAGTAATATGCCGGGGCTATTCTTACATTAAAAAACTTTTCCCGGTTAACTAGGGAGATTTCGTTCAAATCAAAAATGTTGTAGTCGTAAATTAAAGAACCGACCAAACTTCCACTACTGATCCGTTGCCATTCATTTTGATACACAATGTTCCGATAGGAGAAATCGGGATTGAATACGTAGGATGTGGACATCCCAAATTGCTGGGTCGCTAAATCATTGAATTGGAGGTAGGGGTCGGTACCCTCGTTCCAGCTAGGTATAAAATCCCCGGTATTGCTCACATAGTAGCCGGAAATCTTGCTGTAAGAGATGGCTTGGACCCATCTGCCCAGAAAAAAACGAAATTTATAATCCGTAAAAGATGATTCCCCTTTTAAGTTTTCATCGCTATTGGCACCAAGGAACTTGGGCACAAAACCCACACTAAACCCTATAAACTCATAATCCAAAGAAAGAAAAAGCCGATAGCGATTATTGGGTTGAATGCTGATTCGGTTATTTAATTGCCTGTTTTCATAAGAATAGAAGTCGGTTTTGGTGTCCAGATTGGCCTTGATAATAATCTTGTCCGAATAATTTACAATGGCAAGTGTGTCCTCTTGGGCAGTTATACAATGCCAGAAAATACAGTGCAGCAGTATGGTGCTTGCTATAACCCGATACAGAGAGGTGCTGGCCATGCTGAAACAATCCATGGCAGCAAGATACACCGCTTTAGGTTCATTACGAGCGTAATCCCATTATTTGTTCACGTAGGGAATCTGCTTTCTATTGACCCATGCCAGTACCATACAGAAAATTAAAGTGACCAAGGCCAATATAAATAAAGTGCCTCCGTCATTTTGAACTACCACCCCCAACTGCGTTACATGGGAGAATATGGCTCCGGCCATAATACCTATACCCAATAGGGCACCTAGCCAAGTTGTTCTCGGCACAAGAATCAGTATGGCAATAATCAATTCCGCGACGCCCAGACCTATGCGTCCCCAAGGTTCCAAACCTAATTGTTCAAAGATAAAAACGGATTCTGGGGCAGCGGAAAACTTAAAATAAAGGGTTTGTAGCAGAATTATGGCTGGGACAAGTCGCAGTACCAAGCTCAAAATGGATTTTGTTGTCATGTGCTTATTGGTTTACGTTGAATGCTAACTTGGTCGTAATAAGGATTATTTAATAACTATTGATTTTTAAAATTTTGCTCGGTTTATTCCCTAATTTAATTTTTGAAAGGCTACCCCTCGGATGGCATCTGGAGAAATAGTTATTTTTATCGGTATGAAAAAACTGTTGAAAACCACACTCATTTTTTTGCTGATGATGCAATCCTGTTCCAAGGAAGCTTGGTTGTCGGGAAGCCTCAAATTATCCCAAACGGAAGACTGGAGTCCCAAAATTTACTTGGTACAGCCCGAAAAATTCAGTGATGCTGCCCAAAGTTTTGTGGGACAAATATTGGATTCTGCAGCGGTATCCAAAGACGGTAGTTTTAGGTTCACCGAAGCACTTCCCATTAAGGATAGTACCTTGCTGTTTCTGGTAGTGCAGCAAAAGGGCGAGCGATATGCCAACAGATTGGTGAATGAAAACCCGACTACGGACAATTATTTTCCGGTGGTGTATGAGCTAGGTACCTCTTTAAGGGTTGATGCTGAAATGGTAAATTTTCAATCGAGCTTCTCCATTACGAATCCATCACCTACCAATGCAGCAATGTTGAAGTTGAGGGATCTGCGTTTGGAGGTTTTTAAACATCACTTTGAAACGGAAAATAGCCTAGATGAATCCGATGAGGGACTATTGGAGCGAGAGAAAAACCTAAAAGCGTATCAAGGGAAGTTGATTGATTTTGCGGATACTACAGAGCACTTGTTGCCAGCCCTAATGGCCCTTCGGTGGGCGAGTCCGGAGGGAAATTATGAACGGATTGCCGAACGCATATACGCGCAATCCAAAAAATGG
This sequence comes from Allomuricauda sp. MMSF_3307, assembly GCF_030733585.1. NCBI lineage: Bacteria > Pseudomonadati > Bacteroidota > Flavobacteriia > Flavobacteriales > Flavobacteriaceae > Allomuricauda > Allomuricauda sp. MMSF_3307. The sequence goes on from NZ_JASHIQ010000002.1 coordinate 666,498, forward strand.
CACCAAATACACCCAACACATCCGTGGGTCAACCAATTAGAGTCATTGGCTGATAGGGATAAGTTACCGGTACTATTGGGCGATACGCTTCCGGATTTACAGTTGCCCATGCAAACCGGGGAGCATCTTTTCCTTTCGGAAATTGGAAAAGGGAAGGAACTGCTGTTGTTGGATATTTGGGCGTCGTGGTGCGCGCCCTGCAGAGTGGAGAATCGAAATGTTTTGGTGCCGCTATGGGAAAATTATAATGATCGAGGTTTTCAGATAGTCGCCTATGGTTTGGAAAGTAGCAAATCGGCTTGGGAGAATGCCATAGAACGCGATGGTGCATATCGATGGCTTCATGCGTCACATCTGGAAGGTGATCAAAATCCGGTAATGGACTCGTTACGGCTGCGTACAATTCCAGCCAACTTTTTATTGGACAAAGAAGGTAAGGTGTTGGCCAAGAATTTACATGGCCAAGATTTAATTCGATTTGTGCAGGATTATCTGGTCAATCGATAAAAACTTTCCAACCAGATATGAAAAAGCCAGGATTTCGGATCCTGGCTTTTCTTTGTTGTTCTGTTGCTATTAGTTACTGCTTGTGGTCGTTTCCTCCCCAGCATCAGGATCCACTTCAAGGATAAAATCTTGGGTTGTCACGTTAGCGGCATCAATCTGAACCTCCAAGGTGTCACTTGCCAAATATCCTTCCAATTCGGCTACGACTTCGTACATTCCAGCTTTCAAACCTAGGATGGCGTAGTTGCCATCCACATCGGTAAAAGATGCGGTGTTGAGGGTGTCAGCAGCAAACACGGAAATCTGGGCACCTTCCAAAGCAAGTATTGACTCACCTTCCATAGTGCCAACAGTTCCAGACAAGGTGCCAGCGGTAGACATGTTACTGGCCTTGATCACGGGTTTAAAATTAAATCCGTTGACACCGGCGGGGGTATCCAAGTTGCCTTTGGCAACAAAGGAACGGCTGACATCGAAGTCCAACAACAAATCTGTGGAAAGTCCACCTACTACAGTAATCGCAGGTTCGATAAACACTTTAATACCTGAAGCGTCTCCACTGGGCACTTTCAAATCGTAAACGGTTCCATCGGTCAAGACAACATTTACACCTTTAACGTGCACACGAACCAAATCGTAGGAGCCAGCAGGGACATCGATTTCTGCTAATTGTTGGGTCAATCCATTGGTGAGTTCCAAGAGATTTACATCGATTTCCTCTTCCATTAACGTGATGAAAGATGAACTATCATCGTCCATGCCTTCATCTGAATCAGCGTTGTCGTCATCATCACCATCAATTTGGCGAGCTTCAACTTTATAAACGGTAACATTTGCTTCGGCTACCAGCTCATAGGGGAAGGGTGCGTCGGTAAGTTGTACAGATAAGGTTCCAGTGCCCTCGGCGCTTGCCGAACCTTCTCCATCGGAGCAGCCCATCATAAAAAGGGCCAATGTAAATAGTAAGCTAAAAATTAACTTTGTTCTCATTGTATGGGGTTTTTGATTTCAGGGCATAATTAGCCCTGTTCTGATTTTATAATGACTAAACAATCAAAGATCAAAAAACCCTACTGTTTCAAAGAAATATGTCAATTTTATCGATGAAATGCACAAATCAACTTAAAAAAGAAGCTTTTTTCTTACAAAAAATTAATTTTTATAGATAAAATTGGGTGCTTGTTGATAGGTAAAGGTGTCATCGGTCAAAATCTTTAACTCCTTGGTTTCCCAATTCATCAGCCCAATATGGAATTGGGATTGTTCATCATCAAATAGCTCAATGGCCAACCATTTTCCGTCCGGACTCCAATCGTGCCAACCTTCATTTTGGGTGTTCTCGGTCAATTTCCAGGTTTTGCTACCGTCCAGGCTCACGGCATAGAGACTGTATTTGCCGTCCTGCATGCTTTGGTAGGTAACAAAGTTTTCTGTAGGGTGCAGTTTTGGAGCCCCGGCCCTGTAACCGTATTGTCCCGCTGTGGAATCTTTTTCAGGGTAATGTGTCAATTGTTTTAGGTTGCTTCCATCGGCGTCGATAATGTAAAGCTCTTCATCAAAACCATCGATGTTCTTGCTCACCGTTTTACCGCCCCTAAAAACTACCTGCTCACCATCGTTCACAAACAAAGGGTCTGCGGCAAAGCCCAATCCAGTATCCAGCCGATCTATGATGTTGCCCTTCAGGTCCAAAACGTAGAAGGTGTTCTTCATGATGAGTTTAGGCTTTACGATGAGTTCCGTGCCATCGTTTCTACTGCTCATCCAGCTATCGGCGAGCTCCAATTCCGATACTTTTTGGACGTTTTCCCCTTTAAAATTGCTTTTGTACAAATAATAGCAACGCTTGCAGGCGTCTCTGTCCGAAATGAAATAGAGGTCATCTTCATATGAATAATAGGTCCATTCCACATTGGGGAAATCTGTGATGTTCGTTTTGTTGGAACCATCCAGATTCATCGCGTATACTTCGTAATTCTCGATATCCATGTCCCTCAACACATTGTAGACCAAGCCCAATTCACGTTCAGCGTTGTCATTTTTTGAGTTGCACGATAGTAGCAAAATCAAAAGTCCAAGAATAGTAACTCCTTTACCCATGATGTGTTCAGTTTGTTTAAGTTTTTGCGGGTTTGAAGTTACTAAACTCTGTTAAATTTGTTAAACAGGTTTTTTGATTTTTGAGAAAATGTAGCACATTTCTGTAGCAATCTGTTTGCTTCGTTCACTGTATTTTTCTGCTTGTTGCGGCGTGTTGTCAAACGCTTTTGGGTCATCATAAGTGATTGGAATCCGTTTTTCGGCCCCGGGCACAAAAGGACAGCCTTCATCTGCTTGCGAACAGGTCATAATCGCTGCAAAGTCGGATGTTGGATTAAAAGCGTCATCCATGGTTTTGGAAAAGCAGATAACGGGGTGTTCGTTCTCGGCAAACTTAATGGTGTAAACAGGGTTCTTTCCTTCGGAAAGCATTTGCACCTCAAAACCTGTATTCGCCAAAGTAGTAGCAACCATGGGAAATAGGGCAGTGGCCTCAGTTCCCCCAGAATAGCAGCTTAAATTCCTTACCCCAAAATGATGTGCCGTGGTTTGTGCCCAAACTTGGGACAAATGGCTCCTTCTGGAGTTATGGGTGCAGATAAAATTAAGCCGGATGAGCTTTTTTTTGTCCACCTTTTCCTGAATGTATCCCGAGAGAAGGTCCAGTATTTGTTTTCTTTCTTGTGGAATAGCATCAGTGTCCAATTGGGAAACAAAATCGTGCAATGCTTTGTTAAGTGCCATGTTGAAGGATTATAGTTAGCAGCAACCACTTCCAGGGGCGCAGTCTGTTTGTTGAAGTTCGGAAAGTTTTACCCTAGGTTTTTCGGTCGGTATTCCACATTGATCTTTGGCCAGGCAATCCGTCTGCTTGGTGGTCAGCAAAAAATGGGTTCCGTCAAAATCCAAGCTGAATTTCTCAATGGTCTGCCCTTGATATTCCACTTCCACCTCCAAATTGCAGATGTCCAGCGTTTTTTGGGACAATGCTATAATGTTGACCAATTTCTCGGGATGTAACCTGTGGTCGTAGTCGTTGGCATTCCAAAGTTGAAAATTAACGAGCTCCTCGTGGCGAACAGTGCCCCCGCAATCAATAAAGTGCTTGGTGACTTTGCCTACTTCGGTCACATGGAAATGGTTGGGAACCAACTCCCCGTTGGGCAATTGAAAGGCGATGGTGTCCAATTGGGCCAATGCTGATTTTACTTCCTCTAGCTTCATATCAATATCTATTTATTGTAATATTACGATTAATGTGTTCAAATTTTTTAGCAACAATCCTTTGGATTAACGTCTTGGTTCAGAAACTCGGACATCACTAGCTTCATTTTCTTCCAATTGTCGGTATCGATGCAATAGCACACGCTAGTGCCTTCCACATTGCCTTTGATCAGCCCCAATTGCTTTAATTCCTTCAGATGTTGGGAAATGGTGGGCTGGGCCAAACCAATTTCATCCACCAAATCACCACAAACACAAGCATTCAACTTATACAAATATTGCAGAATGGCAACCCGGGCCGGATGCCCCAAAACCTTTGCGTATTGTGCAATTTGGTTTTGTTTGTCGGTAAATATTTCAGTTTTGGTGAGTCCCATCTAAATGATTTATTCATTGCAATATTACGATTAATGTTGTGGATGGCAAAGAATTCGTTGTTTTTCTTTTATATGGTTTGAAAAATATAAGGTAATCGATGTTATTCTTCTTAAATTGCGTTATGCATGCATGTATATAACGCCAATGTTTTGACTTCAAACGAGAAAATATACCTAGATCATAATGCAACGACGCCTGCCGACCCCAAGGTGGTAGAGGCCATGCTGCCGTATTTCACGCAGCACTTTGGAAATGCCAGTAGTGATCATTCCTTTGGGTGGCATGCCGATGATGCCATCGAAACCGCCCGTGGACAAATCGCGGGGCTTCTTAACTGCCGGCCAGCGGAACTCACGTTTACCTCAGGGGCTACCGAAGCCGCTAATTTGGCCTTGTTCGGATTTTGTAAAAGGAATCGAAGTAAGGGCAACCATATCATTTCTTGTACAACGGAGCACAAAGCTGTTTTGGATACCTTGCAGGCTTTGGAGGATGATGGTTTTGAGGTCACTTATTTGGATGTGGACAGTCAAGGGAATATTGACCTCGATGTTTTGGAGGACAGCATAACGCCATCAACGATTTTGGTAAGCCTAATGCTCGCCAACAACGAAACCGGACTCATTCACCCGATAAAAAGTATAGTGGAGTTGGTTCACTCCAAAGGAGTACCCATAATGTCTGATATAACACAGGCCGTTGGAAAAATATCTATTGACTTGCAAGACTTGGGAATCGATATAGCTGTTTTCTCCTCCCATAAACTTTATGGGCCTAAAGGAGTTGGCGCTCTTTATCTGAATAAGAGCAATAACATCTCTGTTGATAAACATCTTTTCGGGGGAAATCATGAAAAGGGCCTTCGGCCAGGTACATTGAATGTCCCGGGCATTGTGGGTTTTGGGGAAGCCTGCAAGGCGGCCCAAGAAAGGATACGTGAGAATCATCAACACTATAAACACCTTCAAAATCGACTTGAAGAAGAGCTTTCAACCATCGAAGGAGCCATCATCAACAGCCAGCATGAAGACCGTTTGCCCAATACAACGAACGTATCGTTTAAAGGGGTGGATGGTACCAAATTGCTACGATATTTGAACCGCTTGGCCGTGTCTAGGGGTTCTGCCTGTACCTCCAACCAAGTGAATCCGTCCCATGTATTAAAAGCGATGGGACTTGACGATGCCACAGCTTTGGCAAGTTTACGTATCAGCACAGGACGAAACACCTCATTGGAAGACATTGAAATGGCTGTGTTGGACATCAAAAAAGCGGTCAACCAACTTAAAGCTGTCAACGTATGAGGGAGTTGGACGTCATCATAGCGAAGTATCAAGAACTCAGACTGCAAGAAACCCGTTGCATTTTGGCCACCGTAGTGCATGTTGAAGGTTCATCCTATCGCAGGGCGGGAGCCCGTATGTTGGTGGATGAATACGGCAACATAACGGGAGCTATCAGTGGGGGCTGTTTGGAAGGTGATGCGCTCCGAAAGGCCCTTTATGCCTTGGACAGACAAGAAAACAAACTGGTCACTTATGATACCAGTGATGAGGATGATGCCATCATTGGTGCCCAGTTAGGGTGCAACGGTATCATTCGGGTATTGTTTGAACCCATCGATTATACCGATAGGCATAATCCCTGTGCATTGTTGCAGACCGCTATTGAACAGGAGGTTCCCGTAGCGATTTCGATAGTTTTTGACCTGGACAAAAGCCAAAACCAATTGGGAACTAGTTTGGTTGCCAACGAAAGCCAAGCGGTTTTGGGAAAACAAATCCAAGCAAACCTGCATAAGGTCCTTCTCACCAAAAGTACGGAAGTCATTGAGGAAGGCAACTCCTGTTTTGGAAAGATCGATACGGCGGAAAGAACAAACTTCGTGTTTATTCAGTTACATCAGCCCCCGGTAAAATTGATTTTAGTGGGAGCGGGGAACGATGCCCAGATTTTGGCGCAACAAGCCGATATATTGGGATGGGATGTAATTGTTACGGACGGACGTCCGACCCATGCCAACAAAGAACGCTTTGTGGGCACGTGCCAAGTGATTGTGGCCAAACCCGAGGAAACACTACAAAACATCAACATTGACGAACGCACTTGTTTTGTCCTCATGAGCCACAACTATAATTACGACCTGTCGGTGCTCAAATTGTTGCTGGGGAATCCAGTAATACCCTATATCGGGATTTTGGGACCATTGAAAAAATACGAACGCATGCTCAACGAGTTGGCGGATGAAGGCATCGGAGTGTCAAAAGCAGATTTAGCCAAAATACACGCACCCGTGGGATTGGAAATAGGAGCGGAGACCCCTGCTGAAATTGGATTGTCCATTTTGGCGGAGATTCAAAGTGTACTGACCCATAAAGGAGCGCGACCCCTAAAGCAGAAAACCGAGCCGATTCATGAAGGCAAAACAAATCAATTTCAAAAAATAACCCTTTGAGTGCAGATGCTAACATAGCAGTTATTGTTTTGGCCGCTGGCGGCTCCACACGATTGGGCCGACCCAAGCAGTTGGTACAATTTAAAGGTGAAACGCTGCTTGAACATACCTTGAAACAAGTAAATATGCTTGGTTTTCAGCGCAAGGTTTTGGTGTTGGGTTCTCGTCACGAAGAGATTTTGGGAAAAATAGATGCAAGCGGATATCAAGTCGTTGTTAATTCCGATTGGGAGCAAGGAATGGCATCCAGCATTAAATTGGGCTTGAAAGCTGCCTCGGCAGCGGAAGCATTGGACCACGCCCTTTTTCTCGTATCCGACCAACCCTTTTTGGAACGTACCAACTTAATCAAACTGGTGCACGCCCAACTCACCAAAAACCCGAACGCCACCTATTCCAAATATGGGGATAGTATTGGAGTGCCCGCCATTTTTAGTAAGGAAGCATTTCCGTTGTTGATGCAATTGGAAGGAGACGAAGGAGCCAAAAAGTTGATTCGCCTGAAAGATTTTGACTACGGTACTGAAGTTTTCAGCAAAGGAGGATTTGATGTGGATACCGAAGAAGATGTTCAGCAATTAAAACAAATGGATGTATGAAAGTGACCGTAAAATATTTTGGTTTGGTCGCCGAAGCCGCTGCAAAGTTGGAAGAGGTGATGGAGTTTGACGGAACGTTGACCGCTTCGGAGCTGAAAGCAAAGTGCTTGAGCGGTTTAACCATAGCGGACAAAGATTCCGTACAGATTGCCGTAAATCAAAATTTGGACGATAGTATAACCTTAAAAGACGGGGACGAAGTGGCCTTGTTGCCACCATTCGCTGGAGGATGAGCAGATACGACAGACAAATACAACTCACGGAAGTTGGCCTAGAAGGTCAGGAAAAGCTTCGCAATGCCAAAATATTACTAGTTGGTATTGGGGGATTGGGCTGTCCTGCCGCGATGTATTTGGTTGGGGCAGGAGTCGGTACCATTGGTTTGATGGACCATGATAAAGTCGATGTTTCCAATTTGCACAGGCAAGTTTTGTTTCAGGAATCAGATGTAGGGCAATTGAAAGCAGCGGTAGCCAAACAACGCTTGGCAAAACAGAATAGTGAGGTGCAGTTTGAAGTGTACGAAGAGCCGTTGACCATTGAAAATGCTGAAACTATCATTCAACAATATGATCTGGTCTTAGATGGCACCGACAATTTTGAAACCAAATACCTCATCAACGATGCCTGTATTTTGGCCGATAAACCTTGGGTTTTTGCCTCCATTTATAAAAATGAAGGGCAATTGTCGGTTTTCAACTATCAAAATGGGCCTACCTATCGTTGTCTGTTCCCGAAAAGCACGCGACAGAACATCAGTTGTGAGGCCACGGGCGTGTTGGGAGTGTTACCGGGCATCTTGGGAACGCTTCAGGCGGCGGAAGTCCTTAAAATTATCCTTGGGGTGGGTGATGTGCTGTCAGGCAAGTTAAAGTTGATCAATATGATGCAGGCCAGCGAGCAGACCATCAACATCAACAAACGGCCCGAAGAAGTCGAAAAAATCCGCAAAAACGGGATAGCCCCCGTTTATATCGATTGCGATTTAAAACATAAAGATCAGTGGTATCTTGACGTGCGTGAAGTGTTCGAACAGCCCAAACCGAAAGGCAAAAAGGTGCTGAACATTCCCTTGGGCGATCTTGCATCACGGTACAAGGAAATACCCAATAATCAGGATGTTTTTGTGTTCTGCCAGTCTGGTAAACGAAGCAAGAACGCCATAGAAATCCTTAAAAATGAATTTGGCTTTCACAATTTGAAAAACGTGGAAGGCGGTATAGAAACAATTATTGATGGATAAGAAGAAACCAAAAAAAGTATTTGTACAAGGAGCGATTCCACCAGAAAAAATAGCGACTTCGGTGGCCAATCACCAAAGCAAGACCAATATTGGCGCCCACAGTATTTTTCTGGGACAGGTGAGGGCCGACGTAGTGGACGGCAAAACCGTAACAGCTATTGACTACACGGCTTATGAAGAGATGGCAGAGAACGTCTTTCACGACATACGCGAAGCCGCTTTTGCCAAGTTCGACATCACCTGCGCCCACATTTATCATAGTTTGGGTAAAGTCAATGTGGGAGAGCTGTGCTTGTTCGTGTTCACATCATCGGCACACCGAAAGATTGCCATCCAGGCGACCAACTTTTTTGTGGAGGAAATCAAGGCGAAAGTGCCGGTATTTGGTAAGGAGATTTTTGAGGACGAAACCCATCAATGGAAAGTAAATACGTAAATGGTAGATATTACACATAAAGTGACCACGTTGCGGGAAGCCACCGCTGAAGCTATCGTAAAAACGAGCAGTCAGGCTACGATAGATGCCATACAAAACAATGCCGTTCCCAAAGGGAATGTGCTTGAAATGGCGAAGGCAGCCGGCTTGTTGGGCGTCAAAAAAACACCGGATTTATTGCCCGATTGTCATCCCTTGCCCATCGAATACACGGGCATCGATTATAAAATCAATGGGTTGGACATCATCATTTCCATGACGGTAAAGACCATTTACAAAACAGGGGTAGAGGTAGAGGCAATGCACGGAGCTAGTGTTGTGGCCCTCACGATGTACGATATGCTGAAACCGATTGACAAAAACGTGGAAATCGGCACCATTCGTTTGAAATCAAAAAAAGGAGGGAAATCTTCATACAAAATCAATTCGGAAGGATTGACTGCCGAAGTGGTGGTGTGTTCGGATACCATTTCCAAGGGAAAAGGAGAGGACAGGGCCGGAGAGGCCATCGTTGAGCGATTGCAGACCTTGGGAGTTGCATCCCAAAAAAGCATCATTCCCGATGAAGCTGAGGAAATCATCCAAAAATTGGAAAACACCAAAGCCGACCTCTTGATTTTTACGGGAGGCACGGGCGTGGGACCACGAGATGTCACCCCACAGACCTTGGAGCCCTTGTTGGACATCAAACTAAAAGGAGTAGAAGAACAAATGCGTAGCTACGGGCAAAATCGGATGCCGTATGCGATGTTCTCGCGTTCCCTCGCGGGCATCAAGGACGGGAAATTGATATTGGCACTGCCGGGCTCCACCAAAGGGGCGGCAGAATCCATGGATGCGATTTTCCCCCACGTACTGCACGCATTTAAAGTGATAGAAGGAAAAAGACATGATTGACAAGAAACCACAAATAATTGACAATTTCGGTAGGCCACATACCTATCTGCGCATTTCATTGACAGACCGATGCAACCTGCGGTGCTTTTACTGCATGCCCGAAGAGGGGATTGAGTTAATGGAGAAGCCCAGCATCATGACCTTGGAAGAAATCATTGCCATTACCCGAACTTTTAGGGATTTGGGAGTGGATACGGTTCGGTTGACGGGCGGTGAACCTTTGGTTCGCAAGAATTTTGGCTACTTGGCCGAAGAGTTGGCCAAGTTGGGGGTCACCCTTAAATTGACCACCAACGGCATTGTACTCGACAAATATCTGGAGCTTTTTCAGAAAGTGGGATTGCGTAAGATCAATTTTAGTTTGGATACCCTGGACAAAGCCAAATCCGTTTTCATCACCAAACGGGATTATTACGAACGTATTATGCGGAACCTGAACATGGCGTTGGACATGGATATGGATCTTAAAATCAATGTGGTGTTGATTAAAGGGGTAAACGATAACGAAATCAATGATTTTATCGCTTTGACCAAGGATAAAAAGATTACGCCCAAATTCATTGAGTTTATGCCTTTTAAGGGGAATAAATGGGATTGGAGCAAAGGCGTGTCCAAAGAGGACATTTTAAAGACGGTTGGCGATAAATTTGGTGAAATAGAAACCTTGGATAATCCCAAGCACAGCACTTCTACCAATTTTAGGGTGAAGGGCCACAAGGGCAGTTTTGGCATTGTGAGCACAATTACCAATCCGTTTTGTGATGAGTGCAACCGTATTCGATTGACAGCTGATGGAAAAATGAAAAATTGCCTCTTTGCCACCTCCGAAACCGATTTGTTGACTGCGTTTCGTAATGGAGAGCCCATAGAGAATATCATTTTGGAGTCCATCAAATCCAAAAAACACTCAAGGGACGGCATGGACGTAAAAATGGATGCCGACCATTATGAGCAGAACCGTTCCATGATTTCAATAGGAGGCTAATGGTTACGATTGAAGAAGCACTTTGGATTATCGAAGACCAAAAGATTGAACTAAAAAGCGAATCCAAACCTTTGGAGGAGGCACTTGGTTATGCTTTGTCGACGAACACGACCGCCCCTTTTGATGTGCCCGAGTTTGATAATTCGGCCATGGACGGCTATGCGCTTTGCGGACTGTATCAAGAATACCAATTGGTAGGGGAGGTGGCAGCTGGTGACTCCAAGTCTATCTCTTTAAACGATGGTGAAGCCGTTCGCATTTTTACGGGGGCGAAGGTACCCCAAAACACCACGGCTGTGATGATGCAGGAGAAAACCTCCGTTAAAGACAAGACGCTGTTTCTTGATGAAATGCCCAAAGTGGGTCAGAACATCCGAAAAAAAGGCGGTCAATTGACAGAGGGGCAAGCCGTATTTGAAAAAGGGCACGTTTTGAATCCACCCTCCTTGGCTTTGATGGGAAGTTTGGGGTTGTCGCAATTCGCAGTTTTTTCCAAACCACGGGTCAATATCATCACCACGGGAAATGAATTGATAAAACCGGGAGAATCCAAAACCGAGGGGCAGATATATGAATCCAACAGCTACGCAATTGCGGGAGCCTTGCGACAATTTGGTTTTCAGCATCATCAAAAAACACAAATTAAAGACGATTTCGAGGCCACAAAAGCGGGAATCAAAGCTGCATTGGAGTCTTGCGATGTGCTCATTATCTCTGGAGGAATTTCTGTGGGTGATTACGATTTTGTAAAACAATCCCTCGAGGAAAATGGAGTTAAGGAGTTGTTTTACAAGGTGTTTCAAAAACCGGGCAAACCGCTTTATTTTGGTCGAAAGGGGAACCAGTTTGTATTTGCCTTGCCAGGGAACCCAGCGTCATCATTGACCTGTTTTTATGTGTATGTACTTCCTTTGCTGCAACGCTTATCTGGATATGAAAGTGTGGGTTTAACCACATATCGATTCCCGATACAACATGATTTTGAAAACCGTTTTGGACGACCCACTTTTTTAAAGGCTGCTGTTCTTGACGGAACGGTACAAATTTTGGACGGACAAGGCTCTTCCATGATCCAATCCATGGCCCAAGGCAATGCACTCGCCTTTGTAGATGATGGCGAGGCATTGAAAAAGGGGGATTTGATTCAATGTAAGCTAATTTCTTAATTGATGACAGTCGAATACTTGCCCTTGGTCTTTTTTCTGATTGCGCTGTTTTATAGTTCGGTCGGATTTGGGGGTGGGTCCAGTTATCTGGCGATTTTAAGCCTTTTCCTTACTGATTTTTACGAAATACGTTCCACTGCGCTCTTGTTGAATATTTGTGTGGTCACTATTGGGACGCTAGTTTTTATTCGGAACCGGGTATTTGACATGAAATTGTTCTGGCCTTTTTTGGTGATGAGCATACCGTTTGCATATCTGGGCGCCCAAATCCGTTTGTCCCAAACCACCTTCTTTTTGATTTTGGGCGGCGCCTTGGTGATGGCAGGGTTTTTTATGATGCTTCGCTTTGCGAAGAAAAAACTGGACTCTAAGAAGTTTTCAAATTTAAAAAAGTTGACGCTGGGTGGAGGCATCGGCTTACTTTCTGGAATATCCGGAATAGGTGGTGGCATCTTTTTATCACCGGTGCTCAACCTGCTCAAATGGGAAAACCCAAGAATAGTGGCTTCTTTGGCTTCCGTTTTTATTTTGGTGAATTCCATTGCCGGCCTGATTGGTTTGAATATGGCGGGAACCTTCCAACTGAACAACGAGCTGATGCTCCAATTGGTGGTGGCAGTGGTGCTTGGCGGCGGGATCGGCTCTTATCTATCAAATAAAAGGTTCAATCTAAAGTTTTTGGGTGTGCTCACGGCCATTTTAGTGCTTTATGTGGGTTTCCGTTTGATACTGCTTCACGGGTTCGGTATCAAGATTTAAATCAGCCCCAACATGTCTTGGGTGTGTTGCTCCAAAGTTGCCTGAATCTGGGCGTTCATCTGTTGAAAGGCAGTAAGTACTTTTTTGCCCTGTGACGTCAATTCGGCCCCGCCCCCTTGGGTACCTCCCTTGTGCAGTTCCACATAGGGTTCTTGGCCTCTTTGGTTCATATCTTCCACCATGGACCAGGCTTTTCGGTAAGACATGCCCATTTCCTTGGCCGCTTTGGAGAGCGAACCGTTTTTATCGATCATCACCAATAATTGCGCCCGTCCCGGGCCAAAAAACTTTTTTCCGTCAATATCTATCCAGCAGCGGTTGCGCAGTTCTTTTTTAGTTTCCATACAGTTGTGGTTCCATAATGCCCTTGTCCAGAAATAGTTGTTTGTTCATTTCAAAGTGCATTTCGGTCATTTGATTATAGTATTCGATAAAATCGGGCATGGAGTGCGCTTTGCGCAAACTGTCGACCGCCGTGGTATCCACCAGTCCATTTTTTGGAATAGCCTGCCCTATATCGTTATAGGTCACCTGGCTTCCAAAACGTTGCGGTTTGTTGAGATTGACATTGATTCTGTCTTCCAACATCGCATAGTGGTATTTGTCCTTGCTGCCCTTTGCGATTTCCGTTTCCATGGCCTTCAACATTTCCTGTTGGAAGGGGATGTCATTATCCGCATGTTGGACCACCACCCAAAAATCGCTAGCGGCTTCCTTTCCTACCTTTTGCTCGCCCAAGTATCCGTACTTTTCGTATAATTCCTTGATTTTATTTTGATTAACTAGGCCTACGCTATCCCGCTGCTCTTTAAAAATCTCCCAAGCCTTCTGATTGCCGTATTTTTCCCGAAGCTCATTGGACGGAATCCCTGCATATTTCTGGTCAAGTTCCATGATTTCGTTCAATGCGGCCACAACTTGCGGCTTTTCTTCTTCGGAAATAGTTTTTTTCTGCTTACAGTTCAATGCCAATAGTCCGATAACTGACCATAAAAGTAGATTTTTCATGCGCGTTTAGTTCGTTTTTGATGATTGTATTTTTGCTTTCAATTGCTAAGTTAGGAATGTTTTTATTGGGTGTTGGTAAAGGTGTCTTCAAATGTTTTGACCCATTTTCCGTTGACCAATTGTTCGCCATATTCTCGAAAACCGCCCTCTGGGGTACTACCAAAGAAAAACCGGGTGTTTTCGTCCTTCCAAACAATGAACTGGCCTTCCTTAAATTCTGCGGGGTATACGGCCGCCCCATCTTTGGAAAATCGGTGGTAGTAGTATTTCTGGTCTTTTTCATTGTAAAGGATAACGGTATGGAGTTGTAGAAACTCCGTATTCAGTTCAATGACCAATATGTTTTTTTCCAGGTCGTAGGAGATGTGCTCGTAGGCTGCTCCTTCCTTGGTCAAAAACCCGTTTTCATAGATTTTTGAAGTGCCCACCCATTCCCCGACCAAAAAATGGAGTCGCTTCATCTTCTCTTGCTTTGGGCTTTGTGCGACAAGCACATTCGATAATAGCAGCAGGCAAAAAAGGGGTTTGAAGTATTTCATGTTGGGTTGTTTGCTTAAAAGTAGGGAATTTAGTTTAGGGCAGGAGGGAACAATGGATTGTAGGCCTTATTTTCTTTAGTGTTTTATTAAATCAAAATTTCAACCACAAGGTTGGTTGGTAGACAAAATACCTAATCTGATTGCTTTGTTGTAAATTTTCTTTCGTTCACGTTGTCTTTTTCTATAGCTCCTTAGGTGCTCTTTTTCTGTTTCAAATTCTACTATCAAGTCGTCAAGCAATATTATGTTGAACATACAGTAATCTCCCAACTTAAATGTTTCGGTTTCCATCCCAATATTTATAGCCCGGAGTTTTTTGGCCTTGCTGGGCAATTCAATTGAGTAATAGCCATTTTTATCCGCCCTAACTTGATAAACAGAATCTGGGGTTTGGATTATTGCTCCAGGAAGAGGCGATAGATGTTCGTCCAGAACTCGACCACTAACTGTTTTTGTCTGACCAAATAGACCTGAAATAGTCAAAACAATCAGGCAAATTGATGTAATAGATTTTGAATATCTCAAACGGAAAATTTTAATTTTTCAACATTAGGCACAACTTCTCTTTTTAGATGTAAAATACTTCTTTATACCCCAAAATAGACATAAAACCAATACGCCGCATCATTTTTAACTTATATACCAGGCATTTCCAACCTTTGGTTGGAAGCAGAATTTAGCCTTATTGGATATAAGTTATGCACATGTAGTGGTTCATCAGAACTAGGACGCTATTGTGTTCGTGTATCCGATAAGTACCAACTGGGGAGGGAATGGGAGAGAGTAAACCTTAATCCAACTGTTCTATTTTTTTCATGATTTCTTCCGCCTCAAAGACTTTTTCATCGCTGAGCTTGCGGTTGGTGGTGGATAGCGCATGGGCTTCCTTTAGCAACTTGGCGTATTTTTCCTGTAGTTTTTCTTTTTCCGTTTTCTTTTTGAACAATCCGAACATGGGGTGTCTAATTTTTAGGATTAAAGCGTTCTTTTTTAACAGCAATTTTGCGAAAGATACAAAATGTTTAACTATCTTAGGTTAAAATTAAACAAAACAATAAACACCTAAAGGATGAAGATTTCTGCGATGGATTGGCTGGGTTTGACAACCCTTGTTTTGGTAACGGTGACGCTCTTTGCGGCCATGGATTTGGCCTTTAACTGGGTGTTTTACCTTACTGTTTTGGGGCAGGTAGCGCTCATTATTACGGTCTACAAGGTGCTGCGAGACGATTACACTACCGAAAAGACGTTCAAGGACTTCTACGAGGACCGGCCCATGCCCGAAAATGACTTATAGTTACGTTTCAGGACCACGGAGAGTTGGCTGGGTTAGCATTAAAACTAGCAATTACAACTAAATAGTGTGGTGGTTTTTTATTGTTCCCCGACGTGTTTTTTATAGAATTTCCAAGCTTCTTTAGCGACATTTCGGCCCAGTTCAAGTCCTTCTACGTTATCAGCTTGTATGTGGTAACCACCAAGCACTCTTGATATCCCGGCCATTTCTGCTGTTTCAGTAAACGTTGGAAATTCTAAAGTAATGGTATCCCCTAAATTATCCGGTTCCGTCATGGCCCCTGCCACCAATTGGGCGCTGGAACCAAATTCATCGCTGCCGGTCCATAGTTTTAGGGCTTCCCCGCATCCTCCGCTAATGGTGCTGTGCCCAGAAACATAACTTGGAAATGGTGGGCACAAAAATGTCTCTGGTGAGTAAGGTCTCCATTGGGTCCCGTCCATTTCAATCATTCCTTTTCCCTCTCCTCCCCAAGCTTTTATTTTTTGGTTCTCGTAATATTCGTGAACCAACGCGTAGGGTCTTGCATAATCATAATACATTTTTGAGTCCCACGAGGCAATAAATGCGTCCATGGCCACAACTTGGTTGTAGAAATACATTTTTACATCTTGATCTAACGTATGGTTGTCCCTTACCGATACGTCTTGGGCAAATTTTAACCAATGTCCAGCTTGTTGCACGGATTGTGGGCCGTCTCGCATGAATTCAACCAAGGCTTTTTGATAATCGGTCAAATTGGCTTGTAGCTCAATCACTTCTTGAACCTCTTTCTTTAATTGTTCGGAACCTATCATAGGTGGTGGTCCTGGCCTAAATTGGTCTCCGGATTGTAAGGCAATTGGCGTAACTTTGTCCCAATAAGGCGTCAAACACTCAGGAGCATATTTACCCCCTTTTCCGTCTGAGAAATATTTGGGTTGCCAACGATTTGCATCAACATTGTTATCGGCTGAGTTTATAGGTTCGTAGCCCACATAATTAAAGTAGGGTTCACCATTTGAGCCTTCTTCTTCACCATACTGATTGGCTCCATCCCCTTTTCTGGCCTCAATTACCGCTCTAGCGGCTAAATTTCCAATACCTTCGGGGGTGGAGGGGTCTAAACTTTCATTGCTTGGGTCCAATCCTAGTTCCCTCATAAAATCCGCAAAAAGTTCTTGGTCGGTGTAATAGTATTCATTCATTGCCCTGAAAGCAGCATAGCTAATGGCGATTTCCTTGTTTTTTAACGTTTGTTCGCTTTTTGGTCTTCGTTTCACGTTTTCCAAATAAACTGGAATGGCTTTTTGATCGTATCTCGACCATGCATCAAAAACGGCAGTAAAGATCAAGCCTAAATAGCGTGAGGTAATGGTGGGCCTTGGATTAAATCGTTCGGTGTCGTTAGCCGTTGCGGTCAAAGCCATTTTACCCCACTTGTACGCTACGTTCTCAACGCCTTTGGGTTCGGCCATTTCAACCGCACTTTGTTCTTTGTTTTGATTGTCCTTACACGCTACAATTATGAGGGCGATTAGTGATAACAATAATGCTCTTCCCATCGTTCATTTTTCATTTTAGGAGGGAAAGTTAAAATTATTTGAGAAAAAACCCTGTGGATATGCGAGTTTTTTCATTTTGTGGCAGAAATATCTGATTATTTTTTCGGGGTAATTGCATCGTTTGATGGATTGAAAAGGTCGAATTTCCATCTGGACATTCAAATCGCGCGTAATGTGGTAAAGCTTTAACGATTAATTGAAGTCCCAATTTTTCATAAAAGGGTATGGATTGTGTCAAATCCAACGATGGAACTGTTATTTGGTTCAAGTTCATGTTTCTAGATAGGGTTAGGTTGCATATTCATCGCGTTTCCAAAGTGCTAAGTATGTAATCAATGGGATAAGGTATCTATTTTTTTGGCCTATTTTGTCTGCGGGGAACGGTCAAGTATAAGCGTAGTGCGGGATTTCAAAGTAATTCACCTTCCTACTACACTAAACTTTGATAGAAGCAAAATACTCAATTTTAGCGACTCAGCCCGCATTGTGCTGATACATTGATATGCCTTGTTTTTATTCTACAATCATGGTAAATCATTATCGCCTATTCAATTTTATAGTGGCACTATTCAATTTTTATCCACATTTAAATATTGCTTATTATTGTCTATTCGTTTCCCCTGCATCGCTGTATCAACTTGTAG
This sequence comes from Allomuricauda sp. MMSF_3307, assembly GCF_030733585.1. Taxonomy (NCBI): domain Bacteria; kingdom Pseudomonadati; phylum Bacteroidota; class Flavobacteriia; order Flavobacteriales; family Flavobacteriaceae; genus Allomuricauda; species Allomuricauda sp. MMSF_3307. Next base: position 684,219 of record NZ_JASHIQ010000002.1, read on the forward strand.
ATTTGATGCCCTATAGATTTTTGATTCAACTGGTAATTCGAATTTTACCTTTTGAAATGGCAAAAACCGTTTTACCCGCGTTTTATTCCCTTCTTGGTGCAGTTAGTAGATGATGAAAGTGACTTTTTTAGGTAATATGCCATTGTTTTTTAAATAAAACTGAACTTTTGGAGTGTATACGTTTATAGCTTCCGTTTTATAAGGCTTTGAATAGTCATTAGCTCGCCCTGTGGCATAGTTGAACGACAGGAGCAGTAATACAACCGTTGATATCTTTGCCATTCTTTTAACAAGCTCTCGGTTAATAAAGAAGTCAAGACTGAATTTTCCGGGGCCGAATAATAAGATACAAAGGCACATGATCATGAAAAAGAATGAGGTTAATCCTGAGTTTCCAACATCCCCATTATGATAAATGAAGGTAGCGGTAAACGTTACAAAGACATTTAATAGAGCCGCAGGTCGGGTCAATAAGCCAAGCATTAATAAAATTCCGCCGAAGAATTCAGATAATACGGCAACCCAAGCAAAGAAGGTTGGAAATGGAAAACCCATATTAGCGGTATCTTGAATGAACCATTCTTGTGGTCCCCAAATACCGTTTTTTGGAAAGAACTTTTCAAAGACGGTGCAAAATGCAAGTCCTACAAAGAAACGAAGAAGTAAGAAGCCAATGTTTTGACTAATAGAGTTTTGTTTATTACTACCAAAAAGGAAGGCTTTGATTTTCTTGTTCATAATTACTACGATTTATTTGATGAGTAACAAATATGAAGGCTTAAAATCACCTAAACGCTTCAAATCTAGATTTGGGACATGCTTTTGATGTAGTTTTTAGTCGGATGTTGTTGTACTTTGAGTCATTTTGACGAATTCAGAAGGCGACACTCCACAAGTGGATTTAAATACTCTGTTAAATGTTGATTTGGAATTAAAGCCACACTCATACGCTATGCTTGTCAAGGTAAAGGTCTTGCTTTGTCCTTCTTTGACTCTTTCTTTGAAAGCTGCGATTCGGAAGTTATTGACGTATTGGTTGAAATTCATTTCTATTCCCTTGCTCAGGATGAGAGAGCAGTGTTTTTCAGAAATCTCAAGGTATTTGGATAGAAGTTCAAGGTTTAAGTCTGGGTTCAGAAAAAGCTTATCATTAGTCATTAGTAATTCCAGTCTTTTTAGTAGTTCGGCCAATTCATTTTCGTCGATAGCTAAAGGTTTTTGATTGGGTTTTGAAGTAAATATGTGTAGAGGATAATACTGCTTGAATCCGTTTATTGATATCCAAAACACAAAAGCTGAAAGCGCAAATGTATGCACCAGATAAAATGGGAAACTTGATAAAAAGGTAGGAGACGTATTGTATTCCATTATTGAAAAAATAAACTCAATCAGAGCAATAAACAACATCCCTGTTGAAAATCTTAAAAGCCATTTTTTAATGTCTTCCGACCAAAAATATTTTTTATAGTCTTTGCCTTTTAAATAAATCAAAGCAAGAACAGTATATCCAACCAAAGAAATCGGGAAAAGGAAAGACTCTATTTGAAGATACATTCGAAATGCATTTTCATCATAGAGTATGGATTTGAATTCGACAGAACGGAATCCAATGGAAAAATAAACTCCCGTTTGAATGATGGGAATGACCAAATGAACCAAATCAGATTTATTAAATTGATAGCTAAATTTTGATTTGACAAATAGATAAAACAATGGTGCGATACTCAATGAATAGTATATCGGGATAAAATACAGTTGCTTAATTCGATTGCTGATTCCTGATGTAACCAAGACGTCATTCAATAATGTCAATCCTGAAAAAATGAGCAGACATGCCAATATGTTTATAGAGATGTGTTTCTTGTCTTTTTGAAATAGCAATAAGGTACCCATGAAAATCGATACGGATATACCCACACTGCCAATGGCAATCGCAATTAAACTTGATATGGGAAGTGTAATTTCTATTGATTTAGGATATTGTCGTTCCTTTTAAATAAACTTATTTATATGGATGTAAAATACATCTTTGCATACCCAAAATAGGAATAAAACCGATGATTGTGTTTGTATTGTTCAATTAAACTTCAATACCACAACTATGTAGTCAAGAATTACAAGGGTTACTAGGCTGAACAACCTGTTGATTTTAGGACTTCAGAGTCTTAGAGAAAAACGGTCCTGAAAAAGAAAACAACCCCCCCTCAAATTAGGACTTTTAAGAGATGATTTCGGTGCAAAAGCGATTTTGTTTCCATCTTGTACTTAAGATGTTTTTCGATTGCTAAAGGTCTTAAACAAAAAAACCGCTAGAGTTAGACTCTGCGGTTTTTTATTCCAAGCTTAGCGCCTGTTTGCGGAGGAAGAGGGTCTTCTTCAAATTCAAAAAACCAGTGTTTTTAAGGGTTGTAAGGGGTAGTAAATTTGTACTGACACCGAAAGGGACACCTTTTTAACAATAATTTAACGATTATGCACTTTTAGAATACCAAATGGCCACAATAAGATTTATAATAAATCAAAAGAGCTTCAAAAGGACAAAATTTCAAATTGAGCAATGCTAGGTAACGCAATCAAAATTTTAAATAGACCATCTATTTAACTACGAAATTATAATCCTACAATAGTATGTCCAGAATCCAAAAATAGGCTAAATCCAGATTCTTAATTTTGCTGCAACTAATTTTCGATTGTTAATAACTCGAATCCTCACAACATTCCATAAAATCCATTAGCCTCAAATGCAGCCATTTGAAAACATTTAAATTTTGTCAAATTTAATTTGGCAGTATTTGAGTAAAATTAATTAACTGTCTGTTTTTCAAATTTTTGTGTATAACTATTTCTTGTATTGGTTAATACCTGCTCTCTTTTGTTTCTACTTTTATTCCAAGAATTCAGCAATAGAAAACAAAAGCGCTTTTGTTCATTTTTAATCTTAAAAAGAAGCAAATGAACAACTTATTGATACTTGAACGGCTTGATCGTTTGGAACGGCTAATGATAGCCAACAAAGAGGTGCTCACCTTTGAGGAGACCTGTGACTATACTGGGATTTCCAGAAGTTATTTGTACAAGCTGACCGCTGCGGGAAATATTCCGCATTCCAAGCCCAATGGAAAAATGATATTCTTTGAAAGGAAGAAGCTCAATGATTGGCTTCTCCAAAATAGTCGGGTGTCCCAAGATGAAATCAATGGGAAGCATAACGGGCCTCATTCAAAAATCGAAGGCAATGGTTTCGGCTAAGGATGAAAATAAGCTTTACTCTGTAAAGGACTCTAATAAGAAAACGGTGTATGACTACGCTATGGAATATCTGGGAACCAAGTATGATATCATGTACAATGAGATTTCCCACGATTTCCAGATAGCATTTAAAGGTTCCAGGGAGTGGCAATATCTAAACCTGAACTCCCTTATCATAGAACTTGCCAAAGCTGGGGTGGATATTCCGACCGGAAAACTGGAGATATTGATACGATCGGAGTGGATTCCCAAATACAATCCCATCAAGGAGTATTTCAACAATCTCCCAAAATGGGACGGAGAGGACCATATCCTAAAGCTTGCGTCTTATGTGCCCACCTATGAGAAAAAGGCTTTTAACTATCATTTCAAAAAATGGCTGGTCCGTGCCATTAGATGTGCCCTGGAACCCAATTATTTTAACAAGCAGGCATTTGTGCTTTCCCATCAGGGACAAAACTCGGGGAAGTCCACATGGTGCCGATTTCTGTGCCCAACCGAGCTTAGTGAATATATGGCCGAGGACATCAGCAATGACAAGGATGCACGGATACAACTGTGCCGGAACTTTTTGTACAATTTGGACGAACTGGCCGTACTGTCCAAAAAGGATGTGAATGCCCTAAAGTCATTTTTTTCCAAGACCTTTATAAATGAGCGCCTGCCATATGATAGAAAGAATACGACCCTATCCAGGATATGCTCATTCGTAGGCTCCACCAATATGTCGTCTTTTTTGAACGATGAGACGGGATCGGTCCGTTGGCTCTGTTTTGAGCTCAAGGGGAAAATAGATTTTTCATATTCAAAGGAGGTCGACATCAACAAGGTCTGGTCACAGGCGTACCACTTGGCCTACTCGGACCCCACCTTTGACTCCGAACTTTCCATTGAGGATATACAGGAGAACGAGGAAAGAAACAGGAAGTATACCAAATTGACTTCGGAACAGGAGGTGGTTGCCAAGTACTATGAAAAGTCCAGTGATATGAAGGACTTCAGGACGGCGTCGGATATCATGGTTGAGATCGCTTGTCTCAACCTAAGGCTCAACCACATCAATATCGGTCGGGCACTGGCCGGGTTTGGCTTTCAAAAGGTCAAGCACCCCAAGCGACAGGTGTACGGCTATTTGTCCCGACCGCTCTTTGGGGGAAGCCCATGGGAAATGGAATTTGCAAAGAAAGAAGAATAATACCTACCTAGTTACCTAAAACAGGATAAAGCCAATGGTCATGGGGCAAAACCTTAGGTAGGATATATAACTTCCATCTTACCTAAAGGTTACCTAACCTACCTAAAGGGTAAGATAGGTAAGTTGAAAAAACATCTGACCTGGCTTGTAAACCCCCGTTATCATTGGGATAGGTAAGAAGGTAGGAGAAATAACAAAATTTAAGAAAATGAGTAAAAATAATAGAACTACCATGGACTGCGAAAAAGCCCGCAACATTGACATCGTTTCCACGCTGGCCAATTTGGGGCACTTTCCAGTCCGGAAAACGGAAAAAGAAGCTTGGTTCCTCAGCCCGTTCCGGACCGAGACCCAAGCCTCTTTCAAGGTATCATTGAAGAAAAACTATTGGATAGACTTCGGGACCTTCGAAGGGGGCAGTACCATAGACCTGGTCATGAAAATGGAGAACTGTTCCGTAAAGGAGGCATTGGAACGATTGTCCGGGAACATGGACCATTTTTCTTTTCACCGGCGGCCGAATCCAACCAAGAAGGAACACAGGGCCAACCCGATTCAGATTATCGAGATAAAGGAAATCGAGCACCGGGCCCTAGAAAACTATCTGAGCTCCAGAAGTATCTCGATCAAGACCGCAAGAAAACTTTGCAAGGAGATACATTATCGAATAGGGGAGCGGACATACTTTGGCATCGGACTCCAGAACAGGTCTGGAGGCTGGGAACTGCGGAACAGCTATTGGAAAGGGTCCACGTCGCCAAAGGATGTTACATTGATAAAGAATGATTCCAAAAACTTGGCCATTACCGAAGGCATGTTCGATATGCTTACCCTATTGGAGCTGATGCCGTATATCGTAAACAGCCATGACCTACTGGTATTGAACACCACGGCCTTTGTAAAACGGATGATAAAGGAAATAGGGAAATATGAAAGTGTTGAGCTGTTTCTGGATAGGGACAAAGCGGGAATGGGGATGACGGAACTTTTATTGGAAAAGTGCCCGAACAGTAGGGATATGTCCTCTCTCTATGAGGAATTCAAGGATATGAACGAATGGAAGGTAAAAAACGCGAAGGATGCAGTTCGGCAACGAATTCAAGATGTGTCATTGTCATGACAAATCTTGCTTTTGCTCCCGAAGGTCGCAAAAGATGATGAGAAAATGAAGAAAGAGTTCGTCCAGTTCCGCTGCTCGGTCTACGAGAAGAAACTGCTGAAGGTAAAGGCCCGAAAGAGCGGTCTTTCCCTCAGTGAGTACTGCCGCCGTGCCGCCTTCGAAGACCGCATCGTGGAACGGATGACGGACGAACAGATAGAGGCCTATAAGCTATTGGTCAAATACCAACGAAACTTTAGGCTGATCACCAATATGTTCCGAAAGCGGAACCCCAGGTTGGCCGAGGAAACGGCCCAGCTGGCCAAAGAGATACGACAACACCTTTTAAATTTCAAGAAATGATAGGGATGGGAAAATCCATATCGCACACCGCAGCCTCCATGAGCTACGGTATGAACCAGGAGAAAGAATCGGAGATTATCCATAGCCAATATCTGGCCGGGGAGACCCCGAGAGAGATCACCGAGGAGTTCAAGGTCATCCAAGAGCAGAACGAACTGTGCCGAAAGAACACGCTCAGCTTTGTGCTCAGTCCCACCGTCGAGGACGGCAGGAAACTGGAAGGGGAACAGCTCAAGGAAATGACCGAGCGGTTCCTTAAGGAAATGAGGTTGAAGGAACGACAGGCTGTGGCCTTTGTCCATAGGGACAAGGAACACGTACATGTCCACCTGTATGTGAACCGGATAAACTTTCAGGGCAAGGCATATAACGACAGCTTTATCGGGAAGCGGAGCCAACAAGTAGCGGAGCGGGTGGCCAAACAAATGGACCTGACCACGGTAAGGGAGGTACAGCAGGAAAAACTCTACCGGATGCAACATGTCCGCTCTGAAATACAAAAGATCCATGAAAAGGTCATGGCCAGGGAACGGCCAAGGGACTTTGACCAGTACATCAAGTCCATGGAGCAGAACAATGTAAAGGTCATTCCCAGCATCAATAAGCAGAACCAATTGCAGGGCTTCCGTTTTGAGCATAAGGGAACCAACCTAAAAGGAAGCGAGGTGCACCGGTCCATGTCCATGGGCAGGATCGCCCGTCAAATGAACTTTGAAAGAAATATAGCACAGCGGATTGCCAAGGACAAGAGCATGCAGCTTTTGGGCAAGACCGTGAATGTCCCGACAAGCCTGACCCAGACCATCATAAAGAAAACCATCAAATTGGCCATCAAGGTGGTCAGGGACACAGGAATGGGAATCTAAACATAACATCATGGCAAAACTGGATGAAATAGCGGAACTGTTGACAGAGGAGATCAACGGATTTGAAAAGAGTATCGGCCGATTGGAAAAGGTTCATGAGGATTTCAAAAACCTTCCATTAAGGCCAGATACCAGCCAATTAAATGCGCTTCTAAAAGAGTATGGCAACAACCAAAATAACAATATTCAGGAACAACAAAGATTGATGGAAAGGATTCTTCATAAAGTAGAGCGGTCCGTTCTCTTGCCCAGTTGGGTCATAAAACTTACTTGGGTGTTGTTGGTCACGGTCCTGTTGGTCCTTGGTTTTTCAATCTATCAGGTATCAAGGATATCCAAGAAAGAACAGTCTGCATATCTAAAAGGTCAGGATGATGCAATTGAACACTACGGGACATTCTTTGAAGAAAGCCCAGAGGCAAAGGAACTCTATCAAAAATGGCTGGAGGAAAGGGGCAACAAGTAGGACAGCGCCCTATCTTATTTTTGTTATACGCTTTTCTTTCCGAACCGCTACAAAAATAGGATAGGATCCATGCGCTGAAGTTGGAGGTAAGATTTGGGTAGAGTGTAAAAGGAAGAATATCAGGATTGAAGACCAGGGTTAAGCTTTTTTATAAGCTCCTCCTTACGTCTAATGGCGACCTCAATTTTGGAGCCATCGGTCAATACTATATGGCCTCCTTTTCCTTTGATGTAATGTTCTACGAATGATAAATTGATAAGATGGGATTTGTGCACCCTGAAAAAAGTATGGTTTTCCAGAATACCTTCAAAATACTTTAATGTTTTGGAGGCTGTTATTCTTTTGTTTGTAATTGAATGGATGTGAGTATAATTGACATCCGATTGAAGTCTAATGATGTCGTTTGTGTCCAGCATTGCAAAACCGTCCACGGTAGGGATTGCAATTCTTTTAGATGATTCGCTTCCTTCTTTAAAATTATGGAATAGAATATCTATCTTTTTTGAGGTTTCTTTTAGATTTTTTTGTTCCCTCAGTTTTTGTAGGGCGTTGACGAGATCATTTTTATCAATGGGCTTTAAGAGATAATCCAATGCCGAGAACTTAAATGCCTTTAGGGCATAATTGTCAAAAGAGGTGGTAAATATCACTTCAAAATCGAAATCGTCCAGTTGCGATAAAAGGTCAAAACCTGTATTATTCCCAAGTTCAACATCCAAAAAAATAATATCGGGCGATAAATCAGTGATTTTGCGCTTTGCCTCATCGATGGTTTTGCAGCGTGCCATAACTTCAATGTCATGCCCTTCCTCCTGCAAAAGTCCCTCTAAACGGTTAATACAGTGTTGCTCATCGTCTACGATAATAGCCTTTAGCATAATGTTATTAAAATTGAAGTTCCAAAGGAAGTCTTATCTCTACACGAAGCCCTTCCGTTTTGTCCAACAAATTAATATATCCATTGGTATTTTTTAAATGGTTGATGATATCTATTCGATTGCTAGCAATTTTCATCCCAAACGAACCTTTCTTTTTGACATATGTGTTGGTTGACAATCTACCTACCCCATTGTCCTCCACAATGTACTTCAACATGTTTCCATCTTTTTTTATCAAGAGGTCGATTTGTCCACTTCCTTGTTTTGGAGCAATTCCGTGCCAAATACTGTTTTCGATAAATGGTTGCAATATGAGCGGGGGGACCAATGTGTTGTCCAGTTCAATGCTTTCATCAACTGATATGTGGTAGTCGAGCTTGTTTTCCAACCGGAGCGCCTCTAACTGCATATACAGTTTCATCAACTCAAGATCTTCCTCCAGGGTAATCCATTTTTTTTCGGAGTTTTCAAGGATAGACCGTGTAAGTTTGGAGAACTTGACCAAATAATCATCGGCCTGTTGGATATCCTTCTTTGAGATAAAGTCGCTAATCGAATTGAGTGAATTAAAAATAAAATGGGGATTCATTTGGGAGCGCAAGGCCTTGAGTTCGGTCTCTGCCACTAGCGCATTGAATTCCGCCACTCTTCCCTTTTCCAATGCATCGCGTCTGCGCTTGTATAAAAAATATCCTATTACGGAGACCAATGCCAAGAGTATGGCCCCGAACAAATACCCGTTTTTCACCAATTCCTGCCTTTTTATTTCCTCTTGGGCGACCGCTTGTTGTCGTTCCATTTGAAACTGCATTTCCTTTCGGGTCAATTCAGACCTCTTTTCCTCATTCAAAACACTGTCCCTGAGTTGCACATGTTCTTTGTAGGCATCAAGGGCTTCGGCCATATTTCCATTGTGCTCGTATACCTGACTCAATACTTCCCACGAATCGGATTCCCATTCCACAGCACCAATCTCCATGGAAAGCGCAAGAGCTTTGCGGGCATTTGTTTCTGCCAGGTCATAGTTTTTGAACAACACATTGATTTTGCCAATACTGTTCAATGCGGAGGCCTCGATATACTTGTTCCCAATCTGTTGGGCGAGGTTTGCTGACTCTTGATACCGTATAAGTGCATTTTTGTTCTGTCCCAGCTTTTTGTAGGCCAAGGCCAAGTTATTGGTAATCGCTGCTATAAACAGGTTGTTTTCTTCCAGTTTGGCCAAAGCCAAGGCCTTCTCCAAAAAAGAGACACCTTCTTCAAAATTTTCCGTGTCGTTATACACAATGGCAATGTTGGAAAGTGCTTTGATCTCATCTGGCCTGTTGTTAAGTGATTGTGCCGTTGATAAATAGGCTCGATAATTTGTCAAGGCCTTGTCATATTCCTTTAAATCGGCATGTATATTGCCAATATTGCCCAACAGACTTGACTCTAGCTGCTTGTTGGCCATTTTTTGGCTTAAAACCAAGGCTTTTTGATAAGCATCCAGTGCATTGAGATTGTCTCCTAAAACATAATGGAGGTTTCCTTTTTGACGATGTGCCAGTGCTTCGCCCTTGGTCCAGTTTGTTTTTTCTGAAATTGCTATGGCCTCCTCCACATTTGGAAGTGCCTCGTTAGGATTTGAATAGGTCAATGCTCCGGCAATTTCAATAAGTAGTCCGGCTCTTATGGTATCTTGTAAAGTGTGTCCCTCCAATTCATTCCTTAGGGAGTCAAGCAGTACCTCTTGTGAATTTCCGTATAACGGTAAAAATATAATGAGAAGGGAAAAACAGGTTTTTTTGATCGGTCGCAGCATGTTCTGAGGTTAGTGAACCCCAAATTTAAGCCATTTGAACCATTAATGGGTTGTTCTGCCATGGTTTACGGATAATGAAAGATTAGCTACGGTAATGTTGAATAACCATACGTATAATAATTGACCATGGCACAGGGATAAAGGAATTCATAGTTTAGAGATTGCTATACGGCATAACCATTAACTATATGAAATACACTACAATGCTTTTTCTGTCCTGTTCTATGTTATTTTTCTTTGTTGGTTGCGGCACCGATGATGGTAACGAACCTGAAAACGGAACATTAAACGAAGTACAGGGAACCATACAATTATCTGGGGAGGAAACTTCGGAGCTGGGTACTTCATTGACCGTTGGTAATATTGAAGTAGCCAATGTTGCCCTTTCGGGGACAGATAAATCGGTAATTCTGTTATCTGAGAACATTACTGTTGTTGATAATGAATTCATTTATGAAAACGACCAAAACGGATTTGTAATCGTGGCAGCCGATTTTTCCACCGGTGGCTCGCCAGATATTGATAAGACCATATCCATGACCATAGTAAGGAACGGACAGGAGTTCCGCCATGCCTGTTCTTCGCCCTATCAAAACTTTTTTACGGCATGCGGCGACGGGTTCGGGGTTGATTTTGAGTCTAAACGTGTCATTTTTGAAAATACAACTGTAATCAATACCGATGATGACACTATTTTGACCATGGACGGAACCATAACTTGGAAATGAAATTTAGAAAAACAGTGTTAATGGTACGATCGGGATTTAGCATTTTTCTCATGGTGGCAGTAGTGTTCCATAGTTTTGCACAGACAGCTGGTATAGATGAACTGATAACCTATAAGCCGCCCTCGGACAATTTTGTTTCAATCAATCTTCAGACGTACAAAGGATTGCCCAGGTTTGGTGTTGTGGATTCATATAAAAATCAAATTCCAAGTGAAAATGCCAATCCCAGATCCAATGCTTTGAGGCCCGTTCGTGGTGGTAGTCGAAATCCGGAGCAGCTTGAAAAGAACAAAATGGTAAACACAGGGAGAATCAATTTCTCCTTGTTGGTCAGTTTAAAATATCTCAACCCTTTTGTGGGGGATTTGGATAAGGATCGATTAACTATTTTAAACAACAGTCTTACCGAAAAACAATCGAATTCTGCTTATCTACAGCGATTTTTGCTCAACCAAGTGGCTCCGAACTTATGTCTGTATGAGGCATGCAAGAATGTCAATCAAGGTAAGAACGAATTTGAAAGACAGCGCAATTACAAAACCTTTGTGAACACTTGTTTAAATCCGCTTTTGGAATGGAGTCAAGATGTTTTTAAGAATGATGAGTTGGTCGGTTATCATGTTTCTGCACTAAATATTGGAGGAAATTATGATTTCGATAAAAAGGGCTATTGGGTGAGTCATTATTTGAGCCTCAACGATATTTTCCCATTTAAACAGGGCGGGCGAAAGAGAGTGGTCTTCGAACCAGTTAAACCCTACGAAAGTCAGATTCTGAACAAATTGGCCAGAGGAAAAAGCATCAATTTCTTCTTGCCGATGAATGAGCAAACTGCTGAGCGCTTTAAAAAAGAGGGCATCAACCGCCTATATCTGGTGAAAAAGATAAAGCTGCAACATTCGGATAAGCGGATGGACGCTCCGACAGACCCTATTGATTTTAACTATTTCCATGAAAACAGCGAAATGGAAATATATTCGGACGAAGCTCTTGCAAATCATTTTAGGACCCTATCCCTAACCAATCTTATTTTTAAAAATTGATGTATGAAACAGGTGCTTTTTATAGTAACGGTGTTGGTATTCCAAATAATGGGATGGGGACAGTCACAGGAAAAGGTATTTGATCCTCCCACGACTGATTTTATTTCACTTTCCTTGCAGACTTACAAAGGGAAGCTCCGATTTGGGGTGCAGGATGAGTATTTTCTAAAATCAGATGGAACCTATGTAAGTTCCAGGGATGCTGAGTACTTTGAAAAGGACAAACAATTCAGCCATAACAACGCGAGCAGGCATGCCTTTGTGGAGCTCTTGAAAATGAGGTTCAAAGAGGATATGTTCAATGTGATGGACAAGGACTTTTTTACTGAACGGACACAAAACATGTACGAAAAAGACCTTAAATCCTATACTGCCCAACAACATGTGCTGGCCCTTGCCAACGCCTTGTGCAACAAACAGCAGTCCATACATTTTTTCTGCAACCCAAAAGAAGAAGATTGTGCTTCAGGATTCCTGCAGGATGGATATTATAACGAACCTCGTAATATTAGGTCATGGGGAGGAAGAGGAGCTTCAGAGTTTCAAAAATTAAGGGCGTACACCAATTTTGTAAAGGAGAAATTTCCGTTGGTCGAGAAGTGGGCAAAAACGCTTTATTCAGACAATGTCTTGGAGGGATATTATGTTACACGGACCAATTTGGGCACCTACGATTTTAAGAACGGCGGTTATTGGTTGAACACGCATCAGTTTTACAATCAGGGATTTTTATTAGGATGGTACGGACTCCAACCCGGCAATTCATCAGAAAGAAAGTTGATGCACCCCAATGGTTCGTCGATACTGTTCAAAATGTTGCCAGAAGAGGCTGAAACCTTCTCTGAAAAGAACCAACAAATCTATTTGGTATTTGATGTCACTGGTTACCTCAACGGATTGGAAAACTATAGGGCAGACCAACTCAAGACCACTTTTAGCCTCAACAGTCCCGTTATCAAAATCTATTCAGATGACGGCCTTACAAAGAAAACGGGCGAAATCAATATCAACACCATGGTATCCAAGACCAGATAATCCAAAAGATATGAAAATGAAACCTGTAAAAACCAATGCTATTCTGATTATGACTTTGTTCGGAATGTTTATGCCGATTTCTGTCCAAGGTCAGTTTTTTAAAAAATTAAAAAAGAACGTAGAAAACAAGATTGTAAAAAAAGCCAGTGATAAAACAGACGAGTTGTTGAATGGCAACGGTGAGAAAACGCCCGTTCCAGATACAAAACCTGGGCCGACATCTAAAAATACGAGCTCACAAAGTGAAACCTTGGCCAAAAGAGAACCCCTTGCGGTAAACGATCAAAATGTTCTAACGTTCAAGGCACCCACTAAAGATTTTAGGGATGTCGTTATACAATCGCACAATGGACTTCCCAGATACGGCGATCTCTATTTTTTGAGAGGGACTACGGCACAGACGATGAACAAAGCGTATGAGGCACTTTTAGAGATGAAATTTTTGGAAAGTACCTTTAAAGATTTAGATCGATCAAAATTGACCAAACATCAGAATATAGCAGGTGACCTTGCAAAAAAGAACTCTGAGTTTGCCCAAAATCACTTGTTAATTCTCGCCAGGGAAACCCTATCCGATGAAAAACTTCAAGAGTACTTTTGTGATTCCGAAGGCAAATCTCCCTGTAATTTTTATAATCCCGCAGGAGAAAGGGCACAAGTTTCCTATTGGGGAGGTACACGTAATAATGAATTTGCACAAAATCGTAGCTATACCAAGTTTGTCCAAGACCATTATGACACTCTTCAGGTATGGAGCAACTCATTTTATGAAGATGGGACCCAAATTGCCTATTTCGTTGCAAGGGGAGCAGTGGCTGAGAAATATGATTTCAAAAACAAGGGTTATTGGATTAGAAGTATATTCTCCATTGGTGGGGACTTTATTTTGCACAAGTCCAATTTCATGGCCTATTCGGAGAATGAGAAAATCCTGAAAAATTATTCAAAAAAGGTTTTTCTTGCTGTTGAGCCCACTGATGCCAAAGCATATAATTTAAAAGAGCGTTCCCCGGTGTTCGTGGTTTTTAAAGTCAAAGTAACCCCTAAGATTACGAGTCCGACCCGAATTTCATGGGAATTTGAACTGGAAGACACTAAAATGGAGTTTTACAAGGATGGTCTATTAAGTCAAAAAATGGGCGAATCGGATATCAGAACTATTAAATTTAAGGATTAAGACATGAACTGTATTTGTTCTAAAGAGGTTATATGGCTAATAATGGGTGTTGTGATGATGGCCATGCCACAGCCTGTGAATGGTCAGTTTTTTAAAAAACTGAAAAAACAGGCAGAGGAAAAAATTATAAAAAAAGCGGATAAAAAGGTAGATGATATTCTTATTGGGAATAAGGATGCCGAACAAGGGCCAAGCACCCAAACAGGTGGTACAACCCAAACCGAAAAAAAAACCATTGACCAAAATACCTCGCAACAAACCACTAATATATCATTCGACGATTCAGAGTATTTGGTCTACAAATCACCTGATCCAGCATTTAAGGACATTGTGATCCAAAAATTCAAGGGCCTTCCCAGGTTTGGTGCCATTGATGCTTACATGATGCGGGATAATCCAAAAAAAGTGGATCTTTCTAAGGAAGCAGCTGAAAAAAGAAACTTGACTGGTTTGGGGTATGCAGGGTTTGCACACTTGGTACGGATTAATATGCTTAAAGAACATTTTAAGGTAATGGACAGGGATGCTCTTACACAACAGACCAAAGGCAAGATTATTGAAAAGGAGGCCAAATCCAGTCTGGCTCAAAAAGTACTGAAGGAATTTGCTTTTGATATGGGAACTGACGCTCTAAAAAAGGAATATTTTATGAATGATTGGAGCGGAACCGGTAAAAGCGCATTGGTAAGGGAATGGGGAGGTCACCAAGCAGATGATTTTACAGAAAACGAACGATATGTGTCCTTTGTGGAAAAGTACCTGGAGGTCATTTTAAAATGGGCCGAAAACTTTTTTGCTGACGGTTCTGAAGATTTTCAACTGGTGCATGCCATAAAATTTCTAGGCCAGTATGACTTTGACAAGGGAGGCTTTTGGGTACGCCTGCCCATTAAAAGACCGCCCCTTGGAGCTATTTCTTCGGTTGAGTACTTTAATGAATTTGCTCCCAAAACACCATACGGGCATACGTTTTTTAACAAAACGGAACAAGTGGATTACATTAATGGCGATGTGCTTTTTAAAATGAACCCTGATAAAGCTGAAGCCTTAATCAAAGATAAAAGTGTCATCCTACTGCTCACAATGAAGGTCAGATCTGTTTTTAAAGACTTTGATACGAGCAATCCTTTTGTTTATGGGGCCAATTACACCTATCATTTTCTCGACCCTGTGTTAGAGCTATATTCGGATGCACAAATAGCCAGAAAAATAGGGGAGATCAATTTGGAAAATTTAGTGTACAAAGAACCCAATTGATTAATTAAGGCTAACCGCAGTCGATAACGACACTAAAAAAGAGGCATTCAACAACTGAAATGAAAGCCATGATGCACTGTTTATTAGATTATAAAAAATGATTAAGATAGCTTTGATGATACTTTTTCATGGAAACTCAGTTTCTTTTTTAACAGCTGCATATCCTCACTGACTTTTCGGTTCAATATTTTCGCATAATGTTGTGTGGTTCGAAGCGATTTATGCCCCAACATTTTACTTACCGATTCAATGGAGACACCATTGGAAAGAGTTACCGTTGTTGCAAAAGTGTGTCTGGCCAAATGAGTGGTCAAGTGTTTCTTGATGCCGCTAAGGTCCGCTATTTCCTTTAAATAGGCATTCATTTTTTGATTGGTCAATACGGGTAGCACCTTTTTATCTGCAAGTAAGGGACTGTGCTCGTATTTTTCGAGAATCATCAATGCTGTGGGAAGAACAGGAATGTTACTTTTGGTTTTTGTCTTGGTACGTTTGGTATTTATCCAAAGATCACCGTCAATTCCTATCACAAAATCATCATGTGTCAATTTTTTCACATCCGCATAGGCCAATCCGGTAAAGCAACAGAAAACAAAACAATCCCTTACATGCTCCAACCGATCATTTGTAAAAGGATGATCCATTAGTCGTTGAAGCTCTTCATCGGTCAGGAATTCCCGTTCTACAGTTTTTAATCGGGCTTTCCAATTGGCAAAGGGGTCTGTTTTAATCCAACCATTGGCATAGGCAATCCTAATGATCTTTTTAAAGTTCACCACATATTTGATGGCTGTGTTGTGGCTGCACTTTCTTTTTGTCTTTAGATAATATTCGAAACCAGAAATAAAAGAATGGTCCACATCCACGACTGGAACATCTTTCTTTCGAAGCTCGTTCTGTAAATATTCGGCCAAATGACTTTTTGCGGTTTTGTATCGTTCTGCGGTACCAGGAGCAAAATCTTTCCCAACTAATTTTTCAACCCTATCATTGTGCTCTTGAAAGATTTCCAATAACATTTTTGAGGGTTTATCCACTCCTAGGTAAGAGTTCTTTAGGGAAACAGCGGTCAACGGTCGGCCCTTGTCTTTCAATTTGTCCGCATGTCGAAAAAGGTCGGTACGTATTTTCATTAATTGCGAATTCAGTTGACGCACTTCTTGAGAGAACCCCAATACCTTTCCATTGGTGGCATCCCAAGTGTTGGGATAAATTTTGCGACCTGTGCTGAATTCCGAACGCTTTCCATTTACTGTGATTCTGATGTATATCATTGCCCGACCTACTTTGTCGGTTTTGTGCTTTTTGATGTAGAATAAGAGAGATAACATAAAAGGGACACCTATTTTAACATTATTTTCCTTGAAATTAGTAAAAAAAAATTAAAATATAATCCCTGTAAATATCTGAATGACAATATTTTAAATGGTATTAGGTGTCCCTTTTTGGTGAGATTGAAGGTGACACCGAATTGGGCACCTATTAGGATGAAAATAAATGATATCATTTGATATCAAAAAAAATAAAAACCCTGTAAATCAATAATTTACAGGGTTTCTTGTTTTGAGATGATGTCTCTCAGCGGAGGAAGAGGGATTCGAACCCCCGGAGGTGTGACCCTCAACAGTTTTCAAGACTGCCGCATTCGACCACTCTGCCATTCCTCCTAAGCGGGTGCAAATATATAAAGCTTTTTCGTATCCCAAAAGACCTTTTTGTATTATTGTTACTTCCAAGCCATAAACCATTTTCCCCATCTAAAGTTTCACAAATTACGTATGCCTTTCAATACAATGGTCATACCTTTGCCGCTATGCTCGAATGGTACCACTATTTACTATTGATTGCTGTAGGTTTTGCAGTAGGGTTTATCAACACCGTGGCAGGTGGTGGTTCCTTGCTTTCCTTGCCTACGCTCATTTTTTTGGGTTTGCCACCGGCTGTGGCCAACGGAACCAACAGGGTGGCCATTGTGGTCCAGACCGCTTTGGGAACGGCCGGTTTTCGCAGCAAGGGTGTTTCCACCTTTCCATTTAACCTTTATTTGGGGATTGCAGCGTTTCTAGGCTCCATCATTGGGGCTTATATCGCTGTTGATATTGATGGGGAAACCTTTAATCGGATCTTGGCCATCGTAATGATTGCCGTGGTGCTGATTATTATTTTCAAGCCAAAGATGCGGTTGGAAGAAATGCAGGAACGACTCACGGGTAAATACCTATGGGTGGCCCTGATCGTTTTTTTCTTTTTTGGGATTTATGGGGGTTTCATCAATGCAGGACTTGGATTTTTAATGATGCTTTTTTTGCATTACTTTAATCGAATGAATCTGGTCCGGTCCAACGCCACAAAGGTTGCAGTGGTTTTTGTTTATATGCTGGCCGCTTTGGCCGTTTTCGCGTTCAACGATAAGATAGACTGGAAATTGGGTTTTATCCTCGCCATCGGGAACGGGTCAGGCGCATGGTTCGCCAGTAGGTTCTCTGTAAAAAAGGGGGATGGGTTCATAAAAACATTTTTGGTCGTGGCCGTAGTGGCAATGGCCATCAAACTATGGTTTTTTTAAAAATTTTAATTGATATATGCCAGGATTTGAACTTTTTGGGGATAAGGAAAGAATGGAAGTGCAAAACGTATTGGATTCCGGAGTACTGATGCGCTACGGTTTTGATGCCATGCGCAACGGACATTGGAAGGCTCTGGAACTCGAACAAGGTTTGGCGAAACGTATGCAGACCCGATATGCCCATGCCGTGAGCAGTGGAACTGCGGCACTTACCGTGGCCTTGGCCAGTGCCGGTATTGGCGCTGGGGATGAAGTTATTATGCCCACCTTTACCTTTGTGGCCAGTTTCGAGTCCATTTTGGCCTTGGGAGCTGTTCCGGTACTGGTCGATATTGACGATACCCTAACCCTGAAACCCGAAGCTGTCGAGAAAGCCATCACTCCAAAAACCAAAGTGGTGATGCCCGTGCACATGTGCGGCTCCATGGCAGATTTAAATGCGTTGAAGGCCATTTGTGAGGCCAATGATCTTTTGTTGCTCGAAGATGCCTGTCAGGCCATCGGAGGGACCTACCACGGAAAGCCCTTGGGCAGTATCGGCGATTTGGGCTGTTTCTCCTTCGATTATGTAAAAACGATTACCTGTGGAGAAGGCGGGGCGTTGATCACCAACAATAAGGCATATTATGAAAATGCCCACAAATACTCCGATCACGGTCATGACCATATCGGAAATAATAGGGGAGCGGAGGAACACCCGTTTTTAGGGTACAACTTTCGTATTTCCGAGATGAATGCAGCCGTAGGGGGGGCCCAATTGGCACGTTTGGATGATTTTTTGGCCATACAAAAACGGAATTATACCCTATTGCGGGAAGCCCTGTCCCAGATTCCAGAAGTCGTGTTTAGAACCGTGCCCGAAGGGGGGGAGGAGAACTACTCCTTCCTCAACTTTTTTATGCCCTCGGGGGAATTGGCACAAATAGCACACCAAGAACTGATTGAAGCTGGAGTGGACGGCTGTTTTTATTGGTTCGACAATAATTGGCACTACTACAGAAAATGGGAACACCTAACGGATAGGAAGTCGCTGGGCAAATTGCCCCAAGATGTGGTGGAATCCTTGCCCGATTACAGCAAAGCTGATTTTTCCGAATCCGACCAATGGATGTCCCGAAATATTTCGTGTTTGATCAAACTGGGATGGACCGAAGAAGAGGTTAAAATACGTGCCAAGCAAATGGTCGGTGCCATCAAGGCAGCATTATAAGTGGTCTGCTGTATCGCAGCTAGCTTCGTGATGTTGAACCGTTGAATCAATACTTTACATACTCCACGATTTCCAAGCCATAGCCTACCATGCCTACACGTCGGGTTTGTGCAGAATTGGTGAGCAAGCGTATTTTGGAAATGTTGATGTCGTGCAAAATCTGTGCGCCGATACCAAAATCCTTGTTGTCCATTTCCACTTTAGGTGCCTTGGTAACCCCGTCGCCCTGCAGTTTTTTAAACTCGGACAAGCGGCTCAATAAGTTCATGGATTGATTTTCTTGACTTATAAAAATCATCGCACTTTTCTCCTCCTTGTTAAGCGCATCGAACATCCGTTGCAATGCTTCATCAGGATTATTGGTCAAAGTGCCCAGCATATCGTTATTCACCAAAGTAGAATTGATACGTGTCAGCACGGGCTCACCGCTCCTCCATTTGCCTTTCAGCAGCGCGATATGGACTTGGTCGTTGGTGGTCTGTTGATACGCCCTGAGCCGAAATTCACCAAACCGGGTATTGATGGTAAAGGCTTCCTTGAGTTCTATCAAGCTATCGTGCTCCATGCGGTAGGCAATCAAATCCTCTATGGACACGATCTTAAGGTCGAACTTTTTGGCCACCTCCATCAACTGGGGCAAACGCGCCATGGAACCATCCTCGTTCATAATTTCCACGATCACTCCCGCGGGTTGCAGTCCGGCCAAACGTGCAAAATCAATGGCGGCCTCCGTGTGTCCCGTTCGGCGAAGCACTCCACCTTCTTTGGCAATCAAGGGGAATATGTGCCCAGGTCGGGCCAACTCATGCGGTTTGGTAGAGGGGTCGGTGAGTGCAATCACGGTTTTGGCCCTATCACCGGCGGAAATGCCCGTGGTAACCCCATTGCCGCGCAAATCTACCGACACGGTAAAAGCGGTCTCCAGCGGGTCCGTATTATGGCTCACCATTTTATGGAGTCCCAAATCCTTGCAACGGCCCTCGGTAAGGGGAGTGCAGATGAGTCCACGGCCATGGGTGGCCATAAAATTGATGGTTTCCGGTGTAATCAGTTCGGCAGCGGCCAAAAAATCACCTTCGTTCTCCCGGTTTTCATCATCCACCACAATAATCACTTTGCCTCGCCTAATGTCGGCAATGGCTTCTTCAATGGTGTTCAGTTGTATGTTGTTTTCGTTGGAGATCATTCGTCCTCTGCTTCTTTATTTTTCCTTTTAAACAATGCTTTGATACGGTCGATAAAATGACCAAAGCCTATCAATCCTTTATCTGCGGTTGCGCGTCGGGTAAGCGATATGCCCAGCGGTAACATGATCATAGTGGGCAGCCAAGCGCCTATCGCCGGGTGAATATTGCCTTCCTTGGCGTAGTTGCCGGCAAACACCCCAATAAAATAATAGGCCAAAAATAGGATAATGGCCACTACCATGGGCAGTCCAAGTCCTCCTTTACGGATGATGGCTCCCAGTGGTGCACCCACAAAAAACAGGATAATGCAGGAAAGTGCAAGCGCATACTTCTGATGCAGCGATAAAATATGGCTGTTGTAAAATTTATAACGGCTTTGCAACTCGTCCTTTTTGGCGTTTACCGTACTCAGAATGCTGGTCACTTCGTTCTGCGCTTTTTTAACTACCTGCAGTTGTTCCCATTGCTGTAAACTTGAAATAAACACATCAATGTCGCGGACGGTATCTTGTTGAATCTCTGTTTTCTTTTCTGGGACAATAAGTTCCAAGGAATCTACTTTGGGTTCCACGGGGAAGGCTCCCATGCGGTTGACCACGTTTTTGGAGAAGGCCGTCACTTTTTCGAGATTGTTTTCCCGAAGGGAGTCAATATCCTTGATCAGGCGCCCCACATTTTTCATTTTGTTGGTGGTGATGTTTTGGTCTTCTTCCAAATCCTGATCGTTCAATTCAGAAATGTCGATATTGATGGTATAGGTGTCAAAATTGGACTTGGCAAATGGATGCTTTCGCCGTTCCGCTGCCTTTTGCGGAATCACCTCTTCGTAGTAATTGCCATCTTTGAGCACCAATTGGATAATGTCGGACTCCTCACTACTGATCAACTCACCTGTTTTTGCCTTAATGACGGTATTGTTGATGTTTTGGTTTGTTTTTTTATGGATGATGACATTGTCCAGAAAGCGGTCCTGCTCGCCATATTTTCTGTCCACTTTTATGTTCATTCCTTGGGCAGTTCCTTCAAAATCACTGAAAACACCCTCCGTAATGGCGGCTGCAGGCTTTACTTTGGCAATATTCCGCCTCAGGTTGAACATTTTTTGTTCCGATTTTGGAATCACATCATTGGCAAAAAAGAAGGTCACCAATCCAAGAAAGAGCACAAAAACAATCAAGCTCCGCATCCCCCGTTGCAGGGATATACCTGACGCTTTCATGGCCGCAAACTCATAGTTTTCCGCGAAAGTACCAAAGGTAAGGATGGAGGAGAGGAGTACCGTAAGGGGCAGCACCTTGTCGACCAAAGTGGGAATAAAATAGAAAATGAACTTGCCAATGATTACCATGCCCAGCCCCTTTCCTGCCAAGTCATCGATGAACAGCCATATCCCTTGAAAAATGAATATGACGATCAAGATGAAAAAGGAACTGAAGAAGTTGTATAGAAATCTTCTTAGTATATACTGGTCAAGTATTTTCAATGCTTAATTTCTTATGATGTAGTACCCTTTGTCCTCGTATTTTTGCTCATCAAAGGTAAAGAGTGTGCTCGATATGGGCTGATTGGTTTTGAAAGAATTAACGGTAATGGTGGTTTTGGTACCATTGTTTCCGGTTTGGATCAGTTTGTAGATGTGCTTGGTCTGTGCATCTATACCCAAAAGTATCGATTTGATCTCCGTATTGGAATCAATGGGAATCAGCTTGACATACTGGATTTTTCTGCCTCCCACATTTTGTAGAATATCCCATTGGTAATTATGGCCTGTTTTGTAAAAGGTCAGCATTTTGGAAGGACTCACCGTATCGTTGTCCTCGTTTACGTCCTCAATGGTGACTTCCTCATTTTCGGGAACCACTGTGTACACTTTGTTGCCATCATACAATTGCTTGGCCCCAAAATAGTTCAGCAGATATTTTTCACCTTGAAGGATGACGTTGCCGTTGGTTTCTTGCTTTAGATCGGCTTCCGTATTCTCCAAAACAGACTGAAAGTCAATATAAATATTATCGTAGCTCTGCACTTTGTTGTACACTTCGTCCAACAGTGCTTTAGCCTTGTCCGAATTTTGTCCGTAGGAAAGGATTCCAACGGTAAACAAGGCTACAAATAGGATGTTTTTTTTCTTCATGATGTTACTTTGCTTCATTTTCCAATAATTGTTCCAAGGAGTATATGTCGGGAACCAACACTTGCCGTGCCTTACTGCCTTCAAAAGGCCCTACAATACCAGCGGCTTCCAGTTGGTCGATAATTCTACCGGCCCTGTTGTACCCCAATTTCAGTTTTCGTTGGATGAGGGAGGCCGAACCTTGCTGTGCGGTCACGATAACCTCGGCAGCTTCTCGGAACATGGCATCCCTGTCCTCAATATCATTATCAAGACTTGTGCCAGATTCTTCGCCTACATATTCTGGCAGCAGGTGCGCTTCTGGGTAGGCCCTTTGCGACCCAATATAGTCGGTAATCTTGGCTACTTCTGGGGTGTCCACGAAGGCACATTGCAGTCTCGTTACATCATTGCCTTGGGTGTACAGCATATCCCCGCGACCGATGAGCTGGTCCGCACCTTGGGCATCCAAGATGGTTCTGGAATCTATTTTTGAAGTCACCCGAAACGCAATCCTAGCTGGGAAGTTGGCCTTTATGATTCCCGTAATAACATTTACGGATGGCCTTTGCGTAGCAATGATTAAGTGAATACCGATGGCACGTGCCAATTGCGCCAATCGGGCAATGGGGGTTTCTACTTCTTTGCCCGCGGTCATGATCAAATCTGCAAACTCATCTATCACCAGTACAATGTAGGGGAGGAACTTGTGCCCATCGTTCGGGTTGAGCTTTCTGGCCTTAAACTTGGCGTTATATTCCTTGATGTTTCGAACCATGGCGGTTTTGAGCAACTCGTACCGGTTGTCCATTTCGATACAGAGCGAGTTCAAGGTGTTGATCACTTTGGTGTTGTCCGTAATGATGGCCTCATCGGAATCGGGCAACTTGGCCAAAAAGTGACGTTCAATTTTGTTGTAAAGCGTCAACTCTACCTTTTTGGGGTCCACAAAGATGAATTTCACCTCTGCCGGATGCTTTTTATAGAGCAGGGAGGTAATCACAGCATTCAACCCCACAGATTTACCTTGTCCCGTGGCACCGGCCATGAGCAAGTGAGGCATTTTCGCCAAGTCCACCACAAAGGTTTCGTTGCTGATGGTTTTTCCAAAGGCGATGGGCAGTTCCATTTCGGCCTTCTGGAACTTGTTCGATGCGATAACCGAACGCATGGAAACCACGGTCGCGTTCTTGTTGGGCACTTCTATACCCACGGTTCCCTTTCCGGGAATGGGCGCGATGATGCGGATTCCCAAGGCCGCTAGGGAAAGCGCAATATCATCCTCCAAGTTTTTGATCTTGGAAATACGGATACCAGCTTCAGGAACAATCTCATAAAGTGTGACCGTGGGTCCAATGGTTGCCTTAATCTGGGCAATCCCTATCTTGTAATTTTTGAGGGTGCTTACAATGCGATTCTTGTTTTCTTCCAGTTCTTCCTGGTTGATGGTGATGCCGCCCGATGCACCGTGTGCGTCTAAGAGGTCCAGTTGGGGAAACTTGTAGTTGCCCAGTTCCAGTTTGGGGTCGAATTCACCAAAATCCTCTACCAATTTGGCTGCTTTGGCGTCGGTTTCTTCCTCTTCTTCAACCGGGGTTGTCTCCACTTTTAGGTCGATGTCCGATTCTTCCTCTTCGGGAACATTCACATCGAGCCCGGCTTCATCCAAAGGTGGGATATCTTTCTTATGGGTGTATGTATCTATTTTTTCCGGTGCGGTTTCTTCTGTGGTCAGCACTATGTCATCCTCATCATCCACGGAGGGTGCTGCGGTTGTATTTGAAGTGTCCCCATCATTGAGTTCCGATGTGATCTGTCGTTTTTGTCTGCGGAAGAAGTTGGCAAAACCTTCGGGGGTAAAATTGAACAGGCGCACCAAAATTACCATCAACATAAAAAGCAAGATCAGGAAGACCCCAATTTTACCGGTATAATCTTGAAGGAAATCATTCATTTCGTAACCCACAAGACCGCCCAACAAAGGAAAGTCAGCGGCAAAAAACCCTAGGGCAATCGATCCCCAAATAACGCCTACCAATCCCCAAATCCATTTGGATATCAAGCCTTTAAGCTCTAACCCCAGAAATAAATAAAGCCCGGTTATAGCCAACAAAAAAGGAAACACGAATGAAGCCAGACCAAAGCCCTTGTACATAAAAAAGTGGCTTACGTTGGCCCCGAATTTGTTCAATAGGTTACTTGCTTGGGCATTGCGGTCGGCAAATTGGGACAACATGCTTTGGTCTTCCTGCCAAGTAAAATAAAACGACATGAAAGAGAAGAAAAGCGCAATGCTCAGAACGATCAAAAGACTACCAAAGATGATCTTGTTCTGCTTGGAAAGCTTGAACGAGACCTTTTTTGGGGCACCGGTAGTTTT
Source organism: Allomuricauda sp. MMSF_3307 (assembly GCF_030733585.1). Lineage (NCBI taxonomy): Bacteria > Pseudomonadati > Bacteroidota > Flavobacteriia > Flavobacteriales > Flavobacteriaceae > Allomuricauda > Allomuricauda sp. MMSF_3307. The sequence continues at coordinate 708,835 of NZ_JASHIQ010000002.1, forward strand.
TTTGGTTTTTGATTTTGTCCTTTTTTTGGCCATCAATTCTGTTTAAGCGGGGCTAAGTTACAAATTTACGTTGCTACTCCCTGTGTTGGATTTTGCTAAAAGATTTTGGGGATATAGATGATCAAACCTATAATGCTGGCTAAGATGGACACTATCATTACGGCTCCAGCGGAAATATCTTTTATCAAACCGATCTTGGGGTCCAGATTGGGTTGGATATAGTCACAGATTTTCTCCACGGCCGTATTAACACCTTCCACACCCATGACCATGCCTATGGACAATAATTGTATGGTCCATTCAACACGGGAAATCTCAAAATAAAAACCGAAAGCGGTAACCACAAGAGCGATTACAAATTGAATTTGGATGCTGGACTCGGTCCGCAGCAATAGGAACATGCCCTTAAGGGCATATCCTACGCTTTTTACACGGTTTTTAAAAAAAGATTCTTTAGGCATCCATCAATGCTTCTAAGGCTGCTTTGTAATTGGGTTCGTCCACTGTTTCGGCAACCTGCTCGGTGTAGATTACCTCACCAGCCTCGTTGACTACTACCACAGAACGGGACAAAAGTCCTTGCAATGGCCCATCGGTAAACTCTACCTGATAGGATTTTCCAAAGTTCCCGTCCCTAAAATCAGAAAGGGTTTCCACCTTATCGATACCCTCCGCTCCACAAAAACGGGCTTGGGCAAAAGGAAGGTCTTTCGAAATACAAAGCACTTTGGTATTGCTCAGTTCTGCTGCTTCCTGATTGAATTGTCGTACGGATTGGGCACAGGTTCCCGTGTCGATACTTGGGAAGATGTTCAATACTACTTTTTGTCCTTTGTAGTCGGACAATTCTACCGTAGACAGGTCATTTTTGACCAATGTAAAGTTGGGTGCTTGGGTTCCGTTACCTGGAAGGTTTCCCAAGGTATGCAATTCGTTTCCTTTTAATGTTACAGTTGCCATAGTCGCAGTTTTGATTTGGAATCAAAAATACTAAAAAAACCTTCCCGAAGTCTGTTACGGGAAGGTTCTTATTTCAACGTTTACAACAATTTCCGTTACTTGTCGATGGAGCCGAGAACCCTGGACATAAAACCGTTAAGGGCTTCTTTTTTGGGAGTGCCATTTTTGATCTCGTTCGAGACTTCAAGGGCGCCGTACAAATTGGAGATCAGTTCCCCGATCATGTCCAACTCCTCGTCTTTGAGGCTTGCAACCTCACAGACACTCTCCAAGGTGTCCGCAGTTTCCTGCAAATAATCCTCGTCGTGCTCCTCGGCAAAATTGACCAATTGCTTAATTATGGGCAACTTCATGGATCAAGTCTTTTAAAACATCATACTTGTTGGTCTGCACCTGATTTTTTAGGCTCCCTTTGGAAAAAGCGGCAAATGTGGGCAAGTTGTCCACATTGGCCAGTTTTCTGGATTCCGGAAATTTTTCGGCATCGACCATTACAAAGGTTACGTTCTCGTTCAAAGTGGCTTCTTTTTTGAACTTTGGCTTCATTATTCGGCAATTGCCGCACCAAGACGCACTGTACTGTACCACTACGTTCTCGTTGTTGGCAATAACCTCGCTCAAATTGTCTTTATCCAATTCTACTACCATGGGACACTAGTTTACGTGATTGGCCAAATATTCGGAAACACCTGCTCTGTCAGCATTCATGGCTTCCTTTCCTTCTTCCCAGTTGGCAGGACAAACCTCGCCTTTTTCCTGTACATGGGTATAGGCATCTATCAAACGCAAAAATTCCTTCACATTTCTTCCCAAGGGCATATGGTTGATGCTTTCGTGGAATACCGTTCCTTCCTCATCGATCAAATAGGTGGCCCTGTAGGTCACATTGTCGCCTTCTACCACAACAGAGTTGGTCTCTTCGTTGAAATCCTCCTTCATAATGTCCAAGATGCCCAATGCGCTGGCCAGGTTTCGGTTGCTGTCAGATACAAGTGGGTACGAAACGCCTTCGATACCGCCATTGTCCTTTTCCGTGTTCAACCATGCGAAATGCACCTCCGCCGTATCACAGGAAGCTCCAATGACGATGGTATTTCGTTTTTCGAACTCGGCTAGGTTTTGTTGAAATGCAAAAAGCTCGGTAGGACATACAAAAGTGAAGTCTTTTGGGTACCAGAACAACAAAATTTTCTTGTTCTCGGCCTTGGCTTTTTCTACAATGTTGATTTTGAACGTATCGCCCAATTCGTCGATAGCGTTTACTTCAATACTTGGAAATTTTCTTCCTACTAAAGTCATTTATTGGATGTTTTTATAAAATTCGAGCTGCAAAAATAGGGCGGTTTGATGGCTTACACCAACTTAAAAATTTCTATTTCTTATGACTGGATAAGCTGTGACTATGTGCTAAAAAAACGTTGTCATTATTAAGGTTGTCGCAAATATGAGATAGTCACATTGAGAACTCCTCAAAGAATGTGGCTTATTTAAAAAAGCAGCATTAAAATTTATTCAGCCGCAGTAGTGGCCAGTTGCTTGATCTTGATTCGGAATGCGGCAAACAACAAGGTCATGAACGGGCTCAACCAATTGAAAATGGCATAAAATAGATATTCGCCAACGCTTACACCCAAAACCCCGCTGTGATAAGCCCCACAGGTATTCCAAGGGAATAAAACAGATGTAACTGTTCCGGTGTCTTCAAGTGTACGACTTAAATTTTCTGGTGCTAAACCTTTGTCCTTATATGCTTTGGCGAACATTTTTCCTGGTACCACAATGGCCAGATACTGGTCGGATGCAGTTCCATTCAATATCACACAGCTAATTCCCGTACTGGCAAACAGGCCAAAAGTGGTCTTGGCCAATTTTAGCAGGGATTCCGTGATACGCTCCAAAGCACCAATGCCGTCCATGATGCCCCCAAATACCATGGCGCAAACAATCAGCCAGATGGTGCCTAGCATACCGGACATTCCCCCGGAAGAGAACAAATCGTTCAAGGCTGGGTCGCTGGTGGCAATTTCGGTATCCACGGTTATCGCATTTAAAATGCCTTTGTAGCCTGTTTCAAAGTTGAGTGCAGTTCCTCCACCAATGTTGGCCACAATATCCGGTTGAAAAATAAGTGCGAAGAGGCCGCCCAACAAAGTTCCCACCAATAAAGCCATTAATGGTGGTGCTTTTTTTACGATCATTCCGATGACGGCCAAGGGTACAATGAACAACCATCCGTTGATGTTGAAGGTAGACCCAATATTGTTCAATAATGAACTGGTATCGGCAACACCAGAGGTATCCAACGTAAAGCCGATAATGATAAAGACAATTAAGGTGACTACAATGGTAGGCACGGTAGTATAGGTCATGTAGCGAATATGGGAAAACAAATCCCCTCCGGCCATCGCCGGAGCCAAGTTGGTTGTATCACTTAAGGGGGACATCTTATCCCCGAAGTAGGCTCCGGAAAGCACGGCACCTGCCGTCATCCCGAGTGATACACCCAAAGCGTCACCAATCCCGATCAATGCAATGCCTACGGTGGCGGCTGTGGTCCAGCTACTGCCCGTGGCAATGGAGATAATGGCACAAATAATGACACTTGCCGCTAAAAATATGGTTGGGTTCAAGATTTGTAGCCCATAATAGATCATCGCGGGAATAATTCCGCTGACCAACCATGTTCCAGATAGGGCACCCACCATTAAAAGGATGAGCAAGGCACCGGTAGTGGACCTCACGTTCTCGGCCACTTCGGCAATCATCTGTTCGTAGGATACCTTGTTAAAAATACCGACAATGGCAGCGACTGCTCCGCCCATTAAAAGGATGAATTGGTTGGAACCGCTTAGGGCGTCATCCCCAAAAACAAAAACATTGTAGGCCAGCATCGCCACGAGGGCAAAAACGGGTATCAATGCTTCTGCAATGGAGAGTTCTTTGTTTTCTACAATATGTTCGTCTTCCCTAAACTTTGATTCTTCCTTTGGGTTCGGCATGTTGGTCTGAGTTTGTTAAAAGGTAATATTACGATTTTGCACCTTGTTGTGCAAACCGTTGCAATATACCCTTAGGCCAAACTTGTATCGGGAGACAAAATATCCAGTTTTTCCATACAGCTTCGCATGGTGGTGTAGGTTTTTCGGATATCGTTGTCCAAACCGATGGAGAATCGTATAAGTCCTTGGGAAAGCCCGAGTTCTTGTTGTTCCTCTTCAGGTATTTCGGAAGAGGTGGATGTACCCGAGGCACTGAAAAGGGTCTTGTAGAAACCGAGGCTTACGGCCAAATAGCCCAGTTTTTCCTGTTGCATCAGTTCCATAAGGGCATTGGCGCGTTCCACAGAACCTACGTCCAAGGTCAGCATACCCCCAAAACCATATTCGTGGTTCATTTGGGATTTCATTAACTCATGACCGGGGTGACTTTCCAAGCCAGGATAGACCACTTTAAGACCATCCTTTTCAAATTGTTGGGCTAAATAATGGGCATTTTCACTGTGTTTTTTGATTCGGATATGCAATGTGCGCATATTCTTTAAAATGGATGCCGCCCGCAAACTATCCAAGGTACTTCCCAAAAGCATACCTGCGCCGTTGTTCACATCCTTAAGGCTCAAGCAAAAATCGGTAGAGGCGCAAACGGCACCAGCAACGCAATCGCTGCTCCCATTGATGAACTTGGTCAGACTGTGCACCACAATGTCCGCACCCAATTGTGCAGCGTTGATGGTAAGGGGTGAAAATGTATTGTCAACCACCAAGGGCATGCCATTTTTCTTGGCGATTTTGGAAAGCGAGGGGATATCTGCAATTTCCAACAGTGGATTGCTCACGGCCTCGCAGTAAATCAATTTGGTTTTGGGGGTAATGGATTTTTTTACCGTTTCCAAATCGGTGATGTCCACAAAGGAAACCTTGATATTGAATTTCTTTACAAAGTTTTTTAGGAAGGCGTAGGTGCCCCCGTAGATGGTTCGGCTACATACAATATGGTCATCCGAATCACAAAGCTGCAAGAGTACTGCGGTGATGGCTCCCATGCCGCTGGCATATACATTGGCAGATTCCGTTCCTTCCAATTGTGCCATGGCCTCGCCCAAATATAGGTTGGAAGGGGAGGAGTGGCGACTGTACAAATAGCAACCTTCCGTATTGCCCTCAAAGGTATCGAACATGGTCTTAGCCGATAGAAAAGTGTAAGTGGATGAATCTGATATGGAAGGGTTTACGCCCCCGAATTCACCAAAATATTGAAGGTCCTGAATGTGTTCCGATGCTTTGTAGTCCATAATGTATCATTTTTGATAAAAGTAGCGATATAGGGACCCATTGTCAATCGGAGTTGTCAAATCAAGAATTAAAGTCGTTTTATAGTAGTTTTTTAGGAAATTGTTCCAAATTGTATCAATTTAGCGAATATTGATAGAAAATTCGTCGGTATGAAACTGGATAACATTGATATTGAACTGATTCGACTGCTCCAAGCGGATAGTAAAAAAACTACCAAGCAATATGCAGATGCATTGCATTTGTCCAAAACCGCGGTTTACGAACGTATTCGTCGATTGGAACGCAATGGGGTCGTTACCCAATACACGGCCTTGGTGGATAAGGTAAAGGTGGGGCGTGATTTTATGGTACTTTGCCAAATTCGTTTGGTACAGCATACCAAGGAAAACGTGCTAAAATTTGAGCGAGAGATTTTAAAACTCAAGGAGGTCTCCGAGTGCTTTCACGTAGGCGGGGATTATGATTATGTGCTCAAGATCTATGTGAAGGACATGAAAAGCTATCGGGAATTTATGCTGACCAAGCTCACGGCCATATCGAATATTGGCAATACCCAAAGCTCGTTTGTTATTAATGAGGTGAAAAATAGTCCATCAGTGCATATTTAGGTGTGTTGGTTACGAGTTTCTGGTTTCAAGTTTATTGTTTTCCTGTTCCGCTTGGCATAATCGGGTCTGGACCGCGAACTCTCTGCTAAACCATTTTCTTTTGTCTCCTGTCTCCTGTCTCCTGTCTCCTGTCTCTTGTCTCTTGTCTCTTGTCTCCTGTCTCCCGTCTCTCGTCTATTTCCCTCCATCCAATTTCTAAAATTTCAACCCTAAAATCGATACCCCAAAAAACGCATCCGTCAGATCAGAAGGGGCATTCGTCAGATCAGAAGAGGCATCCGTCAATTGGCACCCGAAAAATTCAATGGCATTGTAGACCTTAGCCTTCAAAATATATAAGTATGAAAGCTAAATTTTTATTTCTGATCATGGTTTCGTTCGTGGTTTTTTGGTCTTGTGAGCCAAATGAACCCGATTCCGTTTTGATCAACAATGCACCCATGGTGCCCAACCAAACCTTTACCGTTCCAGAGAATTTCCCTGATGGCCAATTGATTGGCGTAATCCAGGCAACGGATAAGGATGAAGATGCCTTGGAGTTTTCCTTGGTACAAGAAGCCAGTGGGCTATTTGAAGTAGCCAAAAATGGGAACCTGTTCTTGGCAACTGGTAAAACCTTAAGTTATGCAGTTCAAGAGGAATATGTTTTGGATGTGTATGTACACGATGGGGTTGTGGGCAGAAAGGGAAGTGTTACCATAAAGGTTACCCCGCCAGAAAACTTGCCGCCCATAGCCGAGGATAAGATTTTTGATGACATTATTGAAACACTACCTGAAGGAGAGCTCATTGGTGTCCTCGAGGCAGTTGATCCCGAAGGAGAACCATTGACCTATGAAATTATAGAAGATGAAGACGGCTTGTTCGCGGTGACCAACAATGGTGAAATTGTTTTGGCAGAAGGACAAAGTCTGGACTTTGAAACCTCCGAGCAACACATGATTGTGGTAAGCATCAGCGATGGGGTCAATACGGTGGAAATCACCGTGACCATAAACGTTGTGGACGACGGTGATATTTTTGACGACCCAGCTTCCTTCATTACCACTTGGAATGTGGAAACCGATGGACAGGAATTGATTATCGGTACAAATTCAGGTTTTAATAATTATGATTATACCATTGATTGGGGCGATGGCACTGTAGAACAGATTACAACTAACGAAAGTCCTTCACATGTCTATGAAAACGCTGACACCTATACAGTGGCCATCAATGGGCAGTTCCCTGCATTAAGTATGGTTGAGTCAAATACATTGAGCCAAGAGGCCTTAATTGATGTAGTACAATGGGGAGAGCAGCAGTGGCAATCTATGGAATTTGCTTTTCAATTCTGTGCAAACTTGGAAAACTTTAGTGCCACAGGTGTACCAGATTTATCCCAAGTCCAATCCATGGAAGGGGCATTTGCTTATGCCAGTGCCTTTAATGGCAACGTATCCGAATGGGACGTCTCCAATGTAACCAATATGAACGAAGTTTTTTTCCAAGCCTCCAGCTTTAATGGTGATTTGAGCGGTTGGAATGTGGGTAATGTAACCACTATGTTTGCTATGTTTTCGGGAGCCCAAAATTTCAATTCTGATATCAGCAATTGGACCGTGGATAATGTGGCCAACATGCACAATCTTTTTCTTGGTGCAGCTTCCTTTAATCAAGATATCAGTGGATGGGTCGTCGGGAATGTCCAAACCATGATATCAATGTTTGCAGGAGCGACAAATTTCAATCAAGATATTGGTGGATGGGAGGTAACTAACGTTACCAATATGACTGGGATGTTTAGGGATGCTACTAATTTTAACCAGGATATCAGTGGATGGGATGTAGCCAATGTCACTACTATGAATAATATGTTTAGAGATGCCGTTAATTTCAACCAAAACCTTGGTACTTGGGAGATATTAAGTATTTCAAGCATGGCAGGTATCTTCAATAACTCAGGCATGAGCAGCCTTAATTATAGTGCCACGCTAAGGGGCTGGGCCAGTTTAGGGAACGATAACATCCCCAACGGTATAAGCTTGGGTGCTGTTGGCATCAACTTTTGTGATGATGCAGAAACCGTAACGGCAAGAATAGATATCCTTCAAGGAGATAATGGTTGGACCATTGATGATGGAGGCTCTACTACCTGTAATTAAAACCAGAAAGATATCTGGATCTTATTCAACAACTTTAATTTAAGAAAGAACTTATGAAACTTAAAAGTATAATAACATCCTTGTTTGCGCTGGTCCTTTTCTGGTCCTGTGCCGAGGACGATGCAGGCTACCCCATTGCCACCAACCGAGGGCCGGTAATGGTAGCACAAAGCTTTAACCCTTCCGAGGATATTTCCGATAGCGACATCATCGGACTCGTGAAGGCCTTTGATGCGGATGGGAACGCCCTTTCCTACAGTTTGATTGCCAATGACGATGATATGTTTGAGTTGACCAGTGATGGTCAGTTGAGCCTTGCCACCGGAAAGAACCTCGATTTTGAGACCAAGGCGCAGCACAGCATCACGGTATCCGTCACCGATGGGATTACCAATCCCATTAGCAATTCGATCACCATTGAGGTAGCAAACGTCATCGAGACCCTTTTTGAAGATCCTGCCGCCTTTATTACGGAGTGGGAAGTGGCCGAAGGTCAAGTGCTGACCATAGGGACCAATGAAGACTATGAATACGATTATGTCATAGACTGGGGCGATGGAAACTCGCACGGGTCTTTAGATCAAAACCCATCCCATGAATATACCGATGCCGGAACCTATTTGGTAGCGATCAAAGGACTGTTTCCGGCCATTAGCATGTTCAACGCAGATATGGCAAGTAAGGAATCACTTGTGAGCGTTGTACAATGGGGTACAGGTAAATGGCAGACGATGGAGCGTGCGTTTATCGACTGTTCCAACCTTACAGGCTTTACGGCTACCGATACGCCCGACCTATCCGAGGTCACCTCTCTGAGGTCCATGTTCTTAAATGCCTCTTCCTTTAATGGAGCAATGGGCGGTTGGGACACCGGTACTGTGACCGATATGCAGACCATGTTTGCAGGAGCATCGGCATTCAATCAAAGCATAGGAAGTTGGGACACGGGCAACGTAACCAATATGCGTGGGATGTTTAGCAATGCGGTTTCGTTCAATCAGAATATTGGCGATTGGAATACCGGCAATGTGTTGTCAATGAACACCATGTTCCAGGGAGCAACTTCCTTTAACCAAAACATTGGCAGTTGGGATATGGCACAGGTCACAGACGTTGAGAATATGTTTGACGGTGCTACCGCTTTTGACCAGAATTTGGGAGCATGGGACATTGGAAGTGTCTTCACCATGGAATTTATGTTGGACAATAGCGGTATGACCGCTCCCAATCTCAATGCCACATTGATTGGCTGGAATGAGTATGTGGAAGAGAACGAGGGCCCTAAGGATATCACCATCGGTGTTGATGGCCTTTCCGTTTGTGGTACGGATGTAGTTGAGGCTATTCAAAACCTTACCATAAACCATAATTGGGCGCTCACAGGCACATTGCAGGCTGAAGCTGACTGCCCCGAAGAAGAAGCAGAAGAAGTAACAGAATAAAAATCTATACTGACAAGTTTTACGTTGGGTTATTTTTCCACCGGGCGACCTTCGGGTCCTCGGTGGTTTTTTTTGTGCTGAGCATGCCTGCCTGCGGCGAAGGCAGGTTTCAGTATTATTCCGCACCTGATTCGGAATCCATGAGTTGTGGACTACGGATTCCTGCACGGTTAGGAATGACAGTTCCGGCATCGTGGCATGGGGTCATTTCCACCTGAAATGCGAAGCACCGATAGAGAAATCTGTTTGAAAAATTCAAGTTCAAGCATCATATTCAAAACAAGACTAAACTCACAACATCAAACCCGCAACTCTAATCTCCTAACCATAACTTCTAACTTTTAACTTCCGACTTCTGACAAAATAAAAACCAACCGCTTACTCCATACTGCCAACAGAATCATTACTAACTGTCATTCAATCCAATCAACTACTGCACAATTTTTAGAAAACAGTGAATTGATGCCGTCCCGAAAAACATTTGTATTTTTACGGTCGTTTTGTAACGTAGAAATCTGTTTAGCAATTATCCTTTCAAAAAATAGAATATGAATCAATATGATGTAGCCATCATCGGCTCAGGACCAGGAGGCTATGTGGCGGCCATTCGTTGTGCCCAATTGGGAATGAAAACGGCCATAATAGAAAAATATGCAACCTTGGGCGGTACTTGCCTTAACGTGGGATGTATCCCTTCCAAGGCATTATTGGACTCTTCGCACCATTATGAAGATGCCGTAAAGCATTTTGAAGAACACGGCATTGAAATTCCGGGAGAGGTAAAAGTAAACTTGGAACAAATGATCGCCCGCAAACAGGGCGTTGTGGACCAAACCACCAAGGGCATCGAGTTTTTGATGAGCAAAAATAAAATCGATGTGTACCATGGGGTAGGGAGCTTTAAGGATGCCACCCATGTCCATATTGCCAAAGAGGATGGAGAGGAAACCATTGAGGCCAAGAACATCATTATCGCAACAGGTTCCAAACCTGCGTCCCTACCATTTATCGAAATTGACAAGGAACGCATCATTACTTCCACCGAGGCATTAAAACTCAAAGAAATTCCAAAGCACATGATCGTGATTGGCGGTGGTGTTATTGGTCTAGAATTGGGCCAGGTGTACAAGCGTTTGGGAGCAGAGGTCACTGTGGTCGAATACATGGACCGAATCATCCCTGGGATGGACGGTGCCCTTTCCAAAGAGTTGACCAAGGTGATGAAAAAACAAAAGGTAAAGTTCAATCTATCCCACAAGGTGAAATCTGTGGAGCGAAAAGGCGATGAGGTCATTGTAAAGGCAGATGACAAAAAGGGTGAAGAGGTTACACTTAAAGGCGATTACTGCTTGGTAAGTGTTGGCCGAAAACCTTACACGGACGGATTAAATGCCGAAGCAGCTGGAGTGAAGCTGGATGATAGAGGTCGCGTTGAAGTAAACGAGCATCTACAGACCAATGTTTCCAATATCTACGCCATTGGAGACGTGGTGAAAGGAGCCATGTTGGCACATAAAGCGGAAGAAGAGGGCACCATGGTTGCCGAACTGTTGGCCGGACAAAAGCCACACATCGATTACAATTTGATTCCCGGGGTCGTTTACACTTGGCCGGAAGTTGCAGCGGTCGGAAAAACCGAGGAGCAATTGAAGGAAGAAGGTATCGAATACAAATCAGGACAGTTTCCTATGCGCGCATTGGGCAGGGCCCGTGCCAGTATGGACATTGATGGCTTTGTAAAAATTTTGGCCGACAAGAAAACCGATGAGGTACTGGGTATTCATATGATCGGGGCACGTTGTGCCGATTTGATTGCCGAAGGCGTTACCGCGATGGAATTCAGAGCTTCTGCCGAGGATATTTCCCGAATGAGCCATGCTCACCCAACTTTTGCGGAGGCCGTTAAGGAAGCTGCCTTGGCCGCTACCGACGACAGGGCATTGCATGTGTAAAATACTTGTCATTTCGAGTGTTTTTTTGAACCCAAGTTCAAAAAAATGTATCGAGAAAGGGTTTGTTGAAGTATAATCCTACCAAATAAAAGCATTCAATCTTAGGGATTGGATGCTTTTTTCAGCTTCGTACAGTGCGTAAAACACGCTTTAGGAAAAGATGAAGGCGAACCATCAACTCTTTCAGCAATGGAAGGGTAATCTCTTTCGCTTCTACAATTTGCACTCTTACAAAAGCAATCCCCCAGGCAATCTGTGATTTGATATGCGCTTCGTGTTTTTGGTATTGCAAGGCCAAGAAGGTGCAGACCATCATGAACAATAGTGCTCCCGGAACGACGACTTCGGGGGCAAGGGAACGATTGAAAAATCGGTACAGTCCCAAACCGGTAAAACTTCCGTAAAGAATCACAAAGTGAATCACGTAAATGGATAACGTGCTTGCACCAATATTCAAAACGGTTTTGTTGGTCATCCAACTACGCAGCATCATAAATACGGCAAATACCACAAACACATTCCCCAAACGTATAAATAGGTAATTGTTGGTCAACAATAACTTTAGGAATCCAAATCCAGTCGCTTCATACAGGGCGGCGAATGCAGGGGTCGAATGATAAATCAATACATAGCCTACCAACAGGGCAATGAAAATGGCGGTGGGATACAAATACCTGAAATTCTTGAAGCGAGTGAACAACACTGCAATGAACGCTCCTATGGTGGCATAGCCGAACCAAGGGATAATGGTGAACACCGAACCGTTTGCTTTTGTAAAGTAATTGGCGAGAAAATCAGGCAAAAAAGCAAAAGTCCATGGTTTATAGGTCCGCTCGAACAGAAACAGCAATAGGGTGGTGGTGACCAAGACCAATGGAAAAACGTATTTTTTCTTTTTGGCAGTGAGCAGGTAAAGCCCAATGAGGCCTAAAATGGAAAGCCCGATACAATGAAGCACATCCACCAGATAAAATGAATTATAAATTTCTCCTTTGAGCAATCCGCCAAGGTTTAAACGCAATAGATATCCAATGGCCAGCAATTGCAGACCACGACGAATGCCTTTGGCAACCCTCGGGTTTTCCATTCCCTTTTGGGGAGCTCTGATGAGCAGATACGTAAAAATAAAACCAGAAACCGTAAAGAAAACCGGGGCAGTGATTCCCCTAAAATAGAGCCAAACCGCATAAACCGGATTATTGGGATCCCTAAAAACGGGATCCAAGAGACCATCGATGAAATGCCCTTGCAGCATCATCAAAATGGCCCAAGCACGCATGGCATCAATAAAAAACAATCTGTTCTTGTCCGTTGTCATCCAATTTTTGTTCACCCTATATACTTGTTTAGCAAGCAGTTTGGATGTTACTTGCGCCAAAAATATGGAAAATAGTCGCAGGTATGTATCAATTACGGTATTTTAGCGAAACAATCAACGATTTTTAGCTATGGCTGCAATTTTGGCATTTGCCGGGAGCAATTCTTCAACTTCCATTAATTTTAAATTGGTAAAACTTACCACATCTTTAGTGCAAAATCATGATTTACAGACCTTAAACATGGCAGAGCATCCCTTTCCGATGTTTAGTGAGGACCTGGAAAAGGAGAAAGGGTATCCTGATGCACTTACCGGGTTGAAGGACCAGATTGCCCATGCCGATGGCATCATTTTATCGGTAAACGAGCATAATGGCAATCCATCCGCCTACTTTAAAAACCTTTTGGATTGGTTGTCCCGATTGGAGCGCAACTTTTTGGAGGGCACCAAGGTACTTTTAATGTCGACTTCTGGCGGAAAGCGAGGGGCAAAGGGTTCGTTGAGTGTGATTGAGGGTATGTTGCCACGCTTTGGGGCCGAGATAGTGGCCACATTTTCTTTGCCATCCTTTTACGACAACTTCAGCGAGGATGGGATTTTGGAAGAAGACCTCAAGGCTGGGCATCAGCATGCGTTGCAGACGTTTTTGGATTCATTAAACTAAAAGCTCTTGCGGACGCATCGGTCATTCAAGATACATTCGGTAAAGCAGTGCAAGGAATCCTTGCTCCAATGGTCCAGAAACTATGGCCACGTTGTTTGGTTGGACAGCAACTCCCATCACGACCCATATTCCAGTTTTGAGGCCTGCCTCGCTGTTGGTGCATCAACATTTTGCAGCGACTTAGAAGAAATCGAATCGTTTTTAAAGCGTACACCAGATTGGCTTTTTGGCTATTTTTCTTATGATGTAAAAAATGTGTTGGAAGATTTGACTTCCTCACATGTGGATGATTTGGATTTTCCAATGATACAATTCTTTCAGCCCCAAAAGCTCATTGTTGTAGCGGATGGTCAACTACATTTTAAGTATTTGGATGCTCTTGGGCATGAAATTGAAGCTGATTTTGCAGAAATCTGCGAAATAAAAGACCAAGACAATGTTCAAGAGTCCCAAGGACACATCAAAATAAAGATGCGAATCCATAAGGATGCTTATTTTGAAAAAGCGCAGCAATTTTTGGGACACATTCATCGCGGCGATATCTATGAGGCCAATTTTTGTCAGGAATTTTATGCAGAGGATTATGCGTTGGACCCCTGGGCGACCTACCAAAGGTTGAATGGGATTTCGGAACCGCCTTTTGCAGCTTTTGCGCGATTTTTGGACCATTATCTCATGTGCGCCTCGCCAGAGCGCTATCTTAAAAAGATAGGTGCAAAAGTGATTTCACAACCCATAAAAGGTACCGCTCGAAGAGGTGAAGGCAAACGTGAGGACGAGCAGATTAAAAAAGAGCTGAGTGCGGACAAAAAGGAACGTTCGGAGAACATCATGATCACCGATTTGGTGCGCAACGATCTTTCCAAAAGTGCCATCAAAGGTTCGGTTAAAGTGGAAGAACTTTGTAAACCCTATTCTTTCAAACAGGTGCATCAACTGATTTCGACCGTTGCGGCTGAGGTTTCGGAGAACAAACCATCTGTTGAACTCATCAAGGAAACGTTTCCTATGGGCAGCATGACAGGGGCCCCGAAAATATCGGCCATGAAAATCATCGAAGATTTGGAAGAGACCAAACGGGGATTATACAGCGGTACGGTAGGCTATTTTGCCCCGAACGGTGATTTTGATTTCAATGTGGTTATCCGAAGCATTTTGTACAACGCTTCCAAAAAATACGTCTCCTATTCTGTTGGGAGTGCCATTACGGCACAATCGGACCCCGAAAAGGAATATCAGGAGTGCCTGCTCAAAGCCAAAGCTATGCGGACGGTTTTGGAGGAGGGATAATGTTTATTCGTAAATTTGCAAAATGCTCCAGAAGTTCAAGCAACACATCAACGAAAGTTTTTCTTTTCTAAACGAAAAGAAGCTGTTGATTGCCTGTAGTGGGGGAGTGGACAGCATGGTATTGGCGCATTTGTGCGCGGCTGCTGAATTAACGATTGCGCTGGCCCACTGCAACTTTGGACTTCGAGGTAAAGAGAGCGATGGTGATGCGGAATTTGTAAAAAATTGGGCAGTCGCCAATGATGTGGCCTGTTTTATAAAGCGTTTTGATGTGGAAGGCTACTTGGAAAACCACGGCGGTTCCGTACAAATGGCAGCGCGTGAACTGCGCTACCAATGGTTTGCCGAGCTTTTGGATGCTGAGGGCTTTGATTACGTGCTGACAGCGCACCATGCGGATGACAATCTAGAAACATTTTTGATCAATTTATCGCGTGGTACTGGAATAGCTGGACTCACGGGAATCCCGCAGCAAAATGATAAAATCGTAAGGCCCTTATTGCCCTTTTCCCAAGACGACATTTTGGGATATGCCAAATCCAACGGTGTTGCATGGCGAGAGGATAGCAGTAATGCAAGCAGCAAATACCTCAGAAACAAAATCCGTCATCAAATAGTGCCGGTGCTCAAGGAGCTGCACCCGACTTTTTTGCAAAATTTCCGGTCTACACAAAAGCATTTGGGTCAAACCAACGACTTGGTAAATCAATATATCAAAACACTGCAATCCGAACTGTTCGAGCTACAAGATGGCATGTTTCGTATTAACATATCAAAACTTAAAGCGTTACAACCCTTGAGAGCCCATCTATACCATCTGTTTCAGGGATATGGGTTTACGGAATGGGGCGATGTGGAAGGACTGCTTTCGGCAACAAGCGGAAAGCAAGTGGTTTCCAAAACGCATATTTTGCTCAAGGATCGAGATTACCTGTTGCTGTCTCCAAAAGAAAATAGGGTAAATAAATCCTATCCTGTCTATTTGGATGAAACCCCAACGAAATTACCGATACCATTGAAAGTGGAGTTGGTCGAAAAAGTAGAAAAAGAAGGGAAACATGTGGTCTTTTTGGATAAGGAAAAGTTAAACCCACCGTTATTGTTAAGAAATTGGGAAAAAGGCGACTATTTTTATCCCTTCGGGATGCAGGGCAAAAAAAAACTGTCCAAGTTTTTCAAGGATGAAAAAATGGATGTGCTTTCCAAAGGAAAACAATGGTTGCTTTGTTCTGGAGACGATATTGTATGGGTCGTGGGCAAACGGGCCGATGAGCGTTTTAAGGTAGGGGAATCGACCCGTGAAATAATTAAGATTACACAGTTGCTATGAGATTATTGGTACTCTTTTTTGGACTATTGTTTATTGGTACAGGCGCTGCTCTGGCCCAAACGGATGAAAATCCTGCGGTTTGGAGCCACGAGGTTCGCCAACTATCGGATACCGAATATGAACTGGTGTTCAAGGGAAAAATTATGGAGGGATGGCATGTATACTCCCAACATACGGCCGAAGGTGGTGCCCTGCCCAGTGAGTTTACTTTTGAAAAAGTAGGGGAAGACTATGAATTGGTCGGGGTCACTGAGGAGAGCGAGACCATCACCGAATACAGTGATATTTTTGAAGTGGACGAGACCTTCTTTAAAGAAGAGGCCATTTTTACCCAGAAAATAAAACTCCTCGACCCAGAGGTGAATCAAATTTCCGTAAACCTATTTTATCAGATTTGCAAGGAGGTGTGTCTCCCCGTAGATGAGTTCTTTCAAATTTCGTTGGATGGAAGCGGCTTTGTGGCAGAAGAAACATCCTTGGATGAACGAAGTGTGGCCTTGGGCGAATCGCTAAAGGTTGATTTAAAGAACAAGGAACTGCTCCAACAAGATGGAGTGACCGATTCCGAAGGAAAATCCAACCTTTGGATGATTTTTGGGCTTGGTTTTGTAGGTGGACTTATAGCCTTGTTGACGCCCTGCGTTTTCCCCATGATTCCGCTAACAGTTTCCTTTTTCACCAAACAGACCAAGCAGAAATCCAAGGGGATTGCCAATGCCTTGCTCTATGGATTTTTCATTGTGTTGATTTATTTCTTGTTGAGTTTACCGTTCCATTTGTTCAATTCGGTGGACTCCCAAATATTGAATACCATCGCCACTAATATCTGGCTCAACGTGTTTTTCTTTGTGATTTTCGTGTTTTTTGCCTTTTCTTTTTTCGGTTACTACGAACTGACCTTACCCAGCTCTTGGGCCAATAAGATGGATTTGGCATCCTCCAAAGTAGGAGGGGGATTGGGTATCTTTTTTATGGCCTTGACCTTGGCCATTGTTTCATTTTCCTGTACGGGACCAATTTTGGGCGGACTCTTGGGCAGTACCACCTTGGCAGAAGGAAATGTGGCAACCAATTTAACTTCCGGGATGGTCGGTTTTGGTTTGGCCTTGGCCCTGCCTTTTGCCTTGTTTGCCATGTTCCCGGCTTGGTTGAATTCGCTGCCTAAATCAGGGGGATGGATGACCACGGTAAAAGTGGTGCTCGGCTTCTTGGAACTGGCTTTGGCCTTCAAATTCTTATCCAACGCCGATTTAGTGGGGAATTGGGGCATTCTGAAACGGGAAATATTCGTAGGCATTTGGGTGGTCCTTTTTGTATTGATGACTCTTTACTTATTCGGATTGTTCAGGTTTCCGCATGATGGTCCCAAAAAGAATTTGTCTCCTTCCAGAAAGATTGTTGGGCTGATAAGCTTTGCTTTTACCGTGTACTTGGTACTTGGACTATTCAAAATAACTTCTTTGAAATTGTTGAGTGGATTTCCGCCTCCCGGTTTTTACAGTGTAGTGGAAACCGAAAGCGATTGTCCGTTGGGCTTGGACTGTTTTAAGGATTTTGAGGAAGGCGTTGCTTATGCACAGGAGGTGAACAAGCCCATTTTGCTCGATTTTACGGGATGGGCCTGTGTGAATTGCAGAAAAATGGAAGAAAATGTGTGGAGCGACCCTAATGTGTATCCTTTACTGAAGGATGAATACGTGCTCATTTCCCTCTATGTGGATGATAGGAAGGAATTGCCCGATTCCGAAAAATTCGATTTTAAATACGATTCAGGACGGGTAAAGGCCATTGAAACCATCGGACAAAAGTGGGGTACCTTCCAAACCATCAATTTTAATGCGGCATCGCAGCCCTATTATGTGCTTATGTCACCCGAATTGGAGATATTGAACGAAGCTGTGCAGTATGTGGATGTGGACACCTACGAAGATTGGTTAAAATCCGGTTTGGAAAAACATCAGCTATCCATGAACAAATAATTGACATTTGTCAATCAATTTTGTTCAACATCTAAAAAAATAATTATACATTAGGTCTACTAATCGACTTAACCCTTCTTTGTGAAAACATACAAAAAGATTCTTCTTGTTCTAGCAGGATTACTTCTACTTGTAATTATTGGCGCAGCCTTATTTATCAACAGTCTTAAACCCGACTATGGAGGGGAAAAATCCCTTCCGGGTCTATCCTCCGAGGTAAAAACGTATTTTGACCCCTACGGAATCCCACATATTTATGCTGACAATGAGGCGGATGCCTTAAAAGCGCTTGGCTACGTGCACGCCCAGGACCGATTGTGGCAAATGGAGCTGTTGAGAAGAGTCGCCAAAGGAAGACTTTCTGAGGTGTTTGGCAAGGACATGGTCAAGACCGATAAGTTTTTTCTATCCCTTGGCATAGATGAGCAAACCCGTGAAACTTTACAGGGATTGGACAAAAGCAGTGAGCCCATTGTGCTTTCACAAGCCTATTTGGATGGAATCAATGCCTTTATAGAAGAAGGTCCCACCCCCATAGAGTTTTACTTGACCGGGATAGATAAAGAACCTTTTACCATTGAAGATGTGTACAATGCGGTCGGGTATATGGCCTTTAGTTTCGCCATGGCCCATAAAACAGACCCATTCCTAACCAGTCTTAGGAATAAATTGGGTGATGAGTACATGAAGGACTTGGCCATTGATTCCGATTCTTCCACCGTATGGATAAAAAACTACAAAGGTGAGTCCGTTGACACCTTGGGAACCCAAATTACCGCCAGTGTGGACAAGGCGTTGAAAAAACTGCCCATTCCCCAATTTGAAGGCAGCAATAGCTGGGTGATAGCGCCACAAAAAACCAAGAATGGCAAAGTCATCTTGGCAAACGACCCACATATTGGGTTTGCACAGCCATCCGTCTGGTACGAGGCACATGTAAGCACACCTACCTACGAAAAATATGGATATCATTTGGCAGGTGTTCCCTTTCCGTTATTGGGTCACGACCGAAAAATGGCGTATGGACTTACCATGTTCGAAAATGATGATATTGATTTTTACTATGAAGAAACCAATCCATCCGATAGCACACAATACAAAACAGCCGAAGGTTGGAAAACCTACCAATTAGTAAATAAGACCATAAAGGTTAAGGATGGTGAAGATGTGGCCTTTTCATACAAAAAAACACACCACGGTCCCGTGCTGAACAACATTGCGGACCAAATATCCGGTGAGCGGCCCATAAGCATGTCATGGATATATACTAAACCCAAGAATATGGTGATGCATGCGTTATATGGGCTTAGTCATGCCAAAAACATGGAAGAGTTTAAAAGTGCCCTGCCCAATATCCATGCACCGGGACTTAACGTAATGTATGGTGATGCCGAGGGCAATGTAGCTTGGTGGGCCACAGCCAAACTTTATCAAATGCCAGACAGTTTGTCCACCAAATTTGTGTTGGATGGAACATCTGGAAAAGAGGAGCCTTTGAGATATCTGGATTTTTCTGAGAATCCAATGGCGGAAAACCCACCATGGAATTACGTCTACTCGGCCAATAATCAGCCCGATTCCATTGCGGGAATATTATATCCCGGCTACTATTTGCCCGAAAACCGCGCCAAGCGCATAGTTCAGTTGTTGGATGCGAAAAACGACTGGGACAAGGAGTCCGTTTCTGAAATGATATTGGATGTCACCTCACCCGTAAATACGGAAGTGGTCACGGAACTCATCAAATTGTTTGATGTCACCAAAATGACCGAAGAACAGCTGGTTATGGTGGATTCCCTAAGAAATTGGAACGGCAAGTATTCCTTAACTAGCACTAGTCCTGCCTTGTACCATCGAAGCCTCTATTTTATGGTGAGGAACACGGTCGAGGACGAAATGGGCCCTGAAATGTTCAAACAGTTTTTGTCCACCCATTTATTCAAAAGACAAATTGCTTGGGGTGCTTCCATAGAGCGTTCCAAATGGTGGGACAATGTCAATACGCCCGATGTCGTGGAAACCAGACAGGATATGGTCATGGCTTCCTTTTCCGATGCATGGAATTCGTTGGTGGAAGATTTAGGACCCGACCCCAGCCAATGGACATGGGATAAACTGCATACGCTGGAGCATCCACACCCATTTGGGCAAGTGGAATCCTTACGAGGCTATTTCAACGTAGGTCCATTTCCTGTGGAAGGCACTCGAGAAGTAATCAACAACCTTGCTTTTCCCTATGACAGCACAGGTTTTTACAAAGTAAATTCGGGTCCATCCACTCGGAGGATCATCGATTTTTCCGATGTGGAGAACAGCATCAGCATCTTGCCCACGGGCCAGTCCGGAAATCCGTTCAGCGAGCATTATCAGGATCAAGCCCAGATGTACGTGAATGGGGAGTTCCGTAAAATGATGATGAACAAGCAGGAAATTGAAGAAACTGCATCATCCATTTTGATCTTTCGTTAACCCAAAAGGGGCATCCGTCAATTCAAAAGGGGCATCCGTCAATTGAGCACCTATTCTTGAACATAGATTGTTTACATTTTCAGTCTTTTTCAATTAGAAACAATTTATGCTCACAAAAGTTTACGGAAGTGCCGTTTTTGGCATAGAGGCCACCACCATCGTAGTGGAGGTCAATATCGACAAGGGAATCGGGTATCATTTGGTAGGATTGCCAGATAATGCCATCAAGGAAAGTAATTTTCGGATTGCCGCTGCCCTTCAGAACAACGATTACCGAATTCCCGGTAAAAAAATCACCATCAACATGGCTCCGGCCGATATGCGCAAGGAGGGTTCGGCCTACGATTTAACGCTGGCCATAGGAATCTTGGCAGCATCAGGACAAATCCGTTCGGAAAACATTGAAAACTATTTGATTATGGGAGAGCTTTCTTTGGACGGAAGCCTGCAACCCATTAAAGGCGCCCTTCCCATTGCAATTAAGGCCCAGCAAGAAGGTTTCGAAGGCTTTATCCTTCCCAAGGAAAATGCCAACGAAGCAGCCGTGGTGGACGGACTCAAGGTCTACGGCGTGGAAACCATTAAACAGGTGATTGATTTTTTTGATGCCGACCTTCCTTTGGAACAAACCGTGGTGGATACCCGAAAAACGTTTTACGAGCAACAGTACCTGCCAGAATTTGATTTTGCTGATGTGAAGGGACAGGAAAGCATAAAACGATGTATGGAAATTGCGGCTGCTGGCGGTCACAACATTATTTTGATAGGTCCCCCCGGAGCAGGGAAGACCATGCTGGCCAAGCGTTTACCGTCCATTTTGCCGCCCATGACCTTGCACGAGGCCTTGGAAACCACCAAAATACACAGTGTGGTAGGCAAAGTGAAAAACAAGGGATTGATGAGCCAGCGACCTTTCCGTAACCCGCACCATACCATAAGCAGTGCCGCCCTGGTGGGTGGGGGCAGTTATCCGCAGCCCGGTGAAATATCGTTGGCCCACAATGGAGTCCTGTTTTTGGATGAGCTCCCCGAGTTTGAACGACGCGTACTGGAAGTGATGCGACAACCGATGGAAGACAGGGAGGTCACCATAGCCCGCGCCCAATTTACGGTTACTTATCCCAGTAGTTTTATGCTGGTGGCCAGCATGAACCCCAGTCCAGGAGGATATTTCAATGACCCCGATGCCCCTGTGACATCATCACCCGCAGAAATGCAGCGGTATTTGGGCAAAATATCCGGCCCTTTGTTGGATAGGATAGATATTCACATTGAGGTCACCCCGGTCCCTTTCGATAAATTGTCCGAAGACAGGAGAGGGGAGAGCAGTGTCGTTATCCGAAAAAGAGTGGAAGCCGCCCGGGACATTCAGAACCAAAGGTTTGCCGCAATCGAGGGTATCCATTACAATGCCCAAATGGGGACCAAGCATATTCGGCAGTTTTGCAAATTGAACGATTCCTCCAAAAATCTTTTAAAGGAAGCCATGCAACGACTGAATCTATCTGCGAGGGCTTATGACAGAATCTTAAAAGTATCCCGCACCATTGCCGATTTGGAAGGGTTTTCTGAGGTAACTGAAAACCATATCTCGGAAGCGATACAGTATCGAAGTCTGGATAGGGAAGGGTGGCTGGGTTAAGCTAAACCTCAAATTGATGAAAAATGGGAATGCGAACATGGAAAATAAACCAAAGGTTTATCATCAAATTGATAAGGTTCGGGTCTTTTGTGGATAGATATGGCGTGATTACGTTAAATATTGCTTAAACCGCTGTTGATAAGACTTTTAAACAGTACTTTCGCCCCGTTTTTTTAAAATTTAGGGAACATGCAGTTTGTGGAGTTGAACCCAATGGGGAATTTTGACCCTTGGGAGCAGGAGAAGATAGATGAGTTGCTACATCAGGAAATCAAAGAATCGTTGAGCAATCGATTGGTTTTTGAAAATGAAGAGGTCAAGCTTTGGGATTTATGCCTTTTGCCCGGAGAACGTCTTAACTTTAGAAGGCACAATACCAATTACGGCTGGGTATGCACCACAGGAGGTTTGGTGATCACCCGTTACGGCAACGGTAAAATCGACATGATCAAATTAAACCCCGGGGATACCGAATATTTCGAAAATCGTGGCAAAAACTACGTCAACGATTTGGAAAACATTGGTGAGGCAACCGTAGTCATCAATATTTTGGAATACAAGGAAACCAAAAAAGAGAACAGATTTCAGTTTTCCAACTAAATGGCCTTGATGTTGGCTTTTAGTCCTTCTATGATTCCCATGATGTTCTCCACCGTTTCGTCCAAATAATATTTGATGGCCAAATGGGGAATCCGAACAGTGGTAAACCCATTTTTGAACGAATGCATGGCATCTTCAAGGTCGGCTATGGCCTGTTCGTGGGTGATCATGTTGTAGTTTTGGTCAATTTCAATGTTGAGCTTTACTCTGGAAATTGCTATATCCACAGATTTTTTTCCATCCCACCATTCCAGCATTGGAGATACACCGGCCTCCTTGAGGGCATAGAATAAATGAATGGCCTCAATTGGCGTATCATTGTTCAATATCACTCTTTTAATAAGCTTTGTATGTCTTTCGCAGAGGGTAACACCCAAAGATTCCTTGGAAGCTTTATATTGACGGGGGTCAAGGCCTTTGCCACAATCCTTACATATCATAGGTTTTAGTCAAGTTTAGGTCTCAATAAGATTTGGTATAACCATAACTTTCAGTTTTTCGAAATCGTATAAAAAATCGATGTACGACATCCCACTTTTAGACGAATGGCACTTTTTCGGATGAAATGCATGATTTGTCCATTTATACTTTTAATTTCAACCCACCAAAAACCAAACCATCCATGTTTAAAAAAATAGGCCCGGGAGTTCTTGTTGCAGCAGCCTTTGTTGGGCCAGGAACCATAACCATGTGCACGCTAGCAGGAGCAAGTTTTGGGTACGCTTTGCTGTGGGCTCTTTTGGTATCGGTAATAGCCACTATCGTGTTGCAGGGCATGGCCGGTAGGATTGGACTCATAACCCAAAGTGGCCTAGTGGACGTGGTTCGGGCAGAACTGCGAACACCTTGGATTCGAAATATGGTCATCGCCATAGTGCTCGGTGCCATTTTGGTGGGAAATGCTGCCTACGAAGCTGGAAATATCGGTGGTGCCACTTTAGGATTGGAGCAGTTGTTGCCCTATCCTTCGGTAAAACCTTTTTTGCCCGCCATTATAGGAGGAATAATTTTTATGCTACTATGGTGGAGCAATTATAAGATTTTGGAAAAAATATTCATGGGCTTGGTAGGCATTATGGGAGTAAGCTTTGTTATTTGTGCCATCATCACCCAACCATCGATTGGTGAAATTGTAAAGGGAATGTTCGTTCCTAAATTGCCTGAAAACGGATTGCTTACCGTAATTGCCCTGGTGGGGACTACGGTGGTTCCTTACAATCTCTTTTTGCATGCCTCTTTGGTAAAGGAAAAATGGAATTCGCAAAAAGATCTAAAAGCAGTGAATTGGGACACTCTTGTTTCCATAGGATTGGGCGGTTTGGTTTCTATGGCCATATTGGTGACTGCCGCCGCTGCACCCATCTCCGAAATCAACAATGCCTTGGATATGGCCAAGGCATTGGAGCCCTTATTTGGACAAATGGCATTTTTGTTCATGTCCATTGGGCTTTTGGCAGCGGGAATTACCTCGGCTATTACGGCCCCTTTGGCAGCCGCCTATGTGGCCAGTAGTTGCTTTGGCTGGGAAGGCGGAATGCAGCACAAAAAATTTAAAATGGTCTGGACCACGGTACTGCTTTGCGGGGTGGTGTTCCTTTCTTTTGATATTAAACCCATTGAGGTCATTCAATTTGCGCAAGTGGCCAACGGTATTTTGCTTCCCGTGATGGCCTTATTGCTCTTATGGGTGGTGAACAAAAAATCGGTGATGGGCGAACACCGAAACTCTGTCATCCAGAATGCATTTGGCATCGCCATCGTTGCTTTTGCCATTTTTCTCGGTGCAAAAAGTATATTAAAAGTGATAGGTTTGTTTTAAATGGATCAGTTTACCATAGATATCAATTGTGATGTAGGCGAAGGTGTAGGGAACGAAGCGCAGATTTTTCCGTACATCAGTTCGTGCAATATTGCTTGCGGCGGACATGCGGGGGATATGGAAACCATGCGCGGGATAGCTTCTTTGGCCAAGCAGCACGGACTTAAAGTCGGGGCGCATCCATCATATCCGGATAAAGCCAATTTTGGCAGAGAGGTCATGGATATTTCGAACGAAGATCTTATCCAAAGCATTCAATCCCAATTGGCAGATTTTGATGAGGTGTTAAATCAGGGAGAAATTACATTGCACCATATCAAAGCGCACGGTGCCTTGTACAATCAAACGGCGAAAGATAACCAACTGGCGATTGCCTATTTGGATGCCATTGCAGCATACAAAAACAAAGCCGTCCTGTATGTGCCTTTTGGTTCAGAAATAGCAAGAATAGCTCAAGAACAAGGGTTTCAAATTTGGTATGAAGCTTTTGCGGATCGAAACTATAATCCTGACCTGTCCCTAGTTTCCAGAAAAACGGAAAATGCCCTTATTGAGCAACCTGAGGCAGTCTTGCAACATATTCTTCCCATCATCAAAAAAGGGGAAGTTTCAACCGTTGATGGTGGACTTCGACAAATCAGTGCGGATACGTTGTGCATTCATGGCGATACGGTTTCTGCTTTGGATATATTGATGTATCTTTCAAGAGAATTACCTCAAAATCAGGTGAAAATAGCATAGTGAAAAGTTACCCCATCAGTATAAAGCCCTTTGGTGAACGCGCCGTTCTGGTAGAATGGCCCAAAGAGGTGAGTGAATCCATTTTGGCCGACATTCTCGATTTTATGGATGCGTTTAAAGAGCTGGAAATCCCCGGTTGGGAGATGTCCGTAGCCTATAATTCCTTGACCATGGTTTACAATCAGGACCATATCGATTTTGAGGAAACCAAAAAGATGATTGCGGAATGCCAAGAGCGTCAGGCCCAATCCAAAACAGAACGGATACAGCATTTATGGACACTGCCCGTTTGCTACGATTTGGAATTTGGAATGGACCTCGAAGATGCTTCCAAAACTTTGGGGCTTTCTCCCGAAGCGCTCATCGAACAGCATACTTCGCATCAATATGTGGTGTACGGCATCGGCTTTTTGCCCGGCTTTATGTATTTGGGCGGACTTCCTGCTTCTCTGGAAATCCCTCGCCGTGCCGAGCCAAGGTTAAAGGTTCCCAAAGGCTCGGTAGGACTTGCGAGCAAACAAACCGGAATTTATCCACAGGAATCGCCCGGCGGCTGGAACATTATCGGAAACTGTCCGGTGGATCTGTTCGACCCCAAAAAGGATGACCCTTGCTTTGTGAAGGTAGG
This sequence comes from Allomuricauda sp. MMSF_3307, assembly GCF_030733585.1. Classification (NCBI taxonomy): domain Bacteria; kingdom Pseudomonadati; phylum Bacteroidota; class Flavobacteriia; order Flavobacteriales; family Flavobacteriaceae; genus Allomuricauda; species Allomuricauda sp. MMSF_3307. Next base: position 734,713 of record NZ_JASHIQ010000002.1, read on the forward strand.
GGACAAGATACAGTTTGAGCGTATTTCAAAAGCGGAATACAAACTGCATAAAATCGAGGGCGAAGTAGGTATATATGAACCCGAAAAAGTGGTGCTGAATGCTTAAAGTATTGAAACCTGGCCTCTATTTGACCATCCAAGACCTTGGAAGGTTCGGACACCGGGATATTGGTGTGCCCATAGCTGGGGCCATGGATGTGAAATCGGTGAAGAAGGCAAACCTTTTGTTGGAGAACGATGAGAACGATGCGGTTTTGGAAATTACCATGACGGGTCCGACCCTTCAATTTGATACTGATACGTATATTAGTATGTCCGGTGCTCATATCGCCGCTACCCTTAACAATGAACCTGTTGATACCTACACCGTAATCAAAGTGGGCAAGGGCGATATTTTGTCCTACGGTCGTCTGGAGAAGGGTTTCAGGGGATATTTGGCCGTGAAAGGAGGTTTTCAAACGGAAAAACTGCTCCACAGTCGTTCACAGTTTTATCCTGTTACCAAGTCGGCCCGACTTAAAGATGGCGATGAGGTCCCGTACAAGGAAACCAAGTCCTACGAACCCAAAATATCGGAAGTCAAGATTGAAGAGCATTTTGAAAGCAATGTTCTCAAGGTGTACAAAGGTCCCGAGTTTTCGTTGCTTTCGGACGGGCAGTTGACCGAGATCTTTACCAAAACCTATCATGTTTCCAAGGAAAACAATCGAATGGCCTATCAAATTTCGGAGCTCATCGCAGGACATTCGCATACCATGCTTACTTCCGGGACCTTGCCGGGCACTATCCAGCTTACGCCAGCAGGCCGTATGATCATTTTGATGAAGGATGGTCAAACCACCGGCGGTTACCCACGTATTTTGCAACTCTCAGAAGCGTCCATTTCCATTTTGGCCCAAAAGAAGTACGGGGATGAATTGCGGTTTAAACTGATTTAAAAAAATCTCCAAGGCCTTCGTACCAAAGACAATTATTTTTTGTACCCTTGGTGTATGAAAAGAAATAACCAAGTCATCGTAGCTGTCATTATTATTCCCAAAACGGGGTGATACGGACTTGCTATTGACTTAAAAGGCCTGTATCCTACACGATACAGGCCTTTTTTATTTCCAAGAAAATTAATTGAATGTTGGATTTTTAAACCATCTAAAAGTTTGAAAAACAGTAATTTATGTATATTATGTTTCCAGTGGATTTAAACAGCGAACAACTGTTAAAAATCTAGGGCTTTTTAAACATATATCTTTGAATTACTGCATTTATTCAGGAGAATGTGGTATTTGAATGAATTTTTACAATGGAATTGAACAAGTTTAGTAAAAAAGTGACACAAGACCCAACGCTGCCAGCGGCCCAGGCTATGTTGCATGCGATTGGATTGACAGATGAAGATTTACAAAAACCTTTAATCGGGATTGCGAGTACAGGTTACGAAGGAAACCCCTGTAATATGCACCTAAATGATTTGGCCCTAGATGTGAAAAAAGGGGTAGAGTCCTCCAATTTGGTCGGTCTTATCTTCAATACCATTGGGGTTAGCGATGGGATATCAAACGGAACTCCAGGTATGCGGTATTCGCTGCCATCAAGGGATATTATTGCCGATTCCATTGAAACCGTAATCCATGCCATGAGCTATGACGGCTTGGTCACCGTGGTGGGATGCGATAAAAACATGCCGGGAGCCTTAATGGCGCAATTGCGTTTGAACCGCCCATCCATTTTGGTATACGGGGGAACCATTGCTCCGGGATGCCACAATAACAAAAAATTGGATATTATCTCGGCTTTTGAAGCTTATGGACAAAAAGTGGCCGGTGCCATAGATGAAAAGGAATATAAGGAGGTCATCCACAAGGCATGCCCGGGTGCTGGAGCTTGTGGCGGTATGTACACCGCAAACACCATGGCGTCGGCAATAGAAGCCATGGGGATGTCCATGCCCTTCAACTCATCCATTCCAGCGGTGAACGATAAAAAACAGGCGGATTGCGAAGCTGCAGGAGCGGCGCTCTACCATTTGCTCAAAGAAGATATCAAGCCAAGGGATATTGTTACCAAAAAGTCATTGGAAAATGCCTTTAGGTTGGTTACCGTACTTGGGGGTTCCACCAATGCAGTGCTTCACTTTATGGCCATTGCCCACGCCGCGGAAGTGGATTTCTCTTTGGAGGATATCACACGCATCAGTGAGTCTACGCCTTTATTGGCTGATCTAAAACCCAGTGGCAAATATTTGATGGAAGACCTGCATAATGTTGGAGGGGTGCCTGCCGTACTAAAATATATGTTGAAGGAAGGGATGTTGCATGGGGACTGTATGACCGTTACGGGAAAAACCTTGGCCGAAAACCTATTGGATGTTCCCGATTTGGCCGAAGGGCAGGACATTATCCGAAAAAAAGAACAACCTATTAAGGAAACCGGACATATTCGCATTTTGACCGGGAACATCGCCACAGAAGGCGCCGTTGCCAAGATTACGGGTAAAGAAGGACTTGAATTTACGGGAACCGCCCGCGTATTTGATAGCGAGGTCGCGGTGAACGAAGGCATCCATAACGGCAAAGTGCAAAAAGGCGATGTGGTGGTCATTCGCTATGAAGGACCAAAAGGAGCACCAGGTATGCCCGAGATGTTGAAGCCTACATCCGCCATTATGGGAGCGGGACTTGGAAAGGATGTAGCCTTGATTACCGATGGTCGATTCTCCGGTGGTTCACACGGATTTGTGGTGGGCCACGTATCGCCCGAAGCCCAGGTAGGAGGCGGTATTGCCTTGGTAAAAGATGGTGATGAAATTACCATCGATGCCGTGAAGAATACCATTAATGTGAATATTTCGGACGAAGAGCTCGAAAAAAGAAGAAAGGAATGGAAGCAACCTGAATTGAAGGTCAAATCAGGAAGCTTGTACAAATATGCCAAAACGGTATCATCCGCAGCAAAAGGCTGTGTTACCGATTTGTTCTAACAATTACAAAAGGGGTATCTCCCTAAATTAAGGCTTATGGAGACATTGAAAGCACAAAAAAAAGATAGCAAAACACAAAATAGTATCCGAATAACAGGAGCAGAAGCCATCATTCACTGTTTGCTTGCTGAAGGAGTCGATTTAATATACGGTTATCCCGGTGGGGCCATTATGCCTGTTTATGACGAGCTATATAAGTTTCAGGATAAATTGACGCATATTTTGACCCGTCACGAACAAGGGGCCACCCATGCTGCCCAAGGCTATGCAAGGGTGACAGGCAGGGTAGGTGTGGCCATGGCTACATCGGGTCCTGGAGCCACTAATTTGGTGACAGGGTTGGCCGATGCACAGATTGATTCTACCCCCATGGTTTGCATTACCGGACAGGTGACACGAAGCCTTTTAGGTTCCGATGCCTTCCAAGAAACCGATATTGTGGGGATTTCGACCCCGGTGACCAAATGGAATTACCAAATCACTCGTGTGGAAGAGATTCCAGAAATCATGGCGAAGGCATTTTACATTGCCAAGTCGGGAAGGCCTGGACCTGTTTTGGTGGATATCACCAAGAACGCCCAGTTCGATGAGCTTGATTTTGTGTACGAAAAATGTACCAAGGTGAGAAGCTACAAACCCGTTCCCACTCCTGAAGCTGGTAGCTTGGAGAAAGCAGCAGAACTCATCAATAGTGCCAAAAAACCATTTATCGTATTTGGGCAAGGGGTGATTTTGGGCGAAGCGGAGGCAGAGCTCAAAGCCTTCGTGGAAAAAACGGGAATTCCTGCGGCTTGGACCATTCTTGGTCTTTCGGCCATGGATACCGACCATCCATTGAACGTAGGCATGGTGGGAATGCACGGCAATTATGGGCCTAATCTACTCACAAACGAATGCGATGTGCTGATTGCCATTGGAATGCGTTTTGATGACCGGGTGACCGGTAATTTGGATACCTACGCCAAACAGGCCAAGGTCATTCATTTTGAGATAGACCCCGCAGAAGTCAATAAAAACGTAAAGGTAGATGTAGCGGTTTTGGGAAATTCCAAAGAAACATTGCGCGATATCCTCCCTTTGGTGGATAAAAAAGAACACAGCGCATGGAAGGCGGAGTTTGATAAAATGTATCAAATCGAATATGATGCCCTGATTGATAAGGACATTCACCCGACCAAGGAAGGGTTGACCATGGGCGAGGTCATTGAGCAAATCAATTTGGCCTCCGGCCACAAAGCGGTGATGGTCTCCGATGTTGGTCAGCATCAAATGATCGCTTGCCGTTACGCCAAGTTTAAACAATCTAAGAGTAATATTACCTCCGGAGGTCTGGGCACCATGGGATTTGGGCTTCCAGCGGCCATTGGGGCCAAAATGGGCGCCATGGACCGCGAAGTGGTTGCCATTATCGGTGATGGAGGCTATCAAATGACGATTCAGGAACTAGGAGTTATTTTTCAGCACAATGTACCCGTTAAAATTGTGGTACTGAACAATGATCACTTGGGCATGGTGCGCCAATGGCAAGAACTATTCTTTGATAGGCGTTACGCATCCACCGTCATGACCAACCCCGATTTTGTGAAGATTGCCGAAGGCTATCATATTCAGGCCAGAAGAGTGACCGAAAGGGGAGACCTTCAAGAAGCGGTGCAAGAGATGATGGCATCCAAAAATCCATATTTCTTGGAAGTAAAAGTGGAGAAAGAGGACAATGTGTTCCCGATGATTCCATCAGGCGCATCGGTTTCGGACATCAGATTGAAGTAAAAATGAATAGAAAAGGAAACTTGTAGGGTGATGGTTTATCAAACCCAACAAGTCACAAAGCATATCAAAACACTATGGAAAAACAATGGTATACCATCTCGGCATATTCCGAAAATCATGTGGGATTGCTCAATAGGATATCGGGAATATTCTTAAAGCGACATATCAATATAGAAAGTTTAAATGTCTCAAAATCAGAGATTGAAGGTGTTTCTAAGTTCACGATTGTGGTTTTTACCACCGAGGAGTGGACACGGAAAATCGTTGGTCAGATAGAAAAGCAGGTGGAGGTCATTAAGGCCTATTATCACACCGATGACGAGACCATCTATCAGGAATCGGCACTGTTCAAAATTGCTTCGCATTTGTTGTTCGATGAACGACAGATACAAAACATCATCAAAGAAAGCCATTCGCAGATCGTGACCGTAAACCGGGAGTTTTTTGCGTTGGCCAAAACAGGGCGTCGGCACGAAATAGATGAAATGCACGAAGCATTGGAGCCTTATGGCATCCTTCAATTTGTTCGTTCCGGCCGAATTGCGGTCACCAAGGCCACGATGCCCATTAGCGAAATGTTGCAAGAATTTCAAGAAAACTAAATAGCGTAAAATCAAATATTTAAAATGGCAAATTACTTTAACACACTATCACTTCGTGAACAACTGACACAGTTGGGAAAATGTAGATTTATGGATTCCAGCGAGTTCGCTGATGGTGTTACCGCATTAAAAGGAAAGAAAATTGTAATCGTGGGGTGTGGTGCCCAAGGATTGAACCAAGGGTTGAACATGCGCGACTCTGGACTGGATATCTCTTACGCCCTTCGGCCAGCAGCTATCAAGGAACAACGTCAATCCTACAAAAACGCAAAGGAAAACAACTTTACGGTAGGAACGTATGAAGAATTGATTCCGACTGCCGATTTGGTCATTAACCTGACACCAGATAAACAACATACCAATGTGGTAAGCACAGTAATGCCTTTGATGAAGCAAGGCGCCACCTTGTCCTATTCGCATGGTTTCAATATCGTGGAAGAGGGAATGCAAGTGCGCGAAGACCTTACCGTAATCATGGTTGCGCCCAAAAGTCCAGGTTCCGAAGTGCGTGAAGAGTACAAAAGAGGATTTGGCGTACCTACCTTGATTGCCGTTCACCCGGAAAACGACCCGGAAGGAAAAGGGTTGGAACAAGCAAAGGCCTACGCTGCGGCAACAGGAGGTGACAAAGCTGGTGTGTTGGAATCATCATTTGTGGCAGAAGTAAAGTCGGATTTGATGGGAGAACAGACCATTCTTTGTGGTTTGTTGCAAACAGGTTCTATTCTTTCCTTCAACAAAATGGTGGAAAAAGGTATCGATGAAGCCTATGCCTCCAAATTGATTCAGTATGGATGGGAAACCATCACCGAAGGATTGAAGCAGGGTGGAATCACAAACATGATGGATCGTTTGTCGAATCCCGCCAAGATCAAGGCCTTTGATTTGGCCGAAGAATTGAAGGAAATCATGCGACCCTTGTTCCAAAAGCACATGGACGACATTATGAGCGGCCATTTCTCCAAAACCATGATGGAAGATTGGGACAATGGCGATAAAAACCTATTGGATTGGAGAGCTGCAACGGGAGAGACCGCTTTTGAAAAAACACCTGCTGGGGATATGAATATTTCCGAGCAGGAATATTATGACAATGGGGTATTGATGGTCGCTTTTGTAAAATCTGGGGTGGAATTGGCCTATGAAACCATGACCGAATCCGGAATCATTGGAGAGTCGGCCTACTACGAATCGCTGCACGAAACACCATTGATCGCAAACACTATTGCCAGAAAGAAATTGTTCGAAATGAACAGGGTCATTTCCGATACCGCGGAATACGGCTGTTACTTGTTCGACCATGCTTGTAAGCCGTTATTGGCAGATTTTATGAAGAAAGTGGACACTGATATCATTGGCAAACACTTTGGCGAAGGAAAAGATACAGGGGTGGACAACGTTCGGCTGATTGCAGTGAACAAGGCCATCCGTGAGCATGATGTGGAAGTGGTCGGTGCCAGATTACGCGCCTCCATGACTGCCATGAAGCCCATAGGATAACAAAACCATTGGTCCCATGAGCGAAACTGTGGAAACATACTTTCCGCAAATAGCGGATATTTATCAAGCGGCAAAGACCATTGCCCAGGTGGCAGAGGTAACCCCTTTGCAGCAAAGTATCCGCTATTCCAAATCCCATGGGGCCAATATTCTTCTCAAGCGTGAGGATTTACATCGCGTACGAAGCTACAAGATTCGTGGTGCGTACAACAAGATCAGTTCACTTAGTAAACAACAACTGGAGAGCGGAGTAGTTTGCGCGAGTGCTGGAAATCACGCGCAGGGCGTTGCATTTGCCTGTAGCCATTTGCAGGTGAAAGGAACCATATATATGCCCGTGGTGACTCCAAAACAGAAAATTGACCAGACCAAGATGTTTGGAGGGGAATGGGTGGATGTGGTTCTGGAAGGGGATACGTTTGACGATTCCAAGAAGGCGGCCGAATTGTTTTGTGAGCAAGAAGGCAAAACCTTTGTGCATCCGTTTGATGACGAAAAAACCATAGAAGGACAAGCCACTGTTGGCTTGGAAATGTTGCAACAGTCACATGTACCTATCGATTATGTGTTTGTGGCCGTTGGGGGTGGTGGATTGGCATCCGGGCTTTGCGGAACGTTCCAGGCCTTATCGCCAAACACCAAAATTATAGGGGTAGAGCCCGAAGGAGCCCCGTCCATGATAAGATCCATGGAACAAGGGGAGTTGGTGGAGCTGGAAAACATCGATAAGTTTATTGATGGAGCGGCAGTACAAAAAGTAGGTTCGTTGACCTATCCTATTTGCAGGGATTACCTACACAAAATGGTAACTGTTCCCGAAGGGAAGGTGTGCCAGACCATCTTGGACCTTTACAATAGGGATGCCATTGTGGTGGAGCCCGCTGGAGCACTCACCATTGCTGCTTTGGATGATTTCAAGGAAGAAATCAAGGGCAAAAATGTGGTTTGTGTGGTAAGCGGAAGCAATAACGATATTACCCGAACGGCCGAAATCAAGGAAAGGGCCTTGCTCTACGCCCAATTGAAGCATTATTTTATTGTGAGGTTTCCCCAGCGACCCGGCGCGTTGAAGGAATTTGTGGTCGATATTTTGGGCCCCAACGACGATATCACGCACTTTGAGTATTCCAAAAAGTCAAGTAGGGAAAATGCCCCGGCGATTGTAGGGGTAGAGCTAAAATCCCCAGAAGATCTTGAACCCTTAATGCAGCGGATGAAAGACAATAACTTCTTTGGGGATTACCTGAACAACAAGCCTGATCTTTTTCAATATTTGGTGTGATGCCACCAACATTTTCAAGCATCATTATGATAAAGTTTGGTTTCCTTTCCAACACTAAGGGTTTCCACAGAATCAACATGATTTTCAATGGTTTTTGTGTTAGCTTTGTGTAGTAGAGGTGACCATTTATGAACACTAATCGCTTAAAATCAATAACTCATGGCGAAAACGAAACCAGCAATACCAGAAGCTTTTCAAATCACTGAAGAGATACATCAAAGAACATATTTAGTAAACGGGGAACTCCGTAAATGGGACGGAGCTACCAGTCCTGTGGTTTCCACCATTTCCTCAACAGATGAATACGCACCCACCCCATTGGGAAGTATTCCCGATATGGGCGAAGAAGAGGCCATGGAGGCTTTGGATGCCGCTTTGGCGGCTTATGACAAGGGTCAGGGGCTTTGGCCTACCATGAAGGTGAAGGACCGGATTGAGTGTATGGAGACCTTCGTAAAGAAAATGGAGCAAAAGCGCGAGCAGGTCGTAAAGCTGTTGATGTGGGAAATTGGGAAGTCCAAACCGGATTCCTACAAAGAGTTTGACCGAACTGTTGAATACATCTACGACACCATCGAAGATTACAAGCAATTGGATCGTGATTGTGCCAAATTCCAGAAACATGACGGGGTCTACGCCCATATCCGTCGTGGACCGCTCGGGGTGGTATTGTGCCTTGGACCATACAATTACCCCTTAAATGAAACCTTTGCCTTGTTGATTCCCGCCATTATTATGGGGAACACTACCATTTTTAAGCCAGCAAAGCATGGCGTTCTTTTGATTACACCTCTTTTGGAGGCTTTTCAGAGCAGTTTTCCCAAGGGAGTGGTCAATATACTTTTTGGTCGAGGAAGAGCCGTAGCGGCGCCCATAATGAAAACGGGTAAGGTGGATGTATTGGCTTTGATCGGAAACAGTAAATCCGCCAATGCATTGCAGGATCAGCATCCAAAAAGTAACCGATTGCGGTTGGTCTTGGGCTTGGAGGCCAAAAATCCGGCCATTGTGCTGCCCGATGCCGAGTTGGATTTGACCATCAATGAGTGTATTTCGGGTACTTTGTCCTTTAACGGACAGCGATGCACAGCCTTGAAAGTGGTTTACGTCCACGACGAGGTGAAAGATGAGTTCTTAAAGCGCTTTTCGGAGAAAGTGGATGGATTAAAGTTTGGAAATCCTTGGGATGATGGGGTGCAGTTGACACCACTTCCTGAGCCTGATAAACCAGCTTATATCCAAGAGCTTTTGGATGATGCTTTGGCCAAAGGAGCCAAGATCATCAATAAAAAAGGAGGGAAGCATTTCGACAACTATATCTGGCCAGCGGTGCTGTATCCTGTCACCAAGGATATGCGGGTATATCAAGAGGAGCAATTTGGCCCCATTATACCAGTGCTTTCCTTTCAGGATATCGAAGAGCCTTTGGATGATATGGCAGAATCCAACTACGGACAGCAAGTGAGCTTGTTTGGAAAGGATGTGTATAGCTTATCGCCGCTGATTGATACCTTAGCGAACCTGGTATGCCGTGTGAACCTGAACAGCTCTTGTCAGCGTGGACCGGATGTGTATCCCTTCACGGGTAGAAAGGACTCTGCCCAGTCCACTTTAAGTGTTCATGATGCATTGCGTTCCTTCTCCATTCGAACATTCGTTGCGTTCAAGGACAATAACTTGAACAATCAGACGGTGGAGCAACTATTGGAAGCTAAGGTGAGCAACTTTTTGAGTACGGATTACATTTTGTAAAAGAAAAGTGTCAGTTTGAGTTTTTTCCAAAGGAAAAAGTACCTGCCTACCGGCAGGCAGGTCGAGAACAAGATTTAAAACGATGAATTTTTGATTCTCGATACATTTTTCGTTTCACTCAAAACACTCGAATTGACGAATTTCTATCCTTAAAACTATTTTGAAAAAGGAACAGAAAAGCCCCGATTTCGGGGCTTTTTGTCTTTTCATTTGAATTAATTATCAAAGGAAATCGTCAACCTGAACTTGTTTCAGGTTCTCACTAAAATTGGAATACAACAGTGATGAGATTCTGAAATAAATTCAGAATGACGTATCGATATTTTAGTATGATAAGGCAATGGTTGAAGATTTATTTTTATAACGAATTAAAAAAGCCCCGATTTTCGGGGCTTTTTTAGGTTTTCATGTGGGGTTGATTAAATATGTTTTGCCAACCAATCCCCAACTTCACTGGTCTTGTAGGCTTTCCCGCCCTCGGCTAGATCCTCGGTAACCACTCCTTCCGCCAAAGACTTATTGACCACCTCACGGATGGCTTCTGCCTCATCTTTAAGCCCAAATGCCGTTTCGAACATCATAGCTGCGGATAAAACTGTTGCCAACGGGTTAGCGATGTCTTTTCCGGCTGCTTGCGGATATGAACCGTGGATAGGTTCAAACAGTGAGGTTTCCTCTCCTAAGGAAGCGGAGGGCATCAAACCCATAGAACCTGAAATCACGGAAGCTTCATCGGTTAGAATATCCCCAAACAAGTTTTCGGTGATTAAAACATCGTAGGCGCTGGGCCATTGTACCAAACGCATGGCTACAGCATCCACAAATTCATAGGACACCTCCACTTCAGGATAATCTTTTTCCAATTTCTGAACGGTTTCCCTCCATAAACGGGAAGTTTCCAAAACGTTGGCCTTGTCCACGCAACAAAGCTTTTTGTTTCGTTGCATCGCCATTTCAAAACCTTTTCTGGCCAATCGCTCCACTTCTGTACGGGTGTAGGTGCAGGTATCGTAGGCGATGTTGTCATTATCCTCGCGACCTCTTTTTCCAAAATAGATACCTCCTGTCAGTTCACGCAAAAAAACCAAGTCGGTACCTTCAATACGCTCTCTTTTCAAGGGCGATTTTTCAATCAGGGACGGAAAGGTGAACGTTGGACGAACATTGGCAAAAAGCCCTAATTTTTGACGCATTTTCAGTAAGCCTTGCTCGGGGCGTACTTTGGCAGAAGGATCATTGTCAAATCGTGGGTGCCCAATGGCACCAAAAAGAACGGCATCAGCGGCTACACAAATCTTATGGGTTTCGTCGGGATAGGGCTCTCCCACAGCATCGATGGCAGCAGCACCTGTCAGTGCAGGAGTCCAGCTAATTTCATGACCGAACTTCGCGGCTATGGCATCAGATACTTTTACGGCTTGATCAATTACTTCGGGGCCAATTCCATCTCCGGCCAAGAGCGCTATGTTTAGTTTCATTTTTTCAATTATCAATTATCAGTTTTCAATGAACAATTCTCAGTGTTCGGTTATACGAGATTTAGCATTTTTTCCGTCGCTTTTATTGCGGACACCGTTTGGTCTGAATCCAAACCTCGCGTGGTAAAGTCCTTTTCCTTGGTTTGCCAAGTAATAACCGTCTCGCAAAGTGCATCGGAGGTACTGCCTGGCGGTATCCGAACGGCATAATCTACCAGTTTGGGCAATTCGCGACCTTCTTTTTTGTACACTTTTTTCAAAGCGTTGATGAAGGCGTCGAACTGACCATCACCTTGTGCATTTTCTTCATACGTTTTCCCATCGATTTCAATGGAAAGGGTAGTGGAGGGCTTCAACCCCTTGGAATGCGTCAACACATATGATTTGACGAAGACCTTCTGTTGATGTAGGTTGCTGTCCAACACATCGGAAATAATATAGGGTAGGTCATCTTTGGTGACACGCTCTTTTTTATCTCCTAGTTCGATGATACGTTCGGTAACCTTTTTTAGCTCATCATCGTTAAGGGTCAACCCCAGCTCCTGAAGATTCTTCTGAATATTGGCTTTGCCTGAGGTTTTTCCTAGGGCATATTTGCGTTTTCTTCCAAATCTCTCAGGTAAAAGGTCGTTAAAGTAAAGATTCTTTTTACTATCTCCATCCGCATGTATACCAGCGGTTTGAGTGAATACATTATCCCCAACAATGGGTTTGTTGTCCGGAATGCTTATACCCGTAAAGGCGGACACCAGCTTACTTACTTTGTAAAGGGAAGATTCTTTGACGCCAATCTTTATTTCTGGTAAAAAATCATTGATAACAGCTACTGCACTGGCCAAAGGCGCATTCCCTGCGCGTTCGCCCATTCCATTTACGGTAAGATGCAAACCATGAACACCAGCCTTCAAAGCCTCCATCACGTTGGCTACGCTCAAATCATAATCGTTGTGACCGTGAAAATCAAAATGGGTGTTAGGGTATCTTTGGATGATTTCCTTGAAAAATGCACCTGTCTCGGTATGGGTTAGTACGCCCAAAGTGTCCGGAAGCAAAATACGTTTGATAGGCTGTTGGGTCAGAAAATCCAAAAACTGAAAAACGTAGTCTTTGGAATTGCGCATTCCGTTGCTCCAGTCTTCCAAATACACATTGGTGTCCATCCCAAGTTGATGGGCTTCTGAAATGACTTTTTCAATTTCCGTAAAGTGTTGTTCTGGAGTCTTTTTAAGCTGATGGGTTAAATGATTTAGCGAACCCTTGGTCAATAGGTTTTGGACCTTGGCTCCGGCATCTTGCATCCATTTTAAGGAAACACCATTATCCACAAAGGTCAAGACCTCTACTTTGGATAAATACCCTTCCGCAGCGGCCCACTCCGTAATATTTTTGACAGCTTGCAATTCCCCATCTGAAACCCGTGCGGATGCCACTTCGATGCGGTCTACTTTGAGCTCTTCCAACAAGAGCTTGGCCAAGGTAAGCTTTTCCGAAGCGGAAAAGGAAACCCCAGAGGTCTGTTCACCATCCCGAAGGGTGGTGTCCATAATTTCTATGGTGCGTTTTTTCATTTGGTGTGCCGTAGTGTTCCGAGCTGTGGCTTAAAGGGGCGTATTTTCGGCGTATTTCTCAATATCGTCCTGAATGTTCAATAGGTAGTCGATATCATCAAAACCATTGAGCATATTGTCTTTTTTGTACCCATTGATTTCAAAACCTTCACTTTCTCCCGTAGCCAAAATGGTGATTTTTTCTTTGGGCAAGTTGACTTCAAACTCCGCTTTGGGGTCAGCTTCAATGGCCTTAAAAATTTTGTCCAAGAACTCTGGGCTTACCTGAACGGGTAGCACCCCGATGTTCAAACAGTTGTTTCTGAAAATATCAGCAAAGAAACTGGATACCACACAACGGAAGCCGTAATCGTACACTGCCCAAGCTGCATGCTCCCGGGAGGAACCTGAACCAAAATTTTTACCGCCTACCAATATTTTCCCTGAATAAATCGGATTGTTCAGTACAAATTGCTCCTTTGGTGTGCCATCCGAATTATAGCGCCAATCGCGGAACAGATTGTCCCCGAAACCTTTCCGCTCCGTCGCTTTCAGAAATCGGGCCGGGATGATTTGATCGGTGTCCACATTTTCGATAGGTAGGGGTACCGCTGAACTGGTTAGTATGTTGAATTTATCGTAAGCCATTTTATTTTCAATTTTCAGTTATCAATGTTCAATTAACAATGAGTTGCTAATTGCTTATTGTGCATTGTTTATTCTTAAGCTAAAACTTCTTCCTGCATCAGTTCCCGTGGGTCGGTTACCTTTCCAGTAACGGCAGCAGCAGCAGCCACCAATGGACTTGCCAACAGCGTGCGGGCTCCAGGTCCTTGACGTCCTTCAAAATTTCTGTTCGATGTACTCACCGCATATTTGCCTGCAGGAATTTTGTCATCGTTCATGGCCAAGCAAGCGGAACAACCGGGTTCTCTCAATTCAAAACCGGCCTCGGTCAAAATATCCAAAATACCTTCACTCTTAATGGCTTCTTCCACCTTGTGGGAACCAGGTACCAACCAAGCGGTTACGTTGTCGGCTTTTTTTCTTCCTTTGATGATGGATGCAAAAGCCCTAAAATCCTCGATTCGACCATTGGTACAGCTTCCCAAGAACACAAAATCAATAGGTTTGCCCACCATGGCCTCTCCTTCGTTGTAATCCATGTATTCCAAGGATTTTTTGTATGTGGCTGGAGAACCATCAATGGTTTCCGCCAATGGAATATCCTTGCTGATTCCGATGCCCATTCCCGGATTGGTTCCAAACGTGATCATGGGTTCGATCTCGTTGGCATCGAAAGTTACTTCTTTATCAAAAACGGCATCTTCATCGGAATAGAGGGTTTTCCAGTACTCCATGGCCGCATCCCAATCCTTTCCTTTGGGGGTATACTCCCTTCCTTTGATGTATTCGAAGGTTTTCTCGTCCGGTGCAATCATTCCGCCACGGGCTCCCATTTCAATACTGAGGTTGCAGACCGTCATTCGGCCTTCCATGGACATATTTTTGAACACATCCCCTGCATATTCCACGAAGTAGCCTGTGGCTCCAGAGGTGGATAGTTTTGAAATGATGAACAAAGCCACATCTTTTGGTGTTACCGCCTTGTTCAATTCACCGTTCACGTTGATGCGCAAGCGTTTCGGCTTGGGCTGCATAATACATTGGGTAGACAGTACCATTTCTACCTCGCTGGTTCCGATGCCAAAAGCGATGGCACCAAAGGCACCGTGGGTAGAGGTATGTGAGTCGCCACAAACGATGGTGGCCCCAGGCACGGTGATTCCGTTTTCCGGGCCAATCACGTGCACAATCCCATTTTTCTCATGGCCAAGCCCCCAATAAGGTATGTTGTGCGCATTGGCGTTTTCTTCCAAAGCCCTCAACTGATTGGCGGACAAGGGGTCCTTAACGGGCAAGTGCTGGTTTCGTGTAGGGGTATTGTGGTCCGCGGTGGCAAAAGTGCGCTCTGGGTACAATACCTTAATTCCTCTGTTCTTCAATCCCAAAAAAGCTACGGGACTCGTGACTTCGTGTACCAAATGCCTATCGATGAAGAGTACATCCGGACCATTGTCGATATGCTTTACTACATGGGAATCCCAAACTTTATCAAATAGTGTCTTGCTCATTGTATCTTCCATAATTTGTAAGCCTACGAAGTTAAAAATTGTATATCAAACCGATTTTCGGTCCCTTATAAAATTACGATGTTCAACGGCAACTTCAAGCCATTATTTTGAAAATAAAGTAGGGGTAAGTGTTGATTGTCAACCAGTAATGACGTATTTATGGGTAAGGGTGTATACTGCCAATTACAAACCTTATCTGCATTAACTAATGTAATTCCAAATGGTAGTGTTGGCCATCATTTTGGAATAGGCACTTAAAATAGGTGCGTTTTCCACTTTTTCCAAACGGGGGTCATCTTTTAGCAATTGAATGGCGTGGTAACGAGCGGTTTTCAAGATTTGATTATCCTTTACAATATCCGCGATTTTTAGATTGAGCATACCGCTTTGTTGTGTGCCCATAAGGTCTCCGGGACCTCGAAGCTTCAGGTCCACCTCCGCAATTTCAAAACCATCGTTGGTGCGCACCATGGTCTGCAATCGGGTTTTGGCATCTTCGGACAGTTTATGGCCCGTCATGAGGATACAAAAACTTTGCTCGGCGCCTCGGCCCACACGTCCGCGTAGCTGATGCAATTGGGACAGCCCAAACCGCTCGGCACTTTCAATGATCATTACAGAGGCATTGGGGACATTTACGCCCACTTCTATCACTGTGGTCGCAATCATGATTTGGGTTTCGCCTTTTACAAAGCGTTCCATTTCGTAATCCTTGTCAGCTGGCTTCATTTTTCCGTGCACAATGGAAATCTGATACTCGGGCTGCGGAAAATCACGTACGATGCTCTCATAGCCATCCATCAGGTCTTTATAGTCCAGCGCTTCCGATTCTTGGATGAGCGGATACACAATATAGATCTGTCTCCCTTTTTTGATTTCATCTTTGATGAACCGGAATACTTTCAAACGGTTACTATCGTATCGATGCACCGTTTTAACGGGCTTTCTCCCTGGCGGAAGCTCATCGATGACCGAAACATCCAAGTCTCCGTAGAGGCTCATGGCAAGGGTTCTGGGAATTGGGGTGGCCGTCATCACTAAAACATGGGGGGGTACGGCCCCTCCATCCTCCCCAACGGGGAGACTATTGAGCACTTCCTCTATTCTTTTCACGACGGAATCTAGGGCTCCGATGACTTCTTCATTTTTAAAGCGAATTACCTTGTACCCAAAATCGTTCAGTATGGCTGTGCGCATGGCATCAGCTTCCTTTTGCATTGGGTCATTGTGGTATCCGCCATCAACTTCTACAATCAGTTTTTTGTATAAGCAGACAAAATCGACAATAAATTCATCAATTACGTGCTGTCTTCTGAACTTTGCACCTAGCTTTTTTGTCCTTAATTGCTCCCAAAGAATACGTTCTGCTTCAGTACTGTTCTTTTTGCCCTGCTGCTGGAGCTCTTTTAAGATTTTATAGGTTGAAGGTCTGGCTGTTTGATATTTATAACGGATTTCTTCCACCCTCCCTTTGGGAGGGAGCTCGGGAGGGCTTCCTTTGTGCCATAGCTTCGATCGCTGCGCCACACCAAACCGATGTTGTTCGTCCACAATGGCCAAGCCTAGATTCTGAAACTGGACTTTATCCTCCAGAAGGGCATGTGTACCTACCAAAATGTTCAAGTTCCCATTCTCCAGTTGATTGTGGAGGAGGGTGCGTTCGAATTTTTTCGTAGAACCCGTCAGTAGGGCAATTTTAACATCCATGCCTACCAACAGCTCCTTGAGCCCATTGTAATGCTGAGTGGCCAAAATTTCGGTCGGGGCCATCAAACAGGCTTGAAACCCGTTGTCAATCGCGAGCAACATACACATTAAGGCAACAATGGTCTTGCCCGAGCCCACATCACCCTGCAACAAACGGTTCATTTGGGCATTGCTGCCCAAATCGTTCCGTATTTCCTTAATGACCCGTTTTTGTGCGTCGGTGAGCTCAAAAGGCAAATGGTTTTCAAAGAATTCGGTGAATTTTTCGCCCACGGCCCCAAAAGGCATTCCCTTAATCTTTTGTTTGCGCCTTAAATTTTGGGATATGAGTCGCAATTGCACAAAGAACAATTCCTCAAACTTTAATCTAAACTGTGCTTTTGCCAACAATTCTTGATTCTTCGGAAAATGGATGTTAAAGAGCGCAGAACTCTTCGAAATCAGCCGTAACTCCTCCATGATCGTGGGAGAAAGTGATTCCGGAAACTTTCCCTTGCACTCCAAAAACAACTGTTGCATCATTTTGCTGATGACCCGATTGGTGATTCCCTTGTTGCTCAACTTTTCAGTAGATGGATAAATAGGCTGCATGACCATTTTTAATCCCTGTTGATGCTTTTGCAGCGTTTCCATTTCTGGATGGGGCATGGAGAAGGTACTTCCGTATTTGTTCACCCGGCCAAATACTACATAGGGTTCGTTCAATTTTAAACTTTCCTTGATCCATTTGTGCCCCCTAAACCAAACAAGGTCCATTTGTCCCGTTTCATCCACAAAAGTGGCCACCAAACGCTTCCCTCTTTTCTGTTCCACCATTTTTATGTGGACAATTTTTCCTATCACTTGCACATCGGCACCGCTGGGTTGAAGCTGGTTGACCTTATAATAGCTTGTCCGGTCCAGATAGCGATTGGGGAAGAGGTGCAATAGGTCCCTAAAGGTCTCAATACCCAGTTCGGCCTTGAGCACATCGGCCCTATTGGGGCCAACACCCTTTAAATAGGCTATGGGAGTTTGTAGAAAATTGGGATTCATCGAACTAAAATATGTAATTTGGAAGGACTTTTGATAAGATGATGGTATGAAGCTGAGCCCCATAGTTATTTTTTTACTGCTTGTGCAATCAATGTCCGCCCAAATTCAGGATAAGGTGGACTTTTTGCATGCCCAAGTTTGGATTGAACCCGAACCTGTTGAAAACCGTATTCACGGTACTGTTACCTATCAGTTTGAAGTAGTCAAGGATGTAGATTCCGTTTTTCTGGATGCGGTAAACATGGATTTTTCCAAGGTTTTTATTGATGGCAAAAAAATGGACTACGTGTATGACGGTAAAAAAATTACCATCAAAACGGACCTCAAAAAAGGAGGACAACATGATTTATCTTTGGCATATGTGGCAAAACCAAAACAAACGGTATATTTTTTAGGGTGGGACGATGCTGTTAGGAACAATGAGCAGGTCTGGACCCAAGGACAGGGCAAATACACCAGTCATTGGTTGCCCAGTTTTGATGATATGACCGAAAAGGTAGAGTTCGACCTTGAAATTGCGCTGGAACAAGCATATACCGTAATTGCCAATGGTAAATTGATAAAAAAAGAGCCTTTGCCCAACTCCAATGGGTATGCTTGGCAATTTAATATGGAAAAACCGATGAGCAGTTATTTGGTGGGCTTCGCAATTGGCAACTACAACAAAAAAACGGTCGAATCGTCCTCAGCCATACCCATTGAGCTTTATTACGAACCTACAGATGTTGCAAAGGTGGAGCCTACCTACCGATACACTGAAGCCATTTTTGACTTTTTGGAAACCGAAATTGGTGTGCCCTACCCATGGCAAGACTATAAGCAGGTTCCCGTTCAGGATTTTTTATATGCAGGGATGGAGAACACCACCTGTACCATTTTTTCCAATCAGTATGTGGTGGATTCCATCGCTTTTGTGGACAAAAATTACGTCAACATCAACGCCCACGAACTCGCGCACCAATGGTTTGGCAATCTGGTTACCGAAACCAGTAGCGAGCATCACTGGCTGCACGAGGGCTTCGCTACCTTTTATGCCTATTTGGCAGAAAAAGACATTTTTGGAGAGGATTATTTTTATTGGAGGTTATTGGAAACGGCCAAGGCTTTGGAACGTTTTTCGGGGGATGATAATGGCGAGGCACTGCGCAATCCCAATGCCGGGAGCCTGACCTTCTACGAAAAAGGGGCATGGGCCTTAGTGATGCTCAAGGATAGGATAGGGGAGGAAGCCTTTAAAAAAGGGATTCAGAACTATTTGAACACCTATGCCTTTAAAAATGTGACCATTCCCAATTTTATGGATGAAATGGAGAAGGCTTCGAATATGGCTCTTGCCGATTTTGAAACAGTCTGGCTTGAAAGCACCCATTTCCCGTATGACGAGGTCGTTTCCTTTTTAAAGAAGAAAAACACTTCCATTCAAACCTATTTCGAGCTAAAGGATAGGATTGGTAAGGAGCCGGAACAAGTGGAGTCCGTTTTGAAGAGAGCCTGGAAAAAATTGAAGTCCACCCAACTAAAGGAAAATCTAGTTTTGGATTATGGCTCCAAGCTATCGTCGGAATTTCTAAGTTCTATCCTTGATTCTGAAGATGTAAAGGTAAGGCAGGCCGTGGTGCTTTCCCAAGCTAAAATTCCAGCCGAGCTAAGATTACAAATGGAAAGCCTATTGAGGGATCACAGCTATACAACCATCGAAGCTGCTTTATATCGGTTATGGTCGGATTTTCCCCAGAACAGAAGCAGGTATCTCAATGAAACAGATAACATCACTGGTTTTTCCAACAAGAATATCCGCTTGCTTTGGTTGACATTGGCTTTGGTGACCCCAGAGTACAATCCCGATTTCAAAGCTTCGTATTTTGATGAATTGAGCGGTTACACCAGCTCCGAACATCATTTTGAAACCCGATTGCTGGCATTTGAATACCTCAAGAATATAGGAGGCTTTACCGATACCACCTTAAAAAACCTAGTGGAAGCCTGTAGCCATCATGTATGGCACTTTAAAAAATCGGCCCGGGAAATATTGAATGGCTTTTTGCAATCCGAAGGGAACACAGCCCGTATTAGGGGACTTTACCCTTTGTTAAGTCAGGAAGAAAAACAATATTTGGAGAAAACTTTAGGTGAATGAGGGCATTGGTCATTTCGGGAGGAGGTAGCAAGGGTGCCTTTGCGGGCGGCGTTGCCCAATTTTTGATACAAGAAGCCAAACGGGACTACGATTTGTTTGTGGGAACCTCTACGGGAAGCCTTTTGATTTCCCACTTGGCCTTAAATAAATTGGACAAGATCAAGGATATTTACTCCAATGTGAATCAGGATAGCATTTTTAATAACTGTCCTTTCATCATCAAAAAGAAGCATGGTGTTGAAACCATTGCCATCAATCACTGGAATGTGCTTCGAAACTTTTTGAAGGGAAAAAAGACCTTTGGGGAGAGCGAAAACCTTCGGAAACTCATTCGAAACTCCATTACTGTTGAGGAGTTCAACGAGTTGAAAGCAAGCAAAATGGATGTGGTGGTCACGGTCTCCAATCTCTCTTTGAACCAAGTGGAATACAAGTCCATCAACGATTGCACCTATGAGGAGTTCTGCGATTGGATATGGATTTCGTCCAACTATACCCCATTTATGAGTTTGGCCAAAAGGAACGGTTGCGAGTATGCCGACGGTGGACTGGGAACTTTGGTGCCCATTGAGGAAGCATTTTTAAGAGGGGCGACCGAAGTGGACGTAGTGGTGCTCCATACCGAAGTCAACCACTTGAACCGCCTTTCTTCCAAAAACCCTTTTGATTTGATTACGACGATATTTGGCTTTATGCTGGACCGTATCGAAAACCAAAATATCCGAATCGGAAAACTGGTGGCCAACCAAAAGGATGCCATCATTAATTTTTATTACACCCCCACGGTGCTCACGACGAATTCCCTTATTTTTAATAAGGAACGCATGACGCTGTGGTGGAAACGGGGCTATTTGTATGCCAAAAACAAAAATGAGGAAACAAGCCCCATTGAGCCCGAAAAGCAGGAATAGCCTATTTCCAGAGTTCGCTCACCTCTTTTTTAACATAGGCTAGGGCCGCGCTCGATGGCGATTCCCGTTCCATGGTTTGGTTCAGGATGTCCTCTCGCAATTTATCGGGCGAATCCGTTTCGCTCATGCCGGCCGAACGAATAATTTGTATGGTGGTGTTCTTGGCTGTTTTGATGATGCTCCAACAAGCATCCGACATATAAATCTGCTGGGAAAGATTATGTTCAAATTCCGTTTCAATCTGTTTGATCAACAAATTTTCGTAGTCACTTTTATTTTTGCTGGTAGGAGCTACACGAACTACAAGATTGTTCAGCGTGATGCGTTCCAAGAACAAGGCCATGCGCTCATAGGCCTGCAACCGAATGGGCAGGGTTTCCTTTTGCGAATCTTTGTGCAATAAAAAACGTCTGCGGCCATCTTCGTTGCGCGTATGCAATCTGAAAAAATAAAAGGCCACCGCTCCGGTAACTACGGCTGGCAATAAAAAGGCGAATAGCTGAAGGATTTGATCTCCACTCATAAGGTAGTCTGGTTTTTTTGTTGATTTTACACTACCAAGAACGCATCAAAACCACAAAAAGTATATTGATTTTTGCCTTATTGGGCCGCTTTGGCACTTTCTTTGGCTTGGGCATAAAAACCTTTGTAATCGGGCTGTAGTCTGATGTTCACTCCTTCCTTAAAGTTCCCATCCTTGGCTGAAACCGCGATACGCTCCGCAGGAATTTCCAAATTGGTGACCAATTCCGATGCTACGGAAGCAACTTGATTGAATGTAGGACCAAATTCACCGGTGATGTTCAAACCTTGGACTTCTGTCTTAAAATTCGGATTGGATTTGATCACTTTTGCTACACCTGCCAACCATGTCTTGCCCTCTTCGGTGAGTTCAGTAGCCGTATCCGAACCAAAAAGTCCGTTCAAGCTATTGCTGATGACAATGACTCCACCTTCCACAGCAACATTGGCGTTTTCTCCCAACGTCTGTTTGATACGTGTTAAGGACACAATGGCAGTGGAATCGTTGGCCGAAATCATATCGTTGATTCCGCTCAACTGTTTTTCTTTTCGGGCCAAAGCTGCCATGGCCTTATTGACGTTTTCGGAATTCTGTTTGGAGAGTTCCGAGAAGTTGCTCAAATTCCCCAAAAGCGTAGCGTTGGCATCGCGTAGGCTCACATTTTCGGCCCTTAGCGCTTCTGCCTCCGCACTGCTGGAAGATATTTCACGTTTGGCCTTGGCCAATTCTTGCTCCACTTGCGAAATCCTGGATTTTAAGGTGTCTATCTCAGCAAAAAGCTCGCTTTTACGCTGCGCAAAAGCACTTGTGACCATTGTCAAACATAGGAGTAGGAGTAAATTTCTTTTCATAAGTAGTATAGTTACTTGTTGAATATTTGGGTTTAAATTAAAACGTTTTTTCCAAAGCTTTTTTTCCGCCTAAATGTTCGCAATCAAAAAGTTGTTGCATTGAATTAAAATTCACTTTTTCCTTTTGATAACCATAAACAGACTTTAAATCGCTGCTAAGATAATCATCATCCACATTTACTTGCACATCATCCATATTAAATTGGCAGGGATGTTCATAACCTGCGGCATGGGTAATCTCCAACAACTCCTTTCGAAAGGTTTTGAAGTATTGCGCCAACCTATCGGATTTTAGAGGTACATTGATGCCCTTTTGCAGCCATTTGTTTTGGGTCGCAACACCGGTGGGGCATCTATTGGTATGGCATACTTGCGCCTGAATACAGCCAATGCTCATCATGGCCTCTCGTGCTACATTGATACAATCTGCTCCCATAGCAAACGCCATTGCGGCTTTCCCTGGGAACCCCAACTTACCGCTACCTATAAATACGATGCGTTCCGTAAGTCCGTGCTCCATGAAAAGGCTGTACACTTTGGAAAACCCGTACGTCCACGGTAATGAGACATGGTCTGCAAAGCTTGGAGGTGCGGCTCCGGTTCCTCCTTCGCCACCATCAATCGTGATGAAATCAGGTCCTTTCCCTTTCTTTTTCATCAAATCTGCTAGCTCCTCCCATTGCTCAATTTTACCAATAGCCGCTTTTATTCCAACTGGAAGACCAGTTTCTTCGGCAATGGATTCAATCAATTCCAAAAGCTCGGGAATATTGCCAAATGCTTTGTGGGTAGGAGGGGAGATTACATCTTTACCTACCTCTACCCCCCGTATCTCAGCGAGTTCATGGGTGATTTTGGAACCGGGAAGTACTCCGCCCTTACCCGGTTTTGCACCTTGGGAAAGTTTGATCTCAATGGCCTTGATACAAGGATTTTCATCTACCAGCACTTTTAATTTGTCCATGGAAAAGCCACCTTCCCTTGAGCGAACACCAAAATAGCCTGTACCAAAATGAAAAATAACGTCACCGCCTTGTTTGTGGTAAGGAGAAAGTCCTCCTTCTCCTGTATTGTGATAAGCTCCACATTGTTCTACCCCTTTGTTCAACGATTCAATGGCAGCAGCGGATAGCGACCCAAAACTCATGGCCGAAACATTGATAATAGAAGCCGGGCGATATGGTTTTCTACGCTGGTTATAAGCACCCATTACTTTGGCGCAGGGCAAGAAATAAGGTTTCTTTTTGTTGGGGTGCGTTTCGGGCATTTGGAATCCGATCATTGCATTTTTTATAAAAATATGCTGGTGCTTGTAAATATCCCTATCCGTTCCGAAACCTTCATAATTGTTCTCTTTTTTTGCTGATGCATAAATCCAACTTCGCTCAATACGGTTGAATGGAAGCTCCTCCCGATTATTAGCCACGAAGTACTGGCGCATTTCGGGGCCTATACTTTCCAGCCAGTACCTAAGATGTCCCACAATAGGATAATTATGTGATATCGTATGTGCCTTTTGAAAAAAGATATCACGTATAGCGACCGAGAACAAAAAAATCAAAACCCAGGCCCACCAGGGAATGTAACCGATAAAATCAAGGAATGAATGCATTTATATGGTTTGAAGGATTACCTACAAATATCAAGCCCCAATATCCAAATTCCAAACGGATGGGGATATTGGGGCTCATTAGGTATCTTAAAGTTGGTCTATTTGCTTCTATCCAAATAATCCAATGCGATTTCCGTCATGGCTTTTACCCCTAGCTGCAGGCCACTATCATCAATTTTAAAGTCAGGAGTGTGGTGCGGAAAATGATCATCTGGGCCAGCATTGGGGTCCTTTCCCCCCAAAATATAAAAGAAGCCCGGAATTTTCTCCTGATAAAACGAAAAATCCTCTGCTCCGGTGATGGCCTTGATCAAATGCACGTTGTCTTCTCCTGCCACTTGTTGCAAACTGGGCAGCGAAGCAGCGGTAAGGTCTTCATCATTGTAAGTGATAGGCACCCCTTTGTCAATTTCCACAGTGGCCTCGGCACGGTAAGCTTTGGCAATGGTGGATGCCATTTCTTTCATTCGCTCATTAACCTGCTTTTGCATATCGTAATCCAAGGTTCGAATGGTTCCGATGAGTTCGGCACTTTCCGGAATGATGTTGTTTCGGACACCTCCACTTATTTTTCCAACGGTGATTACTGCGGCCTCCTTGGTCAGTTCCAATTCACGACTAATGATAGACTGGAATCCATCCACAATTTTGGAAGCTACGTAAATCGGGTCAACACCGCCCCAAGGTTGGGAACCGTGCGACTGCTTTCCTTTAATTTTTACCACAAACCGCTGAGCGGCTGCCAGAGCACCTCCTGGTTTATAGGCAATATGTCCCACAGGAAGATAGGAACCAATATGAAGCCCATAAATGGCATCCACTTTGGGATTTTCAAGCACTCCTTCCTTTACCATGAGTGCAGCACCGCCTTCCTCTCCAGGAGGTGCGCCTTCCTCGGCAGGCTGGAAAATGAATTTGACGGTTCCATGGATTTTGTCCTTGTTTTTGGCCAATACCTCGGCAGTGCCCATCAAAATGGCGATATGGGTATCATGCCCACAGGCGTGCATAACGCCCACCTCTTCACCCAAGTATTCAGATTTCACTTCTGATTTAAAAGGCAAATCGTTACGTTCGGTGACGGGTAGCGCATCAATGTCAGCTCTCAAAGCAACCACTTTTCCAGGATGGTCTCCCTTGAGCAAACCCACCACGCCCGTATGTGCAACTCCTGTTTGCACTTCTATCCCCAAAGATTTTAGGTGCGCTGCAATTTTTTCAGCGGTCTTGAACTCGCGGTTACTGAGCTCTGGATGTTGGTGGATGTCGCGTCGCCATTCGATGACTTTCGATTCCACGGCGGCAATATCCTTTTCAAGTCCATGTTCTTGGGCATATATACCCATACTTGCGAAACATAAGGCAAGTGCTAAAAATTTCTTCATAATTGTGTTGGTTTAAAGGTTAATAGGTCGGTATCCTTGGTTTTGTAGCTGAATGTTGGCTGTCATGGCCGATAGTGCTATTTTCACACCTGGAATGAGTTCTTCCTTGGGTAGGTCCCTGGTTTTTGAGGACTGCCCGCACATAATCACCTCCACATTGGCTTCCATTAATTGCTCCACAAGCTCACGGTTGGGATTGGGAACACCATAACGTTGTTGATGGCCTTTATCGGTCAACAGGTTTCTGGCAGCCGTCCCATGAACGATTAGGGCTACCTTTAGTTGAGAGGCTGGTACACCATGCTGTGCATGCATGTTTAAAAAGCGGGCAACGGTGTTTAGGTTTCTGTTGACCTCGGTGTCGGATTCCGGACCAATCTTTACATCAAAAACCACTTTGAACTCCTGCGATTTGTCCGTTGCAAAGTCGGGATTTTCAATTTCCCAAACGGCACCATAGTCCTGAATGATGGGACCTGTTTGGGTCTGCTGCGAAAACGCATAAAATCCTGTAAAAAAAAGAAGGAATACCGATAATTGTTGAAATTTCATTGGTTATTTTAGTTGAGATGTTAAATATATTTAAAAAACAGGCTAATTCCACGTTCGCTGTTTATAAATATTGAAAGCTTGATTTCAGCAAAAGAGCAATAATGGCTAATTTCACGCCTACTTTAAAAGCTTCAAGCCCTTGAGTACTTTTTTGGATGAATTGAATGATGCGCAGCGCGCTCCCGTGCTGCACAAGGATGGACCCCTAATGGTGATTGCCGGTGCCGGTTCTGGCAAGACCCGTGTTTTGACCTACAGGATTGCCCATTTGATGGAGCAGGGCGTGGATTCCTTCAATATTTTGGCCCTTACCTTTACCAATAAGGCGGCGCGCGAGATGAAAAAGCGTATTGCCACCATTGTTGGGAATTCCGAAGCGAAAAATCTTTGGATGGGTACGTTCCACTCCGTTTTTGCCAAATTACTTCGCTTTGATGGCGATAAACTGGGGTTTCCGAGCAACTTTACGATTTACGACACCCAAGATTCGCAACGCTTGATTGCATCCATCATCAAGGAAATGGGACTGGACAAGGATATATACAAGTACAAACAGGTGCAGAACCGGATTTCATCCTACAAAAACAGTTTGATTACTGTTAAGGCATATTTTCAAAATCCAGAATTGATGGAGGCCGATGCCATGGCCAAGCGACCTCGATTGGGTGAAATCTATCAAAACTACGTGGACCGCTGCTTTAAGGCAGGTGCGATGGATTTTGACGACCTTTTGTTGCGCACCAATGAGCTTTTGACCCGATTTCCTGAGGTGTTGATGAAATATCAGGACCGTTTCCGATATATTTTGGTGGATGAGTATCAGGATACCAATCATTCCCAGTATTTGATCGTGAAGGCATTGTCCGACCGCTACCAGAACATTTGTGTGGTGGGTGACGATGCCCAAAGTATCTATTCCTTCCGAGGGGCGAACATTAGCAATATCCTCAATTTTCAACGGGATTACGACGATGTGGCCGTTTACCGTTTGGAACAAAATTATCGTTCCACCAAGAATATTGTAAACGCAGCCAATTCCATCATTGCCAACAACAAAAATCAGCTGGAGAAAAATGTTTGGACTTCAAACGACGATGGGGGACTTATAAAAATACATCGAAGCGTAACCGATGCAGAGGAAGGGCGTTATGTGGCGGGTTCCATTTTTGAGAACAAGATGCAACAGCAGATGCAGAACGGGGATTTTGCCGTATTGTATCGCACCAACTCCCAATCCCGAGCCATTGAGGATGCACTTCGCAAACGGGATATTCCTTATCGGATTTATGGGGGCTTGTCCTTCTATCAAAGAAAGGAAATAAAGGATGTCCTGGCCTATTTACGGTTGATTGTAAACCCAAAAGACGAAGAGGCGCTAAAAAGGGTCATCAATTTCCCTGCGAGGGGCATTGGCCAAACGACCATCGACAAACTGGTGGTTGCCGCGAACCATTATGGCCGCTCCATTTATGAGGTAATGGACAATCTGGACAAACTCAATTTAAACATCAATGCGGGGACGAAACGGAAACTCGCGGACTTTGTTACCATGATCAAGAGTTTCCAGATCATGAACGAGGGTTCGGATGCCTTTACGTTAGCGGAGCACGTGGCCAAGAAAACGGGACTTTTGTTGGAGTTCAAAAAAGATGGGACTCCCGAAGGGATAGCCCGAATGGAGAATATTGAGGAACTTTTGAACGGTATCAAGGACTTTGTGGAAGGTCAAAAAGAGGTTGCGGATGCAACGGGCAGTTTGACGGAATTTTTGGAAGATGTGGCGCTTGCCACGGACATGGATAAGGATGTTGGCGATGATGACAGGGTCGCTTTGATGACCATTCACTTGGCCAAGGGCCTCGAGTTTCCGTATGTATACATCGTGGGTATGGAAGAGGATTTGTTTCCATCGGCTATGAGCATGAACACCCGAAGCGAATTGGAGGAGGAGCGAAGACTGTTTTATGTTGCACTGACCCGGGCCGAAAAACAGGCATATCTCACCTATACCCAAAACAGATATCGTTGGGGAAAATTGATTGATGCCGAACCCAGCCGTTTTTTGGAGGAAATCGAGGAGCGATATGTGGAGAACCTTACCCCGGTAAATGATGGCTATCGTTACAAATCGATAATCGATAAAAATATCTTTGGTGAAGTGGACAAAAGCAAACTGAGGCAAGTGAAGCCCAAAAATGGGACACCTCCCAGTTTGCATCAACCTAATGAAAATCAGCTGCGGAAATTGAGAAAATTAAAACCTGAGATGTCCGCACCCGCCAAACCCATGGAGCTCGATCCTGGCCTTACTATTGGGGCGCGAGTAAACCACACACGATTTGGGATTGGGAAAATACTCAACATAGAAGGAGCGGGCAACGACAAAAAGGCAGAAATCCATTTTGACCAAGGGGGTATCAAAAAACTGTTGTTGCGTTTCGCCAAGCTGGAGGTTTTGGACAATGCCTAGGCTAATTTTTATTTTCCAATAATTGAAACCTAGCTGTTTTGAGAACTCCTTAAATAAAAGGAGTAAGTCGGTTTGGGTGGACAAAATTGTTTAAATTCAGAGCTAGATTTAGAAATTTTGACCAAACCAACCTCCCTTTATGAAAAATCTTCTGCTCAAGCCTGTTTTTATTGCCGTTGGCATCCTTGTCATCATTCTTTTTGGTGTAGCTGGATATCATTATGATGTCGGTTATCCTGCATGGGTAATGATTGCGACTGGAATCCTGATTGGTTCAATTTTGGTGATTGCCCTTAAGTTGTTGCTCACATGGATTCTTCCTTTTATTAAAAAAATACCATTACCGCTGCTTACTTCGCTATTGGGAGGTTTAATTTCATTCTATTTATTGAGGGAATTTGCCTTTAGGTGGCCTTCACAGCTGTTTTATGCCTTGGTAGTATTCGGATTTATCTGTACAGCCTTGATGGTTTTCGGTATGTGGAACATCTTTCTAAATAACAAAAAAACATTGGGGGCTGTCCTCGCTGTAGTGGGTGTTTTGCTGACAGTTTTCGGGTTTTATGGTTTTAACGGTCTCGACGGTGACCCTTATGCACCTGATTTATCAAAACAGGAAAACATAGATGTAACCACGCTAGCCGATATGGGAGTTCAAAATCCCTCCAATAAGGGCAATTTTGAAGTGGAGGTATTTACCTATGGAAGCGGAACGGATAAAAAACGTTCCGAATATGCCACAGCTATCAAACTGAAAACACCAACTGTGGATGCAACACGATTGCTTCCCGAGTGGAAAGGAAAAAAGAAAAAGTGGCGCGAAAAGTATTGGGGCTTTGGAGTGGATAGTTTTCCGTTGAATGCGCGTGTGTACATGCCTAAAGGCAAAGGACCCTTCCCAATGGTGATGATGGTTCATGGAAACCACAGTATGCTCGATTATTCCGATGGTGGTTACGCCTATTTAGGAGAGCTCTTGGCAAGTAGGGGCATTATTGGGGTTTCTGTGGATGAGAACTTTATCAACGGGCACTGGTCTGGCGATTTTATGGGAAAGGAAATGCCAACACGGGGTTGGCTGTTATTGAAACATTTGGAACAATGGAGGGAATGGAACAGTGGTGTTTCACCTGAATTAAAAGGGAAAGTGGATTTGGACAATGTTGTTCTGGTGGGACACTCAAGAGGAGGAGAGGCCGTATCCATTGCTGCTGCCTTTAACCAACTGGACAGGTTCCCGGATGATGGCAATGAAACTTTTGATTTTGGTTTTGGAATCAAGGGCATTGTGACGATTGCGCCAACAGACTATCGGTATAATCGGGAGATAAGCCTTAAGGATATCAACTATTTGTCCATTCAAGGAGCCTTCGATTCGGATGAGACCAGTTTTTGGGGGATGAGGCCGTACCATCGTTTGGAGTTCTCAGAGGGTTTTGAGGGCTTTAAAGCAGGATTATATATGAATCATGCCAACCATGGCCAATTCAATTCCACTTGGGGACGTTCGGATTTCGGAGCTCCCATGAAGTGGTTGCTCAATCTTGACCCTTTGGTTACTGGTGAAGAGCAGCGTCAGGTGGCCCAAGTGTATGTGAGTGCTTTTGCAGAGGCCGTGCTCAAGGGCAACACGGATTATCGCTCCATGTTCAAAAATGTGGATGTGGTGAACAATTGGCTACCAAAGGAAACCTATCGCAGTCAGTATGCGGACAATCATAAAAAAGTATTGGTCGATTTTGAAGGGGATATCGATGTGACCAAGGCATCCAACAGTATAGCATTAAATGCCAAGAACTTTAAAGTTTGGCGAGAAACGGAATTGGAGTCAAGGGATGGGGGAAGTCAGCAAAACAATGCTTTGGTGCTGGGATGGAAATACGACAAGTCAACATCTGTCGATTCCATTCCCGTCTATCAAATAGTACTTTCAGATTCACTAAAGAATTTTAGCGAGGCCGATACGCTGGCCCTTTCGATGGCGATGGGCGATATTTCCGAATTGAAATCCAGCGATGATGATGAACAATTGGAATCCCCGGAAAAAGGGTTCAATTTTAGTATTATGCTCAAGGATAGTTTGGGAAATTCGGCATCGGTTGCATTGGACCAAAACAATAGACTTCCCGGCATTATCAAAACAAGGTTCACCAAGTTCAAGTTCCTGGATAAGGATATGATTGGTGAACCTTCTGAAGTTCAGTTGAAAAGTTGTTATATTCCCGTTTCTGCCTTTAGGTCCCAAAAAGACAGTTTGCAATTGGGTAAATTGCAGAGCATCAATTTGGTGTTTGATAAAGACAGCTTGGGCGTTGTTGTTCTGGATGATATCGGTTTTTATTTAAAAAACAGGTCTGCAGAGGAATAAATTTTACTCGTCCTCAAAGGGCTGATTATCTGCGAAAGAGGCATCTTTTAGGTCTATTTGAGTCTCTTCCAAATAGCCATTGGAAATGGAGTACCCTTTAACCGCGTTATTGGCATGCAGAAGGTAGTTTCCTTTTTTCATTGGATTGCTGCTCACCCTATGGTATATCATGGGCGTGCCATACAAGGAGGAGGTCAAGACACCATTATCCGTTTTATAAAGGGCAATATTCTTGATTTGATTTCCTAAACAGTCCATTTTGGTACGCCACGAGAAAACACCAAAAGTCCCATCCTCCGAAATGGCGAATTTGACATTGGGGCGATGTGTTTTGTAGGCTTTTGCCAGTTTATCGAACTTTTCGGCGGAACGAATGTTTTCTACGATTCTCCGCATACTTTCGTTGATGCTGACGATTTCATCCATGTTTCTGCAACCAATCGTGTCCAATTGGTTTAATTGAGTCAATAGCACCTCCAATTCATCTAAAGTATTACGGGCGTTAAAGTCGTTTTCTTTTGACTTTTTGGAAAAATCACAACTTGAACTGATCATGGAAAGGACTATGGCAATGGAAAGGATATTAATTGTTACGGATTTCATCGTTGTTCAATTTTTGGTTTAAAGGTGTGACAATTCCATCAATATTTTGGGTGCCAATTGATCAATGCCCCTTTTGAATTGACGAATGCCCCTTTTCAATTGACGGATGCATTAAATGCTACTGGGTTGGGTGTCTTATAAAAGGTTTAACAGATAGTTTTGTGGTACCGATTTAGTTGAAAGATGTAGTATCTTTGTTATCAATCGATTGGATATTTTTTGCTTTTATGGCTGAATTGATCAAACTTTATGAGGAAAACCCCAACCCAAAGCAGGTTGAGAAGGTGGTAGACGTGCTACGGCAGGGCGGCTTGGTCATTTATCCAACAGATACCGTGTATGGATTGGGTTGCGATATTACCAACTCCAAGGCATTACAACGCATTGCCCGGATAAAGGGAGTAAAGCTGGAAAAAGCAAACTGGTCCTTTATTTGTGCAGATTTGAGCAATTTGTCAGATTATGTGCGACAAATTGATAGCGCTACTTTCAAGATTCTTAAAAGAACTCTACCCGGTCCTTATACGTTTATTCTTCCGGGAAACAATAATCTTCCCAAAGATTTCAAGAAAAAGAAAACGGTGGGTATCCGTGTACCGGACAATTCCATTGCCAGAGCTTTGGTAACTGGGCTGGGACACCCGATTGTTTCCACCTCTATTCGGGATGACGATGATATTCTGGAGTATACCACAGATCCTGAGCTCATCTTTGAAAAATGGCAGAACCTTGTGGATGTTGTAATCGATGGGGGATATGGAGACAATGTGGCCTCCACGGTAATCGACCTTTCTGGTGATACGCCCGAAGTGATACGGGAGGGCAAGGGCAGTCTGGAAATTTATTGATAACTGTATATAAAAAAAGCGGCCAATTAGGCCGCTTTTCTTTTTAGCTATTGCTATAACTTATTTACCGGTACCTCCGATGGCAGGATCTTTCATTCCTTCTTCGATCATGTTATAGAACTGATCGATTTTTGGAAGTACAACGATTCTTGTTCTTCTGTTTTTGGCTCTGTTTGCAGAGGTGTCGTTGCTTACCAATGGTACGTAGTAGCTACGTCCGGCAGCAGTCATTCTAGCAGGGTCTACACCAAAATCGTTTTGTAGGATACGAACAACGGATGTGGCTCTTTTGGCACTCAAATCCCAGTTGTCCAACAAAACACCGCTTCTGTACGGTACGTTGTCGGTATGACCTTCTACCATAAACTCGAAGTCTGGTTTGTTGTTCACCACTTTGGCAACTTTTCCAAGTACTTCTTTTGCAGCACTGGTTACGTTGTAGCTTCCGCTTCTGAACAACAATTTATCGGAAATGGAAACGAATACCACACCCTTTTCAACACTGATTTCGATGTCGTCGTCGTCCAAATTGCCCAATACACCTTTCAAGCTCTGTACCAATGCAAGGTTTACAGAGTCTCTTCGGGTAACGGCATCTTGCAACTTTCTGATGGTAAGGTCCTTTTCACGTAGGCTTTCCAATGACTTTTCAAGGTTTTCGGCACCTTTTGTGGTCAAAGTGGTCAAGTTGCCCATATTGTTGATGAGCTCTTGGTTATTTGCCTTAAGGAATGCGTTTTGGTCTTCGAGGGTTTTCAACCTAGAGTCAGCAGTAGCTTTTTCTTCCAAGCAATCGTTCAATTTAACGGTTGCAGAGTTCAATAGGTCTTGGGTTTCTTTGTGTTTGGCCTCCAGTTCGGCGTATTTCTTCTGCGATACGCAAGAGGATAAAAGAACGGTCATTGCCAATGTTCCTAAAAGAAATTTTTTCATAGTTCAGAATATAATTTAAGGATTGTTAGATATATCAAATTTGAAAAACTCAACCAAAATTAGATAAAAAGCAAGGCTCGCTTATTTCGGTATCGTTAATCTTTTACTAAAATGTTAAAATTCTTTATTTGATGTACGAAATAGGACCACACTATGGATGTCGCCACATAATATTTTAATATAAAATTAGCTTTTTCCCGCTTTCTGTACATTTTGATAAAGTTACCATAAAAACTGAAATGTGCCCTCAAGATGGCAAAGCAATGGTCGAATTTTAATTGGAAGATAAAACGGAGGGCAGCGATGGCATCCAACAATAGGCGGATAAACACAATGGGCCATGCCTGTCTCCTCGGTAGATTTTTTGTGATGGAATACAATGAGTTCCTAAAATTGAGGAAGGTTTTTTTGGGGTTCATGTTGGATAGGGTGCTGCCCCCTAAGTGATATATATGGCTGTGCCCTACATAAAACACTTTTTGCCCGGCATTCTGTGCACGCCAACAAAGGTCGATTTCCTCTTGATGGGCAAAATAATCCTCATCAAAACCGCCAAGTGACCAAAACACATCGCTTTTGATGAACATGCAAGCTCCTGTGGCCCAAAACACTTCCCTGATGTCATCATATTGACCCTCATCTTTTTCAATGGTCTGAAATATACGTCCCCGACAGAACGGATACCCAAATTTATCCAGAAACCCGCCTGCGGCCCCGGCATATTCAAAGTGATCCTTTTGCATCAAGTCCAATATTTTGGGTTGAATGATGGCCGCCTCTGGTTGGGTGCTAAAGGTATTTTTGATAGGTTCCAGCCAATCAGGGGTCACTTCAACATCCGAATTCAAGAGACAATACACATCTGCCTTTACGTGCTGCAAACCTTCGTTGTACCCTTTGGCAAATCCGCCATTGGAACTGTTCTGTATGATGTTGATGTTGGGGTAGTGCTGTGCAACATACGCCACCGAACCATCGGTGCTGGCATTGTCCACCACATAAACATCCGTTCCTTTGGAATATTCAAGAACCGAAGGCAGGAACCTTTCGAGCAGGGCCTCTCCATTCCAGTTGAGTATGACTACGGCGATTTTCAAAACGGAGGCAAATTAACGGCTAAAATCAGGAATATCCTCTAAAAACCTATACTTTTCATTCACATGGTCCATTTCGCAATAATAATGATCCAAACCATTGGTGACCATCAGGTGCTGGGCCTCCAGTTGATAATTGTACTGGGCTATCTGGTCAAATGTCGCCTGGGTAATCCTCACTTCAGGTGCCTTGCACTCAATCAACAAAAATATGGAGCCATCAGGATTGTAGACCACCACGTCATACCTTTTTTTAAGTTCGTTCACTAGGAGCTGTTTCTCAACGTTGATAAGGCTTTTGGGGTAGTTTTTTGTGAACACCAAATACCGGAGCACATGCTGCCGTACCCATTCTTCGGGTTGGAGTACCACAAACTTTTTACGGATACCGTCAAAAATGTACTGTCTATTTTGGCTATTTTTGATTCGAAATGAGTATGGTGGAAAGTTAAGGTCTTGCATAAGACAAAACTGGTGAAATATTTTCAATGGACAAAGTAAAGGAAATCGTATCGGAAATTAAGCAGGGAAGCCCAAAGCCCATTTATTTTTTAATGGGGGAGGAGCCCTATTACATTGATCGTATTTCGCAGTTCATAGCCGAAAACGTGCTAACGGAGGATGAGCGTGGTTTTAACCAAATGGTGCTTTATGGAAAGGATACCTCGGTCGATGAAGTGGTGGCCAATGCTAAGCGTTTTCCCATGATGGCGCAGTATCAGGTGGTAATCGTTAAAGAAGCGCAACACCTATCCCGTACCATTGAGCAGTTGGTACCTTATGCCGAAAACCCCCAACAGACCACTATTTTGGTACTCTGTTACAAATACAAAAAGCTCGACAAGCGAAAAAAGCTCTACAAGGCCATTCAGAAAAAGGGAGAGCTGTTTGAGAGCAAAAAGCTTTACGAGAATCAGGTGGCCGACTGGATTCGAAGAACCCTTGGCGGCAAGCAATACAGAATTTCCCCCAAGGCGTGCATTATGCTTGTGGAGTTTTTGGGAACAGATCTCAGTAAAATCAGCAATGAACTGGACAAGTTGACCTTGATCGTGCCGCCGAATGTAGAGATTACACCAGAATTGGTTGAGGAGCATATTGGCATCAGTAAGGATTTCAACAACTTTGAATTAAAAAAGGCCATTGGAGAGCGGGATGTTAAAAAGGCCTCCCGAATCATTGACTATTTTGCACAAAACCCTAAGGACAATCCCTTTATTGTGACCGTTACCTTGTTGAACACCTTTTTTACGCAATTGCTACAGTACCATGGCCTAAAGGATCATTCCCCCGGCAATGTGGCCAAGGTATTGGGTGTGAGCCCTTACTTTGTAAATGAGTATGTGGTAGCGGCGCGAAACTATCCCATGAAAAGGGTGAGCGGGGTTATCTCCAGCCTAAGAAAATTGGATTTAAAGGGCAAAGGTGTGGGAGCCAGCAATATGGCACAGGCCGATTTGCTGAAAGAACTCTTGTCCGAAATACTCTAAGCTTACTTTTTGTCCACACTGTATTTACCAGGGCCCAGCAGCATAATCACCACAAAAATGGTAAGGTAAAGCAATGCCATTTCCTTTTTGCCAAAGGGGTCTGCCCCATGGATCATAAAGCCTGCAACGAACATGGTGATTGCGGTTGGAATAGCCGCCCATCTGGTTTTAAATCCAATAATGATAAGTAACGGGCACACAAATTCGGCTACAACCGTCAAAAATAGGGAGGGAGCCTGTCCAATACCAAAAGGATTGGCGAATTCCGTATTCCCGTTGATAAGGTTCATCAATTTGGGGTAACCGTGGGTCAGCATAAAAGCAGATGGTACAATTCGAAGTATGGCCAGCCCAAGGTGAATCAGAGTGTTATTTTTCATGTGGGGAAATTTAATCCACGTGAAAATATAAATTATGTTTTAAATAGAACAACATAAATTAATGAAAAGGTGCTTTGAGTTGACGGATGTAGAAAAATCACCTCAATTCAGGGTATGATTTTGGGTCCACTTCGTGCATGATTTGGTACACTTTCTCAAAAATATCCTCTGCATTGGGTTTGGAAAAATAATCCCCATCCGAAGCATAAGCAGGTCTGTGCGCCTTAGCGGAAAGGGTTTGTGGTGCGCTGTCCAAATAACGATACCCGCCTTGTTTCTCCACTACTTCTTGAAGCAGATATGCGGAGCATCCACCCGGTACATCTTCGTCGATGACCAACAGTCGGTTTGTTTTTTGGAGGCTTTTTACCACATCATGGTCCAAATCAAAAGGTAGCAGTGACTGGGCGTCGATGACTTCGGCGTCAATACCAACCTCCAGCAAGTCTTGGGCTACTTTTTCCACAATACGAAGTGTGGAACCATAGGATAACAGCGTAATATCGTTTCCTTCCTTCAAGGTTTCCACCTTTCCGATAGGTGTGCAAAATTCACCCAGATTGGAAGGTTTCTTTTCTTTGAGGCGGTAACCGTTCAGGCTTTCGATGACCAGCGCTGGTTCATCGCTTTTCATCAAGGTATTGTAAAAACCTGCGGCCTGCGTCATGTTCCTTGGCGTCAAAATGTACATTCCGCGCAGTAAATGAATCAGTCCGCCCATAGGTGAGCCTGAATGCCAGATACCTTCCAAGCGGTGCCCTCGTGTACGAACGATGAGAGGGGCTTTTTGCTTGCCAACGGTCCGGTACATCAAGGTCGCAAGGTCATCGCTTAAGGTTTGTACGGCATACAGAATATAATCCAAATATTGTATTTCGGCAATGGGTCGCAGTCCGCGCATGGCCATTCCAATCCCTTGGCCAATAATGGTAGTTTCACGGATTCCGGTATCGGCAATTCGCAATTCACCATATTTTTTCTGTAGTCCTTCAAGCCCTTGGTTAACGTCCCCAATATTACCAGTATCCTCACCAAAAATCAAAGCTTCTGGATATTGGGAGAAAAGGGAGTCAAAATTGTCCCTTAATATGATTCTGCCATCCACTTCTTCGGCATCATCAGCGTATGATGGAGGAATAGGGGCAATGTTGGTAGCCTTGTTACCTACTTCATTATATAGGTGTGAGCTGTATTGT
Organism: Allomuricauda sp. MMSF_3307; assembly: GCF_030733585.1. Lineage (NCBI taxonomy): Bacteria > Pseudomonadati > Bacteroidota > Flavobacteriia > Flavobacteriales > Flavobacteriaceae > Allomuricauda > Allomuricauda sp. MMSF_3307. The sequence continues at coordinate 771,848 of NZ_JASHIQ010000002.1, forward strand.
GGTTCGTTGGTGGCCAAAAATTGGTTGACCCACTGCTGAAGTTGTTTTTTTTCTGCGAAGGATTCACCCAGCAAATAACGGAGTGCCTGTCTGGATTTGGATGCCAAATCCTTTTTTAAGGGCTCTTCAATTGCGATCAAATCATTTTTCAATTTGTTGATGAACGCCCTATTGGCACTTTGATTGGCGACTTTTTCGAGCAATGCGACCAATTCTTTTTTGGCAGCAAGTTGTGGCCTTAAAAATTCGGACCAAGCTTCTTTTTTGGCAGAACGGACCTTGTGTTTGATGTCTCGTTCCAGTTTTTTTAAATCCTCTTCGGTACTGATGCCGTTTTCCAGAATCCACTCCCTGAACCGTTTGTTACAATCGTTTTCGCGTTCCCATTCCAAACGTTCCGCCGATTTATATCTTTCATGGGACCCAGATGTTGAGTGGCCCTGTGGTTGAGTGAGTTCAGTAACATGGATGAGTACCGGCACGTGGTTTTCACGTGCAATATCCGATGCGTTCTCGAAGGTATGGATGAGAGCGGTATAATCCCATCCCTTCACCTTGAGGATTTCGTAGCCGTTGTTTTCATCGTCCCGTTGTAGTCCGCTCAGTGCTTCTGAGATATCACCTTTGGTGGTATGGAACTCAGAAGGCACGGAAATACCGTAGTCATCGTCCCAAACACTTATCACCATGGGAACCTGCATGACTCCTGCGGCGTTCAAGGTCTCAAAAAAATGACCCTCGCTGGTACTTGCGTTTCCAATGGTACCCCAGGCCACTTCATTTCCGTTTTTGGAAAAGTTGGTCTGGTCAATGCCCTCTACGTGGCGATATATTTTGGAGGCTTGGGCCAATCCCAACAATCGTGGCATCTGCCCTGCGGTACAGGAAATATCCGCACTGCTATTTTTTTGTTCGGTAAGGTTTTTCCAAGTCCCGTCCTCGTTCAAACTGTGCGTTACAAAGTGCCCTCCCATTTGCCTTCCGGCACTCATAGGTTCCTTTTCAAGGTCGGTAGTGGCATACAATCCATGAAAGAAAGCTTTTGGTGTCAAGTGCCCCAATGCCATCATAAAGGTCTGGTCGCGGTAGTATCCGCTCCTAAAATCACCATCTTGGAATGCACGGGCCATTGCCAGTTGCGGAAGTTCTTTTCCGTCTCCAAAAATTCCAAATTTGGCTTTGCCTGAAAGTACTTCCCTTCGTCCTAGAACACTACATTCCCTACTGGTGACGGCTGTCTCATAATCTTGAAGAATCTGGGACTTAAAATCGTCAAAAGAAATATCGCTGCTTGTACTAGGATTAGGTTTCATGGACTGATTAAGATTTCTGCGAAATTACTAAAAATCCGTCTAAATAGCAATATCGAACGGTGTTAATAAAATTAAATACCCTCAATAATTTATCGCAATAAATGGTGATTTTGTAAAAAACACCCCAAAATAAGCGACCGCATTGTCAAATTGATAATTAAAACCACTTTCGGGTAAATAGCCCTGTAAGTGTTCTAGGACTTAAGGTAACAATAAATCGGATACGTTGTCCATAGTCGTTTTGCGCAATTTCCCAACCTCTGTTGGAATACACGGGAAAGTAAAGTTCAAAGTAATCCGTGACCAAGTTGAGACGGATACCGGAGTCGTAAACAAAACGGGTATTCTCTCCTTTATTTTTGATAAAGCCAATATCCCCATAAGCCTCGATCCAACGCCAAATGTTGGTGCTGGCATTGGTGGTGGCAATCCAATCGTTCGCAAAAGGATTCTCTAACTTTGATTTGAATCCTCCTTCAGCAATGATTACCTGTTGACTGTAGATTCCGGAATCTTCCGACCTACCCAAATAGGCAAGATCGAACATATAATCCGTAGGTCTGTCCAGCGCAAAGCTAAAAAAGTTGGAATTCGTGGTATTGCGCAAAAACTTTCCTGCGTAGAAGCGAAGGTTCAACTGCCTATTGCTCTGGAAGAGTTTTCGGTATTCCCATTCGAACGCCAGCTTGCTGAACTCACTGGAATGTTGTGCATCTATGGACCAAGAGGAGTAATTGATTATACTGTTGTCCACATCGGTAAAGCGCGCATTCAACACCCCATAATCAGGGTCGGTCTCCAGTTCTCCCTGTAAACTCTCATCAATGCTCCTAAACACATTCCGGTACCTTAGAAGAAGATATTGCCTTCGGTTGGACAATAAATCGTTGGGGCGCCATCCAAAACTAATGGCCGGCGTTACCGTAGAAAACCTTGAATTTTGCTCAAAATGTGAAGTGGAGGCCGAGAAGGAGTAGTTGGTCACAAAAAGACCTGTTTTGTTATGGTATTTCCGATATCGGAATCCCACTTTACCCACCATGGTGCGTTCCAAAAAGGAATAGGTGGGGGCTATATCATATTCAAATGGGCGCTCCAAGAAGGTTTTGTTGTACAATCGCAACCCTGGGGTTACACCGTCATACAGGTTAAAGTTCATGATGGGCACATAAAACACCTGATTGTAATAAGGGTCTTCGGTATCCTTAAAAAATTGAAACTTTAGTTTTTTATTGCTGGAAAACCATCCATTCAAGGTTTTCCAATTATCCCGTTGGTTGAATTCCGGGATCTTTTGGTCGTAGTTCAACACCAAACGGTCTTCACTTCCTCGCGGAATGGTAAAGCTCTTGGTGGAATCAATATTGCTAAACCAGTATTGGGAGACTACAGAGTCGTTCTCGAGTCCAAAAAGCGATATCGGCACATTGGTTCCCCGCTTGTTCTTGAGCATAAAGGTGATGGAATCGTCGGTCTTTTCAACACTCTTGATCTTGAAATCAATCTTTTTATCCGAGCCTACATATTCTTCAAAAAACCAATCCACCTCCTTATCCGCATATTTTTCAATGGTTTTTCTAAAGTCCGCAGCACTTACTCTTTGCTGCTGTTTGTAGTTTTTATAAAAGTCCAACACCGTACTGTCTATCTTCTTTTCGCCCAAATAGGCCGATAGGTAGGACATTCCCAATCCAGCCTTGTAGCCGTTGGCAATTCGTTCGTTGAACTTGATCAGGGAGTCATTCGAAGTGGTCAATGCCTGGTCGATGTTCTTTCGGGCCGAAAGCATGCTGAAAAGGGCATATTGCTCGTTAAAATCCATTTTGGCCAAATGAAAGCTCCTTACGCCCCAAATTCTGGAAAGCTTCCCTATCAGTTTTTGGTCGGGATAGAACTCCTCCACGTATTTGATCATCAAGTAATACCCAATGGCATCGTTTACCCAGCGTTCCTTTCTCGGATTCAAATAGAGCGATTCTTTCAAGTAGCTTCGGATAGCCGTTTTGAGAAACTTCATCTCAAACTGGAACTGTTCTTCGTAAGGTCTGATGAAAGAAGGCAACTGATTGATGCCGTAGAGCGGCGAGCGGTTGTAGTCAAATTCAGAAACCAACAGGTTTCCGTGCGGATAGGAACCCAAATTTTCTTGAAGGAACTGCGCAATTTTTAAAATGGAGATGCCCTGTGCAATTTCCTCATATTTGTTCGATTCGATATCCGTGGAAACGGTGACGAAGTCGGTGACGTGCTTGGTGAAACGGTCATCCCTGTTTAGAATGATTTCACAATTCTTTCGATTGTCCCCTATCAATTGCGTGTATTGCCCATTTGGAAACCCTGAAACGCTCGACTTTCTATAATTTGACACCAAAAACAGGTTTTCCGGAAAGGTGAAGTTGATTCGGGTATTGGTCACATCAGTATAGATATCGTTCAGGTTGATGTTGTTGTACAGATGCCATTCCCCGTCAAAAACAGCAGGGGAAAAATACCAATCCTTTAAATGGTAACCCCCATCATCCCGATGTCCGTATCCGGTAAATTTGGCGCTCGGCAGTTTGATGGTGTAGGTAAAAAAAAGTTGTATGGATTCATTGGGTTTTAGGACTTCGTTCAGGTTGACGGTGATATAATCCGAATTGCCTTCCCTTTTCCAGTCCAATCCAACATAGTTGTTGTCCACTATGGTCTTGATGGTAGTATAGCCTCTTTCCCTATCTTTTGCCAAGTGCAAACTTCTGTTGAACTCCTCCCCAAAACGTTTGGCAAGGGCAGTGTTTTTATTGGAGTAGGCATGGTTCCAATCGTTGAAATAAAGGGTAGACAGTCCTTTGTCCGATTGGTTGTGGTAGGTAAAGTGTTGCCGAATACGTATTTGGTTCGTTGGGCCGTCCAAGGTGGCCACTATCTCGTTGGTGTGCTGTCCCCAAAGTTGGGGGCACAGGAGTGATAAAACGAGCAAAACGCAAAGTAGTATTCTAGATGGGACCAATACCAAACGGGATTAAAAGTTGGGACTTAACGTTCGGCCTTTGTAGAAGGCATCAATGATTTCGATAACTTCATCCTCGGTATCCACCAATTTGATCAAGTCCAAATCCTTGGGGCTGATGTTGCCCTCTTCGACCAAGGTGTTTTTGATCCAGTCCATCAATCCTTTCCAGAATTCAGTACCGACCAAAATAATGGGAAACGTATGGATCTTATGTGTTTGGATAAGGGTAAGAGCCTCAAAAAACTCATCCAAGGTTCCAAAACCTCCCGGCATTACCACAAAACCTTGCGAATATTTCACAAACATTACCTTTCTAACGAAAAAGTAATCAAAATCCAAGCTTTTATCACTATCAATGAATGGATTGTCATGCTGCTCAAAAGGCAGGTCAATGTTCAACCCGACCGAGGTGCCGCCTGCCAAATTGGCCCCTTTGTTTCCTGCTTCCATAATTCCGGGTCCTCCACCGGTAATAACGCCGTAGCCTGCTTCGGCAATCCGTTTGGCAATTTTCACGGCCAAATCATAGTAAGGATGGCCTTCGCGCACCCTTGCCGACCCAAAAATGGAGACGCAGGGCCCAATAACGCTCATTTTTTCAAATCCATTGACGAACTCGCCCATAATCTTAAATATGGCCCACGAATCGTTCGTCTTTATCTCATTCCATCCTTTGGAATGTTGTTCTTTTCGCATTTGCATAGTACTTCTATTGTTTAAACTGCGCTTTTTATGTTCTGTTTTGTGCTCTCCAATTCTTTCTTCAAAAATCGAGCCGTGTAACTTTTCTTGTCTTTGGCCACCTCTTCAGGGGTACCGGTCGCAACCACTTCGCCACCTCCTTTACCGCCTTCGTATCCAATATCGATAATATGGTCCATCATTTTAATGACATCCATGTTGTGTTCAATGACCAAAATGGTGTTTCCTTTGTCCACCAGTCGGTCGAGTACTTCCATAAGTACCCTAATATCTTCAAAGTGCAAGCCGGTTGTAGGTTCGTCGAGGATATAAAACGTGTTCCCGGTATCCCGTTTGGAAAGCTCCGTGGCCAATTTGACCCGTTGCGCTTCTCCTCCGGAGAGAGTAGTGGACTGTTGTCCCAATGATATATAACCCAAACCTACATCTTTTATTGTTTTGAGCTTACGATGAATTTTTGGAATGTTCTCAAAAAAATCAACAGCCTCATTAATGGTCATTTCCAGCACGTCGGCAATGGACTTTCCTTTATATCGAATTTCCAAGGTTTCTCGATTGAATCTTTTACCGTTGCAGGTTTCACATTCCACATATACATCGGGTAAAAAGTTCATTTCAATCACTTTAAGCCCTCCACCTTGACAGGTTTCGCACCTACCACCGGCCACATTAAAACTGAATCGGCCCGGTTTATAACCACGGATGGTGGCCTCCGTAGTTTTGGCGAAAAGCGATCGTATTTCACTAAAAACCCCGGTATAAGTAGCGGGGTTGGACCTCGGGGTACGTCCGATAGGGGATTGGTTGATATCGATGACCTTATCGATATGCTCCAGCCCCGTGATTTTTTTGTACGGCATCGGTTTTTTGACCCCATTAAAGTAGTGGGCGTTCATAATGGGATAGAGAGTTTCGTTGACCAAGGTGGATTTTCCACTTCCCGAAACGCCAGTGACTCCAATGAGTTTTCCCAAAGGGAAATCCACGGTCACATTTCTAAGATTGTTTCCTGTGCATCCGGAAAGGGTAATTTTTTTGCCCGTTCCCTTGCGCCTCTTTTCTGGAACCGGAATTTCCAATTCTCCGGTGATGTATTGTGCGGTGAGCGTATGCTGGTCTATCAGTTCCTTTGGTTTTCCTTGCGATATGATTTCACCACCGTGTTTTCCCGCTTTAGGGCCAATATCGATAACATGGTCAGCACTTTCGATCATATCACGGTCATGCTCTACCACGATAACCGAATTGCCAATATCACGCAAGGATTCCAAGGAATGGATCAAGCGTTCATTGTCCCGTTGGTGCAGACCAATACTGGGTTCGTCCAGAATGTAGAGTACTCCCACCAATTGGGAGCCTATTTGTGTAGCCAATCGTATGCGTTGGGCCTCACCTCCCGATAATGATTTAGAACTACGGTTGAGCGACAGGTAATCCAATCCAACATCCAACAAAAAACCAACACGGGCTTTGATTTCCTTAATGATTTCCTCCGCGATTTTTTTCTGGTTGCCTTCCAAGGTATCCTCCAAATGTTGAAAGAAATCCGCCAACTCGTTGATATCCATTTGGGCAAGCTCCGCAATGTTCTTTCCATCCACTTTAAAATAAAGGGACTCCTTGCGTAAACGGGAACCTTCACAAGACGGGCATTTCACTTTGTCCATGTAATCTTTGGCCCATCGTTTTATGGAAGTGGAGTTCGCTTCTTCATATTGGGTCTTGATGAAATTGGAAATCCCTTCGTAATCGATTTTGTACTGCCGTTTGACGCCCAAACTTTTGGAATCGACCTCAAAACTTTCCTTTCCGCCGTTCAGAATAACGTCCATGGCTTCCTGCGGAATCTTTTCAATAGCATCGGAAAGGTCAAAATTGTAGCGCTGGGCTATGGTCTCCAACTGTTTAAAGGCCCACGACTTTTTGTATTCCCCGAGGGGAGCCAGTCCACCGGCTTTGATGGATATTTTTTTGTTGGGGATGATTTTGTTCTCGTTTACCTGATACACATGACCCAATCCGCTGCATTCGGGGCACATTCCCTTAGGTGAATTGAACGAAAAGGTGTTGGGCTCAGGAGTGGGGTAGGAGATGCCCGAAGTGGGGCACATTAAATCCCGACTAAAATACCGTGGCACTTTTTCGCCCTCTTCCAAGACCATCAGCACATTATCGCCGCTGTACATGGCGGTATTGATGGTTTCGCTCAATCGCTTGTGAAAATCCTCGCTGTCACCCACTTTCAATCGGTCGATTACAATCTCAATATCGTGCGTTTTGTAGCGGTCAACCTTCATGCCTTTGGTGATGTCCACTATTTCGCCATCGACCCTTACCTTAACGAAACCTTGCTTCGCAATCTGTTCAAAAAGTTCACGGTAATGTCCTTTTCTGGATTTGATGACCGGGGCGAGCACATTGATTTTTTTGTCCTTGTAGGTCTCAATGATCAAATCCTTGATTTGTTCATCGCTGTAGCTTACCATTTTTTCGCCCGTGTTGTAACTGTAGGCGTCCCCGGCACGTGCAAAAAGCAATCTTAAAAAATCGTAGACTTCGGTGATGGTCCCTACCGTGGAGCGTGGCGATTTGGAGGTGGTCTTTTGCTCTATGGCGATAACAGGCGATAGCCCGTCGATTTTGTCCACATCGGGACGCTCCAGTCCACCCAAGAACTGACGGGCGTAGGCCGAAAAGGTTTCGATGTATCTGCGCTGTCCCTCCGCATAAATGGTATCAAAGGCCAGTGATGATTTTCCACTTCCCGAAAGCCCTGTAATCACTACTAATTTTTCCCGGGGAATGGTGACATCTATATTTTTAAGGTTATGGACCCGAGCACCCTTAACCTCAATATGTTCTTCGTAATTGATCATAAATCATAGCAAACCTCAAATGTAGCGATTTGGGATGTAAAAAGGAAGCCAACGCCCATTACCATTTTGATAAAATAAGCAGTAAGTTTAACAAATCAAATTATCGAAAATGAACCTTAAGCCAGTATCCGTCCGAATCTTGATGCTTGTATTTTTCCTCAACTGCTCTGCACTTGTGCTTGGACAAACAAGGCAAGTCATTGTGGATGCCGATACGGGCAATGAGGTGGACGATTTTTACGCCCTCGTCCGAATTCTGGCAGATTCCACAGTAGAAGTGACCGCTTTGAATGCGGCACATTGGCAAACCAGCCATTGGGCTGTGGACAGGACGATGGAAAATAGCCACCGCCTGAACCAACAGCTTCTGGGAGAAATGGATTTGCAGATCAGGACTTTGCGCGGGGCGCCCGCCCGTATGTACGATTGGGGCGATAGGGCGCAAAACTCGGCCGCAGCCTACGAAATTATAGCCCAAGCGGAGCAAATGGATAGGGTAACTATTTTGGTTTTGGGTGCTTTGACCAATGTCGCTTCAGCGGTGTTCATTCGACCGGAAATCGCAGAAAAGCTCGAAGTATATTGGTTGGGTACGACCATGGATTTTGATACCGGTGTTCTGAAGCGAAACGATTTCAATCCGCTGATGGACCCTTTTGCGCTGGATTATCTGCTGGATTCAAAAGTTACCATGAACATTATGCCCATTAATGTAGCAGTGGATATGGAAATTGATTATGATGAACTGTCCAGTAAGATTGGAAATAATGCGTTGGGCCGCTTTTTGATAAAACGATGGAACGACCATTTGGACGGCTCACGACAAAGTAGGGTGCTTTGGGACTTGGCATTAACAGCGGCTTACCTAAGGCCCGAACTGGCAAAAAGCATATTGGTTCGGACTTCGCGCGATAGTGGGAATAGGGACATTAATTTTTATAGCAGCATAGCCGCAAAGGCCATTTATCAAGATTTTTATGACGTTTTGACCGTGTTTGAAAAGCGGAAATGACCTCTTAGGAACCAAAAGTTGAGAATCATTTTGAAAAATGTTTAATTTCGGTCGTTATTCCAAAGAGTAAGAAATTTAGTTTATGAAATTATTAGGCATTGGCTCCAGAATAGAGCATCCCGAGTACGGCAAAGGTGTAGTCACCAATGTATCATCCAAGCACTATTGGGTCACTTTTATGGAAAATGGATTGGAAACCATTGATTTGGATGCAGATTTTGAAGTGATTGAAGGCGTAGAAGACGAAGTGGACAGCGTCAGTTTTTTTGATGTGGAACGCTCCTTGGTCAAGATTTTGGAAAAATGGAGCGATACCCACGAAAAAGTGCCGATGGCGGATAAGTGGAAAGGCGGCAAGCTTATTTTGGACCCTGGGGATGGCACGGCCAGCAAAGAAATGCCCATAGATACCTTTTTTCATAAGATTGTAATGGTGCGTGACCGCATCCGTGTGATGGAGCAAAAAATCAACAGCAGCAAAAACTTGGACGACCAAGAAAAAGTGGACCTACAACAATATATTACTCGCATTTATGGCAGCTTGACCAGTTTTAATGTGCTGTTCAAAGCCAAAAGCGACCATTTTGTGGGGGAGAAGGGGAAGGGCTAATCAAACCGCCTCTTTCTTCTCACTTAAATACTTCCAATACCTTTTGGGCACATGTTGCACATGCAATTTAGGATTGATACGCGATGCGATATTGGTGCTCTTAAAATAATCATTCCAAAGGGTTTGGTATTCGTATTCTTCAATCGCAAAGGCATCGCTTTTCACCGTTCTGTTGTGATGGATGTCCTTTAGGTTTAGGGATACCATTTCCACATGGTCCAAATCATAATAAATTCCGTATCTGCGCTTTACGTCATAAATCAACCACTTTTGGTCCGCGTAGCGGTCACGAAAGTGCTTGGAGATTAAGGGCAATACATCAAAATCGGGTTCAATATTGGCGAAGTAGATGCCATCTTTGGTCAGTTGAAACCGTACAAAGGCCTCCATGCGGTGCTTTTCGCGTCCTACCTTTTTGGCCAGTTGGGCAATGTGCAACACCGTGGAATCTGAGTAATCCATATATTTTCCGTTTTTGTCTCGCATCAATTTTTGGATATAGTTGTACAACAGCAGCTCTATCCCTTCGGTTTCGCTCAAAAAGGCAAAATACACATTGGAAATGGCATTGTGACTCTTGTTTCGGATACCGTTCCAGACCCGTTTCGCCTTTTCCACATGGGTAAACACCGTTTCGGTTTCAGAAAACAGCCCGCTTTGGGTCTGATGGTTCTTTTGAATATCGGCCACATTGATTTTTTCATCAAAGGCAACAAAGACGGCGGTCAGGAATCCGTTGAAACTGCCATCGTACACTAAGGTTGTTGAAGCGTTCATAACACCTACTTTTTTTGGTTTTTTGAAGTCATTTTAACTGACTCATTTATCAATTGTCCATTTCTAATTGAATAGGGACAATTGCGTACTGTACTGATTCCGAAATTTCCCGGTGGAATGTTGCAGAATCATACCTTTTATCTTCTCCGCATCCAAATCACGGCGTTCCCAGTAACGGGAATCGCATACCATAAAATATTGGGCACGGTTGAGGGCCACTCCCATTTTTTTGAGATGGTCCCAGTTCAATTTTCGAAACTTTCTAGCCTTTACAATTTTGTCCACGGACCGCAGTCCGATACCGGGTATTCGTGCCAGCAAGCGTTTATCTGCTGAATTCACGTCCACCGGAAAGTGGTGCAGGTTGCGCAGGGCCCACGAAAGTTTGGGGTCGACCTCCATATCCAAATTAGGATGCTCGTTGTTCAGCAATTCCTTTACCGAAAAGCCATAAAAGCGCAATAGCCAATCGGTTTGGTACAGCCGGTTCTCTCGCAACATGGGCACTTGGGTTCCAATGGCTGGCAAACGTGAATCGTGGGTCACCGGCACATAACCCGAATAATAGACCCGTTTCATGTTGTATGTTTTGTAGTAGTAGGTAGCGGAATACATGATGTCCTTATCCGATTCGCCAGATGCCCCTACAATCATTTGGGTGCTTTGACCTGCAGGGGCATACTTTGGTGTACTTTTGATGATTTTACGTTCCGAAGTGTAGCGAACGATTTCATTTTTCACCTTTTCCATGGGTTTGGTAAAATCCTCGTGCTTTTTATCGGGAGCCAATAGTTTAAGTCCTGAAACCGTAGGCACTTCAATATTTACGGAAAGTCTATCTGCATAAAGCCCTGCTTCGTACATCAGTTCGTCACTTGCCCCTGGAATGGACTTTAAATGAATGTAACCGTTGAAGTTTTCTTCTTCGCGGAGCTTTTTGGCCACCGCAATCAAGCGCTCCATGGTGTGGTCGGGACTTTTAAATATCCCGGAACTCAAAAAAAGCCCTTCGATATAGTTTCTTCTATAAAAATTAATGGTAAGGTCAACCACTTCCTGTACCTTGAAAGCTGCCCTTGGAACATCGTTGCTTTTCCGCGTCACACAATAGGCACAATCAAAAATGCAATGGTTGGTGAGCAGAATCTTTAAAAGCGACACGCAACGACCATCCGCAGTATAGCTATGGCAAATTCCCATTTTGGAAGCGTTCCCCAACCCCTTGTTCGCGTTGGTTCGGTTACTGCCGCTACTGGCGCAGGAAACATCGTATTTGGCGGCATCCGCCAGAATGTTCAGTTTTTCTCGAATTCGTTCAAAGTTCATAACTTGGAAATATTCCAATCAAAAATATGGAAAAATTCCAAATATTGGAAATAATCCATAAAAAGTTTTGGAAATAATCCAAATACCCTATATTTGAGAATAGATTGTCCTTGTCATTGCTTTCGAGATTAAAATGCTGCATAATGTCTCGACTGCGCTCGACAGGACATTATTGACTAGATGATGGAAAATGAAATAACCCTAAAACGATTTACCGATATCCGAAGGGAACTTGGATACACCCAAACAGAGTTCGCCCAATTGTTGGGCGTTAAAAATACGACTGCCGATATTGAACGGGGTAGAACCAAGCTGTCGGGAAAAGTGGTTGCCGAACTTTTGAAACAGTTCAAAATCAACCCGTTATGGTTGTTTGGTGAAAGTGACCAAAAGCATTTGGATACGTCCAAGACCAGTGTCATTCCCAAAGTGGTCACCGTGGATAATTCCGATAACGACAACATGGTGATGGTGAATGCCAAGGCCGCAGCAGGGTATTCACAAAATATTTCCGATACCAGCTGGTACCGACAATTACCAGCTTTTGATATGCCCATTCCCGAATTTCGCAATGCGACCTATCGTGGCTTTCAGGTGGAAGGCGATAGTATGCTCCCAAATCTTAGGCCCAACGATTGGGTGTTGGCACGTGCCATCGAGCACATTGACCATGTGAGTCCCAATAAAATGTACGTTGTTGTGCTTCAGGATTCGGTAATGGTGAAAAAGATTGAACGAAAACCAAACTCCAATAACATTACCTTGGTTTCCCTCAACGAGACGTATCCGCCCTACGAAATCAAACCTTTTCAAATCCAAGAAATTTGGGAGGTAAGCAGCAAATTGACTTTCAACGTGGATGCCACTACGGAAACCGGCTTGTTGAAGCAGTTACAGCAGTCCATGGAAGATCTCAAGAGACAAATTGCCAAGTAAAATTAGAAGCCTACCCCAGTGGTTTTCGTTTGAATTCGCATCAAATGGGAGTGGGCGGTCATGTACAGTACCGAACCATCGTCGCCCCAAGCACAGTTAGCGGTGCGCTGTCCGGTGGCGATGCGCCCCAAAAGCTTACCGCTTTCCGTGATAATCAATACACCTCCTGGTCCGGTCGAAAATATAGTCCCATCTTTGGCAACTTTGAGACCATCCAAGGACCCGATCAATTCTTCTTCCAGCAAGGGAGATGCATCAAAAAATATACGACCCTCCTTTAAAGTGCCATCAGGCTGAACCGGGTAGGCCATAATATATGGTGCCGCATTATCGGATTGATTGACGTATAGAATTTTTTCATCAGGGGAGAAGGCAATCCCATTGGGGCGGGAAAGATTCCCAACAACCCTATCCACCTTCCCGTTCGTATCAATTTTATACACCCCACAGGCATCCATTTCACGGATTTTGGAATTTTGTTGCTCGGGGAGTCCATAGGGAGGGTCGGTAAAATAATAGGTGCCATTCGAGCTTTGCACAATATCGTTGGGACTATTGAACCGCTTGCCTTCCCAATGGTCAGCAATGGTTATTTTCCCTCCATTTGACAAAGGCATTCGAGAAATTCTACGGTCGCCATGTTCGCAGGCTACCAGTTCGCCTTGTTGGTTTATGATGAGTCCGTTACTGCCGGGCTCATGACTATAAGGCAAAACGCCCGTATATCCTGAGGGTTTCAAAAATTCGGAAATCCCTTCGCCCTCTTTCCATTTAAAAATGGTATTCTGTGGTACATCTGAAAACAGTAGGAAGTCACCATCTTTCACCCAAACCGGTCCCTCGGACCAGATATACCCATCGGCCAGCACTTCAATGGTTGCATGTTGATCAACATAATCATAAAAGGCTTCGTCCAGAGCCACCAATTCACCTGTCGTTTGCCGTTGGGCCATACAGCCCAATACCACAAACATCAATACGTATCGTACGATTTTCATTTTAAAATTGTTTTTCGCTGGTAATGTTCAAGCAGGCTTTCCAATCAGGCCTGTTGCATCAAACAGCTATTTTTTATCGCTTTTGCCAGCAGACCGGCAGCTTCAGGTTTTAAGCGGAACCACAGTTCGGGTTCAAAAATTTCCAGCTCGGCCAAGGCCCAATTTCCATCATTGTCCTTAAAGATATCCACCCGTGCATACATGGGCAATTGTGGAGCCGCGTGAACCACAGTTTGCGCAAAGGCAATCTGCTCTTCAGTAGGTTGGTATTCGTGCACGGTTCCCCCAAAATCGTCCTGTACCCTAAAATCACCCGCTTTGGCTATTTTTAATACGGCATGAGTGAATGTTCCGTTGAATAGCATCATGGAAATCTCTCCTTCGGAAACAATATGGTGCTGAAATTCTTGAAGCATTAATGCTTCTTCCGCAATCAATTCCTTAAAAATGGATTCCTGTTTACCAATTTCGTCTTTCCCTATTTTATAGGTATGGCGGGCAGCCCCCGAAACACAAGGTTTTAGAATATAAGTATCCGATGCGAATCCGTACTCCAGCTGTGTTTTGGCCACGGCTTCGGCAAGGGTAATGCTTGAACCTTTTTCGATAAATAGCGTTTTGGGAATGGCCACCCCTGCCTTGGACAGGTCTTGCAAATAGTGCTTATCGATGTTCCAATGGATGAGTTCCTTGGAGTTGATGAACTGTGTTTGTTGGGAAGCTTGCTCGAGCCATTTGGAAAATTCAGCGAAGCGGTCAAAATAGTCCCAAGTAGTGCGAAATAGCGCAAATCGGGTAGTGGACCAGTCAAAATCGGGATCGTCCCACGCTTTTCGGCCTACGGTCAACCCTTCATTTTGCAAAGCTTCCACCACCAATCGGTCCTCCAAAAGTACATTTTCAATATAAGGAGTCTTTTTTGTTGGGGACACATATCTACGGTCCGTCAATACCACAACATCAAATTGCATAGGGCTGAAATTTAGAATCCTACGGCGGTGTCATCACCACGTTTGTCCGCCCCGCCTTCCAGTCTTCCATCGGGAAGCACCCGGATGGCATCCACCTTACCAATGATTGGGGTGCGTTCCTCGTTGATGATGTATCCTTTGGACTTTAGTTGTTCTTTAAGTTCATCGGAAAAGCCTTCGGGTTCAAAAATCACCATATCGGGCAGCCATTGATGGTGAAAACGGGGTGCGTTCACGGCTTCTTGCATACTCAGGTTGAATTCGTACACATTAAGAATGGTCTGTGCGACTGCTGTAATAATCGTGGAACCTCCTGGAGTTCCTACCACCATGTACAGTTTGCCATCCTTTTCCACAATGGTGGGTGTCATGCTGCTGAGCATGCGTTTTTCGGGTTGAATACTGTTCGCTTCGGCACCAATGAGTCCAAACATATTCGGAACCCCTGGTTTAGCACTAAAATCGTCCATTTCGTTGTTCAAAAAGAAGCCAAGTTCTTCACAATACAGCTTGGAACCATAGCCTCCGTTTAGGGTAGAGGTGACCGAGACCGCATTACCTTCGCTATCCACAATGGAAAAATGGGTGGTCTGTGCGCTCTCAACAATTTCGACCTCGCCATGGCTTACTTCAGAGGACAGGGTAGCCTTATCAAAAGAGAAATTGGCCATCCGTTCCTGAATATATTCATCGTTCAACAACATATCGTAAGGAATCTCCACAAAATCAGGGTCCCCCAAATAGAAGTTACGGTCGGCGTAGGCTCTTCGTGAGGCCTCGGTGAACAATTGGATGGTCTTCGCCGAGTTATGACCGTACTTGGCCACTTCGTAGGGCTCCATCATTTTAAATATTTGATTGATGGTGACACCCCCGCTGCTCGGCGGACTCATGGAAATCACCTTAATGTCCTTGTACTTAAAAACGATGGGGTCGCGCCAAACGGCTTCGTATTTTTCTAGGTCTTCAGTGGTAATCAAACCGCCATTTTCTTGGACGAAACTGGCCAATTTTTGAGCCACTTCACCTTTATAAAACCCATCGCGCCCTTCTTCCATAATTTTTTGAAGTGTTTTCGCGTAGGTCGGATATTTGATGGTGTCGCCTGCGGTAAAAGGTCCCGCAAATTTGGTGCTATCGCTATTTGCCTTGATGAAATCCTCACGATAACCCGCAAGACGTTCTGCCTGCTTCTCCGTAACCACAACGCCTTTATTGGCCAATGCAATGATAGGTTCAATGATTTCCTTTAGCGGTAATTTTCCAAATTTTCTATGGACTTCCAACACACCTGCTACGGTTCCGGGTACGCCTACAGCGGTGCCGCCCGAAGTGCTCAAGCCGGGGATAACGTTGCCCAAGGAGTCCAAATACATATCCTTGTGGGCGGCAAGGGGTGCCTTTTCCCTATAATCGATGCCGCCGACTTCGCCATTGCTTTTGCGATAGACCATAAAACCGCCTCCGCCCACACTGCCGGCAAAAGGGTAGGCTATGACCAAGCTAAGCTCGGTAGCCACCATGGCATCAAAGGCATTACCGCCTTTTTTCATGATGTCCGCGGCCAATTGGGAGGCTTCCTCCCGTGCGGAAACGACCATGGCTTTTTCAGTGACCAGTCCAGTTGGCGTTGCAGGTTGCTGCTTACAATTGATGAATAGGAGTAGGGGCAAAAAGAGTATCAGTCTTCGCATAGGGCAATAAATTTTTGGTTGGAAAAGGTAATCAATTCTTTAAAAAAGTCGGTGAACTCATTTTCAAATTCCTCGTAATGTTCCTCTAGGTCCAAAATGGCAAAATTCATACGGGATTTGTTATTGGTCCGTCGGTTCATGCCATTGAGCACGCGTTGGATTCCCGCTAGATTGGCATAGTTGAGCAGCCAGTTATCGGCAATCATGTAGGGCATCATCCGTTTGGTGGCCATCGGCAGGATATCGTAATTGTCTTCCAGCAAATCATAGAAGTTTTCTACATAATCGGCCAAGGGAACATCGGAATAATCCGCCCAATTCTTGGCCAAAAAGTGGTCATAATAAATATCGACGATCACACGGCTGTAGTGACTGTAGTTTTTGTGCAAACGTTTGCTGCTTTGTCTTGCGATGGGATGGGCATCGGTAAAAGTGTCTATTTCCCGATGCAGCAGGATGCCTTTTTGTATTCTGTCAGGAAAATGTTGGTACTTATTTCCACGGATATGGTCGGCAAAGAAATTGCCCAAAGTGATTTCCTTATCATCGAACGATAAATAAATATGCGCTAAGAAGTTCATCGGGGCAAATTCCTTTTCCATCGAAATTTACAAATTCAAAACATGGAATCGAGGATACCCCATTATATTTGCAAAAACTTTTTTAACAATTATGACACTGATCAAATCCATTTCCGGCATACGAGGCACCATCGGAGGACGCACAAACGACAACTTAACGCCCGTTGACGCGGTAAAATTCGCTGCCGCTTATGGTACCTGGTTACAATCGTACGCTGCGAAGGATAAGCTGAAGGTAGTTATTGGTCGAGATGCCCGTTTATCTGGAGAGATGATACAAAATTTGGTGGTCTCCACCTTGGTGGGATTGGGAATTGATGTTATCGATTTGGGATTGTCCACAACCCCCACCGTAGAGATTGCGGTTCCTTTGGAAAAGGCTGATGGAGGCATTATTTTAACGGCCAGCCATAACCCCAAACAGTGGAACGCCCTTAAATTATTGAACGAAAAAGGGGAGTTTTTGGATGCGGAGCAAGGCGCTAAGATTTTGGCCTTGGCCGAGAAAGAGGATTTTGAATTCGCCGAGGTCGATGATTTGGGTGAAATCATAAAGAACGATTCCTACATCGATATCCATATAGATGAAGTATTGGAATTACCTTTGGTAGATGCCGAGACCATAAAAAAGGTAGGCTTTAAGGTTGTGGTCGATGGGGTCAATTCAACAGGTGGGATTGCCATTCCGAAATTACTGGAAGAATTGGGGGTTGAAGTGGTAAAATTATACTGCGACCCCACAGGACATTTTCCGCATAACCCCGAACCTTTGAAGGAACATTTGGGCGATATCTGCAAGAAAGTAGTGGAGGAAAAGGCTGATTTTGGTATTGTAGTGGACCCGGACGTGGACCGATTGGCATTTATTAGCAATGATGGGGAAATGTTCGGTGAAGAATATACGCTAGTGGCTTGCGCCGATTATGTGTTGTCCAAGACCAAAGGAAATACGGTGTCCAATCTTTCCTCTTCCCGTGCTTTGCGCGACATTACGGAAAAACACGGCGGCACTTACGAAGCTGCTGCAGTGGGGGAGGTGAACGTAGTGACCAAGATGAAGGCCAATAATGCCATTATTGGTGGTGAGGGCAATGGCGGTATCATTTATCCTGAGAGCCATTATGGACGGGATGCCTTGGTGGGAACGGCTTTATTTTTGATGCTGATGGCCGAGCGCGGTGGCACAGTGGCCGAACTTCGTGCCAGTTACCCGAGCTATTTTATGAGCAAAAAGAAGATAGCATTGACGCCCGACTTGGATGTAGATGCGCTATTGGAGGCCATGCACCATAAATATAAGGATGAAGAGGTGTCTACCATCGATGGGGTCAAGATTGATTTTCCAGAAAATTGGGTGCATTTGAGAAAATCGAACACGGAACCCATCATCAGAATTTATACCGAAGCCAAGTCCCAAGCCGAAGCCGATGGATTGGCGGATAGGATAATCGGTGAAATCAAGGAAGTAGCGGGAATCTAGGAATTGACCACCTTTTGGGTTGTTTTCTGGAACTCCTTGGGTACTTTGTCCTTGTGTTTCCAACGTTTATGTGTCCAGAAGTAATATTCTGGCGCTTCCCGAATGGACTTTTCGGTCTCCCGTAAAAAGGCGTCGGTGATTTTGTAGTCTTCTACCTCCGATGGGTTTTCGGAAAGTACCTTGACCGTACCCTCATAATAGCCCCTTCCAATTTTACGTGTCTTGAGGTAGACGGGAATAATATCGTTTGCTTTGCAAATTTCCTCGCCCCCCACATGCACAGGTACCACTATGCCCATAAAATCTGTCCAGTATTTGGCTTTGATGACCATGGGCGATTGATCGCTAATGATACCCACCATGAGCAGTTGTTTGCTTTCCTTGGCGTCCTTCAATATTTTTCGGGACTCCCTTGTGGAAATCAGTTGGGTGTTGAACCTGCCCCTGAGGTCCCGTACCAGTTTATCAAAATACTTGTTCTGTATTTTTTGATAGATGCCGTAGCCTTTGGACTTAATTTGAAGATTAAGGGAAACCACCCACTCCCAGCTGGCATAATGTGGCAGCATCAGCATGGTATTGATACCCTTTGCTTCAAGCTCGTGAAGCACCTCCATGTTAGTGACCGTAAATCTTTTTTGGACTTCCTTATTGCTTATCCCCAGGGTCTTGATCATCTCCAGAAAGATATCGCACATGTGCCTGAAGAACTTTTTCTCTATTATCAACCGTTCCTCTTCTGATTTTTCAGGAAAAACAAGGGTCAAATTGTTACGCACCACCTTTTTGCGGTACCCAATAAGGTAGTACAGGAGTAGGTAGACCCCATCGGATATAAAATAAATGATTTTAAAAGGGAGTCTGGAAACCAACCAGAGCAAAGGATAAACAAGGATATAAACTACCAGCTGCATAGACTATTCTTGTGTGCAAATATAGCTATATTTGAACCCAAACCTTTATTTACATGCTCAATTTACATATCGCTACGATAGCCATCATGGCGGCCAATGTGCTGGTTTCACTACGTGGTTTCAATAATATGGCATTTTTTGACCGATACAAGTTCAGTATCAGTGCCATACAAGCGGGCCAGCGGGAGCGGATGGCCACTTCGGGCTTTTTGCACGTGGATTTTTCCCATTTGTTCCTCAATATGTTCACGCTGTATTTTTTTGCTCCGGTAGTGATCGGCTGGTTCGGCTCCATCAAATTTTTGATCATCTATTTTGTGAGTCTGCTGGCAGGAAGCCTTTTGGCCTTGGTTTTTCATAAAGATGAGCCATTTTACAGTGCCGTAGGGGCCAGTGGTGCGGTTATGGGCGTGTTGTACGCCGCCATATTGCTCAACCCTGACATGCAATTGGGCATTATGTTCATTCCCATTCCATTACCTGCATATGTGTTGGGGATTGCTTACTTGTTGTATTCCATTTGGGGGATGAAAAGCCGGATGGGCAATATAGGGCATACCGCCCACTTCGGGGGAGCCATTGGCGGGTATGCAACCACTTTATTGTTTAAACCAGAGCTTTTTGTTACGGACACCTTGATTGTGGTGCTCTTGGCCATTCCTATCATCATTCTTTTTGTTCTCGATAAAATGGGCAAGATTTAACCAAGATGCCATAGGTAATTTTATTGGAAGTATGGTTTTCAATTCGAATGGATTCCGTGTCAAGCACGGAATGATGGTCATCCATAAATCCCATAAAAAAAGGCCTTGAAACTTCAAGACCTTTGTTTATCTATATTCTAGGGCTGATTTAGCTCTTCCCCAGTATTTCGGCCACTTTTTCTTCCAAAGCAGGTCCCCTAAGGTCTCTTGCCACGATAACCCCATTTTCGTCCAATAAAAATGCAGCAGGAATAGCATTGATGTTGTACAAACGGGCAATTGGATCCTGAAAACGCTGAAGGTTGGAAATATGGTTCCATTCCAATCCATCGGCTTCAATAGCGCCGGTCCATTGTTCGGCTTGGGTATCCAAAGAAACGCCCAAAACGTCGAAACCTTTTTCGTGGTATTTTTTGTAGACCGATACAATGTTCGGGTTTTCGGCACGACAGGGTCTGCACCATGCGGCCCAAAAGTCGACCAAGGTAAGTTTAGCGTTACTGGTCACATCGCTCAACGCAAGCACATCACCAGAGGGCGTAGGGGCAGAAAAGTCGGGCGCGGTGGCTCCCACTTCGGTAGATTTTAAATTTTCAAGCTGTTCCGCAATCTTTTTTGCAGGTTCGGTTTCCTTCATTTCGGGTGAAAGTGCTTCGAACATGGATTTGATTTCATCTATGGTAGCTGACTTTGTGGCCAACAGGTTACCGATGACCAAAACGGAGATGTAGGCATCCGGATGGCTCTTCGCAAAATCAAGGTTGAAATTTTTGGCATCTTCCTGAAACTCCATGAATTCTTCGCGAAGTGCGGCCACAGTGGCAGTATCTTGCTGCTGGGCTGCGGTACGCATATCGTTCTGCATAGATTGCGCTCTTTCAGAAAACCTGCGGGACTCTTCCAAAAAGTCCATGAAGACCTCGTTTTGCTCGGTTCCTTTGAGCTTTGCGTATCCAATGCTATCTTTTTGGAATTCTACATCGATTGTTCCGTTCTCCACGATTACCGGAACGTTTCCACGCATTTTATCCACAAAAAGATAGTACATCTTGGGCTCCACTTGGTTTCCGCTAAAGCTGAAAAGTCCATCTTGTACGGCGGTAGTGTCAATATCCACCAATTGGTTTAGGGAATCGGTGGTCTTCAAAAATATTTGGGTTCCATTTTCGGGTTCTCCGGTAATGGTTCCGCTCAATACGTATCCTTTGGGTTCAGAATTACAGGCACTTATCAAAAGTGCACCTAGGGATATGGCAAATAGTTTTTTCATTTCAATATGTTTAAGCCGCTAAGGTATTCAATGTTTATGGCATAAAAAAACCCTTAGCTTATTGAAAAGCCAAGGGCTTGTCTTTAAAAATCGTATCGTTAGAATTGGTATCGGATACCCAATGCGATATCAAAATCAAAATCGTTATCGAAACCGTCGTACCCAACTAGGCCTACCTCTGGTCGGAAGTCCAAGGATAGGAGCAGTGGAATATCAAAATCGTATTCTATACCGATATTACCTGCCGCAAACACGAACAAGCCATCGTTATCATCGTTAAAATCGGGTTCTGGCCTATCAAAGTCAACGCTTCCCAGTCCACCACCGACGCCGTAGTACCAGTTAAAGTTGCCATCCAAAGGTCGTACCCATTGGTAAACTCCTGCCAATTTAAAAGCGTCAAACTCACGGCTATCCCTCCAGCCTAGGTTGAATTCCGCCCGGTTGTAACGTCCAATCGATTTTTGATAGGAAATCTCGGCCCCAAAGCCGTCGCTATCGCCCAATCGTAGTCCCAAAGCATGCTCTGAGATGTTCTGCGCGCTTAAGCTCACTGTTGCAAACAAAAATAAAACGGATAATAATGTGGTAATCTTCATGAGGTTCTCGTTAAGTTAAAAAATAGAGATAGTTTTGTAATACATTTACGTTCTAAAAACCAATTTAGTTCCCAAAAAGTATTCCAAGTTGGATAAAAAATTGTTAAAAGACCTCTCTGAATCCTTGGAAGGGGAGTTGTTGTTCGACGAATTGAGCAGGGCGATATACGCCACAGATGCTTCGGTGTATCGCAAACTGCCCTTAGCGGTGGCCTATCCCAAAAATCCACAGGATATCAAAACATTACTTGTTTTCGCAAACGAAAATAAGATTGGATTAATTCCTCGGACAGCAGGAACTTCTTTGGCCGGACAGTGCGTAGGGGAGGGCATTGTGGTGGATGTGAGCCGACACTTCACCAAAATCATCCATTTGAACAAGGAGAAAAAGCAAGTGACGGTTCAGCCCGGGATAGTTCGTGACGAGCTCAATCAGTACCTACAACCTTTTGGTCTCTTTTTTGGCCCAAACACCTCCACTTCCAACAGATGTATGATCGGTGGGATGGTTGGGAACAATTCTTCGGGCACCACTTCCATACAATATGGTGTTACACGTGATAAGGTGGTTGCCATGCAATGCATTCTGTCCGATGGGAGCGATGCACACTTTGCGGATATATCCAAAGAAACATTTGACCAAAAGCGGATTGGGGATTCTTTGGAAGCAAACATATACCAAAAACTTTACGAAGAACTTTCCAATCCGGAAACGCAACAACAGATTGCCGATGAATTCCCGAAACCAAGCATTCACAGACGGAATACAGGTTATGCGGTGGACGAACTGTTGAAGAATCGGATTTTTGGGGATGAAAAGGAGGATTTCAATTTGTGCAAGCTTTTATCGGGCAGCGAGGGAACGTTGGCCTTTACCACCGAAGTAACCCTACAGCTTGATGATGTACCACCTCCCTTTGCGGCCATGGTAGCTACCCATTACCATACCTTGGAGGATTGCTTGAGCGATGTAGCTCCCGTGATGCAGCACAGCCTGCACCTTTGCGAGATGATGGATAAGGTAATTCTGGACTGTACCAAGAACAACCGCGCACAACTGGCCAACCGTTTTTTCGTGGAGGGCGACCCTGCAGGAATTTTGATGTTGGAGGTAAAGGCAACTACCAAGGAAGATCTGGAAAAGCAGTTGGAAGCCCTGCTCCAAACCATTGAAAGGTCGGGATTGAGCTATGCCAGTCCTGTTTTGTATGGGGACGACATCAATAAGGCCATCGAACTTCGTAAGGCCGGATTGGGATTGCTGGGCAATATGGTGGGAGACCGAAAAGCGGTGGCCTGTATTGAAGATACTGCAGTGGCCTTGGAAGACCTGAAGGATTTTATCGGGGAGTTTACCCAAATCATGAAAGAATATGGCCAGGATGCCGTGTACTACGCCCATGCAGGGGCTGGAGAATTGCATTTGAGGCCCATTCTCAATCTCAAAAAACGGGAAGATGTGGTCTTGTTCCGCCGCATCACCACCGATGTGGCCCAACTCACTAAAAAATACCAAGGCAGCTTTAGCGGCGAACATGGTGATGGGATTGTGAGAGCGGAATTTATCCCATTAATGATCGGAGAGGCCAACTATGAACTCCTGAAGCGCGTAAAAACGCTTTTCGACCCCAATGGAGTCCTGAATCCGGGCAAGATAGTGGATGCGTACCCCATGGATGAGTCCTTGCGGTACGAGGTAGACCGAAAAGAGCCCGAAGTTTCTACTGTCATGGATTTTTCGGATAGTGAGGGTATCTTAAAGGCTGCGGAAAAATGCAACGGAAGTGGTGATTGCCGCAAAAGCCACCACATGAGCGGTGCCATGTGCCCCAGTTATCAGGCGACCAAAAATGAAAAAGATACGACAAGGGCCAGGGCCAATGCGCTGCGGGAGTTTTTGACGCATTCTGAAAAACCGAACCGCTTCGACCATCAAGAGCTAAAACAGGTCTTTGACCTTTGTTTGAGTTGCAAGGCCTGTGCCAGTGAGTGTCCCAGCAATGTGGACGTGGCCACCTTGAAGGCGGAGTTTCTGTACCATTATCAGGAAGCGAACGGCTATTCCTTGCGCAGCAAGCTGTTTGCCCACAATACCCAACTGAATGCCTTGGGAAGCAAGGTTTCAGGAGTAACCAATTGGATGTACGAGTCCAATATTTTTGGGAATTTGCTTAAAAAAGCAGCTGGCGTTGCCCAGGAGCGAAGTCTCCCTCGAGTAGGGCGCTTTAATTTTAACAACCACCTTAAAAAGCAGCGCGCAGAGCGTACGGACCTTTCCAAAAAGCAGATGGTGCTATATATCGACGAGTTTGTTCAATATTTGGATATCCAGATCGGTAAGGATGCCATCGAATTGCTGTGCAAACTGGGTTACGATGTGGAACTATTTTATGGGGAAAGTGGGAGAACCTATCTATCGAAAGGATTTTTAAAACAGGCCAAAAAACTGGTCGCCCGTAATTTGGAACACCTCAAGCCCATTTTGGATGCCGGAACGCCTATTGTGGGACTGGAGCCTTCGGCCATACTCTCTTTTAGGGACGAATACCAACGGTTGCACGAGGATAAGGGCCAATTGACCAAACTGGCTTCGCAATCCTTTTTGATCGAAGAATTTTTGGCTTCGGAAATTGCAGCAAAACAAATTACTGCTGACAGTTTTACCAAAGAAGAGCGGACCATAAAAATCCACGGGCATTGCCATCAAAAAGCATTGAGCAACCAAAAAGTGACCTTCGATGTGCTCAACTTGCCCGAAAATTACAAAGTCACCATCATCCCATCGGGCTGTTGTGGCATGGCGGGTTCCTTTGGGTACGAAAAGGAACATTATGAGGTGAGCATGCAGGTGGGGGAACTCAAATTGTTTCCAGCGGTGAAGAAAAGTTCAACGGACACCATAATCGCTGCCAATGGAACCAGTTGTAGGCATCAAATCAAGGATGGGACGAAAAGGGAGGCATTGCACCCGGTCTCAATCTTGAGACAGGCCCTTGTTGTCTAAGAAATCAGGGTCGACGTGTTCTTCGCTCTCACTGAATTGTTCTTCGGTAAGGTCTTCCATCTTCACTTCCTTGTCCGTAATGGATGCAATAAGGTCGTTCATATCCATTTCCTTTAGGTCTTCGTCCATAAAGAAAGGGGAGAGCCGGTCGTGATTGTAGTGGTAAATTTTCCAACGCTTAAAGGAATATTCCAGAGCGGTAAGGTTTTCCACCCAATCCCCGGAATTTAGATAGGTGCATCGACCATATTTGTTTTCGTAGATTTCTTTTTTGGGTTGATGGATGTGTCCGCAGACCACATAATCGTACTCGTTTTCTATGGCGAGTTCTGCAGCGGTTTTTTCAAAGTCATTGATGTATTTGACCGCACCCTTTACGCTGTTCTTTATTTTTTTGGACAAGGAATATTTTTCCCGTCCCATCTTGGCCAAGCACCAATTAAGGAAACTATTGATCAAAATAAGTAGGTCATAGCCATATCCTCCCAATTTGGCCAACCACTTTGCATTCTGAATGGAGACATCGAACACATCACCATGAAAGATCCATGCTTTTTTACCGTCGAGGTTCAAGACCAATTTGTTCATGATCTTAAAGTTGCCCATTGAAGTATCACTGAACTTACGGAGCATTTCATCATGATTTCCAGTAATATAATACACTTCGGTACCCCTGGAGGCCATTCCAATAATCTTTCTTAACACTTTTAAATGGGAAGGAGGGAAGTATCGTTTGCTAAACTGCCAAATATCGATAATGTCCCCGTTTAAAATCAGTTTTTTGGGCTGGATACTGTTGAGGTATGTGATCAGTTCGTCCGCATGGCAGCCATAGGTTCCTAGGTGGACATCCGAGATAACTGCCAATTCTATCTTCCTTCTTTT
This sequence comes from Allomuricauda sp. MMSF_3307, assembly GCF_030733585.1. NCBI lineage: Bacteria > Pseudomonadati > Bacteroidota > Flavobacteriia > Flavobacteriales > Flavobacteriaceae > Allomuricauda > Allomuricauda sp. MMSF_3307. The sequence continues at coordinate 797,495 of NZ_JASHIQ010000002.1, forward strand.
CAATCGAATAAGGTTTAGTACAAAATAAACTGGTAGGAATAAATTAGAAATCAATTCCAAATCATTAATTCATGAGGATATTGTTAAAATAATATCACCTTAAAGTGAATTATGTTACAATAACATTAAGCCAAAAGCCTGTTTTTGAATTAGCTTTGTATCCGCTACCTTTGGGGGCAATCTAATTTTATACCGAATGGCAGGAAATTCCTTTGGACAACTTTTTAGGCTCACCACCTTTGGTGAATCCCATGGAAAGGCTCTGGGCGGCATTATCGATGGTTGTCCCGCTGGGATAACGTTGGACCTCGAGAAGGTACAAGAAGAACTGAACCGAAGAAAGCCGGGGCAATCTGCCATCGTCACGCAACGCAAGGAGCCGGATACCGTGGAGATCTATTCCGGGGTGTTCGAGGGAAAAACTACGGGAACGCCCATTGGTTTTGCCATTCACAATACCAATCAGAAGTCCAAGGACTATTCCCATATCAAGGATTCGTACCGACCTTCCCATGCGGACTATGTGTACGATAAAAAATATGGTTTCCGTGATTACCGAGGCGGAGGCAGGAGTTCCGCACGGGAAACGGCAAGTCGAGTGGTGGCGGGAGCCATCGCCAAACAGTTTCTGGACGATATCAAGATCAACGCCTTTGTTTCGCAAGTGGGGGAGATGAAATTGGATAAACCGTATCAAGAATTGGACTTTTCCAAGATCGAATCTAATGCAGTGCGCTGTCCGGATCCTGAAATGGCCCAACAGATGGAGGCATACATCAAATCCATTAAAAAAGAGGGGGATACCATTGGTGGGGTCATCACCTGTGTGGCCCAAAATGTACCCATCGGTCTCGGAGAACCTGTTTTTGATAAGCTGCACGCCCGTTTGGGGGAAGCCATGCTTTCCATCAATGCCGTTAAGGGTTTTGAATATGGAAGCGGCTTTGCAGGGGTTGCCATGAAGGGTAGCGAGCATAACGATGCCTTTAACCCTGATGGCACTACAAAGACCAATCGCAGTGGAGGTGTCCAAGGGGGTATCAGCAATGGTATGGACATTTATTTTAGTGTTGCCTTTAAGCCTGTGGCCACTGTTCTGCAAGCCTACGACACCATCAACAAAGAAGGGGAGAAGGTGACCACCCAAGGTAAGGGAAGGCACGACCCCTGCGTGGTGCCAAGGGCTGTGCCCATTGTGGAGGCCATGACGGCATTGGTGTTGGCAGACTATACGTTGCTGGCCCGTACCAACAAAATCTGATGAGCCGTTAGGTGGTTTCCATGCAATAAAGTATCTTTCCGTCCATAATTTTATTTTATGAAGAAATTAGAATTACACTGGCAAATCCTCATCGGGATGGCCTTGGGTGTTTTGTTTGCGTTGTTAATGGTTCAATTTGATTGGGGTCCCAAAATTGTTTCGGATTGGATCAAACCTTTTGGTAATATTTTCATCAACTCACTAAAATTGATTGCGGTGCCCTTGATTTTGGCATCGTTGATCAAGGGAGTGTCCGACTTAAAGGACATTTCGAAGCTCTCCAAAATGGGAGGTCGGACGATAGGGATTTACATCGTCACCACCATTATTGCGGTAACCATAGGTTTACTGGTCGTGAACGTGGTAAAGCCCGGCGGTTCCATTACAGAGGATACCCGGAACGAGCTCGTGGAGAACTACAAAGGAGATGCCGACAACATCAAAACTGCCGCCGACAAACAAAAGGAGGCGGGACCATTGCAGGCGCTGGAAGATTTGGTTCCGAGCAACATATTCAAGGCCGCGAGTGACAATGGAAACATGCTTCAGGTGATTTTCTTTGCCATATTCTTTGGGATTGGGCTCATTTTGATTCCAGAGAAAACCGCTGAACCCGTCAAAAAATTCTTCGATGGCTTTAACGAGGTCATTTTAAAATTGATAGATATTATCATGTTGGCCGCACCTTATGGTGTATTTGCACTTTTGGCGGCCTTGGTAGTGGAGTCGCCAAGTTTGGACCTTTTCCAAGCCCTGGCATGGTATGCCTTCTGTGTACTGCTTGGTTTGGCGCTTATGCTATGTGTATATCTGCTGATTGCATGGATTTTCACCAAAACCAACCCTGCCTTTTTTATGAAAGGAATGTCCCCTGCACAATTATTGGCTTTTTCGACCAGTTCGAGTGCCGCTACCTTGCCAGTAACCATGGAAAGGGTAGAAGAGCATTTGGGCGTTGAGGAAGAGGTGACCAGTTTTGTGCTGCCCATTGGTGCCACTATCAATATGGACGGAACCAGTTTGTACCAAGCGGTAGCCGCCGTTTTTATCGCCCAAGCCTTTGGTATGGACCTGAGTCTTTCCGCTCAGTTGGGCATCATTGTTACGGCAACCTTGGCTTCCATAGGTAGTGCAGCTGTTCCCGGTGCCGGAATGGTGATGTTGGTCATCGTATTGGCACAGGCTGGGATTCCTGAGGCAGGTCTTGCACTGATTTTTGCGGTGGATAGACCTTTGGATATGTGCCGTACCGTGGTGAACGTTTCAGGTGATGCAACCGTTTCTTTATTGGTTGCTAAATCCGTAGATAAATTGGGAGAGCCCAAGGTGAAGAATTGGGACGACAACTATCGGAAACAAAAAGAGAGTTAATCCAAAAACTTGGCTTTAAGTTCTGGGGTGGGGATCATGCAGGCATCCTGCTTTCCGAACCATTTGTACCGATTTTTGGCCACAACGTCATAGATTCGGTCGCGGATGGAGGTAGGAATCCAGGTAAAAATGGCCGAAAGTCTCCAGATGCCGCCCAAATCTTGGGCAATTTCCAAGGCAGCATCCGATTTGGTAAAATAGGCCACCCCGGGCTCAATCAAAATAATGGAATCGATTTTGCTGGTATCGATTTGGCGTTGGTCCACCAACTCCTGTCCAATGTCACTTTGGAGCGCCGCATAGCGAAAAATATCCTTTTTGTCCCTTTTAATGACAAATTGGACCGCGTTGTTGCACAAATTGCAAACGCCATCGAACAGGATTATCTTTTTATCTTCCATAGTGCTATCATTCCCGCGTAGGCGGGAATCTATTTCTTTACCCCAAAGATACGCAGCAATCCCCTCAAAGCCTAGCGATTTCTAATAGCCGGCCAATGTTAAAATCTCGTTGGGAGGGAGCTCGCTCAGTTCAAGGATGTTCTTGCCCGATGCTGCCAAGGCCTTGCGCACGATATAATTCCCCGTTCGGTAACCCACGGATTCCCTACCGTCGGGATGCTGGAACATCCAGTGCTGGTAATTGGCATTGATGGGCAGGGCCAAAATTTCGGTTGCCCATTCCTCGGCCACTGTGGCTTCGGGAGGGCTATCGGCTTCCATGGCTACGGTGTACGCTTCCGAAAACACCACGGCAAGCCCCTCGTTCACCGCCGCGATATGGATGCCCGGTCCAAATTTATTGTCCTGAATGGCCCAACCTCGGTATAGGTGGTGAAATTCATGAAAAATGGTATGCTCCAAGGCCGTTTCGGCCGCTTTGACAACCCCACCGGGGTAGGTCTCGGATATTTGGATCACCACTTGGGGAGGGGAGTTGGTCTCCGTTCGGCCGGTAACCCCACCGACCACATCGATGTTCCAATCCACGATTTCCACCGCTACGTTGATGCTATCGGGCAGGTTGGGCAACAGTTCCCTGACCTTTAGTTCCGATGTGTGGACAATGTCTTGTATGAGTTCTTCCTGTGCCGGCGTAAAGCGCGATTTACCTTCGGTAAAGGTTACCACTGAGCTGGCTTGGAATGTTTTGCCCGGAGAAGGGTTGCAACTGGCGATGACGCTATATAGTGCACATAGCGCTAGGATTTTGATGGATTTCATGAATGTTCGTTTGTTTAAAGACTGATGAGATCCGAAATTGTTACATGAATAGAAAAGAGGTGTGGGTGGTTTTGACTATGGAGTGTGAGTGGCACTATGGATTATAAGTGTATCCCGGTATTATTATTCTGCAATCTTTTTTAATAATTCCGCTGTTTTTGGTTCAATTTCCCCATTAAACTTTAGTTTGGAAGCTTTTTTACCCGTTAGCATTTGATAAAAAACGCACGCATTTAAAAAAGCTCCATAGACATTGGGATGGATATTGTCTTCGTATACGTTGACTTCTGGATACTCCGTCAAAATTTGGTAGAATTTGTTCCCATTTTCCGATGCTGTGAGTCCATACTTTTCGGCCACCAAATCATACGATTCGTTGATCAAAGCAAACTCCTGTTCTAGATCCGCTATTTCTGGAGAGCAATACTCATCATTTTCCAAGTTATGGTCAATAGCCCATTTGGAATAGCAATATTGTTTAGGGTATTCCTTTTTTGAAGGCCAAGTTTTAAATAAAATGAACTTACAATCTTTATTTGAAATTCGATTCTTGATTTCTTCAATTGCGGTTTCAACTTTGTATTTTTTGGCCTCCGGAATTAATAGTCTGACGGTGCCTTCCTGCAGAATTATGACATCCCAATCCTTTTCGGATAGTTTAACCTCTGTTTCGGTTTTTTCACCATCTTCCTTTCTTCGCGTATTGATTTGATCCTCGGTTCTTAATTCAATGATGTTGTTCAAATGCGCATCCAATGACATTCCGGGAAATGTACTATGTTCAATGTTAAAATTAGAGGAAGTCTCGTTCAACATTTGTTGTAAAGTTTCCGGCATATCATGGTAATAGGTCAAACTATTTCCAATAAACAGTACGTCGATTTTTTCGGTTTCCTTTGTTTCCTGAGATTTACAATTAACAGCAATGAATAATAATAATGGTAATAGAATATGTTTCATGAATTATAGCTAATGGTCTCGGTTATTCGTGTTTAGTCTCTTAAAAATAGGGAATCTTAGTTTAGGGGAGGAGGGAACAATGAATTATAGCCAGTGTTATCTCTTGTTTTTATCAAGCCCGTGAACATTGATAAAAACATTTTCTGTTTCAGATTCACTATCAATAGGTAGCTTAGACCATATTAACCTTGTACTATCTGGGGCATTGAGTAAATCAATCCTACGATATTCTGTTACGAGGCCAATAATTGTATCATTGTTATTTTTAAACTCAAAATCAACGTAATTTTTACCTTTTGATTCAAAAGTGGTAATATCTGTACTATCTCCTAATTGGTTTACGAAATCAACTGTGATTTCTCTGTCTACAACAGGGTCTTTAATTGAGTGGTCTAACTCTAAGTGGAGAGTAATTCGCCCCTTAATAATGCTGTCTTCTGCCATTTTAGCCTCAAAATCATAAAAATTACTTTTTGAGTAATCTATTTCTCCATTAGTATAAATTTTTCTATTCCAGCAAAGAGTGTCGCCATATTCGGAAATATACAATTCCAATTCACTTAATTTTCGTCCATTCTCATCCACATATTTAACCCATATCTTTTCAAATTTAGTTAACTTGATTTTAGTGGAATCTTTTTCCAAATTGTATTCTGTTGAATCGTTTTCAACAGTCGATATTGGATTATTTTTTGCAACAGTACTGTCCTTGCAACTCCAATTGAAAATTAAATGAAGAAATATAAATGGATATATGTAAAAAGTGTTTTTCAAAATAAGAGATAACGGTCTCGGCTATGAGTAGTTGCGTGGGTTAGCACTTAACTTTGCAAGCCTGCCCGGAGCAAAGCCGAAGGGTAGCAAGAATTCTCCGTTTTGTTGCTGATTGGGGGTTTGTACAACGGTTACAGGTGTTAGCATTAGTTTTTCAATTTAAATAGATATGTGCTTAGTGACACACCTATAAAGACAAGGCATAGCAAAATGAATGGTGTCCATGGCGCATTTAAAGTCCAAAAAAACAGTCCGAAAGTGCTTATTGAGTATAAAAGTGATAGAAAACCGAACCAAAATTTTGTTTTGGAACTTAAATCTTTAGCTTTTTCATGAAAATCTTGTCTTTTCAATAATTTGTCATAATGAATCCACATTAATATACCCACCAAGATGATGGCGGTGATGACAAATTCCGTTTTCCCAACACCTTCAAAAGATAGACCTGCCAAAAGTCCGATCGTTAAGGCATTTAAAGCGTGCAAAATGGAAAGACCAGATATAGCCGACCAAAAAGGGTCCCAAGTATTTGTCCTAGCGAAGCAGGAGTATGTGCTGAAAAATATTTTTTCGTAGAAATTCAAATTAAATAGATGCTAACGGTCTAGTATAACCGTCAGTTACGGGTTTATATGCGTTAATTTTAGGTTTGGCACAGACTTTAGCAATTCCGAGTGGATTCGGACGTAGTCGAATCCGCCGTAATTGCGGTTATACATTGTAGCACCAGTTTTTTATTTGTCCCAACCATTTTTCTTTACATTTTCGATGTAATCTCTAAATTCAGTTTCAGAATATTTGTTGTGTCTCCCGTCATAAGTACTACTATGAGAATTATAAGGGGACAATTTTCCGAAAATTACTAAACTTCCTTTCAATCGCCTTTCAACAAGTCTTGCTCCTTGCGGTAAAGGTTCTTCATTATATTCGTTTTCATCCCAATGCGACCGTGATACGTAATTTAAAGGACTCAATTCGCATAGTTCTTCTCCAAATTCAATGTAATAATCATATACTTTAGTTTGAGGAATTTCATTCAATTCTATTCTAAAATATGACCAATCTAAATTATCAAAAGAGTTAAAAGTCAAACTTTTAGGCGAAATTATTTCATTTCCAGCAGTCTTAATTTCGATACAGTTTTTTTCGTTAGAATCAGATGTACCATGAAGGTCTAATCCACCACCGCTTGGATAAAAAAGATGATTAGAATTATCGTAAGAACCCAATTTGTTCAAAAATTTTTGTATTTCAGATAATTCAGTCCATTCGCAAAACTTAGGAATTCCATTAGGAAATACTTGCTCTAATATAAATTTCCATTCTTTCATATGTTATATTTGTTTTTTGATTCAAATTGTTGCCCACGGTCTTGTATATGAAAAGTAGCGGTTTTTTGTGCACTAACTTTTCGGTTTGTAACCGACATTAATTTATTATTTATCTTTTGTTTAGGCACTAAACCGCTATTTTTTATATACGTTGTTAGCTGCTGGCTATATCCCGTTTCTTTCCGAGTTCAGGTTTTACTATTTCGGGTTCGTCATAAATTTCCCTTAATAAATCAAGATAGGACGTCTCATAATTTTCATCCTTTCTCATATCAATATGTATATATTGTTGCATAAATTCCGGAATACTTTTCGTTTTGTCTCCGTTTCTCAAAACAGGAATGATTTTCTCATTCTCCGTTTGATTTTCATAAAGTTTGGCATTCATAATAGAGTACTCGTATCCAACTCCTCCTGCTCGTTTTTCAGCTTTAAGTTTGTAATTTGGCGTGAATACTATTATAATTCTATCTGCTTTTTTAATGGATGTTTCAACAAAATGTGGTAGACTTTTTCCTGGTCGAAGCTCATATCTGTCGAGGATTACGTTTACACCTTCACTCATTAATTTATTTGCTAAATCCAGAACCCATTGTTTGTGTTTTTCATCGTCCCAAGAGTATGAAATAAAAATAGTCGATGTGCCTTCTAAAACTGTTTCTTTCTTTTCTACTTGAATTGAAGCCTTTGCGGTAGTTGAGCTTTCTCCAGAGATAAGAGCTTTTATTGGAATAACTCTCTCCTTGTCAAAAGGTTCTACCATTTCCAAAATTCGATCAACAAAGACAATTCTTGTCCTTTCGTCCAAATCCATTAATATGTCGTAGTAAAAAATTCTCCGACTTGTGCTTTTTCCTTGTTGATTTCTTAAATCAATATATTGAGTATAGTCCGGATGATATTTGTCGAACTCTCTTAAAGTATTGATAAATCTTGGACCTGAAAAATAAGTGCTGGTATCGCCTTGATTATTGATTATTTCAAATAATCTATTATAAATTTCAATCCAATTGATCTTATCAATTTTTCTATGTTCTATCTTTTTATCCTCTTTTGGCAAACTACTTTTGTGTTCTTCAATAATGGATTTACAAATTTCTTCATCTGGAAACAACGAAGCATAATTGTATGCAGATTCTCCTTTGCTTTGAGTTGCTAATTCAATGACCAATGTTTTGTAATTAGTGTCGGTCAGTCCGAAAAAATTACCATTATGCAGTAAAAAAAGCTTCTGTAGGTCATCAAATTCTATGCTTTTCGACTTTGTTTTAAGTTTTCTGAAAAATTCTGATTCAAATATTTCAGTTGAATATTTTAAAAGAGTGTCAGATTTGATTTCCTTCCGATGTTTGTATAAAAAATCCAATACAGGTTTCCAGTTTTCCGACTGAATGTAGTTTAATATTTCTTCCTGATTGATAGATTTCATTTTTTTCAGCTTGCAGCTAACGGTTTCTGCTATGAGTAGTTACGTGGGTTAGCACTCAACTTTACAAGTAAACACCAAACTGAAAATCCGCAAGGATTTTCAGAAGTAGGCGAGAACAAGCAATTACTTATAGCCATTGTTAGCTGCAGATTTTTAATTTAATTCATATCCTTTAACAATTTTCTCAAATATTTTTCTCGAATTTTCTGTCTTAAAAAATGAATCCAAGAACAAGTCATCAAGAATGATAGGATTTTGTCCTTGCTTTAAATTTCTCCTAAAAATTACTTCCGATTCTATTTTATCACTACTTTCAATGCTCCCACAAACCTGTTCTGCTTTTTCAATAAGTTTATCATTGGTATTGTCATATAATCTAATTCCTGAAGCCGGAAGTATAGTGTTTTCAAAGACATTTTTTCCATATAAACTTACATTCTGAAAAGTTAAATTCGTCAAGTCACAATTCTTAAATACCGTTTCATTATTCTTTACTTTCGGATGTATATCGTTTAGTATTGGATTTTTCATTAGTCCAGAAAATTTACAATCATAAAAATGTTGTCCAGTAAATAAGTCAATTCCGATAAATTGACAATTTTCAAATCGACAGTTTGTATAAATAGCAGGTGTTCCAAGCGAACTATATTTTCCATAGAACTTACATTCGATAAAAGTACTGTCTGAATATTTAGAATTAAATCCGAGATAGCAGTTTTTAAAATGAACATTCCTAAACGTTACGCTTTTAATATCTGCTTTTTTAACTGTCAGTTCTTCAAATAAAATATCCGAAAACTCTTTGTTTTCAATTCTGCCATTCCAATCTATTTTATGTTCTTTGGTTTTTTTCATTCAATTTGCAGCTAACTCGTTTATATCAACATAAAATACATCTATATACCCCCAAAAAGGCCTATAATCGATGTATTTCATCCTCGTTTACTAATTTCACCGAAATTTCTCTCAAAAGCAATAGCGTAATCTTCCCGGTTGTAAGAAGTTATCAACTTGTCCGGTTTTCTGTTTCGGTAAACAGGTGGGTGGACTATTCGACAGTAATCATGTTTAAATGCTCCTTGGAGCCTGTCATCTGCCAATGGGTCAGCGATATGGGAATACAGCCCATGCTATTTAGGGTGTCAAAAAAGTCCTTAAGCACAAAGTCCTCCCCATTGGCCTCTTTTTGATGGGCGTATGCGGCCATCGCACTTTCCAACAAGTACTTTCCGGTAATGTAGCTGGTGCCATACCCGGGTTGGCGCAAATAGAGGTGCTGTTCAAAAATGAGCAGTTCCTTTTCGGTTTTCATCCAGCCCCTTGGGGTGTATTCGCTATGGATGCCGCCGGCTTCTTCCATGGTCATTTCGTTGGCGTGGGCGTAGAGGGAGCCCAAGCCCCGTGCGGCACGCTGCGCGATCATGATGTACACAATCTCGCGCGCCCTCAGACTGTCTTCGTACAGGCCCGCCTGCATAAACATTTCTTCCACGGCGGTTGCGGTTCCCTCGTTTCGGGAATCCCAAATGTTGTACAACAAAGGTCCTTTCCGGATTTCACTGGGATGCGGCTCCGTATCCATACGCGCCAGTTCAAACCAATGGTAAAAATGGGAGTAGAGCGGTCTGGGGTCGTAATGTTCCCCTATAGTGAAGAAATTGCGTTTTTCTGCGGGAATGAACTCGCCCAAGTGCTCGCGTAGGGCGGTATCAAAATAGGGTTTTACGGTTACGATGTCCTGTTGGTCCAGAAAATTGATCAAACTTTTGGCGGCTTCATCAGCCATTTTATCATAGGCTTCGGGGGAATCCGCAGCGACCAGTTGGGGCAGGTTTCTGTTTTTGTGCTCCTCCAGTTTTAGGGAGGCCCACGCGCGGTCGAGTTCCCGCTTTAGAATCATGACCTCATCTTCCCAGGTCAAGGGCACCAAGTGGACATTTTGCAAATACCAGGTGTAATTCTCCTTGCCAATGCCCGAAGGGCCAGTTTTGGTCTCCGCTTCGGCCCGTAACCAAGTGGCAAATTCGTTGGTGGATGCAATGGCCTCATCGATTACGGAAACCAATTCTGCATCTGTGGCAAGACTTGGCCGTTGTTTTAGTTCGGACAACACCTCGCTTTGGGTTTCAATATCCCGAATCCCGGCAATCCATAAATCCTTGGCGTTTCCGGTCAGGTTTTTTTGTGCCTGCGCGTTTAGCGGGGCAATCACTTTTAAGTCATTTAAAAGTCTGTCCCTTTCCTCTTTTGAAAGGGGAAACCTGTAGGTCCATAGCTCCGTGGTGCCATGATGGGTGGGTCCTTCGTGGGCGGGCACATCACTACGGGCGGTCCAAACCGTTTTGTAATAGGCGGGATCACGCACCCAAGGCTTCAAAATTCGATGGTTAAAGTCATAACCGTTCATTTCGGCCCATACGATCATCCAATCCACTTGATTTTCCACGGACCAGTTGGTGGTGTCGATAGCTTGCAGTTTGGACTGTAACTCTTTAAATGTAGGCCAGCGCTTTTCAAAGGTTTCGGCCGTGTAATCGGGAGCCCCATCCAAAAGCGGTGGGTTTTCGAAGGCTCTCCATTCCTTGAACAAGGTAACGAGGTCCCCATAATCGTTGGAGGTGAATACGGTTTGGGTCTGATTCTCTTCTGAACCGTTTTTCTTTTCGGTCTGGCAGCCGATACAAAGTAAGGTCAATAACGCTAGGGTGATGGTGGTTGTTTTCAATGGGTTGCTGTTTAGTTGGTCTCTAAGTTCGTTGAAATAGGGTTTAAAAACAACAACTAAAGGAGCGGATGGTGAATTTGACCTACAATGAGCTTAAGAACGCCACCAAATCCGTCTCCTTATCCAGTTCCAATTTCTTTTTTAGTCGATACTTTGATTTTAAGATACTATCGGGCAGTACATTCAGTGTGGCCGCAATCTCCTTGGTGGTCAGGTTCATCCGCAAAAAGGCAGCCAACCGGATTTCCTTTTCGGAAATGTCCGAGTAAATGGTCTTGAGTTTCTGGTCAAAGTCGTTATGCACCTCGGCAAAGTAGGTTTTGAACACTTCCCAGTCCTTATCGGAGGCATTTTCCTTTTTTAACAGCATCACGATACGCCGAAATTCCATTTTGAACTTTTCCGGGGAGTTTTTAATGTTCTCCAGGTTGTCCATCAACTCTTGGATAAAGGTATTTTTCTGCACTAAATGCAGGGTCTGGCTGGCGAGTTCCTTTTTCTTGTGCGCAATTTCCTGTTTGTAGATTTCCTCCTGTTTTTCGCGAGCGATCTTGTTTTTCTTCATTTTCTGGCGGTAACCGAACACCAAAAGACCAGAAAGGGCTAGGGCAGAGGCCATGCCTCCGGCATACAGACCTTTGGTGAGTCGGTTCACCTCGGCCTGTGCGTTCAGCGTATTGATTTCCTCTTCTTGCAGGGCGATTTCGGCTTCTTTCTTTTCGGTTTCGTAAATGGTTTTGAGTTCTTCTATTTGCTGGGACTTTCTACTGTTGAAAATACTATCGTTTATGATTTGATATGTTCTTAGGTCCGCTATGGCATTGGTGTATTTGCCCAAGCTTTCGTGGATTTGACTACGTTCCTTATAGGATTGTCCAAGGATGGAAACGGCACCAATACTTTCGGTCATTTCAATTACACGGTCCATTTTTTTTAGGGCTTCGCCAAACTCATTGGATTGGTAATCAACTTGTGCGAGTTCTTTGAGCGAAGAAGCGATGTCGAGTTGTATGCCAGTACTTTCCGATACCTTGTACGACTCTTCCAGAAATGTTCTTGCATCATTCAAGAGCCCCTTTTTGGCATGGATTCGACCCAAATCTCGCAGCGCAGTGGATAAAGCTGATTTTACGCCCACTTCTTGTGCCAATGTCATGGCCGCTCTTTGGTACTCCTCAGCCTTTTGCATATCCCCAAGCGCTTCAGCGGCCAACCCCGCATGGTTGGCGGCATAGGATTGGTATACCTTATCATCTTCATCGCGATAAATGGCAAAGGCTTCCTCCTCATAGGCAAGGGAAGCGTTAAAATTTCCAAGCTTGTATTCAATCTGCCCCAATTGCAACAATGCATCTCCCTTTCGTACCTTGTCTCCCACCTCTTCAAAAAAACGTAACGCATTTAGGGTTTCATTAAGGGCCAGGGTATAATTGCCCTTGTCCATGTACACGCTTCCCAAAACCTCATATTCTGCGCCGATTAGGTTGAATTCCTTTAAATCGGTCTCGTTTCTGTTTTGATCATTATATAGTGCGATGTTTCGATGGGTAATTTCAATGGCCCTGTCGTAATTTCCTTTTTCACGTTCAATTCCGGCTAAGGAATGGTTGGCGAAAATTTGTCCCCTGATGGACTTTATTCCCTTGAATTTCTCCAATGAAAGCTCATAGAAATAGGTAGCTGAGTCGTTCTCAGTTCGGTTGGAAAAATAATTCCCAAATTGAAGATAGCCATTGGCAATTCCCTTTTTGTAGTCCAGTTTTTCCGAAAGGTCAAACGCTTGTTGTGCGTAGTCTCGAGCCTTATCGGGGTCCGTGAACATCATCCTTTCATGTATTCGGGAAAGCACTTGGGCTTTTTCAATGGATTCTGGAAGTTGTTCGGCGCGGGTGATTAAACTGTCCAATTCTTTTTCCCGGCCTTGGGCGTTTATGGATTGCCAAAAAAGGGAAAGCAAGCTTAAAATAATGGTGTAGTGTTTCACGAGGTTATCCTTTATGCTTTCTAAAGTAATAAATAATCCAGAGCGCTGTAACCTCCCAATATATGGGCCCAAACCCCCTTGTCCATTCATTGTCCATGGATTTGAATGGGGCTTACTTTTTTATTTATGACATAAAACATTGACTATCAAATAAATATAATATTCATAAACATCCTGAGTACAATCAATGTCCATCTCCCTTTAACCGTATTAAATCCTTGTGTGTCCATACTTTGTCCATATCAGTAAATAGGTTGGTGACGGTTTGAAGTCTAATTTCGACAACGTTGAACCCTTTAAACCAATTAGTTATGAAATCAATTTCAAAAAAAATCAACTTATGGACCCTGTTGATATGGTCCATGACATTATGCCTCGCTGTTTCGTGCAGCAAGGATGAAGGAACGGATCCTCCCATTGACAACGGAGGCGAAAACGGGGGCGAAAATGGCGGTGAGGAAAATGATGACCTGGAGGCCATCAACGCATATATTGAAAATCTATCTTACAATCCCGATGAGCTTTTAAATGTTCAAGATACGGGCGGAAGCGCCACGGAACGTACCGTAACCAATGATAATACCATAAATACAGGCCCTACATTGGGACAGCTTTTCGAATGCAGGACACAAGACTACAATTTGGAGTCCAATTTTGACGATGTGGCCATTTTGCGTCCGACCAATGGTATTGTTTTTCCCGGGGCCTTGGTCGTGGGCAACCAAGGTATGCTGGATGGCGCTCCAGACCCTTTGACCTTGGGTAGGGCACCGGTAACGCTTCGGTTGGACCTACCGGGAATTGGATCGCAAGGGAACATTGTGGTGGACAATCCTACAAACTCCTCCGTACAGTCCAGTATTGATAATGCTTTGGAGTGGTGGAACGCCAACGCTTACCAAGAGGGGTATGTGAACGCTTCCAATTCTTCCTATCAAGCTTCCACTTCCTACTCTTCCAAGCAATTTAGTTTGGATGTTGGCCTGAATGTGGAATGGGCCACGGGATCATTGGCCTCACAATTTGATTATGAAAGCACAACGGAGAAGCGATATGCCGGAGTAGTGTTCAAACAAGTTTTCTACACGGTGACGATGGACACCCCAAGCTCCCCTGGCAGTGTTTTTGATACTTCTGTAAGCCAAGCCGCTGTTGCATCTGCCATGGATTCCGATACACCACCAGCCTATGTGAGTTCCGTTTCGTACGGACGCATCATTATGGTGCGTATGGAAACCACCAATACGAATACGTCGGTTGAGTTGGATGCAGTTTTGGAATACGCTGGAGGCGTTAGTGGTGTGGGAACGGTCAACTCGACCTATGATGAAATCTTAAAAACCTCCAACATAACGGTGGTTACCATTGGCGGAAATGCCGAAGCAGCCTCCGAAGCCATCAATTTGGCGGATATTGAATCTGGCTATGGTTCTTTGAACAGTGTGATTACGGGAGAGAATGCGGTGTACAGTAGGGATAATCCGGGAGTGCCCATTGCATATACCATCCGGTACTTAAAAGACAATACGCTGGCCAAAATGGGGTATACCACGGATTATCGCGTGGAAAGTTGCCAAACATTTAGGTATGACCACGCCAGTGTTGACGTGGACAACAATTCAATTTTTGATGTGCGGTACAGGTTTATTTATAAAACCGCCGGAACCAACAATACGGTGATTGGTGGCTATAACACCGTAAACAATGGACAACGCTCCGTGAAAAGTCCACCGGATGGAGCGCACGATGTGGAAGTGGAATTCCAGTTTCAGGATGCCTTTGTTTGGAGGGCATTGGGAAGTCCTAGGCCTTATGGGTATCTGAGCAGTCAAAAGTGCTTCGAAGTGACCAATAATCTACTTCTTCAGATTACACTTTCACCCATTAGCTGTAATTAATTAGTGCTGACAGTCGGCCGCTCAAGTGGGGTTCAACCATTTGATGCCGGCTGTTTTTATTTGATTACCCTTACAACCCTTTGTTGATTAGTTCAGCCTGTTGTTCTTCCTCTAAAATGTCCGCCGCATAAATCTTGTAGAAGTCCTCCACGTAGTAATCGTGCATTCGTTGACCTTGATCCATGTAATTTCTGGAGGTTTTCAGGTAGGACAAATACTCGTCATGAGCATCGAGTGCCTTGTAGGCTTTTGCCGTATAGAACCTATTTTCGGCCAGATCATCTATCTGTTCCTGTTTTTTGAATTGCTCAATGGCCTTTTCGTATTCTCCCTTTTCCAAATACATGGCGCCCAGATAAAGGTGGTCCACCAGTCCAGGGTTGATTTTATTTTTCTTAATTCGTTCCTGAATAAGATTGATGGCAGCTTCCAGCTGTCCCAAATGGCGTAAGCAAAGCGCGACATAGATATCTGCATGGGTGTCATCGTGCACCAGTAGTTGTTCGTTCTTATTGTTGGAGTGGATAAAACGCTCCAACAGTTTAAAATCTTCCATGGCGCCTTTATAATCCCTAAAAAAGTTGAGCCTGCATCTGCCCCGATAAAGGAGATTGTTCAAGGTGTCATATTCCACGGCTTTGTCTATCAGTTTTTTCCAGGTGACAAAGTCACCGCTTTTTAAATAGGCCGTCGATTTTTCCCGATACGGATAATCCCATGTGGGGTCCAAGGTGATGGCACTGTCCAAAATGGATTGAAACTCCCTGCTGAACTGGTAGTGGCCGGCAATTTTCTCTGCTGCCAAGCAAGCTTCGTATCGTTCCATTTGTCCAGTGTACTTGTAATAATTGCAATTGGGTTGTCCCCAAACCAAGGAACCGGGCAAAAAGCATAAGTAAAGTAGTATCAATTTTTTCATGGCATTACCTTTTCGATGTTTCCTTGGTTGATTTTAAAAACTACATATTGGTAATAATCGATGGGAGTCCCATCCTTGTTTTGGATTTTCCATCCTTTGAGTTCGCGTGATAGTTTCATCAATTGGGACGATATATTTTTATCAAATGGCCGTTCCTGATAGTTTTCGTCAGCTTCCAAAAGTCGAAATCGGCCTGTTTGTCCTTCACAGTTGACCATAAACCGTATCCGTATCCATCCGGACTGTTCACTGCTTACCGGCTTATACTGTTGAAGAAAATAATCTTCCATAGCCTTCTTTTCCCCATCAAACTGTAGCCCTTGGCTCATGTTGAAGTACTGATAGACCTTGTCATCCCCATGGCAGGGCTGAAAGGATGACTTGTCCAATGTGGTGTCATGTTCAATATCCCCGACCCATCTGGGGTAGGTAGTGGTGGGAATGGGCCGCTGATTATTTTTGCCCGAAAAGTCGCAGGAAACGCTGATTGCCATTAAAAAAAGGACGAGAAAGAATTGCTTTAAATGCATTGGTATTCAAATAAAATGATTGACCACCGTTTGGGTCAGAATTATTCAATGCAAGGCCATAAAAAATGCGTGTTGCTAAAATCGCTATTTTTTCTGAACCACCCAATAACTATTTTATAGTGCATTTGTTTTTGAAAAAACTTCTTCCGTTCGAGTAGGTCTTTTTTGGTTTGTTTAGCTTGGGTTGTTATTGACCAACAGGATACGGGAAAATTGGAGGGGAAGGTTGGGGGAAGTGATTTGGTGGGGGTGGAATGAGGTCGTTATCTTGTTTGTGTATGATTCCGTAGGGAGTAAAAATCTTAGGAAATTTCCGAGTAGGATTGAATTAGATAGATTTAAGGGTGTGAGAAATTATAGGCCTTAAAAGTACTGGGCTATAGATTTAACACTTTTTTGCAGCGTATTTTTATTCATTTTGAAGATGATGACGGTATTGGTCACAGATTTTCCCATTTGGCATTTACCATATCAAAAATGTTGAACATTTTAAGTTTAAAATAGTAAGATTTTAAATCCTTTTTGGATAGGTTTTCCTGCATTTCTTGATACATCATTTCTGGATTTTCTTTTATTTCCGCTGCTTCAAATTTGTTAAATAAATTAATCCATCTCGAGTCTTCTTTTTTTGCTAATTCAATCATTTGGCGTTCACACTCAAATACGGTTACGGCGATTTTCTTATCAATTTTATGCCATGGGTCATATTCTTGAAAAGGCTCGGACTTAATGCGAAAGCCCTTATCCGAAATTACTTTATTGTACACCTCCAAATAGCTTTTTCCATTTCCATCTATTAAAACACCATCGTTGATTAATAACTTTTCATAATTATCAATAATAGCTTTGATGTCATAACCCTCTTGTTGATATTTTGAATCATAACATTGTTGGAGTATGTCATCAAGTTGAAAAGATTGTTCATTACACGATGTGATGAGAAATGCGAATGACATAATGTAAATGAATCTATTTTTCATAATCTTCCTTAAATTAATATCTAACGTTAAAGGACATGAATCGTTTTTAATACTTCGACTGCGCTCAGTACAACATGATTTATATTGACCGATACTGAATCCAGTTCAGCACAAGTAACGAAGTTCGTAGAAAAAACCGTGGCATGCAATGGGGTAAGTGACTGATTTATGACGAGTTGTGAACACGACAAATCAGGACAGCCTGTCATTTCGAACGGATGTGAGAAATCCAAAGATGGCAAAGAGATTTCTCCATCGCCAGTGCCCTCCTCATTTCGAAGAGACGACAATCATAAAAGCTGTTGATTTGTCATTCCTGTGAAAACAGGAATACATCTGCAAAAAAGGTTGTAGTGAACACCCTTGCATAGGTCGACTACGCTCAGCATCCAACTAGCATCATAAATAGGATTTATTTCTTGGCCTCGACCAATTCCAGTTGGTCCACGCTCACATTGGTGGTGAACATTCCGTAGTTGACCACGGCCTTGCCTTTTTCCAAGGTATCGATACTCCCCACGGCTTTGCCATCCTGCAAGCGCACGCGGTCGCCCACCTTAAATAGAGGTCGCGGTTTGTTCTTTTCGGCCTGGATTTCTTTCTTCTTTTTGATCCTTTTCTCTACCCGCACCTTTTTAATCTGCTGCTCCAGTTCTTGGGCTACCTGATGTTGCTCCTGTTGCTTCTCCTTGGCTTTTTTGGCCGTAGTCTTTCTGCGTTTGCTGTTCTCAGTTTCCACAATGCGTAGCATTTCAGAGATCAAAGGGCGCTTTTTCTTGTCGATAAAGTATTTTTCGGCGGCGGTATTCACCTTGTTGCCCAATTGGATCATGCGTTGGTTGTGGTCGTACATCTCCTGATAGCTCTCCAACTTGGACTTGATCTTGGAATTCAGCTTTTCCAAACGCTCGTTTTCTTCACGCGCCTTGATTTCCTCTTCCTTCAGCTTGGAGCCCGTTTCCACCATTTTGCTGCGCTCTTTCTGCAGTTTGGCTATGGTGGCATCAAACCGGACCTTGCCGCGTTCAATTTTCTTCTTCGCCTTGTTGATCAGGGAATAGGGGATGCCGTTCTTTTGGGCTACCTCAAACGTAAAGGAACTCCCCGCTTCGCCCAATACCAATTGAAAGGTGGGTTCCAGCGTTTTGGCGTTGAACAGCATATTGGCATTGGTGGCATGCGGCAACTCGTTGGCCAAGGCCTTGAGATTGGCGTAGTGGGTGGTGATCACCCCATAGGCTTCCCGCTCATAAAAGACCTCCAAAAAGGCTTCCGCCAAAGCGCCGCCCAATTCAGGGTCGCTACCTGTTCCAAACTCATCGATAAGGAACAAGGTGCGTTCGTTGCACTTTCGCAGAAAGCGGTTCATGTTCTTGAGTCGATAACTGTATGTACTTAAATGATTTTCAATGGATTGATTATCGCCAATATCCGTTAAAATCTGGTCAAAAAAGCAGACAGAGCTACGCTCGTGCACGGGTATCAGCATCCCGCTTTGAAGCATGACTTGAAGCAGTCCGATGGTCTTTAGCGTGATACTTTTTCCACCTGCGTTGGGTCCGGAAATCACGATAATACGGTTTTCCGTATGCAGCTTAATGGTCTGCGGCCAGGTCTTTTCGTTCTTTCGTTTGTTGGACAGGTAGAGCAGGGGGTGGAAGGCGTCCCTTAGGTACAGTTCGCGCTCCTCGTTGATGTCGGGCAGCAAACCGTTAATTTCGTTGGCATACTTGGCCTTGGCCGCGGTAATGTCAGTTTCCGCCAAATAGGATTGGTAGGTCTTCAACAGTTCCAAATAGGGCCGAATCTGGTCGGTTAATTGGTTGAGGATACGTTGGATCTCTTCCTTTTCCTCAAACTCCAGATTGCTCAGCTCGCGGGTGTGCGAAAGCGTAGCTTCCGGCACTATGTAAACAATGCTTCCGGTTTTGGAGGTGCCCATCACCGTGCCTTTCACCTTTTTGCGGTGCATGGCCTTTACGGCCAATACCCTACGGTTTTCCATAACGGATTCCCGGATTTCATCCAAAAAGTCCAAGGATTGGTAACGGCCCAAGGCACTGCTAAAACTTTGATTGATCTTGCTCCGCACTTCGTTGATCTGCATTCGAATCAATCGGAGGTCGTTGGAGGCGGAATCCTTGACTTCACCGAATTTGTCGATCACCGCATCGATGGCATCGGGAATCTCGGGATGCAGCTCCAGTCCATTGACCTTATCAAAAAGCAAAGGATAGTATTCCTTGAATTTCTTAAAGAATTTCTGGTGGATTTCCACGGTTTTGCAAATCCCCCCGATTTTTCGGAAACCTGTAATCTCCAGCGTGCTATTGTCAATCTTCAACAGGCCAAGCTCGCTGTTGATATGGTCAAAACCATGATTTGGAATGCGGTTGTCGTTGGAAAAAGAGGCCAAATACTCCGAGGTTTGCCCCAATACGGCCATCAGTTCCTCTTTTTTTCGATACGGTTGGATGTCCAACGCCTGTTCCTTGCCCAATTCGGTATTGCAGCGCGCAGCGAGTTGGGTCAATACGGTCGGGAATTCGAGGTCTTGAAGTGTTTTGGAGTGAATGTTTCGCATCTTTTTCTACTAGCAGCGCAAAGATAGGATTTTGAAGTGTTTTGTAACCTTAGTGCCTGTAAAAACAATCGGCATTACGTACTTTTGACATCCACTGAAAACGAATCAACCCATTACAAAGTGATGAGAGGCGATAACACGGTAATCTATATTATTGCAGCGGTGATTTTGTTGCATTTTGTAGCCGGCATTGGCTATTTGATCTATAAATTGACCAAAAAGAAGTAAGAAACGGTATGAACGTGGACATTGAACCTAGCTGGAAAGCACAATTGGACCGGGAATTTGAACAGGCCTATTTTCAGGATTTGGCAACATTCGTGAAGCAGGAATATCAAAATCATACCTGTTACCCAAAGGGTAAGGACATTTTTTCCGCTTTTGACCATTGTCCGTTCCAAGAAACCAAGGTGGTAATCATAGGGCAGGACCCGTACCATGGACCCAATCAGGCCAATGGCCTGTGTTTTTCCGTGAAGGATGGCATCCCACATCCGCCGTCCTTGGTCAATATTTTTAAGGAAATCAAAGTGGATGTGCAAAAACCTTATCCTAAAAGCGGCAATTTGGAACGCTGGGCGGAGCAGGGGGTACTGTTGCTCAATGCTACGCTAACGGTGCGGGCCCATGAAGCGGGAAGTCATCAAAATAAAGGCTGGGAACGCTTTACGGACGCGGTTATTCAAACGGTTTCCACCGAACTGGAAGGAGTGGTGTTTTTGCTTTGGGGCGGATTTGCCAAGAAAAAAGCAAAGCTTATCGACAAAACCAAGCATCACATCCTCACATCGGGACACCCGAGTCCTTTGAGCGCTAACCGAGGTCTGTGGTTTGGCAACCAGCATTTTAGTGCCACCAACAAATTGCTGGCCCGAATGGGGAAAGAGCCGATTGATTGGTGACATCTGGCACCCCTTGTCTTTCGACTCCGATGGACCTGACATCACTTTTTGAAAAACTATTTCCAAAGAAAGTATGATGCATCCTGAATCTTCGCTATCAAATTCAGGTCGTGCAGTCTGGCCTGTACCTCATTGACGGTCTTTTCGGAGAGTTGTTCCTGTCCCCAGTGGGTTTTGGAAAGCCATTGTTGGATATCCTCCAATTGCTGTTCGTAGCGGTTGGCCAAGGTTCTGTCGATACTGGGAATTTGTTTGAATTCCACGGTATAGGTATTGATCACTTCCAAAATGTGTTTTACCAAGCCCTCATTCGCTTGTAAAAAGCTATTGTTTGCTGCAATCACAAAGCAGGGCCATGGAGTAGGGCAGTCGCCAACGCGTTTGAAGATTCCTTTGTCCACCAACGGCTTTGTGGTAAAATGCTCCCACATAAAATAAGCGCCAGAACCCTGAGTTAAGCTTTCCACGGCACCATCTAGGTTGTTGATGATCTCAAATTGAAGGTTTCCTGTGTCCCAACCTTGGTTTTGCGCATTGATGTAGGCCATGAGATGGCTTCCGCTACCCATGCGGCTGATGGCTATTTTATCATGTTGCAATGAAGCAATCGAAGTTCTGTCGCTGTTGGCGGCTACATGAATACCCCAGAGCAAGGGGGACGACACGTAGGTTTGCACAATTTTACTTGGATTGCCTTGGGAGATGCTCTTGATGATGCCTTCGGTGAGAATAATGCCCATATCGGCTTCCCCATCTTGAAGCATTTGGGTCATTTTGCCCGTTCCTTCGGGTATATCGGTCCATTGGAGCTCAATTCCCCTGTCTTCGAAAGCGTTGTCTTCCATAGCTAAATGCCAAGGCAGATTAAAATGCTCTGGAACCCCTATAATGCGTACCTTTTTCATATTGTTTTGTGCTTAGACATCTAAAAATAGGATGCCGTTTGGTATCTGTCAAAAAAATCCATCCAAAAAATTATACCAGTTGACTTTTGGAGAGGTGTTCCAAGGTAAACTCTATCAACTCATCGATGGTTCTATGTCCATTTTTGGAAAACTCACCAGTGGCCCTGTTGGCCAAGATTGCATTGAGCGAAACAGCACGGTGTCCATGTAATTTAGCGAGGCCATACATACCGGATGTCTCCATTTCCAGGTTAGTAATCTGTCTCCCATCATATGAAAAACCAGCTAATTTCTCATTGAAGTCTTTGATAGTGGGTGCTAGTCGCAACGACCTTCCCTGTGGACCATAAAATCCTGAATTAGTTACAGTTATTCCAAATCGTATACGATTATTAGTAAATTGATTGGCTAAATCTTGGTCAAAATCAACGGCATAGGGGTGGATCTGGTAGTGGCTCCAGCCCAGATAATCGCTCAGGGCCTTTTCCAAGGCTTGGTTTTTGATGTGTCCACCACCGTAGAAGTGTAGCAAATTATCAAACCCGACACCTGTACTGCTCATCAAAAAGGAGTCTACGGGAATATTGGCCTGCAGAGACCCAGATGTACCGACCCGTATAAAATTCAGTGTTCTTTTCTGCTGTTTGATTTCCCTTGACTTGAAATCGATATTGACCAGCGCATCCAATTCATTAAAAACGATGTCAATATTGTCCGTGCCAATGCCTGTGGAGATTACCGTTAAGCGTTTGCCGGCATAGGTGCCCGTGTGGGTTACAAATTCCCGCTTTTGTTTCTTGATTTCTACAGTATCAAAGTATTTGGAAACCGCTTGCACGCGATCGGGATCTCCGACGGTGATAATGGTGTCCGCAATATCCTCTGGAAGAAGATTGAGATGGTAAATGCTCCCATCAGCATTCAGAATCAGCTCTGAATTGCCTAGTGAAGCATCCATAAATTAAAGTTTCAGGATTCGTTCGGTGTCCGTGTTGTATAGGAAGTTATACTTTAAGGAACCTCCCAAATACATTTGATTATCACGCAGTTCCGAATAGTAGTTTGTCTCCTGTTTGAGCACGTGCAACCCTTTTTTGGTCAACTTGACCGGATTAAAGGAGCTGAACAATGGCTTTAGGGAGGTAATCATTCGGTCGTATTGGGTGTCTCCAAATCCGTAATAGCCTTGGTTGGCCAAAAGGTTGCCCATCAATTCCTTTTTGGATTTTGGTTTTTGTTCCTTGGCCACTTCCAAGATGTGGTTTTCCAAGTCGTTCAATCCATTTTTGATGGTAGGGAAGCGTTTTAAATGGGTTTTAAGCGCCTCTGAGAGGTATTCAAACTGGAAATCGTTGTTGGCCATTTGGTTTTCCAAACGGATTGGGTTATCGCTGCAATAGAGTTGCCAGATGTAGTCGGCGTATTCAATATCGTCCTGCGAAAGCACCTTTCTGTTGTCGTACAGCTCCATCAATTTGGCATCACTGAGTTCGTTCAGACCATATAGCTTAGTGGAGCCTTCTACTTTACCACTACAAACCAAGGATACTTCGGCATGTCTACGGTGGGTTTTGAGCCAACTGAGCACCGCCAGCATGTTTATCTGGCAAAAAAGGTCGTACTCGAACCACAGCACAATATGATCTTGCTGCTTGTGATTACAGAGCGACCGATATTCTTTGAGGGTTTTTTCGATGAACCACGATTTGGAAATCTTGTAGTTCTTGTTCAAAAATTCGAACCTAGTCTTCCAGAAGGATTCGCTACCTACTGTGGAGAGGGTCTTGCCTTCGCAAAGCATTTCCCTCCAGGTGATTACATCTCCCTTAAATTGCAAAGATTGTAACCTAGACGTGAAACTGTCCCCGTTGGTTATGTGCAACAGTGATTTCATTTTCAGTTTAGTTTTCGTTGGTTAGGAAGAATAAAAGTAATGTTTAAAGCAGGAATTCAAAAATTTTTTCACAAAACATTGGTCTGGAACGCAAGTTTTTAACATGAATTAAAAATGTAATCGATTTTTTGTTAAATCCTTTGCTTATCCGCCCACTCGCTTCACCGAGAAGCCATTTTCCTTTAGAAAATCCATGATTTTGTCCCGATAATCCCCCTGGATGATAATGGATTCATTTTTGAAACTACCGCCCACACCTAGCAGTGTTTTCAGGTCTTTGGCCAGTTTTTTAAAATCGCTATCGGCCCCATTGTAACCTTCGATGATGGTGACGGGCTTCCCTTTGCGTTTTTCGTATTTACAGATAATCGGATCATCCTGAAGCCAATAGGGAGATTTCCCCTCGTTGGTTTCCGGCGTTTCTTCCGGTTCGTGATCGGGAAAAAGGTTTTTTAACTGGTCTTTAAGGTCCATGCTTACTTTTTTACGAGTCCTAATTCAATCAAGCGCTCGTGTAAATATTCCCCAGCGGTAATATCTGCAAACCCTTTAGGGTTTTCCTCGTCAATGCAGTTTTCCAGACAATTTAGGGGCATATCGCTCACTGGGTGCATAAAGAACGGCACAGAGTAACGGGAGGTGCCCCACAATTCTTTGGGAGGATTTACCACTTGGTGTATGGTCGATTTCAATTTATTGTTGGAAAGTCGTGACAGCATATCGCCCACATTGATCATCAATTGGTCCGGTTGAGCAATGGCATCCACCCAGTTGCCTTGGTGGTCCTTTACCTGTAATCCCTTCCCGTGGGCGCCCATCAGCAACGTAATCAGGTTAATGTCGCCGTGCGCTGCCGCTCTAACGGCATTTTTGGGCTCTTCGGTAATGGGCGGATAATGGATGGGCCTCAAAATGGAGTTTCCATTTTTGATGTAATCGTCAAAATAGGTTTCCTCCAAGTCCAAATGAAGCGCCAAGGCCCGGAGCACGTACTTGGCCGTTTTTTCCAACATTTTATAGGTTTCCTTGCCCACTTCATTAAAATTGGGAAGCTCCTCCACGATGACGTTGTCCGGGTATTCCGCCTTCAGTTTCGGGTTGTCCTCCACATATTGGCCAAAATGCCAAAACTCCTTGAGGTCGCCCTCTTTTTTTCCTTTGGCGTGCTCCTTTCCGAAGGAAGTGTAGCCACGTTGTCCACCAATACCTTCAATCTCGTATTTGTCCTTTACCTCTTGCGGAAGGTGGAAGAACTTTTTGATTTCCGCGTACAGGCTATCTACCAGATCGTCCGATAAAAAATGTCCGCTTAGTGCCACAAAGCCAATATCTTCAAAAGCGGCGCCTATTTCTTTGACAAACTTTTCTTTTCTTTTGGGGTCGCCCGAGACAAAATCGCTCAGGTCTACGCTTGGAATCGCACTCATATCGTCATCTTTGATGTAGCGTCAAAAATAAGGAATTAAGCCGAGGGTTTTGGAATTTTTGAATGGTTTTGAACGCCTTTTTACTACTTTTAACCAACCTAATTTTTAAATATGAGGTATCATGTGGGCAACTTGGAACAAGAGAAGTTGCTGGAACTGTACAAAGGAATGTTGAAGCCTCGAATGATCGAGGAAAAAATGTTGATTCTCCTCCGTCAGGGCAAAATATCCAAATGGTTTAGCGGTATCGGCCAAGAGGCCATTTCCGTTGGCGTGACCCATGCCCTAAAGACCAGTGAGTATATTCTGCCCATGCACCGAAACTTGGGGGTGTTCACTTCCCGTAACATTCCATTGCACCGACTCTTTGCGCAATGGCAGGGCAAGCAAAGCGGCTTTACGAAAGGTAGGGACCGAAGTTTTCATTTCGGTACCCAGGAATATAAGATCGTGGGGATGATTTCCCACCTGGGACCGCAATTGGGAGTGGCCGATGGCATAGCCCTGGCCGATATGCTACGCAGGAAAAAGCGGGTAACCGCCGTGTTTACCGGAGAAGGAGCTACCAGTGAGGGGGATTTCCACGAAGCGCTCAACGTCGCCTCTGTTTGGAACCTTCCTGTGCTTTTTTGTATCGAGAACAATGGCTATGGACTGTCCACGCCAACCAACGAACAGTACAATTGTGAGCATTTGGCGGATAGGGCCAAAGGCTACGGTATTGAATCACGAATCATTGACGGCAACAATATTTTGGAGGTATATGCCAAGGTGGATGAGCTCTGCAAAGCTATCCGAAGAAGACCACGACCAGTGCTCTTGGAATTCAAGACCTTTCGGATGCGCGGACACGAGGAGGCCAGCGGCACCAAATATGTCCCGGATAAGTTGATGAAGGAATGGGCCAAAAAGGACCCCATTGCCAATTATGAAAGCTTTTTGTTGGAGCAAGGTTTGATTTCCCAAGAGGATATCGATAGCATCAAGGAGGAAATCAGCGAGGAAATCAATTCAAATTTACAGTTGGCTTTTGATGAACCTGAAATCTCATCAGATGAAAGTAAAGAATTAGAAGATGTCTATCAAAAGTTTGAATATCAACTTATTGAACCTAAATCAAACACCAAGGAAGAACTGCGGTTTGTCGATGCCATTTCACAAGGTTTGGAGCAATCCATGTACCGCCATAACGAACTCATCATCATGGGACAGGATGTGGCGGAATACGGTGGCGTGTTTAAAATAACGGAAGGATTTGTGCCCAAGTTTGGCCGAAGCCGTGTTCGGAACACGCCCATTTGTGAATCCGCGATTGTCTCTACTGCCATGGGTCTATCCATTAATGGGATGAAGGCCGTTGTGGAAATGCAGTTTGCAGATTTTGTGAGCTCTGGGTTCAATCCCATTGTGAATTATTTGGCCAAAACGCATTACCGTTGGAACGAAAAAGCGGATGTGGTGATACGCATGCCCTGCGGAGGTGGGGTAGGCGCAGGTCCGTTCCACTCCCAGACCAACGAGGCGTGGTTTACCAAAACCCCGGGGCTTAAGGTAGTCTATCCTGCCTTCCCCGATGATGCCAAGGGACTTTTGAATACCGCGATCAATGACCCCAACCCCGTTTTGTTCTTTGAACATAAGGGATTGTACCGTAGCGTAAAAGGAGAGGTGCCCACCGATTATTATACCTTGCCGTTCGGTAAGGCGAGGTTGCTCCAAAAGGGCGATTCCATTACCGTGGTGACCTACGGTGCAGGTGTGCACTGGGCCTTGGAGGTCTTGGACAAGCATCCCGAAATCGATGCTGAGCTTTTGGACCTGAGGACACTCCAACCATTGGATACCGAAGCGATTTATGCTTCCGTGAAGAAAACAGGGAAACTCATCATACTGCAAGAGGATACGCTGTTTGGTGGTATTGCCAGTGATATTTCGGCAATGGTCATGGAGCATTGTTTTGAATATTTGGATGCGCCTGTAAAGCGGGTAGGGAGCCTTGAAACACCTGTTCCGTTTGCCAAGTCGCTGGAATCCAATTACTTGCCTAAAAATAGGTTTGAGCAGCAATTACTCGAATTATATCGGTATTAAAATGAGCGACTTAGCTGTTTTTTTTATACTTTAACAACTATTCATACGTCCCCAATCGTATATTTTTTGAACATTAACTTAATTACTTATGATGAAACAATCACTTTTATTGATGACCATGATGGGCTTATTGCTCTCATCGTGTTCCGTTTCCAAAAGCGCTAGAACGCAACGCAATCTGTTCAGCGGTTCTTGGAATTTGGACAATGTGTATTACCAAAACAATTCAGGAAACTTTAAATCCACCTTATTCAACGATGCAGAGGATATCTGCTTCGAAGGCAGTCAATGGTTTTTCCGGGACAACAATAGTACTGGGCGCTACACCATTGCCCAAAGTTCGCTCTGCCAAGGCGGAGACCGTTTTTTTAGATGGTCCGTGGTGGAACCGGAACAAAACTATCAGAGCCAACTTCAGTTTAAATTTATCGATGAAAACCGGAAGGATATTTCAGGTGGTTATGGCTACCGTTTGAACATCGTTAGCCTGTCCGAGCAATCCATGACCTTGAACTCCAATGTCTCTGTGGATGGTCAGCCTGTGACTATTGTTTACGAATTCTCAAAAAGATAATTAGATGAAAAATATAGTTTTAAAAGGAGCAGCGGCTTTTATGGCGCTGTCCATGATCATTAGTTGCGACGCAGTTAAAAATGCAAATAACACCCAAAAAGGAGCTGCGATCGGTGCCGGAAGTGGCGCAGTGATCGGTGGTGTTATCGGCAATAACGTAGGAAAAGGCAATACCGCTTTGGGCGCCATTATCGGTGCTGTTGTAGGTGGTGCTGCCGGAGGTTATATCGGTAACCGAATGGACCGTCAGGCCGAGCGCATCGAGGAAGAAATCCCAGGTGCAGAGGTACAACGTGTCGGTGAAGGAA
Source organism: Allomuricauda sp. MMSF_3307 (assembly GCF_030733585.1). Classification (NCBI taxonomy): domain Bacteria; kingdom Pseudomonadati; phylum Bacteroidota; class Flavobacteriia; order Flavobacteriales; family Flavobacteriaceae; genus Allomuricauda; species Allomuricauda sp. MMSF_3307. The sequence continues at coordinate 825,565 of NZ_JASHIQ010000002.1, forward strand.
TCAACGTGACCTTTAGCGGAGAAAACGGTGTCTATTTTGATACCAATAAAGCCGATATCAAGGGAGCTTCTGCCGCTACATTGGATAAATTGGCAGGAATCTTTAAAGAGTATCCCAAAACCAATATTTTGGTGGAAGGCCATACCGATAGCGATGGGGCCGCCGAATACAATATGAGCCTATCCCAACGTAGGGCACAATCCGTGACCTCCTATTTGATTTCAAAGGGAATCTCCAGCGGACGCTTTACCACCAAGTGGTATGGGGAGGAGCAACCTGTGGAAAGCAATGAGACCGCTGCAGGCAAAGCGGCAAACCGTCGCGTGGAGTTGGCCATTATTGCCAGCGAGGAGCTTAAGGAGGAAGCCCGAGAGCAAACTGGTAATTAAACAATTTTACCACATACAAATTGAGAAAGGTCCGGAAAATCTGGGCCTTTTTTTATGAATGTTAAATAAACCATTAAATGTTAGTTAAGTCCAGCAAGATTTAGCGGATTTTGTTTAACTTAATGGTTATCAATCCATTAATGTTAAAATTTCAACCCCTATATGAGCCACTTGACCCACTATAGTACCAAAGAGCAACAAGCATTGGTGATGCGGGTGGAACGCAACCATAGAATGGTGCAACGACTCAACGAAAAGTTGAAGTCCTATACCCACGAGCCCAAATGCCTCAAAAGGTTCGAAAAGTTTTACGAATTGAACAAAAGCATTCAGAACTTCAAAAAATACGATGCCCGTATCATGACCATCATCCGCCAGCGGCATCTTGATTTTAGCGACCTCGACCAGAGCGAAGTGGAAAACCACATCAGACTCTTTAAAAAGTTGGAGAGTGATTTCGCCTCGTATTTGTTGGAGCTGGACAAGCCCCTTTAAAAATCTCCGATTTATTTTTGACCCAATTCGCCGGGCCATAGTAGTTTCTTTTTGAAACATGCGTAATATTGCAGCGCAGTTAAACCAGATTGCTATGGGAAAATCCTCAAATTCCGCCTTGGTGATACTGGCATTTTTTGCCATTTACGTCATTTGGGGCTCTACCTATTTGTTGAACAAGATTGCGGTATTGGAACTGGAGCCCTTTATGTTGGCGGGTTGCCGATTCACCGTGGCAGGGCTTTGCATTTTCCTTTTGGCAAAAATTATGGGAATCAGCCTTAGCATCACCAAAAAACAACTCTGGAATACCATCATTGCGGGCGTACTTTTTTTAAGCATTGGAAACGGCTTTGTCGTTTGGGCATTGCGGTATGTGGATACCGGTTTTGCCGCTTTGGAAATCTCCGCTCAACCTCTGATTATTCTGTTATTGATGCGCATCCTACAAGGGAAAAAGATACAGCCCATGTCCATGGTCGGGGTACTGCTGGGTATTTTGGGCATTTACCTTTTGGTAAGTCAAAAACAGATCATTGCGCAAGAGGAATCCATTTTGGGGATGGTGACCATCTTCTTTTGTTTGGTCTGTTGGGCCTATGCCAGTCTTTTTGTGGCCAAAGCCGACCTTCCCACCAATTATTTTGTGAACACCGGCTATCAAATGTTCTTCGCAGGCATCATTTTGGGGCTGATGAGCCTTGCCTTCGGCGAGGAATGGTCATCACCCTTGGGCTGGAGTACCGAAGTCCAAGTCTCCATGCTCTTATTGGTTTTTTTGGGAAGCATCGTGGCCTTTACCTCTTTTAACTACTTGCTCAAGGCCGTTTCCCCGGAAAAGGTGGCTACTTCCACCTACGTAAATCCCATTGTGGCCCTTTTGCTGGGATGGTATTTTTTGGATGAGCAGATTACCCTGCAATCCATAGTGGCCGCCGTGATCCTATTAACGGGGGTATATTTCATCAACACCAAGAAAACACTGGCCATCTTCGAGCGCTTCAAACGTTAAGACTGCGTTATTTTTTGAGGGATTGACACCGCTTTTTTGTATTTTCTATGGACTAAAAACCATAATGAGATGAAGACTACAGCAAAAATCGGGGCTTTTATGCTACTGCTGATGACCCTTGCCTGTGCATCCAACAAGAATAGTGCAACCCCAGAAGAAATAGCCGCACTGGAAGATATGATAGAGAATCGAAATTTTGAAATTCAAGCCCTGTGGGCACGGCCCATGCCGAGCCAAGGGATGAACAATATTACCAATGCCGGATTGCTGCCTTTTGGCAGTACGGCCAATCGTATCGATATTACTACAACGGGTGGATATTTCCGCATGGTAGGGGATACCGTTAAGGCCAACCTTCCCTATTTTGGTGAACGGCAAATTGGTGGACATTATAACCCAAAAAAGGCGGGAATCCAGTTTGATGGCGTGCCCAAGGAGCTATCCTTTTCGTCCAATAAAAGGGAGACCGGAAAAATTATGCAGTTTACCATCAATGACGATTTGGAGAACTACCAAGTGTACGCGCAGCTCTTCCCCAACGGAAATGCCTTGTTGACCATCTCAAGTTCACATCGCAGGAATATCGGGTATCAGGGGAACGTCTCCAAGTACGAGAAAAAAGAGTAGGAGGCTAAGTGCGTGGTAGCCATATTGGTGTACTGCATCAATATTTTAAATGCACCCATTCAATATCCAAATCCAAACCGCTTCCGCTTTCCATGTTTTTATCATAGCTTTAAGCTTTCAGAAACCAAAACACCTAAAAAATCAAAATGAAAATGAATCAATTGACCTTCAGGTCTTTGTTGCTACTGATGTTTTCCGTAGTTATTCTTTCCTGCAAAGGCAACTCGGAAAACAAAGAAGAAGCTTCGGAAGAGAATGCCGAACCCACTACGGAAACAGAATACACGGGAAATTTAACATTGGATAGGCTCAACCTTCCCGAAGGTTTCCACATTGACACCTATGTCGAAAACTTGGAGGGTGCCCGTTCCATGGCCATGGGACCGGATGGCACCTTGTTCGTAGGAACCCGTAACGAAGGAAAGGTATATGCCGTAAAGGATACCGATGGGGATTACAAGGCGGATAAAACCTACACCATTGCCACCGATTTGGAACAGCCCAATGGCGTAGCGGTGAAAGATGGCGCTCTTTATGTGGCCGCCGTAAGCCGTCTGTTCAAGTATTCGGATATTGAATCCCAGTTGGAAAATCCACAGGAGCCCGAATTGATCTACGATGACTATCCCACCGAATTTCATCACGGTTGGAAGTACATCGCCTTTGGACCCGATGATAAATTGTACGTGCCCGTAGGCGCTCCCTGCAATATTTGTGACAGTGCAACGGTGGACAAGCGTTATGCCTCCATCACCCGAATGGACCCCGACGGCAGCAATCGTGAAATTGTGGCCCATGGCGTGCGAAACACGGTCGGCTTTACCTGGCATCCCGAAACCCAAGAACTTTGGTTTACAGATAATGGTCGGGATATGATGGGCGATAATATACCTCCTTGTGAACTGAACAAATTGACCGAAGTGGGCCAACACTTCGGCTATCCCTTCTGTCATGGGGGCACCATAAAAGATCCTGAATACGGTGACCAGCGTCCCTGTTCCGATTTTGTGCCACCAGTACAGCCCTTGGGTCCGCACGTAGCCCCTTTGGCGGTTAAATTTGCCAAAGGTCCCATGTTCCCCGAAGCGTACCGAGGACATGCGCTAATTGCAGAACATGGCTCTTGGAACCGTTCGTCGAAAATCGGCTACAGAATCACTATGGTAAAATTGGAAAATGGAAAAGCCGTAAGCTATGAACCTTTTATTGATGGTTGGTTGGACGAGGAGACCCAAGAAGCCTTTGGGCGTCCGGTAGACCTGTTGTTCTTGGAAGATGGCTCCTTGCTCATCTCGGATGATGAGGGCAATGCCATTTACAGGGTCACCTATAAAGGATAAAACATAACGATTTTAGAGAAGGTACTTGGGAATGGACATTTGCTCCATTTTCCAAGTACTTTTTTTTTGGTCTGGGTCGGTCACCTCTACAAAGAACAAATCTGATCGGCCGTCGTCCGAACGAAGGTGCTCTAAGGTATAGATGCATCCCCTGTAATGGAATACGTATTCAGCGCCAGCACCGTCCTCATTTTCAGTAATGGTTCCCTGACGAAGAATCAAATTGGGTTTGGCCAAAATGCTGTTGCTCTTGTGCCAACACAAATAACGGACTTCACCCGAGCACATAAGGTCAATACGAATGGTGAACTGATCATCACCACAATAGGCCAAAATACGTTCAATGCTAGTGTCTCTCCAATAGATGGCTCAGTAGGTTTTAATAAGGTTTGGAGTCTTCTCGAACGGTCAAAAAATGACTGTATTGCTTCAAACAGGGTATTTTTTGGTAAAGATGGCCCCGAACATCCAACCGATCATGAAGATGATGCAGCCCAACAGAATCAAACAAATAATTTGTAAGGTATTTATGGTATCAATTATAGTCATACTCTTTAAATTTTTATAAGCAAGCTACACAATGTGCAATAATTTTTCGCAGCCAATTGACGGATGCCCCTTTTGATCTGACGAATGGCCCTTCCCGATCCATGGATGCGATTTTTGCCTCTTTCCAAAAGTGCTGAAAAAGGGAAAATTGTCCATTCACTGGCGAAGTCCGTCCATTTTTCCGAAACTGCGATTGCCGCAACTTTGTTCCATCAAAAATTAAGTTGAATCAGTTAAATAAAATACCATGAAAAATTTGATGCGAACAGTAACATTGTTCCTATTTACCATTACGGGTGTGTTTGCCCAATTACCAGAACCGGGTTTCACTATTGACGGTTCCACTGCCATTGTGATCACCGACCCACAAAACGATTTCCTGAGTCCCGATGGTGTGGCCTGGGGTGCCGTGGGGCAAAGCGTGCAGGAAAACAACACCATTGAGAACTTGGAGACCATTTTTAAATTAGGGGAACAGTACAACATTCCCGTTTTTATCTCTCCCCATTATTATTATGAGCACGACCATGTGTGGAAGTTCGAGGGAACCCTCGAAAAATTGATGCACAACATCAGCATGTTCGATCGTGGGGACCAACTCAATGTGGAAGGTTTTGAAGGTTCCGGTGCCGATTGGTTGCCCCGTTACAAAAAATACATTGAAAAGGAAAGGGTAGTGGTCACCAGCCCACACAAAGTGTTCGGTTCCGAATCCAACGATTTGGCCCTACAGTTGCGCAAACAAGGGGTGGACAAGGTGATCTTGGCCGGAATGTCCGGTAACCTGTGTGCTGAATCGCACATGAGGGAATTGGTGGAGAACGGTTTTGAGGTGGCCGTGGTGGGCGATGCCACCGCTTCTGCTAAATTGCCCGGATTGGATGGCGACCAAGCTGCCCAAACCAATTATAAAATGATTTCCAGCCGGGTGTTTACCACCGACGAATTGGTGAAAGAGCTCAAAATGCATCCGGTGAAATAAGTTTTCATGTGGTTGATGTTGAAGTGGAGTGGCAAGGGGCCGGACCGTTGGTTCGGTCCTTTGTTTTTTTGTTGAAATACCTCATTCTGAATTCCCGCTTTTGTTGGCAGATCTGTTTATTTCAGAATCCCATCCAGTTTATGAGAACCTGAAACCTGCTTTCGCAGCCATGCAGGCAAGTTTAGGTTGACGGAAACCAGCTTTTTCCTATCTAGGGAAAATTGTCCACGGACTTGCGTCATCTGTCCATTTTATCCCAGCGCAGAGCGCCCCACCTTTGTCATGTCAAAAGTTGACAAGCAAATCATAAATCAAAAACAGAAAGTTATGACACGATTACAAGCATTAGATCCAAAGGAAGCAACCGGAAGATCCAAAGAATTATTTGAAGGCATCCAAGGCAAATTGGGTATGGTTCCCAATATGATGCGTACCATGGGGAACTCCCCAGCTGTTTTGGAAGGCTATTTGAATTTGAGCGAAGCCTTGGGCAAAGGGTCCTTGGGCGGTAGATTGGGCGAGCTCATCGCCTTGGCCGTTGCCGAGTCCAACGCCTGTAACTACTGCCTTTCCGCGCATTCCTTTATTGGTGAAAAGTTGGTGGGTATCGACACCAATACGCTCCAATCCGCTAGGGATGGCATCAATTCCGACCCCAAAGTGGCCGCAGCGCTTCAGTTTGCCAAGACCTTGATCTCCAAAAACGGACGGGTATCCTCCGAAGATGTGGAAACCGTAAAAGCTGCCGGTTTTTCCGATGGAGCCGTGGGCGAGATCGTAGCGCACGTAGCCTTGAACATATTGACCAATTATTTCAACAATACGGCCAATACCGATATCGACTTTCCCGTAGTGGAAGCCGCAACGGTCTAATCAGTAACAATTAAAAATCAGAAAAGATGAAAACAATCAAAAATGTAGTACTTCTAGGATTGGTGTTCTTGGCTGCCATAAGCGTGAACGCCCAGACCCCTCCAGTAGACGATAACGGCCTTGCCATTGGTGGGTACGATGTGGTCGCTTATTTTTCCGGAGCGGCTCAAAAAGGGAGCAAGAGCTATGCAGTTAAGCACCGCGGCGCTACCTATTACTTTGCCAACAAGGCGAACCAAAGCGCCTTCAAACAATCGCCTAACCAGTATCTGCCCCAGTTCGATGGCTATTGTGCTTGGGGCGTAGGGGCCAAAGAGGCCAAGTTTCCCATCAACCCGGAAACCTATACGGTGATCGATGGCAAATTGTACCTCTTCTTCAATGGTCCGTTCAACGGGGAACCGTTCAACACCTACGAAGATTGGGGACAACGCACCACGGAGCTCAAAACGGCAGCACATGCCAATTGGCCCAAAGTAAAGAACAGTAAGTAGTTTTAATTAGCAGTAAGGGTAGGGTCCCGCCATAGGTCCTGCCCTTTTTTAATGCAAAAAAATCAACAACATGGAGATCGAAAAAAAATATCCGCTGCCTCCCTTTACCGAGGCCACCGCACGCGAAAAAGTACAATTGGCCGAAGATGCCTGGAACAGCCAAGACCCTGAAAAGGTGAGCAAGGCCTATACGGAGGACACCGAATGGCGCAACCGTTCCCAGTTTATCAATGGGCGCGAGGAAGTGGTCGCCTTTTTGACGGAAAAGTGGCAAAAAGAAAAAAATTACAAATTGAGAAAGGAACTATGGGCCTTTACCGACAATAAGATTGCAGTTCGGTTTGAATACGAATACCAGAATGCCGAAGGAGCGTGGATACGCGCGTATGGAAACGAGAATTGGGAGTTCAACGAGCATGGGCTGATGCAGAAGCGCTATGCCAGCATCAACGATTTGCCGATAGCCGAATCGGAGCGAAGATTGTAGTCATTTTGGAGTTATGTCACTTCGAGCGCAGTCGAGAAGTCTTGAATATCAATACAAAAATGCGGTCAAGACCGCTTAAAAGTGAATAGTAATAAGGATTTCTCGATACAATTTTTGGACCCCGGTCCAAAAACCACTCGAAATGACATAGGATTGTAGATTGCTAAATGCAGACAATTGAAAACTGATTACTGAAAACTGATTACTGAAAACTGATTACTGAAAACTGCCAACTGATAACTGACAACTGCCAACTGATAATTGAACATACATGGACATCTACAACACCAACACGCTCATCGACGAACAGACTGGTAACCTGGCCTTTAAGCTTTCCGAATTTGAGGATGGCTGCCAGTTTTGCGATCTGCACCGGTTGAACCAGTATTCCTTGATTTGGATCAAAAAGGGGAGGGGTACCGCCCAAGTGGACTTTTCGGAGTACACGTTTACGCCAAACACCCTAGTTGCCGTAACGCCCTATCAACCTTTTGCGCTAACCGAGGAAGAACCGTTGGAGGGCGTGGTGTTGCAGTTCCATCCCGATTTTTTCTGTATCCACAAGCACCACGAGCAGGTGGCCTGCCACGGGGTACTGTTCAACAATATTTACAGTCCGCCCATGCTGCAGGTTACGGCCGATATCCAAAACGAGCTGGAGCTGCTCATCCAGCAGATGTATGCCGAGGTACAAAAACCGGAACTGGCCCAGTACGAGCTATTGGTCTCCTACCTTAAGATTTTTTTGATCACCACCTCCCGCGCCAAGGCCAAGCAACAGCCCGAAGCCTTGGAAGGCAGCCCAGACGAAAAGGAACCCTTTATCCTGCAAAAGCTCAAAAACCTGATAGAGACGCACTACAAGACCATGCACTCTGCCGGGGAATATGCCGATCTGCTCAACATTAGTCCCAAAGCGCTCGCCAAAATGACCAAGAACCATTTTAACAAGACCATGACCAACCTGATCAGCGAACGGATCATTATCGAGGCGAAGCGCGAGCTGTACCTCACCAACAAGACCGTAAAGGAGATTGCCTACGATCTGGGGTATGACGATGAGCACTACTTTAGCCGCTTTTTTAAGAACAATGCGGACATCTCGCCTAGTACCTACCGCGAAAATGTGGGCTTTGCCCGCGCCATGGCCTAACCCCACCGCCCTATGAAAGCCCATGTGGAATACCAAACCCTGCCGCTGCCCTTTGGGCAGGTGTACGGCACCCTAAAGCAACGGATTACCGAGCACGGTTTTTTGCTGCTGCACGAGATTGACACCCAGGCCATTGTGGCCCAACACGGGATTACCATACCGCCCTTGCGGCAATTGCTCTTTTTTGAGCCCAAATACATTGCCCAGATCATGGCGGGCGACCCTTTGGCGATCAACGACATTCCCTTAAAACTGGTATTGCAAGAACTGGATACTAACACCACCCAATTGAGCTTTAAAAACCCTGTGGGCAGCTTACAGGATTATGGATTGGAACCAGAAATGGCGGAGGAATTGTTGGAGCGGGTGCAAGGGATGTTTTCTTTTTAAGGAGAGTTGGATTTTTGGATTTTTTGGAATGTAGAGAAAGCCTTTTGGGGCTTTTTTTGTGGAAAAACCTTAGTTTTTTTAAGGTTTTTATGCAATGAGGTTTTAGCATCAATAATTATATTTGGATATTACTTCCCCATGCTTAGAACATTACCTGATATTCCATTTTAATGATATACGAGTGTATTAGTATTATCATTAATAATTTTAACTAATAAATAGATTAATGGCCAACGAAACAAAACTGGAAGTTTACACAATTAAGGTTAGAGAGAAAGGGAAAAAGAATAGCGCACTACCATTGGAGAATTTTGTAGGTACGAATGATTTTTTGAAGTTTTTTCAAGAATATATCAAATCATTTGATCAACAATTAGAGTTAAATGAGGCTCAAAAAAAATCTTTAAAACTTGATTCTGCAACGCTTTCGTTCATTGAATCTGATAGAATGATCAGTGGTATTATTGAAAGTGGCGATTATGGTTATGCAGGGACAGGTGTAAATATTAAGACAGGAGAAATTAGCTATGAAAGGACAGTTGATGATACTGAAATAAAACCGTTTTACTTTTTAATTTTTATGCCCAAAGGCAAAGGGTTAGGTTTTTTTATGCTACAAAGGATTGGAGTTTACGGAATACACAGTGTTTTTAAAAAACATTTAAATAATTTTTTTGAATCCCGTTTTGCTAATCTTAAATTAGATATTGATCAATTTGTTTCAAAAGAATTAGCAAGAGCCTATGTTGAAAAAGGTACTATTAAGGAAATATCTTTGGTAAAATACAATTTGCCTGCTGACATTGCAGAAAAGATAGATTTAAAAGGATATCAAAAGGAAATCAAATCTTTGGAGCTAAAAATAAAGGCTAAAAGTAGATTGCCTTTTAATGATAAGGCGGCAAAGTTTATGGACGATCCAAACACTGCTTTTTTTTCAGTTGAGGCATTGGAAGATTTAGGTTTTGATGGAAGCCACATAATCAAAGTCAAATCAAAATTTAATGGTAATACTCGAACTGTAGATTTATCTGATACAGGTCAAATTCGACCTTATTATGATATTGATAGTGATGTCGAGAAGAACAATGATGGCCATCCAACCTTCAAGAGTATAGATAAAGTTGCAAAAGAATTGATTAAAGAGTTAACTTCATAAAATGAATGCTCTTGAGAAAATAAATATAAAACAAATAATCAAGAATCATCTTGCTACTCTGGTAAACGACAATTCTAAAAAGCCTGAGTTTTCTGATTGGTTAACATTTTTGATTATACCAGCAGTTGTAGCTGGTGTTTTGGTTTATTTAAAAATTGAATTGTCAGAAAGGGCAATTAATATTGTTATAACTACATTATCAATCTTAGTAGGACTTCTATTTAACGTTATTGTTATTCTTTTCGATATCTTAAAAAGAGATAATTCGGAAAGAATTAAAAATGAACTTCTAAAACAGCTTTTAACAAATATTTCCTATTCAATATTCATTTCTTTATTTATAATATTTCTTACTGTAATGACATTTTTTAAAATTGAAATATGGGTAACTATTTGCACATTTCTAGTTTATTTTTTTCTTTCTCATTTCTCACTTACAGTACTTATGATTTTGAAAAGAGTCTATGCGTTATTTTTAAATGAAATGAATGAAATTGAAGAAGATAAGTGAGATTGAAATTTATAGTTTATTTATAACTAATTTATTTAACCCAGTTAATTCTTTAATTGTTGCATCGTCATAACCTTTGGCTTTCATTTTCTTGGCAATATCCAACGCCTTCTCTTTTTCGGCCCTCTTCCTTTCCGTTTCCAATTTAAAGGCTTCGAGCTCCTTTTTTTCGGGCCCGGTAACCTCATAAAAGCCGCTTTTGCGCAATTGGTTCATGATCCCACGGTCCTCAAAACTGGTATAACTGGTTTCGGTAATCACCAAATGGTCCAGCACTTCCACATGGATTAGTTTGCCCACTTTTAGCATATGGTCGGTAAAGTTAAGGTCGGCATCGGTCACCTCGTGCGAGCCGCTGGGGTGGTTGTGCACCAAGATCAGCTTGCTGGCGAGTTTGTAGATCGCCATCCGGAACACATCGGGCGGGTCGGCATTTACCCGGTTGCTGGCGCCAAGGCCGATGAGCTCCACAAACAAGATCTTATTGTTGTTATTGAGCCCCACCACCCAAAAGTGCTCTTGGTTGCGGCGAATCTTGTTTTCGCGCAACAGAACCTGCTGCATGATCGCATATATGTCCGCAGAGTTGAGCACCTTGATCTTTTGTTCTTTGGTAAGCCGTACGTTCATGGTAGGTAAGTTATGTATTGGGATGGGAAATTTAGGCGAAGCACGCCAATAATGCAAACAGTGCCTCAAAAGAAACCGATCGCCCCCGCCCATGGTTTCCTAAAAAAGCGTCACAAGCAACCCCAAAGTTTCGTACATTTAAAAAACTCAACTAAAACACACATTATGGACACTATAGCCGTTAAGGCCTTTGGCACCCAATCTGCCGAAGCCGACCTAAAACAAATGCAGATCGACCGAAGAACGGTCCTCGAAAAGGATATTGAAATTGATATTATGTACTGCGGGGTCTGCCATTCCGACCTTCATTTTGCCCGAAACGATTGGGGCATGACCCAATATCCGGTGGTTCCCGGCCACGAGATTGTGGGCAAGGTCACCCAAGTGGGTTCCAAGGTTTCCAAGCACAAAGTGGGCGATATCGTCGCCGTGGGCTGTTTGGTGGATTCCTGCCGTAGCTGCCAAAGCTGCAAAAACGATGAGGAACAGTACTGCCCCGAATGGGTGGGCACCTACGGTGGCTTCGACAAACATTTGAACAGCCCCACCCATGGAGGCTATTCCGAAAAAATTGTAGTGGACGAGGACTTTGTGCTCCGCGTGCCCAAAAATCTGGACTTGGCGGGTATCGCCCCCGTACTCTGTGCGGGCATCACCACCTGGTCCCCGTTGCGCCACTGGAAAGTGGGCAAGGGCAGCAAAGTGGCCGTAGTCGGTTTGGGCGGCTTGGGACACATGGCGTTGAAATTGGCGTCGGCCTTGGGTGCTGAGGTGACCTTGTTTTCGCGATCCACCAATAAAATGGATGATGCCAAGGCCTTGGGAGCGGACCATGTGGTGATATCCACGGACGAAGCCCAAATGGAACAGGCCGCAGGCCAGTTTGACCTGATTATCGACACCGTACCCTACGAGCATGATCTTAACCCTTACGTGGCCACTTTGGCCACCAACGGAACCTTGGTGGTGGTGGGCTATTTGGGGCCATTGGACCCCATGCTGGTCACCGTGCCTATGATCATGGGCCGAAAAAGCGTTGCAGGTTCCTTGATCGGGGGCATTGCCGAAACCCAAGAACTGTTGGATTTCTGTGGCGAGCACAATATTACCTCGGATGTGGAAGTGATCAACATTCAGGACATCAACACCGCCTACGAACGCATGCTCAAAAGTGATGTGAAATACCGTTTTGTCATTGATATGAAATCATTGAAGGGGTAGTGGGGGTCGTACCACCAAATCAACTTGCTGGACAAGGTATTCTTTAAATTAAAACCGCCCTTTGCAAATGGTCCGCAAAGGGCGGTTTTTTTTGCGCAAACGTACTTAAAGTTAGGAGATACCATCAACGCAAAGTGTAATTTGACAAAAGCTCAAGAAACCATTGGATATAAATACAATGATATTTACAAGGAATACTTAAATGAAATTTACCAGAAGTATTTAGATGCCTTGAAGACTGATTTATCTATAATATGATACCATTCGTAGTAAATTAAAATCTTTAGTTTAAAAAAAATCTTACTTTTATAACGCACATAAAAATTAAATTAACTCCATACTTCAATGCACGGCATAGTTAGCTGTGATTCCACCAAACATTGCATCATTTTATGAAAAACGCTTCTTACCTACTTGTGTTGTTCACTTTGTTGATATCCTGTACCAAAAGTGAAGAACCAAATTCCACCAATATTCCTGAAACACCCGATGCAATTGAGCAGGGAGCACAATCCTTTAGTATTAGCAATAAGGAGATAACTGCTAAAAGCACTTCAGGCCTAACGGCTAAAGAATTTATTCCAGCCAATGTTTTTGTTAGTGTGGAAACCAGCAATGGTGCTACTATTTTAAATAGAAAAAAACTTAGTGTAATAGATAATGGTGTTGATTATGTTACGGAAGAGATAATGCTGGATCCCGGAACATATAAATTAACTGAGTTCATAGTCATAGATTCTGATGATTTTGTCATTTCCTTGGTGCCAAAAGCCACCTCCGCATTATCTCAGTTTACCAGTACATCGCTTCCATTTAATTTCCCTGTACAAGAAGCTAATTCAAAGAATACACCTGTCGAAAATATTGAGGCAGCCGGCTATTCTTGGGTGCAATTTGGATATGAGGACGATGACCTCGCTTTCCCCGAATCTGATGATTTCTTTACACTAACAGTTGATGATACGGAAAATCTAACAACCAAAACAATTGTTCTAAAGTCACTAACTGGCTCAACTTATAAGGTTGATTGGGGGGACGGTACTGTTGATGAGTATGTTTCAACCCTAAGTGACCTGAACATAAATAATGAACTGTCCCATGATTTTGAAGATAATGGTATTTATGAAATAAAGGTTATCGGGGCCATTGAGGCTATTGAAGAGTTAGAGTTTCGAAATAACGTTCCTGAACATGGTTATCAAAGTAATCTTGTATCGGCGAATATTGGAAATTTGATTTTGTTGTCGACAATAGAATTTCATTTGGGTAAATTATCAACTTTGGATACATCCAGTAATATTGATTTGGAATATCTAAGTTTAGGGTACAATCAAATTATTGATTTAGATCTCACAAAAAATCAAAAATTAAAAAAGCTTTATGCAAGGTATAATCAGCTAACGGCGATAGATGTTTCCCAGAATCCTGATTTGGAATTTTTGTGGATGGAAGGAAATCAAATTTCCAATTTGGATGTTTCCAATAACTCAAAATTAAGTGTATTGCTAGCAAGAGGGAATGTTTTAACCAATGTAGATTTTACTAATAATCAGGACCTCCAGCGATTTGATTTGAGCAATAATTTACTGTCCAGTATTGATCTTTCCCAAAACCTAAGTTTATTTGAAATCAATGTTGGGGCAAATAACCTCACTCAAATAGATCTTTCCAATAATATAGAATTAGAACGTATAGATTTATATGAAAATCAAATAAGCTCGATTGATCTTTCTTCAAATCTGAGACTAAGGGATTTGTATATAGGTGATAATTTGTTGGATAATATAGACTTAAGTTTACATAGTAGTTTCGAAAGGTTATCAATTCACAATAATAATTTAACTATTCTGGATTTATCCAACAATCCCTTGGTATCCCATTTGTATGTTGGCAGTAATCAATTGAGTGCAGCCCAATTGGATTTGATAATTTCCGGTATTTATGATAATGCCGTTTCAAACTCAATTAACATGGGATATATCGATTTTCAAAACAATCCAGGTACGGATTTGATTGACCAAACTACTATTGCTAAAATCAATGAATTAGCTCTGGATTATGATTGGTTTTTTAATAACGGTTAATAGTTAGGCTGATTAATCCAAGATGACAAAGGTTTAGGTCAAGTCATAGTATAAAAAAGGCGCACTCAATGGTACGCCTTTTACTTTTTATATAAGTCCAGTCTTACTGTTTCATTCCGGGTACACCTTCCGGTTTTTGGGTCTGCCAAGGAAACGGCTTCGCTGCTTTTTCCACAGGGGCCACTTCATTCAAGGTCTCGGCATCGTACACTCCTCCATTTTTGACCACATGGGTCAAGGTATTGGTGTTGCGGATATCTTCCAACGGATTTTGGTCCATAATCAGGATATCGGCCAATTTGCCTTCCTCAATACTGCCCAAATCTCCGTCCAAACCAAGGGCTTCGGCGCCCAAAATCGTGGCGGTTTTTAAGGCGTCGATATTCTTCATGCCTCCGCTGGCTACCGACCACAGTTCCCAGTGGTAGCCCAATCCTTGCAACTGGCCATGGCTTCCTACGCCGCCAATACCATCAGCTTCTACCAAATCCTTCATAAACTCGGCGTGCTTTTGGAATACGTGCTCTTCGGGCATAAACCAGGCGGCCCTTCTGCGCGATTTCTGCGCCAACTCTTCGTAAGGCGTAAAATACTGCAGCTTTTGGTCGTGGTATACATCCTCGGTAGCATAGTAGTAGTTTTCCGCCCAAGGTCCGCCGTAGGACACCAAAAGGGTAGGGGTCACTGCCATTTTGGATACTGCAACGGATTGCACCACATCCTTATAAATGGGATAAATGGGGAAGGAGTGCTCGTGCCCCGGGTAGCCGTCTAACAACTGGGTCATGTTGAGTTTAAAGTCCAATCCACCTTCGGTGGTTGGCATCAATTCCAGTTCCTTGGCCGCCATGATTACCCATTGGCGCATTTGGCGATTCCCTACCAGATACATTTTGATGCTCTTGGTGTTGTAATACTCGCTGTACTGTTTGAGCACATCTTTGGCGTGCTCCAACGATTTGAGTTTGTACGACCAGTAGCCAACACCGGGACCAGTGCTGTACACACGGGGCCCGTGCATCATTCCGGCATCTACCATATCGGCATAGGTGAGCACATCGGTGGTTGCCGTTTGTGGGTCGCGCGTTGTGGTGACGCCATAGGCGAGGTTCGCGGAATAGATCCAGATCTGGTTTTTATGGATGCCCCAATTGGGCCACATATGGGCGTGGGTATCCACAAAGCCAGGGGTAATCGTCTTGCCGCTGGCATCGATTTCCACGGTGCCTTTGGGCACTTCCAAACTACCTGAGGCCCCAACGCCTTTGATGCGGTTGTTCACGATCAGGATATCGCCATTCTCGATGACCTGGTCACCTTTCATGGTAATGATCCTGGCACCTTTGAGCAACACACTGCCTTCGGGAATATCCTTGGTATAATTGACCTTTACCTTGATTTCATCCGCTTCAAAGACCTTGTCCTCTTCCTTGTCCTTTTTATCCTCTTCCTTATCCTTGTCTTCCTCCTTTTGCTTGTCTTTTAGCTCTTCCGCTTCTTTTTTGGCCAAGGCCACACTATCTGCATAGGCTTCTGCCGCTGGAATATTGTAGATAAAATGACTGGCTCCGAGCGACCAGTGCACATTTTTACTATCGCTTCGCCACGCGGGAAACTCACCGCCCATTACCGTTAGTTTTTTGGCAGGGAAGGCCGCTTTATCGGCATCGGCCACCGATATTTTCGGGGTCTGCCCGAATTTGGGAAGGGTCACGGTGTAAATATCATTGTTGATTTTGGCCAGTGCCGTAGTTCCGTCAGGCGATATTTTGATTTCTGAAGGTGCGGACGATTTATCCTCTGGGGCCTGATACTGTTCCGAACCGGGCAGGATATTGTGACCTCCGTTGTGATCGTGGAACCCAAAGGAAGAAGAACCAAAGGTGGTGATGCCGCTCAATTTCAAATGCTCCTTTTGGTCGGTACCGTCCCAACGAATGGACAGCAAAGATTTATTCTTGCTCAGGTAAATGCGGTCATCCACTTTGGTGAAGTGTGGGCCGGAACGTCCTTCCGCCTTGTCGATGACAGTAATTTTTCCGCCCTCAGCGGGAATCCACGCCAAATCCTCTTCCGCACCGCTGGCCCTTGGACCGATGGCATCACGGTACACCTGTGCCGGACCTTTTAGGAAAACAATCCTATTGCTGCTGTACGACCATGCTGGACTGCTATAAATGGCAGCCTCATCCGTCAATTTTTGAACACCGCCACGTCCGTTGGCACTGACTTTGTACAAATGTCCGCCATTCGTCTCCCAAGTGGCAAATACGATACTTTTGCCATCGGGTGACCAAGCAGGTTGGGCTTCGGTAAAATCGTTTTTGGTGAGCCTTTTTGGGGTTCCATTGGGCAAATCCATTACATAGAGCCTGTTCAATGCGGTAAAGGCCAACCGATTTCCATCTGGGGAAGGCACACCATCACGGATTTGGGTGACTAAGGCTTCTGGTGTATCCTTGATGGGATATTTAAACTTGAGCTGTGGTCCCAGTTCCAGGTTCACATCCACTTCAAACGGTATTTCGGAAGCGGAATTGGAGGCAATGTCGATACTGTAGATTTTTCCACCGTAACTGGTCACTAGATTTTTACTGTCGGGCGTAAAGGCCATCCCCGGCAACACGCCCAAAGGGGCAATGGATTCCTGCTCATCACGTTGTACCGGATAGGCCAACCAACGTTCGTCCCCGTTTTCCAGATTACGTAGCACCAATCCGGTTTCGGTTTCAAAACGGCTACCGTACACCAACCATTTCCCGTTGGGCGAAAGGGTAGGAGTAAACGCGGAGCCGTAGCGGGAGGTAACGGTCGCCAAATCGCCATCTTCCATGTCGTACGTTCCCAATTGGTATTGTGGCAACTGCGCGTTGTAGTTCCAAGCACGCATTCTTCGGGAAAAATAAATCAGCTTTCCGTCGGGTGCGAATTCGGGGTCAATGGTCTTAAGGTTTTCAGGTTCATCGATCAATTGGGCGCCGCCGCCACCATCTTTATGGTACAGGTGCAGTTTGATGTTCCTCCGGCCACGGGCACCAACAATGTATTCCCCATCAGGACTCCAATCGGCCGAAAAGAAGTTCTGATTGTCGTCCTTTGTAATCTGTTTGGTTTCTTCGGAAGCCAATTCCATGGTCCAAATATTGTCGGAACCGCTTTTATCGGAAATAAAGACGATGGATTTTCCATCGGGACTGAACCTGGGATGGACATCATACGCCATTCCCTCCGTAACTTGGGTGGCCTTGCCGCCTTGGATGGGAATCGTGTAGAGGTCGCCCATCATATCAAATATAATGGTCTTTCCATCGGGGCTTACATCAAGAGATAGCCATGTCCCTTCCTTGGTGGTAAAGGAGATGCTGCGTTCCGGCTCCAAGGGCAGTTCTTTGGTCGCTTTTTTGGTAGTGTCGGTCTCTTTTTCCCCATTCTGTGCATTGAGGGACGAGAGCCCCATACATAGGGCCAGAGCCCAAAGATACTGATTTTTTTTCATATTGTTAGTTTATGCTTGACAGTAGCTAACAAGGTATGAAAAATCGGGATATGGCTTCTGTTTTTTTGGATAAGGAATTCTTGCGTTTTATTGGTGAACACTTGCAGTATTACAAACTGAGGCAGCCCAATGTTGAAAACCTCCAAATGAAAGAAGCAAATCAAAACAAATTCCATAAAACAAGGGGTTTTATAGTCCGCAAAGGGGGATTGGCTCGTACATAGCTATAAATATCAACCTCATGTTCCAGCCTTGTAAACAATGGCTTTTCTCGGTTTTTTTAGTGTTGGCAGTTGTGCTGCCGTCTTTTGGGCAAGACCCAAAAACCTATGAAGGTCCACTTCAAGTGGGTGATTATTCCGGTCAGGCCGTTTATCAGTACATCATATCGGATTTGGACACCATTTATAATGGTGATTTTTTATGGCAACAATCCAACTTGGAGACCTTGGTAGAAAACGAGGATGCTTCCTTTCGCATTTCCGGTGCCTTTGACCAAGGCATTGCCAATGGTCCGTGGCAATTTGAGTTTGGGGAGTATCAAACCAATAGTCAAAGTCAGGTAGTGGGCTACGAATACCGTGTTTTGGTGAGCGGGACCCAAGAAAAAGGGGAGGGGCGACTCTCGGAGGGAAAGCCAGATGGAAACTGGACCTACACCATCAACCAGATCAAGGACTCCGAAATACAGCAAATTCTATTTAAAAGCGATATCACATACGATAAGGGCGTTCCCCAACAAAATTTTCAGATAGAAAACGACAGCAGTGTCTTGGTGGGAAGGTTTTTACGTGATGGCTTGGCCCACGATGAATGGTCCTACTACGGCACCGAGCGCGTGGAGGATATGGAGGATTGGTTTTTTGATGACGGATTGCTGCGCAACATTCGGTTGACCACCGACCAAGTTTCCAAGGAAATTCAGGTTTTTGACACCAACGCGCCTAATTACAAAACCATCCCTTTGCATAGGGGCTATATCGCGCTCCTGGAGGCTGTTTTACAAGAGCAAGAAGTGGAAAGTGGTATCGCCAGCATACTGGCCCAAAATCTTCGATATTACCAAAAAATTGATAATGTACTGCGGCAATTGGGGTCTGATGGTTTTCAAATGGAAGCCAAAGTAAAAGTCCCATTTTATCCGCTGGATTCCCTTCAAACAAAGACCTTGGAGCAGATTGCTTCGGATTACCAAGTCGCTGCCAATTTGAGCCGGACCATTTTGCGAAACAGCCATTTGAATATCGTCAAACGGACCGACCCCGAAGCTTATTTCTACTACAATGTGGCCCAAAAAATCAGTACGGATTTTCTGGAGCCCTTAAAGGCATTGGTCAGTTACCAAGAAAATGACATTGTGGCCTATCAGGAAATTCCTGTAATGCTGCAACGGTTGTGGCCCAATGGAAAACCCGGGACCGAAATTACGGTAGCGGCCAACGAAGCTGGCGCATTACGGAGTTTTAGACTTCCCAGTTCGGAAGAGTTTGGATATGAAGGCAACGATTTGCTTTCCGTGGCCGCATTGGGTACCTACGCACGAATGAGCTTGGAGTACATAAAAGGTTCTTTGGCATCCAGATTGACCAATGAGGAACAACTGCAAATGCTCAATGGTCTCGAAGAGGAGCTTATTCAATTGAACAATTTGTTGGAGCGTGAGGTGGACTCTGTTGACGGACTCGCCAACGATTACAAAAACGCACTTGCCCATCTGCAACAATTGGCGGATAGCTCATTGACTACCTATGCCGATATGAAGAACCCCAACGAGAAGTTGACGTACGGTAAGAGCATCAAAACCTGTTTGATGGAGCTGACCGACCTGGCCCAAAGCTTGAAAAATATACCCCAGCAGCAGGAAACCATCAAAAAGGAATATACCAATGCTGTTTGGAACCCCTTTATGGCCAATGTAATGGCAGAACAGGTCAAAAAACGAATCACCGAGAGCTACGAGGAGGTGCTGATACCCTATTTCCTGAAAGCCACATCATCCTTGGAGTGTGGAAATGTAAAGGCATTGAACGAACAAATCATTCAGACCCATAAAACCATTCTTGGCTTGCGGAACAAGGACACCCGAAAACTGGAACGTAAACTGCGAAGGGAGAAGCGCCCTATGGAAGTGCTACAACTTTTACAGGTGACATCAACCCCCAAAAACCAATAGGCATGGCAGTAGTTGAAAAGAGCCTTTTGAGAGTCATGGTGGTATGCATATTTTTGGTTGGTGCCATTGGCCATGCCCAACAAGAAGACCCGCAGGTGTTACCGGAAACCTCCCAGTATAAGGAACCCAAAACCAAGGTGTGGTTCAATACCTACGGTAATATTAGGATTGGAAAGCGTTTCTTTTGGGACGCACAGACGCATTTGAGGCTTGAGGAAACCAAAAACACTGCGTTTTTTGGGCAAGTGGGTCAAATCTACAATAGGCACGCCATTGGTTACATCTTCAACAAGAAGACCGATGTTCGATTGGGTGGAGTAGTGCGAATCAATTTTAACACCGACGAGGATTCGGAAGACCGAAATGTAGTCCCTGAATGGCGGATTTGGCACCAGTACCAATTTGCCATGCCCTTTTACTCGGCCATGCTCTATCACCGGATACGGATAGAACACCGATGGACCCAAGACTTTGCCGAGAACAGCGAGTATATTTTCAGAAACCGTTGGCGGTATATGTTCCGCGCCAAGATACCTTTGAACGATACCAAATTACAGCCCAAAACA
This sequence comes from Allomuricauda sp. MMSF_3307, assembly GCF_030733585.1. Lineage (NCBI taxonomy): Bacteria > Pseudomonadati > Bacteroidota > Flavobacteriia > Flavobacteriales > Flavobacteriaceae > Allomuricauda > Allomuricauda sp. MMSF_3307. Next base: position 846,196 of record NZ_JASHIQ010000002.1, read on the forward strand.
TGGTATGTTTCCCCAGAGGCCGAGTTGATTATGCAAAGCGGTAAGGAGGTAGTGGCTAGCCCCATGGAGGATTTACGTTTGACCACTACGCTTGGGTATATCGTAACCCCCAGATTGACCTTTGCCGCAGGGGTGATGTACTCCCAAGGCCAGGAAAGGCTTAATGGCGGATTTTACCAGCAGGGTTGGACACTGCGCTTCCACATGTACTTTTCCCCAGACTTTAGGAAGGTGAAAAACAAACTGCCCGACGTCCATTTAACAGATTGATACGTACCTATTAACGAACCATGTGATTGAAAATGAAACTTAAAAAATACACATTCTTCATATTATTGGCAGTCTTAGCGGTCGGAACGATTTTCTTCGTTGCCAAATCCCTCAAATTAAAAAAAGAACTTGCCCTCACGAAGGAGCAGAATCAAACATTGACCAAAAAGCTGGAGTCACATGAGCAATTGGCCAAGATAGATTCACTTTTATTGGAAGGCGATTACGATGGAGCCATTGCATCCTATCAAACCAACTTGCAAACCGCGGGCAAGGAAAACAATATGGTAATTCCGTTGCGCATTGCCCTGGCGGAAAAACTACGGAACAAGGATATAAGTTTAAACACGGCCGTAGTAGACGAAACGAAAAGGCAGGATTCTTTACCTGTTTCCCGTTGGTCCGAAGAGACGGCCATCAGAAAATACGATTCCCTTAATTTTTCGTTGGAAAAAACAAAAGTGCAGTTGGCACGGTTGAAAAAGCAGCTTCAGCAAAAATCCTATGGGGAATATTTGACCTTTACCAGCCAAAAAGGAAACCAGTTGCACTACATTGGTCAGGTTAAGAATGGAAAAGCCCATGGATTTGGCGTTGCCTTGCTGGAAACGGGCAGCCGGTACGAAGGGGAATGGGAAAACAATCAGCGCCATGGCGAAGGTACCTTTTATTGGCCTGATGGGGAATACTATGTGGGCACTTATCAAAACGATAAACGCAGCGGTTATGGCACGTATTACTGGCCCAATGGTGAAAAATATACCGGGCAGTGGAAAGATGATAAGCGCAGCGGTACCGGGAAATTCTATGATGCCGAAGGCGAAATTGTGGCCGGTGGCGAATGGAGCGATGACAAACTGGTTGAGGTCAACGAAAAATAGGAGGCTAAATCACTCTTGACCCACATATTGCCCATCTTCCATCGTAATATGCATTATATCGAGGTTTTGTGAAATGCATAGTGATATCTGAAAGATTTTGTTAAATTTAGGGGAAACCAGTTATTGGTTTAAACTACATTAACTTAAAAATTGAGAACACGATTATGAAAAACCTCACAAGAACTCGACGCCATTCCCTTTGGATGGCAGCCGTGCTCGGCGCAATTGCATTTACCTCTTGTTCGGACGAAACAATTACCCAAGATGATGCCAATGCCATTTTGGAAACGGAGACAAGCTCATTATCATTGGTGGATCATGGCGACAAAATGATCATGCTTGATGATTTGATCGTGGGCGATGACCTGCTTACCGCCCGTGCAACAAATGCCGCTGGCAACGATCGAGGCCGTTTTAACATTACCCTTAATTTTTTATTGCCGCCCACAGAACGGCAGGAACAGGTATTCAATGATGCCGCTGCCCGTTGGGAGCGTATCATTATCAAAGATGTTCCCTCCATTACAGGGACCATCCCATCCGCATTTGAGGGGTTTCCTCCAGCTTCTGAAGGAACCTTGGACGATGTGGTAATAGAAGTCGCTTTGGCGCCCATCGATGGCCCGGGCGGAATTTTGGGACAAGCAGGGCCACGTTTTGTACGCACCAGCGATTACTTGACCATTTCGGGCATCATGTTCTTTGATGTGGACGATTTAGCCTTCTTGGAAAGTCTCGGTCTCTTCGAAGATGTGATCGTACACGAAATGGGGCACGTTTTGGGAATAGGTACATTATGGAATATATCCAGACCCAATTTTGAGCGTAATCTACTTTTGGGCGGAACAACCAATCCCTATTTTGGAGGACGCAAGGCCAATGTATTTTGGAATGCCGAAGGAGGTACGGGAGAGCTACCCATTGAGAGCATGTTTGGACCAGGTACTGCTTTTGGCCACTGGCAAGAGTCTACTTTGAACAATGAGCTAATGACCGGCTTTTTGAATTTGGGCGAAAACCCATTGAGTAGAATAACCGCAGGTTCCATGTCCGATTTGGGCTACGGAGCAGCCAGCGTAGGAGAGTCGTATGATTTACCACGAGGCACACCGGGTGTTAATTTGAGCACTTTGGAAGAGGCCGGTACAGCAGAAGGATTGAACATTGCCGCTATGGAAGAATTGTTGATGCCCATAGGCTTTATCAATACCGATAAAAAATAAAATCACGCTCTTTCAAAAATAATAGGCCTACTTCCTTGGGGAGCAGGCTTTTTTTTGTTCATGGACTAAAAATTTTCTGCAGCAACGGCCTATGGCTAGAGTAATCCTTTGGCTTCCAGAGTTTTTTCCAAACGGTCATGGTTTTCCCAAAAACGATCGGCTATTTTCTGCATCACCGTTTCATAGCCGGGGTGTGTTTCAAGTTTTTGGAATACGGGGTCTAATCCCATGAACAGCACAATCCAATACTGAAAGTGGTCTTTGGCTGCAAAAGCTTCCAATTGGGCAATGCCTTCGTCCAATTTGCCTTCGTAGGCATAAAGTACCGCCATGCTGGCTGGTTGATAGATGGACTGATCATGTTCGCAATAGTCGGCATAAGCTGCAAACAGCTGGTCCGCTTCCTCCTGAAGCCCCATTTTTTCGTACGTGTAGCCTATTTTTATGTCCTCTTGCGGATATACGCCCAACCCCATTGATTTCCTGATGTCGTTGAACGATTTATAATACTGATAGGCACTATCATATTCTTTTTGAAAATAGTGCAACTTGGCTACTTCCTGCAAAATGTCGAGTCGGGTGGTGTCCTTCCTCAGTTCACGCTTCAAACTGTTCAATGTTTGTTTGATGTCCTTGTTTTTGGCATATCGGATATACGCCTTTAAATAGGGAGCGTATTCATTGTCTGGATTGGTTTCGAGCGACTTGTTGATGTATAACAATGCTTCATCCGTAAACCCGGATTGAGCAAGTGCATTACTCAGGTGGAGATAGGTATAGCTTTGCGTAATATTGTTTTCCGAGACATCCAACTGAATGCCCTTTAGGGCATATTCCAAATATTTTCCGGTATTGGGGAGGGCATTGGAGTAAATGGAAGATAAAATATTGATTACACCTGAAGCATTGGGGTTGTATTCCAAAGCTTTTTCCAAATGTGGGACCGCCAACCGATAATCCCCAATGTGCATATAATACAACGCCTTTGCAATTAAGCTTTCTGTTAGTTTGGAATCATGTAGCAGGGCCTTGTCCGCATAATTATTAATGGTCTCTGTATATTGTTTTTGTTTTTTATACAGGTCGAGATAGTAATAAGCTATGGCCAAATCTGCATAAACCAAGGCAAATTTAGGGTCCTCTTCAACGGCTTTTTCAAATAGGGGAATGGCCTCCAGAAGACCTTCTACGGTTCCTCTGTTAAACGGCTCTTGTGCCTTTAGGTAATAATCGTAAGCCACCAAGTTCTTCGTAGGTTTTTTGTCAATCTGCTCCAACTCCGAAGGTGTTACTTGCGCTTTGATGGCATCTGCTATTTTTTTGGCCACTTCATTTTGTATTGCGAAAATATCCACCAATTGATGGGTATATTGTTCGCCCCAAACCTGTGTGTCGGTTACCGCATCGATCAATTGGATGTTGAGCATGACTTGGTCGCCTATCTTCTGACCACTACCTTCCACAATATAGTTCACGTTAAGCTCAGCGGCGATTTCTCCAATGTTCTGATTGGTATTCCGGTATTTTTCCACTGATGTACGGCTAATGACCCGTAAATCCTCAATTTTTTGAAGATTGCCCAAAGAGGATTCCATCAAACCATTGACAAAATAAAGGTTGGTGGAATCACTGCTCTCATTTTTAAATGGAAGTACGGCAATGGACTTTTCGAGCGAAATTGTTTCCACCCTTTTTTGGGAAGAAGAGGAGGGAAGTAGTAACCAAATAAGACCGCCACCGATTACAAGTGCCATGGCAAGGAGAGCCCAACGATATCTTCTAAAAAAGGAGGGAGCGGCTATTTCGGTCCCTGCGTCCTGAAATCCCTGTTTGCCAACTTCGCCCGGGGGATGACCGTACTGTTCCCGAAAACACTTGATGAAATAGGAGACACTTCCAAAACCTACTTGATATGAAATCTCGGAAACCGTCTGGTCGGTTTCTTGGAGCAATCCCATCGCCTCTTCCAGTCTGATTTTTCGAATAAACTGGCTGGCCGATAACTGGGTCTGTTTTTTGCATTTCCGCAGCAAACTGGAACGGCTCATGTGCATGGCTTTGGCCAATTCCGAAACACCAAAGTGCTCATCGCTCAAATGCTCGAGTATGATGGCCTTGGCCTCATCGGTAAATTTCTGCCCTTTGGGTTTGTCTAGCATTTTGGTTTGCAGATTGATAGCTGCGCGGTCTGTACAAATATAAACGTTTCCTCCCCATGGGAAAAATGCCGCTTTTGCCGCATAGTTTATATCCATGCGCCATATTTTTTATGGACCGAGCAGCAGTTACATATATCGCAGCATAGGTGATTGGTACTGCATCAGGCTTTGGGGAATCTTTGTGATGTAAAAATTATTGTTCAACACTTAAAACGAAAAGTAATGAAAAACCTTAAAAACAATTCCATGAAACATCTAATGTATGCACTACTTATTGTATCGATAAGTTTATCTGCCTGCGGACAGCAAAAAAACAAACCGGAACAACAGAGTTCCGTGAAAACCCAAGTAAAGACTCCCAAAACACCATTGTCGGCGGCTGTGGTTACTGGCGATTTGGAAGCCGTGAGACAGCATATCGAGGCAGGAACCGACATCAATGAAAAGGACCCACTTAGCGGGTCGACCCCATTGATTACCGCAATCACTTTTGACAAAAAGGATATCGCGAAAAGTCTGATCGATGCCGGAGCTGATTTATCCATCAAAAACAATGACGGTTCCACGGCACTGCACGTAGCTGCCTTCTTTTGTAAAGTGGAAGCGGTCCAAATGTTGTTGGATGCAGGTGCCGACAAGAATTTGAAGAACAATTATGGGGCCACCCCTCGAGAAACTATTGTGGGTTCTTTTGCCGAGGTGAAGCCCATCTATGAAATGATGCAGCAACAATTGGGACCTATTGGCCTTCAGTTGGACCTGGAAGAAGTCGAAGCCACCCGTCCCACCATCGCCGTAATGCTTCAATAATCCATCAAAAAAACGATAAGTCATGAAAACAGCACGTAGACACGATATTGATTGGTTGCGGGTAATCACAATTGCCTTGCTATTGATCTATCACATTGCCATTATATTTCAGCCTTGGGCCATGTTCGTAGGCTTTGTACGAAGCGAGCGATCTTTGGAAAGTTTGTGGACCCCGATGACCATGCTCAATGTTTGGCGTATTCCTATCCTATTCTTCGTATCGGGCATGGGACTCTATTTCGCCATGCGAAAACGGAACTGGAAACAGTTGATAGGGGAGCGGACCAGAAGGATTTTGTTGCCGTTGCTTTTTGGTATTGTAGCTATTGCTCCCTTACATATGTTCCTCTTCCAGAAGTTCTACAAACTGCCTTTGGGATATTATCCACATATGGGCCACCTATGGTTTTTGGGCAATATTTTTGTTTACGTGCTGATGTTTTTGCCCGTTTTCTATTTGTTGAAAGGTAACATAGAAGGTAGATTCCACCGATTTTTGGATCGAATGATGTCCCATCCCGGTGGACCCCTGTTGGTTTCCCTTTTTTTTATGCTCGAGGCCATTTGGGTCAAACCGCAGGTCTACTCCCTGTATGCGGAAACATGGCATGGATTTGCGCTCGGAGCTTTGGCCTTCTTTTTTGGTTATCTGTTCGTTTACAGCGGACGTGGATTTTGGGAAACCGTAAAAAAATGGAGATGGGCCTACATCGCTTTGGCCGCAGCATTATACCTGGTGAGATATGTGGAGTTTCAATTGGAAGCTCCGGGATATCTGATGGCATTGGAATCCAATTGCTGGATATTTGGGGTGTTCGGTCTTGGTTATCGTTATCTGAATAAACCAAGTGCCTTATTGGTCTATTTGAGTCAAGCAGCGTATCCCTTTTATATCATCCATATGTTTGTAATGTATGGGGCGGCTTGGTTGATTTTGCCTATGGAGATGCATCCAATCGTACAATTTGTGGCCATTACCGTACTCACTTTTGGAATCTGCTACATCCTGTATGAGTTTGTCATCCGAAGAATAGGGTTCTTACGGCCATTATTTGGACTGAAAGGAAGGCAAGTCCCTAAGATAGCATCCAAAATGATGATAAATGAGGGCTAAGGGCCGATTTTAACCTCCTTTTTGGAAAACCAATGCGCCAGTCCTTCGTTTAACCATTTTATACCCTGTATATTTGCAACGTTTTGATTTTAAAACTATAAACAAAAATTATGAGCACAGTAAAAGAGAATGACACTGTAAAAGTGCACTACACGGGTAAATTGACCAATGGACAGGTGTTTGACAGTTCTTTGGAGCGTGAGCCTATGGAAGTAGCCTTGGGACAGGGTCAGCTTATACCTGGATTTGAAAAAGGGCTTATCGATATGGCCGTGAACGAAAAAAAGACCATTACCATCGATAAAAAAGATGCGTACGGCGAAGTGAACGAGTCCCTTTTCCAGAAAATATCAAAGTCCCAACTACCTGAGGACCTAAAGCCCGAAGTGGGTATGGGCTTGGTAGGTTCCAACGCTGAGGGACAGCAACAACAGTTTAGGGTGGCCAAAGTAGAGGAAAACGACATCATTTTGGATGCCAATCACCCATTGGCCGGACACGATTTGGTGTTTGACCTTGAAGTGGTAGAGATTCTGTAAGCGAGAATTTCAATTAGTATATAAAAGCCTCGTCTGTTTGACGGGGCTTTTTTGTTTTGAGAAAGTAATCCGCAGTCTTTCAAAAAAGTTTTTCCGGTAACAAGCTATAAAATGTGGTATTTTAGGATAGGCGCCAAAAAAATGATATGAAAAGAAACCGCTTCCGATTCCTGTTGCTGCTATTTTTGGGTTTACAATCCGCACTGGCCCAGAAAAGGACATTTCAGCCAGGATATATCATCGAATTGGACGGCGATACCATCCAGGGACTCCTTAAAGACCGGTCTCCAGAGCCTTTTGTGTCCCTGTACAACAAGGTCAGGTTTAAAAAAGAGGGGAAGGGGAGGACCTTTAGGTACAGCCCTGATGATATTTTGGGATATGGATTTCAGGGCGAGCATTTTATTTCGATGCCGTTTCGGGAAGAAAGCAACTTTTTTAAATTCCGCTACTATGCTGATAAATCGGCACCACGAACCTTTTTGAAAGTTGTTCGCAGATCAGAGGAGTTGATGTATCTGGAACAGTATTTTGTTCATGACGATAATTTTTATTTGGACTTCATTCCCTTTTTTTACAAACCAGGATCCACACGATTGGTGAGAGTAACCCAAGGTATTCTCGGATTTAGAAAGAAGGCGTTGGCATCTTATTTTTCAGATTGCCCTGAAGTGGTGGAGGAACTTTATTCAGAAACCTCAGTAATACAAAGTGTTCCAGAGCTGTATGAGTTTTGTGTTGCCCATTGCACTCCATAGTCTGTTCACATGCCCCATTTATGGGTGTAGGGCGGCAGTATTGCCTTCAAATGAGGTGTAAACGTTCAATTTCCATAAGGATTGGACACACAATCCTTATCTTTAGGGATGTAAACCAGTAATCAACCCAATGCCGCCTTTTGGATGATTTTGACCCACCAAATGACGGCGTCCTAAAAAAATGAAAATGAAATTTTTGTCATTCCTCATGCTCGTGGTCCTTATGGGCACCTGGGCACAAGCCCAAGACCGACTAACCGGCGAAACCTTTACTACCCGTTCCGAAATTTTGGCTCAAAATGGCATGGCGGCCACAAGTCAGCCATTGGCCACCCAAGTTGCTTTGGATGTTTTAAAAAAGGGTGGCAGCGCCATGGATGCGGCCATAGCTGCCAACGCTGTGCTCGGACTCGTGGAACCTGCAAGTTGTGGTATCGGCGGAGATGTCTTCGCCATCGTTTGGTCGGCCAAAGAACAGAAGTTATATGGCTTAAACGGAAGTGGGAGGGCGCCCCAATCCTTGACCATCGATTATTTTATGGATAAAGGCTTGTCCTACGTTCCTTTTTATGGCCCACTCCCAGTATCGGTGCCGGGCTGTGTGGACGGATGGTTCACCTTGCACGAAAAGTTTGGACGCTTACCCATGGAGGATATTCTGCAACCCGCCATTGATTATGGTAACAACGGATTTCCGGTATCCGAAGTGATCGGTTACGAAATGGCATCGAGCTATGAGTCGGTCAAGGACCAACCAGGCTTTGCCCAAACCTATATGCCCAAGGGAAGGCCGCCCGTAAAAGGCGAGGTATTTATCAATAAAGATTTGGCCAATACCTACGAAATCATTGCCAAAAAGGGGCGGGATGCCTTCTATAAAGGTTCCATTGCCAAGACCATTGACAGCTACATGAAAAAACACGGTGGATTTTTAAGCTACGAAGATTTGGCCAGTCATACCTCGAATTGGGTAACGCCGGTTTCCATAAACTATCGCGGGTACGATGTTTGGGAATTGCCGCCCAACGGACAGGGTACCGCAGCCTTGCAGATGTTGAACATTCTGGAAGGCTTTGATATTGCCAAAATGGGTTTTGGTAGCGCTGAATATTTGCATGTGCTTACCGAGGCCAAAAAGTTGGCCTATGAAGACCGGGCCAAGTTTTACGCCGACCCTGAATTCAACAAAATTCCTTTGGAAACACTTTTGTCGGATGCCTATGCTGCCGAGCGGAGGAACCTCATAGACCTCAACAAGGCGGCTGATAGTTATCCGGCTGGCGATATGGAAATAGAAACGGGCAACACCACGTATTTGACCGTGGCCGATAAAGACGGTAATATGGTTTCCTTGATCCAAAGTATTTATTCCGAATTTGCATCGGGTATGGTACCGGACGGATTGGGCTTTGTGCTTCAGAATCGTGGGCAAATGTTCAATGTGCAGGATAGAAGCCATGCCAATGCCTTGGAACCGGGCAAACGTCCGTTCCATACTATTATCCCCGCCTTTATTACCAAAGAAGGCAAGCCTTGGGTCAGTTTTGGACTTATGGGAGGGGCAGTTCAGCCGCAGGGTCATGCACAAATTGTGGTCAATGTGGTTGATTTTGGCATGAACTTACAAGAAGCAGGGGATGCGCCACGAATGCGCCACCGTGGTAGCTCGCAACCCACGGGTTCCGTCATGACCAATGGTGGTACTTTGTACCTTGAAAGCGGTTTTGCACCCGAAACCCTGAGGGAATTGAGCAAAAAAGGACATCGTATCGGCTTTGGTGTCGGGATGTTCGGTGGTTATCAGGCCATTGGGGTGGATTTGGAAAACAAAGTGTATACCGGGGCTTCGGAGTCCAGAAAGGACGGTCAGGCTGCCGGGTATTAATTCAAAAATATGTTCAGAAGTACGTCAACCATAGTAGCAATGGTCACAGGACTGTTCTTGCTGTGCTCCTGTAACGGGCAAACCAAGAACGATTCCCAAGACTATGTGTATAAAAAAGGGGACCCAAACGGTATCGGAAAGTGGTATATGGGTCGTGAAATAGCCTATGTGATGGGCTACCAAGGGATGAACTGGTTGGAGCGACCAGAACGCGAAGAAGAGGAAAACACCGCTACGCTGTTGAAAAACATGAACATACAGCCCACAGACCACATTGCCGATATCGGGGCAGGTTCGGGTTACCACGTTTTTAAAATGGCGCCCATGGCTCATCAAGGAACCATCTTTGCGGTGGATATTCAGGAGGAGATGTTGGCTGCGATACAGGAAAAATGGAAGCAAAAAACGTTCAGAACATCCAAATCGTGAAGGGTGGCGAGCAAAGTGTGAACCTTCCCGAAAAATCGGTGGACAAGGTCTTAATGGTGGATGTTTACCATGAATTCAACTACCCGAAGGAAATGATCGCTTCCATCAAAAAGGCATTAAAACCAAATGGGGAATTGTTTTTGATCGAATACCGTGGGGAAGATAGGTCGGTGCCCATTAAGAAATTACACAAAATGACCGAGGCACAGGCGGTCAAGGAAATGAATGCCGCCGGCTTTACATTGGAACGAAATGTAGGTAACTTGCCATGGCAACATTGCATGGTGTTCATCAAAAAGTAAGGCCGTCTGTGCGGCACATTGATTTTCCTTGTCCCAATAAAACCCACAAGTAACCCCTACGCTATCTGTTTTCAATCGCTATGAACCACAAATCTTTAACCGAACACGTCAAAAATCAAGTAAATGCCAGACCGGAGGACCTGTATCTGTTCACTTCAAAACTGCGGGAGGTCACGGTGGCCAAAGGCAAGTTTTTGCTGTATCCCAACACCTATGTCAAACATGAGTATTTTGTGGTGAAAGGCTGTTTAACGGCCTATTATTTAGACAAAAAGGGAAATAAGAACATTGTACAATTCGCCATAGAGAACTGGTGGTTAGGTGATTTTGACGCCTTTTACAATGGGGTGCCCTCCAAATTATACATTGAAGCCTTGGAGGATTCCACCTTGTTGGCCATCAATCACGATGATCTGCAAAGGCTATTGGAAGAGGCTCCCATATTTGAACGCTATTTTAGGTTATTGGTCACCAGTGCCTTTATTTCGCTACGCAAACGGATTTTGTCCTCCTTGGGAAAAACCGTAAAGGAGCGGTATCTGGAATTCTGCGAAAGCTATCCGAATATCGAGGGCCGTGTTCCCAACTATCAAATTGCTAATTATTTGGGGATTTCTGCGGAGAGCCTGAGCCGTACGCGTAGAAAATTGCGAGCGTTAAAAAAAACCTAATTGATTTAGGTCAATCATTTTAGCCTTTCCAAATGGTATATTTCTGTAAATCAAAAACAGATATATGCAACAATTACTCACACCGTACAACAAGAACATTAGCCTAAGAAACCGAATCGTAATGGCACCCATGACCCGAAGTAGGGCGGCCAACAAGGACAACAAACCCACAGATGAACTACATGGCCTGTATTACGAACAGCGAGCCTCCGCAGGTTTGATCATCACCGAAGGTTCCCAGGTTTCAGAACGTGCGGTAGGATACGTGAACACCCCGGGAATACACACCAAAGCCCAAGTAGAGGGTTGGAAAAAGGTGACCCAAAGGGTACATGATAAGGGCGGAAAGATATTTATCCAATTGTGGCACGTGGGCCGGATTTCACACCCTGATTTTCATGATGGAGAATTGCCGTTGGCGCCATCAGCACTAAACCCGAACGAGCAATCGTACACGCCTGATGGTTTTAAGGATACCGTCACCCCAAAGGAAATGACCAAGGAGGATATCAAAACCACAGTGGAAGATTTCAAAAATGCCGCCAAAAATGCGGTGGAAGCCGGATTTGATGGCGTGGAAATCCATTCCTCCAACGGTTATCTGTTCCATCAATTTTTTAATAGCACCTCCAATAAAAGAACGGATGAGTACGGCGGAAGCCACGAAAACAAAGCACGCTTCTTTTTTGAAGTCTTGGACGCGATTAAGGAAGTGATTCCAGAGGAAAAAATTGGTGCCCGGTTCAATCCTTCACTCAATGGGGTCTTCGGAATGACCATGGATGAGGATACCATTCCTACGTTTGAATACATCATCAAAAAATTGAACGATTATAACTTGGCCTACATCCATCTATCCGAACCCTTTACGGATGTTTCCGATATTCCTTTTGCGGTAACGGAAATCGCCAAACATTTTAGACCGCTTTATAATGGCACGTTGATGATCAATGGCGGTTTTGACCAAGATTCCGGGAATAGGGTAATTGAGTCTGGAAATGCAGATTTGGTGGCCTATGGTAAACCCTATGTCTCCAATCCTGACTTGGTAGAGCGTTTTGAACATAATTTGGAACTGGCCGATTGGGACAAGGATACGTTTTATACTCCCGGCAAAGAAGGGTACACTGATTATCCCAAGGCCGATATCAAGCAAGAGGCCTAATTAAAAATTCCAGAAACTAAAACTGTCAGTTCGATTTTCGATGGTTGAGCGTAGTCGAAACCGAAGAAAACTTTACTTGCCTGCCAGTATATCAGGGGGGAGCACCTAAAAACTGTCAGTTCGAGCGCAGTCGAGAACCAATTTTGGACTTGAAAATAAAATTTTCGACTTGTCCGAAGGTAGACAGACATAATTTTCTTTCGAAAAATCCTTCGAACTGACAAGTTTTAGTCACCACATACAACGAATTACAAACATAAAAAACAGCACACATGAAATTCACAAGAAAAGCAGAAGCCCAGTGGAAAGGCTCGGGCAAAGAAGGAAAAGGAACCCTAAGCACCGCCAGCGGCGTATTGGACGGTACACCTTACTCGTTCCATACCCGTTTTGAGGACGGCGAAAAAGGCACCAACCCCGAAGAATTGGTCGGAGCGGCCCATGCCGGTTGCTTTGCCATGCAGTTGAGTTTTTTACTGGGCGAGGAAGGATTTACGCCCGATAGTTTGGATACCGCTGCCACCGTAAGGTTTGAGGATGGAGCCGTTACCCAAGTGGCCTTGGATTTAAAAGGGGATATCCCCAATATCGATGCCGAGCAATTTCAGCAAATAGCGCACAAGGCCAAAGAAGTATGTCCCATTTCAAAACTATTGGATACAAAAATTGAACTCAAGGTCACTTTGAAAAAATAGATTGGCGAAATCCAATAGCTAAAAGCTACCGCAGAAATAAATCAAATCACAAAATTCTAAAAACAGCACATGCCACATCAAGTAAAGATTCAAGAAATAGGTTTTATCACGCACGACGTGCTTCAAATACAAACGGAGCGACCGGCCGATTATCATTTTGAACCCGGCCAGGCCACCGAAGTTGCCCTCGATAAGGAAGGATGGCGAGACGAAAAACGCCCGTTTACTTTTACGGGACTTCCCGACGATGGCTTTTTACAGTTCACCATAAAGGTATATCCCGACCATAATGGGGTGACCGATACCCTGCAAACCTTGGAGCAGGGCGACCATTTATTATTGGAAGACGTATGGGGTGCCATATCTTACCAAGGTCCTGGCGTATTTTTGGCCGGTGGGGCAGGAGTGACCCCCTTTATTGCCATATTTAGGCATTTGGCTGAGCAGGGCAAGCTCGAAGGCAATCGGTTGTTGTTTGCCAACAAGCGCGAAAAGGATATTATCATGCAATCCCAGTTTGAAAAATGGTTGGGCAAGGACTTTGTCAATATTCTTTCGGAAGAACAGAGCAGTAAGCATGCACACGGTTTGATGGATACGCAGTTCCTCAAAGAACATATTACGGACAAGGATGCCAAATTTTATCTCTGCGGACCGCCGCCTATGATGGAATCGGTACAAAAGGATTTGGAAGCCCTCGGGATTGATAAAGAACAAATGGTCGCAGAGGAACTGTCCTAAAGCAAGCGATTTAAACAAAATTACAGAAGCCACCCTTTGGGTGGTTTTTTGTTGGGGTGGCAAGGAATTCATCAATGCTACGCATGTGTGGCTGGGCACGGTAGTGCCATTTCCAGATTTTGAAATAAAGAAGAAAAAACCTCAACAAATTGCTTGGACATACGTGGCGAATAAAATTATCTGGCAGATGATTTTATTTGACGGCGAGATGAAGCGTTGGAATTAAAATTGCGAATGTTACAAGCAAATTACTTTGACATAAAATCGTTGTCGTTATGATGCTAAAGTATCAGAACTGATTTTATATCAAATAGCATAGCCATAATTAAATTTAGTGTCTTTTCACGCAATTTTTCATCCGCACAAGTCTCGCCACCAATCTAAAAAGTCTACTAGACTTTCCAGATCGTCACGTGTACTATAATTTACATTATGTAAAATAGAATATTTCAAACCCTCCAGAATACCATAAAATAACCCCGCCCCCATCTTTCCGTGTAATTTATTTTTGTGTGCAATTAGGACAAGGTTTCATCAAAACATATGCTTTATTTTCTTGGCGAGCTTTAAGGAAATCGAATACGGCGCGTAGCGCAATGGCACATCCAACCAAGTCGCTCGTTTTACCATGGATTTTTTATGGGAAAACAAATCGAACGTATGCCTGCCGTGGTAGCCACCAATCCCGGATTGGCCCACGCCACCAAATGGCAATTCCTTATTGCTGATATGTACCACGGTATCGTTTATGGTACCGCCGCCAAAGGAATAATGTCGCATCAAACATTTTTGGAACTTTTTATCGCTGGAAAACACATAAAACGCCAATGGATTCGGGTATTTGGAAATATAGGTGTCCAATTCCTTCTCTTCGGTATACGAAATCAACGGCAAAATGGGTCCAAAAATCTCCCCTTCCATAATGGTACTGTCCAGCGCAGGCTCGTCCACCAAGGTCGGTGCTATAAATCGGTCCTCATCCGTATAGCTGCCACCAAACAGATAGGTCTCACCCTCGAGCATGGATTTCAGCTCGTTGTAATGTTTTTTAGTAGCAATACGGGCAAAATCCGGAGATTTTTCCAGTTCCTCACCATAAAATTCGGTAATCCGTTGCTGTAAGGCATCCACCAACGCCTGTTTTACAGAGGCGTGTACCAAAATATAGTCCGGCGCAATACAGGTTTGCCCCGCATTGATGAACTTCCCCCAGGCAATACGCTTGGCCGCCAACGATATGTTGGCCGTAGCATCCACAATACAGGGATTTTTTCCGCTAAGCTCCAAAGTCACAGGGGTAAGATGTTCTGCAGCGCTTTTATACACGATTCTGCCCACATGGGTGCTTCCCGTGAAGAAGATATACTCCCATTTCTCGGCCAATAATTGGGTGGAGACCTCTACTCCGCCCTCAACCACGGTCACATATTCCGGCGGGAATACTTTACGGATAATCTGTGAAATTATTCGGGAGGTATTTACACTGAACTCGGAGGGTTTCAGCAAGGCCGTGTTGCCCGCTGCCAGGGCACCAATCAACGGCGAAATGGCCAGCAAAAACGGATAATTCCATGGCGAAATGATGAGCACCTTTCCATAGGGTTCGGGCTGTATCCACTCTTTGGACGGGAAATTAACCCATGCCCCCCCTACCCGTTCCGGCTCGCTCCACGAGGCCACATTTTTTATGGCATGTTTGAGCTCTGCCAAGGCCAATTGGGTCTCCGTGGCCAGACTTTCAAAAACTGGTTTTTTAAAATCAGCGTACAGTGCGTCGCAAATGGCATCCTCCTGCTCCAATATTTCTTGGTGCAGCTTTTTCAGATAGTGTTTCCGAAAGGCGATATCCTTGGTTTTTTGGGTATCAAAAAATTCCTGTTGCGCCTGTACCAGCTGTTTGACCATAAAAGTTTTGTTTCCCTAAATATAAACAAACTCCGTAGCATGTAACCAAAAAAGCACCGACATCAAATCGGTGCTTTTCTTTTTTATGCCCTGTGCTCAGGTAGTTTCTTATCGCAAAACCATCAATTCGAGTGAAATTCCAAAGGAATTTGGCCTGCCTGCGGTAGGCAGGTATCGAGAAATCGAAGAGTCAGCGCAGCTAATCGGTTTTGGCTTGAAATATGGGTTCTCGCTACAATTTTTCTTCCGAAAAATCACTCGAACTGACAAGTTTCTTTACAGGCTAATCTCCTCGGTCGCTCCGTTCGGATAGATGATGGTGGCCACATCGTCGCAGGCTCCGTCACCAAAATCCACGATAACGGACAATCCGTTTTTGGAAACGCTCATGCTACCGGAGGTCAAATACTCACAGGCGGCACTTCCTTGCAAATCTTCCAAGGTTTCAACCGCGTAGGTATTGCCATCTGCAGCAACGGTCCAGTTGCCGGAAATGGAAATTTGAGTAGTTTCCAAGCTATCGCCAAAGGCAATGGTAAAGGTTTTTGTCCCGTTTTCGGAAATCACGGACTCGTCCTCCATTTCCACGGTCATGTCACTGACCACGGTAAAGGAAACACTGCTCTGTTCACTGTTTCCAGTAATTTCGAAGGTTCGTGTTCCGTTGATTTTTACGGTACCCACATAAAAATCTTGGTAGGTGGCCGTAAAGGACGATGCCTCTTCCCCTACTTCGTAGGTTACGGTCACCGTTCCGTTTACGTTGTCCGTTCCGTTGAGCACACAATTATTAAAGGTTGCCACAAATCCGGTATCGGAATATTCGGCGCTGTAGCACTCCCCTTCTTTGGCAGTAGCTCCTTTTGCTGCGGTATCCCCGGCAAAAAGCTCGGCCAAGGCGGTATCAGCGGCCCCGGCAATGTCATCGGTGCTCAAAATGGTCTGTAGTTCTTCCTGTGTAAGGGCCTCCCCTTCGTTGGTCATGCCATCCTCACTACACGATTGAAATCCGATCATGGCTATCGCTATAAAAGCGGTCGATACAAATTTTAAGGTAAGTTTCTTCATGGTATTGGGTTATAAGATGTGTTAGCAAAACGTCCCACCCTAGGGTTTAGTGTAAAAAGGGGCTTCAAATCGATGAATTGCCCGCCCGGGCCACCATTATTCTTCAAATTGTGTTATTTTCAACCTATAAAAGCATAAAACGCATGAAAAAGACGACGAATTTCCTTTTGGGCCTAGCGAGTATGGTGCTGTTGACAGCCTGTAGTGACGACGATGGCAATGGCTCCGGCTTTTCCGCCGATGCACTCGTTGGTACTTGGGATTTGACCGCAGTAAATGTCAGCAGCCAACTCGATTTGGATGATGATGGCACTTCCTCTGCCAACCTCATTGATGAACAGGACTGTATTTCTGGCACCATTACCTTCAATGCCGATAATACCTATCAATTCCAACAATCCAACTTTACCATTACCACCATTACCAACGGGCAGTATTTTGTGGATTGCAACGGTTCCATTCAGGCTACCGGAGCATGGGCCAGTGATGGTACACAGGTCGTTTTTCAAGGAAGCACAACGTTGGGCACCCTACAATTGAACGGCAACCAAATGACCTTGAATGAAGGACAGGATTTGCCGGATGTTCGTAGCTATGTGTACGTAAAGCGATAGGCTTTTCTTACTTCAAATAGGTAACAAAACACCATTATGGGACGACCATCCATTTTGCGGGACCGCATCAAGGACCATTTGCTGGAGCAAATCCAAAATGGCGGACTGCAAGTGGGCAAGACCATCAATTTGGCGGCACTATCCCGGGATACCGGTGTCAGTGTGACGCCCATTCGGGAGGCGTTGAGCCAATTGGAGCAAGCACTGGTACTGAAGGCGATTCCCAATCGTGGTTTTGTGGTAGCTCCCCTATCCAAGTCCGAAGTCAAGAATCTGATTGAAATTGTCGCCCAACTTGAAGTGATGGCCCTGGAAAACACTCCTTTTGGGACAGCTGATGTACAACGGTTGATGGCATTACAGGAACAAATGGAAAATGTGGGGAGTTTGACGGAAGGACTGGGCGTGCGCTTCCATTTTCACAACCACTTGGTGCAGGAGTGCTCCAATAAACTGTTATTGAACATCTTGACGGATTTGAAGCTCAGGCTGCATTTTTACGAGCATGATTTTATCCAAGAGAATGAGTTTTTCAAGAAATTGGCGGTACAGACCCGCTCCGTGGTCGAAGCCATTCAAGAAGATAACGTACCCACGGCCGCTTTGATCCTTCGGATGCATTGGATGTCCATTTTGGAGCATATCGAAGCGCAAATACGCTAAGCTGCTGATTATCAAAATAAATTCATTGGGATTCCGTTTTAAATCAAATTTGTTGCCATGAACTTTTTAAATAAGGAAATCGAATCCCGTGTCAAAAGAAAAAACGAACAATCCCTAGTGAAAAAACAGGTTTCCTGTGGTATTCTTCAGGATTTAGAGTTGATGGACCTGGACCATCAAAAACGTAAAAGCCCCAAAAACTAGCTTCCCTCCCGCCCTTTCAAATGGTCTTTTGCCCATTGGTAATCTTCCACGGAATTTGCATTGAACAATAGCTGCTCATTGGATGGGAGAACCGTTTTAACACCAACTTCCAAAAGAAATTGTGATGGACTCTGCTTCTCACTTGCCGATAAGTAGGCTTTAGCCTGTCGCAGTCCCCCAGGTTCCCAGATACAGGCCAAAGGTTCGGGATACGCAGCATCCTTTCCCATAAATGCCGTGGCATGTTTGGTTGGGTCCCGTTGCTGAACCAGAAATTGCAAAGCCTTCACATCCATAAAGGGAAGGTCACAGGCCAACACCAACCAAGCGGCTTCTGGATAAGTTTCGTGGGCACTCATGATCCCATTAAACGGCCCTTGGTAGGTGTTTTGGTCAAGAATAGAGGAAAATTCCTTTGGAATAGACCCCAATTGTTGCTCCTGTATTCCCAAAAATACGTTTTCGCAAACCTTGTTCAGAAGCTGGTAAACATAATCCCGTTGCGGCATACCGTGATACGCCAACACCCCCTTGTCATGTCCCATCCGCAAACTGGAACCACCCGCCAATACCAAACCAAAAAGTTGGGGAGGATTACTGGCGGATGATTCAGATTTTGTTTTCACGGACAATGAATGGTTTTAGACATTTGGTGGTGGAATCAACGCAATTTCGTCATACGAATTGATACTGTCGTGGTCCGAAGCATAATTTTGGTTCACGGCAACCGTCACTTTGGATATTTTTTTAAGCTCGGGATAGGTGCTTTCCAGAAATTTTTTGAGTTCCCCCACGGTATTCGGTATTTTTTTCCCACTCAAACTGGCAGTAGGAACGGATAAGGTAGGTGTACCAATAATATCTTTGGTGGCACCAAACAAAAGGATAGTCATACAAATCAACCTATTAGTGTTATTGTTTATTTGGGTCTTTGGTTAGATAGGCTGGTAGGTTTATGAGTGGTGAAAATATTAAAATTAGATGGGAACGGAACGATTTTAACACAGGCCTATTTCTTTTAACTTTTCTTTAATTGATTTTTGCAGGGTATACATACTTTTAGCTGCATTTCCACGTTGTGCATGCAGGACCTTAACTTATTAGAAAATGAAAAAAATACTTCAGCTTACCTTGCTTTTATCTATTGGCCTTACCTTGTTTTCTTGCGGAAATGCAGATGATGACGTGAGTTTGGACATCAACGACCGTGAATTGGGACTTGGCCAAGAACCGGATGATTGCTTGGGCTTTGGCGAAAACGAACTGCTACTTTCCATCCAAGATGAATTCACTACCCTGCCTGGAAAGGTTTCGGTACTTTTCAGGGTTTCCGATTTAATGGGAAATCCCATTTCAGGGCTTTCCGCGGACCAGTTTTCCATATATGAGCAAGGCAGGAACGATGATTGTTTCAATTCCATTTCCTCTTCGGAATCCTTTGCACGGATTTCGCCCAATTCGCAGGTATTCAACAACAATACCCTCTTGGTGCTGGATTTGAGCAACAGTGTACTGGAAGGCAGCTTGGATGAACTAAAGGCTGCCACCACAAGCTTCATCAATAATGTGATGCCCGTTCCGGCAACGGATTCCTTCAAAATGGCCATTTATTGGTTTGATGGGGAGGATGAGCTCCACCTACTAAATCCTTTGACAACATCGGCAACGGAGCTGACCGCTTCCGTAGATGGAATTACTACCGATATCAGCAACGACCCATCAACCGATTTGTACGGAGCGGTGATCAAATCGACCGATATTGCCGAGAACCTGCTTCGTGAGAATTCCGAAGTTATCAATGCTGCATCTGTGGTGCTGTTTACCGATGGAACTGACCAGGCATCGCGTTATCGGGAATCCGATGCCCTACGTGCCGTTGCGGAAGCGGATAGGAACATTTCTTTCTTCACTATTGGACTTGGCGCGGAAATCGATACCGAAGTGTTGACCGAAATTGGAAAAACAGCCAGTGTTTTTGCCAGCAATTCTGAGGAGTTGGAAAATACCTTTAACGATATTTCCCAACGTGTGGAAGAGCAGGCCGGCAGTTATTATCTTTTCGAATATTGCACACCCAAACGTGATGGCAGTGGCGAAAGCAATTTAGTAATCCGACTTTCCCATAATGGGTTACAAGGAGCGGTGCAGACCAAATTCAACGCCAAAGGTTTTACCGGAGGATGTGAGTAAACCAAGCATTTTGGAATAATACGTATCTTGGACTGCAACAAAACTAAACATACGTATGATTACCCAAAGAAAAACGATTTACACGCTTATTTGCACCCTGATGTTAGGGTTTGCCAGTAACATTTACGCACAGGATATCAGTCCGTTGGAAGGCAGGTGGGACCTGGAAATGGACTTTATGGGAAAGACCTCCCCTTCTTGGCTGGAAATACGCCATTCGGGGACCGCTACCTTGGTGGGGCGCTTTGTATTTGCCTTTGGTAGTGCACGGCCCGTGGCAGAAGTGGAAACCTTTGGAGATAATCAATTCACTTTTAGCATTCCCAACCAATGGGAACCCAAGGGCAGTGACATGGTTTTTCATGGCCAATTGGAGGATGAAACCTTGAAAGGCACCTTGATCTATACCGATGGCTCCCTAATAGAATGGACTGGCGTTCGTGCTCCAAAATTGGAGTACACCGAAAATCCGAAATGGGGCAAAACAATCGATTTGTTCAATGGAAAAGACCTTTCGGGTTGGCATGTGGATGGAGAAAAAAACCAATGGGTCGTTAAAAATGGTATTTTGACCAGTCCAGAATCGGGTTCCAATCTCATCTCAGATGAAACTTTCCAAGATTTTAAGCTACATGCCGAATTTCGTTTTCCCGAAGGAAGCAACAGTGGTATCTATCTCAGAGGGCGTTACGAGATTCAGATTGTGGACAGCGAAGGCTACGAACCTTCAGATATTTACATGGGAGGTATCTACGGTTTTGTGGAGCCTAACGAGAATGCTTCCAAACCTGCTGGAGAATGGCAAACCTATGATATTACCTTTATTGGTAGACGGGTCACTATTGTCTTGAACGGAAAAACAGTGATTTCCGATACTACGATTCCAGGGATTACGGGCGGTGCATTGGATAGCAAGGAAGGCGAGCCAGGCCCATTTATGATTCAGGGAGACCATGGCCCGATTGAATTCCGGAGCTTTGAGGTGACTCCGCTAAAGAAATAAATGAAACCATTTAAACTAAAAAAGCCCGATTCTTGAAATCGGGCTTTTTTGTGTTCTTAATCCAAGGGAATCAGTTCAATGTTTCTCCATTTTACCTTTATGCCCCCACCATCGTGGATTTGTAACGCAATGGCACCTTCACCCTCTCCTATTTTTTCATCTTCCAAGTGCACCATTTCCGTTCCATTGAGCCATGAGGTCACCTTGGGACCTTCCACCCGAATCTTCATGGTGTTCCACTCCCCCATTTTTAGGGCTTTGTCCTTTTCAGGGTCTGGTTTGATCAACCAGCCACGTCCGTAGGATTCGTAAATACCTCCGGTATCCTTTCCGGGAGGTGCCACTTCCACTTGCCAGCCACTTACCTTGTTCCCATCAAAAGTGGAGCGGATAAAAACACCACTGTTGCCATCGGCCTCCTGTTTAAATTCTAAGGTAAGCTCGAAGTCCTTATAATTTTTTTCAGTACTCAAATAGCCGTATTCACCTTTGGGGCCACTTTCACAGATCAGCTCTCCATCTTCAACGTACCATTTCTCTTCGCCATGGTTGATCCAACCATCGAGATTTTTTCCGTTGAACAGTGAAATGGATTCTTGTGCAAAGGTCAATTGTGCCACAAAAAGGCATGCTGCTACTACAATTTGTTTCTTCATTGGTATGTGCTATAAGGGTTAAATAGTTTGTTTACGATAGGTTATCGGGCAGTTTTGAGAATAAGTCCGTTGCCTGTTTTTTGTTCATCCAAGGGTTTGGACAGGTCAATTAAAAAACCATTGATAACGGCATGGGTCAACTTTTCTTCTTTCTTTAAAAAGAAAGTAGGATTCATGCCTGGTTGAAGCGTAAAGTTCTTGAGTTCGAATTTATCATCCACCAATAGCAATGGAAAACGGACAAAAGCACTTTTATCCTGTTGCTGTGTCTTTACATACGCCACGCCTTGTTTTAGTACCTGCATAGGGTTGTCGATACGTTCCATTTTTGCCACTTTTGGCGGCACAATGGTATATCCTTCAGCATCAAAGGTGTCGTAGCCGTAGTAAGTGGATAAATCTCCTTGGTCGCCAATGGTACTTTTATAATAGAATTCATCATGGTCTTTAAGGTCCACTTCTTGGTTAAAAATCCCCAAATCCAAGATATAGTCATTGCCCATAAGTTCATAGGTGACGTTCTCAATCTTCAAATCGAAAAGTTTACGGTCGTTTCTTGGAATTTTTTCATAATCTTCAATCGGAATATCATTGTAGGAGCCATTGGCAATGGTGTACAATGCGGATAGGATGGAAACATAATTGAGTTTTCGGATTTCCTGTTTTTCGGGATCATCCGGGAAGCCTCCTGATTCTATCAAAATAAGGCTTGTCCCCCATTTGGCAATATTGTCACCAAAAGCACGCGGTTCAAAATCATCACTATACCGTCCTACCTGCCCAGGTGCATAATTTTGGATGATGTTGTTCATGTACACAATCACTTTCATGGCGTTGGCACGGACTTCATTGATATCCTTCTCGTAATTGTAGGCCGTTGCCAAATAGGAAATCGTGGCAGGTTTTTCGGTACGCTCAGCATTATAATAGGTACTCTGGTCGTGCAGATTGAAGCCGAAATCAGCATCCAAACTGTCCCGAAGCCGTTTTAAGGTTTGCCCTTCGGGTGACTGAAGCCGCAGTGCATCCCGGTTGATATCGATTCCCAAAGCATTTCTTCTGGTGAAGACCTCTGCGCCATCGGGATTGAGCATCGGCAAAAAATGAAGTTTTAACTTGGAAAGGATGGCTTCTTTTTCGGCCTTAAAATCGGGGGCATCCAAGAAGTTCAAAATGTCAAAGATGGCTTGCGTAGCGGTAGGCTCATCCCCGTGCATTTGGGACCAAAGGAAAATATTAGACTCCCCTTCCCCTATACTGATCAGATGCAAGTCCCGTCCTTGAATCGACTCACCCACTTTTTGCACCTCAAATTTTGGGTTGGCCTTAAATTTTTGAATCAACGGCTGGATATCGGCATGCTTTATGCGCCGTTCCCCTAAACTGGATTCTTTAAATTCCTCGTAAGTGTCATATAGTTGTAAGGTCAGTTTGTCTTGCGCCTGAAGGGAAAAGGTAAGTAAGGTGAATATAAAAAGTGGTATTGGTTTCATGTATTTTATGGTTTTGATGGAACGGGCTTAAAGTTAAATTTTTTGGTGGCTTTTCGGACTTTTTCCACAAAATCCATTCCCGGGTCCGTTTTTTCGGTACGGTATCCATCATCCACCTCCAACCAAAGTGGATGATTTTCAAAAAGGGTATATTCTTGATGCCCGATAACATAGTCGATGTCGTATTTGGATGCCAAATAATTCACCAAATAAATATTCGAACGCAACTGCGCCTTGGTCAGGGGCATGCCTTCAGTGCCACCCACATTTTCAATGCCAATGGCGCAATGGTTAAGGCCAATGGTATGGCGTGCCATAAGGGTTTCGGGCATTAAACGGTAAATGGTGCCGTCTTGGTCCACCAAAAAATGGGAAGACACATTAAGTCCGCTCACATTCTCCAAATCGGGCCGCCAATTGGGTAGAGTGGAACGGTTGAAGGCTTCAAAGGATTTTTTCAGGGAAGGAATGGCTGTCCAGTGCAACACCACCATTTTCGGAGTAATTTCTGGGGTTTCTTGGTCCAGATTGTACCGATTGAGCAAATATTCCTTCGTCAGTTCCACCCGTTGTTCATCAAAAATAATAGGGATGTCCACAATTTCCCGCTGTACGGAGCAGGCTACAAAAAGTGCTGCCAGACCTAAAAGTAAACTAGTTTTTTTCATTGTTGGTGTTTAAAACAGTGTCCAAAGGAACAGCATAGCAAATAATCAATTTCTTCTTGCCCCACTCCTTGGCCTTTTTCACGTTGGTGCCCATGTAGATGTCGATTCTATTCCTCCAGCGCCAATGCATTTTATCCTTTACATAAAACGTATCGGGAAAGGTATCAATTTTTACCATGGTATTGTGCGTCAACCCCATTTTGATGAGATCTCGTGACACCGCGATGCTCTTCATTCCCGGTTTCAAGGTGTCTCCCCAAGCTGCGACTGCAGGGCTTATGCTGTCCGTTTGCCAAAATACCGAATTGTAGGCCGATGCCGTAACCTCATGGCCAAACCATTTGTATTTGGATGATGTGTCTTTGGGTTGTTCTTTCGTAGAACAGCCCAAAACGACAGCGCATACTATGAAAGCCAATTTTTTCAATGCAATAGGTTTTCCAATAAAAGAAGGTCCACATTATTGGTATTCCATCTTTCTGTCAATATTTCGGGAACGGGTGTAAACCCAAAAGTTAAGGAACTTAGCACAAGATCTTCGTCACCATCATTGTCCACATCCGAAGCATCCATCAAAAACCATCGGGCCAAGGAAGGGTCTTCCAGAATGTTTGTGGTAAAATCGAAGTCAGCGCTATTGTTGTTTTCCAGGTAGACAAAACTTCGCTCAGGAAAGGTGGAATAATCCGGAAAGGTGCTGATTACGGCAAAATCAATATCCCCATCTTGGTCAAAATCCCGGGAGAGTACCCTTGTGGCACCATAAAGTGGGTAAAAATAGGCTTCTTCATATACATCGCCACCCTTATTCAGAAAGATGCGCATTCCATGATATGGTTTGTGCACATAGGAAATATCGGCGTTGTCGCCATGTACGGTGATAATATCGTCCAAGCCATCTCCGTTGTAATCCACCAACTCAAACCAACTGGTTCCATAAATAGGACTAAATTCCAAAATATTTCTTGGTTCAAAAACCAAATCAGCGGTCTGATAAAAAACAGTAATGCTTTCCCTGCTCTGGGTCATTAAGGCGACAATATCCATTTTTCCATCATTATCCATATCCTTTGCCAAGGTTTTGATAGCTCCTGGTAAATTCAGCAGCACCTCTTTTTCGTATGCTCCACTCTCGTTTAGCTTGAATAGGGACAATTTACCGGTTTTGTTTCCAAATTCGCTGACGACCAATTCTTGATGTCCATCTCCATTTAAATCTTCCATCAAGGTGTGTACGGGTCGATGTAGGTCATTGGTTATCGTTGTGGTGTCCGAAGGGGTGTGCCGAAACAATATACCTTTTTTCTGTTCGGACGGATGAATGATACCGACTTCATTGATTAATTGGATAGAGTCCTTTTCGTTAAACCACGTTACGGGACTTGCCCCTTGAAACATTTGGGTCACTTTTTTGGTGGTAAAATCAAAATAACCCAACCTACCCTCCAAATCCCCAAAATACACTTGATTTGGTTCATTTTTAAACTCTAGATAGGTTACCATCCCCCCATTTAGGGAATCTACCATAAAAGGTTGGGAAGCAAATTGCCTCAGCGTATCGGCCTTGGGCATTGGTATGCTTTCCAATTGTTCAGGGGCGTTCGCCAAGATATAACGCTGTAATTTGGCCCAGTCGCCCAAGCTTATTTGAGGCCGAAACCCTGTTGGCTCCCATTCCGGGTCTTGGTACATGCCCTCCACGTCCATGAGCTCCATCATGGCGGGCAACACCGAGTTTTTCCACATGTGCTTGGGCAATGCATCTATTTTGGGCGGCAGATGGCAACTGGCGCAATAGGTTTGGTATAGCTGTTCTTCTTGACTTATAGGCCTTTCTTTTTTGCAGGACCCCAGCAATAAAACAAGAATCAAGCTTACAAGTTGATAAAATAATGAATGGTTTGGCATTGGATGATTTTGGTCTAGAGGTTGTAGCAATGGCACTAATTGGGCAAAGGGACGTAGGTGTCATCACTTTCCATCATCGGAAAGGTTTTGTTGGCCCATGCCTGTTTGGCCTGCTCCAATTTTTCCTTACTGGAAGAAACAAAGTTCCAATAGATGTGGCGTTCCTCTGGAAAAGGTTCACCCCCAAAAAGTAACAGGTGCGTGTTCGGATGTAGTTTGATATTGCAAGTATCTTCCACTTTAGACACCAAAATATTGCCCTGGCCCACACGTTCACCGCAGGCTTCTATGCTTCCTTCTACAATGCAAATACCGATTTCTCCTTTTAGATGTCCGTTGACATTGAGGGTATAGCTTTCTGGAGTTTTGACCTCGACCATAAATAGGTTGGAATGAACGGGAACGGGGGACTTTTTATCATATCCTTCGCCAGCTACCAATTTAAACTCCGTTTGGCCATCCGTCCATTTGGGAATATCCTTCCCATCGATATGGTGGAATTGTGGTTCCATGTCCTCAAGTTCCTTGGGCAAGGCCACCCAAATTTGATAGCCATGTGCGGTGAAAGTGTTCCCATCCCTAAGGTCCTTTGGAGTTCGTTCGGTATGGGTTACCCCCTTGCCTGCCGTCATCCAGTTCACGGAACCTGGCCTAATTCTTTGGTGTGTTCCCAAACTGTCCTCATGGATAATCTCCCCTTCGAGCATAAAGGTCAAGGTAGAGAGTCCCATATGTGGATGTTGGTCAACATCCATATATTTCTTGGGTCCCAATTGCGTTGGGCCCATATGGTCGATAAAAATAAACGGGCCGATCATTCTTTTTTTGCGGAAGGGAATCAAGCGCCCGACCAAAAAATCACCGATATCCCTGCTGCGTTCCTCGATGATCAATCCGATGTTGGACATACATTTAATGTTTATATTTAGAAGCAGAAAGTTACAAATACATCTGATAACCATGAAACTACTTAAGCGTGTTTTATTGCTCCTGATCATTGCCATCGGAGTGATTGTGTACCTGAATTATCCCAAATTGAACATGATTTCCGGCTACGCCGCCAAGAATGTGGCCTCCGGGGTGTATGTGGCGCACCGTTCGGCGGCCAGCATGAACCAAATTGACAACAAGGCCCCGCTGGTGGAACTGGCTTCCACCGAGGTTAACGAAACTGAACGTTCGGCCACGGCTACTGTGTATGGCCTGATGGAGCGTACCGCTATTTATCGCGATGGACTGGGTGCGGTATTGATCAACGAAGATTATGACCCGGAAGCCATGACCCTTCGTCCCAACCGAAATCAAGTTATGGATACGATTCCCTATCCTTACGGCCAGGCTGCGCCGAAGGACACCGTTTTTCCGGAGGTGGATATGGACCAAATCAACAAGGCCATTGCCATGGCGTTTGCTGAGCCCGAGACCCAAAAAACGCGCACCATGCTCATTCTGTACAAAGGACACCTGATTGCAGAACGCTACGTGGCCGGTTTTGATCAAGACACACCCATATTGGGATGGTCCATGACCAAAAGCGTATTGGCCACCTGCTACGGAATATTGGAGCATCAAGGGAAACTGGAGATGGATTGGCCCGCCCCTATTCCCGAATGGAAGGATGATGAGCGAAAAAATATTACCCTGAACCATCTGCTGCGCATGCAAAGTGGATTGGAATGGGAAGAGGACTACACCAAGATATCCGATGTGACCAAGATGCTGTTTCTGGACAGTGACATGACACAGCAACCCAAAAAGAAAAAAGCAATCGCCCAACCAACGGAGGTTTGGAACTATTCCTCGGGAACCACAAATTTATTATCGGGTATTCTTCGGCAGCAGTTTAGAACCCACCAAGAGTATCTGGATTTCCCATATTCCGCCTTAATTGATAAAATTGGAATGTACTCTATGGTATTGGAGGCGGATATAGCCGGAAACTACGTAGGCTCTTCCTACGCCTGGGCCAGCACTCGCGATTGGGCGCGCTTTGGCCAATTGTATTTGGATAAGGGGAATTGGAACGGGGAGCAATTGTTCGATTCGGATTGGGTGGATTACATCACCACGCCGACCATTAACTCTGACGGTACTTATGGCGCCCATTTTTGGTTGAACGCGGAGGGCAAGTACCCCGATGTACCTAAGGACCTGTTTTCATGTAATGGTTATGAAGGGCAATATGTGTTTATGATTCCATCAAAGGACTTGGTGGTGGTACGCACGGGATTGGCAGAAGAACCTCTATTTGATGTGAACGGGGTGTTGTCAAACATCGTAAAAGCAGTACCTTAAATCGATATGATATACTAAAATGTCCGAAAAACCACAGAATACGGGCACTTCACAACAATAATTTCATTTACGGGAACAGGGGTGATACTTTTACTATGTAATAAAAAACGAAAGTAATTTTTTCATTTTCATATAGTGTTCTCGTAAAAGAGTCCTGACCCAAGTGGCAGGGCTCTTTTCAATTTTAGACCATCTTGAAAGCTTTGTCTGCTTCCCTACAACTTGATTGACGATTCGCTGAAACCTCTTATGCTTCTTGAAAAACGTTGATTTTAATCCCACCACCAACCCTTGAATTACAAGAATCACACAGATGACAACAGCAAAAGGCTACTTGACAACAATAATTTCATTTATGGGAACAGAGGTGGTACTTTTACTTTGTAATAAAAAGCGAAAGTAATTTTTTCATTTTCATATAGTGTTCTCGTAAAAGAGTCCTGACCCAAGTGGCAGGGCTCTTTTCAATTT
>NZ_JASHIQ010000003.1:0-522620 GCF_030733585.1 Allomuricauda sp. MMSF_3307
GGGGTGTCGTTTATGGTGACGGTAAAGGAGTTCTCGGCGGAGCAGTTGGGCGTTGTCCCTGTCTCTGCGTAGACGTATATGGTCTGGGATGCGGTGATCACGTCCCCTGCGGAGAGGGGGTTGCCGCCCCCGTTGGGGGCATCGAAATAGTCGCCGTCGGTCAGTGCGGGCAGTGTATAGGAATCACATGCGGTGACATCTGCGGGGTCGTCCACCGCGGGTGAAGTATAGACGTATATGGTATGTGTTACGTCTATGAAATTACCGTAAATATCGGTTACGCGATAGGTTCTTACTATGGTTTCTGGATTGGAAAGATTGTCTGTTGTTTCTGATATAAATGTAACGGAAGCAATACCACAATTGTCCGTTTCATCGTCTATGACATCTGGATCCACAGCAGGAGGGGTATCGCAAACTGTGGAGACTTGATCGCTGGCAGTAGGGTCCTCATCATCCAAAAAGGCTATGGTGAAGACTTGAGTGTGCTCAAAGGTGACGTTATCAGAATAGGCATTGTTGGCGCCATCTACGCTAGTGGCGGGGATGGACGTCAAAGTGCCCGTGAGAAAGTCGCCATCACCATCATTATCTATAAGGAGCACTAAAGTGCCGCAGTTGGGATTGGAGAGCATATCTGAACCCGAAAGGTCTACCCTAACACTTACATTGTTTATAGGGTCAACTCCTCCGGGAGACACTGTTTTTTGGATTTGCCATTCCCGTTCTATACGGGCGGAGTATCCTGTGGGCAATTCTACTGCGGTTTGGTTTACGCTTCCCCTATCACTTGCCCATATCAGGTAATTGTGGAGATGTGAATTTAATGACGTAGCTCCCCAAGTGGTATTGTCGATTTCGGTTCTGGATTGGTCTAGGTTATCCGTAGCAAAATTGGTGTTTGTGGACATAGCTACTACGGTTCCTGCATTAACACTTTGGGAAATGCGCTGGTGCTGATCATACCTAAGACTCAGGCCACCAACAGTATCGTCAAACCGGTCCCTGCCCAACCCAGCAATATCATATCTATAATTGGAATCCAATGCTGGATCCCAAATTACCGTACCATCGGATGCAAGATAGGAATACCCCAAGTTACCAACGATGCTTCCCAATTGTCCAGCTCTATTTAAGGTAATGCCATATTTTATAGCCAGATAGGATTCCACCATTTGTCTTTGGGTAGTGCTAAGGGAAAAATCTGCCAGAAGAATTTCTGCAATGTCTCCGGTCAAATTGCGGTTTGAATCGTTGCTGTTAAAGTGTTTTCCTACCCTGTTGAAGAAGAACAGATCATTATCGGCTAGAATATGATTTCTGTCGACACCAATATCGTTCAACCCGTTTACATAGGTATCCAATCTTTCGGAATCCAGACTTGCGCTTCGTGTAAACGTACCGATTGAAGGAAGCCCCATCAGATCAATACTTCCTGGTTGAAAGAATCCACCACCATCACCTTCCCAAGTCCGACCTACTGAAAAAACGTTCCCATCGGCAACACCCAAAGAAAGGTTGGTGGTCCATTGATCCTGATTAAAGCTGGTGTGGTGATTTTCAACATCACCGCCAAATAGGAGTCTCTGTGTTTCTGCTGAGTTTCCAGCACCTTGTGCTCTGAAAACGACAAATACCGTTACGTTTTGTCGTGAATCTGACCTGAAATGCAACGCCTGGCCATCGCCGGAGCCATCAAAATTCACCACAGGATTGAAATTGATGTTACTCAATAAATTTCTTCTTAGGGTAGGTAATCCTGGAATAGAACCCGTTGGAGTCAAATACAAGTCATAGGACCCACTATTTGGAAATGGATAGTCAAATCCTGGTGGTGTTAAAAATGGATTGTTGGGGTAATCAATAGGATTAGGATTTGGAAATAGATTTTGTTCAACACTGTAAACGATATCATACCAAGTCGTAACAGGTGTTCCATCTGCTGGTGGCAACGGATTGGGATCAGCATAGTTAAGAGGACTTGTTGGAGCATTTACTCCTTTCCCAGCTCTAAACCAGGTATCCACTTGTTGTCCAAGGGCAACATGGTTTGATGCCAGTCCCATCAACAGAACAAAAAGTAATACTGTTTTTGTTTTCTCTGGTTTAATTATAGTGGTGATTTGCACCTGAAGTGATTTCAGTGCATAAAAAAATTGGTTAAGTAGAAGTCTTATCATAAGCGTTAAGTTTTATGCTCCTGTTGGGGTAAGGACAGGATATAGATTTGGTATTATAAAGTAAAGCACTATGATTTACATATTTGGGTCCCAATTGATGGATGGTACTTTTGAATTGACGGATGCCCCATCTGGATCAACGGATGAGAAAATCGACCTTTTTTAAATTTGCGGTTTTTGTAGGTTTATTCTTGTAAAAGGAGACCGTCAGGAATTTTCCTGACGGTCTTGACCCACTTATTCAAGAACGTAAGCATTACACCAAACCTGGTTCTTGTTTTGTGAGTTTATCCTATTTGATCAAATTGATTTCCACCCTTCTGTTCTGCTTTCTTCCGCTTGGGGTATCATTGGTTGCAATCGGTTTGTCTTCACCAAATCCAATAGCTGTTAATCTAGTGCTTGATATGCCTTCATTGATTAAGAATTCCAGCACTGCTTTTGCTCTCGCTTCGGACAGTTTCTGGTTGCTTTCGCTGCTTCCCACGCTATCGGTATGGCCTTCAACCGTGAATTTGGCGGTGGGATATTCGTTCAGGATTTGGATAATGTCCACCATAACGGATACAGATTCGGTTTTGATGGTAGCTTTTCCTGTATCGAACAGAATGGTACGAGCGTAGTCGTTCAATTGCTTTTGAATTTCTTGGGTTACTTCTGGACATCCGTTATTGCTTACCGGTCCAGCTACGTTTGGACATTCGTCGTCCACATCCACCAAGGTGTCGCCATCGGTATCAGGGCATCCTTTATTTTCCAAACTTCCTGCTTCGTTAGGACAGCGGTCTTCTTTGTCCATAATACCATCACCATCGGTATCGGGGCATCCATCAAACTCAGCTAAACCTGGTGTTTCAGGACAGTTGTCGTCATGGTCAAGAATCCCATCGTTATCGGTATCTTTCCAAGGACAACCTTGATTCTCTGCTGGCCCTGCTTCATTGGGGCAGCTATCGTCTTTGTCCAAAATACCGTCCTCGTCGGTGTCCTTCCATGGACAACCATTATTCTCTACAGGTCCGGGCTGATCTACACATGAATCGTCTTTATCCAAAACACCGTCTTTATCAGTATCCGGCCAAGGGCAACCTTGGTTGTCCACTGGTCCTGGCACATCTGGGCATGCATCTTCTTGATTAAAGATGCCATCGTTGTCCCTATCCCGTAACTTAGCTTGATAGATGGGTACCTTTACTCCGGCAAAGGCATCGATGGTTCTGGTTTGACCCAGAAATGAGGTGAGCACAGAGCCTGATCCAAGGTAGAAAGGTCCCATTCTTAGACCAGCACCCCATCTAAGACCTATGCCTTGCATGAGACTGATAGGTGAATAAATACTCAACCATGCGGTTTCCAATCTTGGTGTAAGTGATACTTGATTGATGACATGTGCGGTGTTGATTCGATTTCGCTCACGAAGCGAGAGATCTGTATTGAGATTTAGATAGAATTTTGAACCCACATTCCAATCGGCATTGGCATGTAGTGCTGTTGGTAGGGCACTCGGTGCCGATACCCTTGTAGCGCCAATGGTGGCAAAGTTTTCCTGTAATGCTTCATCCAGATCTAGGCCATCGAAATTGTCCACATCTTGGGTAGCGTTCAAATCATAGGTTTCTTCCTCGCCGTTTTCGTTGTTGATACGGCCTATATCAGTAATAGAAAGCCCTAATTTGAGCTTGTATTTATTAACCCCTCTGTTGGGTTTTGGATTGCCATTGGCATCCATTAGGGTGTATTTGGCATGGTCGGGGCGCCATTCGTAAACCAGTCCGAGGTCAGCTCCAAAACCTGATGAGGAACTAAAACTCAAAAGGTCGTCCAATACATCACTGCCTTCCGAAAAATCCCTGCCCTGTGTTAACTGACCTGTGGTGGTTATTTGCCTTGGGGCTGCATTATAATCCAAGCTAATGTCCGAACCGTTGATGTAATTATGGCGTATGCCGGAAAGGTACTTAACGGTAAGACCTCCTTTAAAAAAGTGTTCTTCTTTGTTGGACAGCACACGGGCATAAGTGGCACCTATTTCTGTCCAAAGGTTCAGTTGGCCAGAGATGTTACCCTCGTTCACAAAGAAGTCCTCATTTTCGTTAAAGCCACCCTCCTTATCGATGGTATTTCCGTTGACATCATCAATATTTAAAAAGATACGTCCTCTGGTATAAACGGCTATGGAGTGTTTTTGCGACATGCTCAACATGGTCGCTGGTCCGAGGATGTCCAAATTGGCGGCCAAGAAGTTATTGTTTTTTGGGGTTTTGCTCGCTTCATCGAAGGTATTTTCAAAATCCCGGAATAGATCGCCCAAATTGGCTCCCAAATAATCGTTGCCAAAAAAGGCACTGACCCCGACCAGGTTCACGTCCAACTTTAGACGGGAGTCTGCAATGTTAGCAGGGTTGGAAAGAATTCCATGCACCCCGTTGTAGTTGTCTTCCAAAAATCCCGAGTAGGATTGGGATTGTGCTTTTTGCATTGTTAGTATCAAGAAAAGACCTGCTAATATCTTTCCTGAAAACATCATTTTATTTTTCATCGTTTATGTATTGCTATTGGTTGTTCACCTTTTTAAGGGAACAAAGAGAATACAAATAGCAATACGCAAAGGGTGCCAATTAACGGATGGGGCGTTTGATCTGACGAATGGGGGGGTTGATCTGACGGATGGAAATTTGGGAAGGATTTTTCCTACTATGATGATGTGGATAGGGAACAAACAAAAAAACCATTACAACCAAGGAACCTCTCGATTCCTTGGCGTAACGGAAACCTCAACTAAACTAAACACTTTTATGACTATCAGTCGTCAAAAGTGAATTGCTATATGTGCATGCGTTATATTGACCTTGCTTATCAATATGCACTAACGCTTAAATGCATGACAAACATACAATCGAAAGTTTGAAAAAATTGTGGCCAATTGACGAATGCCCCTTCTGATCTGACGGATGGCCCTTCTGATCTGACGGATGAAAAATAAGCACAAAAAAAACAGCCCGATCGAGCTGTTTTTTGTGATGTAAAGTATGACTTTGTTTTTAAGAAACTTCTTCTACAGATGCGTCAGGAGCATTTTTTTTGACGGAGGCAATACCATTTTCCATGGCAGATTCGCTGGAATACATTTCACTATTTCCGATAACCTGACCGTTGGATGCTTTCAGGTTAAAGTATGGACTTCCGTCCTTTGCCTTGTTTCTTTCAAAATTATCATCGTCCTGCGCATGTTTTTTCACAGAATCGATTCCGTTTTCGCAAGCGGCTTTGGAAGAGTACCCTTGGCTGCTCAAAATTACCTGTCCGTTCCCGGCCTTCAAATTGAACCTGAACTTTCCGGATTTATCGGTTTTAATCTCAAATTTTCCCATACTTATTTGTTTTATGAACTAAATCTAGAGATTTTCTTAAAAAATGACCAATAAATACAATGAAAAATGATGATTGACCAAGCTTTTTCCCTTTTTGATAATGTCAGTTTGTTGTGAACCATTAAAAAAGGCCGTCCAAAAAGCAGCTTATCTGTCAGTTCGAGCGGAGTCGAGAACCTAATGCACATTTATAATTATTGGGTTTCGACTGCGCTCAACCTGACAATGTTCAATATTGCAGCTTTTTAGTGACAGCCTTTTTGTATTGTGATGATTTCGGATTACACCCTAATCTGTCCATCCCCAAATACATAGTATTTGTTGGTGACCAATTGCTTGAGACCCAATGGACCTCTGTGGTGCAATTTATCGGTGCTGATGGCCAGTTCTGCCCCAACGCCCATTTGTCCCCCATCGGTGAATCGGGTGGAGGCATTCTGGTACACAGCGGCACAGTCTATATTCTCCATGAAGGTTCTGGCCACTTCATTGTTCTCTGTCATAATGGAAGCCGAGTGTCCACCGGAATTTTTATTGATTTTAGCAATAGCCTCGTCAATATTGTCCACGGCACCGATAACACACTTCATGGCCAAAAATTCCTCTTGCCAAATAGCTTCATCGGTTATGGTATCTTCGTTGGCCAACGTTTTTTTGACTTCATCATCAACGATAATGGAAACATTGTTGGCAGTTAAGACCTTCTGTAGTTCTTTCAACTTATCTTCATACCCATCGATTTGGGTATCCATCAAAATTTTGTCCAGTGCATTACAGGCAGAAATCTTGTGGGTCTTTGCGTTCAAGATTACTTTCAAACTTTTTTCCCAATCCGCTTCTTTGTGTACATAAAGGAAATTGTTCCCCCTTCCGCTAATAAGTACGGCGCACTTGGCGTGTTCTTTTACAAAAGCGATCAAGCGTTCACCGCCACGGGGTACGATAAGGTCCAGATCTTGGTCTGGATTTCGTAAAAAATCCTGAGTTTGGGTCCTGTCCATTTCCAAGAACTGGATAAAATCCTTGGACAAGCCATTCTCGGTGAGGGCTTGGTGCCAAAACTTGACCAAAGCCTTGTTGCTATGGTAGGCTTCCTTACCTCCTTTGAGCAAAATCTTATTGTTTGCCTTAAAGGCTAGTACGGCCGCTTCCACGGTCACATCGGGACGGGACTCATAAATGATCATGATGGTACCAAAGGGTGCCGTTCTGTTGATGATTTTAAGCCCGTTGTCCAATTCCCTCGTGGAAATTTCCTTATTCACGGGGTCATCTTGTAGGCGCACCTCTTTCACCGCCTGTATCATTTGGTCTACCTTCTTTTGGTCCACTACCAAGCGATCGTACAAGGCTTGGTCGTCCCGATTAAAGGCGTCGAGGTCTTTTTTGTTGGCTTGGAGCAGCTCGTCCCGATTTTCATCGAGAATGCGCTCCATGTCCTGTAATACTTTATTTTTTAAATCTGTTTTTAATAATTTCATTACTGTTATTTTGAAACTTCTGTTCCTACGTTCTTTCCTTCGATTACATCCAAGATTACGTTTTCGCGTTTCCCATTAACGATGTATGAAGGTATATTGGCTGCTGCCGCTTTTTGGGCATAGTTCAATTTTGAACCCATACCGCCACGGCCTTCACCTTCTTGCTTGTTTCCTTCTTCTATGTATTTGTCCAAGTCTTCCTTGGGTTCGACTTTGTCGATTACCTTGGAATCTTCCTTTTCCGGATGTCCGTCGTAAAGCCCATCAATATCCGTCATAAGAATCAGTTTGTCGGCTTTCATCAACTGGGCCAACAAGGTGGCCAGCTCATCATTATCCGAGAACATGGACATGGATACGGATACGGCATCGTCTTCATTGGCTATGGGAATTACTCCTTCGGAAAGGAGGCCTTCCAAACAATTGATCATGTTATCCCGATGCACCCCAGGGTTAAAATCCCTCTTGGTGGGGAGTACTTGGGCACACTTCATACCATAATCGTTGAAAATGTTGTAATAGTGCCGCATCATTCTGGGTTGACCAATGGCAGAATATACCTGTCGTCGTTGGGTCTTATCCTTGATTTTGGCTTTTCCCAGCACCTCTTTACCGGCGATTACCGATCCAGAGGAGACCAAAATGGTCATGATGTCTCTCTCGTATAGCTCGGCAATCTGCTGTACCAAACTGTTGAGCACTGGTCTTACGATTCTATTGTCTTTATTGGTCATCACATTGGTACCTACTTTGATGACCACTAGTTCTTTATACATGGTTTAGTATTCTTCGCCAAGTTCCACAGCTCTACCGAATGCTGCGAAGGCGGCTTCTTTGATTAATTCGTTTACATTGTTGTCCTCCATGGAATCCAAGGCGGCCCTAGTGGTTCCTCCTTTGGAGGCGACCATCTCCATCCAGGTGTCGGGGTTTAGGTTGTTCTGGTTGAACAATTCCACCGCACCGGTAAAGGTTTGGCTCACCAAAACCTTGGAAACATTTTCCGAGAATCCCATTTGTAGGGCGGCCTCCATCATGCTCTGCATAAAATAGAATACGTAGGCCGGACCGCTACCGGAAATACCCGTAGAGGCATCAATGAACTTTTCGTTTTTTACCCGAAGCGATTTTCCCGTGGTGTCCAATAATCCTTCTACCATAAAAAGCTCCAAACGGGAAACTTCTTCTGCGGACACGTAGCTGGTGAGACCCTTGCCTACCTGAGCGGGCAAATTGGGCATCGCACGGACTACTTTTTTGATTCCCAAGGCTTCTTGGATATAGTTAATGGTGACCCCTGCCATGATTGAAATGAACAATTGCTCGGGATTCACCAGTTTCTTCATGCGTTGGAAGAGTTCTTCGGCATGATAGGGTTTAACGGCCAAAAAAATGATGTCGGCCTGTGGTACACAGTCCTCAATCTTATCAATGGCATCGAAATAGGCAATTTTACCTACTTCTTCGAGTCTTTCCTTTGACTTGTCCAATACCATAATGTTGCGTTTCTTCAACAGTTTGGATTTAGACATACCTGTGGCATAGGTAAGCCCCATGTTACCTGCGCCAATAACCAATACTTTCATTGTTTTTATTAAAGGGTTATATAATAAATTAAAATGGTGTTATGCGAGTACATTGCAATCCTTACAATCCTTAATCTTTCCATAATAAGTGGAACGATAGCGGTGCAAAGTGCGGACGGGAAGCCCCATAATATACCTTCTTATGTACGTGACACGGGTGGTAAGCTCCCCCATTTTAACGCTGTAGCGCTTTTCATATCTGGTTTCCCTTTTAATTCTTGAAAGTCTCATTTTGTTGTTGTTGATACTTTTTGTTTTTGATGTTATTGGTCTTCCTGTTCGTTCAGGAATTGTTCCTTGTATTGTGCCTTTTTCAATGTTTTTCGGCGTTCTACTGATTTTTTTGTGTATTCTTGGCGGTCACGAATTTGGTCCAAACGCTTGGTGTTACGGTATTTCCGCTTATAGCGTTTGAGCGCTCGTTCGATACTTTCGCCTGGTTTTACTTCAATTTTTAACATATACTGGTTTATCTGTTCAATCTCATTTCTAAATGGGTTGCTTTGAACCCCTTTTCTTCAAAAAACTCTTTATTGGGATACTGGTTTTCACCGGTAATGTGAACGGCAACATCCCCTTTGCAATATTGGAGCGTATAGTCCAATAGTTTTTTTTCGATATCGTTGTTGCGATGGTCTCTGTGAATCACAAAGAACACCAAGAAATTTTCTGGGATATAATCGCCCATCCCTGTTTTGTTCACAACGGCCAAGCCCAAAATGTCATCTTTCTCTTCCATGGCAAAAACATACCCTCCCAATCCGGGAATGTCTTTGGTGGAATACTGGATAGCCTTTCTAATGGCTTTTTTGGCGGCTTTTTTTCCTTCTTGATGATCAAAAAGAAAATTGGCAAACCGGTCAGCTTCCATGGTAGAAAGTCTAGTATAGGCATCGTAGGTTTTGATTACCATGCTTTTGTTTTGAACGATGATGGATTAAGTTTTAGTTAATGGTTAAAATAGGGCCAACAGGAATTCCGGAAATATTGCTTTGCGAACTTCCTTGGTTACGGAGCTACTTCCCAAATGGGAAGGTAATTATAGGGTAGGCGGAATGAATTTATCTGGCTGGTTTCGAAATACCAGATATTGAAAACTTAGAATCCTGCAATTTTTTCTCTCGTGGAGCTTGACGTTCATCGGGACAAAGGTAAGCAATGCTGCCCTTAAATCCCAATAATACTGGGCTTTATGTTTTTTCTAACGTTCGTCATGCACCGTTTTACGCCTATGCAAACGTTTTAGTTGCCATTTACTTTTGTTTCACCCCTTTAATTTGAAAGATGAACAAAATGGATTCACTTGTACACAAAACCTTCCACGAAGGTATTATTCAATCTTTCCTACCTTATATCTTATAGATTTACAAAACCCTTTGTTTCAGATTCGGATGTCTCCTTTACAGAACCACTTTTTCCAATCTTGAAGAAAGAAACTAATTTGGCGTTTTCGTGGTCCCAATAATAGGCGTTGTCCATATTCACACTGATCAGGGCCAAATCTTCATCATCCTTTCCCTTGAACCAATTTAGTAAATGGGAATTCCATAATTCTTCTCTCTTTTGCTTAGCGATAATATGTGTTGCATTGCCGAAAATGGAAATGTACTGGTCATCATCTTCATCTGCATACAAGAGTTGAACTCGGTTATCCTGCTCAATGTCTTTGAATAGACCGCTTTTCTTGGAAACAAAAAACAAAAGGTCACCCTTTTCATCCATCTGCTGTATGGTCATTGGGCAAACGGAAAAAGGTGTTTTATCCAAGTCACTGGCCATCATTACCGTTTTTTGTTCGTTAATCATGGTCCTGATTTTTCTCAGGCCTTCTGGGTTGTTCATATAATTCTTCTTATCCATTTTTTCGTATGTGTTGATTTCTATTTTCATTTCAGTTCAAGGAAATGCTGCTACAAAACCAATTTTGCGACAGCCAAATCCTTTTTTGTTTTCATTAGATGTAATATAAGGTGTTGGCTCGGTTTGGCTTAGCTCAATAGCGAGGAAGGTTAACGGTATCCATTAATTTTTGAAGGGAAAGGGAATAACGACTAAATAATAGGGAAAGAAAAAGCTAAGTGGTGGGGCAAAAACCAAAAAAGCCCCGATTTCTCGGAGCTTTTTGCGGTCTGGACGGGACTCGAACCCGCGACCCCCTGCGTGACAGGCAGGTATTCTAACCAACTGAACTACCAGACCAATGATTTTATCTTTGTGGGACTCCTGCAACAGCGGGATTCAAATCTTGTTCAATGCTTTTTTAAAGCGAGTGCAAATATACATTCTCATTTCGGATATGGCAAAACATTTTTTCAAAAAAAGCATTAGCCAAATTTTTGCCGCTCTATCATAAAGGAATTCAACACTTGTGAGAAGTCCGATCGAACATCCACCCCCACATATTTTATTTGATATTGCGCGCATTTCATCTGGAGCTCCTTTTGGTATTCGGACACTTTTTCAGAGTAGGCCTTTTTAATGGAATCGGCATATACATCGATGTGGGCACCCGTTTCCACATCCACAAACCGTTTGGGGGCATTGTCAAAATCAAAGCGAAGTTCGTGTTCGTGGTCCAATAAGTGAAAAAGGACCACCGAATGCTTGTTGTATTTTAAATGGCGCAAGGCCTCAAAGAGTTTTTCTTCTTCCGTTTCTGTCTGGAACATGTCCGTGAACAGAAATAGTAGACTTCGTCGGTGTATCTTTTCCGCTATCTGATGGAGAAAGGTATAGGTTTTGGTGGTCTGGCTTTGTTTTTTATGGGCAACCACCTCATTCAATTTGGAATACAGCATTTGAAAGTGCCGTTCACTGTTCTTTTCCGAGGCATGGAACTCATAGCTATCCGAATAAATACTTAGACCCACCGCATCACGCTGTTTTTTTAATACCTGCATCAACGCAGCAATGGATAGCACACCAAAACCGATTTTGTTGAGATTGTCCAGCGCATAATCCTTTACCTTGGGGTAATACATCGATGTGGAGTTGTCCAGAATCATGTGGCAGCGCAGATTGGTCTCATCCTCAAAACGTTTGGTGTACAAGCGGTCCGTTCGGGCGAACAGTTTCCAATCAATGTGTTTGGTGCTCTGTCCAGGATTGTAAATCTTATGCTCCGCAAACTCGGCAGAAAAGCCATGGAAAGGACTTTTGTGGATACCACTGATAAAGCCCTCCACAATCTGATGAGCTAACAGCTCCAAATTTTGGAAAAGATATGCTTTGCTAAGTTCCGACCGTACGTCCATAGTTTATTTCAACAGCAATTGGTTTGATTTCGATTTAGTATCAACGGTTGTCAGGTCGAGCGGAGTCGAGACCTCGCTCATTACTAAAATACAATAAGCCTCTCGACTGCGCTTGAAATGTCATTTGTTAACATCAAACGTAATAACCAATTCGTATGGTTTATGAAGATAAGATAAAATAAAAAAGGCTTGGCAAATGCCAAACCTTTTTTAAAATCTATTATCAGACAATTATTACAGGGCTGCATCGATTGCATCCGTGTAAACTTTTTTGGGAGATACGCCCACTTGACGGTTCACTACCTCACCATCCTTAAATACCAATACGGTAGGGATGTTACGAACACCGTATTTGGCCGCAAACTGTTGGTTTGCATCAACATCTACCTTACCTACAACAGCTTTGCCCTCGTATTCCTGTCCAACTTCTTCAATGATCGGACCTACCATTCTACAAGGCCCGCACCATGCTGCCCAAAAGTCAACTAGGACAGGCTTGTCACTTTTTAAAACTACTTCGTCAAAAGTTGCATCTGTTATTTCTAGTGCCATCTTATTTGTTTTAATATTATGCAAAGTTAGTCAAATAATGCCCACTTAACTTACATTGTGCACATTCGTTTTAATTATTGCGCTATTGGCATTCATTATAGGTCAGTTCAGCTTGTAATGGATTTCATGGGCCTCCAGTTCGGAAAGCAACTCACTATTGATCTTCACTTTCTGTTTTCGGCTCGACAATTTAAGTTTGATTTCCTCTTGCATTTCATAAATTACAAAACTTATCGGATGGTCTCCCTTGTGCATTCTCAGGGTGTCTTTTAAGGTTTGAATACGTTGCTCTTGCAAACGGTCTATGTTCAGTTTGATGGTCAGTTTCTTGGCAAAGGCATCCATAACGTCCTGAAGCTGTTTAAAATCGTTGAATTGAAGCCGAGGCTCACCCTTTTTGCCTGTTTCCCGGTTGACCCAACCTTCGCGAACAAAGGCCCTCACATGCACAAAGGAATTGATCATTAAAAAATGACGGAACTTTAAGTATTCTTCGCCAAAAATGCGCAATTCGTAGGAATCATTATAATCTTCCAAGGTGAAGAGTCCCCAACCTTTACCGTTTTTGGAGACCCGGTGCTGCACGTCGGTGATCACCCCGGCAACCGTAAGTTCACGGTTCACATGCTCCTCCAAACGCGAAAAATCGGATACCGTATTGTTGCAAAAGGCCTTGATTTCCTTTTTGAAATCATCCAAGGGGTGGCCAGAAATATAGATGCCGACCACTTCCTTTTCACGGCGTAATTTTTCCATAGTGCCCCATTCCTCACATGGTGGCACAATGGGTTCGGGAATCTGCACCTCGCTGGCCTCTCCAAAAAGACTTACTTGCGATGAATTTTGATTCTCTTGGAACTTGGAACCGTACTTCACGGCCTTCTCCAAAAAGGAAATGCCATCACCATCATCATGGAAGTATTGCGCCCGGTGTGTATCTCCGAAGGAATCGAACCCTCCGGCAAGGGCAAGGTTCTCAAACGCTTTTTTATTGGCGGCACGTAAGTCCACCCGCTTTGCCAAATCAAATATAGATCTGTAAGGACCGTCCTTTTTACGGTTTTCCACAATGGTCTCGACGGCCGAACGCCCCACACCTTTGATGGCGCCCATACCAAATCGCACCGCATTATCCTTGTTTACGGCGAATTTATAGTAGGATTCGTTCACGTCCGGACCCAAAACTTCAAGCCCCATACGTTTACATTCCTCCATGAAAAAGGTGACCTGCTTAATGTCGTTCATGTTGTTGGACAGCACTGCGGCCATGTATTCGGCAGGGTAGTGGGCCTTTAAATAGGCCGTTTGGTACGCGATATAGGCGTAGCAGGTAGAGTGACTCTTGTTGAAAGCATAGGAGGCAAAGGCTTCCCAGTCCTTCCAGATTTTTTCGAGCACATCACGTGGGTGGCCATTTTTTTCGCCGCCATCCAAGAACTGTGGCTTTAGTTTTTCCAGCAGGGCAAAAATCTTTTTACCCATGGCCTTGCGCAAAACATCGGCATCACCTTTGGAAAAACCTGCCAATTTTTGTGAAAGCAACATCACCTGCTCTTGGTAAACGGTAATCCCGTAGGTTTCCTTGAGGTACTCCTCCATTTCGGGAAGGTCGTAGGTGATTTCTTCCTCTCCGTGCTTCCGGGCAATAAAGCTGGGAATGTATTCCATGGGCCCTGGACGATACAGGGCATTCATGGCAATGAGATCATCAAAAACCGTAGGCTTTAGGTTTTTCATGTGCTTTTGCATTCCTGGGGATTCGTATTGGAATATCCCTACCGTATCACCACGTTGGAACAGTTCGTATGTTTTTTCATCATCCAACGGAAAATCATCGGGTACCAAATCAATTCCCGTACGTGCCTTCACAATCTTAACCGTGTCCTTGATGAGCGTCAAGGTTTTTAGGCCCAAGAAATCCATTTTCAACAGTCCCGCGCTTTCTACTACGGAGTTGTCGAATTGGGTAACGTACAGATCGGAATCCTTGGCTACGGATACGGGCACAAAATTGGTAATATCATCCGGGGTGATGATTACCCCACAGGCGTGGATTCCTGTATTTCGCAACGAACCTTCGAGCACACGAGCCATTTTTACGGTCTGTCCCTCCAAATCGTCGGTTTCTGCAATGTTGAGTAGCTCGTGGACTTTTTCCAGTTCTTCAGACCGGAATTTCTTCTTTAAATCTGCTTCGTCCACCCCAAAAATTTTATTGAGTTTGGACATGTTGGGAATCAACTTCGCAATACGGTCGGCATCACCTAAAGGCAGGTCCAAAACACGTGCAGTATCGCGAATGGACGATTTGGCCGCCATGGTGCCGTACGTAATGATCTGCGCCACTTGGTTGGCTCCGTATTTGTTGATTACATAATCCATCACCCGGCTACGGCCCTCATCATCAAAATCAATATCGATATCGGGCATGGATACCCTGTCCGGATTCAGGAAACGCTCAAAAAGGAGGTCGTACTTCATCGGGTCGATATTGGTAATCGTCAGACAGTACGCTACTACCGAACCCGCTGCGGAACCCCTTCCCGGTCCCACGGAGACGTCCATGTTTCTTGCTTCGCGGATAAAGTCCTCTACAATCAAAAAATACCCGGGGTATCCCGAATTTTTGATAATTTCCAATTCAAAGTCTATCCGTTCCCTGATTTCGTCGGTGAGTTCCCCGTACCGCTTTTCGGCACCTTTGTAGGTAATGTGGCGCAGATAGGCATTCTCGCCTCGATTGCCCCCGTCAATGTCGTCTTGAGGATCTTTAAATTCCTCCGGAATGCTGAATTTGGGTAGCAAGATATCGCTCGCTAGGTCATAGGGCTCCACTTTGTCCACAATTTCCTTGATGTTGAGAATGGCTTCTGGTAGGTCCTTGAAGAGTTCCTTCATCTCATCGGATGACTTAAAATAGTACTCTTGGTTGGGTAGCCCGTAACGGTAACCTCTTCCACGGCCGATGGGAGTGGATTGCTTTTCACCGTCCTTTACACAGAGTAGAATATCGTGGGCCTCGGCGTCTTTTTTGTCACAATAATAGGTGTTGTTGGTAGCCACCAGCTTAATGTTGTGGTCTTTGGCCATGCGCACCAGCACTTGGTTCACCCGGTCTTCGTCCTCTTGCCCGTGGCGCATGATTTCGATGTAAAAATCATCCCCAAATTGCTCTTTCCACCACAAAAGGGCTTCTTCGGCCTGTTTTTCCCCAACATTGAGAATTTTGTTGGGTACTTCGCCATACAGGTTTCCGGTAAGTGCAATTACATCTTCCTTGTATTGTTCTATGACCTTTTTGTCGATTCTAGGTACATAATAAAAACCATTGGTATAGGCTATGGAGGACATTTTGGCCAAATTGTGATACCCTTTTTTGTTTTTGGCCAACAACACAATCTGATGCCCGTAGTCCTTTACATTTTTATTGGTGTGGTCCTCACAAACGTAGAATTCGCAACCCACAATGGGCGTAATCTCTTTTTCGGTGGGCCGCTCGCCATTGGCAATAAGTTCTTCGTTTTTTGCTTTTACTGCCTTGTTGTGTGCCATCACTTCTTTCACAAAGTGAAAGGCCCCCATCATATTGGC
Organism: Allomuricauda sp. MMSF_3307; assembly: GCF_030733585.1. Lineage (NCBI taxonomy): Bacteria > Pseudomonadati > Bacteroidota > Flavobacteriia > Flavobacteriales > Flavobacteriaceae > Allomuricauda > Allomuricauda sp. MMSF_3307. The sequence continues at coordinate 16,016 of NZ_JASHIQ010000003.1, forward strand.
GTGGTCGGTAAGGGCAACGGCGGGCATGCCATGATTGGCCGTGGCCTTGACCAAATCTTTGATGTTGATGGTGGATTGGAGCACCGAGAATTGGGAATGGTTGTGCAGATGAACAAAGGGTTCGTCTTCCAATGTTTCCACATTTTCTTGGATTTCTTCGTCGGAAACGCCACCCGTATCTTCTGCCCAAAGGGCATCTGCAATTTCTTTTGATGCGGCCTTTAGGTTGATGTGCTTTAACCCGATGAGTTCGATTTCCTGTGGATTGGCCTCCGAGAACCGCTCAAAATAATCTGGCTGAACATCGAGCTCTTGTTGGGAGTACTGTTTTTTTCGGACCAATTCCAAAAAGCAGCGGGTCGTCGCTTCCACGTCGGCCGTTGCATTATGCGCTTCGGCAAAAGGTTCCCCGAACAAAAACTCATGGAGTTCGGTAAGGGTCGGCAATTTGAATTTACCGCCACGTCCTCCGGGAATCTTACAAAGTTCCGCTGTATGTTCGGTACAGGTGTCCAAAACAGGAAGGGAAGTTAGTGGACTTTCCAATCCTTCGCGATGGAATTCACAACCCATTATATTAATGTCGAACCCCACATTTTGGCCCACTACGAACTTGGTCTGCTGGAGCGCGTGATTGAAAGCTTCCAAAACCTCGCGTAAAGGAGTGCCCTTTTCTTCCGCCAAAGCGGTGGAAATACCATGTATCTGTTCCGATTCGTAGGGAATGTTGAACCCTTCCGGCTTCACCAAGAAGTCTTGGTGCTCAATTAAATTACCGAGTTCATCGTGCAACTGCCATGCTATTTGTACGCATCTTGGCCAGTTGTCGGTATCGGTAATGGGGGCATCCCAGCGTTTGGGCAAACCTGTTGTCTCCGTATCAAAAATCAAATACATAAGCTATCGGTCTCGGGTCAAAAAAAGAGTAGCTAAAATTACGGAAGAAGATAGATTTGGTAAAAAAGAGTTGTGAGGAGTTATTAACTAAAAAAAGCCGGGATATTTCCCGACTTTTTCTTCTGTTGGTATCTATTGACTTTTGGAATTACGATACTGCTGTTTCAAATATGTTTGCCGTCTCCAAGGTCTCCCTGATGGCGTTTCTATGACGCATCAGTAAGCTTTCGGTGGATGGTGGCAACACAAAGTCTTTATCGTGGAGGATATCGTTATAAGTGGCAATAGCCTCTTTCTCCCCGCGGTGCACTTCTTCCAGCATAGCTTCTTCATTGTTTTGCGTAAACAGCGATTTAAAATCTATCCAAGATCGGTGCAAAGTTCCTTTTGCGCTTCCACCTTTTTCAGGAGCTTGCCCAAAGGAGCGTATTTCCGTTTTCAGCTCTTGGCCAAAATTATAACGCTGCTTGGCGCTATCCATGAAAAATTGTTTAATGGTTGTATTGTCTACCTTTTCGGCTGCTTGTTTAAATCCTTTTTCAGCATCATAGGTTCTTTCCAAAAGTTCGTTCAATTTGTTCGACATTTCTACAGTGTACTTCATAATCTATCTTCATTTTATCGGTTATCGGTCACCGGCTCTCGATGACTTCCATATATAAACTACAGATTATCAGTGTAATAACAAATATTAGACCGGGTTTATCAAAGGTTTAACGTGTTGGTGCCCAGTTGTTAAAGTCATTTAACTTTTTTTGTTTGAAACGCTGGGCTATAAACAAATAAGTGTATATTTGCACCCGCTTAAATGATAAGCCGTAAAAAAAGAATTAATAACCAGGGTCGGGCACCCTACAAATTAATGTGATATGCCAGTTAAAATTAGACTTCAGAGACACGGTAAAAAAGGTAAACCATTCTATTGGGTAGTTGCTGCAGATGTAAGAGCCAAAAGAGATGGTAAGTACTTGGAAAAATTGGGAACTTACAATCCAAACACCAATCCAGCTACCATTAACCTAGACATCGACGGAACCGTAAAATGGTTGCAAAATGGTGCGCAGCCAACCGATACGGCCAGAGCCATTCTTTCTTACAAAGGTGTATTGTTGAAGCACCACTTGTTGGGCGGTGTTCGTAAAGGAGCATTGACCGAAGATCAGGCTGAAGAAAAATTCAATGCTTGGGTAACTGAGAAAGAAAATGCCATCCAAGCCAAGAAAGATGGTTTGAGCAAAGCCGAAGCTGAGGCTAAGGCCAAAGCGTTGGAAGCTGAAAAAGAGGCAAACGAGAAGCGAATCGCTGCCGCACAACCTGAAGAGGAAGTAGCAGAGGAAGCTGCCGAAGAAACTACGGAAGCTGCTGCAGAGGAAACTGCTGCTGAAGCACCTGCCGAAGAAGCACCTGCTGCCGAGGAAGAGGCTGCTAAAGAAGAATAGAAAGGTAGGACGATGCGCAAGGAAGATTGCTTCTACCTGGGCAAAGTCGTTTCAAAATATAGTTTTAAGGGCGAGGTATTGGTCAAATTGGATACCGACGAGCCCGAAATCTACGAGAATATGGAATCAGTGCTTGTTTCGTTGGGAAACAACCTGATTCCATTTTTTATTGATAGATGTCGATTGCACAAATCCAACCTGTTGCGTATCGATTTCGAAGAGGTGAAGGACGAGCCTTCTGCAGACAAGTTGATCGGGTCTGAACTATACCTTCCCTTGACGATGTTGCCCAAACTTAGTGGCAATAAGTTTTACTACCACGAGGTCATTGGCTTTACGTTGATGGATGAGGTTCATGGAGATATCGGGGTTATTGCTTCCGTAAACGACAATGCTTCCCAGGACCTATTTGAAGTTAAAAAGGGGGATAAGGAACTTTTTATTCCCATCACCGATGAGATCATCACTAAAGTAGATCGGGAAAATAAAACTATCCATGTAAGGACACCCGAAGGTTTGGTGGATTTGTATCTGAGCTAGTAAAAAGAAAGGAGGCAACTTGGCCTCCCCTCTTACAATCGAAAGCAATGAAAATCTAAATTATCCAGTTGACTCAGGTTTTATGGCCCAAGTGCCAATGCCTTTGTTTGAACCATAATGATTCTTGCTTGGCATACCAGAAAATTTTATAGTAGCTTAGAAATGGAATACGAATCCAATCAACCCTTGAAAAGCACTTTCCGCTTTTAAATCGTCCAAAGTAGCGTTGTAGCGTAGTGTAGGCTCGATACTTACATTGTTGGCAACAAACCAAGCGTATCCGCCCTGAACACCTACCCAGCTGGCACCATCGCCATCAATGCTGGTACCTGTAAAATCGATTCCAACAGGAATTTGACCGATGATGTAGTACTTGGCACCAACTTTATAGTTGAAAGAGTCAAGAAGGCCATCCCCGCCGGAATACCCTAAACCTGCTTTTATGGCTAAATTATCGGACACGAAATATCCACCTTCCATACCAACAGAGTAAGCGGTAAATCCGTCAGACGAGACTAAGGAGAAGGAGGTGTTTCCAGTAGTCCATGAACCAGTATTGGCCTCAATAATCCAGCTTCCCTTGGATAAAGCGCTGGAGCCATTATCATCTTGGGCAAACGCTGACAATCCTACGACAGCAAATATTACAAAAACGATTTTTTTCATAATCATAAGTTTTAAAAATTGGTAATGATTTTATTTGGGGTAATCCCCTTGTTAATAGCTCGGCAAATAACCGTAATCGTTTGGAAAAATTTTCAAAGAATTGACGGATGCCCCTTCTGATCTGACGAATACCCCTTCTGATCTGACGGATGCGATTTTTGGTCAAATCGATCAACGTATATTTGGACACATGAAACCGTTCCAATTCAAACAATTTTCCATTCACCAAGATCGATGCGCCATGAAGGTGGGTACCGACGGTGTTTTGTTGGGAGCATGGGCCTCTTTGGACCATCAGCCCGCAACTATTTTGGATATAGGTGCCGGAACGGGACTTATTGCCATGCAATTGGCCCAGCGTTCATTGGCCGAGACCATAGATGCCGTAGAGTTGGATGATGATGCCTACGAGCAATGCGTTGCCAACTTTGAAGCTTCACCCTGGGCAGACAGACTGTTCTGTTACCATGCCGGATTTGATGAATTTGTGGATGAAATGGACGAGCCTTACGATTTGATCGTTTCCAATCCACCCTTTTATTCGGAAGATGTTGCCAGTGGGGATATGTCTCGGGATAAAGCCCGCCAGAACAATTCGTTGCCGTTCGAGGAATTGGTGCAGGGCTCTGCCCAGCTGTTGACGGAAAAAGGGGTTTTCGCTGTCATCATTCCTTTTAAGGAAGAACAGCGATTTTCAGCATTGGCCCAAAAGGTTGGTTTGTTCCCAATTCGAATCACAAGAGTGAAGGGAAATCCAGAGACCGATTTTAAAAGAAGTTTGATGGAATTTAGCTTTAAAAATTCCGAACCTCAGATAGATTCCCTGATCATTGAAACCGACAGACACCAATATACCGAAGCATACACCAAATTGACCCAAGCATTTTATTTGAAAATGTAACAATGAGCCAATGAAATGTTATATTTACTAAAAATTGAACTTAGATGAAGCCCGACTTATTTGAAGCTCCAGATTACTACAACTTAGATGATTTACTTTCCGAGGAACATAAACTGGTCCGCGATTCTGCCCGCCAATGGGTAAAGCGCGATATATCCCCCATTATTGAGGACTATGCCCAAAGGGCGGAATTTCCCAAACAGATTATTGGTGGATTGGCCGAAATCGGGGCTTTTGGTCCCTATATCCCCGAAGAATATGGTGGAGCAGGTCTGGATCAAATCAGCTATGGATTGATTATGCAGGAGATAGAACGTGGCGATAGTGGGGTTCGTTCCACAGCTTCCGTGCAATCCTCATTGGTCATGTACCCCATATTTGCGTATGGTACCGAAGAACAACGAAAAAAATATTTGCCCAAGTTGGCAACAGGGGAATGGATGGGCTGTTTTGGCCTCACCGAACCCAACCATGGTTCCAATCCCGGGGGAATGGAAACCAAGTTTAAGGACGCTGGCGACCACTATGTGCTCAACGGTGCCAAACTTTGGATTTCCAATTCACCATTCGCCGATGTGGCCGTAGTTTGGGCCAAAAATGAGGAAGGTCGGATTCATGGATTAATTGTGGAACGGGGAATGGAAGGTTTTTCAACACCGGAGACACATAACAAATGGTCGCTTCGTGCTTCTGCCACAGGCGAACTTATTTTTGACAACGTAAAAGTGCCCAAAGAAAATCTCTTGCCAGGTAAAAATGGTCTGGGAGCGCCGCTGGGCTGCTTGGACTCTGCCCGCTACGGCATTGCTTGGGGAGCGATTGGTGCCGCTATGGATTGCTATGATACGGCTTTGCGCTATGCCAAGGAACGCGAACAGTTCGGGAAACCGATTGCGGCGTATCAGCTTCAGCAAAAAAAATTGGCCGAAATGATTACCGAAATCACCAAAGCGCAATTATTGGCATTTCGTTTGGGACAGCTTAAAAACGAAGGCGGGGCAACCACGGCACAAATTTCCATGGCCAAGCGGAACAATGTGGAAATGGCCATCAAAATTGCCCGTGAGGCAAGACAGGTGTTGGGTGGAATGGGCATCACTGGGGAGTACAGCATCATGCGCCACATGATGAACTTGGAAAGTGTGATTACTTACGAAGGTACGCACGATATCCATTTGTTGATCACCGGTGCAGATATTACGGGGATTCAAGCCTTCAAATAAGGAAGCAAATCAAGAAATTTTTTCTACCGTTACCCTTATGGACTTGCTGATCGGTGTCTGACTTTTGTCCGCAAAATGGTTATGCGGCACCAACATATTGGTCTCAGGGAAATAGGCGGCCATGTTCCCTTTGGGAATGTTATAGGTCACTACCAAGAATTTCTCGGCGGTGCGCTGGATACCATCATAATGGCTATGCAGATTTACCAAATCCAATTGTGTCAATCCCTTTTCGGCCATATCTTCCTCATTCATAAAAATCACCCGGCGTTCGTTGTGGATGCCACGGTATCGGTCGTTCAACCCATAAATCGTGGTATTGAATTGGTCATGGGAACGAATGGTCATCAATAATAACTCATTCGCTTGCAATTCGTGATTTGGCAAGGGGGTAATGGACAATTGTGCCATGCCATTGGGAAGCATCCTAAAGTCCCGGTTACGGACATTGTTGGGCAAATAGTAGCCGAAACCCTTAGATCGTTCGCTGGTGTTATCAAATCCTTTTACGGTTTTATCAATCAATTTTCGGATAAGGTTGTAATCCTGACCTAATTCATACCAGTTAATGGAGTGATTGCCCCTAAAATAGGTGTGTGCTAAGAGCGCAATAATCTCTGGCTCACTTTTGATATGCTCCGAAGCAGGTTTTAACAGGCCCTTGCTCTGCCTTACTTTGCCCGTACTGCTTTCCATGGTCAAAAATTGGAGCTCACCGTTTTTCTCATCTTTTTCAGAACGACCAAATGTGGGCAATACCAATGCAGTTTTGCCCGTAATTAAATGACTTCGATTCAGTTTGGTGCTGATCTGTACGGTCAACTCACAATTTTGAATAGCCTCAGCCGTGTATTTGGTATCCGAAGCCGCCATCACAAAATTACCGCCCAAACAAATAAAGACCTTTGCCTTTTTTTCGTGCATTGCCTCAATGGCCTCCACGGTATCATACCCTTTTTCGGTGGGAGGATCAAAGTTGAGGTGTTCTTGGATTTTTTTGTTCAATCTCTTGTTCACGTAGTGCATGATGCCTACGGAGCGATCTCCCTGCACATTGCTGTGCCCTCTCACGGGACAAGTTCCTGCAAAGGGTTTGCCTACGGCTCCTTTGAGCAGTAAAATGTTCACGTATTCCTTGATGCAGTCCACCGCATTCTTGTGCTGGGTAATTCCCATGGCCCAACAGATGACGATTTTGGAGTTTTCGGCCAACAGCTCCACTACCTTGTCAATTTTGTGCATGTAAACCCCACTCCTGCGTTGAAGGGTCTCCACATCGTAGCGGTTCAAATCGTTCAACAGCTCATCATACCCATCCACGTATTCCACGATAAATTCATGGTCAAGAACATTGTGGTTTTTGGCATCCAACGCCACCAGTTTTTTTAGGATCAGTTTGGCCAATGCCACATCCTCATTGATTTTGACAGGTAAGTGAATGTCGGCAATAGGTTGTCCGTTGCCCAACATGTCGGAAACGCTTTGTGGATTTTTAAAGTTGACCAATCCTGTTTCGGCCAAGGGGTTGATGCTGATGACCTTGCCGCCATTCTTTTTGCATTTTTCCAAGGCGGATAGCATTCTCGGGTGATTGGTCCCAGGATTTTGCCCTACAACCAAAATCACCTCTGCACCATAGAGGTCATCCAACTTTACCGAGCCCTTGCCAATGCCCAAGGTCTCAGAAAGTGCCACGCCAGATGATTCATGGCACATATTGGAGCAATCGGGCATGTTATTGGTGCCAAAAGCGCGGGCAAACATGCCATAGAGGTAGGCAGCCTCATTGCTAGACCTACCGGAGGTGTAAAAAATCGCCTGGTTTGGGTCCTTTAGTCGATGGAGTCGCTCCGAAATCAATTCAAAGGCATCTTGCCAAGAAATGGCCTCGTAATGGACACTATTTGGTCTTAAGACCATCGGTTCAACGATGCGTCCTAATTTGTTGAGTTCAAAATCGCTGAGTCGGGAAAGTTCCTCTACGGAATGTTCCGCAAAAAAGTCGGCGCCGATATGGTCTCGGGTGGCTTCATCGGCCAGAGCTTTTGCCCCATTTTCACAATATTCCGCAATTTTTGAGGGATTTTCGGGAACGGGCCAGGCACAGCTTGGGCAGCGAAAACCGTCCTCCTGGTTCATTTCCAACAAACTGCGCATGGAACGCACTATCCCCATTTCCTTAAATCCGTGGCGCAGGGCTTCTTTTACGCCCAGAAGTCCGGCTGAGGTCTCCATGGGTTCCTTGAGGCGGAGCCCAGTAAATTTAATGTCCCCGGTAAGGGAAATGTTGCGTTTTGTTTCGTTCTCCATTATGGTCAGTGTTGCAATTTTGGATTGGGATAATTGTCCGACTGGTCTTCTGCCCGATTCTCAAGGCAAGTAAAGTCTTTTTCCAATAGCAGATGTAATTTTTTCCCTTTCGGAAGCTCCATTTCGTGTTCAAAACCTACGGCATTGTTGTGGAACCAATTTTTTCCATCAGTTTCCGGAACCATCAACAGTATGGTGTGATTAGTATAGGATGCCTGTAGTTGATTTGCTTCTGGCATCAGCTTGACCTGATACCGGAAAACGTTTTCTCCCAATTCAGTGGTTTCCCCGATGGAACCTGTTTCGGATAGTTGTTTTACCTCACTTTGGGTCAATCTAAATCGTATGGAATTCCCTTTGATCCTAATTTTCATGTGCACATTCAATTCGTCTTGGTAAGTTACGGCATTCCGTTCACTTCTTCGAATCAAATAGCTTTTTGCTCATTCTCATATCGGCATATCTAGGGTCCTGTACGTAGTTTTCCTTTTTCATTTTGATGACCTCAATGCTCAGGAACCCGAATTCTTCCACGACTTTACCATAAAATCGGTAAATGCCCTTGCCCCTAAAATAGTATTTGGCGGCAACGGGCGGAAAGAGTACCGTATCGAAGACTTCGCCGTGCTGGTCTACTAAAGTGGCAAAGTGCATGCGCTTGCCGTGATGGGTGGAGGTGTTTTTTACCGTGATCAGATACCCATAAATATCGATGTACTTGTTGAGGTACCGTTCCAAGTCTTTTTGTCCGTTGTCGTTTTTGGGCGCTTCCTCCAACAATTCAAAAGGGCTGCAGAGACAGAAGCCCAAAAGTTCCCATTGTTCAAAGGCGGTCTCCAATGTTGTGCTGTTGAGCTGGGGCATCTGAAATTTTTGATGTCTTGGCGGAAAAAGCTTTGGGTGTTCCAATCGGTCGTTCTTGGAGAGCATCAAGTGGGCTTTCCAGAGCAGTTCGTGCTTGTTGATGCCCGTAAACCGAAACGCATCGATACGGATGAGGATGGAAAGTTGTTCCATTCGGATGAACACGCGGTCCAAAAAATCTTCCAAAGAGGAAAAACTCCCGTGGAGCATCCGTTCTTTTAGGATGCGTTCCATGACCCTGCTCTCCAGGTCGCGGAGGTACATCATTCCCAAATAAATGTGCTTGCCGTAAATTCGGTTGACAATCATGCTTTTGTTCACACAGGGCGGATGAATGGTCGCACCCATCATACGGGCATCGTGCACATAGAATTCCGAACGGTAGAACCCGCCGCCATTATTGAGTACGGCCACCATATATTCCAAGGGAAAATAGGCTCTCAAAAATAAACTTTGATAGCTCTCCACGGCATAGGAGGCAGAGTGCCCCTTGGCAAAAGCATAGCCTGCAAAGCTGGCCACTTGGTTCCAAATTTCGGAGATGAGGGATTCCGCGTACCCTTTCTTCCTGCAATTGGAAATGAACTTGTCCTGTACCTTTTGGAACTCCTCCCGCGAACGAAACTTGCCGCTCATGCCCCTGCGGAGTACATCGGCCTCACCAAGGTCCAGACCGGCAAAATGATGGGCCACTTTGATCACATCTTCTTGGTAGACCATCACCCCGTAGGTGTCCGGCATAATCTCCAACATCACGGGATGTGCCTTTTCCTCGGTTCGGCCCTTATTGCGATGGCGCAGAATATATTCCCGCATCATCCCGCTTTTGGCCACACCGGGACGGATAATGGAACTGGCGGCCACCAAACCCAGATAGTTGTCAACTTGAAGTTTTTTGAGTAGCATGCGCATGGCGGGCGATTCCACATAAAAACAGCCCATACATTGTGCGGTCTTGATCAAGTTGTTGATGACGGGGTCTTTTTTAAACCCTTTGATGTCATGTATGTCGATATCGCCATATTTTTCGGGTTGGTTGTAGGCAACGATTTCCAGTGCCTCTTTAATCTTGCCCAAACCACGCTGCCCCAGAATATCAAACTTGTACAGGCCAACATCTTCAGCGATGACCATATCATACTGCGTAGTGGCGAAGCCTTTCGGCGGCAAATGGGTGGCCGAAAACCAATGCAAGGGCTTGTCGCTGATCAAAATACCTCCGGCGTGAATGCTTAAATAATTGGGTTTACCCTTGAGCAAGCTGCCATATTTCAGTACGAGTTTGGACACATGGTCCAGTTGGTCAAAATCATATCTTCCCGCCAGCAAAAAATCAATGTCCTGTGGCGGGAGTCCGAACACTTTGCCCAGTTCGCGGATAACGCCCCGCTCCTTAAAAGTGACATAGGTACCGAGCAGGGCCACGTGTTCAAAGCGCTCGAAGATGTATTTGGTCATGGCAGGGCGATCTTTCCACGAAAAATCAATGTCAAAGTCGGGCGGATTGGCCCGGTAAAGGTTGATGAACCGCTCAAAATACAGGTCGAGCTCCATAGGGTCCACGTCGGTGATGCGGAGCAAGTAAGCAACGATGCTGTTGGCGCCACTGCCTCGGCCTACATAAAAGAAACCTCTTCGTCTTGCTTCGGAAACAATATCCCAATTGATCAAAAAGTAGGAAACGAAACCCATTTTTTTGATGAGTTCCAATTCCTTGTTCAATCGGTTTTTGATGGAATCGTTCACTTCTTCATACCGATAGGGGAGTCCCTCGGCACAGAGTTGGTCCAAGAGTTGTTCATCTTCTTCCACACTTCCCAAATAGGTTTTCAGGTTTTGGGGTTTTCTGTCTTTGGAAAAATCAAAATGGATACTGCACTTGTTGAGCAGTTTTTCCGTGTTTTCCAGAATAAAGGGGAACTCCGAAAATGCCGCAGCCAGATTCTGGATAGGATACATTTTTTCTTCCTCGCTGGCCTCCTCTTCCTTTGGAAGTTTGCTCAGCAGTAAGTTGTTGTCGATGGCCCTGAGCAATCGGTGGGCGTTAAAATCCTGTTTGTTCCGGAAGGTAACGGGCTGCTGTACCACCAATTTATGGGTGAGCGATGCCAATTTGGAAAAGGGAAGCCTTCGCAAGTCTTTGATGGAGATTCCCACAAACTCATGCTCCTGAAAATTATCCAGTTCGTTGAGCAGTACCTGCTCAAACGGATATACCACAAACGCATTCTTAAAAGCTGGTGCCCGATGGGGAATCTTCAATCCATGGTGAAGGTGTTGGGACAAAAAATCGTTCAGTTCCAGATACCCTTCGTTGTTTTGTGCAATCCCGATAAAGCAGGGGAGCACTCCGTTCCTAAAATCGATGCCCAAAATGGGTTTGATGCCAAATTCCGGTGCTTTCCGAACAAAGTTCAATCCCGCTGAGGTATTGTTGATGTCCGTAAGCACCAGTTGGGTCACATGGTTCTGTTCGGCCAATTGCAATAGCTCCGCCTCCGAGAAAGTCCCGAACCGTAAACTGTAATATGTGTGGCAGTTTAAATACAATTGTCAGTTATCAATTATCAATGTCCAATTATCAGGTTTGGCTGTCGTATCGAGCGTAGTCGAGATACGATACCGATTTGTAAAAACCTCTAGATTTAAACTTAGCTTGCATCCAGAAAGCCGTCTTGTATCTTGTGTCTGACAGCGTAGCGGTCTCAAGTCTGATTACTGTTTTCTATGCGCCAATACCACGGGCGGCTCCCCGTTAAATGGGTTGCGCATGCTTCCAATGGTCTTTGCGTCCATGGCGGAAGCGCGGACCACGCTCCGGCATCCAAATCGGTTCCGCACATAATCCATGGCCTTGTATAGGTTCAAGGTTTCTTCGGTATCCTCGAAAAGGTTGATTTGGTAATTGCCCGAGACCAAGTGACTGAACCGAATCCCGATGAGGCGGACCAGCATCCGTTTGTTGTACAGCGAGTCGAATAGCTCCAATATTTTTGGGATGAGCACATGATCTGCACTTGTGTACGGAATACGGGATTGCTTGGAATAGGTATTAAAATCGGAATACCGGATTTTTACGGCAATACAGGCCGTTAACTTATCGCCCCGCCGTAGTTGGTAGGCCAAATTCTCGGTCATGGCAATCAAAATGCCCCTTAGTTTGATGACATCGATGGTATCCCGGTCAAAAGTCCGTTCGTTGGAAATGGATTTTCTATCGTGGAATGGGATTACGGGGGTGTTGTCTATCCCATTGGCCCGTTTCCAGATGAGTCTACCGTTGGCACCCAATACCCGTTGCATAATGTCCATGGGCATATCTTGAATGGTCTTTACCTGCCGTATGCCCAAATTTCGAAGGGTTTGATAGGTTTTATCGCCCACCATGGGTATTTTTTTGATGGAAAGTGGAGCCAAAAAAGGTTTTTCCAGACCAAAATCGATTTTGAGCTGATTGTTGGGTTTGGCTTCGTTGGTGGCCACTTTGGAAACCACTTTGTTCACCGATAACCCAAACGAAATGGGCAGTCCCGTTTCCCTAATGATTTTCTGGCGCATTTCCGTGGCGTATTTGTAGCAGCCAAAAAAACGGTCCATCCCCGAGAGGTCGGCATAAAACTCGTCAATGCTCGACTTTTCGAAAACGGGTACATGTTCTTTGATAATCTCCGTGACCACATCCGAATATTTGCTGTAAGTGCCGGCGTTTCCACGAATGACCACGGCCTCGGGACAAAGTTCCTTGGCCATTTTCATGGGCATACCGGAATGCACACCAAATCCACGGGTCTCGTAGCTGCAGGCCGCCACTACGCCACGGTCGCTGGTGCCGCCCACCAATAAGGGCTTGTTTTTAAGCTCTGTATTGATGATGCGCTCCACGGACACATAAAAAGTATCCAAGTCAAGATGCAAAATCGTCTTTTCCATTGTTCAGTTGAAGGAAAGCTAAATTATGGAAATATTCCTATAAAATGGAAATAATCCAAAAAATAAATATCAACAACCCGTGCTGTTATTTTTTCCGAAAAATCATCCTATCTTTGTATCGTTGTGTTGGATTCCAGTCGCGATGATTGGAATCAGGTTGAAGCATCAAATCGATGCTCGCCAATGAAAGGCTTTCCTTTTGGAAGGCTTTTTTTGTTCGTGAGACCCAGTTTTGGACTTGTTCAAAATGCTAGGTCGAACAAATTCCGCTGAAAAGCGGAATCCTTTCCTAATGAATTGGGTGATAATGTCACTTTGAGCGCCCGCCTGCCGGACGGGCAGGCAGTCGAGAAGTCTCTTTGCCAAAGGTCTCGACTGCGCTCGACCTGACAAATAACAAAGCATTTTTGGTAATTCGTGCAATTCGTGTCGAGTCACTTAACCAAGCAAAAGATTCTTCGCTTGGCTCAGAATGACACTCAGATTTCTCAATCGTCGTGTTACTCCTAATTTCGAAATGACAGGTTAATTCTCTTTTGACAACGATGTCATTCGAATCAACTGAAGTAAAATACACGTCATGCTGAACTTGTTTCAGCATCTCATTCCAATTTGCTTGAGATTCATCACAAAACCTATCTTGAGCGTAATCGAGAAGTCTCTAACTAGATATTTGGTCTCATATCTCGACTCCGCTCGAGGTGACAGCCCATAAAATATTAGTGAGCATTCGTGTAATTAGTGTCAAGCTATAAATTTAGGTTGGAAGCAATTATTAACTCTGGGTAATAGCATGTGCCACATGATGCACCAGCGAAGCGGCCAATTTTGCCGTTTGCCCATCAATATCGTACTTCGGGTTCATCTCCGCGATATCCATACTGATTAATTTTCCAGAGCCTATAATCGTTTTTAGGCATTCCAATACTATATACGGGCTAAAGCCCATGGGCGAAGGGGCACTGACCCCAGGAGCATAAGCAGAAGAGAATCCATCCAGGTCGATGGTCACGTAAATATGGTCCACATTCTTGGCAAAAGCATTGATCCAAGTGGTAATTTCTTCCACTAGGGGAATTTGGAAGGTATCGTTCATCACGTAGATGACATCAAGGTCCCTAGCGGTTTGAAATAGACTTCGGTCGTTGGCATCCCTTCGGATACCCAAACAGAGATAGTTGAAATCGATACCTTCTTTTTGACAATCCTTGGCTATTTGATAAAATGGGGTGCCCGAGTTGTTCTGCTCCGTGTTTTTCCGCAAATCAAAATGTGCATCAAAATTGATGACACCAATGGTCTGCCTCTCCTTTTTTGAATCCAAATAGTTTTTGATTCCGTTGTAGTGGCCGTAGGCCATATCATGTCCGCCACCCAGAATGATAGGAAATTGCTTCTTCTCCAAAAGAACAGATACGGCTTCGGCGAGTTTTTCTTGTGCTGACTCCATATCATCTCCTTCACAAACCACGGAACCTACATCGTGGAACCGTACATTGCCTCCGAGATGGTTGGGCATTTTGGACAAACTGCTTTTGATGACATCGGGCCCCTCAACAGCTCCGACACGACCTTGGTTTCGGCGTACGCCCTCGTCGCAGGCATAACCCAATAAGGCAATGGATTTTTTCTGGGCCTCTGGAAGCTCTTCCAAAGGGGTGCAATGCACTTTTTCGTGCAAATACAGCCACTTATTGGAGATTCTTCCGGTCCAAAGGTCTTTTTTCGGGGGAGTGTAGTGTTTCATCACATTAAAAAAGGTCGTCCAACATATCCGTCTCCACAAGATAGGGCAAAGTTACCTTTAAATCTGGGGTGCGTTCCATTTCTCGTTCAATGGCAAAACGGGCTTCTTTGTTCCGTGCCCAGCTTCTTCGGGAAATCCCATTGTTCACATCAAAAAACAGCATTTTCTTTAATCGGTTTGATGCCTCTTTGGAACCATCCAGCACCATGCCAAATCCACCATTGATCACTTCGCCCCAGCCAACGCCGCCACCATTATGGATGGACACCCAAGTGGCTCCCCTAAAGCTGTCGCCAATCACATTCTGAATGGCCATATCGGCGGTAAATTTGCTGCCATCGTAAATGTTACTAGTTTCTCGAAAGGGCGAATCTGTTCCGCTTACATCGTGATGGTCGCGTCCCAAAACCACGGGTGCACTGATTTCTCCCTTGGCAATGGCCGTATTGAAGGCATCCGCGATTTTGCTTCGCCCCTCGGCATCGGCATAGAGGATTCGAGCTTGCGAACCTACCACCAATTTGTTCTGTTCCGCTTCCGAAATCCATTTGATGTTGTCCTGCATTTGCTGTTGGATTTCTTCGGGCGCTTCGGATTTTATCTTTTTCATCACCTCAAGGGCAATGGCATCCGTTTTTTGAAGGTCCTTCGGATTGCCCGAGGTGCAGACCCATCGGAAGGGGCCGAATCCGTAATCAAAACACATAGGCCCCAAAATATCCTGAACGTAAGATGGATATCTGAAATCAATGCTGTTTTTGGCCATTACATCGCCGCCTGCCCGGGATACTTCCAATAGAAAGGCATTGCCGTAATCAAAGAAGTAGGTGCCTTTGGCCGTATGTTTGTTGATGGCATTGATCTGTCTCCGCAACGATTCCTGTACTTTCTCTTTGAACGCTTTCGGGTTTTCCACCATTAAGGCGTTGGATGCTTCAAAAGAGAGTCCTGCTGGGTAATAACCGCCTGCCCAAGGATTGTGCAAGGAGGTTTGGTCGGAACCCAGATGAACAAAAATATTTTCCTCATCAAATCGTTCCCAAACATCCACCACATTGCCAATGTAAGCCAAGGAAACCACTTCCTTATTTGCCACGGCCTCTTTGGTGCGAACGACCAACAGGTCCAAATCGGCCAATAATTCATCTACCCAACCTTGTTCGTGTCGTTTTTTGGCAGCTTCGGGGTTGACTTCGGCACAGATGGTGATGCCCCCGGCAATATTTCCTGCTTTGGGTTGTGCACCGCTCATTCCACCCAAACCAGCGGTCAAAAAAATCTTGCCTTCGGTAGATTCATTTTTCTGCAATACTTTCCGGAAAGCGTTCATAACGGTGATAGCCGTTCCATGGACGATACCCTGAGGACCAATGTACATATAGGAACCCGCCGTCATCTGTCCGTATTGTGTTACACCAAGTGCATTGTATTTTTCCCAATCATCGGGTTGGGAGTAGTTGGGAATCATCATCCCGTTGGTGACCACGACTCTTGGCGCTTCCTTGGAGGATGGAAAAAGTCCCATTGGATGCCCGGAATACATGTGCAGGGTCTGTTCCTCGGTCATTTCAGCCAAATATTTCATGGTGAGCAGGTACTGTGCCCAATTTTGAAAAACTGCTCCATTGCCCCCATAAGTGATCAATTCTTCGGGATGCTGGGCCACAGCAGGGTCCAAATTGTTCTGGATCATGAGCATGATGGCTGCCGCCTGATGTGTTTTGGCAGGATATTCCGAAATGGGCCGGGCATACATTTTATAATTGGGCTTAAACCGGTGCATGTAGATTCGACCATAGGTTTTGAGTTCCTCGGCAAATTCGGGGGCGAGTTCCTTGTGCCAGGCTTCAGGAAAATACCGTAGGGCGTTTTGTACGGCCAATTTCTTCTCTTCCTTGGATAGGATATCCTTTCGTTTTGGAGCTGGGTTGCCGTTTATGGAATATGGTTTTTTTGCGGGAAGCTGCTCGGGTATGCCTTGTAATATCTGTTGCTGAAATTCAGTCATGATTCAATTTTTAGTGGATGGGCGTTCCTTTTTTCCAAACTTCACTAGGCTTTAATTGCCCTTGGTGATAGGTGATTTCTTGATAATTAGCCGTCGGGAAGATTACAAAGTCAGCTACTGCTCCAGCCTCCAGTTTGCCCCGGTCTGTCAAACGCAAAGCTGCCGCTGCCCTCGAAGTGATACCTGCCAAAACTTCGGTGTTCGAGAGTTTTTCAAAGGTGCCTAAAATACTGGCTTGGGTCAACAGGTCGCCCATAGGTGCGGACCCTGGATTGTGGTCACTGGCAATGGACAAAGCACCTCCTGCATCCAAAATTTTGCGAGCAGGAGTATAGGCACATCCCAAACCGAGGGATGCTCCGGGCAAGGCCGTGGCTATGGTATTACTTTTGGCCAATAATTGAATCTCTTTTTCGGTGCTGACCTCCAAATGGTCGGCACTTACGGCATCAAATTCAACGGCAACCTGACTGCCGCCCGTGGTAAATTGGTCGGCGTGCACGGTGATGTCAAACCCCATTTCTTTCGCCTTTTGGAAATAAGGTCTGATTTCTTCAGGGGAAAAAGCACTTTCTTCAACAAAGGCATCCACCCGGCGAGCCAAGTTTTCTGCTTTGATCATCGGGAACAATTCATGAATGATAACGTCCAAATACTCCTTATCCTGATGCCAATCTTTGGGTTTCATGTGGGCAGCCAAACAAGTCGGTATCAAAGAGGGGTTAGTGGTTGCATTGGCCTGTTGGATAGCACGGAGCATTTTCAATTCTTCATCCACAGAAAGGCCGTATCCGCTTTTTACTTCTATGGTGGTAACACCGTTTTTGAGATGCTTTGCGCTTCTGGCAAGAATCCCTTCTACCAATTCTTGTTGTGATGCCTTTCGGGTCTGGGTCACTGTGTCCCAAATGCCCCCGCCTGCCTTGGCAATCTCCAAATAGGTTTTCCCAGCATTTCGGTAAGCATAATCTCGGGCACGGGTTCCGCCAAAACAAATATGGGTGTGCGAGTCTACAAAGCCAGGCAAACAAATATGTTCTCCTTCAATATGGTGGATGTCGACATCTTCGGACTTTAAGTCATCAAAAACACCCACTTTTAGAATTTTTCCTTCAGAAATCAGAATGCCGCCATTTTGAATGATGGGCAGTTGCTCATCTTTGAGCGCTCCTTTTAAGGGGAGTCCCGTCATAGGAAGCAATTGGGCAAAGGGGCCTATCAATAGTGGTCTGTTCATGCTAATATGTTTCAAATTCATCAAGGTGTGGTGTATTCCACTTCAGCTGTTTTTCATCCATCACACGGTCTACCAAATCAATGATTTCACCGTTTTGGATGATTTCGATTCCTTTTTCGATGTCATCGGCAAAGACACGGTCGTTTTCGGCAAAAGCCACCTTGGTTCTCAGGAAGGTATGGATTTCATCCAACAGAATGCCCGATTTTAAAGGTTTTCTGTACTCAAAGGCCTGTGCTGCCGTCAACAATTCAATGGCGAGGATTTTCTCTACATTCCCAATAATGTTGAGTGCTTTTCTGCCGCTGATGGACCCCATGCTCACATGGTCTTCCTGTCCCAAAGAGGTTGGGATACTGTCTGCACTGGCAGGGAAACACAAACTTTTGTTCTCGCTGGCCAAAGCAGCCGAAGTGTACTGCAAGATCATATAGCCCGAATTGATGCCCGTATCCTTCATCAATAATTTGGGAACACCTGGGCTATTGCCTTCCAGGGCCAAGTAGATGCGTCGGTCGGAGATGTTTCCGATTTCCGAAGCGGCCAAAGCTGCATAATCCAAGGCCATGGCCAATGGCTGTCCATGAAAATTGCCTCCGCTAATGGTCAATTCATCATTGATAATGACAGGATTGTCGGTGACCGAGTTGAGCTCGATTTCCAATAGCTCTTTCAGGTGAAGCCAAGCATTTCGCGAAGCGCCATGCACTTGCGGCATACAACGAAGGGAGTAGGGGTCTTGCACCCGTTCGCAATCGATATGGTCTTCCAAGATCTCGGAACCTTGGAGCAGGGTGCGGATCCTTCCCGCTACGTGCTGATTGCCTTTGAAGGGCCGTAGTTTATGCAATTCTTCAAAAAAAGGCTTCATGGAACCTTGCAGTCCTTCGAGCATCATGGCACCGACAATATCTGCTTGACGCAGACAGCGTTGCAATTTATGCAGGACCAACACCCCGTGGGCTGCGATAAATTGGGTACCGTTGATCAAGGCGAGACCTTCTTTTGGACCCAATTCCAAGGGTTGCAACCTTGTTTGTTGAAATAATTCTTGCGTTGGGATGGTTTCACCTTGGTATTCCACCTTACCCAAACCAATTAATGGTAAAAACAAATGGGATAGGGGCGCCAAATCGCCAGAAGCCCCAACCGAACCTTGGGATGGCACCACGGGAATGGCATCGTTTTCCAAATGCCAAAGCATGCGTTGCAGGGTGGTTTCGGCGATGCCTGAATAGCCCTTGGCCAAGGCATGGATTTTTAGAATCAACATGATTTTGGCCAATTCCGTGGAAATGGGTTCCCCGACGCCTACGCTGTGACTTTTCAGTATATTGGATTGAAGGATTTTGGTGTCCGCTTTGGAAATTTTGGTGTTGCACAAAGGACCAAAACCTGTATTGATGCCATACACGGTATCGCCTTTTTCCACGATACGTTGCACCCGTTGGTAACTTGCATTCACATTTTTCAGGCATTTATCTGAAAAAATGCCCTTAATGGTTCCTTTGGCCAAACCCAACGCTATGCTTGCGGTTAAATGGTCTTCGCCAAAGTGAAATGTTCGGTCTGTCGCCATGTTTTTAGATTAGATTACTAACTGATTGTCCGCGATACTCCCATGAATTAAAAGATGTCAGGTCGAGCGCAGTCGAGACCTTTTTTTAGGAATCTAAGTTCAATAACTTCTCGACTGCGCTCGAAGTGACATTGAGGTATGATTAATCGCGGTTATTCAAAAGTATCAATTAGGTTTAATAATTGCCAATACTTATTTTTGTATGAATCAATAAGTATGAATTATCAGATAGAGCTTCGACATTTCATCTATTTTTTGGCCGTGGCCGAAGAGCTTCACTATCGGAAAGCTGCCGAAAAGCTATTTATTTCTCAGCCTGGTTTGAGTACCCAAATCAAACAGATGGAGGAAATATTGGGAACGCAGCTTTTTGTGAGGGACAAGAAGAAAGTCAGCCTGACCCCAGCAGGTGAGTTTTTGAAAAAAGAGGTGGAGTTCATCCTGAATCATTTGGAACAGACCAAAAAGCAAGTTAAACTCATTGGAGAGGGACAGTTAGGGGAAGTGCGAATTGGTTTTTTGGGTTCGGCCATGCAAAATGTTGTGCCGAATCTATTGCTGCAGTTAAAGGAAAAGTTTCCCACCGTGCACACTACTTTGGAGGAGCTTTCCAATCGTGCACAGATCAATGCTATTTTGGCTGACCGTTTGGATTTGGGCTTTGTCCGATTGTCGCGTGTCCCCAGAGGACTCGAGGTTAAACCTGTTTTTGAGGATACCTTTTCCTTGGTATTGCCGGAGAATCATCCTTTGGATGAATCCAATTTTATGGGTATCCATCAGGTGGCGGATGAGGATTTTATACTGTTTTCCCAAGATTATAGTCCCATGTACTATGATACGGTGCTCAGTATTTGCGAGGATAGCGGTTTTGTGCCCCGGGTTTCCCATAAATCGGTGCATGCTCAGACCATTTTTAAATTGGTAGAGAACAAACTGGGTATCGCCATTGTACCGACTACGCTTCAATATGGATTCCAAATGAAGGTAAAGTTTATTGAAATGGAAACTATAAAGCAAAGGGCCATATTGAGCATGGTCTGGAAAACGGATAATCGGAATCCTGCGCTCCAAAAATGTATGGACTTGCTCAATAAATTATGATGTGAATATTTTGGGGTGTAACTTTGGATTTGTCAATTCGAGTGATTTTTGGAGGAAGCGAAGAAAATTGTATCGAGAATTAGCATTTTAACTGCCAAGTAGTTCTCGACTGCGCTCGAACTGACGTTTTGTTTGCAATCAGCGTTTGAATACATAAAAATCAATTTTTATGAGTATGATTTTTGAATTAATTAAGGAACGAAGAAGTATTTTTCCTCCGCAATATGTAGATAAGCCCATCGCTAAAGAGACCTTGGAAAAAATTTTGGAAGCGGCCAATTGGGCACCTACCCATAAAAAAACGGAACCTTGGCGCTTTAAGGTGTTGACCGGCTCAAAGAAGGATGAAATGGGTGTATTCCTTTCCAAAAAGTATCAGGAAGTGGACCCAAAACCAAAACAGACCACTATAAACAAATTAAAAGAGAACCCCGCACGTTCCGCTGCCGTGATTGCCATTTGCATGCAACGTGACCCTAAGGAAAGCCTTCCAGAATGGGAGGAAATCGCTTCAACGGCCATGGCGGTGCAGAATATGTGGTTGTGCTGCACCGAATTGGGCATTGGTAGTTATTGGTCGTCGCCAGGACTCATCAAATACATGGATGAGTTTTTTGACCTAAATGAAGGCGAAAAGTGTTTAGGCTTTTTCTATATGGGTTATTTTGATGGAGAAGTGATTCCTTCTGCAAGAACACCCATCGCTGATAAAGTGGAGTGGTTTGACTAACTAAACGTAAACAGGTCGCCTGCGTATTTGATGGTGATGTATACGTAAAAAACAGCGTACAGGGCAGTTACCACAAACTTCATAAAAGTACCGGTCAAAAACCCTAAAAATGAACCGAAAGCCGCCTTCATGGCGGTTTTTTTATTGGCTTTGTTCAGTAATTCACCGACCAATGCACCAATAAACGGCCAAATGATAATACCCAATGGCCCAAATATGGGTACAACCAAGGCAACCAGAAGTCCTACAATCGTACCCCACATGCCCGCTTTACTGCCACCAAAGCGTTTGGTGCCCATGGCGGGTATCACATAGTCCAAAACGGTAATGGCAATGGCAATCACAAAGGTAACTCCCAGAACCCACCAGTTATCCGGAACGGCTTTGGTCAAATAGAGCAGCAGTAGGCCCACCCAGCTAATGGGCGGTCCCGGCAATACGGGTAAAAAACTACCCAATATCCCTATTAGCATTAGAATAAACCCTAAAATAAGGAGAGCAATGTCCATGGTCGTGTTTTCATGTTAGACAAATGTAGCCGACAATTGTTACAAACAAAATCAAAATAAAACCCTGTCCCTAATTTTTCCGTAGGTACGTTTGAAGCGTTATGATGAATAGGTCATGAAAAGAATTAAGGTACAAACCAAATCTAAGTTCCTCCCTTTGGGATGCTTTGCGCTGTGCCTGTTTTATTTGATGGGACTTTTTAACGGACTGGTTCTTGAGACCTTACATGAAGTGTCCCATAGTTGGTCTGAGCAATCCCACCATCATAGTTTCAATTCAGATCACGAAGCTATCGATTATACCTCCTTGGAGGCCATGGCCGGACACTCGCACGAAGCTTTGGAGGCATTGAAGGAATTATTGCAAGACAGTCCATCCGATAAACAGGAAAAGCCCGAAAATAAGAACCTAAAATTGGATAAACATTTTACGGTTGCAAGTAGTACCGAATCCAACCTGCAGGACCTTATAGCTAAAAATGTGTGTTGGGGATATCAAGATGGTGCGCTTGCATGGTACCAAACGGTAAACACGCCTCCTCCCCAGCATCATCAGTACCTAAACTAGACCACTTTATTGTCAGTTTTATTTCCTATTGAAACTGGTCTAGTCCCCTATTGCCAAATTTTAATCATCACACAAATTTAATTACAACGACATGAAATATTTTATGGCGGCATTGTCCATGCTTTGCATGGTTACAATCGCTGCGCAAAACGTAGAGGGACAACTTGTGGATCAAGTTGGTTCCCCGATAGAAGATGCCGGTATTTTCAACAAAACCAGCGGGCAACATAGCCATACCGATGGGACAGGCTACTTTGTTCTCAACAACACATCGGTAAACGATACCATTTACTTTTCCAGATTAGGATATGCCACACTCACTAAAGTGATAGATAAAGCAGATTTGCAAAACCCATTGACCATTGTGATGGAAGAAAGTTCCATTTCATTGGACCAAGTGGTCTTGGTATCCGAGGTAGATGCGCTGAGCAGGGTGGTGGATGTGGATGTAAAGACAGATCCTGTAAAATCATCACAGGAAATCCTAAGAAAGGTGCCTGGCCTGATCATTGGACAACATGCTGGTGGCGGAAAGGCAGAGCAAATATTCCTGCGAGGTTTTGATGTGGACCACGGGACCGATGTGGCCATCAATGTGGACGGCATGCCAGTAAATATGGTATCGCACGCCCACGGACAGGGATATGCGGACCTTCATTTTGTGATTCCAGAGACCATCGAAAACGTAAATTTTGGAAAAGGGCCCTACTATGCGGAACAAGGAAACTTTAATACCGCTGGCTATGTGGACCTAAAACTCAGAAAGAGTTTGGATAAAAGTATGATATCCACCGAAGCGGGACAGTTTGGCGCGCGAAGATTTGTGGGTATGCTCAATCTCATGGACAACCAAAACAGCAATGCCTATATGGCCTCGGAACTGTATCTGACGGACGGCCCGTTCGAATCACCGCAAAATTTTAACCGTATCAATATTATGGGAAGGTATCGTTATGCGCTGCCAGGTGACCAAGAATTGCTGTTGACAGCTTCACATTTTTCGAGTAGATGGGATGCCTCGGGACAAATACCGCAGCGTGCCGTGGACCAGGGATTAATAAGCCGATTCGGTGCTATTGACGATACCGAGGGCGGACAAACGAGCCGGACCAATTTAGTTTTGAACCACAGTAAAAATATGGGAATAGGAAAATCCTTGAACACTACGGCTTTTGTTTCCCATTACGACTTTGAACTTTACTCCAACTTTACCTTTTTCCTGGAAGATCCTGTGAACGGAGATCAAATCAGGCAATTTGAAGATAGGCTGATGGCAGGCGCCAAAACAGTTTTTCAGGATAATTCGGCCAATTTGGATGGTATGGAATTTAAATACAATGCAGGAGTTGGTTTTAGGTATGACAATGTGGATGACAACCAATTGTCCCGAACGCTGAACCGTCAAAAACTATTGGAACGTTTGGCGTTTGGCGATATAGATGAAATGAATGGCTACGCCTTTGCGGGGGCCAGCTTCAAAACGGGAAAGTTTACGTTGGAACCAGCCCTGCGCATGGATTATTTCCGATTCGATTACAACGACAAGACAAGCGAGCTTTACGATAACCGAAGTGAAGAAAAAGTAGCGTTCAGCCCTAAATTCAACACGATTTATAGTCCGACATCGAAAACACAGTTCTTTTTAAAAACCGGTATTGGTTTTCACTCCAACGATACCCGGGTGGTGGTAGCCAATGGAGGGGAAGATATCCTGCCCGCCGCTTATGGAGTCGATTTTGGAACCATTTTGAAGCCAGCTGACAAATTGGTTTTAAATGCCACCTTGTGGAGCTTGTTTCTCGATCAGGAATTTGTGTACGTAGGGGATGCCGCCATTGTGGAACCCAGTGGAAAAACCCGTCGCATGGGGATTGAGGTAGGAGCAAGGTATCAACCTATGGATTGGCTTTACCTGTACACGGATGCCAATTATACCCATGCCCGTAGTACCGAGGAAGCTGATGGTGAAGACTTTATCCCTTTGGCGCCAGATTTTACTATGGTAGGAGGGTTGACCGTGGGAGGTAATCAAGGATTTTCGGGAGGAATAAACTACCGGTATATTGACGATAGACCTGCCAATGAGGATAATAGCATTGTGGCGGAAGGCTATTTTGTGACAGATGCCAATCTGAATTACAGCGTCAACAATTGGACTTTTGGATTGATTGTGGAGAACCTGTTCGACACCGAATGGAACGAGACACAGTTCGCAACCGAAAGCCGTTTGTTCAACGAGCCGAGCTCTTTTGAAGAAATTCATTTTACACCAGGAACCCCTTTCTATCTTAGAGGAAAGGTTACTGTGACCTTTTAATATTTGATAGTGTAAAAAATTGTCACCTCGAGCTCAGTCGAGAGGTTATTTAGTAGGAGATTTATATCGGTGTCGCATCTCTACTGCGCTCGATATGACCGCTCCCCTTAAACTGCTGATAAAGGGTAAAACAAGTTCAAGGACTTACATAATTAGCCGCCAGCATACCACGCTGGCGGATTTTTCATACATTTTATAACTAAAAAATTAGTTTAAACTAAATATTTAGTTATATTAGCGATGTCATTTCAAATTGTCAGACTGAGCGCAGTTGAAGTCAAGATGAGAAATCTGAACTAATGCTCAAGGATTTAGTTCGGATTATAAGGAATATGAATTGGATTCCCGATTGCTTGGGAATGACCACTAAAACGTATCGAATGAAACAACTCACCAAGGCAGAAGAAGAAGTAATGCAGCTCCTTTGGAAAATTAAAAAGGGCAATGTGGCCGCCATTTTGGAAGAATTACCAGAACCGCGGCCAGCCTACAACACGGTATCCACCATAGTTCGGATTTTGGAAGACAAAGGTTTTGTGTCTCACGAAAAAGTGGGCAAGGGCCATGTGTACTTTCCCTTGGTTAAAAAAGAAGAGTATAGTAACCAGCGGTTGAATACGTTGATGGAGGGCTACTTTCAAGGGTCATTTTCCAGCATGGTGTCCTTTTTTATGAAAAAAAACGATATCAGTCTGAAGGAACTGGAAGCTATTATGAAGAACATTAAAGATAAAGAGCAATGATTACCTATATCCTAGAATCCTTAGCATTTCAATTGGTCTTTTTGTTGGCTTACGACCTTTTTCTAAAGAAAGAGACCTTTTTTCAATGGAACAGGGCCTATTTATTAGGCACGTTTGCCCTATCCATTATTTTGCCCTGGGTGAAGATTGATGCCCTGACCACCCCGATGCCGGACGGTTTGCAAACCACAACGGTATTTTTGACCCAATTGAACGGAGTCGTACTTGGACCGGGCGCAGAAGAAACAAGTATCCTGCAACAAATATCATGGCCTTATTTGGTGTTGGGTCTAGGGAGTTTATTGGCGACAATCTGGTTTGCTTATAAATTGGTACAAATAAAAAGACTTCGCCATAAAAGTGCAGTGGAGCATTATCGGGAATTTACCAAGGTGACCGTGCCCCAAAGCACGTCTGCTTTCTCCTTTTTCAGAAACATTTTTATGGGAGAAGAGATTCAAAAGGACAAGGAGGACAACATCTTGGCCCACGAACTGGTCCACGTAAAGCAATGGCATTCTTTGGACCTGCTCTTTTTTGAATTGGCAAGAATAGTTTTCTGGTTCAATCCTTTGGTGTACATCTACCAAAACAGGGTAGCCGAACTTCATGAATTTATTGCCGATGAAAGGGCGGTCAAACATAACAAAGCGGCCCATTTTGAGATGCTGTTGTCCCAAGCCTTTCATACGCAGAACATCAGTTTTGTGAATCAATTTTTCAATAGATCATTAATCAAAAAACGAATAGTCATGTTACAAAAAAAGAAGTCAAAAGCCGTTTGGCAGGTGAAGTATGTATTGTTGTTACCCCTTATTTTGGGTATGCTGGTGTACACTTCCTGCGAAAATGAAAAACCGACCGATGCTGAAAGTACAGCTGAAGAACCAATTGAGGAGATGACAATTGTAGGTTACGGAGCTGGTAAAACAAAAGAAGGAGAAATTCCCTTTGGAGTGATTGATGAAGTTCCTGTTTTTCCGGGATGCGAAGATGCAGAAGATAAAAGAGCCTGTTTTCAGGAAAAAATACAGCGACATATCCAGAAGAATTTCAGGTATCCTGAAGCAGCAGAACAGCAAGGAATAGAAGGAAAGGTCTCAGCCATATTCAGGATTGATTTAGAGGGTAATATTGTTGACATTAACATGAAAGGTCCACACGATCTTTTGGAAAATGAAACAGGTCGTATCTTAGACAAATTGCCAAAAATGCAACCTGGTAAGCACAAGGGTAAAGCTGTAAAAGTGCCTTTTTCCATTCCAATTGTTTTTAAACTTCAAGGCGAGGAAAAGAAGTCCAATTCGGAAGAAAACAGTAGTGATTCATACCCTTTTGCTACAATAGATGAAATTCCCGTTTTTCCAGGTTGCGAAAATGCCATAGATCCAAAAGAGTGTTTCGCTGAGAAATTGGTAGAGCATATCAGAAAGAATTTCAGGTATCCAAAGGCAGCACAGGAACAGGGGATTCAAGGTAGGGTGAGTGTAGTATTTACAATCGATGTAAACGGTAATGTTTCTTCGATTAAAAAACGTGGTCCTCATGAATTGTTGGAAAATGAAGCGGTCAGGATTATAGAACGACTACCCAAAATGCAGCCCGGAAAACATGAAGGCAAAGTTATGAATGTGCCATATGCGATTCCAATTACCTTTAGGTTAAAAAACCAGCCAGAGGGTACCACAGTAAATGGTTCCAAAGATTATTTATTGGTTGAAGGCATGAAGGTAAAAAAGCAAGGGAAAACCTATTTTGAGGGTGTAGTGACAGACAAGGAATCTATGGGTATTTCTGGAGTTGTAATTTCCGTTGAAGGAAAGGAGGCTGGAGTTATGTCAAATTTTAATGGTGTTTTTTCGATAGCAGTCGAAGAAGGTGATATCGTGAAATTTCAGTATGAAGGACTTCCCGACAAACATATTGAAGTATCCCAATATTGATTACTAAAATTAAATTTTAGCTGTGATACGTAAATCAAAAAATATCTACAGTACATTTTTGATTTTGTTCTCATTCCAAGCCGGTGCACAAACATCGGCTTTGTCCGTTGCCGACAGTTTGTATGCCTTGGGAAACTATACTTCGGCTATCAATGCCTATGCCAAGGTGGGGGACCAAAAGTCCAGTCTGCAGATTGCACGGGCCTACAATGCCATCGGAAATTATGACAAAGCCATAGCCCAATACACCGATATTTTGGACAATGACCCTCAATTTGAGTTGGCCCGTTTTGAACTGGGCAAGTTGTTGTTGAAGACCAAAGATTTTGGACCTGCCATGGAAATGTTTCAGGTCCTGGTGTCATCGGAAGGGCAAAACCCCGAATATTTCTACTACCTGGGCAGGGTCTACGAGTCTATCGACAACACCGAAAAGGCCAACTCATCCTACAAAACTGCTGTGAAAATGGACAGTACCCATCTACGGAGCCTTTACGCTTTGGGCAAACATTATGTGGGCAAAGAAATACGGGATTCCGCTTTGGTCTATATCGATCAAGGACTTCGGTTTTATGAAAACGATGTGGCGATGATCAATTTAAAGGCCTTGGCATATTACAATAATGGTCAATTTTCATTGGCCATCCCCCATTTTGAGCGGCTGCTGGAGTTGGGCGAAGAAAAGGCCTTTGTGTACGAGAAATTGGCCTATTGCTATTTCCGAAACTGGGAGCCGGAAAAAGCACTGGA
Source organism: Allomuricauda sp. MMSF_3307 (assembly GCF_030733585.1). Taxonomy (NCBI): domain Bacteria; kingdom Pseudomonadati; phylum Bacteroidota; class Flavobacteriia; order Flavobacteriales; family Flavobacteriaceae; genus Allomuricauda; species Allomuricauda sp. MMSF_3307. Next base: position 44,021 of record NZ_JASHIQ010000003.1, read on the forward strand.
AACCTATCATAAACTGAAGGATTTCCCGGAGAAACTGGCCGTTGCCTATTCGGGATTGGGAGAAGTGTATTTTGAGGAAAAGGAGTTGGACAGCGCACAGTACTATATTGAAAAATCCATAGAGGAACGAAGGGTCTTTTTTCCCCAAGAATATGCCAGTTTGGGTCGGATTGCTCGGCTCAAGGGACAGACCAAAAAGGCTATGGATTACTATGTAAAGGCATGGGAAGAAAACGAAGAGAACTATTATAATTACTATCAGGTTTGTGTTTTGGCGGATGAATATTATAAGGACCCCAAAACTCGACTGAACTATTATGAAAAGTTGCTGGAAATGTACCCTGATTTGGTTCCTTGGCTCGAGGAACGCATCAAAAACAGAATCAGCGAGCTCAAGGAGGAAATCCATTTTGGCAGCAACTGATTTCTTCAAAATGTCGTAATTTCAGCCAAATTCTAGGGGCTGTCATGCAGAAGTTTGTTTTGTTAATCGTTTTTATGGGTCTGCTCGTATCCTGCGAGCTCTTCGAGTCCAAGGAGGACAAGACCCAAAAACTGGTCAATGAGGAACTTTTGGCCATCGATTGGAACGATGTGGACCAATATCCCCTTTTTGAGGATTGCGACGAAACTGCTCCCAAGGAGGCACAGCAAGAGTGTTTCCAAAACGTGATCACCGAATATTTCTCCGAAGCTTTGGCTGGATTGCAGTTTCAGGTACGGAACGATATGAACGATACCGTCTATATCGATTTTTTGATAGATGAACACGGGTTTATATCTGTGTTGGGCGTTGAAGAAAAAACCTCCGTGCTCAATGAGATATCCGATTTCAACACCAAAATATCGGAACGCTTAAACGATTTGACCACTGTGGCGCCCGCATTGAAACGAGGTAACCCCGTAAGCCTGCGTTTTAGGCTTCCGCTGGTCCTAAACACCTATTGATTTGGCAACAGAAAAAATTATATTGGGCATAGACCCAGGCACCACGGTCATGGGGTTTGGTATTATCAAGGTCATCAACAAACAGATGCACTTTGTGCAAATGAACGAGTTGATGCTCCGAAAATATGACGACCCCTATACCAAGCTCAAACTTATTTTTGAGCGGACCATAGAGCTCATCGATACCTATCACCCGGACGAAATCGCCATCGAAGCTCCTTTTTACGGGAAGAATGTACAGTCCATGCTCAAGCTGGGCCGGGCACAAGGGGTGGCCATGGCAGCCGGACTTTCACGGGAAATACCCATCACCGAGTACATGCCCAAAAAGATAAAAATGGCCATCACGGGCAATGGAAATGCCAGTAAGGAGCAGGTAGCCCGAATGCTTCAAAGCGTATTACAACTAAAATCCTTGCCCAAAAATTTGGATAGCACCGATGGATTGGCCGCCGCCGTCTGCCACTTTTATAATGAGGGCAGGGTTGAGGTCGGAAAAAGCTATACCGGTTGGGAGGCTTTCATCAAACAAAACCCGGATAAGATCAAATAATAATGTCCAATAAACAATAATCAATTTACAATTACCAAATCACTTAAATGAACCTACATTATGAAAAAAGAGAATCCCTTAATGAAGAAATCTTATGATTTCGCATTAGAAACAGTTAGATTGTATAAGCGAATTATTGCTTCAAAACGAGAGTTTGTGCTATCTAAACAAATGCTTCGTTCTGGCACATCAATCGGAGCAAACATCGCTGAGGCGAACGGAGCAATTTCAACTGCAGATTTTTCCGCCAAAATATCAATAGCTTATAAGGAAAGTCTTGAAGTAAAATATTGGTTGTCGCTTCTAAAGGATTCTGAATATATCAAGGCAGAAAAAGCAAATAAACTGATAGAACGAGCAGATGAACTCTCCAAAATTATGTTTTCCATCTTAAAAACCACAAAAAGGGCCAAATGATAATTGTAAATTGTTCATTGTTAAATATTTACTGTTAACTGACCACTGATTGAATGAGCGGTATTTATATCCATGTGCCATTTTGCAAGCAAGCTTGCCATTATTGTGATTTTCATTTTTCCACCCAAATGGGAAAAAAGGAAGCCATGGTCCATGCCATTGCCCAAGAATTGGAGTTGCGGAAAGCGGAGGTGCAGGATACCATTGAGACCATTTACTTCGGTGGAGGAACGCCATCCGTGCTTTCCCAAGGCGAGATGGAGACCTTGATTCAGGCAGTTTATGACAATTACAAGGTTGAGGATGACCCGGAAATTACATTGGAAGCCAACCCAGATGATTTGGTCTCATCTCGAGCGCAGTCGAGAGATCTTTTCAAGAGATATAAAAATACTGGCATTAACCGTCTCAGCATCGGCATCCAATCCTTTTTTGAACAGGACCTTAAACTGATGAACCGTGCCCACAACGCCCGTGAAGCCGAACAATGTATTAGGGAAGCCACTGAGCATTTTGATAACATCACCATCGATTTGATCTACGGGATTCCCGGAATGGACAACCAACGGTGGAGGGCCAACATTCAAAAAGCGTTGGATTTTGGTCTGCCGCATATTTCGAGTTATGCCTTGACTGTGGAACCTAGAACGGCCCTTAAAAAATTTATAGAGAAGGAACTGATTCCCGATGTGGACGATGAACAGGCCCAGGAGCAATTCCACATTTTGGTGGATATGTTGGAGGGCGAAGGTTTTGTGAATTACGAAATATCCAATTTTGGCAAGCCCGGATTTTTCTCCCAAAACAATACCGCTTATTGGTTGGGAAAGACCTATTTGGGAGTCGGTCCTTCGGCACATTCCTTTGATGGCAAGCAGCGAAGCTGGAACATTCGGAACAATCCCATCTACCTTAAAAAAATCAACGAAGGCGAACTTCCTTTGGAAATTGAAACGCTTTCCACTACGGACCGGTACAACGAATATGTGATGACCGGACTGCGCACCATTTGGGGCGTGGATTTGGATAGGGTGGCATCCGAATATGGTGAGAATTACTTAATCTATTTGAACCAACAAGCATCCAAATTTTTGGAACAGGGACATTTGATGCTCGAAGATGGCAGACTGCTTACCACCAAAAAAGGCAAGTTTTTGGCGGATGGAATTGCTAGTGATTTGTTTTTCCTGAGATAAGCTAGTGTATTTCTTATCTCTCTGATTTGATGAGTTCACAAATGGTCATTTTTGAGCATTTTTTAAATGTCTAAAATACCAAAAGTTTCAGTGAATGGAACATCAATGGAGATGATCTCAAACTTTGGATTAGTTCCTCTTTTCAAAAGTGAAAGAGTACTTTTTGAACGAATATCAGAAGTTACAAAATGTGTGACTGATTTATCCAAGTCAGCTTGCGCGAAAAGTTTGGAATCGTTCGGAATTATTGCACGTGGCGACAAATCTTCTTCGCTAATCTTTTTTTCAGCAAACATTATATTCGCAAATTCTCCAGTTTTCTCGGCATCCTTTAAATTAAAAGGAACAATTTGAATATTCTTTAATGGCAAATCCTCTAGATTCCCTAGAACACAATATTCAGCGATTGAGATTGTAGAAACTTTTAAACCAGTATCGTTTTCTAAAAAGTATTTGAAATATCCAATTGCGTTTTGATGCAGTGGATCTTCATCGTTAAGAAGTCTAATGAAAAAACTTGTATCTAATAAGACACTATGTTTCATAACCACCTCTTAAGTTAAATAGCCATTCGTCAGGATTAACATTTTTCCAACTATTCTTGGCTTTTTTGATAAGAGAATTCAAGTAGTCGCTATCAAATTTTGGTTGATAGTCAATAAGCTCAATTAATTGAAGAGATTTGGTGTCAACTTCTCCGGTTTCAATGTTTTGTTTGCCTTTAGCTCGAACACCATAATTTTTATAAAGTAAGTTTTCTTCTCTTTCTTTTAAAAATTCTTCTCCAGTCTCTATTGATAAATATCCGAAATCATCGGTGTCTAAATGTATATTGGCTTTGCTTTTACCACCAGCATCTTTTAAAATACCATAAAAATAAAACTCTGCATCAACCCAAATATTTTCTGTTCTGATGAATTTTGTATTTGGATTAATGGTTAATTCATAACCATCATTTAGCGATGTTTTTATTTGAAACTCGTAATTTTTTTGACGAGACAGGTTTTGAATATTTTCAATTGCTCTAGCAGTCTTTAATTCAAGAAAATCGATTGATTCATTGGCTTGGACTTGGGATAAAACTGCACTAAATCCGATTACGGTTTGAATGGTAGTTTTGAATAAGTGACGAACAGAGCCCTCCTGAATATCATAAGTGATAATTGGTCTATCCTTCTTATTAGTAGGAAATAGCAAATCCTCAACATTCTGCAAAATGGATGCAATATGCTTTATGTCATAGTTTTCAGGGCTTAAGTCTTCGTTTCCAGACTTGCCGACAACCCGTATTTCTATCTCTCCAATTTTTTCCACATTTCAAAGATATAATTTATTCAATTTTATTCTTAATCAATATGTTGTGCAATTTAGTTTGATATAGCTAGGCATGAAGTTAGACGATTTCAAGCAAAAAATCTAGATTTATTGCATTTATCAATTGAATTGACTTAATTACTCCAAACTAGTTTAGTATTAATGATAGCCTCTATAAAACACAACTCCCGCAACTACAAAATAGACCTGACCAAACCACTGGATATTTCCATACCGCTCAAGGGTGGGGACAAAAATGTGAACGCCTGGTATTTGGAACCTCCCAAAATTGCCCCACACGAACAGGATGGATTTATTGGCAAGGTATCCGAAGGAGCCTCCACAAATTTCAATGATATTTGGTTCAATCCGCATTCGCACGTAACCCATACCGAATGTTTGGGACATATTTCCGAGGAATTCAATTCCATCAACAAAAAGCTCAAACGGTTTTTCTTTTTGGCCGAGTTGATTACGGTTGCCCCCGAACAGGTGGACGGGGATTTTATCATTTCGGAAAAGCAAATCAAATATGCACTGGGCAACAAAAAGCGCCAAGCAGTTGTGATTAGGACCCTGCCCAATTTGGGCGACAAACGTTCCAAGCAGTATTCCGATACCAATCCGCCCTATCTGATGGAGGCCGCGGCCAAGCATTTGGTAAAAAAAGGTGTGGAACATTTGTTGATCGACCTACCTTCGGTGGACAAGGAACGCGATGGCGGAGGACTTTTGGCACACAAGGCTTTTTGGAACATGTCGGGAAAACCCAGAACAAAAGCGACCATAACCGAATTTATCTATGTGCCCAACCCCGTAGAAGACGGCACCTACTTTTTAAATTTACAAGTGGCGCCTTTTGAGAACGATGCCACCCCCAGTAGGCCGGTACTGTACAAAATTGAAGACCAATAAATGAAAACAACCATAAAATTGGAGGAGTTGCTGATGTTCGTCCTGGGCATATACCTGTTTAGCCTGTTGGATTATGCTTGGTGGTGGTTTTTAGTGTTGATTTTGACACCCGACATTGGAATGATCGGATATGCTTTTGGGAACCGAGCAGGCGCTTTTTCCTATAACCTTTTCCATCACAAAGGTTTGGCCTTGGTCATCTACCTAACGGGGGCGTACTTTTCCCTACCTTTATGCCAGTTGATTGGGATAATTTTGTTTTCCCATTCCGCGTTGGACAGGATGTTGGGTTACGGATTAAAATATGAAAAAGGATTCAAGTTTACCCATTTGGGTGAAATCGGAAAATAACCATGGGTGAGATTGTAGATATCATTTTAGGGCTGATTTTGGGAGCGATATTAATGTATTGGGTCTATTCCCTGTTCCGCAAAAAGAAGAGCAAGGAAATTACCCAACAACAGTCTACCGTTATTCTGAACAAGATTCGAAGTGTTTGTAGATTGGTGTCCGTTGAAGGGGATTTTGCCGAAATCTATCATTACGAAAATACCAAAGATCGTTTTATGAGCCTGTTCCGAAGTAAAAAAAAGGCACTGATCGTGATCAAGGCCAAGGCCCATATCGGATACGACCTGAACAAATTGAATATGCGGGCGGACAATGATCGAAAACGAATCATTCTAAGCCATTTTCCAGAACCGGAAGTGTTGTCCATTGAACCCGACCTGCAGTTTTACGATATCAAAAATGGAATTTTCAATAGCTTTTCGCCTACAGATTTGACCAACTTGAATCAAGAGGCCAAAGAGCACATCAAACAGAAAATACCAGAAAGCGGATTGATGGAAACGGCCAAGAATGAAGCCATGCAGGCTGTTTTGGTCGTGGAAAAAATAGTGGAGACCATCGGTTGGACCTTGGATTACTCCGCTTTGGAACTGTCGGTCACCGAACAACAATCTTTAGAACCCTAATTATGAAAACCAAAATGTTTACCCTACTTCTGGTAGGAATGATATCCGTTATGAGCAACGCACAAGAATCCGATAAAACCACGTTTGACCACACTTTTGCGCACGTGGTCTATTTTTGGTTCAAGAATCCCGATAGTCAAGCCGCCCGGGATACCTTCGAGGCATCGTTGACCAAGTTCTTGAACAATTCCCAATATGCGAAGACCAAATTTATTGGCAGACCGCCAAAGGCGATCCGTGATGTAGTGGATGATTCGTTTACCTACTCGTTGATTCTTTCATTTGAATCTGCCGAAGACCAAGCTGCCTATCAAGAGGAACCACCGCACAAGGTGTTCATTGAGGAGTGCCAAGATCTTTGGGAAAAAGTGATCGTATACGACTCGCAGGGCATACCACAATGAATGTAGAAGAACTTCGCGAACTGTGTATCTCCAAAAAGGGAGTAACGGAGGAATTTCCCTTTGACGAAAGTACTTTGGTGTTTAAAGTGATGGGAAAAATGTTTGCGCTCGTGGCTTTGGAGCGGCTGCCACCCCAGTGCAATCTGAAGTGCGACCCCGAAAGGTCCGAGGAACTTCGCGAGACTTATGATGGCGCTATTGTGCCGGGTTATCACATGAGCAAAAAGCATTGGAACACTCTGTTTTTGGAACAACTCCCACCACAATTGATCAAGGATCTGGTCAACCACTCCTATGAGCTGGTCGCATCGGGATTGACCAAAAAGCTTCAACAAGAGCTACACAATTTAGACTGATAGGGGATGCAGGATTTAAAAGATTTTTATACGTCGCGGCGGAAGCATTTCCAGCAGGAACTTCAACAGGTGAAAAAGCAATTGGGCCTATTGGCCACGTTGCGATTATCCATTTTTGTGGGTATGGCATTTGGAGTGTATTTGCTTTGGGGAAATGTTTTCATTTTTGTGATGTTGCCTTTGGGCATAGCGCTCTTTTTGTATTTGGTGACCCGTTTTAGCAATGTAAAGCGGCACAAGGAATACCTGGAACGTCTTATAGCTATCAATAACACTGAATTGGATATTTTGGACCGCAAGTTTCATCACTTGCCGGACGGGAAGACCTTTTTGCAGCTCGACCATCCCTATGCACAAGATCTTGACCTATTTGGTAGGGGTTCCTTTTTTCAGTACGCTAACCGAACTGTTTTGGTGCAGGGCACGGAAGTATTTTCCCATTTGTTATTGGACGGTCATCCAAAGGATTTGATCAAAAAACAGGAGGCCATTAAGGAGTTGGCGCAATTGCCCGAGTGGCGACAACACTTCTCCGCTTTGGCAGGCGAGACCCGACCCAAAATCTCTCCCGATGTGGTTTCTGATTGGATGAAAAACCACCAACCTTTTATGCCCAAATGGGCAGGATTCGTGCCTCCAGTTTTTGTGCTGCTTTCCATTTTGGTGATTGCTTTGGCCGTTTTGGGCAAAGTGCCCGAAAGCTTGGTACTGTTCTGGTACCTTTTGGGTGTTGGCATGGTGGGTCGCTTTGCGAAGCGGATTTTGGGGTTCACGGCAAAGGCATCCGAGGCACAGGATACCATCCAGCAGCATCAACGGTTGATTTCCGAACTGGAAGACCGGTCGTTCAAGTCAGAATTGCTACAAGAACTTCAGCAAAGACTGGAAGTAAAGGGAGAACGGACGTCCAACATCTTAAAGCGTTTTTCGCAAAAGGTGACCATGCTGGAACAACAATTCAACCTGATCATCTCCATGTTTGCCCAAGGTCTTGGTATGTACAGTATCTATTATGCCTTTCAAGTGGAATCGTGGATAACAAAGTACGGCCACGAAGTGGAAGGTTGGTTTGCCGCCATTGCACAGTTCGATGCCTACATCACCTTGGGTACCTATGCCTTTAACCATCCCGATCACACTTACCCGATTTTGGTAGAGGGAGAAACGGTCTTGAGCGGAAAACAGGTCGGTCATCCGTTGGTGGACCCCAAAAAGAACGTTCTCAACGACTTTGACATCGGGAAGGGACGCTTTTGCATTGTAACAGGAGCCAATATGGCCGGGAAAAGTACTTTTTTACGTGCTGTAGGCTTACAGATTGTGATGGCCAACATGGGCTTGCCCGTAAAAGGGAAAGAAGTAAGGTACCACCCAGTTCGTTTGCTTACCAGCATGCGCTCAGCTGATTCGCTGGCCGATGAGACTTCTTATTTTTATGCCGAGCTCAAACGTCTAAAATATATTGTAGAAGAACTGGAGAAGGACAACTGCTTTGTGATTTTAGACGAAATCCTAAAGGGCACCAATAGTGTCGATAAGGCCGAAGGTTCCAAAAAGTTTGTGGAGCGGTTGGTGCGAAACGGGTCCACAGGGATGGTAGCCACCCACGATTTGAGTCTATGCACCTTGGCCAACGACCTTCCAGAGGTAGAAAACCGCTATTTTGATGCTCAGATCGTAAACGGGGAACTGTTTTTTGATTATCAGTTCAAGGAAGGGGTTTGCCAAAACATGAATGCTTCCTTCTTGCTCAAAAATATGGGAATCGTGGATTAAAGCCCCTTCACCTGCACATTATGAAAGCTATCGGCTTGCAAGCGAAGTAATTCCTCTGCCTTTTGTTTCTTATAGCGGTACAGCTCTTCCTCATTTTTGATATCGGCATAGATTTGCTGGTTGATTTCCCCATCGGTGGACAATAACAGTTTACGCTGTTCCACTTTTTGGGTCACCCAAGTAGCGACGACACTTTCTTGTTCTTCAAACTTGTAATCGTACTCGCCTTTAGGTGCCAACAATTTGGCGATGATAGGTGCTGTTTCAATGGCCAAAAACAATAAAAAAATGAAAAAGGATGGAAACCAGGGCAATTTCCCAAGTGCATTGATGCGCGCCATCAGACCATCAAACCCATCGATAATGGGTTGTGAATTGGCAACTGCGGTATCGTAATCGGTTTGTAGGGCCGCAATCTGGGCCTCAATGTTTTCAATTTTTTCACCGTTGGTCGTCTTCAAGGTATTGAGTTCAGCAAGGGCAGCGTCGTGCTTTTCCCGCTTTTCCTTATACACTGGGCCTTTTCCCAACAGACCCGTTCCAGCAGTGCCTTCGGCTTCGGAAATATAGGTATCGTAGAGTGCATTGGTCTCTGCTTCTTTGGTCGCAATTTCATTTTTGAGATTGGCAATATCCTGATTCAGGCTTTCAATTTTAGGAGTGTACTGCAAGGCCAATTGTTCCTTGTTGTTCAAGGTCATGGCATTCTTTTCTTCCAATAAAACCTGATTGATTTCCTTTTCAAAAATCTTCATTTCCAACGGTTTGGAAATCACCACGGCAATAATCAGGGCCAGCACAATCCGAGGAGCTGCCTGAAGCAATTCTCCCTTAAAATTGTCCCTCTTCTTGATGGTGGAAACAATATATCGGTCTAAATTGAAAATGAGCAAGCCCCAAATCAACCCAAAGAAAATGGAAGTATACACATTGTCAAAAACCGTGTAAAGGGCATAGCCTGAGGCAATAAATGCCATAACGGCCGTAAAGAATACGGTGGCACCTATGCCTGCGTACTTGTTGCGTTCCCCGTTGGAACAAGAGTCTAAAATGTGGGTATCCGCTCCGGAGCAGAAAATGAAAAAGCGTTGTAACATATCGTGTTCTCTTTGATTGATAGGGTATTAGAACGTGATTTTGGGTAATTTGTTACATTAAAAGCCCCAAAATAGGGGCTTTTAACAGTTTTTATGCCGTGAGCTTAGTTATCGATGACTTAGGGTTCTGTGGATAGGTTTACAACAGGGTTGGCTCCATCGGCGTCCATGGTAAGCATGGATATAAATTGTTTTTTTTGAACCACTTCAAGGGCTTTTTTACTGGATATCTTTTTTCCGTTCAAGGTAAAGCTTGCCCCTTTGGCAACCATTTTCTTCACGTGCTCAATGGGTTTTGGTGGTGCTGGGGGCGCAGGAGGCATAGGTGCCGGGGTTTCGGTCGCTTTTATGCTTTTAGGTGGCGCAGGAGGGGTTGGAGGAGTAGTAGCGTCCGGCGCTGGTGGTGGCGGTGGGAAATTCGGGAAAGGTTCCGCATCCGCTCGTTGTTTTTTGGACATTTTGGCATATATTTCCTTTAACCGCATCACTTCCTTCTTTTGGATCACCATGTGGTCACGGTCCATATCGTTATATTTTTTGGCCAGAGCATTGTATTCCTTCATTTCTTCTCGCGTAGCACTTTGTTGCGTTTGCAATCCATGGTCTACTACCGTCATTTTTTTGGTATTCAACAGGGTCGTTGTTGAGGTCACCGGAACATGTTCTTTGAATTGGGCTTTGTCCATAACTACCTCTTCCGCGGCGATTTCAATGGCGGTAATGCCCGTTGTTTTAATTGCTTTGGATAACTCCAATAACAAATCGTAATGTAAAGGCTGAAGCGAATTGATTTCAACCTTCGTTTCTTGGGCTTCGTGGTTTTGCAGATAGTCTTGGAGCAGGGTTTTTGGAACTTCATTTAAATGGACAGTTCTATTTCCCAAGGCTACCATGCCGTTTTCAAGAAGGTTTACTGTGATGATTTGCTCAAAGGTCCCTCCTTTTTCAATTTGACGATGTTCACTGAACCCGAATAACAATAGGGCCGTAAGTGGCAGAAGCAAAAAGCTTCGCAGTACAAATGATTTTTTTGATGTGTTTGTTTTCATGACTGTAAAACGTTTTTTGATTGATGAATAATTAATGGCATTTGCGATGCCGACCGACTGATGATGTTCAATGCCCTTGGATAAGTACGACAGGATTGTTTTTTGATAGTGTGATTGGTCACGTGTTTTATGGATCACCGCTTGGTCAGCCAAAAACTCATGGTTCAGCTTAATGGATGATTTAAAAAAGTAAATCAGGGGATTGAACCAAAAGATGACTTGGGCGATTTCAACAAGAAGAATGTCCCAACTATGTCGCTGACGGGCGTGTGTCTCTTCGTGCAGCAATACTTCTTCTGGAATATTTTTGGCTTCGAATTGGTGTTGGTTCAAAAAAATGAAGTTCAAAAATGTATGCGGTGGAAGGGATTGATTCAAAAGCACCTTGGTCACAAAATTTTCCTTGAACTTAGGGTTCTTTTTGATGCGTAAACGTATTTGGAACAGATTTGCAATAAAGCGAAGTCCAAATCCAATAACTCCTAATCCATAAACAAGCCACAACAAAAGTTGCCAATCAAAAACTGAAGCCTGAGGAATGGGTTGTGCCTTAAAGCCATCAGAAAAGGGGTCTGTATTCGAAGAAATTGCATTGGTTACGGGTTCGACCGCATCAATATATTCGATAAATACCAAATTGGGAATTATAAAGGAAGCGATGAGCGCCCCCAACAAAAAGAACCGTTTAAATTGGTGTACGCTTTCCTTTTCCAGCAATACTTTGTAGAAAATCAGAAAAACGATCAGGCAGGCCGTAGATTTTAAGATAAAGGTGAGCATCATTACTTCTTTTTGATTTCGTTGTCTATCAATTTTTTTAACTCCTCCAATTCTTCCTTGCTCAAATTGGTCTCTTGGGCAAAGAACGATGCAAATTGAGTGGCGCTATCATTAAAAAAGTTTTTGATGAGTCCGTTCACTTGCTTCGAAAAATAGTCTTTCTTCTTCACCAACGGGTAATATTCCCTGCTTCTTCCAATACTGTTATAGGCAATAAAACCTTTGTCCGATATGCGCTTAAGAAGAGTGGCCACCGTTGTGGTGGCAGGTTTGGGCTCGGGGTAGGCGTCCAATATATCCTTCATGTAGGCCTTTTTAAGTTTCCAAACAATGTTCATTAGCTCTTCTTCGGATTTTGACAGCTGCATTTTGGTCTTTTTATCATTCGTTGTTCTACAAACATAGAACAAAAATTGATATTCTACAAATGTAGAGTTGATTTTGTTCGGTTTTGATGCTGTTATGTGCCTTAAGTTACTGACCAAGAGAGATTAGGGTGGTACATTTATAGTATTAAATCAAGCAATCATGAAAACCACAGTAGTCATTGGCGGAAATTTTGCAGGAATGACCGCCGCATTGGAAATCAAAAGAAAAGGGAAAAAGGACCATAAGGTCTTGGTCATCGACAAATCGCCGTTGTTCCTATTTGTTCCCTCGTTGATCTGGGTACCGTTTGGAAGACGGGAAATCAAAGATATTTCGTTTAGAAAGGATACTATACTTGAAAAGAAGGGGGTTGATTTTGTGCAAGCCGAAGCGCTACACGTAGACCCTGAGGCCCAAGTAGTGTATACCAGTAAAGGTGATTTTGCCTACGACCATCTGGTGATTGCCACTGGCCCCAAAGTAAAGTACGATGTTGCTCCTGGAGTTCAGGAACATGCACACTATATTGGCACACCCAACGGCGCCATGAAAACAAGACAAGCGTTGGAGGAATTCAAGAAAAACCCCGGCCCCATCGTTATTGGTGCCACCCAAAATGCGGGTTGTATGGGAGCTGCCTATGAGTTTTTGTTCAATGTGGAAAAATGGTTGAGGGAACAAAAAATCAGAAAAAAGGTTGACTTGTATTGGATTACTCCTGAAACTTTCTTGGGTCACTTTGGTATTGATGGCATCACCGGAGGTGAGACCATGCTCAAATCCTTCATGAAAATGTTCCACATTCATTACAGAACGGAAGTAGGGGTGAAGGAAGTTACCGAAGACAGTGTAATATTAACTTCGGATGAGGTGTTGCCCAGCAAATTCACTATGTTGATGCCTCCATTTGTAGGGGTCGACTTTGTGGTCAATTCCCCAAAATTGGAAGCAACGGCTGCAGGATATCTCCCCGTAGGCGATGATTACCGACACTTGAAATATCCAAATATCTGGTCCGCAGGAATCGCTGTGGATGTAAAATTGCCCTTTAAACCCGGAAAGGTACCCTTTTCTGGTCCCAAAACAGGTTACCCATCCGATGAAACCGGTAAAATTGTGGCCGAGAATATCATTAGGGTCACTAAAGGCAAGGATAAGTTGAAGAAGAAAGCATGGGGAAAAATCCCAGGTATATGTGTGATGGATGCCGGTAAAAAAGAAGTGATCATTATCAGTGATCACTTGTTCAAGCCACGGAACTTTGCCATCATGATTCCCAACATATTTTATGACTTCAATAAGGTGTTGTTCGAGAAATATTTCCTTTGGAAAACCAAACATGGATATTCGCAATTACCTTAAAAAAGTAGACATTCACTAAGCCTAGAGGCCGTCTAAAAACTGGTACTATTTGAACTGACAGGTAAACAGCTTTTTAGACGGCCTCTTGTACTAGCGGACGTTCAAAAACACTTCTACAGAAAAGTGATAAGTTTGCAGCCATTATAAAAATAACGGCCATGACGGTTTTGGAACAATTACAGGAGCGAAGCGGGAATACCTGCGAATTATGTGGGTCAACAGAAAAATTAATGGTGTATGAAGTTCCTCCTGTGTCCACGGGTGGCGTGGATGGGAGTCTTTTGGCCTGTAATACTTGTCTTCACCAAATAGAAAACCCCGATGGTGTGGATCCCAATCATTGGCGTTGCCTTAACGATAGCATGTGGAGCGAACACGACGCCGTAAAAGTGGTTGCATGGCGCATGCTGAACCGTTTGAAGTCTGAAGGATGGCCCCAAGACCTTTTGGGTATGATGTATTTGGATGATACAACGTTGGAATGGGCCAAAGCTACTGGCGACGGACAGGATGAAAGCGAGAAAGTGGTCCACAGGGACGTGAATGGCAACATCCTTGAAAATGGGGACAGTGTTGTGTTGGTAAAAGACCTAAAAGTAAAAGGTTCCAGCATGGTCGCAAAACAGGGAACCGCCGTAAGACGGATTTCCCTGGATCACGAAAATGCCGAATATATTGAAGGCAAAGTAGATGGTCAGCACATTGTGCTTGTGACCAAATACGTAAAAAAGATCTAGCCCTTCATTTCAGTATAATATTTGTAGAAGTAGGGTATGGTTTCAATACCCTTTAAAAAGTTCCAAACACCAAAATGCTCATTGGGGGAGTGGATGGCATCGCTGTCCAATCCAAAGCCCAAAAGAATGGTTTTGCTGTCAAAAACGTTCTCAAACAATGCTACAATGGGAATGCTTCCGCCAGTTCGTTGAGGAACGGGAGTTTTGCCAAAAGTGGTTTCCATCGCTTTGGAAGCCGCTTGGTAGCCATCACTTTCAATAGGAGTAACATAAGCCTGACCACCATGGTGCGGGGTCACTTTTACCTTCACACTTTTTGGGGCCAAGGATGTAAAATGTTTGGTGAACAAATCGGTAATCTCGTGCCAATCTTGGTCCGGAACCAGACGCATGGAAATTTTGGCGTAGGCCTTGCTGGCAATGACCGTCTTTGCGCCTTCCCCAGTATAGCCTCCCCAGATACCGTTCACATCCAACGTAGGTCGGATGCCAAATCGTTCGGGTGTGGAGAATCCTTTTTCCCCGTGAACATCACCGATGTCCAACGATTTTTTATAGGCTTCCAGATCAAAGGGGGCTTTGGCCATTTCGGCGCGTTCCTCTTCGGAAATCACCTGTACCTTGTCATAAAAGCCAGGAATGGTGATATGATTGTTTTCATCATGTAGCTGTGCAATCATTTTGGCCAGCACGTTGATCGGGTTGGGTGCTGCCCCACCATAAATTCCGGAGTGCAGATCGCGGTTGGCCCCGGTCACTTCCACTTCCACGTAGCTCAGTCCACGTAGCCCTGTGGTGATGGAAGGGGTATCGTTGGCTATCATACCAGTATCGGAAATCAGGATGATGTCATTTTTGAGCTTGTCACTGTTTTCCTTTAGGAAATCTCCCAAACTATCGCTGCCCACTTCTTCCTCGCCCTCGATCATAAACTTAACGTTGCAGGGCAAGGTGTTCTTTTGGATCATATACTCCACCGCTTTCACGTGCATAAAAAATTGCCCTTTGTCATCACAGGCACCTCGGGCAAAAATGGCCCCATCCGGGTGCAGTTCGGTTTTTTTGATGACAGGCTCAAAAGGTGGGGAGTCCCACAGATGAATGGGGTCTGGGGGTTGCACGTCATAATGTCCGTACACGAGAACAGTGGGTAAATTGGGATTTATGATTTTATCGCCATATACGACCGGATACCCTTTGGTCTCACATATCTCCGTATTGTCGCAACCTGCATCGTCCAATGATTTTTTTACCACTTTGGCAGCTTCCAAAACATCATTTTTATAGGCTTTGTCGGCACTGATGGAGGGGATTTTTAAGAGGTCGATCAACTCGTTTATAAATCTGTCCTTGTTGGCACTGATGTAATTTGTTATGTCTTTCATAAATGGTTTTAAAAGGACCCTAAAAGTACAAAAAACAAGTTTTTAAAGGGGGTGCGTTTGCAAATCGGAAAATTGATTTATATTTGCACTCCAATTCGCGGGTGTGGTGGAATTGGTAGACACGCTAGACTTAGGATCTAGTGCCGCAAGGCGTGGGGGTTCGACTCCCTTCACCCGCACAGAAAGCTCTTCAGGTTCTGAGGAGCTTTTTTTGTTTGCAAAATTTTGAATGCTCACCTTCAATTAGGAATGTCGCAAACTCTTGTGGTTGGATAGTAGCGCTCCCTGTTCCTTTATCCACCATATTCTTTAGTTAGTATTTGACATTGAATTCCTTACATCAATTTGGGATGGAAAAGGCTTATGGTGTGGGGTTGTTGTAAAGGTGGTTCGATTGGATTGACAATTATCAAAAAAAGATAGGGCGGCTCTAAAATTATAACCAGTATTTTGTTAAAATCCGAGAATATTACTAAATTCAATTCAGAAAGGTACAGAATACATCTAGGTTTTATGCTGAAATTTTTTGGCAACTGTTGTAAAGAATTTCTACAATAAAAATTTGCAATTTCAGTTTTACTAAAGACTAAATGTTGATATTTATCAATTTTTTGACAGTCACCTAAAACCACAACGAAACTAAAAACTTAATTGACCAACGGACTATGTACAAGGAAATATATCTGGTCGACGACGAAGACCTCGTGAATACAGTGAATGCGATTCATTTCAGACGAATGGGACTTGAGGAAAGGGTAAAGAGTTTTACCAATCCAGAACTAGCCTTGGATGACCTTCGCTACCGGGACAACCCCAACGTAAAAACACTTATCTTATTGGATATCAACATGCCGGAAATGAGCGGATTCGAATTTTTGGAATTTATGATGCTCGAGGATTTTCCGGAGACCAATGAGGTGCTCTTGGTGACTTCTTCCGAATCGGAAGCCGATAAGGAGGAAGCCGACAAATATGGAAAGTATGTGAAGGAGTTTATCACCAAACCCCTTCGCATTGAGCATTTGGAGGATTATCTCCAAAGTGCCAATAAATAGTTTCCCGATATTTTTCGGAAATAGGGCTGGTTTTTATTCTCAAAACAATTACCGTTGAAACAGAAGAACGCTTTTATTCAAAATAAAGTTGAAATTGTTGAGGATAGGGAGGACGTGGTATGGGCCATGGACAGGGACTACAGACTCACTGCTTTCAACACCTGTTTCAAAAATCAATTGAAAGAAAAGGGCCTGGGCGATGCCCAAAGAGGTATGGACCTTAGGCAGGTATATCAATCCGATTGTTTTTTTAACCCCTGTGAGCAAGGCTGCCAAAGGGCCCTAGATCGTTATGCCACAACTTCAAGGCATACCTTCGAGACCGAGGGAAAAATCGTGGTGCACGAATTTGCCTTCCAGCCCTTTATGGACAGTGCTGGCGAAGTGGTCGGTTGTTCTATTTGGCAAAAGGACATCACCGAAGAAGTTGAGAACAATTACAGATTACGCGAAAGTGAACGCAAGTACCGAGAGGCCCAAGAAGTGGCCAATATTGGACATTGGTATTGGGATATGCGGGAGGACCAAATCGCTTGGTCCAACCAATTATACCGAATCTTTGAACAGGAACCCGGAAAATTTGACGCTACTTTCGATGCCCTTTCGGAGATTATCCACCCGGACGACCGACAAGCTTTTGTTGATGATGTTGAGAATTGCATCAAGAACAATGAAATGCACGATATTACCCATAGGATTGTTGTGGGAGACGGTGAAGTCCGATATGTGCACCAAAAGGGAAGAGCTTACTATGATGAAAACGGCAAGCCCAAATCCATGTCAGGGACCACCCAAGATGTCACCAATGCGGTGTTGGCCAATCAACAGATAGTAGAGCAAAACCACGAACTACAGAATTTTGTGCGGATTATTTCACATAATTTGCGCGGACCCATCTCCAACCTCCTCATGTTATCCAAAATTTACGAATGGGGCAAGGATGAAATGAATGATGACATTGTCCGAAAAATAGAACATACTACCGAAGCATTAGATCAAACCATCAAAGACCTTAACCTCTCATTGTCCTTGAAAGCGGCCGATAAGGAGCAGTTTAGGGAGGTGCCCCTTAGGGAGGTAATGAAGGATGTGGATGGATTGCTATCTGAGGAAATTAGCAGGAGTAAAGCTTCCGTGGAAACGGATTTTTCCAATGCGAGCTCGATATTTGGTACCAAGAGCTATGTGGTGAATATTTTTTACAATCTTATCCTCAACGCCATTCACTATGCCAAAGAACATGTTCCTCCCGTTATAAAAGTCACCACACAAACAATTCCCGAAGGCATGGTTATCCAATTCTCCGATAATGGCATTGGAATGGAGCTTACTCCAGAGCGGGAACGCAAAATCTTTGATATGTATGGCAGGCTTAGCGGTGCCACCGAAGGCAAGGGCTTTGGGCTGTACTTGGTAAAGACCCAAGTGGAGGCCATGGAAGGCAAAATCCGTGTTGAAAGTGAAAAGGACGTGGGGACTACCTTTACAATCAGTTTCCCTTTACCATCTTGATGCCCTAAAAGGGTAACCGGCTCAAATCTACATTTCCGCCAGAGATAATAATGCCTATTTCCTTAGCCTTGAATTTCTCCTTTTCGCGAAAAACCGCTGCCAATGCCACGGCACAAGAAGGTTCGCATACTATTTTAAGCCGTTCCCAAAGCAATCGCATGGATTGGATGATTTCATCCTCGGTCACCCTAATAATTTCTTCCACATGCTTTTGGATGATGGGAAAGTTCCTGTCGCCCAGTTGTGTCTTAAGTCCATCAGCGATGGTATTGGTGGTAGAATTGGTCTCAATTTGTCCGCTTTGCAAGGACCGATAGGCATCATCCACTTCAAACGGTTCTCCGCCAACAGTTTTACATTGATTCCCGAAGTAATGGGCCGCAAGGGCAGTTCCGGCAATCAATCCGCCACCGCCAACAGGGGTGACCACATAATCCAGGTTCGGATGCAGTTCCAACAACTCCTTACAGGCCGTGCCTTGGCCTAAAATCACATGGTCATCATTCGAAGGATGGATAAAGGTGGCTCCATGTTTTTCTACGATTTCTTGCGAGGTACGTTCCCGAGCTTCCAAGGTCGATTCACATTCCACCAAAACCCCACCATACCCTTTTACGGCATCCTTTTTCACTTGGGGAGCGGAATCGGGCATCACAATATAGGCCGTTACGCCCAAGCTTTGGGCAGAAAGGGATAGGGCCTGTGCAAAGTTGCCCGAGGAGTGTGTTACCACGCCATTTTGTTTTTGTTCGTCCGAAAGCTGCATAATGGCATTGGCGGCCCCGCGCATTTTAAAGGCACCCATTCGTTGGAAGTTTTCACACTTAAAAAAAAGATGGGCACCTGCCATCTCGTTGATAAGGCGAGATGTGAGTACAGGGGTGTTGTGGATAAAGGGTTTTATCCGCTCGTGGCAGTCAATCAAATGTTGTTTGTCCATAGGTTACCTTTCGTTCTTTATGCAGGAAAACAGTTAAGAACGATAAAGATACTACAGGAAGCTTAATTGTGCGACTGCACCTCTTCCTCTTCTTCCTTGGCCTTGGCCGAAATGCCTTCCATGCCCAGTTCTGGAATCACCAACAAAGGAATTTGGGTGTGGAACGCCGTGCGCTTGACAATGGGCTCCCGGGTCATTTTCTCCATATAGCTGTGCTGGTAATTGAGCATGGCCAGGAGATGGATGCCCAATTCTTGGGAAAATGTTTCCAAGGTATGGGAAACCGAATTGAGTTCGGAAACCGTGTGCACATAATGCTCTACACCGTTCAAATAGCGGCGTAGCATGTTCAGGTTGAATTGTTGCAGTTCCGTTAAGGCCTTAATGCCATATTGCACGTGGACAATTCTGATGGTAGCCTTGAACATTTTTGCCATTTCCAAAATAGGCTCCAATTCCGAAGAAGTGTAGAATCGATTAAAATCGGTGGCAAATGCAATTTCGGAAGGTGTTACATATTCAAAGTGATAGGGAATGGCCAAAACGGGGCATTTTTTGGTGGATTTTATGATCCGTACCGTATTGCTGCCCATAAAAACCTCGTCTACGCCCGAAGCGCCCTTGGTTCCCGTAATCACCATGTGGATGCCAAAGGTCTCCACAATATCCTTTACCTCCTCCACCAAAAGATTGAAGGAGGAAATGGTCTCAAAACTATGGTTGGGATTGCCGTATTTGGATTTGATTTTTTTTACTGTTTTATCCAAACCTCGTTCAGAATTCTCCCGTACCGCATCCACAATACGTACTCCATCAATCATTTTCGCCATAAATCTGCTGCTCGGAATAACCGGGGTATAGGTGTTGAGCAGATAGAATGTACAACGCCTGTTACGGAACAATTGCATGGCATAATCAATGGCATTCCATGCATTTTCCGAAAAATCCGTAGGTATTAATATCTTTTGCATCTGACTAAGATTTACGATGCGATAAAATTAGACCTAAGGGACAGGGGATACTATGACAAAAGTCAGGTTTGGAAAAATGGTCTAAAAACCTTCGACCATTTCAAGAAGTTTTTGCTGGTTTTTGATACCTATTTTTTTGCCCGAAGTGTGTATGAGGCCTTTCTTTTTGAACTCAGAAATGATTCGGATGGCCGATTCGGTAGCGGTTCCAACCACATTGGAAATATCCTCTCTGGAAAGGGTAAGTGCCAAAAATCCATCCGCATCTTCGCCAAAATTGTTCTGAAGGTACAGAAAGGCTTCGGCCATACGTTGCTTTACGGTTTTTTGGGAGATATTGACGATAACATCGTCGGCCTCCTTTAGATCGTGTGCCATGTGCCGTAACACCTCTAGCGTAAAGTTTGGATTTTTTTGAAGGGTATTGTTAATGCTCTCCTTTGGGATAAAGCAAACCTCCATGTCTTCCACTGCAATGGCGGAAAGGTTGGCACTCTCTTCGGAGACTACCGACCGTTGGCCCAACACTTCGCCCTTGCTGGCCAATTTTACGATCTGGTCCTTGCCGTTGGCACTGAGCTTGGAAAGTTTGGAAACCCCATTGCGAACGCAATAGACACCATTGAGTTTTTCGCCCTCTTCAAAAATGGGCTGTCCTTTTTTAATGGTCTTGGTCGTTTTGGAATCGGAGACCTGTTTCAACTCCTCTTTGCTCATGGCCCTGAGGGAGTTAAATTGTCGGATGATACAATTTTCACACCTGCTTTCCATACTGTTGGGTTTACCTGATGAGGCAAATTTAATGGACAAAGATTTATTGGTAACTGATAAATATCATATTTTTAAGAGGAAGAGTATTACAATTTTGCGTCAGGTAAAGCAAATGTGAAATGGCAGATTCGACCTGTTATCATTGTGGAGATCAATGCGGTAGCCGCAGCGTGCAGTTTGATGATAAGGATTTTTGTTGCAATGGTTGCAAAACCGTTTATGAAATCTTTACATCGAACGGCCTGTCCACCTTTTATGAAATCGAGAGCAAGGCGGGGACCACACCAAACGAGATCAGACAGAAATATGATTTTTTGGACAACCAAGAAATCGTAGAGCGATTGGTGGAGTTCAATGAAGAAGGGGTGCAGGTGGTAAGCCTTAGCATTCCCACCATTCATTGCAGTTCCTGTATTTGGGTCTTGGAAAACCTGAACAAACTGCATCCCGCTATATCCGTTTCACAAGTCGACTTTCCAAAGAAGACCATTCGGGTCACCTATAAAACTGCAGATTTTTCCTTGAAGGCGCTAGCGCTTTTATTGGGAAGCATTGGGTACGAGCCTTATATTTCTTTAGAGGAATACAATAAAAAAGGGAAAAAGGTCGATCGTTCCTTAATATATAAATTAGGGGTAGCCGGATTTGCCTTTGGCAATGTGATGCTGTTTTCCTTTCCCGAGTATTTTGAGGTGGAGGAGTTTTGGTTGGACCAATATAAGCATGTGTTCCGCTGGTTGATGTTTGCCTTTTCCCTTCCCGTCGTGTTTTATGCGTCGCAGGATTATTTTATTTCCGCCTACAAAGGCATTCGTTCCAAATTGTTGAATATTGACGTGCCGATCGCTTTGGGGATACTGGTACTTTTTTTAAGGAGTACCGCCGATATCATGTTCGATTTGGGTTCCGGTTTTTTTGATAGCCTAACAGGACTGGTGTTCTTTTTGTTGTTGGGCAAATTTTTTCAGCAGAAGACTTACGCCTATCTGTCGTTTGAACGGGATTACAAATCCTATTTTCCGATTGCCGTAACCCGTTTGAAGAAGAATGGGGAAGAAGAAAATATCCAAATCTACAATATCGAGGTAGGTGACAGGGTGCTGATCCGTAGCCAAGAGATCATTCCTGTGGATTGTATCCTGATCAAAGGAACGGCCGAAATCGATTACAGCTTCGTAACCGGAGAATCGGAACCTGTCTTTAAGGAATCGGGAGAGAAACTGTTCGCCGGTGGCAAGCAGCTTTCAGGTGTCTTGGAGGTGGAAGTGCTCAAATCGGTCTCCCAAAGTTATTTGACACAACTCTGGGGCAACTCTATATTCTCCAAGGATAAGGCCAGTCATTTCCAGACCCTTACCGATAGTATTGGCAAACGCTTTACCATTGCGGTGCTGAGCATTGCCACCATATCCACGCTGTTCTGGTTGATTTTTGACCCAAGCCTGGCCTTAAACGTATTTACCTCGGTGTTGATCATTGCCTGTCCCTGTGCCATTGCTTTGGCAGCCCCATTTACCTTGGGCAATATGCTTCGCATTTTTGGCAGATACAAGTTTTACCTGAAGAATACCAATGTAATTGAACGCTTGGCCAAAATTGATACGGCGATTTTTGACAAAACAGGAACGCTTACCACCAACCAAAAGGATACCATACACTATGAAGGTATGGAACTCACAGAAGAGGAAACCGCACTTTTAAAAACGACCCTACGGGCGTCCAACCATCCCCTGAGCCGATCACTTTATAATATTTTAAAGTCCAATGCCATCATGACTTTGAAAGAGTTCCAAGAACATACTGGAAAAGGGATTGAGGGTAAATACAACCAACACTCCATCAAAGTAGGATCTGCATCTTATGTAGGAGAAAAAACATCAAATGCCATTGCGAACACCTCGGTCTATATCAGTGCCGATGAAGATGTGAAGGGACGGTTTGTGTTCAAGAATACCTATCGAGAGGGGATGAGCGACATATTTGAAGAACTGTCCAGTGATTTGGAACTGGGCATTCTTTCGGGGGATAATGCCGGTGAAAGAGGGCAATTGGAGAAAGTGTTGCCGACGAAAACAAGGATGATGTTCGATCAAAAGCCCGAGGATAAGTTGGAATACATCAAAACGCTACAAGAAAAACACAAAGTGTTGATGGTAGGCGACGGCTTGAACGATGCCGGTGCCCTTGCACAAAGTGATGTAGGCTTGGCAGTTTCAGAAAACATCAACGTGTTTTCGCCCGCTTGTGATGGAATTTTGGATGCCAGCCAATTGAGGCTGCTTCCTAAGTTCTTGCAACTGTCCAGAAAGTCCATTCGGGTAATCAAATTGAGTTTCTTGCTCTCGCTCTGTTACAACGTGGTCGGCTTGTATTTTGCCGTAACCGGGCAGTTACAGCCAGTAATTGCAGCTATTTTAATGCCTTTGAGCTCCATTAGTATAGTGGTGTTCACCACATTGGCCACCAATTATCTCGGTAAAGAATTAAAAAATCAAGAAAGCTGATATATGTCATTTTCTGAAGAATACCATCACAGTAGTTTTACACCTAAATTCAGGCAGGTATGAGTGTTATTTATGTGTTGTTGGCCATAAGCATTACGGTGGCCGTAGTCTTTTTTATAGCCTTTGTTTTTTCGGTAAAAAGCGGACAGTACGATGATACCTATACCCCATCGGTAAGAATGTTGTTTGAAGATGAGGTAATCAGGAACAAGGATAAATCAAACTCAAATAAAAAGGAAATCAAACAAACTAAAAGTACAAACCAATAAATATGGAAATACAACAGTTCCGTTACGATAACAAAATCGTACAAAAGTTCTTATACGCCACCATACTTTGGGGCGTGGTGGGTATGGCAGTAGGCCTTTTGCTGGCCTTTATGTTTTTGTTCCCTAATGTTACAGAAGGTATCTCTTGGTTGAGCTTTGGACGCTTGCGCCCATTGCACACCAATGCCGTGATCTTCGCATTTGTGGGAAATGCCATTTTTGCAGGGGTATATTACTCGCTGCAACGCTTGCTTAAAGCTAGAATGTTCAGTGATGTCCTGAGCAACATCAACTTCTGGGGTTGGCAATTGATCATTGTCGCCGCGGCGTTGACCTTGCCCTTGGGCTACACGACCTCCAAGGAATACGCCGAATTGGAATGGCCCATAGATTTGGCCATTGCAGTAGTATGGGTAGTTTTTGGTTGGAACATGATAGGTACCATCTTAAAAAGACGGCAAAGACACCTATACGTAGCAATTTGGTTCTACTTGGCCACCTTTGTTACGGTAGCGGTGTTGCACATCTTCAACAGTTTGGAGTTACCGGTAACCGCTTTAAAAAGTTACTCGGTGTACGCTGGTGTTCAGGATGCGTTGGTACAATGGTGGTACGGTCACAATGCGGTAGCATTTTTCTTGACCACGCCTTTCTTGGGGTTGATGTACTACTTCGTGCCCAAAGCGGCGAACCGTCCCATATATTCCTATAGATTGTCCATCGTCCACTTCTGGTCGTTGATATTCATCTATATCTGGGCAGGTCCTCACCACTTGTTGTATTCCGCATTGCCCGATTGGGCTCAGAACCTTGGAGTGGTATTCTCCGTAATGTTGATCGCTCCATCTTGGGGTGGTATGATCAACGGTCTGTTGACGCTTCGTGGGGTATGGGACAAAGTGCGTACCGATGCTACGTTGAAATTTATGGTAGTGGCCATTACCGGTTATGGTATGGCAACCTTTGAGGGTCCCATGCTTTCCTTGAAAAACGTAAATGCCATTGCGCACTTTAGTGATTGGATCATTGCACACGTGCACGTGGGCGCCTTGGCTTGGAACGGATTCTTAACCTTTGGTATGATCTATTGGTTAGTGCCCCGAATGTTCAAGACCGAACTGCACTCCAAAGGCTTGGCCAACTTCCATTTCTGGATCGGAACCTTGGGTATCGTATTGTATGCGCTGCCCATGTATGTGGCCGGATTTACCCAGGCACTTATGTGGAAAGAGTTCAACCCCGATGGCACCTTGGTATACGGTAACTTCTTGGAGACCGTAACCCAGATTATCCCTATGTACTGGATGAGGGCCATAGGAGGTTCCTTGTACATCTTGGGTATGTTCGTACTGTTGTACAACGTAGTTATGACAATCAAGGCAGGCAGCAAAGTTGAGGATGAAGCTGCAGAAGCCCCGGCTTTGGAGCGTGTCGCCAAACGAAGAGTGGCAGGGGAGACCTTCCACAACTGGTTGGAAAGAAAACCGGTACAGTTGACGATTTTGGCTACCGTAGCGATTCTAATCGGAGGTATCGTTCAGATTATCCCAACTATCTTGGTGAAATCCAATATCCCGACCATTACCAGTGTGAAACCCTATACGCCTTTGGAACTGGAAGGCCGAGACCTTTATATTAGGGAAGGTTGCGTGGGTTGCCACTCACAAATGATACGTCCGTTCCGAAGTGAGGTGGAGCGCTACGGCGAGTATGCCAAAGCAGGGGAATTCGTGTACGATCACCCATTCCTATGGGGTAGTAAGCGTACAGGCCCCGACTTGTTGCGGGTTGGAGGCAAATACTCCGATAGCTGGCACCTGAACCATATGTACGACCCACAAAGTACCTCGGCAGGTTCCATCATGCCATCCTATCAATGGTTGGTCACCGACGAGCACGATCGTAGCGATGTAGAGGCTAAAATGGAAGCCATGGTACAACTGGGGGTTCCCTATACCGAAGAGGACATCGCCAATGCCCAACAATCCATGGCCGAGCAGGCAGAGGAAATCGAAAAGAGTCTTTATACAGACCCAGAATTCGAAAGGACCTATGAGGCGGACAAGAAATACGCCCAAGAAAACGGATTGGATTTTGTGGAAATGCGAGACCGTGAAATCGTGGCCTTGATAGCTTACTTACAGCGATTGGGTACCGATATCAAGATTGTTGATACAGCTGAAAAATAGAAAAAATCATGAATCAAGAGTCAAGAACCAAGACGCCACTAAAACAGACTTCCAAGTCTTGTGTCTTGATTCTTGCATCTAAAATCTAACATAACCATGTTGAAATTTGTAAAAGAACATATGGAAACCATCGATGGGATAGCCAACTATCCCATGGTTTCCCTGCTCATCTTCTTTGTATTTTTCGTTCTATTGTTCTGGTGGGTCTTCACGGCTACCAAAGAGCACATAAGGGAGATGTCCGAATTGCCACTGGAAAACGAAGATCAACCAAACAAACTATAATATTATGAGCACAAAAACACCTTGGTGGATAAGAGTCCCGTTCCTATTCTTCCTAATCTTCGGATTGATGGAATTCTTTATAGACTCAGGGGACAAACCAGCAATCATAGAATATCCCATCACACAGTTTTTTATGCTGTTGGTGTTGATGATCCTTATTGCGATCGAACTGATCTTGGCTTCCATTGAAAACATTATGTTCCAAACCCTTTCAGAAGAAGGCAAGGAACGTTATCTGGAAACCAAGAGCAAGAAATATGAATGGACATGGGCCAAAAACCTCATGGAAAGACTAACGCGTAGCCGCTCCATAGAGCGTGAGGGCGAAATTGTCCTTGATCATAATTACGATGGTATCCGCGAGTTGGACAATGTATTGCCTCCTTGGTGGGTGTACCTGTTCTATGCGACCATAGTTTTTGGAGTGGTGTATTTGGTACGTTTCCATGTAATTGGTGATTACGACCAGAAATTGGAATATGAGCAAGAAGTAGCCGCAGCGCAACAGGCCATAGAGGAATACAAAAGAACGGCCAAGGATTTGGTCGACGCCAGCACCGTGGAGTTCCTTTCGAATGAGTCGGATTTGGCAGCGGGTGAGAAAATATTCGAGTCCAATTGCGTAGCCTGTCACATGGCAGATGGAGGCGGTGGAATCGGCCCCAACCTAACCGATAAATATTGGATTTTGGGCGGTGGTATCAAAAATATCTTTACCACCATTTCCGAAGGTGGACGCGATGGCAAGGGTATGGTCGCTTGGAAGCAGACCTTAAAGCCGGCCGAAATGGCCCAGGTTGCCAGTTATGTGATGACCTTGGGAGGAACAACACCTGCCAATCCAAAGGAACCTGAAGGAGAAATATGGGTAGACCCCAATGCTCCTGAAGATGCCAATGGTACCGAATCTGAAACCGAAGAAACTGCACCGGCAGAAATGGGGCAGGCTACAGATTCAACAGAAGTTGCCATGAACTAGTCCCGTTGGGACACCCGGCAACCAAATATTATCCATAAACCACAAATGCGATGGAAGAGAATTTTAGGGATTCCATAGGCACAATCACACAAGAAGGTAAAAGGAACTGGATTTTTCCTAAGAAACCCAGCGGAAGGTACTATGATTACCGAAAGTATGTTAGTTACTTTCTGCTGATTTTCTTGATTGCAGCTCCCTTTGTCAAAATCAATGGGCATCAATTTTTGCTGTTCAATGTGCTGGACCGACGGTTCAATATTTTTGGACTTCCGTTTTGGCCACAAGATTTTCATTTGGTAGTGGTGTCGATGATCATTGGAGTGATTTTCATCGCACTCTTTACGGTGGCTTATGGCCGTATTTTTTGTGGGTGGATGTGTCCCCAGACGATTTTTCTGGAAATGGTCTTCCGCCGGATAGAGTATTGGATCGATGGGGATAGGGGTGCTCAAATGCGATTGGCCAAGGCGCCTTGGACAGGTAAAAAGCTGAGGAAAAGATTGCTGAAGTGGTTCATCTTCTTTGTCATCTCCTTCTTTATAGCCAATATATTTTTGGCCTATTTGATCGGAAGCGACCAGTTGTTGGCCTACATTACCGATGGGCCCATGGCCCACTTGGGAACCATGATTCCCTTGTTGATTTTCACTGGAGTGTTCTATTTCATTTTTGCGTGGTTCAGAGAGCAGGTATGCATCATTGCATGTCCTTATGGACGATTACAGGGCGTGCTCTTGGATGATAAATCCATTGTTGTGGCCTACGACCACAAACGTGGAGAGGGTGAAAATGGCCGGAAAAAGTTCAGAAAAAATGAGGATAGGGAAGCACTTGGACATGGTGACTGTATTGATTGCCTGCAATGTGTAAATGTATGTCCCACGGGGATTGATATCCGCAACGGAACACAGTTGGAATGCGTAAACTGTACTGCCTGTATTGATGAGTGCGACCATATTATGGAAAGTATCGATAAACCCAAAGGGTTGATCAGATACGCCAGCGAGGACGAAATAACCAATAAGAACAAATTTAAGTTCACCGCCCGTATGAAGGGATACACTGCCGTGCTCGTGGTTTTGATAGGAGTTTTGGTGGGAATGTTGTTCATGCGGAACGAGGTCGAGGCAAACGTATTAAGGTTGCCTGGACAGTTGTACGAGCGGAAGGCGGACAATATCATCAGCAATGTGTATACCTATAAATTGGTGAACAAAACCACGAAGGATATCGAAAATGTGTCCTTTAAGCTTATGTCTCACAATGGAGAAATCAAAATGGTGTCACAGGATACATTCACAGTCCCAGCTGAAGAACTTGCGGAGGGAACGCTCTTTATAGAGATCAACGCATCCGCACTCAATGGGGATAAAGATCAACTCGAAATTGGTGTTTACAGCGGAGAAAAACTCATAGAAACTACGGTGACACAGTTTTTGGCACCGAGAAGTTATAATTAAAAAAAGAAATCGATGAAAATCAATTGGGGAACCGGAATCGTATTGGCATTTATAGGCTTCATAGGCTTTATCCTGTACTTTGTGGTACGCATGAGTACCGATGACAGGGCCAACCACGATTTGGTTACGGAAGAATACTATAAAAAAGAGCTGACCTATCAAAAACAGATAGACGCTTCAAAAACGGCGACTGAAATGGGTGCCAACCTTACCGTTGAAAAAACGGACGAGGGTTTGGTCATTTCTTTTCCGGAACGTTTCGACCCCAAAAAAATAAGTGGAACAGTGTCCCTATACAGACCGTCTAACAAGCACTTGGATACTAACTTTCCTATAAGTTTGTCCAATACACATTTGCTCATACCTGACAATCGCTTGGTGGACGGTCGCTGGGACATTTCCATAGACTGGAATTACGAAGGTAACTCCTTTTTACATAAAGAAAAACTGGTGTACTGATCATGTTGACCTCTGCTTTGGTTCTGGGACTTTTGGGAAGTCTGCACTGTTTGGGCATGTGCGGACCCATAGCTTTTATGTTGCCTTTGGACCATAGCAACACCGTGAAAAAGACCACACAGCTCTCCATTTACCATTTGGGCAGATTATTGGCCTACGGAATCATAGGGGTGCTATTTGGATTGTTGGGCAAGGGATTGGCCTTGTTTGGGATACAACAAAAGCTCTCTATCGGGATAGGTCTGCTCATGATTGTCTTGGTATTGGTTCCTGCAAAATATTTGAACGGGCATAAGCTTTTAACGCCCATTTATTCGATAATTGGTAAGGTGAAATCCAAACTTGGGGCCGAATTGAAAAAGAAAACACCGGACACTTTTTTGACCATTGGATTCCTGAACGGGTTTTTGCCCTGTGGTTTGGTGTATATGGCCCTTTTGGGCGCTGTAGCTATGGGCAACGCTATGGAGGGAGGTCTTTATATGATGATTTTCGGCCTGGGAACCGTCCCGTTAATGTCTGTCGTAGTCTATTCCAAAGGAATGATCAGAGGTGCCATTAAAGCTAAAATTCAAAAATTGATACCGGTATTTGTGGTGATCATAGGTATTTTGTTTATTATACGTGGACTTGGATTGGGAATCCCTTATGTTTCCCCCAAGGCGGCCCCTGCGGATGCAGTAACGGCGACCATAGAATGCCATCAACCCTAAAAAATCAAATCCATAATGAAAATAACATCAGCGGAAGAAGCGGTAGGAATTGTAAAATCAGGAGACCGGGTCTTTTTCCAAGGAGCGGCAATGACGCCCAACGAATTGATCGATGCACTCTGCGACCGTCACAAGGAATTGAAGGACGTGGAAATCATTTCCATTCATACCGAAGGAGATGCCAAATATACCAGGGAACCCTATTGTGAGGCCTTCACCCTGAACGCATGCTTTGTGGGCGGAAACGTTAGGAACTTCGTAAACTCGTATATGGGGGATTACATCCCTGTTTTTTTAAGTGAGATACCTTGGTTGTTTGCCGACGAGTATTTGCCCTTGGATGTGGCCTTTGTTCAAGTATCTCCTCCGGACAAGCATGGTTACTGTTCTTTGGGAGTATCGGTGGATGTGGCTTTGCCGGCCATCCGTACTGCAAAAAAAATAGTGGCACAAATCAATCCTCAAGTACCTCGAACCCATGGTACAGGTATTGTCCATGTCGATGAAATCGTGTTCGCCACAGAGGTAAACAGGCCCATTCATGCACATCTGCCTACAGAACCTTCCGAAGTGGAACACGCCATTGGCAAACACGTGGCATCGTTGATCGAGGATGGCGCAACCCTACAAATGGGAATCGGTAACATTCCCAATGCGGTCTTGTCCAACCTGGGCAACCACAAAAACCTTGGTATCCATACCGAAATGTTCTCGGATGGCGTACTGCCCTTGTTGGAAAGTGGTGTGATCAATGGAAAGGAAAAGGCGGTAAAACGCGGTAAAATTGTGAGCTGCTTTGCTGTGGGCTCACAAAAATTATATGATTTCATCGACGATAACCCCATTTGTGATTTTAGGGATTCCGGTTATACCAACGACACGGCCAGAATCCGAAGAAACCCCAAGGCAACGGCCATTAACAGTGCCATAGAGATCGATCTTACCGGTCAGGTTTGTGCCGATACCATTGGAGGGTACCAGTTCTCCGGGGTAGGGGGTCAAATGGATTTTATGAGGGGAGCTTCGCTTTCCAAGGGAGGAAAGCCTATTATCGCCATGTCAGCTACCACCAAAAAAGGTGTTTCCAAAATAACCCCATTTTTGAAACAAGGAGCGGGTGTAACCACCACTAGGGCACATATGCACTATGTGGCTACCGAATATGGCGTGGTAAACTTGTTCGGTAAAAACCTAAAACAGCGGGCCAGCGCCTTAATTTCGATTGCCCACCCCGATCATAGGGAAGAGTTGGAAAGAGCCGCTTACGAAAGATTCCATGGTTAAGTGGAAAATAAAGACAGAAATAAAAAGGGGGCAATTTTAAAATTGCCCCCTTTTCGTTAGAATTACACGAAACCAATCAAAAATGTAATCCATTAAATCTTAAAGGTGATTACAGGTGCTTTGGCATGGTTGGCAATGTCCTCGCCAATACTTCCCATAAAAAAGTGGGACAACCCTCTTCTTCCGTGGGTAGGGATGCCAATAAGATCTGCATCAACTTCATCACTGTAATTGAGAACCCCCTTTTCAACCGTATAATCGTTGAAAATCTCGACGGTCAAATCTGTATTGGCCTCCTTCAAAAAGGCATCGATCTTGCTTTGGGCATCAGTGGTGCTCAGGAACTCATCACCTGGAGTATTGATGTACACCATATGTAATTTTGAGCCAAGGATTTTTGCCATTTTTTGGGCTTTTTTCAAAGCAGGGACACTTTCTTTCTCAAAATCACAGGCAAAAACGAAGTTTTTTGGGTCAAAATCCTCTGCCTCATTCCCTTTGATGACCAATACGGGTACATCTGAGGTGCGCACCACTCTTTCAGTATTGGAGCCTATAAAGATCTCTTCCAATCCATCAACACCGTTGGAACCCATCACAATAAGGTCGGCGTCGTGTTTTTCGGCCACTTCCGCCACTTCACTGAATACCTTGTAATGTTTGATAATGGGGGTGAGTTTTATTTCCTTGAGATAGGGTTGGTCCAAAAAGTCGGCAAATCGTTGTTCACCGAGTTTGATAAGGTGCACCACTTGTTCCTGTGAAATATATCCAGAATCTCCCATAATGGCGGGGGAGAGTTCCAGCATATGGAGCACAAAGAGCTCAGCTTTTTGCTGTTTTGCCAATGAAGCGGCCACTTTTAGGGCCTTTTCTGATTGATTTGAAAAATCAACCGGTACAATAATACTTTTCATCTTGTTGTTTTTTTTAGGTTAAACGGTCATGGAAAATATTCGGGTATCTGGTTTTTTTCTTTGCAGCTTAAGGTCAAAGGCCATACTGATGTTTCGTACAAATGGTCTTCCCTTATCGGTTACCTTAATCTGTTGGTTGTCCAGTGCTACCAATCCGTCCTTCTCCAGTTCGGAAAGGTTGTCCAATACCATATCAAAATCAACCGATTTTTCGTCCTCCTCGCTCCAGCTTGTCTCAAATCGGCACATGATATTGAGTATGTGCCTTCTGAGGATTTCATCCTCTTCATTAAGGATATGTCCTCTAAAAATAGGGATAACTCCATGCGAAACCAAATTCTGGTATTCCTCCACATTCTTCACATTTTGGGCAAATCCATACCAGCTATCGCTGATGCTGGAAGCGCCCAAACCGACCATTAGTTTGGTCTTGGATGGGGTGTAGCCCATAAAGTTTCGATGCAGTGTCCCATTTTCCAAGGCCTTGTACAGACTGTCCGTGGGCAATGCAAAATGGTCCATACCCACATCCTTGTACCCAAATTCGGAAAGCATTCGTTTGCCCATTTCGTACTGGGCTTTTTTTTCTACGGATGATGGTAGATCTTCCTCCTTGTAGCCACGTTGTCCGTTGCCCTTGAGCCATGGCACGTGCGCATAACTATAAAAAGCAATCCTGTCGGGTTTGATGGCGTTGGTTTTAATGATGGTGTTCTCCACATCAGCACAATTTTGAAACGGAAGACCATAAATAATATCGTGTCCCACCGAGGTATATCCGATTTCCCTGGCCCAATCGGTAACGTTCTTTACATTCTCAAAGGGTTGAATCCTGTTAATGGCACGTTGAACGGTGAGATTGTAGTCCTGTACTCCAAAACAGACCCTTCTGAACCCTACATCATAAAGGGCCTGTAAGTGTTCCCGTGTAGTATTGTTCGGATGTCCTTCAAAACTAAATTCGATATCATCGGTTTTGGTGCTCAGCCGAACAATTCCTTCAATCAATATTTTAAGGTTCTCGGGAGAGAAAAAAGTGGGGGTTCCGCCGCCCAAATGAAGCTCTTTTATAACGGGTTTTGAGCCCAAAAGGTCAACATACAACTCCCACTCTTTCAAAACCGCTGTAATATAGGGTCGCTCCACTTCGTGGCGCTTGGTAATCCTTTTATGGCATCCACAAAACGTGCACATATGCTCGCAAAATGGCAAGTGGATATATACACTGATACCCTCTTCGGGATTTTCTTCGAATGCCCTGAGTACACTCGAATTCCATTTTTTGCCTGAAAAACTATTGATGTCCCAATAGGGCACAGTAGGATAACTCGTATATCGAGGGCCCGGAACATTGTATTTTTGTACTAATCCGCACATAAGCTGCATACCTTTTGATTATAGGCCAAAAATACCGTTGATGGCTCTCATAAAACATGATAATTGTCAGGATAGCCGCCCAAAAAGCTGATATGGTAAATGCTTGTACTGACGAGTATCATATTTTGCCCTTTATTGAAGCTGTACTTTTATAGGGAGGAGAAGTAGGCACAAACTTAGGTCCCATGGGAGAACATATTGCAAAAAGCGCTTTCAACGAGGAAGAACGGAAACTATTTGTACAGCAACTGATCGATGACGTCCACGCCTTGGAAATCATGATCAAAGACGGCTTGATCGAAGATGATATTGTGCGAATAGGGGCCGAACAGGAAATGTGCCTCATCAAAGATGATTATAGGCCCGCTTCAAATTCCTTGGATATTCTGAAGGATTTGGACGACCCGCAC
This sequence comes from Allomuricauda sp. MMSF_3307, assembly GCF_030733585.1. NCBI lineage: Bacteria > Pseudomonadati > Bacteroidota > Flavobacteriia > Flavobacteriales > Flavobacteriaceae > Allomuricauda > Allomuricauda sp. MMSF_3307. Next base: position 77,751 of record NZ_JASHIQ010000003.1, read on the forward strand.
TACACCACAGAATTTGCCACCTATAATATTGAGGCCAACCTTGATCCCATTACGCTGAAAAAGGATAGTTTCAGTTCCATGGAACATCAACTGACCGAACTGGTCGAAAAGGCAAAACAAATTGCGAAAAAGCAGGGTAGCCGGATTTTGTTGACCGGTATTTTACCCACCATCAGCAAAGATGAGTTGGGCATGGATTTTATGACCCCGATACTTAGGTATTTTAAGATAAACGAAGTCCTGAAAGCATGGCGTGGGGATGATTTCACCCTGCGCATAAAAGGCGTAGATGAATTGTCGCTACACCATGATTCCGTCCTTTTTGAAGCTTGCAATACCAGTTTTCAGCTGCATCTTCAAATACCTCCCGAAGATTTTACCAAGAGTTACAATTGGGCACAGGCTATTTCCGGACCGGTATTGAGCATGTGCTGTAATTCACCTCTGTTATTGGGTAAGGAACTTTGGCGGGAAACACGGATTGCCCTTTTTCAGCAAAGCTTGGATACCCGGGTTTGGACCAAGGCCCTACGGGAGGAAGTGGCAAGGGTAGGTTTTGGGGAACGCTGGCAAAAGCACTCCGTTGCCGAAATCTTTAAGCAGGATATTTCCACCCATCGCATTCTATTGACCAAGCCGATTACCCAAAACTCATTGCACATGTTGGACAAGGGTGAAATACCGAAATTGGAAGCACTTAGTCTTTTCAATGGAACGGTGTATCGCTGGAACCGACCCTGTTATGGAGTTGGCAACGGAAAACCCCATCTGAGAATCGAGAACAGATACATTCCAGCTGGACCAACAGTTTTGGACGAAATGGCCAACTTTGCTTTTTGGGTCGGACTTATGGCCGGTAGACCCAAAAAATATGACGATATGCCCAGCCTAATGGACTTTAGGACCGCCAAACTCAACTTTTTAAGGGCGGCCACAAGTGGTAGGAATGCCATGTTTTCCTGGATGGGAAAGGATATGACGGCTAAAAAATTGGTTAAGGATGAATTTTTGCCCATGGCCTATGATGGCCTGAGAAAGTTTCATGTTGATGAAAAGGATATTGAACGACTTTTGGGAGTGATTGAAGCGCGAATGAAAGGTAATACTGGTGCAGAGTGGCAGATCCATAACTTTAGGGAACTCCGCAAACAAATGAAACTGGACAGTGCCATCGTACAATTGACCCGATCTATGTACAAAAATCAACAGACGAATATTCCCGTACACCAATGGAAGCCCATCGAGAATATGGGAGAGACCAAGGAAGCCTTTAAGTGGGTCAACCAAATCATGTCCACCAAGCTTATGAAACTTTATGAGGATGATTATGCCAATTTGGCCCTCTCCATCATGCAATGGAACAACATACATCACCTGCCCGTAGAAAATGGAAAAGGTGAGCTCGTTGGCCTACTTACTTGGAGCCATATCGAAAAGTTTGAGCAATTGGACAAGAAGGGGGCCAGGGTAGGTGATATCATGGTCAAGGATGTCATCACCATAACGCCCAAAACGGAGATAAGCAAAGCAAAGGAATTGATGAACGAGCACAATATCGGCTGTTTGCCTATTTGTGTGGACACGCACATTGTGGGAATCATCAGCAAAGTTGATTTGAAGTAGTATGGTATTGGTTCATAGCACGGCATTGGATGAGACCGTAAAAATTGATAGGGTCATTGATCATATTCGTGGAAAAAAGGGAGGCCCCACACTTGTTTTTTTTGGCGGGGTACATGGTAACGAAACAGCAGGTGTGTTCGCTTTGAAGGAAGTATTTGATGAACTTAAGTTGAACAACACCCCCATCAACGGAGAAATTTATGCGATTTCTGGAAACTTGGGCGCCCTTACAACAAGACAACGGTTCCAGGACGAAGACTTGAACAGGATCTGGTTTTCGGAACGAATTACAAGGATTGTCGAGAAAAAGGAGATTCACAATAAAGAAGAAAAGGAACTACATGATTTGTATGTCCTGATAGATTCCATCCTCGAAACAGGAAACCCTCCATTCTATTTTTTGGACCTTCATACCACTTCGGGCGATACATCACCTTTTATGGTGCTCAACGATAGTTTGCTGAACCGTACCTATGCATCACATTACCCATTGCCCATTATATTGGGAATTGAGGAATACTTAAAAGGAGCTCTATTGAGCTACATCAATGAACTGGGCTATGTATCGCTGGGTTTCGAAAGCGGACAGCACGATGATGGCAAGGCGGTTCAAAGTTGCATTGAGTTTGTTCGGTATTCCTTGGCACTGACCGAATCAATGCCCGTTTCTTCTGAAAAATTTCAGGAATTGAAGGGGGCTGTCGCCGAATCCAGTAGACCCAGACACCGGTTTTTCGAGATTTATCATCAGCATGATATTGGTCCCGGGTCAACCTTTGAAATGTTTCCTGGTTTTGTCAATTTTCAAGTGGTGCCCAAGGGGGTCAATTTGGCCTCGGTGGATGGTGTGGCCCTCAAAACCACAAAGACCCGGCAAATCTTCATGCCGCTTTATCAAAAACAGGGCAACGAAGGATTCTACTTTATTCGTCCAATTCCGCAATTTTTGTTATGGCTTTCCAAAAAGTTACGAAAGTTTAAGGTAGACCATATTTTGGTTAAGCTTCCCGGGGTATCGTGGGCGGATGAGAAAAAAGACACTTTGTTGATCAATCTTCGCATAGCCCGATTTTTTGCCAAGCCCTTTCTCCATCTGTTGGGGTATCGGGCCCGCAGGTACGATGGCGGTCACCTCATCGCCAAGAACAGGGAAAGCGCATCCAAATCGCAGGAGTACAGCGAAACAACTTGGTTCAAATCATAAAAAAAGGCCCAAGAACTGTCTTGGACCTTTAGGTATAGAGGATAGTTGGCTTAATTTCCTTTCATCACAAAGTTAATGGGAATACTGTATTTAACACTTACGGCCTTGCCTCTCTGCTCACCGGGTTTCACTCTGGGCAAGGAAGCGATGATGCGTTCAGCTTCTTTTTCCAAAAGTTTGTCAGGACCTCTTTTTTGGATGCCGGTAACCCGACCCTTGGAATCGATGACAAATTGAAGATATACCCTTCCGGTAATTCCCATCTCTAGTGCAGCGGGCGGATAGGTGAAATTTGCTTTGATGTGTTCCTGAACCTTTTCGTTAAAGCATGCTTTGCGTTCTTCTTGACTTTGAAGGTTTTCACAGCCCGGAAACACAGGTACATTTTCAATAACGGCAAAAGGTATTACTATGTCATCTTCGACCTCTTCCACATTTACATCCTCGATGCTTACCACGGCATCCTCGATAAAGGTCTCTTGGCTACTCTCGGTGCTCTCTATTACAGTCTCTTTTACATCTTCCACGTCCTCTACAATCTCAATAACATCAGGGGCCGATGGCGGAGGTGGTGGAGGCGCGGTGCGAATTACTTCTGTAATGGGTACATCTTCCTTAAGTTCGTCGGTTACCTGTACAACTTCTGAAACTTTGGATTCCTCGTCATAGAACTTTACTTCAAAGGATTGCCATGTCATGAACAATACCGAAGTAAGTCCTATCATAAAATAAAGACTGCTATTGCGTCCTATTTCTGCGTTTGGGTTCTTTTTTGGTTTCATGACTTCTACTATTTAACTCTGTTAAAGGTAGCTTTCTTCAATCATGCAGAATATGATAATAATCAGGTTTTGGGCTGAGGTAAGGTTTTTGTTGTCAAAAGGTTGCGCAATTTAATCCGTCAATAGTGCCATGTCTTTTTTTGTAAGATCAATAGAGAATGAAATACTCAACCGCAACATATGATCGCTGGAATCGCTGAACTTATGATTAAAGTAACCGATGTCTGCCTTGATCTCCTTGCTCATTTGACGACCAAAACCAACAAATACCCGATTTTGATCAAATGTATCTCCATCAATGGCAAGGAACAGTTCATCAAAGGCCTTAAAATAGAAACCGTTTCGGATGGGCCGTACATATTGTAGCCGATATCGGATCCTATTGTTAACTTTTGTTGGCTCACCACCAATGGAACGTCTATTCTCAAATCGTATTCGATGGGAAATGGAATTATCGTTGAATTTGGAATTTAAGGTGTACTCACCATACAGCCAGAGCTGATTGGTATTCGATACTGTACTGGTTTCGGAATAAGAACTGGAGTTGAGCAGGGCAAGTCCACCGGTAAGTTCTGAGTTTTGGCCGGTTTGATACGAAGCACCCGTCCTAAAGAAAAAGAACCCGTACCTATCCAGCATGTGGTGGTGCCGAATGATGCCTACAGCGGGTATGCTCCAATCCTCATGTACTTTGGCCGTTCCGCATAGCAGGAGCCATGAGCCATACTCGTTTTCTTCCGGATGCTGTGCAAAAAGGGATTGGGATAGCAGAATGGAACATATAAAGGAATAGATCCATCCACAATAGTACTTTGCAAACCCCATGGTCAATCGCTTTTGATTGTTGGAGTACAAAGGTTTTCATTAAATACCACGGCAAAGTATGACGTTTGTCATAGACTGCCTTTTTCGGCAAAAAAAGATGGGTTAGGCTTGTTTTTTCTTTTCGTTTTCCCAAATAAGGGCCGCAGCACCGCAGATGGCAGCGGTTTTTCCTTCCATGCTGGAATGCAGGAGCTTCACCTTGCCCTTGTAAACATCAAGTAAAAACCCGTTGAAGTACTTCTCCAAAGGGGTCATGATCCATTTGCCACTGTTGGTGAGTCCACCCATTAAAATAAAGGCTTCCGGTTGGGTAAAAGCGGTAAAATTGGCCAGTGCCTGCGCCATGATGCGAGCGGTATAATCAAAGGCCTTCAGGGCAATTTCGTCTCCTTCCTCCGCTGCTTGGGTAATATCTTCCCCATGCAAATCATTGTAGGCGATATCCCTAAAACGGCTATCCACCAAATATTTGCTCTGCATGTACATTACTGTTCGCTTAAGGCCCGTGGCTGAAACATAGGCTTCCAATCCGCCTTTTACGCCAAGCCCGGTCAATCTGCCGTCTCCCATCGTCATGTCCACGTGGCCCAATTCGCCGGCAAAGCCGTCATAGCCATCAATCAACTGACCGTTGGCCACAATCCCCGCACCAAAACCGGTACCGAGGGTAATCACGATAAAATCGGTCATGTTTTTGGCACCGCCGAAGAGCATTTCACCCAGTGCGGCTGCACTGGCATCGTTCATAATGCGCATGGGCATAGGCATGCGCTTCTTTAATTTTTCAATCAAGGGAACGGTACCCTTCCACAACAAATTACTGGCATTTTCAATGGTGCCATTTTTACTGGATGCATTGGGTGCCCCAATACCGCAACCGATCACATTGGCATCTTGTCCCAATTGGTCCAATAGCTCATCGGAGGTAGACTTTATTTTGTTGAGGTACTCTTCCAAATTGGGGAAATCCTTCGTTCTAAAAAAGGTTTGTTCGTGGCAAACACCCTGTTCATCAACAAGGCCGATCTTGGTTTTAGTGCCACCAATGTCTATCCCAATGACTAAATCCATAACTAAAGCGGTGTTGTTTTGCGGTTTCTAAATATAACCAAAAAGGTGGCAATAAAATAACCCTCTCGATTTTTATGGCGGCCGTTTTTTTGCTAATATCATGGAAAAGTTGAAAACACTGACTTCTGTCATGTTATAGATCGTAGTCCAATTCTACTTTTGAAAACAAATACAACCAATTAACAATTTTAGGTATGAGCAGTTTAAAAAAAGTATTGATTCCATTTGATTTTTCAGAGGCGTCCGTAAACGCCCTGGAATATGTAGTCAGTTTTATAGGTACCCAAAGATCAATCGGCATTTTGGGGCTTTACGTAGGCACTATGCCCTTGAGCGAGGCTGATAACGAAAAACTTCGCAAAGAATTTTTGCAGTTGCTGGATTCATTCAACACCAAATTAAAAGTGGCCCCAGAGTTCACCACGGATACGGGAGAGGTGATCAGTACCATTCTTTCGGTACAGGAAAAGAGCAAGGCCGATTTGATCATGATGGGCACCATGGGCGATAAGATTACCGATGAGGCCATCACCAATACTTCAAAATTGGTCTTGAAGGCCGATTGCCCGGTTCTTGCCATTCCCTACGGCACCGGTATTAAGGAGCCCAAGAACATTGCGTTGGTCATGGGAGGTGAAAAAATTGAGGATAAAGCCGTGTTGGGAACCTTGTTGGACTTGGCCCGCTCTTTTGATGCCAGGGTCCATGTACTCACCATTTACAAAGAATCCGTATACGATGAGGAGGCTATAAAGGAATCCAACGAGAACCTTTTGGAGTACTATTTGGAGCATTTTTATGCGGACCATACTTTTATTAAAAGTGAAGATGTAGAGCAAGGGATATTGGACTACATCAAAAAGAAAAATATTGACATGTTGACCATATTGCCCCGTAACCATACCGAAAAAAGTACACCTTCGGAGGGCAGGCTCACCAAACTATTGACCTTGCACTCCGAGATCCCGGTGTTGGCACTGGACTAACCTTCTGAAATAACTAGCATGCTGCCACTGCTGATCATTCTTGGAATTACCATCATATTGTTTATATGGGGGAAATTCCCACCCGATGTTGTGGCTCTTATGGCCATGCTATCGCTCTTTTTGACCGGTATTTTGGATTTGGGTGAGACCTTGGCAGGTTTCAGCAACCCCACCGTGATCATGATTGCGGCCCTTTTTATTATTGGTGAAGGACTTTCCAGAACAGGATGGACCGCCATGGCCGGACAATTTTTTGTGAAATGGGCCCGTAGGAACGTTTCCCGACTTTTGGTAATTGTCACCTTGGGGTCCAGTCTATTGTCAGGATTTGTGAGCAATACGGGAACCGTGGCAGCTTTGCTGCCAGTAACCGTCACCGCGGCTTGGAATGCAGGTACCCTACCTTCCAAGTTATTGATTCCGGTGGCTTTTGGCTCCAATACAGGTGGATTGTTGACCCTAACAGGGACGCCCCCCAATATTATTGTGAGCAATGCCTTGGCCCAAAATGGTCTTACAGGGTTTTCGTTCTTTGAATTTGGTTTGATAGGAGTGCCATTGCTCCTCATCTCCATCCTTTACTTTCGATATGTAGGGCATAGGTTGCTTCCCGAACATCGGACCAATAACAAACCGATGGCCATTGATCAGGAAATGCACAAGTGGATTGAGAACTACAGTATTGGGGATAACCTATATCGCCTGCGTATTCGCTCCATGTCCCAATTGATCAATACCAAGATCGGGGATTGGAATTTTGAGTCGGAACACAAAGTGTCCGTGATGCGGCTTAAACGAAGACATCCCAACAAACTCCAAAGAATTCCGCAATTTGTGGAAATGCCGGGCTTGGATACCGAAATGCGCTATCACGATATCATAACAGTAAAGGGAGAGCCTGAAGATGTGGATAAGTTGGTGCTTAAGTTTCATTTGGGGGTGATTCCATTGAAACCAGAGAAGGATATGCTCAAAAAGGAGCTGATCAATCAGGAGGTGGGCATGGCAGAAATGATCATTACCCCAAAATCGGTTTTCGTTGGTAAAACGGTGCCATTGGGACACTACCTCAAACAGGCGGGAGTCCAACTCTTGGCGGTTTCGAGAGATAACGTTCCCTTGATGGGGAAAATCAAGATCAAGGCCGGGGATGCCTTCGTGATCCGCGGACAGTGGGAAAACATTATTGCCTTGAAATCCGTGTACGAGAATCTGGTGATATCTGGAAGTCCGGAGGCGCTGTCCAAAAACGTGGATCAATTGACCACAAGGAGTTACATCGCCTTGGGTACATTGATATTGATGATTCTTCTGTTGGTTCTCAACATATTGCCAGGTGCAATGGCGGCCCTAATATGTGCTGGGATTATGATGTTGACAGGATGTGTGCCCATTTCCAAGGCATACCAAGGGATAAGTTGGACCAGTGTGGTGATGATTGCTGCCATGATTCCAATGGGATTGGCATTGCAAAAAACAGGAGTGGCACAATTGGCCGCAGAAAGTTTAGTGAGCAGTTTGGGAAGCATACACCCAGTCGCTTTATTGGCTGGTATCTTCCTGTTGACGGCAGCTTTCAGTCAAACCATCAACAACTCGGCAACTGCGGTTTTGATGGCACCAATCGCCATCATTGCATCGACCACATTGGGAGTTTCGCCAAAACCTTTCATGATTGCAGTCGCCGTTAGTGCATCAACCGCATTCTTGACCCCAGTGGGAACCACCACCAATGCCATGGTGATGGTGGCAGGAGGATATAAATTTATGGATTATGTAAAAGTGGGCGGCCCCTTGCTCCTGCTTTTCTTTATAGCAACATTAGTATTGGTTCCATGGATATGGAGCTTCTAACCATTAAAATCGAAAGATATGAGCACAAACAAAGATCTTGGTAAGTACGGATTAAAAAATGTCCAGGCGCAATGGAATTTGGACGCTGAAACATTACAAAAACTTACTCTGGAAAAAGGCATGGGTGTCGAGACCGAAAATGGTACCCTATGCATCAATACCGGAAAATTTACCGGACGTTCTCCAAAAGACCGCTTTTTGGTGAAGGACGATTACACCAAGGACAAGGTTTGGTGGGGCAGGATCAATAAGGCCGTGTCGCCAGAAAACTTTGACAAATTATATGATGAGGTAGTCAACTACCTCAGTGGAAAGGAAGTTTTTGTTAGGGATGCTGCAGTATGTGCCGATCCCAAATATAAGATGAACGTGAGGACCATTACGGAGTATCCATGGTCCAACTATTTCATCAAAAACATGTTTCTACGCTTGGATGAAAGCGAACTGGAAAATTTTGAAGAGGAGTGGCTGGTGTTGTGTGCTCCCGGATATGAAGCTACCAATCCATCCCAATACGGAATCTTGAGCGGAAACTTCTCCATCCTCAACTTTACCAAAAAAATTGCATTGGTCGCGGGTTCTGCATATACCGGAGAGATGAAAAAGGGTATTTTCTCTGCCCTTAACCTTATTCTTCCTACCGAAAAGGACGTTTTGCCAATGCACTGCTCGGCCAACGTAGGTGAAGCTGGAGATACCGCCATTTTCTTTGGGCTTTCCGGTACCGGAAAAACAACTTTGTCCGCCGACCCAGATAGAAAATTGATCGGGGACGATGAGCATGGGTGGACCAAGGAGGACACCATATTCAATTTTGAAGGGGGCTGCTATGCGAAGGTGATTGACCTGACGGAAGAAAAGGAACCCGATATTTACAGGGCCATACGACCAGGTGCCCTATTGGAAAACGTAGTTTTTAAGGAAGGGACCAAAGAGGTGGATTATTTTGATAGTACCATTACCCAAAACACGAGGGTAAGCTATCCCATCTATCATATCGACAACATCCAAGAGCCTTCGTACGCATCCAATCCCAAAAATATCTTTTTCTTAACTTGTGATGCCTTTGGTGTTTTGCCCCCAGTCGCTAAATTGACCCCTGGGCAAGCAGCCTACCACTTTATTTCGGGCTATACGGCCAAGGTAGCTGGTACAGAGGCAGGGATTACGGAGCCGGTACCTTCGTTCTCGGCCTGTTTTGGGGAACCCTTTATGCCATTGCATCCAGCGCTATACGCCGAAATGTTGAGCGAAAAAATGAAAGCTTCCGGTGCAAACGTTTGGTTGATCAATACTGGGTGGAGCGGCGGACCCTACGGAGTGGGATCCAGGATCAAATTGAAATATACGCGGGCAATGATTTCCGCGATCTTGGAAGGTAAATTGGAAGATGTGGATTATGATACCCATCCTATTTTTGGGCTGCATATGCCAAAGTATTGCCCTGGGGTTCCAACGGAAATTTTAGACCCCATGAACACCTGGCTTCAAAAAGGAGCCTATGTAAGCAAGGCAATCCAGTTGGCGCATTCGTTCCATATCAACTTTGATAAGTTTGCAAGTCAAGCTTCCGAAGAAATTATGAACGGGGGACCACTGATCGATTCGCACCATAGTTTGACAGAACATCTTTAAGATAAATTAGAAGTGACCGATACAAATAGATTCCACATAGAAAGCCTAGGGGCGTCCAAGTACAGTTCGCCCCTACAATTGAGCACCGTTAAGGGCGACAACATCTTTAATTTCGTGAGCGATGCGGATCGGTTGATATTCGATCAGTCGATTTCCTATTTCAATCAATGCCTTGCGAATAAGGAGGAACCAGTCTGTCTGGAAAAAGCCGGTCCACGACAGGACCTCTTTTTTGATGCCCAAAACACGACGGCGGCCATAGTCACCTGCGGTGGCTTGTGCCCGGGCATCAACAATGTGATCCGTGGCTTGGTGATGGCACTACATTATTTCTATGGGGTCAAGAAAATTATCGGTATTCCATATGGTTACGAAGGGTTGAATCCAGATAAAGGCCATAAGCTAGTGGAGCTGACACCGGATAAAGTAAAGGATATCCATCAGTTTGGAGGTACCTTTTTGGGATCTTCACGCGGTGCACAGGATGTTTCGGTAATGGTGGATACCTTAGAAAACAATCAAGTGGACATGCTATTTGCCATTGGTGGCGATGGAACCTTAAAAGGGGTGAACGCCATTGGAGAGGAAATTGCGAAACGGAACGGAAAAATAAGTGTGGTCGGTATTCCAAAGACCATCGATAACGATATCGACCTCATTGATGAGTCCTTTGGATTTGAGACGGCTTTTGATGTGGCCAGTCCCATTTTGCGCGATGCCCATAACGAGGCTACGGGCGCCTTCAACGGAATTTCCATCATTAAACTAATGGGAAGGGATAGTGGATTTATAGCTGCTTCGGCAGCACTGGCCATGCCCGTGGTCAATTTTGTACTGATTCCCGAGATGGATTTTACCTTGGAAGGGGAACATGGTTTTTTGAACATCCTCGAAGAACGGTTGAAGCATAAAAAGCATGCTGTAATTGTAGTGGCCGAAGGGGCCGGGCAACAATTGTTCACTAAAAAGGAAGAAGTAAAGGATGCTTCGGGGAATATCCAGCACCAGGACATTGGGGTTTTCCTAAAGGAAAAAATCGCGGCCTATTTTAAGGAGAAATGTCCGGTGACGATCAAGTACATCGACCCTAGCTATATTGTGAGATGTGCTCCGGCGAACTCCAGCGATAGTGTTTACTGTAGCCGATTGGCTTATCACGCCGTGCACGGAGCCATGACAGGCAAAACCAAGTTCGTGGCCAGCAAGATCAATAACCGATACGTGTACATTCCCATTACGGAAGTGACCAAAAAGCGTAAAAAAATCGACTTGGAAGGAGAGTTTTGGTTCTCTGTGCTGCAAAGTACGGGACAGCCATTTTCGTTGGGACAATAATCGGATTGAAAATGACAATTGTCATTAAATTTAAAATGAAAGGGTCATAGATTTGACCATAATCAAAACAATAATCATGGAAGTACATGTTCAATATCAAAAGATGATGACCAGCGATTCGCTAACCCAAATATTAATGAAAAAGTTAGAGGGGCTGGAGCAAAAATATAGTTGGTTGATCAAGGCCAATGTGTTGTTCAAAACGGAAAACGATAAAACCGGAGAAGGCAAAATCTGTGAAATAGAATTGAGTGCCCCTGGTCCACGAATTTTTGCAAAGTCCAATACCGACGATTTTGAGAAGTCCATGTCCAAAACCATAGACGACCTTAAGAGGCAATTGGAGAAAAGACAGGCTACTTTTAGTACGCACTGACAATAGTTAGGTCCTTGCTGCGAACGAACCTTTAAACCTAAGCAATGAAAGCGACATTAATCGGTATAAGTCTTCTGCTCCTCATGGGATGCTCTTCCACCAGATTGGTGGGCACATGGAAGAATCCAGATACGGTGATCTTTGATGCCTATCAGGTGTTGGTGGTCGGAATGACACAGGAAGATGCCACTCGCGTGGAATTTGAGACCAAATTTGCCGAAGCGCTCAAAAGTCAAGGTGTGGATGCCGTTCGCAGCATCGATCTTTTTGATGTGGAATTTACTTCTGCCGAACGATCTGAGCAGGAACTGGCCGAGGTAGAGGAACAGCTGCTGGATAAAGGGTTCGATGCCATCCTTTTTACCAAACTTGTGGGTACGGAAAACAGAAGGACGTTTAAAGAACATCTTAATGATGTGGACAAGTTGTTCATGCGGTTCAGCACGGATTATCTAGAGCATCAAAATATATATTACGATCCTGAATACTACGATACCTTTAATATCTATCACGCAGAAACCTCACTCTATTGTATCTGTATAGGAAAAGAGATTGAACTGATCTGGAGAGGAGAGGTAAATGTCACCGAACCCCACAACATCAATAAGGCCATTGATTCCTATATCAAATTGGTGACCAAATCAATGGGAGAGGTGGATGTGATTTTTTAGGACGACATGCCAAGGGCCTCTAGAACCCCTAAAAAGTCCAAAATAATCAAAACCGGAATTGCGATCAGAATCACAATCAATATGAAGACCATGATCCGCAAAAAACCGACCATAAGTTTGTTTCCAAAGCTAATTTCATCTGGCATAATAGTGTAATTTCTTTCAATTTAAGGAATTATTTGCGCATTCCCTCTATGCCTCACTGTACTATTCGACTAACGGGTGTATTTATGGCATGTGCTGTAAACCAATTATTTGGAGCGTTCGTTTTTGCGGCTGAGCAATTTGCCGAGTTCCTCAAGGCTGATGCCCTTGGTTTCTGGCATCATAAAAATGACCCAGAGCAATTGGAGCACCATCATACCGGCAAAGAAGATAAAAATGGGCCAGGGGTTGTCCTTGAAAATACCAATTTCAGCATCGAGGAAGGTAGGGGTGAGCAGGGTGATGAGAGCGGCAAATACCCAATGAGTGCCCGTTCCCCAAGACTGCCCGTAGGAACGCACCTTATTGGGGAATATCTCGGAAATGAACACCCAAATCACAGCGCCCTGCCCCACAGCATGGGAAGCAATAAAAATCAAAATGAAGGTAAGCAGCAATACCGAACTTGCGCCCGAATAAAAGCACCAGCCTACCATGGCCAAGCTGATGATATAGCCAATGGAACCAATATACATTAATTGCTTGCGCCCCAGTTTATCGATCAGGGAAATCCCCACGAAGGTGAATATCAGATTGATGACCCCAATGGAAATGGAACTAAAGAGTGATTCGCCCGAAGCAAGACCTGCCCGCTCCAAAATTTCCGGAGCGTAGTACAGCACAAAATTGATACCGGACAGTTGATTGAAAAAGGCAATCAAGAAGGCCAGCATGAGTGGTTTGTTATATTTTCCTGAAAACAGGCTGTCCCGTTGTTTTTCGGTGGTCTCCACCAAAGCAATTTTGATTTCTTCCAAATGGATGGATGCCCTATCCTTGGCAATGCCCAGCAGGGTGATGGATTCCATCACAATGGCATCGGCACGATCCTTCATGAGCAACCATCTGGGGCTGTTCGGTATTTTGAAGACCATTAGGGTGTAGATTAAGGCAGGGAGCCCTTCAATCCCCAACATCCAGCGCCAAGCAATGCTTTCATCAAAAATAATTCCGATGAGATAGTTGGAAATAAATGCGATGAGGATACCAAAAACAATATTGAACTGGTACATAGCCGTCAACCGGCCCCGGGTCTGCGCTGTTGAAATCTCTGAAATATAGACTGGGGCTGCCACGGAGGATGCCCCTACACCAATACCACCGATAAACCGGAATAGCGAAAAACTGTAAGGTTCAGGCGCAAAGGCAGAGCCGATTGCCGAAGCAAAGTACAATATCCCAATCCAGAACAAGGTTTTCTTGCGTCCCAACCTATCGGTAGGGATTCCGCCAAAAAGCGAGCCCAATACGGTTCCCCAAAGGGCCATGGACATGATAAAAATACCATGGAACGTAAAAATGGAATCGCCCAAGAACCAGTTGGTCTGCCAAATTTCCTTTATGGGCTGGTTGGCACCGGAAATGACAACGGTGTCGAAACCAAACAAAAAGCCCGCTAGGGCCGCTGTCAACGAAATTCTGAAAATACGCTTGTCCATGTAGGCTTAATTTTGCTAAAGCTAACCAAATTTTACAAAACCTTGGAAATGTATTTCATGATCAAATCGGATGCCCCCTTGTTGGAGTTGATGTAATCTGAATTGATTTTCCCCTTGTTTTGTAGCGTGGTCGGATGAGTGAGCAAATCGTTCATCAGATTTGAAAAACTGTCTTTGCTGGATACCGGGACGATTCCCCCCTCACGGACCAAGTCTTCTGCTTCCTTAAAACCTTCAAATTGTGGCCCAATGATGATGGGCACCCCAAAAACTGCAGGCTCCATGGTATTGTGCAATCCTGTGGCAAAGCCACCGCCCACATAGGCGATATTGGCATAACTATAGATTTTGGTCAATAACCCAATAGTGTCGATGATCAGTACATCGATTTCCTTTAGGTTTTGGTCACCCAAGGCCGAATAACAGATGGAAGGTTTTTGGAGTGCAGCGGTAATTTTAGCAACATGTGCCGGTTTAATTTGGTGGGGGGCGATGACAAATTTCAAGCGTTCTTCGGAACGGTTGATGTAATCGATAAGAATGGACTCGTCCTCTGGCCAAGTGCTTCCCGCGACCAAACACAGTTGATTGTTCTTGAAACGGTCCATAAAATCCAAACGGTTGTTGTGTTCCAGAATTTCGGAAACACGGTCCAGACGGGTATCGCCTCCCACTTGCACCTTCGTAATGCCAATGGAGTCCAATAGTTTTTTGGAATCATCGTCCTGTACAAAATAGGTATCGAATTTTTGAAGGCTTTTCCGCATAAATCCTCCATACGGCTTGAAATAGATCTGCCTCTTAGAAAAAATGGCCGATATCAAAATCGTAGGGGTGTTGCTCTTTTTTAACTGATGGAGATAATTGGGCCAAACCTCATACTTCACAAAAATGGCCAGTTCGGGATGAACGAGCTTTAAAAATTGTTTAGCGTTCGATAGACTGTCCATAGGCAGATACACCACCACATCGGCTGCTGTGGTATTCTTTTTAACCTCATAACCGGAAGGCGAGAAGAAGCTGAGCACCAATTTATGATTCGGATATTGGGCGCGTAAACGCTCCAAAATAGGCAGTCCCTGTTCAAATTCACCCAAGGAAGCCACATGCATCCAAATGGTTTTGTCCGTAGGGTTCAATTTGTCCTCTAAAATAGAAAAAGTCTGTTTCCGCCCCCGTACGAACAATTTGATCTTGGCATTAAAGAGTGCGACCACATGCAGGCCAAACCAGACTATGTTTAAAAGAATATGGTAGATAAAATGCAAAGGCTTCTTTTTTGCTAAAATACATTCTTTCGGTCAAGGGCCATTATGGCATCTTAATTTCTTAATTTTGAAGCATTAATTTATTCGGATGAAAAAAATTCAAATGGTTGACCTCAAAGGTCAGTATGAAGGGATAAAAACCGAGGTCAACGAAGCCATAGCGGAAATCTTGGATTCTTCCGCATTCATCAACGGCCCACATGTGCAAGCGTTCCAAAACGAATTGCAGGATTACTTGGGGGTAAAACACGTGATTCCGTGCGCCAACGGAACCGATGCCCTCCAAATTTGCATGATGGGACTCGGTTTGAAACCTGGCGATGAGGTGATTACGGCCGATTTTACTTTCGCTGCAACTGTGGAGGTAATAGGTTTGTTGCAATTGACCCCCGTTTTGGTGGACGTGCGTCAAGATACCTTTAATATTGATGTTGAAGCCATTGAAAGGGCCATCACACCAAAAACAAAAGCCATTGTTCCCGTACATCTGTTTGGGCAATGTGCTGATATGGATGCCATTATGGAACTGGCTAAAAAGCATGACCTATACGTTATTGAAGATAACGCACAGGCCATAGGTGGGTCTTATTTCTCCAAGGATGGTTCCAAACAGAAAGCAGGAACCATAGGTCATATAGGAGCCACTTCTTTTTTTCCATCAAAGAACTTGGGCTGTTATGGGGACGGGGGTGCCATTTTTACCAATGATGATGATTTGGCACATACCATTCGTGGAATTGTAAACCACGGGATGTACAAAAGATATTATCACGATGTGGTCGGTGTCAATTCGCGTTTGGACTCCATTCAGGCCGCGGTATTGCGCGCCAAGCTCCCGAAATTGGATTATTATAACCAAAAGCGCTGGGAGGCAGCATCAAAATATACCAAGGCGTTCCGTGGACAGGAGCATATTGTGCCACCGCGTATACCCTGTGACTGCGAAATTGGGAAAAGTCTTTGCGACTGTCATGTGTTCCATCAGTATACCCTTCGTATTTTGAACGGTAAACGGGACGGTCTTGTGCAACATTTAAACGATAACGACGTTCCTTGTGGTGTATATTATCCAGTACCGTTGCACAAGCAAAAGGCCTATGCTGATGAGCGATACAACGAAGATGATTTCCCTGTGACCAATCAGTTGGTAAACGAGGTGATTTCCCTGCCGATGCATACGGAGTTGGATGACGAGCAAATTGATTACATCACCAATTTGGTCATTGACTTTGTAAATACATAAATATGAAAATACTCGTAACCGGTGGTTTGGGCTTTATTGGTTCCCATACCGCAGTGGAACTACAGAATGAAGGCCATGAGGTGGTCATAGTGGACAATCTTTCCAACTCTTCCAAGGATGTTTTGGACGGCATAACTGCAATCACCGGGAAAACACCCATTTTTGAAGAATTTGACCTTCGGGAAAAAGCAAAGGTCCAAGATTTTTTCAAAAAGCATAGCGACATTGTAGGGGTAATTCATTTTGCGGCATCCAAAGCGGTAGGGGAAAGCGTGGAAAACCCATTGTTGTATTACGAGAACAATCTTGGGGTGTTGGTCTACATTCTTCAAGAGCTGAAGAAAAAAGGCGAAGCCAATTTTATTTTCAGTAGCTCTTGTACCGTTTATGGCCAAGCGGACCAAATGCCGATTACCGAATCCGCCCCGGTTAAACCAGCGGAATCCCCATACGGAAACACCAAACAGGTAGGTGAGGAGATCATTCGCGATGTGTGCAAGGTAACACCAGAACTCAAAGCGATTGCCCTCCGCTATTTTAATCCCATTGGTGCGCACCCTTCGGTTAAATTGGGTGAATTGCCCATTGGAGTGCCCCAAAATTTGGTTCCTTTCATTACCCAAACGGGAATCGGTTTGCGCAAAGAGCTTTCTGTATTCGGGGATGACTACCCTACCGAGGATGGTACATGTATTCGGGATTACATTCACGTAGTGGATTTGGCAAAAGCGCACGTCGCTGCTCTTCAACGATTGTTGGAAAACAAGAACGAAAGCAACTACGAGGTCTTCAATCTAGGTACCGGAAAAGGCAGTTCTGTTTTGGAGGTAATACAGAGCTTTGAGCGTGTTTCAGGGGAAAAGTTGAACTACAAAATCGTGGGCAGACGTCCAGGGGATGTCATTCAGGCGTACGCCGACACCACTAAGGCCAACCAAGTATTGGGGTGGAAAGCGGAGTCCAGTTTGGACGATGCCATGACATCGGCCTGGGAATGGGAGAAAAAGGTAAGAAATGCCACCTAAGTCGTCCTGAATCACCTTTTTTATCGTAAATAGGGTATGCTATCCAACTTTACAAACAGTCTGGAGTTGCTGGAAGCGGTCCAGCAAGAGCAACTCTATCACAAATTGCTGCATCAGCTCAAAAAGGATTTTGAATTGGCCAATGTGCCCATCAATATTCCTTTGGACATCACTCCGGAAGAGCTCAAAAGTACCATTCACGAGAAAGTCTATTTTCTAATGGTGGAGAAGTTCCCGGAATACCTGAACTTGTTGTATGTAGTGGATATTTCCGAAAAAGAAGTCAAACAAATAGCTCCCGCCGATGTGGTCGACATTTCGGCGGAAGTATCCTTCTTGTTGTTGAAACGGGAATGGCAAAAAGTCTGGTACAAGGCCAAATATAGCCGCTGACCAAAGGTCAGACTTTTACATAAATGCCTTTCTTGTCCATAATATACCCTACCAGCCAACAGGTGAGCATCACCCATAGCGCAAATAGGAGCGAGCCCACATAGCCGCCCGACCAAGAGATAAAAACGGTATCGGCTATCCAACTGTACAGCGATTGCCCGTTCATATCAATGGCGAATAAGGTGATGATGAACAGTTCCGATAAAAGGTAAATGAACAAGGTGTTTTTGCCAAAGACTTCAAAAAAGTAACTCCACCCCTTCATTTTTTTCATATCGAGGAAATAGATGAGAATGGCGATGACAAAAAGATCAATACCGCAGGTGAGCAACACAAAGGAACTGGTCCATAGCTTTTTATTGATGGGCAATAGAAGGTCCCATGCCAGGCCTGCAAACACCAATGCAAAACCGACCATCATCAATTTGGCAACGGTTTCGAAGTTTTGACCATTGTTTTGGATAAACCGTCCGGCCAAATACCCAATAATTACGTTGACGATGGCGGGCAGGGTGCTCAGCAATCCTTCAGGGTCAAAAGGGATGCCCTCACCTTTATACATATGGTCGGTGCCGATCAACCATTTGTCCAGTTGAAGCACGGCATTTCCGGTCAAGGTAAGATCCCCAAAACCAATCAAGATCAAATGATAGCCCACCAAAAAGGCCAGACTGAGCCAAATGGCGGTCTTGGTCTTCACGAAGTGAAGAATGATCGAGGCGAACATGTAGCAGAGTGCGATTCGCTGTAAAACTCCAAAAATTCGTGTTTCGGAAAAAGGTTTTAGCTGTCCATCATCAAAAAATGGGTACCAGTACATTAAAAAGCCCAACAAAAAGATGATGGCCGTTCGCTTCAATATTTTTTTGAACACCGCCGATTGCCCCATGCTTTCGTACTTCTTCATGCTAAAGCTCATGGAATTACCCACTACGAACAAAAAGGTGGGGAAAACCAGGTCGGTCAACGTAAAACCGTTCCATTCGGCGTGCAACAATGGCGAAAAGGTCGTGGAATAGTTTCCGGGAGAATTTACAATGATCATCAAGGCGACATCCAATCCCCTAAAGACATCCAAGGAGAGGTATCGGTTTTTGAATAAGGACATATTGGTTTGATTAGTTGGCCCTCGAAGTTAAATTATTTTTAGTTTCCCCTGTTAATTTCAGTTAAAAATTTCATTTTTAGTGCTATCCTGTTTATTCTGTGATATAGTTGTAAATTTGAAGAAGAATTTATGGGCATTGCAAGCATATGAACGCTAAAACCCGTATTTTTGACAAAATTTTCCATAAAGTTTTGGAGAAACAGAAAGAATGGACAAATATTCATTTTTAAACGCTGCGCACACATCATTCTTTGCGGAGCAATACGATAAATACCTAACGAATCCAGATAACGTAGAGCCCAGTTGGAGGGCTTTTTTTCAGGGTTTTGATTTCGGTTTGGAAGGTTCCTTGGAGGATTTGGGCATCGACTCGGACAAGAGTGGCATGGTCGTACTCACCAATGGAAGAAAGGTGGAAATGCCGGAAACCCTGCAAAAGGAGTTCCAGGTCATCCGCCTGATTGATGGGTACCGTTCCCGAGGGCACCTCTTTACAAAGACGAACCCCGTTAGAGAAAGACGCAAGTACGAGCCTACCTTGGATATCGACAACTTTGGCCTTACCCAAGAAGATTTGGATACCGTTTTTGATGCCGGCAAAATCCTGGGCATAGGACCAGCATCCTTAAAAGAGATCATCCGTCACTTGGAGAGTATTTACTGTGACGCCATTGGGGTGGAGTATATGTACATCCGGACCCCGGAGCGTATCCAGTGGATTCAGGATTGGCTCAACAAAAACGATAACCATCCCGATTATACCCCAGAGGAAAAGAAGAATATTCTACGGAAATTGAACGAGGCTGTGTCCTTCGAAAGTTTCTTGCATACCAAATATGTGGGACAAAAGCGTTTTTCGCTTGAAGGGGGTGAATCTTTGATTCCTGCTTTGGACGTAATCATTGAAAAGGCTGCGGACCAAGGAGTGAAGCAATTTGTGGTGGGAATGGCCCACCGTGGACGTTTGAACGTCCTCACCAATATCTTCGGAAAATCGCCCAAAGATATTTTCAGCGAGTTTGATGGAAAGGATTACGAGGAAACCATCTTCGATGGTGATGTGAAATATCACTTGGGATGGACATCCAAGCGCGAGACCGATTCGGGCAAAATGGTCAATATGAACATTGCTCCGAACCCGTCCCACTTGGAAACCGTCAACTCCATAGTTGAAGGTATCGCCAGGGCCAAACAAGATAGAGACCATGGTGACAATATTTCCGAGGTACTCCCTATATTGATTCATGGAGATGCCGCCTTTGCAGGTCAGGGTGTGGTGTACGAAGTGATACAGATGGCCCGTTTGGAGGGATACACTACCGGGGGTACCATCCATATTGTGGTGAACAACCAAATTGGATTTACCACCAACTATTTGGATGCAAGATCATCAACGTACTGTACGGATGTGGGCAAAGTGACCCTTTCCCCAGTACTTCACGTAAATGCCGACGATGCAGAGGCCGTGGTGCATGCCACTACCTTTGCCTTGGAATATAGGATGCGTTACAAACGCGATATTTTCTTGGATCTGCTGGGTTACCGTAAATATGGTCACAACGAGGGTGACGAACCCAAGTTTACACAGCCCCTGTTGTACAAGTCCATATCCAAGCACAAAAATCCAAGGGATATTTATGCGGAGAAGTTGATTGCCGAAGGCATTATCGACGAGAACTACGTAAAAGAACTCGAGGAAAAATACAAGAACGATTTGGAGGAGAATCTTATGGATTCCCGTAAAATCGAAAAGACGAGAATTACCCCTTTCATGCAGGATGAATGGGAAGGGTTTGAGCAGGTTACCGAAGAGGTGATGCTGAAACCTATAGATACCACGTACGATCTTAAAAAATTGGACGAAATTGCCAAGAGCATTACCAAACTTCCGGAGGATAAAAAATTCTTGAGGAAATTGGAGCGATTGGTGGAAGGCCGTCATCAAATGTACTTTGAGGACAACAAGCTGGATTGGGCCATGGGTGAGTTATTGGCTTATGGATCTCTGATCGAGGAAGGTTATGATGTACGTATGACGGGGCAAGATGTGGAAAGGGGAACCTTTTCGCACAGGCATGCGGTCATCAAAACCGAAATGCACGAAGAAGAAGTGGTGTTGTTGAATGAGATGGGGGAGAACCAAAACGGGAAGTTCCACATCTATAACTCATTGCTTTCGGAATATGCGGTGATGGGATTTGATTATGGTTATGCCATGGCGAGCCCAAAAACATTGACCATTTGGGAAGCACAGTTTGGGGATTTCAGTAACGGTGCCCAAATCATTATTGATCAATATTTGTCATCCGCAGAAGATAAGTGGAAACTGCAAAATGGACTGGTGCTCCTATTGCCTCACGGATATGAGGGTCAAGGGGCAGAGCATTCATCAGCACGTATGGAAAGATACCTGCAATTATGTGCCAAGGACAATATGTTCGTGGCCGATGTGACCACCCCGGCCAACTTGTTCCATCTCTTCCGCAGACAAATGAAGGCCAACTTCCGTAAACCATTGGTCGTATTTACGCCAAAGAGTTTGTTGAGGCATCCCAAAGTGGTCTCGACAAAAGAGGAGATGGCCAATGGAAGTTTCCAAATGGTAATCGATGATGCAGATGTTAAGGCTAGCAAAGTGAAGACCTTGGTATTCTGTACCGGTAAGTTCTACTACGATCTTTTGGAGAAAAGAGAGGAGCTTGGCCGTGAGGAAGATGTGGCCTTGGTTCGTTTGGAACAATTGTTCCCGTTACCGGCCAAAGAAATGCGAAGCATTATCAAAAAATACAAGAATGCGGACGACATTGTTTGGGCCCAAGAAGAGCCTCGAAACATGGGCGCTTGGAGCCATATGTTGATGCATTTGGACGAGGCCAAACAATTTAGGGTGGCTTCCCGAAGATTTTATGGTGCTCCTGCCGCAGGTAGTGCCGTACGCTCCAAAAGACGTCATGCCGAAGTACTGGACTACGTTTTTGATAAGAGCAAGGACAATATGCAAATAAGATAATATCACGTATAAACGATAATAGAATGGTTTTAGAAATGAAAGTTCCCTCACCAGGGGAATCCATTACAGAGGTAGAGATCGCCGAGTGGTTGGTAGAGGATGGAGACTATGTGGAGAAAGACCAGGCCATAGCCGAGGTAGACTCGGACAAGGCAACATTGGAGCTTCCTGCAGAGGAGAGCGGAATTATTACCCTTAAGGCCGAAGTAGGCGACGCCGTAGCCGTTGGCGAAGTAGTATGCCTTATCGATACCAGTGCCAAAAAGCCTGAAGGTTCATCAGACGCTTCCGATAAAAAAGAGGAGTCCAAAAAAGAAGAGCCTAAAAAGGAGGCGCCCAAGAAAGAGGAGCCTAAAAAGGAAACCTATGCTTCTGGGACACCATCCCCAGCAGCCAAAAAAATATTGGATGAAAAAGGTATTGAACCTTCATCCGTTTCCGGTACTGGAAAAGATGGCCGTATCACCAAGGACGATGCCGTGAAGGCAAAGCCATCCATGGGTACGCCCACCGGAGGAAACCGTGGTGAGAGCCGATCCAAACTTTCCATGTTGCGCCGAAAGGTGGCCGAGCGATTGGTGTCTGCCAAGAATGAAACAGCGATGTTGACCACTTTCAACGAAGTGGACATGTCGGCGATTTTCGAGTTGCGTAGCCAATACAAGGAAGAGTTCAAGGAAAAGCATGGGGTGAGTCTTGGATTTATGTCCTTCTTCACCAAGGCCGTTATCCGCGCCCTTCAAATGTATCCCGCCGTTAACTCCATGATCGATGGCAAGGAAATGATCACCTATGAGTTCTGCGATATCAGTATTGCGGTGTCAGGACCGAAAGGTTTGATGGTGCCCGTTATCCGAAATGCGGAGAACTTGACCTTCAGAGGAATCGAATCCGAAGTAAAACGATTGGCCATCCGTGCCAGGGAAGGTGAAATCACTGTGGATGAAATGACTGGTGGTACCTTTACCATTACCAACGGAGGTGTGTTCGGTTCCATGTTGTCCACCCCGATTATCAACCCGCCACAAAGCGGAATCTTGGGCATGCACAATATTGTGGAACGAGCCATTGTTAGAGATGGTGCCATAGCCATTGCTCCGGTAATGTACGTAGCACTTTCTTATGACCACAGAATCATTGATGGTAAAGAGTCCGTTGGGTTCTTGGTGGCTGTGAAAGAAGCTTTGGAAAGTCCAGAAGAATTGTTGATGGACGGCGATGTTAAAAAAGCGTTGGAATTATAAGTGAATGTCATCTCGAGCGCAGTCGAGAGATTTATAAAACAAATGCCTTTACTTTTTTAAGTAGAGGCATTTTTTATGGTAGTCAATTACCGCTTTTCCCTTATTCAGGAGGTCGGCGCCAATAATGCCATCAACCGGCAAGGCATTGTGGTTGACCAAGGCTTGGTTGACATGGGTAAGGTCAAAAAGAACGACTTTCTGTTTTTTCTTTTTCCAGTCGCCGATTTGGATTTTGTTTTTGTTGGAAATCAAGGTTTCCATTTCCGTGGCGCCTGCTCCGGCAGCTTTAATGTCGGTTGCCTCTGATAGCATTTTAAAAAACTCGATTTTGTCCATGCCTACGCAGGTGTTGGAGGCTCCCGTATCCAAGATGAACCTACCCTTTACACCATTAATGCTGGCTACTAGTTCAAAGTGGTTGGTTTCGGTCAATACCAAAGGTATTTTAAGGTAGTCTTTGGATTTTAGGAATTTTTTGAGTGATGCCATATGGAAATATGCTCTTGAAGGGCTTTAATCGATAACAAAGTTTTGGGACGTCTAAGATAAGCCTATTTTTGTGTTATGTGTAAATCTCATTTCAGTAAGGTTACCGGTCTTAGTTTCATTTTGGCCATGATGATCTTTGTGTCTTGTAAATGGAAACACCATCAGGAAATTGACTCGATTGAAATTGCCGATGACTATATAGATGCGTTGAATGCATCGGATTACGATAAGCTGGTCGGGCTTTTTGTTGACAGTATTCGTTTTAATGAAATGGATTATATCCGAACCTTTAGTAGGGAAGAGTATCGCTCTTTGTTCCAGTGGGATTCTGTTTTTGCACCAACATATAGAATTTTGAACGTGAAAAAGGCAGGTGGAGAGCTTCATTTGAAAGTTTCAAAGGAATGTGAAAGAATTATTTTTTTGCATGAAAAGCCCTTTGTCACCAACGAAATCATGCAAATCAAAGACGGGGGCATCTATCAAATTGATGTTATCGAGTATGTTGATTTTAATGATTCCCTCTGGGTGGATAAAAGGGAAAAACTAGTGTCTTGGATTGAGAAGAATCATCCAGGGCTAAACGGATTTATTTATGACCAAACCAAAGAGGGAGCTGTCAAGTTTCGAAAGGCAATAGCCTTTTATAAGAACAGCAGAGATTTCAATAATCAGCAAGAAAATAACTAAATGGATTCCCGCCTTCGCGGGAATGACATAACAATTACTTATGATCATCACCGACACCCATACCCATTTATACAGCGAAGCCTTTGATGAAGACCAGGATGAAATGATGCAACGAGCCTTGGATGCCGGAGTAAAACGGTTCTTTGTTCCCGCCATCGATTCCACCTACACCCAATCCATGCTCGACTTGGAAGCCAATTATCCCGAGAATGTATTTTTGATGATGGGGCTGCACCCAACCCATGTAAAGGAAAATTACAAGGATGAGCTGGCCCATGTGGAACAATGGCTGGACAAGAAAAAATTCTATGCCGTTGGAGAAATCGGAGTCGACCTGTATTGGGACAAAACCTTATTGAAGGAACAGCAAGATGCTTTCGCCTATCAGATTCGGTTGGCGAAGAAACATCAATTGCCCATTGTAATTCATTGTCGTGATGCCTTTGATGAGGTATTCGAGGTATTGGAACAGGAAAAGGGGGAGGGGCTTTTCGGGATTTTCCATTGTTTTACGGGAACCTTGGAGCAAGCACATCGCGCCCTTTCCTACAATATGAAGTTGGGTATTGGGGGGGTGGTCACCTTTAAAAATGGTAAAATCGACCAGTTTTTGAATGAAATTGACCTTAAACACATCGTTTTGGAAACGGATGCACCCTATTTGGCACCGGTCCCCTATCGCGGAAAACGGAATGAAAGTGCCTATGTGGTTAAGGTGTTGGAAAAACTATCATCCCTTTATGGTATGCCGGAAGAAGACATCGCAGAAATCACCACAGCAAACTCAAAAGTGCTATTCGGAATCTGACCTATGAAAAAAAAGACCAACATATTGCTCATCTATACCGGAGGTACCATCGGTATGGTGAAGGATTATAAAACCGGTGCGCTCAAGGCCTTTAATTTTGAGGAGCTGGTGAAGAACATTCCAGAGTTGAAGCAATTGGATTGCAATCTTCGTGGTGTCTCTTTTGATGATCCTATTGATTCTTCCAACATGAATCCACATTATTGGGCCGTAATTGCATCCATTATAGAGGAGCATTATGATGATAACGATGGTTTTGTGGTGCTCCATGGCAGCGATACCATGAGTTATTCTGCGTCGGCATTAAGCTTTATGCTGGAAAACTTGGAGAAGCCAGTCATCTTTACAGGGTCGCAATTGCCCATCGGGGATTTGCGTACCGATGCAAAAGAGAACCTGATTACCTCCATCGAAATTGCCGCGCTTCAGAAAAAAGGGAAGCCCGTGCTGCAGGAAGTTGGACTGTATTTTGAGTACAAGCTCTACAGGGGCAATCGCACCACCAAGATCAATGCGGAACACTTTGAGGCTTTTGATTCCTTGAATTATCCACCTTTGGTGGAGTCTGGTGTGCATTTAAAGGTGCACCATAATTATCTGATCAAAAAAGTAACTAAAAACAAGTCGCTCCAAGTGCACAAGAAAATGGACAATCGGGTGGCGATACTCAAATTGTTTCCGGGAATCAACCAAAATGTGCTCCAAGCGGTACTGAACATTCCCGATCTAAAGGCATTAATCTTGGAAACCTACGGTGCAGGGAACGCTCCTATGGACGATTGGTTTTTGGATGCCATAAAAAAATCGGTGGAAAAAGGATTGCATATCATAAACGTGACGCAATGCTCCGGAGGAAGTGTTTTTATGGGGCACTACGAAACGAGCGAAAAGCTCAAGGAGATGCAACTGGTTAATGGCAAGGATATTACAACCGAAGCAGCTGTTACAAAAGCGATGTACCTATTGGGGACGGGGGTTCCCGACAAATTGTTCAAGACAATTTTTGAGACGCCGCTACGTGGTGAAATGGTGTAAAATTAACGCTCCAAATTTCTATAACTGATTATTTTTTTGTTTATTGGTCGCCCTAAATGAAACAATAGAGAGGTGGCCGAGTGGTCGAAGGCGCACGCCTGGAAAGTGTGTATACACCAAAAGTGTATCGAGGGTTCGAATCCCTTCCTCTCTGCAAGGTATTTTAGTTTTTCTATTATAAAATTTTTATATCTTTAACATTATTAACTAACTAAATTTAAGTTTAAGTAAAATGAAAAAAATATCCTTTACTCTGGCTGCTGCCGGAATGTTTGTGATGGGAACTACAACTGCGTCTGCAGCAATGTTGCAAGAAGAAGCTGAAGCCAGCAAAGGTTTCACCCAGGTATTGAAAGAGCAATTTATCCAAGGGGGACCTGCCTTCATGGGAATCGTATTGCTATGTTTGATCTTGGGATTGGCAGTTGCCATCGAAAGAATCATCTATTTGAATTTGGCAACTACAAATTCCACTAAACTGAAGCAACAAGTTGAGGACGCTTTGGCTTCAGGAGGTGTAGAAGCAGCCAAAGAAGTATGTAGAAACACTAAAGGACCTGTTGCGTCTATCTACTACCAAGGTTTGGATAGAGCTGACGAAGGATTGGAATCTGCTGAGAAAGCGGTTGTTTCCTACGGAGGTGTACAAATGGGCCAGTTGGAGAAAAACGTATCTTGGTTGTCCCTGTTTATCGCCATTGCCCCCATGCTTGGGTTCATGGGTACGGTAATCGGTATGATCCAGGCCTTCCAGAAAATTGCAGCTGTAGGTAACTTGAGTGCTTCCTTGATTGCAGGAGATATTCAGGTGGCGTTGTTGACAACCGTATTCGGTTTGATCACTGCGATTATCCTTCAGATTTTCTACAACTATATTATTGCTAAAATCGATAGTATCGTAAATGACATGGAAGACAGCTCCATCGCTTTGATCGACATGTTGGCTGCCCACAAGAAGTAATTACGAATTAAAAACTATCGAGAATCATGAATAAAATAGTTAAAATATTGCTCATCGTCATTGGATTGGTAGCTGCCGTACTTTGGTTCTCCCTTCCCTCTGCCGATGATCCAAGCGCCATCAACAGTGGAGCCATGAACTTTATGTTCGTCATTATGTATATCCTGTTGGCCATTGCCGTAATCACTACGGTTGTCTTCGGGTTTGCAAAATTGTTCTCTACTAAAGGAAGTTTAAAGAAGGCCCTTTTCGCCATCGGTGGATTGGCCATCGTAGTGGCCGTATCATACGGGCTTTCATCTGATAATATGGCCGTGGTCGAAGCAATGTCCGAAAGAGGCGTTGAGACTACGGAAGGAACTGTGAAAAACATTGGAATGGGATTGAACGTTTTCTTCATCCTTACCGCAATCGCGGTAGTTCTAATGGTAGTACCAGGTTTGAAAAGAATGTTTGTAAAGTAAAAAGTTGAATTATGCCTAGAAGAAAAGGAGCACCGGAAGTAAATGCCGGCTCCATGGCGGATATCGCGTTCCTCTTGCTTATCTTTTTCTTGGTGACCACCACCATTGAAACAGATGCGGGATTGGACAGGATGTTGCCGCCGATAGAGCCGCCAGATCAAGATGTTGTAATTAAGCAGAAGAACATTTTTACTGTGAACATCAACAAGAATGGACAGCTTTTGGTCGAGGATAATTTGATGGAAATGAAGGACCTTAGAAAGGCCGCCACCGCTTTCTTGGAGAACGGTGCAGACGGAACCTGCTCTTATTGCAAGGGTAAAAAGGACCCTTCCTCATCAGATAACCCAACAAAAGCCATTATCTCGTTGAAGAACGACAGGGAGACCAAGTATAGCACCTACATTACCGTTCAAAATGAGTTGGTTGGTGCTTACAACGACTTGCGTAACCGTGAAGCTCAGCGTTTGTACGGTAAGGATTTTACCGATATGGAAGCGGATTATTTGGATCCTGAAACCCCATCGAGCGTTAGAGATGACTTGAAAGACAAAGTGAAACGTATCCAGGATATGTTCCCACAAAAGCTTTCAGAGGCAGAAACCACAACCAATTAATAACTATTTAATATGGCCAAGTTTAATAAAAAGAAGGATGGCGATTTGCCAGCGGTATCAACAGCTTCGTTGCCCGATATCGTTTTCATGCTACTGTTCTTCTTTATGACAGTAACCACAATGAAAGATAGTTCTCTAATGGTTGCCAACACTCTTCCCAATGCTTCCGAAATCAAGAAGTTGGAGAAGAAGGATCGCGTTATTTACATTTACGTAGGAACACCTACGCAAGAATATCAAAAGGTTTTTGGTTCAGAGCCAAAAATCCAATTGAACGATAAGTTTGCCAATGTGGACGAAGTAGGTTCATTTATCTTGGCAGAACGTGCAAAAAAACCGCAAGAACTTCAAAATGTATTGACTACCGCTTTGAAAGTGGATAAGGAAGCCAATATGGGCCTTATTACCGATATTAAGCAAGAATTGAGAAAAGTGAATGCCTTGAAAGTGAATTATACCACTTACGAGGGAGATGCTTTTAACAATCTACAGTAGGCAATAGCTTAGATTTAGTGGGAAACGCTCCAAATTTTTAATTTGGGGCGTTTTTTGTTTTAAATTCACCTATGATTCGTTTTCTATTTCAATTAGCTCTTTGCGGCTTTCTCCTTTCCTCTGTATCTGGGTGGGGACAAGAAGCAACCGACAGCATCCAAGAGTTGGACCAAAAGTATCTGGAGGACCAGTTTTATACAGGGGTAGCCTACAACGTGTTATTGGATACGCCCGACGAGATGGATCAGCGCAATTTTAGCTATAACCTTCAAGTGGGTTTTATCAAGGATATTCCTTTGAATAAGAGAAGAAACTTTGGTTTGGGCCTCGGTGTCGGTTACGCGGCCAATTCCTATTATTCGAATGTGGTGGCCTCGGAAGAAGAGAATGGTATTGCGTACAACGTAGCGGTAGATGCTGACTTTAACCGTAGCAAGTTGGAAACCCATGCCATTGAGTTTCCCTTGGAACTACGTTGGCGTACTTCCACAGCGGCCGATTATAAGTTTTGGCGTGTATATGCCGGCGTAAAATTGGGCTACGTGTTCTCGGGTCGATCTAAATTGGTGATGGATAGCGGCAATGAATCGTTTTCCAATCCTGATATTGAAACTTTCCAATATGGCGTCATGTTGAATTTTGGATACAACACATGGAACGTCCACGCCTATTACAGTTTAAATTCCGTGCTTGCGGATGGGCCAACCTTGAACGGTACAGCTCTTGAATTGAACGTGCTGCGAATTGGGCTCATTTTTTATATCCTATAACCAGTATTTCAGAATAATCAACTGGGAACAGCTTCCCAGAAGAAACCCTATCAACAGTTCGTTGGCGGTATGCGCCTTTAAATATAGGCGGGAAGTGGCCACCAGACCCGTACAAAGCGTAAACAAACTAATGGCGATGGTAATGTTGATCTCAAAATGGATGCTCAGTGCCACTAAGAAGGTCAAGATGCTTCCCATACCCAAAAGGTGCATGCTGGTCTTAAATTTAAAGAACAATAGTATAAGTGTTGCAGACGTGGCCGTCAACAGTCCCGTAAAATAGTAAAAGAGCTCGTGTACGTAATTATTGGGTATTACTTTGTACAATATCATTAAAAAAATGATACAACTAATATAAAGCGGGTATTTGCGCTCTTGAACAGTGGGAAGGAATATGGAATGGATAATCCCCAAGTTCTTTAAGATCAGGAAAAAGATAATAGGGATGATGACAGTCAAAATAAAGATAGGGAGAATGTTGCCACTTTGGGTTTCCAAGGTGCTGTATGGGGCCACCAAAAAATAAGCAATCGTACCTCCAATCGGTATAAACAACGGATGGAACAGGTACGATATAATGTGGAATAGGTGGCGCATTAAATCTCTTTTCGTAGTCGGGCCACTGGAATGCCCAACTGTTCCCGATATTTGGCGACCGTTCGCCGGGCAATCGGATATCCCCTTTCCTTTAGGATTTTGGCGAGCTTTGCATCGGTGAGGGGCTTTTTCTTTTCCTCATCACGGATAACGGTTTCCAGGATTTTTTTGATCTCTTTGGTCGATACATCTTCGCCCTGCTCATTTTTCATTGCCTCGGAGAAGAAATCCTTGATCAATTTGGTGCCGTAGGGAGTGTCCACATATTTGCTATTGGCCACTCGCGACACCGTGGAAACATCCATGTCAATCCTATCGGCAATATCCTTCAAGATCATGGGGCGCAGTTTCCGCTCGTCTCCGGTCATAAAATATTCCTTTTGATATTCCATGATGGTATTCATGGTAATGTACAAGGTTTGCTGTCGCTGGCGAATGGCATCAATGAACCATTTGGCCGCATCCAACTTCTGTTTGATGAACATGACCGTATCCTTTTGGGATTTGGACTTTTCCTTGGCGTTTTTATACCCTTCGAGCATGTTGCTGTATTCTTTGGATACATGAAGCTCTGGTGCATTTCTGCCATTTAGGGTCAGTTCCAGCTCCCCGTCCACGATTTTAATGGAAAAATCGGGCACTATGTGCTCTATCATTCGGGTATTTCCCGAGTAGGAGCCTCCTGGCTTGGGATTCAATTTTTCAATTTCCGAAATGGCCTCCTTAAGCTCTTCTTCGGAAACGTGATGTTTCTGGATGAGCTTGGTATAATGTTTCTTGGTAAAATGTTCAAAAGACCGTTCTAGGATATTAATGGCCAAATCTATTGAAGGTTTTGGCTCTTTGCGTTTGAGCTGAATGATCAAACATTCGTCCAATGAACGGGCAGCCACACCAGGGGGGTCGAGATCTTGTACAATACCAAGCACCTTTTTGATCTTGTCCTCTTCCACATATATGTTCTGGGTGAAGGCCAAATCGTCCATAATGTCCGCAAGGGGTCTGCGGATATAGCCACTTTCATCCACGCTGCCCACCAAAAACTCAGCTATGGCCCATTCTTCATCATCCAGATAGACGGTATTGAGCTGGTTGAGCAAATATTGGGTAAAGGATGTTCCCGCCGCGTAGGGGACCCGTTTGTCCTCGTCGTCCGCACTGTAATTGTTGGCTTGGGTGCGGTAATCGGGGATTTCATCATCACTGAGGTAATCGTCTATGTTGATCTCCTCGGTGTCGATGTTTTCATGGTCCTCCGATTCATCATAGGTATCCTCGTACATATCATCCAAGGTATCCGTTTCCTCTTTGCCGCTCTCCAATGCAGGATTTTCCTCCAGCTCTTGCTTCAATCGCTGTTCAAAGGCCTGCGTGGGCAATTGAATCAGTTTCATGAGCTGAATCTGCTGCGGAGACAGTTTTTGGGAAAGTTTAAACTGTAGATGTTGCTTCAGCATATGAATTGATGAATTGGAATCTTACCTTTTAAAATACTAAAATCAAATTAAAACTCCGCATTCTGCGGTGTCCTAGGGTAGGGGATTACATCTCGAATGTTGCCCATTCCCGTAGCGAACTGCACCATGCGCTCAAACCCAAGGCCAAATCCACTATGCACTGCGGTGCCGAATTTTCGTAGGTCCAAATACCACCAAAGTTCCTTGGCGTCAATGTCCAGTTCCTTGATTTTTTGCTCCAGCACATCCAATCGCTCTTCCCTTTGTGAACCACCCACAATTTCGCCGATGCCCGGGAAAAGTACGTCCATAGCTCGAACCGTTTTGCCATCGTCGTTTAGACGCATGTAAAACGCTTTGATGTTGGCCGGATAATCGAACAGGATTACGGGACATTTAAAATGCTTTTCCACCAAAAAGCGCTCGTGCTCACTTTGTAGGTCAGCACCCCACTCTTCGATAGGGAATTGGAATTTTTTCTTTTTGTTGGGTTTGCTGTTTTTCAATATCTCAATAGCCTCCGTGTAGGATACCCTTTTGAAATTGTTTTCTACCACAAACCTCAATTTTTCGATGAGTGCCATTTCGGAGCGTTCGTTTTGGGGTTTGCTCTTTTCCTCATCCAACAATCGTTTTTCAAGAAACTCAAGGTCATCTTGGCAATGGTCCAACACGTATTGAAGAATGTATTTGATAAAATCTTCGGCCAAATCCATGTTGGCATCCAGATCATAAAAAGCCATTTCGGGTTCTATCATCCAAAATTCTGCCAAGTGACGGGATGTGTTGGAGTTCTCTGCCCTAAACGTAGGGCCAAAGGTGTATACTTTGCCCAATCCCATGGCATAGGTCTCTGCTTCCAACTGACCGGACACGGTCAAATTGGTTTCCTTTCCAAAAAAGTCCTCGGTGTAGTCTACCTCCCCGGCATTGTTCAAAGGCGGATTCTTCTCATCCAAGGTAGTCACCCTGAACATTTCCCCGGCACCCTCCGCATCGGAACCAGTGATGATAGGAGCGTGCATATAGTAAAAACCATTTTGCTGAAAATAACTGTGTACAGCAAAAGACAGCACCGAACGTATGCGCATGACTGCGGCAAAAGTATTGGTGCGCACCCTGAGATGTGCTTTTTCCCTTAAAAATTCCAAGGAATGCTTCTTGGGTTGAATAGGGTAGGTCTCCGGGTCGGCAGTGCCGTGCACAAATATATCGGTAACTTGGATTTCAACACTCTGTCCACGTCCTTGGCTTTCTTCCAAGGTTCCAGTGACCTTTAGTGCTGCTCCGGTAGAAATTTGCTTTAAAAGAGCCTCGTCCAAATTTTCAAAATCCACCACACATTGCATATTGTGAATGGTGGAACCATCATTCAAGGCAATGAACCTGTTGCTTCTAAATGTTTTGACCCATCCATTTACTTCAACGGAATCTCCTACGGGTTGCTTCTCCAGCAATTCTTTTATGGAATAAGAAATCATTCTAAAACTATCTTTATTGAATCGGTAAAGATAGGTTTTTGATGAAAAATGATGGCAATGGAACAGCCTAATTTATGGGAGTTTCCGCTACTATTTGTCCTTGGGGCCGTCCTCGTCTTTGGGCAAAATATCGATTTGTGGTTTTTTGAGCACTTGTTTATTGGCAATGCTCCTTTCCAAAGAAAGCAATAAGGATGGCAACAAGATCAAATTAGACAACATGGCGAAGAGTAGGGTTGCAGACACCAATCCTCCCAAGGCCTTGGTTCCACCAAAGCTGGAAACAATGAATACCGAGAACCCGAAGAAAAGCACGATTGAGGTATAGAACATACTCACTCCTGTTTCGCGAAGGGCCGCATACACCGAACGTTTGATGTGCCAACGGTTGGCAGCCAATTCTTGGCGATATTTTGCCAAAAAGTGGATGGTGTCGTCCACCGAAATACCAAAGGCGATACTAAATACCAAAATGGTGGATGGTTTGATGGGAACTCCCAAATAACCCATGACTCCCGCAGTGATAACCAAGGGCAAAAGGTTGGGCACCAACGAAATGATGACCATTTTATAAGACCGGAACAGATAGGCCATGAACAAGGAAATCAAACCGATGGCCAGCGCCAAGGAAAGCAGCAGGTTCTTTACCAAGTATTTTGTTCCTTTTAGGAACAGGAGTGCCTTTCCTGTCATGAAAACGTCAAAGCGATCCGCTGGAAATTGCTTGGTGATAGCTTCCTGTACATCTTTTTCGATTTCTTCCATGCGGTCAATCTTCACATCGCGCATGTAAGTGGTCAAACGGGCGGTTTGTCCGGTGCTGTCCACAAAACTTTGCAAAAGGTCCGTGCCTCCTGTGGATGACTTTTGCACAGCGTTCATGATAAAGGTGTTTTCCTGGCTGGTGGGCAGTTGATAGTACTTTGGGATGCCGTTATAAAATGCCTGCTTGGAATATTTTACCAAATCAACAATGGAAATAGGTCTTGATAATTCTGGTATCTCGTCGATTACGGTACCCAATCGGTCCATGCGTTTGAGGGTAGCCGGTTTTACCACTCCATTTTTTCGTTTGGTGTCCACCACAATTTCCATGGGCATAATGCCATCAAACTCCGCTTCAAAGAATTGGATGTCCTTATAAAAATGACTGTTTTTGGGCAAGTCCTCGATTCGACTCCCTGTAATGCGCATTTGATAGATACCTACAATGCTCAATACCAAAACCGCTACGGTGGTGATGTAAACAGCAATACGATGGTTGCGCACCATATTTTCCATCCAGTTCACAAAAAAGTCCATCCACTTTTTGTTCAGGTGCTTCAAATGCTTGGTCTTTGGAAGTGGCATAAAGCTGTAAATGATGGGGATGATCAACAACGAAAGGATAAATATCCCAATAATGTTGATGGAGGCCACAATACCAAATTCCTTGAGCAGGTCGCTGTCCAATATGATGAAGGTGGCGAAACCCGAGGCCGTAGTAATATTGGTCATTAACGTGGCGTTCCCGATTTTGGAAATTACCCGTTGCAAAGAAAGCGCTTGGTTTCCGTGTTTTTTTACCTCTTGTTGGTATTTGTTGATGAGGAAAATACAATTGGGTATACCGATGACTATGATCAGTGGGGGAATAAGGGCGGTAAGGATGGTAATCTCATATTTGAGTAGTCCTAAAATACCAAAAGCCCACATTACCCCGATGATAACTACGCACATGGATATAAATGTGGCCCTGAAACTTCGGAAGAAAAAGAAAAAGATGATAGAGGTCACCAACAGAGCACCAACGATAAAAATACCGATTTCGTCCACGATGGATTTGGTGTTCCATGTTCGAATATAGGGCATACCGGAAACACGGACATCCAACTGGGTCTCTTGTTCAAAATTCTCCACGAGGTCGCCCAGATCGTTTAGGATAAACTCGTTCCGTACAGCGGTGTTCATGATATCCTTATCCAAATACACCACCGTTTGGATGGTGCCACTCTTAGGGTTGTACACCAGATTATTGTAAAAAGGAAGTTCGTTGAAAAGGTGATTGGTAAGCGAGTCGATTTCTTGCTTGGTCTTTGGGGGCGACTCGATCAGAGGGGTCATCACAAAGGTTTGAGTCTCCGAGTCTTTCACCAGCTCCTTTAGGTTTTCCAAAGAAATCACGTAATCGACTTCGGGGAAAGCGTCCAGCTGTTTGCTGAGCGTGTTCCACCGATTAAAATTTTTCGGTGTGAACAAAGCCGAATCCCGAATGGCCAAAACAATGGCGTTGCCCTCCTCGCCAAATATTTGGGTAAAGGACTTGTATTGAATGGTAGCGGGATGGTCGTCAGGAAGTATGTTGGCTTCGGTATTGGAAAACTGCATGTTTTTCCATTGCAAGGCCAAAAAAACGGTTACTCCTGCTACCCCCAACAGGATAAGAATCCTATTGCGGAGAATAATGCTTGCGACCTTAGGCCAAAATCCTTTAGTGAGCTTTGCTACCATGTGGGTTTTGTTGGGCGCAAAGGTAGAAAATGATATGTTGTGTTCCTAGGAATGGGCCCTACCAAAACCCAAGTTTTATACCTTCATGATTTCCGCTTCTTTTGACGATAGGATGTTATCGACCTTATCACTATAGGTGTTGGTCAATTCCTGAACGTCAACTTCTGCGTTGCTCAACAGGTCCTCGGAGATATCTAATGCCTTCAGTTCCTTATTGGCTTCCTGTCTGGCACTTCGGATACTTACCTTGGCATCCTCTGCTTCGGCCTTGGCTTGTTTTACCAATTGTTTTCTGCGTTCCTCGGTGAGTGGTGGTACGTTGATGATGACCATTTCTCCGTTGTTCATTGGGTTGAAGCCCAAATTGGCATTCATAATGGCAGTCTCAATATCGCCCAAGAGTTTTTTTTCCCATGGCTGCACAGATAGGGTACGTGCATCTGGGGTATTGATGTTGGATACTTGTGAAAGTGGGGTTTGCGAACCATAATAATCCACCATCACGGTAGAGAGCATCATGGGGCTTGCCTTACCGGCCCTAATTTTGGTCAATGCTTTTTGCAAGTGGGCAATACTGGCCTCCATGCTTTCTTTGGTGCTGTCCAGAATAAATTTTACATCTTCGTCCATAACAATCAAATTTATAAAAATGAAACCAAATTGTGTGTCAGTTTACACATTGACCACGGTTCCTATATTTTCTCCAGATACTATTTTGTTCAGGTTGCCTTTAGTGTTCATATCGAAGACCACAATGGGCAATTCGTTTTCTTGGCTTAGGGTAAATGCCGTGGTGTCCATCACCTTGAGTCCTTTGGAAAGTACTTCATTAAAGGAAATGGAATCAAATTTTGTGGCGTCTTTGTCTTTTTCTGGGTCGGCGGTGTAAATCCCGTCAACACGGGTGCCCTTCAATATCACATCTGCCTTGATTTCAATGGCACGTAGCACGGCTGCAGAATCGGTGGTGAAGTAAGGGTTTCCTGTTCCACCTCCAAAAATCACTACACGTCCTTTCTCCAAATGGCGGATGGCCCTGCGTCTGATAAAAGGCTCTGCCACTTCGTTGATTTTGATGGCGGATTGCAATCTGGTCTGAACACCTTTGAGCTCGAGTGCGCTCTGCAAGGCCAGGCCGTTGATC
This sequence comes from Allomuricauda sp. MMSF_3307, assembly GCF_030733585.1. Taxonomy (NCBI): domain Bacteria; kingdom Pseudomonadati; phylum Bacteroidota; class Flavobacteriia; order Flavobacteriales; family Flavobacteriaceae; genus Allomuricauda; species Allomuricauda sp. MMSF_3307. The sequence goes on from NZ_JASHIQ010000003.1 coordinate 114,545, forward strand.
ACGGTGGCCAACATCCCCATGTGGTCGCCTTGCACCCTGTCCATTCCTTGACTCGCCCCGGCGAGACCCCTAAAAATATTGCCTCCCCCGATTACGATGGCGACTTCAACTCCTTTTTCGATTACCGATTTTATTTCATCGGCATATTCGTCCAATCGTTTGGCGTCTATACCGTATTGTTGTTCGCCCATGAGGGCTTCTCCGCTCAATTTTAATAAAATTCTTTTGTAATGCATTTAGAGTTTCTTGAAGTCCGGACAAAAATAATCAAAATTATTTATGGGATAGGAAGAATTGCAGGTTTGGTTTGGCCATAAAAAAACCGCTTCTTTTTGGGAAGCGGTTCGTGTATTTGTGCTTGTGGTGAATTAACCCAATGCCACTCTTGTGAAACCAGTTACCTCCAAAGCGGAGTCTACTGATTTTACATACTGGGCAACACTTTGCTTGCTGTCTTTTATGAAATCTTGGTTCACCAAAGTATTGTCTTTAAAGAAACGCTTCAATTTTCCTTGGGCGATTTTGTCCAACATTTCCTCAGGTTTGCCTTCTTGACGCAATTGATCTTTTGCAATTTCGATTTCTTTGTCGATGATGGACTGGTCCACACCTTCTTCGTTCAATGCAACAGGATTCATCGCGGCAGCTTGCATGGCCACATCTTTGGCAGCTTCGGCAGCACCGTCAACGTTGGCGGACAGTCCAACCAAAGTAGCGATTTTGTTCCCTGCGTGGATGTATGACCCTACGAAAGGAGCGCTCAATCTTTCAAAGCTTCCGATTTCGATCTTCTCACCGATTACACCGGTTTGCTCGGTCAATTTTTCCGCAACGGTCATTCCATTGAAAGAAGCGGCTAGAAAGTCTTCCTTTTTGTCAAAACCTATTGCCAAATCGGCCAATTCGGTTGCAAGCTTTACAAAGCTATCGTTTTTGGCAACAAAGTCGGTCTCACAGTTTAGGGAGATAACCACGCCCTGAGTGTTGTCATCGTTAACTTTTGCGATGGCAGCACCTTCAGATGAATCTCTGTCAGCTCTTTTGGCTGCAACTTTTTGACCTTTCTTTCTTAGGATTTCGATGGCTTGGTCAAAATCTCCATCAGCTTCGACCAAAGCTTTTTTACAATCCATCATTCCAGCTCCGGTAGCTTGTCTTAGTTTATTTACCTCTGCGGCAGTAATCTTTGCCATTTTTTCTTTCTTTTTTAAATTTTATGTAAAGTAAAACACTACGAAAGTGTTTTTGTTTAGGACAATGTTAAATCAACAGGTTTATTCAACTCCGCCTTTAACGCTGTCTTGCCATTCTTTTAGTTCGTCCCAGTTGCCTTCGGCAGCCATTTTGGCTTGTTTTGGCCAAGATGTTGGGTCCAAGTGAGCTAAAGTTGAACTGGCTTCGGTCAAGATTTCCTTGATTTTTTCAGCGTCAGTGTCCGCTAGTGCAGCATAAGTGCTTAGGCCATTGGCAACCAATGCCTCGGCAGCTTTAGGTCCTATACCTTCGATTTTGGTAAGGTCTTCTGGCTTGGCTTCAGCCTCTTTTTTGGCAGGCTTTTCCTCAGCAGGCTTCTCTTCTTTGGTTGCTGCCGCCTCGGCTTTTTTAGCAGGCTTTTCTTCTGCAGCTTTTTCCTTTTTCTTTGGAGTTTCCTCTACCGCATCGGTAGTGTCATCTTCCTTATCTTTTCCGCTTCCTTTATCGTTTTTGCGCTCTTCCAAACCTTCAGCAACGGCTTTGGTTACGTGCTCCAAGATAATTTCAATGGATTTACCGGCATCGTCGTTGGATGGGATGGCGAAATCTACGTCACGAGGGTCGGAGTTGGTATCCACCATGGCGAAAATCGGGATGTTCAATTTTTGCGCTTCCTTAACAGCGATGTGCTCACGCATGGTGTCCACAATAAATAGGGCACCTGGCAAACGGGTCATATCTGCAATGGAGCCCAAGTTTTTCTCCAACTTGGCACGCAAACGGTCCACTTGTAATCTTTCTTTTTTGGAAAGGGTGTTGAACGTTCCATCTTTCTTCATGCGGTCGATAGCAGCCATTTTTTTGACAGCTTTACGAATGGTTACAAAGTTGGTCAACATACCACCGGGCCATCTTTCGGTGATGTACGGCATGTTCACTTTGGATACTTTGTCCGCTACAATGTCCTTAGCTTGTTTTTTGGTAGCTACAAAAAGGATTTTTCTTCCTGAAGCGGCAATTTTCTTAAGGGCTTCGTTCGCTTCCTCAAGCTTTGCAGCTGTTTTGTAGAGATTGATAACGTGAATCCCGTTACGCTCCATGTAGATGTAGGGAGCCATGTTGGGGTTCCACTTTCGTGTTAGGTGTCCAAAATGCACACCTGCTTCCAGTAAGTCTTTTACTTCAATTTTACTTGCCATTTTTTGTACTTAGTTTACGTTCCGTTGTAAGTAGCAATGCGCTGGTGGTCACAATAATTTGTTCGCCCAGCCCATTTAGATGCTAAACTAGTTTCCAAAAAGTCGAAATGTATATTCCCTTTTGGAACAACGACAACTTGGTTAAAAATTTAACCCTGAAATGTGTACGCTTTCAGGGTTTTCAATGAACTTATATATAGTTGGGTACGAGACCCAATGTATATTAACGCTTGGAGAATTGGAATTTCTTACGGGCTTTCTTCTGACCGAATTTCTTTCTTTCCACCATTCTTGGGTCCCTTGTCAACAGACCTTCTGGCTTAAGAATGCCTCTGTTTTCCGCATCGATTTCGCACATAGCTCTTGATAAAGCCAAACGTACGGCTTCTGCCTGACCTGTGATACCACCTCCGTAAACGTTTACTTTTACATCGTAGTTACCTTCGGTTTCCGTTAGGGCAAAAGGTTGCTTTACTTTGTACTGCAATGTGCCGGTAGTAAAGTAATCGTTAAGATCTCTCTTGTTTATGGTGATGTTTCCAGAACCTTCGGAAACATATACTCTGGCTACAGCAGTTTTTCTTCTACCTATCTTATGAACCACTTCCATTATTTGTAGTCGTTTAAGTTTATAGCTTTTGGTTTTTGTGCTTCTTGTCCGTGCTCGGCTCCTGCATACACCTTAAGATTTCTGAAGAGGTCCGCACCCAACTTGTTTTTAGGAAGCATTCCTTTTACGGAACTTTCGATAATACGCTCTGGGTGTTTGGCCAATACGTCTTTAGCGGAAGCGGAACGTTGTCCACCTGGGTACCCAGTATACCTTTGGTATTCTTTCTCGTCCCATTTGTTACCGGTCATGTCGATTTTCTCAGCGTTGATAACAATAACATTATCTCCACAATCCACATGGGGGGTAAAGTTGGTCTTGTATTTCCCTCTAAGTATTTTGGCTACTTTAGACGCCAATCTTCCCAAGGTCTGTCCTTCAGCATCAACCAATAACCATTGTTTGTCAACAGTAGATTTATTGGCGGAAATAGTTTTATAACTTAATGTATCCACTTCTCGAATATTATTGATTTAATAACCTTTCCCGAATAACGGGCTGCAAATGTACAATTATTAGATTGAATTACAAACGGTTGATTGGGAATATTTTTCCACTTTTTTCAATTTGAATGGTAGTGCAAAAATACCGCCCACAAGTCAATTCCGCAAAATGTTAAAAATACCTTAAAAATCTGTGATACTGTAACTCTACCTGATTTCGTGGGTCTTTAACGTATCAACCTAATCAAAAAACGAACAAGTGAAGTATGCAGTCCTCGCTTTCGCGACCCTTCTTTTTATTTCCAAAAGTCAAGCACAGGATACCACCGAGGTAGTTGTCAAAAAAACATATACGACACATGATTTGGGCGAATATGCCGCACCAACTATAAATGGTGTTCTAGAGGATGAGGCTTGGAACCTTGTAGAATGGGCAGGAGATTATATTGAATGGCAACCCGACGAAAACACACCGCCCAGTCATCAGACCAAATTTAAAATACTGTACGATAGCAAAAACCTATATATAGGTGTGCGCTGTTATGATGATGAACCGGACAAAATCGTAAAACGACTTTCCCGTAGGGATGGGTTTGATGGCGATTGGGTAGAATTCAACATTGACAGTTACTTCGATAAACGCACCGCATTTTCCTTTACGATTACAGCTGCTGGCGTAAAGGGGGACGAATTTATTTCCAACAACGGGAATAATTGGGACTCCAGTTGGAATCCCATCTGGTATGCCAAATCCCATGTGGACGATGAAGGCTGGACGGCAGAGCTGCGGATACCGTTGAGCCAGTTGAAATTTGGCAGCGCCGAGGAGCAGGTATGGGGGTTTCAGTCCACCCGACGTTTTTTTAGGGACGAAGAACGTTCACTATGGCAGCGAAAACCTGTGGACCAGCCCGGTTGGGTAAGCGAATTTGGCGAACTCCATGGACTAAAGAACATCGAACCCCAGAAGCAACTGGAAATACAGCCCTACACGGTAACGAATACAGAAACTTACGAGGCAGAAGAAAACAATCCGTTTAGGGATGGGAGCGAAAACAACCTGACGGTAGGACTGGACGCCAAAATCGGTATTACCAATGACCTTACTTTGGATTTGACGGTAAACCCAGATTTTGGACAAGTGGATGCCGACCCGTCGGCCATTGCGTTGGATGGTTTTCAGATTTTCTTTCAAGAACGGCGGCCATTTTTTGTGGAGAACAAGAACATTTTTGATTTCAGTGTTTCCCAATCACAAGCAGGAAATACCTTTGGTTCAGATAATATCTTTTATTCCCGAAGGATTGGTAGAAGTCCTCAAGGCTATCCCAATACCTCGGACGGCGAATTTGTAAATCAACCGGATAACACCCCGATTATTGGAGCGGCCAAGTTTAGTGGAAAAACCAAGGACGGCTGGGCCATTGGTGTACTTGAGAGCGTAACGGCCCAGCGAACAGCAACCATTCTCAATGGCAACGGCGATACCAGGAAAGAGATGGTGGAGCCATTGACCAATTATTTTGTGGGGCGACTTCAAAAGGATTTCAATGAACGGAACTCCTATATAGGCGGTATTTTTACGGCAACGAACAGGGAGAATTTACCAGAACAGCTCAATTTTTTACACGATGCCGCTTACACAGGCGGACTTGACTTTAAACACCAATGGGCCAATCGGGATTGGTATGTGGGAGGCAACATCACTCTGAGCCATGTACGTGGGAGTGAGGAGGCCATAACCAATACCCAAGAATCCATTACGCATTTGTTCGGAAGGGTGGGGGCGGACCACGTAGCTATCGATTCAACCAGAACATCTTTGACAGGGACAGGGGGAAACGTGCAGATAGGGAAGATTGGCAATGGCCATTGGCGGTTCGAGTCGGGGGCCACTTGGCGTTCGCCCGAACTGGAGCTCAATGATATTGGTTTTCAGCGCCAATCGGACGATGTTCGGCACTACACCTGGATAGGATACCAAACCCTAAAACCGGATAGCACCTTTAGGCGGGTGGGCATCAATTACAACCATTGGTCGGCATGGGATTTTCAAGGGAATCATAATTATATGCAGTTCAATACCAATAGTTGGCAAAACTGGAAGGGTAATTGGAATACCAATATTGGTTTCAACTATGCACCGATTCAATATTCGAACTTCGCCCTACGGGGTGGTCCAAGGCTTCGGCAATCCCCTTGGATGAGTTTTTGGAACAGCATCAACACCGACAACCGGAAAAAAATGCGATTTTCCTTTTTTCACAACGGAAGGAAAGCTTTGGACAACTCCATCAAGACCTATTATATGGAAGGGGGTTTTGTGTACCAGCCCATAAATGCGTTGCGGGTTTCCGCATTTCCAAGTTTACAGATCAATAATGATCAGTTGCAGTTCATCAATAATTTTGATGATGTCAATGGCTCGCCGCGCTACCTGAATGGGGAAATTGACCAACGCACTTTGAGCATGTCCGTTAGGTTGAACTATACCATTAATCCCAATTTGACCATCCAATATTGGGGACAGCCTTTTATTTCTCGCGGACGCTATTCCAATTTTAAGCATATCACGGACCCGGTTGCCAAGACTTTTGAGGATAGATTTGTGCAATATACTCCAGAACAAACCAGTTTGGCCGATGGTACCTATGCCATCGATGAAGATTTGGATGGTGTTACCGATTTCAGTTTTGATGACCCGGATTTTTCCTTTGTGCAGTTCCGTTCCAACTTGGTCATTCGATGGGAGTATATTCCGGGGTCGGAAATATTCTTGGTATGGTCCCAGGATGTGTCTAGGAGTGGTGACCCAACCAATGGACTGCTTTCCAGTTTGGGGGATAACATTTTTGGACAAAAACCACAAAACATATTCTTATTGAAGGCTACCTATCGTTTTGTGCTTTAAGTGTCATTGCTGAGAAGGTAGGAATCCAATTGTCACTTCGAGTGGTTTTGGCAACGCCAAAATTGTATCTAGAAGTGTTTTATACTCAAGTGAGATAAAAATAGTCCTAAGAACAAGAGTTCTCGATACTTTTTCCTTTGGAAAAAACTCGAACTGACTTCGCAGGAATGACAATTAGGATGTTGTGATTTTCTGAAGTGCCTTTACCAGAGCAGCGTTCGCCTCTGCATCGCCTACCGTAATCCTTACCTTGCCTGGAGCGCCAAATTGAGAAACCGGGCGCACCATAATGCCTTCTTCCATCATTTTATCCGTAAACTCCATCTCGGGAAGTGGCGGGTCAATGATAAAAAAGTTGGCTTGACTGGGCCAGTATTTTATTCCGAGCTGGTCAAATGCCTTGGCGATATATGTCCTGCCTTCCAAAACAGTCTTTACGGTTTTGTCAATGAACTCCTTGTCGTTCAAGGCTCCAATCGCAGCCTCAATGGAAGTCAACGGTAGTAAAAAGGGTTTGTGAATCAAACGAACATAGTTGGCAATAGTGGCTGTCGTATAGCCATACCCAATGCGTTGCCCTGCCAAACCATAGGTTTTGGAAAAACTGTTCAGTCCAATCACATTATGACCTTCCAATACATACGGTAATGCTGTGACATAATCATCCGCATCCGCAAAATGGCGATAGACCTCATCAAATACAACCACAATATTCTTGGGAACACGCGCCATGAAATTGTCCATAACGGATTTTGGAATATAGGTGCCCGTAGGATTGTTGGGACTGGTTAAGAAAATGATCTTGGTCTTATGGGTGATGGCGTTCAAAATACCTTCCACATCCAAATCGTAATTCGGGGATAGAAGCGGTATGTCTACTTGTTTGGCACCGTACCACCTTGAAAAGACGGAGTAGGGCAGAAAACAGGGGTTGGAAAAAATCACTTCATCGCCTTCGTTGATAAAAGCTCGGAGAACAATATCAATAACCTCCGACCCGCTATTCCCGCACAGAAACTGGTCGGCGCTCAACTGGCCGTCAAAATCTTTTACCAAGGCTTCCCGCAAACGAATATCGGTTTGGTCGGGGTAAATATCGACCTTGTCCAATACAGCTTTCATGGCAGCTAGGGCCTTGGGCGATGCCCCCAGAGGATTCTCGTTGGAGGACAACTTATAAATTTTTTTATGCGATGGTGGAATGTTTTTTCCGCCTTTATAAACTTCTTTGGGCACCAAATGGGCCTTAAAAATCGATGTAATGTCTTTTTGCATTTAACTATCGGTTAAAAAATTTTTCAAATCCCTTCCTCCATACAATACCCGAACGATACGAACCCTATTCTTCATTTTTCTATAGAAGATGATATGGGAGTTGAAAGGAAAACTGAAAAGGCCATTTTTAATTTCATCTCTTTCTTTCCCAATGTCGGGGTTCTGTGCAATGGCTTCGAAGTGCTCGTTCAATCCGATCAAATATGAAATGGCTTGTGTGGAACCAAATTTAGTTTCCCCGTAGGCGAAAATAGCTTCAATGTCGTTATCCGCTTCTTGCGATAATACATACCGGTCAATCACCCTTTCTTCTTTGAAGCAATAATTTCCTCCATCGTTCTTGGACTATCCGGTCCGTTCCAACCTTTCTCGATTTCCCTTCTAAGGTCATCAATCACTTTTTCCCTGTAGATTTTGTGCAAGCGCAAGGCATCGCGTATCACTTCGCTATTATTCTGGTATTCGCCTGTTGCTACCTGTTGGGCAATATATTCTTCCTGTTTTTTTGTGAAACTGATATTCATAATACACCTATTATGTCCTCTCAATATTACAGATTATGTCCAAAATTGACAAATATGGACATCATAAGTTTTCCGCAAACAATAAATAAGCTATCGCCTTTTCCGTATCGCCCTTTTCCAAAAGCTGTTTGGCCAGGGTATGTAGTTCGGTTTTGGAGGTGCTTTGTACACCTTCCTTTTCAATAATTTTTTTAATATCCGCTGAGGATGGAATGCTTTCCAGATTCCCCAATCGTCCTAAATTGTTTCCCGTAAGCACTTCGCTTTCGCGAATCCCTTTGGGCAATGCATCAACACCTATACCCTGACTGCGGATAGGCTTTGGAATCTCGAACAGGGACTCTTTAATCGCCCTGATGTACCAATTACCTCCCATACGACCTACCAAATCCAACTTTTCGGTGTCCAATACATCATCCGTTAAGTACTCATCGTTGATATGGATCATATCCACCTGAGCGATGATCAAATTTCCCGCTCCGGGGGTTTGTGCAATCTCCACTACTTCCAAAACCGTACATTCAAAGGATACGGGAGCCTCACCCACACGCGGGGGTTTTACCTTCACGCTGGGCACTTCGGTAAAGCCGGCTTTCACGAATTCGTTCACCCCTTTGTCGTAGGCCGTGCTGGAGAGCGACATTTGCTCCGCCATTTTGTGGTTCACCACATTGATGACCACTTGCGGCACTTCCACCACATTTTGGTGCGTATGTTTTAAGGAATTGTCCCTACCGCTTCGCGTTGGCGAAAACACCATCACTGGCGGATTGGAACTAAAGACGTTAAAAAAACTGTACGGGCTCAGATTGACGTTACCTTTGGCATCCACGGTACTGGCAAAGCAAATCGGCCTTGGTGCCACTGCGGTGGACAAAATAGTGTACAGTTCCGGTTGGGGTATGGTAGTTGGGTCTAAGGTTTTGATCATATTTTCGTTTTCTATCATTTCCGCGAAGGCGGAAATCTCAATTCATTTTATATCTAGGAGACTGAGCATAGTCAAAGTCACCATTCAGTGGCTCTGACTCCGCTCGGCCACCAAACTTATTTCGCAGGTAACACTTTGGCAGAAACTTCGCCAAATCCGAATCGAATATCGCCATTTTGGGCGTAACCTCGCATGGTCACTGTGTCGCCATCTTCAATAAATTTACGTTCGCTTCCGTCTTTTAGTTGGATGGGTTGGGTGCCTCCCCACGACAATTCGAGCATGGAACCGAAACTGTTTTTCTCTTTACCGGAGATGGTCCCCGAGGCCATCATATCCCCGATATTGATGTTGCACCCATTTACGGTATGATGCGCCAATTGTTGGGCCATGTTCCAGTACATATGTTTGAAATTGCTTTGGCAAACCGTGGTTTCTTCGCCCTGCTCCGGTGTGATGCCCACTTCTAGGTGGATGTCGTAATTCTTTTTGCCCTCATATGTAAGATAGGGCAATACTTCAGGTTCTTGTTTGGGCCCTGCCAACTTGAAAGGTTCCAAAGCTTCCAATGTCACTACCCAAGGTGAAATGGATGAAGCGAAGTTCTTGGCCAAAAAAGGCCCTAGCGGTACATATTCCCATTTTTGGATATCACGTGCCGACCAGTCGTTGAACAGCACCAGTCCGAAGATATAATCCTCCGCATTTGCGGTGGAAACGGATTCACCAAGCTTTGTCTCTTTTCCGCAGATAAATCCCATTTCCAGTTCAAAATCCAAGCGTTTGGTAGGTCCAAACACGGGCGAATCTGCTCCGTTGGGCATGGTCTGTCCTTTGGGACGATGAATGGGTTGTCCGCTCACAATAATGGAGCTGGCCCTGCCATGGTAACCCACGGGAATATGCTTCCAATTGGGCAAAAGGGCATTCTCAGGGTCGCGGAACATTTTCCCCACATTGGTGGCATGCTCCAAGCTAGAATAAAAATCGGTATAATCCCCAACCGCTACAGGCATGTGCATCTGGGCTTCGGACTGCTTCACAAAGAGTTCGGGCCTTCCGGCCAAAACAGAGTTGTCATCCTTGAGCCAATGCTGGATATTTTTACGGACACGGGTGGTGATTTCTTTCCCGAGGGAAATAAAATCGTTCAGGGTGTCCTTTTCCAACAATGCGGTGTTGAAGTCAAATACATCCAGTTCGGCCACGGCGGCCAAATCCAAAATATGCTCTCCTATGGCCACACCGATGCGAGGGCTTCGGTCTTGGGTGGAAAAAATCCCAAAGGGGATATTGTGAATCGAAAAGTCTGAATTTTCGGGTATATCTATAATCATCTGAGGGTAAATATGTCAGCTCGAGCGCAGTTGAGAGCAATACTTAGGCCTTCTTTTCTCGACTGCGCTCGAAATGACAGAAGGCCTTAATGAATTTATGTTACTCCAACCACGATTTATAGTACTTGCCATCATCGATTTTAAGGGCGTTCTCCGTAACCTGCAAGGGTTTGAAGGTGTCTATCATCACTGCCAGTTCCTCCGTACCTTTTTTGCCAATACTTGCCTCGTAGGTGCCGGGGTGTGGTCCGTGTGGAATACCCGCAGGGTGCAGGGAAATATATCCTGGTCCAATACCCGTCCGGCTCATAAAGTCACCATCAACATAATACAGCACTTCGTCCGAATCTATATTGGAGTGGTTGTAGGGCGCTGGAATGGATTTTGGATGATAATCGTATAGCCTTGGGCAGAACGAACAGACCACAAATGCGCCTGTTTCAAACGTTTGGTGTACAGGTGGCGGTTGATGAACGCGTCCCGTAATCGGTTCAAAATTATGGATGGAGAATCCGTAAGGGAAGTTGTAACCGTCCCATCCCACCACATCAAATGGATGCGTAGCATAGACCAGTTGGTGCAACATGCCCTGTTTTTTGATTTTCATCAAAAATTCTCCTTTTTCATCAAAGGTCTCGAGGTCCTGTGGCAATTTGTAGTCGCGCTCACAGAAAGGGGAGTGCTCCAATAATTGTCCAAACCAATTTCGATAGCGTTTTGGTGTGTAAATGGGGTGAAAGGATTCCGCAAATAAAATGCGGTTATCCTCAGTATCAAACTCTATCTGGTAAATCATCCCTCGTGGAATGATGAGGTAGTCCCCATATTCGAAAGGAATGTTTCCCAAAAAGGTTTTCAAGGTTCCCGAGCCTTTGTGGATAAAGAGCATTTCGTCAGCATCGGCATTTTTGTAAAAGTAGTCGGTCACCGATTTTCTGGGTGCTGCCAAGCCCACATGAACGTCATTGTTCACCAAAAGAGGTTCGCGCGCCTCCAAAAAGTCATCTTTGGGCGCTACATCAAAACCGATGAACTTTCGGCTGGTGATGTTCTTTTCCACGGCAATTTTGGGACTGGCGTCCATAGCTTTTCCGATTTCCTTAACCTGCGTAGGTCTGTGGATGTGATAGGAAAGGGAGGACATCCCATCAAAACCGATAGTCCCAAAAAGCTGCTCATAATATAGGCCGCCTTCGGGTTTCTCGAATTGGGTGTGCCGCTTTTGCGGAATTTTCCCGAGTTTATGATAAATAGGCATTTTTCTCGAATTTGAGTTTAAAGTTATGGGTTATAAACCTGAAATTCAACAGTTCATAACCCATTCCTTTTACTGTGATTAATGCAAGGTGCCGCGTAGCTCTTGCTCACGTTCGATGGCTTCGAACAGTGCTTTAAAGTTACCCTTTCCGAAGGATTGCGCGCCCTTTCTTTGGATAATTTCGAAAAACATGGTCGGTCTGGGTTCCACAGGTTTGGTGAAAATCTGAAGCAAATAGCCTTCATCATCGCGGTCTACCAAGATACCAAGCTCTTTTAAGGGAGCGATATCCTCATCAATTTCCCCAACACGGTCGCTAACTGCATCGTAGTAGGTAGCGGGTACCCTTAGAAACTCCACGCCGCGACTTCTTAAATCGCGAACAGTTTTAATGATATCGTCTGTGGCAACGGCAATGTGCTGTACACCTTCATCCTCATAGAAATCCAAGTACTCTTCTACCTGTGATTTTTTCTTCCCTTCGGCAGGTTCATTGATCGGGAATTTGATACGACCGTTTCCATTGCTCATTACCTTGCTCATCAAAGCCGTGTAGTCGGTGGAAATATCCTTGTCATCAAAAGAAAGAATGTTCTTGAATCCCAAAACGTCCTCATAGAATTTTACCCAATGGTTCATTTTGTTCCACCCCACGTTGCCCACCATATGGTCCACAAACTTGAGACCGGTTGGCTCTGGATTGTAATCGGGTGTTTCCCATTTTTTGAAGCCGGGCAAAAAGGTTCCGTTGTAGTCTTTACGTTCCACAAAAATATGAACGGTCTCCCCATAGGTGTAAATTCCGGAACGTACCACTCTTCCGTCCTTGTCTTCCTCAACAGTGGGTTCCATGTAGGATTTAGCTCCGCGCTCCATGGCATTGTTGTATGCTACTGTTGCATCATCCACCCAAAGGGCCACCACTTTTACGCCATCTCCGTGCTTGTCGATGTGCTTTCCGATTTCGGTTCCGCTCTTCAAAGGGGAAGTCAGTACCAAACGGATTTTATCTTGGACCACCACATAGCTTTCACGGTCCTTTAGTCCTGTTTCAAGTCCGGCCTGTGCATAGGATTGAAAGCCAAAAGCCGTTTTGTAGTAGTGTGCCGCTTGTTTGGAATTCCCTACGTAAAGTTCCACGTAGTCCGTGCCGTTTATCGGCATAAAATCTTCTGATGTATTTGCTCCTTTTGGAAGTGTTGATGTTTCCATGATTCGTTTATATTTTTTCCGGTTTAATCTTATTTTGTTGCATCAACAACAAAAATAATAAAATTGGAATAGGAAAGCGATTTTACCAACAGAAAATTGCGTTAAAATTCCAGTTGCCCATACCATGTGGACATACTGCTTCGGAATCCCTATTTTTGTGGCTATTCTTAAGTACATGCTCAGTCGGATAGATGAAATACAGGGGATGGGGTTCCATTTGGATTTGGTACTCCGAAAAATTCAAAAAGCTTATTTGCGCAAGTTTGATGAACTTGGGGTGGATACGACCATTGAACAATGGGTGATTCTCTATCAAATTCATCAGTTGGGCGATGATGCCAGCCAGCGCGATATTGTGAATGAAAATTTCCGCAATCGGGCCACCACTTCCCGAGTTATCGGTGGTCTGGAGAAGAAAGGATGGATTTCCAAGACCCGTTTTGAAGGTGACCAAAAGCGATTTAAATTAGAATTGACCCCAAAAGGACAAGAAATCTTGGATTTGACCTTGCCCAGTGCCCTACAATTGCGAAAATTGGCACTTAAAGATGTAGACCCTTCCGAATTTGAGATCTTTTTAAAGGTATTAGATCAAATGGGGGATAACTACGAGGCGGACATGGACCAATAGTCAAAAGCCAACTTGGTTATGGTGGCCAGTCCAATCAGCAAAATAAAAATCAAACTAAGCTTACGGAACCTTTCTTGGGGAATGTAATGCAGTATTCTTTTGCCCAGATAAGTGCCTATTAAACCAATGGCGAACAAAAATGGTAGGTACATCAGTTCTTGTTTACCGATATATCCATTGCCATAGTAGACAAAGGTCCGTGAAAAATCAATCATAAAATCGATAAATGCCGAAGTGGCAATAAAGGCGCTTTTTTCCAAATTAAAGGCTGCCATGGTAAGACCGCGAATGGCCCCTCCCGTTCCCAAAAGTCCCGCGGAAAAACCCGATAGGGCCCCTCCGATGATGGAATTTTTTTTATTGGGAAGTATCACGATTTCACTTTTGATCAGAAAAAGTAGGCTAAAAACCACCAAGAATGCGCCCAGCACAATTTCAAGGATGGCGCTATCGGCGATTTTGGACAGGAATCCGCCAACAATCACAAAAAGTAAGGACGGTATGCCAATATAGAGCAGCAGTTTTTTGTCCAGACCTTTTTTGAACAGGAAAATCTTGCTCACATTGCTGGAGAGGTGAAAAATGGCCGTCATTCCCAGAACGGAATAAAAATCAAAATAAAAGTTGCCCAAGGGCACGAAGAAGACGGAAGAACCAAAGCCTCCAATGGTCCCGATGATTTCGGCGACCAATGCCAACAACAGAAAAATATAGTTGATTTTCATACTGCAGAAAGATAGTGAGGTATTGCATATGGAAGACAGTTTTATGCCATTTTACCCTAAAGAAATCTTAAAAAATGGATTTTAGGTTAATTCAGCATATAAACTGGATAATCTAATGGACGTGGGGCGTATAAAACCACCGCAACTTTGTACCCGTATAACTTATAGATATACATAGCTATGAAGACAACAAATGTTTATCCAACTATATGGGCTACACCCTATTACACACCGAGTGTGATGGCGGGCTGGTACGAAAGGAGTACCCAAGTAGCTGAATTGATTTTAAAGAACGATGTCGTAAACGACCTCAAGGTTTCGGAAATGAACCTGAATATAACGCGATTCTCTGCCATTGATGAGCAGGGGAAAGAACATTTCATCTTGGATTTTCCAGGTCAGAACCCGGTCAACCTTAAGGGAGTTGCGTCAGGAAATTTCATTCATTCCAAGAGTGTGCTTTCCCTTCCCGAAGGCTCGTACAAGGCACTACGTTTTTATTTGGCGGACTGGGGCAACCAGTTTATTTATGAAGATGGGATGGAAGAATCTGCCAACGCGTTCAACCGTTTGGATTTCCACATTGAGAACGGATTTGTGGTGGAGAACGGAAACACCCCAGAAGTAAAGTTATGGTTTGACTTTGCTCCCTACCAGTGGAAGCGACACTTTAAACCGCTTACGGATTTGTTTATGGGGAGCAAAAGTCAAAGACCACGATTGGCCAATAGTTTCGGCAATTGATCCATAGGCTATGAAAAGGAATGAAAAAGGCACCGTTTGGTGCCTTTTTTAGTTTAGGAGTCAATACTTCGCCCTAATCGCTTCAGTTTTTCCAATACTTCGTAGACCGAAAAGCTTCGCGCAAAGCGGTACATTTCCCTGCCATCGACCTTAATGATGACCACGGGAAGGGTAAACACCATGGACTGCCCGGTAAACTCCTCTTCCTCTTCCACATCCACCAAACGGATGCCCACTTTCGGGAAGTTTTCTTGAACCGCTTCAAGGAGTTTAGGCTTCAGGACCTTGCAGACCCCGCACGTTTTACTGCTGAAAAAAATCAATTCCGTCATGTGGTACCAGTTTTACCTAACTAATAATCGGAATACTCGGTAGGGTAGAGGAACCACATATCAATATGTGACATATTGTTCTTGTATTTGGGCATGGCAATGAGCTCTTTCCATTCGGGAGAGTTTACAAAGGCATCCCAGTGTTGGTTTCTGGTATCCATATCGGCATGGGTGGTCATGTACATTAAGTTGGGCATTTTGGGTCCGGAGAGCACTTCACCGTAAAACACAGCTTGAAAGTCCAATCGGTCAAAAAGTGGTATTTCGCCACCAGCATTGAACATATCCACCTTGTTCCAATAATATTTTTCCGTAGGAGATTCATAACTACGAAGTTCATAAACCCGTTCCGACCTTGGACTGTCCAAATTGGGCGTTTTCATTTGGGGCATATCGGGAAAGGCTCGCATCAGGATGGATTGGATACGATCATAAGGGGGATTATCGTAGTTCGCATCGATATATGTACTTCCAGTGCTTGCGTAGGTGCTGTCATTCATAATGTTTTCCTCCAACGCCCGAAATTGTTCCAAGTTTTCAAAAGGTAACAGCACAAAGGTTTTTTGTACCGTATCTGTTTCGGTTATACGTGATTTAAAAACCCCGACCTTGCCAATACCCTGTCTTTTTACAGCGGGCATAAAAGCGTTTTCCAGGTAATGGTCCACCGTGGCCTCTTGTTCTTCGGAGCTGAAGGAATAGATTTTGAATTGATAGAATTCGCGTTGGTTTGATGCGGTCTCTGGAGATTGCGTAGTTTCTTCGGTTTCAGTTTTTGGGTTGCCACAGCTTGCCAGGATGAGGCAAGCCAATAGCAGTTTGATAGTCTTCATGTAGCCTAGTTTGGTTTTTAAATGGATGCCCCAAGATACGGATTAATTCGATGAGGTTTTGACGGTCTTCGTGCCGTTTCAGCCCTTTTTCTTCGAAGCCAAAGCGATAAGTCCAAAAAGGGGACCTAGGGCCAAAACCATGTAAACCATGTTGGAGTTGGACCATATCCGCAGCTCGTTCACCAATTGAATGCTAACAATGGTAATGGCAAAGCCGATACAATTTACAATGGTCAGAGCGGTGCCTTTGATTTCTGCAGAAGCGTTTTGGGCCACCAAGGTGGAAAAGAGCGGAGAATCGGCAATTACGACCATGCCCCAGAACAGTAAAAAGGCGATGAACAGGGTGGCTGAACCTTGCATGAAAAGTAAGGGGGAAATCAAACAACAAAGCCCGGAGAGGAGAAGAGCGATGGAAGCTACGCGTTTGGTTCCGGCCACTTGCGACAGATAACCGCCCATTACGCAGGCCAAACCTCCCACGGCAATAATGACAAAGGATACTAACGGAACAGGGAAGTGGGTATTTGGATGTGCCAGCGCGTAGGTTTGCAGCATGATCGGGACAAAGGCCCAAAAGGTATACAGCTCCCACATATGGCCAAAATAGCCGAAGGCTGCCGAGCGGAAACTTCGGTTTTGGAACACTTGGATAAAGGCGGACAATTGAAACTGCTGGCTCCGTTTTCGGTAGGGACCATTGGGAACAAGTGTTATCATTAGGCTGCCGCCCAAAACCGCCAAGCCGGAAGTGGACACCAAAACGGTATTCCACGGCAGGGTATGGGTCATTTCCTTAAGTAAATGAGGGAATGCGGTACCGACCACCAGCGCACCCACCAAATAACCGAGTGACTTGCCCAGTCCTTTTTCGTAGTAATCGGCGGCAATCTTCATCCCTACGGGGTAGATTCCGGCTAGGAAAAAACCTGTAAAAAACCGAAAGGATAGGATGCTTGCCAGTCCGTTCCCGTCCCAAACCACACCCAAATTAAAGAGTGCTCCCAAAATAGCACAGCCAAAAAATACCTTGGATGGCGAAAACCGATCGGCAATGGATAAAATGGCAAACACCAAGGTACCGACGATAAACCCAAACTGCACCGCTGAGGTCAAATGTCCCACAGCGCCTTCACTTAACCCAAAGGTGGCGACCAAATCGCGCATGACCCCATTGCCCGCAAACCAAAGCGAAGTGCAGCAAAATTGCGATAGCACGATGATGGGAAGGATGCGGTTGGGTGGGTTCATAAATTGGTAAATAAAAAAATCAGCTCGGAAATTTTTCTTCCAGCTCAGGCCAAAGTGAATCAGCATTTATTTCAAAATACTCCATTTTTAATTCAGAAAGTTTCTCCTTGTATAAATAGAAAGCTTTGTCCAATTCATTCAATTCTTCTTGCAGTTCATCATTTTCGTATAATTCTGAAAAATCAAATATCTGATACATTGTCTTTGAACTTAACTTTTCATTTAGGACCTTAGTATTCTCATTATGTTTGAGAAGTATTTCAACCGCATTTAATAAAAGTTGATGGTTGTATGTGGCGCCAATCAAATCCAAAGCTTCAAAGGTTTCATCCACATATCTACCCGAAGAACTAGTAAAAAACTGAAGATAGCCTCCGTTGTTGACCTCCGCTTCCAGTTCGTTTATCAACCAAACCACTTGAAGCTGTCTGGGCATTTGCCTAAAAGATGCATCACTGTAATTATCCGCCTGCCTTAATTTATTGGTGAAGTAATAAAGTAATTCTTGCTTTTCTTCTGGGGTAGCTTTGTCATATTTCTCCTTGTTTAGTTTGGCGAATTTTACGCGGTAGTGCCATTCGCTTTTAGGTTCAGATTTTTCCGGGGCTCCAAAATCAACCAATCTAGGAAGCAAAAATCTTAAGACAACAATAATGGCAATGAAAATGGTTAGTTTCATTTGATATAATTTAAATCAATGCGCCTCCAACCAATTCTCACCAATACCCACTTCCACATCTAGCGGCACGGAGAGTTTATAGGCATTCTCCATTTCCGATTTGATGAGTTTTTTCATTTCTTCCAATTCCGGTTTGTAGCAATCGAACACCAATTCATCATGCACCTGCAGCAGCATTTTGGTCTTGTACTTTCCTTCGGAAAGCTTTTTATGGATGTTGATCATCGCAATTTTAATAATGTCCGCCGCACTCCCTTGAATGGGAGCGTTTACGGCGTTTCGCTCCGCAGCTCCGCGCACCACTTGGTTCCCCGCATTGATATCCTTTAAATATCTGCGACGGCCCAACACCGTTTGCACATAGCCGTGCTCACGGGCAAAATCTACCTGCTCGCTGATGTAATTGCGCAATTTGGGATAGGTCTTGTAGTAGGTGTCGATCAATTCCTTGGCTTCGGAACGGCTCAAATCCGTTTGGTTGCTCAACCCGAAGGCCGACACTCCATAAATAATCCCGAAGTTCACCGTTTTGGCATTGCTACGCTGTTCGCGGGTCACCTCCTCAATCGGTACATTAAAAACTTTGGATGCGGTGGAAGCATGAATGTCCTCCCCATTTTTAAAGGCAGAGATCATGGTGTCCTCCTCGCTCAGGGCGGCAATAATGCGCAGCTCAATTTGGGAGTAATCCGCCGCCAAGAGCACGTAATTCTCGTCCCTTGGGATAAAGGCCTTGCGAACTTGCCGTCCACGCTCGGTACGGATAGGGATGTTTTGCAAGTTGGGATTGTTGCTGCTCAAACGCCCTGTTGCAGCCACCGTTTGCATATAATCGGTATGCACCCGACCTGTTTTTTGCTGGACTTCGTTGGGCAGCGCATCCACGTAGGTGCTTTTTAGTTTTGCCAATCCACGGTAATCCAACACGTTTTTGATAATTTCGTGGTCCTTGGCCAAGTAGGACAGCACATCTTCCGAAGTGGAAAACTGACCCGTTTTGGTCTTTTTCGGTTTGTCCACCAATTTCAACTTGCCAAAAAGGATATCGCCCAACTGTTTGGGAGAGGCAATGTTGAATTCTTCGCCGGCATCAGCATAGATTTTCTTTTCCAGTTCCGCAATGTCCTTATCCAATTGTTCCGAAAGGCCACCTAGATAATCCTTGTCCAGATTGATACCTTCCAGCTCCATATCCGCCAGCACGCGGAGCAACGGAATTTCAATTTCATCAAACAATTTATCCGTATGGGCTTCCTTGAGTTCTGGAGTAAACTTTAGCCCCAGTTGAAACGTGATATCGGCGTCCTCCACAGCATATTCTGTTTGCTTTTCCAAAGGAACATCGCGCATACTGAGCTGGTTTTTGCCTTTTTTTCCGATGAGTTCGTTGATGGAAATGGGCGTATAGTTGAGGTAGGTCTCGGACAGCACATCCATGTTGTGGCGCATATCGGGGTTGATGAGGTAGTGGGCCAGCATGGTATCGAACAATTTTCCTTTGACCTCTACGCCATAATTTTGCATCACTTTGATGTCATATTTGAGGTTTTGTCCCACCTTTTCAATGATTTCCGATTCAAAGAAGGGACGTAATTTTTCAATCAACGGTTGTGCATCATTTTGATTGTCGGGGAAGGGCACGTAAAAACCCTTGCCAGGCGACCAACTAAACGCAATACCCACCAATTCAGCTTCCAGCGGATTCAAGGAAGTGGTCTCGGTATCAAAACAGACGGAGGGTTGCTTCATCAGCATTTCCAGAAAGAGTTCCATGCCCTTGCCATCCTGAACCTTCTGATAAAAATGGGGTACGTCGCCAATGGTCAATCGGCTGTTCACGTCCTTGATGGTGGCCGCTGCTTCCGAAGGGTCACCACCAAATAGGGTAAACTGACCACTGCCTGCCACCTTGGCCTCTTCCTTTGCGGTTTGGGTGCTCGTCACTTTGGTGGTCGCTTCCGCTTCTTCGGTAAATAATTTGATGAACTGGTCCTTTAGTCTTCGGAATTCCAATTCCTCAAAAATCTCTTGGACCTTCTCGGCATCAGGTGGACACATTTCGTAGTCTTCGGCATGGAATTGTACGTCACAATCCGTTTTGATCTCGGCCAATTTTCGGGATAAACGGCCCAACTCGGCATGTTCCTCCACTTTTTCCTTCATTTTGCCCTTCAGCTTGTCGGTATTGCTCAACAATCCTTCCATGGAATCGAACTGTTCGATGAACTTTTTGGCCGTTTTGTCACCTACGCCGGGCAGTCCGGGAATATTGTCGCTGGCATCGCCCATCATTCCGAGGTAATCAATCACCTGTTCGGGGCGTTTCACGCCAAATCGTTTTTGCACTTCGGGGATGCCCCAAATTTCGATGCCGTTTCCCATTCGTGCAGGTCGGTACATAAAAATATTTTCGCTCACCAATTGCCCAAAATCCTTGTCGGGAGTCACCATAAACACCTTGTAGTTTTCCTTTTCGGCCTGTTTGGCCAAGGTGCCGATGAGGTCGTCGGCCTCATACCCCTCCAACTCCACTACGGGAATCTTCATGGCTTCCAAAATTTGCTGGATGTAGGGCACGGCTATACGGATGGCATCCGGAGTTTCATCCCGGTTTGCCTTGTAGTCTTCGAACATTTCGGTCCGCTCCACGCTACCTCCCTTATCAAAGGCCACGGCCAAATGGTCGGGCTGTTCCCGTTTGATTACATCAAAAAGCGAGTTCATGAACCCCATAATGGCCGAGGTGTCCATCCCTTTGGAGTTGATTCGTGGGTTTTTAATGAGGGCATAGTAGCCACGGAAAATTAGCGCGTAGGCGTCTAAAAGAAACAGTCTTTTTTGGTCAGACATTTTATTCAGATATCAATGTTCAATAAAAAATAATGGTACCCAGAATGGGGTAGGGATTAAATGTACGAATTGCGTTTAAAAGATATGAGAATTGAGATATTAGATTTGAGAGGATTTGGGTTTAGCTTAAAGAGACGTGAGACGTGAGACGTGAGACAGGAGACAGGAGACAGGAGATGTGAGACAAGAAACAAGAGACAGGAGACAAGACGGGTAAAACCAGCCGTCCTGATTCTTGAATCCAAGAGCAAAGCGGTCTTGGGTCTTTTGTCTATCAGCGCAGCGGTCTAATTGCTACTCATAAAAACTGGTCACCTCTCGGTTTTCATGTCCATTGGCAGAATACTCCCGATACGTAAACCCGGGATGTACGCAGTAGCCACCTGTTTCTCCATTTTTGTTAATGGCCAAAAACCCAATTTGGAAATCCTTTCGGCCTGCATTTTTCTTCATGATGCGTTTTACGCCTTCTTCACAGGCTTCTTGCGGACTTTTGCCCTGTCGCATCAATTCCACGATCAAAAAGCTGCCCACCGTACGAATGACTTCCTCACCGACACCGGTTGCTGTTGCACCGCCCACTTCATTATCGATAAACAGTCCTGCCCCAATAATGGGTGAGTCGCCAACACGCCCTGCTACTTTGTAGGCCATGCCGCTGGTGGTGCAAGCGCCGGCAATATCCCCATTTTCATCAATGGCAAGCATTCCAATGGTATCGTGGTTTTCTATATTGATGGTGGTCTCGTATTGGGAGGTTTTTAGCCACTCTTTGTACTGTTTTCGTGTGCTTTCGGTGAGCAAATCCTCTTTTTGGAAGCCCTGTTCGTAAGCAAATTTCTCTGCCCCTTTTCCTGCTAGGATGATGTGTGGGGTTTCTTCCATCACTTTTCTGGCCACGGAAACTGGGTGTACAATATTTTGCATGCACACCACCGAACCACAATTCCCATCTTTGTCCATAATACAGGCGTCCAAGGTCACGTTTCCATCACGATCGGGACGGCCGCCCTTGCCCACGGTCTCGTTGGTTTCGTCCGCTTCTTCGACCCTAACACCTTGCTCCACGGCATCCAGGGCATTTCCACCCGATTTTAGCACTTCCCAAGCTTTCTCGGTAGCGTTGAAAAAGTTCCAGGTACACACCACAATGGGTTTGATGGGATTGGGAGTTGGAATTTTTGCAGCGGGAGCTACTTCGGGTTTTGTTTCGGTTTTACAAGCGACCAAATTGGAAGCGGCAACCAATCCGGCGGCGGAAAGGCTGGAATTTTTGAGGAATTTGCGTCGTTCCATGGGTTGGTATGTTTACTTTTATGGAGTTTAAAGATACAATATGCTGGTAGAAGTTTGCGCCAATTCGTTGGAATCGGCAAGGAATGCGGAAAGGGCAGGGGCGGACCGGATTGAACTCTGTTCGGAGCTGGGAGTGGGTGGCATCACCCCATCCGTAGGGATTATTCAATTGGTGAAAAAGGAGCTGACCATTCCTGTTCATGTGTTGATACGTCCCAGAGGTGGACATTTCACCTATTCCGATGCTGAGTTTGAGGTGATGCAGGCCGATATTTTGGCGTGCAAGGCGCTAGGAGTGCAGGGGATTGTTTCTGGGATTTTGATGGAAGATTTTGCGGTGGATGTAGAACGAATGAAGGTGTTGGTGGAACTGGCAAAGCCGTTGCATTTTACTTTTCACCGTGCATTCGATTGGGTAGCAGAGCCTTTGGAGGCCATCAAGCAGTTGGAAGAATTGGGGGTACAAACGATTTTGACTTCCGGAGGTGAAACCGCTGCAGGAGAAGGCATCAAAAATTTGGCGGCTTGGCAACAAAAAACGTCGATGACCCTAATGCCCGGGGGAGGGGTGTCGCCCCAAAACGCATCAAACTTCAAGGATATGGGACTCAAGGCTATCCATTGCTCCGGTACTTCTTTCGGGAAGGAATTGAAGCTGAGCGGAAAAATCAGCATGAATTCTTCCAAGCATTTGGTGGAACATCAGGTGGCCGTTTCCAATGTAGATACCCTAAAAGCCATCGTGCGTGCCGTTAAATAAATTTAAAAACCACTGTTTAATAGCAGATTAGCCCTAATTTTGTAAAAAAATTGTATGTCCCGATTTCTTGTTTTGGCAGTTCTTTATGTGGTGTTGGCCGTTTATGGCTTTCAGGCATTCCGAACGCTTTTTAAAAGCCCATTGATGCAATGGACTTACATTGTGCTCTTTTTGGCTGCCTTGATTTTCTTGACCGTTAAGGTAATGACCTACGACCCCGGAGATGGCTTTAAGGGTACTGCTGCCATTGCGGGGACCATTTTTGCCGCTTTCTTTCTTTTGGCCTTGGTATTGGGTTTCTTTCTATTGTTGGAGGATGTGGTCCGTTTGATAGGCTACGGATACAACAAAATCGTTGGGATTTCGGATTCGGATGCAGGTTACTTTCCTTCGCGAAGAAAGTTCATCAGTGGTATTGCATTAGGTTTGGCCGCTTTGCCCTTTGGGGCTTTGCTATATGGCATGTACCGTGGTAAATACAACTATCAAGTATTGAAATACGAACTGGAGTTCGATGACCTTCCGGACGCTTTCCATAATTATCAGATTACACAGATTTCCGATGTGCACAGCGGCAGTTTTGATGATTATAAAAAGGTGGAATACGGAGTAAATCTCATCAACGATCAACAAAGTGACGTCATCTTTTTTACAGGGGATATCGTAAACAATCGCTCCACGGAGTTGGAACCTTGGAAAGATGTCTTTTCCCGTTTGGAGGCCAAGGATGGTGTATTTTCCATTTTGGGCAACCACGATTACGGGGATTATGCTGTTTGGGATACCGAAGAGGAGAAAGCACAAAACTTGGAGGATTTAAAGGCCATGCAAAAGGAAATGGGTTTTGATCTCTTGTTGAACTCCAACCGTTTTTTGGAAAAGGATGGACAGAAAATTGCCTTGGTAGGTGTGGAGAATTGGGGCAGAGGTGGCTTCAAGAAAGCCGGCGATTTGCAAAAGGCCAAAGAGGGCGTTTCCCCAGAGGACTTTAAAATATTGTTGAGTCACGACCCATCCCATTGGGAAGATGTGGTGCTCCATGATGATTACCATTTCCATTTGACCTTAAGCGGACATACCCACGGCATGCAGTTTGGTGTGGAGATTCCAGGTTGGATTAAGTGGAGCCCGGTAAAATGGCGCTACAAATATTGGGCTGGTATCTACAAAGAGTTAGATCAATTTATCAATGTGAACCGAGGTTTTGGATTCATCGGTTATCCCGGTCGCTTTGGTATCTATCCAGAGATTTCTGTAATCACATTAAAAAAGAAGGGATTCGCTTAAATGGATTTCCTCTTATGGCCTAAACTTCACAGGCTGTAAAAAACATTCACATTTTTTCTTACATTTGACTGTAAACCTTAGAATACATGTCCAAATTCGGAGAACTTATAGATTTACAGGTCCCAGTATTGTTAGACTTTTATGCAGAATGGAACGAGCAATCGACCGCCATGCACCCTGTGCTGAGCGATGTGGCCGCTGCCCTTGGGGATAAAGGCAAGGTTATTAAGATTGATGTGGACAAGAATAAAGAACTATCCCAAGCCCTTCGGATTAAAGGGCTGCCCACTTTGATGATCTACAAAAAAGGGGAGATGGTATGGCGACAGAGCGGTGAGCAGGACGCCAATACGTTAATAGGAATCCTAAACGAATATATCAAATAAAAAAAAACGAGGTGTTGACCTCGCTTTTTTTATGCTATTGTTCCTCATCCGGGATAATGGATTCCGGAATGGTATCGGGTGCATCCAATAGAACTGTGTCTTTCATATCTGGATCTATGGGGATGGGTTCCTCCAACACATCCTCTTCCTCATCTACAAATTGGGAGAACATGTCAATATATTCATTGAAGATGATGGTTTCCGATTCGGCCAGTTCCTTGTCCCCGTTTTCAATTAAGATGTCAATGTTTCTTCTGTAGGCCTGCATATCGGAGAGGATGTCGTCTATTTTATCGTACTGCTCATCCAAAGGAATGTTGGCGTAGTATTCCAGATGTTCCTGATATACTTTCTTGAGTTTGCCAAACAGCTCTCGCGCCTTTTCGGTCTCGCCCACTTTGTAATAGCCGTCCACAAAGGGTTCCACAAAGGCATAGAAACCATAGTGGTCCACAGGCATGTTGTCCATGGCAATATTGATGACGTCCTTCGCCTTGTCAATGTTGTTCTCGGCAATTAAGGTTTCCATCAATCGGGCCAAATTGCTTCGGAAGGACAATCCTTGTGAGCGAGTCTGGGGGTCGTGGTAAATATCGTCACTGCCAGAGTTGCCCCAATCCCAATCTTTTACAATGTCGTACATCAACTCGGAGTCGATGCGTCCCATTTCGAAAGAATTGCGGTTCGGGGTTTTTATGGGTACCAGTTTGTAAACAAGGCCATCCAGTTGAAGGTAGTCCTTCATCCAAATGTACTCTGCACTGTCAAAACTTCCGCCAGAGAAGTAAATGGGTCGTTTCCAATCGTTGTTGGCAATGAGGTCCAGCATCATGATCCTGTTTTTGGCCAAGGCGCTTTGCGGTAGGTCAATATCGATATAATCGACAATAAGGGCCGAATCTTTTTCCTTGACCAATCCACTTTCCAACACATTTTGCTTGTTGACCGGAATCCTGATTTTATTGGTAGGATAGTACACAATATCCAAGGTACTTTCCGAGAAATTGCTCAAATCGGCTCCTTGATTGGTCAAGATGTGCCTAAACTTGGTCTGAGGCTTGTCGCTACCTATCCAGTTTACAAAATCCTTGATGTTCCACCTATTATCGGTGATACCTTGATAGTAAACTGCATCTCGGGTTCCATAGCTGTATTTGTCGTGCGTGAGTTGCGATGGGATAGGGTCGCTTTCATAGGCCTTTCGCTTCATCTGGTCAATGTACCAGTCGGTAGCAAAAAGGCTGGTATTGATCACACGGACATCGGTTCTATAATTTTCAATTTCCTGGGCGTACCAAATGGGGAAGGTGTCATTGTCCCCGATTGTAAACAGTATGGCTCCAGCATCCTCCTGACACGAATCCAAATAGGCCTTTGCGGTTGCCGGGGCGGTATATCTGCCAGAACGGTCATGATCGTCCCAGTTTTGGAAAGCCATCAACAACGGTACGGCCAACAGGCAAATCGTAGTGATGGCAGGTGCGGCAATTTTGGCCGATATCAACTTTTTAAACTCTTCAAAAAGGCCATACACCCCTAAGCCGATCCAGATACAGAAGACATAAAACGAACCCACGAGGGAATAATCCCTTTCCCGTGGCTGGAAGATGTAGGGATTCGTATAAAATTGAATGGCAAGGCCCGTAAACATAAAGAACACAAAGAGGACCCAGAACTGTTTGGGGTTTCGTGATATTTGGAAGACAATACCCAAAATACCCAACAGCAAGGGCAAAAAGAAATAGGTGTTGCGCCCTTTGTTGTTTTTCCAATCGCTGGGAAGATTTTCTTGGCTTCCCAATCGAATGCTGTCCATAAAATTGATGCCGCTCAGCCAGTTTCCGTTTTCGTCGTATCTGCCCTGTACGTCGTTCTGTTTCCCAACAAAGTTCCACATAAAGTAGCGCATGTACATATAGCTGAACTGGAAATCAAATAGGTACTCCAAATTTTGCCCCAATGTTGGTGGCTGTACCTCGATATATTCCCCGAACTCCCTTAAAAAGCGGATATATTGTTCGGTGTCCAGTTCTCCTTGGGAGTAGGCTGTTTTAAATTGGTTGACGGCTTCCCGCAGGTCATTGTTGGAGATGTACTCCGATTTGATTCGGAAATCCAGTGCGCCAAAATATTTCATGTAGTTCTCGGCATGTTGGTCGCTCCACATCCTCGGTAAAAATCCTACGTGTTTTTCGTTGGGTCCGGGTATGGCACCTTTATAATGGTTGACCACCACATATTTACCGAGCTCCAGGTCTTTTTCATATTTAGGGCTGTCGTCCCTGTCCTCTCCCGAAGGTGCAAAGGCATCCGAATAATAGGCACCATACACTGGGCTGTCCACACCAGGATACTGTTCCCTATTGTAGTAGGCCAAAAGGGCACGTGCATCGGCCGGGTTGTTTTCGTTTACAACGGTTTTGGCATTTGCACGGATGGGAAGCATCAACCAAGAGGAAAACCCAAGGATGAGGAACATCAGACATAATACTACTATGTTGGCATTGTAATAGTTGTGCTTTCGGGTGTACTTCAATCCAAAATAGAAAGCGGCCACAAAGAGCAGTCCCATGATAATAGATCCCGAATTAAATGGCAGTCCAATCTCGTTGATAAAAAATACTTCGCTCCAACCAAAGAGTTCCAAAACGTAGGTCAACGAGAATTTATAGACTAAAATCAAAATACCGACCACGATGATGTTGGCCAGCAAAAAGTTTTTTACGGTCGTGGTCTTGTATCTTTTAAAATAATAGAGCAATCCGATGGATGGAATGGCCAAAAAGCCCATAAACTGGATTCCGAAGGTAAGTCCTATCACAAAGCAAATGAGCATGAGCCAGCGGTGACTCCGAGGGTCGTCCAAGTTGTCCGTCCATTTAAGCCCCAGCCAAAGCAACAATGCCATAATCAAGCTTGCCATGGCGTATACTTCCGTTTCTACGGCATTGAACCAAAAACTATCTGAAAAGGTGAAGGCCAGTGCGCCGACCAATCCGCTCCCTAAAATGGCAATGGCCTTGCTGTTGGTGATTTCAGCTTTTTTACCGACCAATTTGCCCGCTAGGTTGGTAATGGTCCAAAAGGTGAACAAAACCGCAAAGGCACTGGAAACTATGGATACGGCATTGACCATGAGGGCAATCTTGGTCTCATCGCCAAAGGCGAACATGGCAAAGAAAGCGCCGATCATTTGCAACAATGGAGCTCCCGGTGGGTGCCCAACCTGCAATTTTGCGGAGGTGGAAATATATTCCCCTGCATCCCAAAAACTTCCTGTGGGTTCTACCGTTAGGGCGTACACAATAAAGGCTATGGCGAAGGAAACCCACCCAAGGATGGTATCCCATTTTTTGAAGTCTTTTGCAAACATAGTAGTTGGTTGTTAACCGAATTGTGGCGAATTTAGTAAATCTCGAACAGAAGCCTAACCCTTTTTGGAAAAGCTTTAACACCAAAATGGCATAAAAATGAGATGTATTCTTTTCAAAAATATTTGTTGATACCAAAGTTTGTTTTAAATTTGCACGCTCAAAAGCTGATAGCATTTAGCTTTTATGGTACTGGCCTATGGTGTAATTGGTAACACAGCTGATTTTGGTTCAGTCGTTCAAGGTTCGAGTCCTTGTAGGCCAACGAAAAAGCCCCGCAAATGAAAGTTTGCGGGGCTTTTCTTTTGGGTGATACCCTTATTGACTATTCGCTATCGAAAAGTTCATCGATTTTGGCGATGGCATTTTCGTAATGATACTTCGTCATCGTGTTTACGTTTGCGTTTTTGGCCCTGTTCAGGGTCCTTTTTAGCGTAGTCAGTTCTCCGCGTACCAATGTTCTTACATCGGAAGTTTCCACATTATAATTGGAAGCATTGTCATCCGTGAGCAAATCCGCCATATAGTCCAAATAGGTGTTCTGTAAATTTCTACGGTACAGTTCCACATTCCTGCTTCGATAGGCTTCGCTCCAAAGCCCCTTTCTCAAATCGCTCAACATTTCGTAGGCACTGTAATTGTCGTCTTGAGTCGTTTCGGAATTGATCAACCTGCCCAAGGTTTCCAATCCCATCAACTGGTTGAGTTGCGAAGACTGTACCCTTCTCACATTTTCAAAGTACGCGGTATGGTCAATGTTCTGCAATACTGAAGTGTCCAAAAGCCATTCTGGGGTTTCAAAAATATTTTTGTGCAACCATTCCATCGATTTGCGCTGTTCCTCGGCGCTCAGGGCGGTATAGACCGTACCCTCTTGTTGCGGTGTCTTGATATTTTCATATACACCACCCACGTTGCGGGCCACATGCCGCACATATCGATTGAAAACTCCTAAAAGTTCCCCGTAAAGTTCCTCCAAATCATCATAATTGTTGGTTTGGTCCGAGGTCCAAGAAGGGAGCTGGGTCATCACATATTTTAAATTTTTGATGCCGTAGGTACTCGCTTTTATGGGGTCGTCACCGATGCACTCTGTTTGCGACTGCGGATCAAAATAGCTGGACTGACGGCCATACTTGAACTTGGGGTCGTCCGCCTTTTCCAAAATCCATTGGTTCAAGGTTGCCTTTTCATCTTCAGGTTCCTGGATATTGGGCAGCCATCTGTATCCCCAGTTGACCGCGTAGTGATCGTAGGGGCCCATTTGGCGAATGAAACGGATATTTTCATCACCGGGCTGTGCCACATAATTGTACCGGGCGTAATCCATGATACTTGCCGCGATACCGTTCTTTTGTGTAAAACTACCGCTGCGAAGTGAGTCCACAGGATAGGCATAGCTGGCGGCCATATTGTGCGGGAAACCCAATGCGTGTCCCACTTCGTGGGCAATGACCATTCGCATCATTTCACCGATTTCTTCCTCTGGGGTATCCAAAGTACGTGCAGACGGATTGGCGGCTCCTGTTTCCAATAAATATCGGTTGCGATAGCTGCGTAAGTGGTTGTGGTACCATATAATATCACTTTCAATAATTTCCCCACTTCTAGGGTCGGATACGCTGGGACCGACCGCATTTCGCGTGGTGCTTGCCACATAACGTACCACGGAATAACGGATGTCCTCTGGGCTGAATTCCGGGTCTTCCTCTGGGGTCGGGGCATCCTTTGCGATGATTGCATTTTTGAATCCGGCCGTTTCAAAGGGCTTTTGCCAGTCTTCAATACCTTGCTTAATGTATTTTTGGAGGTTTTCGGGGGTTCCCGGGTCCAAATAGTAAACAATGGGTTTTACAGGCTCAACCAACTCTCCCCTAGCATAGGCCTCAGGGTCCTTGGGCTCCAATCGCCAACGGCGGATGTACCTTTTTTGGTCGGCCTTCAATTTAGGACTTCCATAATCGATTTGAGATACGGTGAAGAAACCTACCCTAGGGTCGTTTAACCTGGGTGTCATGGGTTCTTCGGGCAACAAAATCATGGATTGGTTCATTTGTAGGCTGATGGAGCCCGTGTCCGAAAAAGAAGGTGGTTCCGAAGCATCGTAAGTGAAGTCCTGTTTTACCTCGATGTTCTCTGGAAAACTTTTGATGCTGTTGATGAAACTACGGGACTGGTCCAACTTTTTGACCTTGTAACGTTGTCTTAACCGGGACGATAAACCACTGATGGCTGCCACATCGGTGGTGAAGAGTTTATCAACCTGAATGACCGCGGCAGTGGAATCTGCATTGAAGGCTTTGATATCAAAAGCAAACAATATGGGTTCAAAATTGTTGACTTTCACCGAACTGCTAATGGCCTTGGTGCTGTCCGCAATGTTGGTGTACGATTTGACCCTAAGTAAGATCTTGTTTTGGTAACGTTGCCAGTGGACCACTTGTTCATTGGTCTTGGAACCGGCATTTACGTAGCCTCCCCCGAGGTTGTCGGGAATCTGGGCTATCCGGCTTACCCAAAGCATGTCCTTTTCCAAGCGGTCGAAGGGAATTTCGTAAAAATAATCCTGTTCCATTTGGTGTACCTTGAACAGGCCGTCGTCGGTAATCGCATCTTCGGTGATGACATCACTGTATTTTTTGATGCCGTTTTTGTCTTTTTTAGGTTTTTCTGCGGTGGCTTCCTTTTTGTTTTTGTTCTTTTTCTTGCCAAAAAGTTGTGCTTGGGCGGTATGTGTCAATACAAGCGAAAAGAGTCCAAAAATCAGGAGTTTTTTAATCATGGTCGGTTTCAGTTTAAATTCCAAAAGGGACAAAGTAGGAAAAAGTAGGCGAACCTATTTTCTTTTTATGAAACATTAACAAGTACTGTCCGCAAACGTCTTTGCGAATTCAATTTAGGCCCGAGTCAAATCACAAATAGCTTAAAGGAAATATGATAGTGTTGAAACGAAAAGTACTCGGCTACCTAGACGCACTGTTTGTCAGAACTGGGGATGGGCCTATAGGTGTAATACTGGAGCACTTCTTCCAAAGCCATTTTAAGCGCCTTGTTTATAGGCATCACTTTGGTTCCGAGTTGAAAATCTATTTGTCCCAATTGCATGTAGTAGTCCGTAAAAACAGGCACGTACATCCCTTCTGAAATGGCCTTTTGGGTGGCCAAGTAATTTTCCTCCTGATTTTCCTTGATGACCTTGCAGGTAGCCAACCGTAGGTTTCCGTGCTTGTCGCGGTTGGCCGCATAGCCGAACAATCTGCAGATAAGCCCCCTATGAGGGTAACTGCCGCAATGACCCTTTCCAATGATGGAGACCGGATTGAGGATAAAACAGGTCGCTCCGGGATTTTCGGTCAAACTGATCAAGGCATCTTCCGCCTTGCCGGATAAAAATAGATGGAAGGCCCAAGGTAAAAACTCCAAGGGCGAAGCATCGATATTGGGGTAGGTACAACATTTTCCACAACCCGAAACACAACCAATTCCCGAATTTTTTTGGAATTGTTCGGTTTCTTTCTCCAATTGATCGAACAACCGTTCGACCGATCGGACTTTCTGTTCCAGTGTCATTTTGCGGCACCGAAATTATATCATATTTCAATACGCGCTAAAAATATTTTTTAAAAAATCAAAGGCTGAAAATCAGGTCTAAAAAGTGCCATTGTTGTGGGCAAAAAGTTCAACCACTTCCTGTCTTCCTTCGAGTTCCATTTTCCCCAAGGATGTAAATGTAAGTGCATCTGATTTTGATAGTTTCCCCACAAGATCGCCAGAAACCAGAAGGTCCTGCTCCAGGGATTTGCACAATTTTTGGATGCGTGCAGTGACGTTAAGTACATCGCCAGTAAAGAAAATTTCCTTTTTGAGCGCGCCGATTTCACCCGTGGTCACTTTTCCCAAATGCAGGCCTGCCCGGAAAGATGGCACCATACCATAAGTAGTGCTAAAATAGTCTGATTTTTGTTGCAGTTTGAGCTTCATGTCGATGAAACAACGAATGCAATTTTGGTTGTGCAATCCATCCTTTTCCTTCCATGTGATTACGATTTCATCGCCCACATACTGGTAAACTTCGCCTCTGAATTGGATAATGGCATCTGACAGTTGGTTATAATAATCGCTCAAAAACCGGAAATAGGCCTTGTGTCCCAATTGCTCTGCAAGCGAGGTGGAGGACTTCATATCCAAAAACATAAAAACTCTGGATTCCTCCTTTGGCTTATGGTATTTTCCAGAGAAAAAATTGAGCAACACATTATGGCCAAGGTGTTCGCTGATTCCAGCATAAATGAGGGATACAAAAATGCTGAAGGACAAGGATACCATGGTGCTCAGAAAGGTGGTGCTGGAGATATAGTTGGCAAACTTTTCCCAGACTTGATGGTCCAGTAGGGAGCTATTGGACTCGATACTGGCGGCAATGGGGAAGGTAATCAGGTTGATGAGCAGCATGAACAATACGTAGAATCCCATTTTATACAGGATTTTTTGTCCAAAGCTTTTGGATTTGAACCGCTTGCCCATCCAAAGTACTTCTACCGAACCCATCAAAATGCCAACCAGAAATACAGCCAAGGAAGCAAAGAGCAAAATACTCCAGGTAACGGTGATATCGGTTTCAGGCCGTTGGTTTTCGTAGCCTGTGGCCATGGATTCTATGAGCAGTATAAACCAGCTCAAGACCAGCCAAATGATGCCGAAGGGCAAAATGCGCTTTAGGTGATGAAGCGTTTTCGGGTTTCGAAAGACATCCATCCGCTAAAGATAAGATGATTTTGGATTCCTAGTTCTTGTTTACCCGATAGGTAACGCCCCTGTTAGTGATCACTCTGCCCGCTTT
Organism: Allomuricauda sp. MMSF_3307; assembly: GCF_030733585.1. Taxonomy (NCBI): domain Bacteria; kingdom Pseudomonadati; phylum Bacteroidota; class Flavobacteriia; order Flavobacteriales; family Flavobacteriaceae; genus Allomuricauda; species Allomuricauda sp. MMSF_3307. Next base: position 147,424 of record NZ_JASHIQ010000003.1, read on the forward strand.
CATGGTCAAGGTGGCCTCGTCGGAGGTCAACGGAGTACAACTTCCACCACTGTTGGAAACAAGTACCCTAAACAGGTATCCATCTTTATTGCTGTCGGGTGATAGTACCGTTAGTGTGGCCGTTTGGGTGCCCGAGTATTCAGACCCATCAATGATAGGTGCAAAGTTGCTTCCGCCGTCCGTGCTCACTTCCCATTGATAGGTGTCCACATTGCTTGCGGATACGTTGAAGCTACCATTGTTTCCAATGACCACGGTCTGGTTGGTGGGTTGGGTATCGATTGTGAAAGGAGCAACTGTAATGGTTTGTTCCACATCGAGGGAGTTGCCCGCTGCGTCGGTAATGCGATATGTTCTTGTGATGGTCTCTGGGTTGCTTCCGCCATCACTAACGTCACTTACGAAAGTAACCGTTGGATTTGGGTCGCAATTGTCGGTTTCATCGGTAATTAAACTAATGTCTGCAATTGGAATGTCATCCGTACAATGTACCGTTACAGGTGCTGGGGCGCTGGCTGTAGGGGCAATAGATTCTACGGTAATGGTCGTGGTGGCGGCAAGGTCTGGGTAAGGCGGATCTCCGGGCATTCCTCCATATTCCACTAAGTAACCTTTAGGTTGATACACTCCGCTGTTGGCACCGGTATTGGAAAGGTCGTTCCAGGATCCAGGAAGTCCCACACCCGGTGCTGTAATATGTGCATAATCTTCATTTCCTGAGTTGTTGGGCTCTCCGGAGTTCCAGAATTCATAACCAAACGCAGTTCCGCCTGCGCCGCCTCTCCAGAATAATGTGCCTGCTTCGGGGCCTGTTACCCAATACCAATCGCCTTCGAGGGCAGCGTCACTGGCTCCAATCCATCCTGCCCCTGGCGCTTGCGATCCCAAAAGGTCGGATTCGTCTTGAACGGAAATGGTCGCCAAATAGCCCTGAAGTCCGTAGAACGTTCGTAATGCTGCTGCATCCCTCGCGGCAGTCCAAGTAATGCCCTCGGAGGGTATGTATTCATAATAATGACCCGTTGATTCTAGGTAGTTGGCTTCGTTCATCACTATGGAGAAAGTTCTTGTTTCACCAGCGGTTACGGTTGCGGTCGTTTCAAACACCACTGCACTGATGGCCGCCTCAAATTCGGCCAAGGTTGCGGGTCCGTTTAGCAAAAGCCTTCCTTCGGAGGTGTCCCAAGTGGCTGAAATGTTTGGATGGGTACCCGTTAGGCTAAGGACATCCCCCGAAACATCATAGTTCGAGGTCACCTGGACATATACTGCATCCAAGGTGCTACTGTCCGGGTCAGTGATTTCCACACTTTCAATCACGGGAATGGTGTCGCCCGGGCAAAAAGTTTGATTTCCAGTAGCGGTGATGGATGGTGGTTCGTTGTCATCAAAGGTATCATCCCTAAAGTCCAAATCGCCCCCCGAGGCAACATCCCCATCGGAATCTGGTAGCAATATTGAGCCTCCATTGGTGTTCAAAGGGTTATCAATGGTGCCTCCTGGGTCATCGTATCCTGTAGTGGCATCTGTCGCATTATCGAGTCCATCACCGTCACTATCGGAACCGGCTAAAGTTAGGGTTGCTTCGGTAGTGTCTGGTGTACCATCATTATCACTGTCAGTGTCCATAAAGTCGGGTGTGCCGTCCCCATCTGTATCCACTGGGGAAAGTCCGCTTCCCTCGTAGGCATTATCGAGACCATTGCCATTGGAGTCACTGCCCGAAGGAGCTGTATACGCCAAAGATGTTTGGGCTTCCACATTATCGGGAATCCCATCACCGTCACTATCCAAGTCTTGGTAGTTAGGGATTCCATCGCCATCGGTATCCACTGTGGTGCAATCCACCGAACCGCCATAACTGGCGCCATAGACCCGAGCACCGACCTGCCAAGCAATTACCTTTATATATTGTAAACTAGTTCCGTTTACGGTAAAGGTGACTTCACGAATGGAGCCTGGGGTAGTGCCATTGGCACCGGCCAGCCAGCCGTTATTTCCTCCACCTGCCGAAGAGCGTTGTATTTGCATATCGGTGCTGGACACTGCCGGGTCTGCCCCAAGAAAAACGCTTACGGAAGTTCCGACAGGAACAGGTTGGGCAAATTGTAAGAGTATTTCGGATTGTCCTTGGTAGGTAGAAACCGCATTGGCGGCAAAGGAAGTGCCAGGGTTACCTTCAGCATTGGACGGATTGGTAAAGAATTGCAGATTGGTGGCGTTTTGCACAAAATTTCCGCTGGCGCCTCCACATTCGTCAATATCCAAGATGCCATCGTTGTCATCATCCACATCGGCAACATCATCCACACCATCGCCATCGAGGTCCGCACTGCCAGCACTACAAGTGGAATACAGTTTGGAAAATGGGATGTTTTGCTTGGAAATGGATGGTCCTTGATATTGAACGGTAAGCGTCTCGCCACCGCTATTTTCAAAAAATAGGACGGTAATATCGTGTAGTCCTGCGGTTAAGGAAATGGTGCCCGACCGTTCCTGTGATCCATGAAGTCCATCATTGTCCACTACTTCTGTTCCGTTGATAAAGAGTTTGGAGCCATCATCCGAAGTGGTGAAAAACGTATAGGTTCCGGGTGTATCTATTTGGATAAAACCACTGTATCGAATGCTAAAAGTGTTGTTGTCGCCTGGGTCTTCTTGGTTTTGAAGGGCGTCCACATCAAAACTGGTATAGGTGCCCGAGCCCAAGAAACCTGAGGTTGGAATATTATCTACTGTGTTGCCAGAGGGAGTGCTATCGTAAAACTCGAAGTCAACTTCACCGTTGCATATTCCAGAAGTGCCTTCCACGAGAACATTGTCAATAAAATATTGTTCGTCGTTATTGTCGTTATCCATCCGTACCCTCACTTCCAAATCGGAGTTTCCTGTGACAGGTATGATAAAGGAGTAGGATGGTGCCAAAGGATCGGAATCTGAACCCGAAGCGTTCACAAATTGCTGCCATGAGCCTGCGTCGACACGGTATTCCCCAATCAAATAATCGTTACTATTGTCCATCTCGTCCTCATCGTCCACCCAGGTATCCATACTGAAGCTGATGACGTCGTATCCAGAAATGTTGATGGTGCTGGTTTGCCAAGTTCCTTCGGCGTCCAAATTACGTCCTCTAAGAGCATTGTTCCTTGTAGAGAGTCTGTTTCCTAGGTTGGTCGTCCAACCAGAGGCTGATGCTCCGGTCGCCGTTCCAGATGAGGTATTGTTACCGTAACTGTTAAAATTTTCACTCCAAAGCGTGGTCTGTGCAAAAGATAATGTGGTTCCTAAAAGAAAGAGTGCAAAAATGAGCATCCATCTTAGGGGATAATGATTCTTCTTGGTAGTGAAGAAAGAGGTTGAGGCCATGTACTCCATTAATTAAGGTATAAATTTACGTTTCAACGATTCGATGGAAAATATTTGTTGTGAACTGTCCCAAATCGGGTGTTAAACATTTAAATGTATTGGTTGCTTAGATTTGGCCACGAGATGAATCGCGAAGCATGCAAATGGTAATACACTGAAAAATAGTGCGGTCGACCTTATTTTTGTTTTGGAATGGGTTGCACGGGCGATATTATTTGTTGTATATTTGCAAAACTGAACGGATATAAAAGTATTCATGAGGGGACCTTGAGTCCCCTCTTTTATTACTTATTTCTCATTTATGTTGAAGGATAAAGTGGAATTGTTGCTGAACAAGGCGTTGCAGGAAAACCCGTCCTTGTTCTTGGTCAACCTCACCATAGGTGCTGACAACAGCATCAAGGTGGTTTTGGATGGCGATGAGGGTGTCAGTTTGCAGGACTGCATGGATGTTAGCCGAGCCATTGAGCACAATTTGGACCGTGAAGAGGAGGATTTCTCCTTGGAAGTAACCTCGGCAGGAGCTACATCGCCTTTAACGTTGCCGCGTCAGTACAACAAAAATATTGGAAGAAAGTTACAGGTGAGAACCACCTCCGGGGAACTGGAGGGAACATTGGTGGAAGCCTCGGAAAATAGCATTACCCTGGAGTGGAAGGCACGTGAGCCGAAACCCGTGGGTAAAGGAAAAGTTACGGTACAGAAAAAGCAGGTAATCGCATTTTCTGATATTCAACAGGCAAAAGTTAAATTAAAATTTTAATTGTAGTAGAAAATGGAAAACCTAGCGCTCATCGAATCCTTTTCGGAATTTAAGGACGATAAGTTTATTGACAGGGTTACCCTTATGGCGATTTTGGAAGAAGTGTTCCGAAGTGCGCTCAAAAAGAAGTTTGGTTCTGACGACAATTTTGATATCATCATCAACCCGGACAAAGGGGATTTGGAAATTTGGAGGAACCGTGTGGTTGTCGAAGATGGTGAAGTGGAAGATCCAAACGAGGAGATTTCGTTGTCCGAAGCGCGTAAGATCGAGCCCGATTTTGAAGTGGGCGAAGATGTTTCGGAAGAGGTGAAACTTATCGATTTGGGAAGAAGGGCCATTTTGGCATTGCGCCAAAACCTAATTTCCAAGATCCATGAGCATGATAATACCACCATCTACAAGCAATTCAAGGATTTGGAAGGTGAAATATACACGGCTGAGGTACATCATATCCGTCACCGTGCCGTAATTTTGTTGGATGATGAAGGAAACGAAATCATCCTTCCAAAGGAAAAACAAATACCATCGGACTTTTTCCGCAAGGGAGACAACGTCCGCGGGATCATTGAGAGCGTAGAGCTCAAAGGGAACAAACCGGCCATCATTATGTCGAGAACTTCCCCCAAATTCTTGGAACAATTGTTTTTCCAAGAAATCCCCGAGGTTTTTGATGGATTGATTACCATTAAAAAAGCGGTTCGTATCCCAGGAGAAAAGGCCAAAGTGGCCGTGGACTCCTACGATGACAGAATCGACCCCGTTGGTGCCTGTGTGGGTATGAAGGGATCACGGATTCATGGAATCGTCCGCGAATTGGGCAATGAGAACATCGATGTGATCAACTGGACCAACAACCCCCAATTGATGGTAACAAGGGCCTTGAGTCCGGCGCGTGTGTCCTCCGTTAAATTGAACGATGAGAAAAAAACCGCCCAAGTGTACCTTAAGCCAGAGGAAGTTTCCAAGGCTATCGGTAGGGGAGGTCATAATATACGATTGGCTGGTCAATTGACTGGTTACGAAATAGATGTGTTCCGTGAAGGTGTTGAGGAAGATGTGGAGTTGACCGAGTTCTCGGACGAGATCGAAAGCTGGGTGATCGAAGAATTCAAGAAGATTGGATTGGATACCGCGCGCAGCGTTTTGGAACAGGATGTAAACGATTTGGTACAGCGTACCGATCTAGAAGAAGAAACAATCCAAGAGGTGGTTCGCATCCTCAAGGAAGAATTTGAAGATTAGGCTTATATTAGCAGCGAAAATTTAGGGCAAGTAAATTAATTTATGGCAGATAATCCAACAATACGACTTAATAAAGTTCTCAGAGAATTGAACATTTCACTGGATAGGGCGGTCGACTACCTGGCCTCGGAGGGGCATGAGGTAGAGGCTAGGCCTACCACTAAGATATCCAATGAAGTGTATCAGGTTCTGTTGGATGAGTTTCAAACAGATAAGAGCAAAAAGGTCGCTTCCAAGGAAGTTGGCGAGGAAAAGCGCAAGGAAAAGGAGGCTATCCGCATCCGAATGGAGAAAGAGCAGGAGGAGCGCAGGCTGGCCAAAGAGAAAAAGGAAGCCGAACAGCAAGTAGTGAAGGCCAAAGCAGAGCTTTCCGGACCAAAGACCGTAGGCAAAATCGACCTTGACAAAAAGCCGGAAAAGCCCAAAGCAGAAGAGCCTAAGGAAGAAGCTCCTAAAGCGGAGCCCGAAAAGTCGGTGGAGGAAACTCCGGCGAAAGAGGTGAAGGAAGAAAAACCAGTGGCAAAGGCAGAAGAACCCAAGGCGGAAGAGGCTGCGGAAAGTGCGGAAGAGGCTCCATCAGACACCATAAAAACGAATTACCAAAAACTTTCTGGACCCAAAATCACAGGGGATAAGATTGACCTATCCCAATTCAATAAGCCCAAAAAGAAGAAGGCAGAGGAAAAAACCTCAGGAAAAGGAGGGGCTTCCGATAGTGGTGAGCGCAAAAAGCGCAGAAAACGGATAGTTAAAAACGGTCCACAAGCTGGTGGTGGGCGAAATACCAGAGGCCCTGCAGGAAGGAAAGGACAACGTTCTTCTGCACCAAAAGTGGAGCCTACCGAAGAAGAAGTACAAAAACAAGTACGTGAAACCCTTGAAAAACTTCAAGGGAAATCCAGTAAGGGCCGTGGTGCCAAATACCGTAGGGAAAAACGAGATCAACACCGTCAGCAAACGGAAAAAGATCTTGAGCAACAAGAATTGGAGAGCAAGATTCTTAAGGTAACCGAATTTGTTACCGTGAACGAACTTGCCACCATGATGAACGTTTCCACAACCCAGATCATCTCCGCCTGTATGTCCTTGGGCATTATGGTGACGATGAACCAACGCTTGGATGCGGAGACCCTTTCCATTGTTGCCGATGAGTTTGGTTACGAAGTTGAATTTGTAACGGCTGAAATAGAGGAGACCATTGAAGAGGTCCAAGACAGTCCGGAAGACTTGAAGCCTCGTGCACCTATCGTTACCGTGATGGGGCACGTAGACCATGGTAAGACGTCTCTTTTGGATTATATCCGACAGGAAAATGTAATCGCCGGGGAAAGTGGAGGAATTACCCAGCACATTGGTGCTTATGGGGTTTCGTTGGAAGACGGACAAAAGATAACCTTCTTGGATACACCCGGTCACGAAGCGTTTACTGCGATGAGGGCCCGTGGTGCACAGGTTACCGATATTGCGATTATTGTAATCGCTGCGGACGATGATATTATGCCGCAGACCAAAGAGGCCATCAGCCACGCTCAGGCAGCTGGGGTGCCTATTGTGTTTGCTATCAACAAAGTGGATAAGCCAACAGCCAATCCTGATAAGATCAAGGAAGGACTTGCTGGGATGAACTTGTTGGTAGAAGACTGGGGCGGTAAAGTACAGTCACACGATATTTCTGCCAAAACAGGCCAAGGCGTTAAGGAGCTTTTGGAAAAAGTGCTCTTGGAGGCCGAGTTGTTGGAATTGCAAGCCAATCCAAAACGATTGGCCACAGGAACCGTAGTGGAAGCTTTCTTGGACAAGGGTAGAGGGTATGTTGCCACCATTTTGGTGCAGGCAGGTACCTTGAATATCGGAGATTATGTGTTGGCAGGAACTTGCAGTGGTAAGGTAAAGGCCATGCAGGATGAACGAGGTAAAAGCGTTCAGAGTGCAGGACCGTCTACCCCTATCTCAATCTTGGGATTGGATGGGGCGCCACAAGCTGGTGATAGGTTCCACGTGCTCGAAGATGAGCGTGAAGCCAAACAGATTGCAGCCAAACGTTCACAATTACAACGTGAGCAGTCTGTACGTACACAGCGTCACATTACGTTGGATGAGATTGGACGTAGGATCGCTTTGGGCGACTTCCAAGAGCTGAATATTATCCTTAAAGGTGATGTGGATGGTTCTGTTGAGGCGTTGACCGATTCATTCCAAAAATTGTCAACTGACGAAATCCAAGTAAACATCATTCATAAAGGCGTAGGAGCCATTACCGAATCCGATGTATTGTTGGCCAGTGCCTCCGATGCGATTATAATCGGATTTAATGTAAGGCCTATGGGCAATGCCCGATCTATCGCCGATAAGGAAGAAATCGATATCAGGACGTATTCCATCATCTACGATGCCATCAACGATTTGAAAGATGCGATGGAGGGAATGTTGTCCCCAGAAATGAAGGAAGAAATCACTGGAAATGCAGAGATCAGGGAAACCTTCAAGATTTCCAAGGTTGGAACCATTGCAGGTTGTATGGTCACCAGTGGTAAAATCTTCAGGAATTCACGTATCCGTTTGATTCGGGATGGAGTGGTCATCTACACCGGGGAGTTGGCATCCTTGAAGCGATTTAAGGACGATGTGAAGGAAGTATCCAAAGGATATGACTGTGGATTACAGATCAAAAATTATAATGATATAAGGGAGGGCGATATTGTAGAAGCCTTCCAAGAAGTAGCAGTGAAGAAAAAGCTGTAACGTTCATAATTATTAGTTTTAAGAACCCGCTCATCGAGTGGGTTTTTTTTATGCCTTTTGATTATCATTTTTTCCAAAACCGATTGTGGTACATTTTTGAAAAATCAGGGGTCTTTTTTTAGGCAAAAAAATGCATCCGTCAGATCAAACGGGTCATCCGTCAATTGAAAAGGGCCATCCGTCAATTCACTGAAAATTCTTTCAGAAAATGAAAGTACTTTTTGGGTCTTAACCATTAATTCCCAAATCGACGGACCTATGAGAATGAAAAACCACTTTCCGTTTTTAGGGGCATTACTTGTAGTATTGCTCCAATCCTGTAACAAGGATACCACCGAATTGTCAACAGATGTAAACAATGAACAGATTGAAAGCGACAGCGAGAAAATTGTGATGGGCGACACGCTCGACATTCCATTCACCGTGGCCAATATGCAAACGGCCATGGACAATTTGCTGTTCAATCTGAAGAACGGTGCCAAAAAGAGCAAGCTGTCCAATACTTTTAAGGCCGATGGAGCGATTGAAATTGTCCCTTCGCACTTTTACTATCGCTTTTTGCCCAAAGACAGCACGGAGTACCACCAACTGACCAACGATACCATTTTGCAGGTATCCAACATCCCCTTGCACCTTAAGGTGGAGGAAGAAGGGGATTACTACGACGACCCTGATTATGAGGGCGATGAAAACCCGGGAGACCTTTCCTATCTCTATGCTGTAGTGCCCTATGACCATGCAGTGCCAGAGAGCATCCACAAGGAGCTGCTGGACAATTATTATTTTGCCCCGGAAACCACTAAAGAGGAGTTGGCCGAGGGTGAGGTAGCGGTAAAGCAGCCCGTAAACAAAACCACCAAGGACCTATTGACCGTGGACGAGAACGGAGAGGTGTTTGAGTATTTGGAGCTGGAAGCCCTAAAGCTTACCAACAACTTGGATGCAGACGAACTGGCCGTATTACGGTTTTACCTGCCCAACGATAGCTCGGGCACCACCTATGCTTTTTCCGAGGCTGCGGCGCTGGGCTATGAGCAAAAGGACCTGATCTTGGACCTGACCTCTATCGATGCCCTTTTGGAGCAGGAGGAATTGGCCAGCCGCCGTCGATGGAGCCCCAGTGGAACAATCACTGTGCAAGAGGACGTAGTGGGCCTTAACGTGGGCGTGGCCGGGGCCGAGGTAAAAGTGCGCAAATGGGGGCTTGTGGTGATACGGCGGGCCTACACCAATAGCCAAGGACAGTTCCGTACCAGCAGCACCCGTACCAAACGGGTGAAATATGCCGTATATTTCAATAATCCATCTAGAAAATTTAGGATTATGGCTGGAACTATATTTTTGGAAGCAAGGCATAGGGGCACCAGAAGCTATAAACGACAGCCATGGAACCAGAATTTTTCTTATGGTAGAGGTAAGTTTTATGCCCAGGTGCACAATGCAGCTTATGATTTTTACACTAGAGCCGTAGGTAAATTTGGGCTTCACCATCCCAACCAAAGTTGGTTGCGGATAAGTGCAAAGTATAACCGTGAAGCAGGAGATCATTTAGATCTCAACCCGGGTGGGCGATTTAGTCTAATTCCACACTCCGAGATCCGGGTAGGCAGATTGGACGATGGAAGGATAATGGCAAGCGATGAAATTTACGCATTGGTAATCCATGAGATGACCCATGCCAGTCATTACAGAATGGACAGATCTTTTTTTATAAACCTAAGAGGTGCAGGTTGTACCTTACAGACCATGGCCGAAAGCTGGGCGACAGGTGTAGAAACTGTTGTGACGAATGATAGGTATTTATCCTTGAAATCTAATTATCGGGCAACGGGTAGTATAGCAAACTATAATCCACTTAATTTGTTTAATTCAGATAAACAAAATAGGGAAATCAAACCTAGAAGTAATTATGAATATACCCCAATTGTTATTGATTTAGTGGATAATTATAACCAAAGGCATGAACTCAACGACCCCAATCTGCCAATAGATAGAGTTCGAGGTTATTATTTAACACAAATACAAACTTCCCTAAACAGCTCTAGAGGTCCGCACACATGGAAGGAACGGATAAAAAGTCAGCACAATAACTCCACAGAAAATTATGTAGATGAGTTGTTTAATGTCTATATGTATGATAATTGTAAATGAAAAAATGAATAAGTTTTTAATAATAATAGTCGTAATTGTCCTTTTTTCTTGCGGAAGTGGTCTTGAACCTGATGGTCCAAACTCCCAAACTTACATCTTTATTTTATCAAACAATACAGGTGTTGACTTGTGGATAACAAGTGATTTTAATCGTAAGGAATTAATAATGGATGGGGACTTATATCAATGTCAAATGATTTCTGAAGAAGGTTACCAAGGTGGTCTTTGTTCAGGTGAACTTGAAATCCGTTTTTATAATACAAACTTGGGATATCAGTGTTTTGGATTGGGAATGAAGTCTAAAGGATTGTGCTTTACAGAGGATTATAGACTCTTTACCATATCCGAAGGTACTATTTTCACTGAGATTGCTCCGCGCACTTATGAATATGTATTGACCCCAGAACTTTTGGAAGGAGCTTTTGAGTTGCCAGATTAGATGTTGAATCATAGGCACCGATGGCATTTATGCCACTACGGTACATGAGCTCACCCATGCAGGGCACCGGGAGCTAGACCCTGGAATGTTCAGTGTGTTGCATCTAGGAGACAAGGAAAGATTAATGCTTAGGGAAAGCTGGGCCGAAGGAGTAGAAACTGTAGTGACGAATGACCGGTATTTATCCTTGAACTCTAATTATCGAGCAACGGGTAGTATCAGGAGTTATGCCCCCCTTAATCTCTTTAATTCTTATAGACAGAATAACATTATTAAACATGCTAGTAATTATGAATATACCCCAATCGTTATTGATTTAGTGGATGATTTCAACCAAAGGAACCATTTTAATAACCAATCATTGCCAATTGATCGGGTACGGGGTTATACATTAAAACAAATCCAAACTTCCTTGAATAATTCGCGCGGCCCACACACTTGGAAGGAAAGGTTAAAGAGTCAACATAATAACTCAACAAAGGGATATATTGATGAACTTTTTGGCGTTTATATGTTCGACAATTGTAAATAAACCAAAAAAAAATAAGATGAAAAAATTCTTAATTATTTTGATTCTTATAATTCTTCCAATGGCTTGTGGAATTATAGAAGATACAACCGAAGAAACGTTTACGTATACCTATATTTTACAAAACAAAACTGGAATAGATTTACAGGTTACCAGTGATTTTGGAAGGGTGGAAATGATTCCAAATGGCGGTTCATTTCAATGTGAGACAATAGCTAATCCAGGATATATGGGAGGACTTTGTTCAGGTGAACTTGAAATTCGCATACCTGGGACAAATAAGGGGTATAAATGTGTTGGAAGCCCGCTTGCCTCAGAAGGAATTTGCTTTGTTGAAGATGATAGGCTGTTTACCATATCTGAGAACTCCATCTTAACAGAAATTGATGCTCGAACCTATGAATATGTATTGACCCCAGAACTTTTGGAAGGGGCTTTTGAGTTGCCTTAGAATTTAATTGTATTGAAGCCTTCCAAGAAGTAGCGGTGAAGAAAAAGCTGTAACGATTATAACTCTAGAAAAAAATCCCGCTTTTGGCGGGATTTTTTTTATGATTTGGTGGCCCTCTCCTCGGGTTTTAAGAGCATGGCATCCGGATATTTTTTTCGGACCTCCAAGTATTTTCGCTCCGCTTCGAGTTTGGTTTTAAATCTTCCCAGCCTTACTCTGTAGGTAGGTGATTCAAACTCTATTTTGGAGTACCAATCCGGGAAATCCACCTCTACTTGGTTCAATAGGTCCTGGGCCTTTTGATAGTTGCCAAAACCCACCTGAATTTGATAAAATCCCGTGTTTGCGTTCGCCTTGGTATATAGCTTTACCAGTTCGTTTATTTTAGGGTCTTGTTGAATGGTCACTTGTCCGTCCTGTGCCAAAACCTGTGATGTCAGACCTAGTAAAATAACAGTAAATACAGCAGTTTTCATGTGGTTTTTGTATTGTATGATGAATGCTTGATGCAAATGTAGATGATTAAAGATTAAACAAGTCGAACTTCAGTTATTTAGAATCTTTATAAATTATGAGTTATGAATACCTTAAGATTTCAAAAAATACCTTTATGTCTTACTTTTGTGCTCATTCTTGGCAGGGTAAAATGCTATTGCGCTCAAACTCAATAGAAACAATCATGCCAAAGATTTCGATAGAAATTTCACGAATATGAAAAAGGTTTTATACCGTCATTTATTTTCTAAGGTTTTAGGCTTATCGCTCCTATTATTTTCATCATCGTTTTATGCACAGGAAGAAGCTGAGGCTTCTGCCGAACCAGTTGCCGAACAGGCAGCTGAAGCTGCTGGTGGGGATCCCGTAAAAGGGAAACAGCTCTTTAACCAGAATTGTGCTGCGTGCCACGCTTTGGACAGGAAAATGACCGGTCCCGCTTTGGCCAACGTAGAGACCCGATTGGCAGAGGAAGAAGGTTTGGATAAGGAATGGCTCTATTCTTGGATCAAGAACAGTGCAGGCATGATTGCTTCTGGCGATGCTTACGCGAACAAAGTTTACGCGGAGTACAATCAAGCGGCAATGACTGCATTCCCTACCTTGTCCAATGAGGATATCGACAATATTTTGGCTTATACCGCCGCTCCACCACCGGCTCCTGCCCAAACAGCTGCGGCAACCCCTGCAGGAGGTGAGGGAACGGGTGGTTCCGCTTCAGGAATCTCCAACGAGATGATTCTTGGTGCCTTGGCCCTGGTTTTCGGTCTGTTGGTGGTCATGTTGATCTTGGTGAACAAGACCCTGCGCAGAATTGCGGAAGCCAATGGTGTAGTGCTTGAAAAGGAAAAAGAAAAGCGATTGCCGCTGTGGAAGGCATTTGTTCAAAACCAGTTTTTGGTTTTGGTCAGCGTTGTTTTCCTCTTGTTGGCAAGTGCTTATTTCGCATACGGTTGGATGATGCAGGTAGGTGTAGATCAAGGTTATGCCCCTGTGCAGCCGATACACTATTCCCACAAAATCCATGCAGGTGACAATAAAATTGAGTGTAAATACTGTCACTCATCCGCTAGGGTGTCCAAGCATTCCGGAATACCGTCCCTTAATGTTTGTATGAACTGTCACAAATCCATTTACGAATACACTGGAAACCCAGAAGGCCCATCTGCAGAAGATTTGGCCAATGGCTACACCAATGAGTTCTACACTGGTGAAATCAAAAAGTTGTACAAGGCCGTTGGATGGGATGAGGAAAACCAAAGCTATACTGGCGAGACCCAGCCAGTGGAATGGGTGAGAATTCACAACTTACCTGACTTTGCATATTTCAACCACTCCCAGCACGTCTCTGTGGCAGGTATTGAGTGTCAAACATGTCACGGTCCCGTAGAGGAGATGGAGATCATGTATCAGCATGCGCCATTGACCATGGGATGGTGTATCAACTGTCACCGTGAAACCAATGTTAAGGTGGAGGGCAACGAGTATTATGAAGCAATTCATGAAGAATTGTCCAAAAAATATGGTGTGGAGGAACTTACCGCTGCTATGATGGGTGGTTTGGAATGTGGAAAATGTCACTATTAATTAAAAGAAGATAATCTCAGATATATCGTATGGCATCAAACAAAAAATATTGGAAAAGTGAAGCGGAGTTGAATCCGAACGATTCCATTGTTGAGGCGCTAAGAAACAACGAGTTTACTGAAGAGATTCCCGTTGATGATTTTTTGGGTGACAAGGAAACCTTGTCTGCCTCGAACACATCCCGTAGGGATTTCTTAAAATATGTAGGTTTCAGTACCGCAGCAGCTACGGTTGCCGCTTGTGAAGGGCCTGTCAATAAGTCTATTCCTTACGTTGTTCAGCCCGATAGTATTATCCCTGGGGTGGCTAACTACTACGCCACTACCATCGCGGATGGTTTCGATTTTGCCAGTATTCTGGTAAAGACAAGGGAAGGAAGACCTATCAAAATCGAGAACAATACCGATGCCAAAGTCAACGGAGGTGCCAATGCAAGGGTGCAAGCTTCCGTATTGACCTTGTATGATAGTAAGAGGGTTCAAGGGCCGATGGCCAATGGCGAGCCTGTGGATTGGAATGTGTTGGACGCTACGGTAAAAGCCAAGCTGAATGCCTTAAAAGGTACCAGTCAGCAAGTAGTGCTGTTGACGCAGACCTACGCAAGTCCCTCTACCACAAAATTGATTGCTGAATTTAAAGCTGCCTACGGAGATAACGTGAACCATGTGGTTTACGACGCCATTTCCGAAGATGCCGCACTCAATGCATATCAGAAAGCCTATGGCGAAAGAGCCTTGGCTGATTACGATTTTGAGAAAGCTGATTTGATTGTTTCCTTCGGAGCTGATTTCTTGGGAGATTGGCAAGGTGGGGGTTATGATTCAGGATACGCTAAAGGGCGTGTGCCAAAGAATGGGAAAATGTCCCGTCACATCCAAATGGAGTCGAACATGTCCTTGACCGGTGCCAATGCCGACAAGCGATATCCGATGACCCCGACCCAACAGAAAATTGCGCTGGCCAAATTGTATGGCAAATTGAACGGTAGCAATGTGGGAGGAGGAACTTCCGATGTAGACGAGGCTGTTGATAAAGTCGCTGCCGAAATCAAGAAAGCCGGTAGAAAAGCGGTTGTGGTGAGTGGTCTTAACGACGAAAACGCCCAAACGGTAGTGTTGGCTATCAACAAATTGTTGGCCAGCGAAGCTTTTGACCCTGAAAAACCAAAATACGTACGCCAAGGAGATGCTGCCAAAGTCAACAAATTGGTGGCAGATATGAACGCAGGTCGCGTCGGTGCTTTGATCATGGATGGAGTGAATCCAGCCTATACCTTGCCCAATGCAGAAGAATTCTTGGCCGGACTTGAAAAAGTTGATTTGTCAGTTGATTTTGCCTACACCAATGATGAAACCGCGCAGTCATCCACATATGTCGCTGCGGCTTCGCACTATTTGGAGTCTTGGGGCGATACACAGTTTAAGAAAGGACATTATAGTTTGATGCAACCGGCTATCCGTGAGTTGTTTGATACAAAACAGTTTCAAACTGCACTTTTGACATGGATGGGCGTAGAAAAAACATATTACGAATACCTGAAGGAAACTTGGGCAACCGATGTGTTGCAAGGTGGTTCTTGGAACAAGGCATTACAAGATGGTGTTTTTGAAGCACCAATGATGATGGACGCTGCCGCTGCCGCCGAGCCTGCTGCTAATACAGAAAGCGAAGAGGTGCAACCGGAAATCGTTCCGATTGCCTCTGCTATCCGTGCTTTGGTAAACGCTACAAGTCCCGGTACCGAATTGGTGCTGTACTCCAAAGTTGGAATGGGTGATGGTCGTCAGGCCAACAACCCATGGTTGCAAGAGTTCCCTGATCCGATTTCAAGGGTCTCTTGGGACAACTACGTGACCGTGTCCAAAGCGGATGCTGAATCTTGGGGACTGGAAAACACTATTGTTGCCGATGGTGGACTTAATGGTAGCTACGCCAACTTGACTGTTGACGGTAAGGTGCTGGAAAATGTTCCCGTAATCGTTCAGCCAGGTCAGGCTGTCGGAACTATTGGCTTGTCCTTTGGATACGGCAAAAAGGCTGGTATGCAAACTGAGATGGCGACTGGAGTAAATGCATACAAATTGTATTCAAACTTCTCCGATGTGCAAGCTGTTTCCGTTGAAAAAGCTTCCGGAACTCACGAGTTTGCCTGTGTACAGTCCCAAAAGACCTTAATGGGAAGAGGGGACATCATCAAAGAAACTACACTCGAAATTTTCAATACCAGAGACCACGCGGAATGGAATCCTATGCCGCACGTATCGTTGAACCATCAGGAAATTCCTGTGACCTCTCCGGATGCCGATCTTTGGGAAGAGTTTGATAGAAGTATAGGGCATCATTTTAATTTGTCCATCGACCTAAATGCCTGTACGGGATGTGGTGCCTGTGTGATCGCTTGTCACGCAGAAAACAACGTTCCGGTGGTCGGAAAAACCGAAATCCGTCGTTCAAGGGATATGCACTGGTTGCGTATTGACCGTTACTATTCTTCTGAGGATACCTTTGAGGGAGATAACGAGAAGAAAGAGGAAATGGACGGTCTTTGGGGAGACAAAGGATCTCTTGGAGGTTTCAGGGAGATGGAAGACCCATCTGCCAACCCACAAGTGGCCTTCCAACCTGTAATGTGTCAGCACTGTAACCATGCGCCGTGTGAAACGGTATGTCCGGTAGCTGCTACATCACACAGTAGGCAAGGTCAAAATCATATGGCTTACAACCGTTGTGTAGGTACAAGATACTGTGCCAACAACTGTCCGTATAAAGTTCGTAGGTTCAACTGGTTCTTGTACAACAACAATGACGAGTTCGACTTTAACATGAACAACGATTTGGGTAAAATGGTTCTTAACCCAGATGTTAACGTACGTTCTAGAGGTGTAATGGAAAAATGCTCCATGTGTATCCAAATGACCCAGAAAACCATCTTGGATGCCAAGAGGGACGGCAGGATCATTAAGGACGGAGAGTTCCAAACAGCTTGTTCCGCAGCATGTAACAGTGGTGCCATGGTCTTCGGTGATATCAATGATCACGATAGCAAAGTGGCCGAACTTAAAGAGGACAAGAGAATGTACCACCTGTTGGAGCATGTGGGCACCAAACCGAACGTGTTCTATCATGTAAAAGTGAGAAACACCAACGAGGCTTAATCAATAAAAAAAGAAGTAACTAGAAGATAAATTATGGCGTCGCATTACGAAGCACCTATTCGAAAGCCCTTAGTGGTCGGAGACAAAGGATACCACGATGTAACAGTGGACATTGCCCGTCCGGTTGAGGGAAAGGCCAATAAGCAATGGTGGATAGTATTCTCCATTGCCTTGGTGGCATTCCTCTGGGGTCTAGGATGTATCATTTATACCATTTCTACAGGTATTGGGGTTTGGGGTCTTAACCGAACCGTGAACTGGGCCTGGGATATTACCAACTTCGTTTGGTGGGTAGGTATCGGTCACGCAGGTACCCTGATTTCAGCGGTATTATTGCTCTTCCGTCAAAAATGGAGAATGGCGATCAACCGCTCCGCTGAGGCGATGACCATTTTTTCCGTTGTTCAAGCCGGATTGTTCCCGATCATTCACATGGGGCGGCCATGGTTGGCATATTGGGTGTTGCCCATTCCCAACCAATTTGGTTCACTATGGGTAAACTTTAACTCGCCCTTGCTTTGGGACGTGTTCGCGATTTCAACCTATCTTTCCGTATCCTTGGTGTTCTGGTGGACAGGTTTGTTGCCTGATTTTGCCATGATCCGCGATAGGGCCGTAAAACCGTTCCAAAAGAAAATATACAGCCTGTTGAGCTTCGGTTGGACAGGACGTGCAAAGGATTGGCAACGTTTTGAGGAAGTTTCCTTGGTATTGGCAGGTTTGGCCACGCCCTTGGTACTTTCCGTACACACCATTGTATCGTTTGACTTTGCTACCTCGGTAATCCCAGGATGGCACACCACCATCTTCCCGCCTTACTTTGTTGCGGGAGCGATTTTCTCTGGTTTTGCCATGGTAAACACCCTTTTGATCATCATGAGAAAGGTATGTAGCCTCGAAGCCTACATTACCGTACAGCATATTGAGTTGATGAACATCGTAATCATGATTACGGGTTCCATTGTTGGATGTGCCTACATTACCGAGCTGTTTATCGCATGGTATTCTGGTGTAGAGTACGAGCAATATGCCTTCTTGAACAGGGCAACAGGACCATACGCTTGGGCATACTGGGCCATGATGACCTGTAATGTGTTCTCGCCACAGTTTATGTGGTTCAAAAAATTGAGGACCAGCATCATGTTCTCATTCTTCATCTCCATTGTGGTGAACATAGGAATGTGGTTCGAGCGTTTCGTAATTATCGTAACCTCTTTGCACAGGGATTACTTGCCATCTTCATGGACCATGTTCTCCCCAACCTTTGTGGATATCGGAATATTTATTGGAACCATCGGATTCTTCTTCGTATTGTTCCTATTGTATTCAAGAACGTTCCCGGTCATCGCGCAAGCGGAGGTGAAATCCATTTTGAAATCATCAGGAGAGAAATACAAAAAACTAAGGGAGGCTGGTAAGCCAATGTACGAAATGCCACAGGGCGTGAATAGAGTGGTGAGTTACGACGAACCCGTTACGGATGACGTACTGATGGGGGAAGCAAAACCTACCGTTGGCGATAAGGTTGGTGTGTCTGAGTTGTTGAGTTCTATTGGAACCTTCGATGCGGCCACCGAAACCCCGGACGATTTAAAGAAAATTAAAGGAGTGGGCCCCGAGATGGAACGCACTTTGAACGAGATAGGTATTTTTACCTATGCACAGGTCGCTAGAATGACCGAAAAAGAGTATGATTTGTTGGACTCCATCACCGGAAGGTTCCCAGGACGTGCACAGCGTGACGATTGGGCGGGTCAGGCAAAGTTGTTAAACGATAAAAAATAATTATGGCATCAAAAGTTATACAAGCACTTTACAATGATGACGATGTGTTGATGCATGCTGTAAAAAAGGTTAGGGCAGAGCGACATCATATCGAAGAGGTGTACACTCCTTTTCCAGTTCACGGTCTAGATAAGGCCATGGGGTTGGAGGACACTCGAATCGCCATTACCTCTTTCCTTTACGGATGTTTGGGATTGACGGTCGCCATAGTTATGATGAACTATATCATGATAGAGGATTGGCCCCAAGACATTGGTGGTAAGCCAAGCTTTAGCTACTTGGAGAACATGCCTGCCTTTGTTCCGATTATGTTTGAGCTTACGGTTTTCTTTGCGGCCCACTTGATGGTGATCACGTTTTACCTCAGAAGTAAAATGTGGCCCTTCAAAAAAGCGGAGAACCCGGATAAGCGTACCACCGATGACCATTTCTTGATGGAGATTGGTGTACATGATAATGAAAAGGAACTTGCTGACCTGTTGTGGGAAACAGGAGCAGTGGAAGTAAAAGTTACAGAAAAGGAGTCTTAAGAATATGAAGCAATTAGGTAAAATAAGTGTTGTTTTGGTGTTGGTTTTGTTCGCAGCATCCTGCGCGGACAAGAACAGCCCAAACTACCAATACATGCCCAACATGTACGAACCCGTAGGATATGAAACCTACCAAGGTGTGGACAATGGATTGTTTCCTGATGGAACATCTGCCCTCTTGCCTGCCGAAGGAACCATTTCCAGAGGATACATGCCCTATGAGTTCGAAAACACTCCAGAAGGCAAGGAGCTCGCAAGGATGGATAACAGTCCGTTGGATTCCCTTAACCAAGAAGAAAATTTGGCCCGGGGAGCGGAACTGTATGCTATCTATTGTGCAATTTGCCATGGCGTAAAAGGTGATGGACAAGGCACCCTTGTAAAAAGAGAAAAAATATTAGGTGTTCCCAGCTACGCTGATGCAGCTAGAAACATTACTGTAGGATCAACTTACCACACCATTTACTATGGTCTGAACTCTATGGGCTCGTATGCTTCGCAGTTCGCCAATGAGGAAGAAATGTGGCAAGTATCCGAATACGTGATGAAGTTAAAGGAAGACCTAACAAAATAATAGGATAAGAAGAAACTATGTATACCTTTTCAAACAAACTTAGACTAGGATCTTTCATAGCCATGGGGCTTGGATTTATATTCCTTGTAATTGGTTTTATGTCTGCCCCATCAACTGTGGAAGAGGCCAAGGCCATGGTGGCAGTGCACGATGATGGCCATGGTGGAGGGCATGCAGAGGAAGCCGGTGCAGGCCATGCCGAAGAGCAAGGACATGGTGAGGCCGCTCATGGTGAAGCCCACGATGCTTCCCACGATGAGCATTTGTTGCACCAATTGCAGAATAGACCTTGGTCCGCACTTTACGTAGCCGCCTTCTTTTTCTTTATGATTTCATTGGGTGTTTTGGCATTTTATGCCATCCAACGTGCCGCACAAGCGGGTTGGTCCCCATTGTTGTTCCGTGTCATGGAAGGTATAACCGCTTACTTGGTTCCAGGTGGAATTATTGTGTTTGTAATCTTGTTGCTTTCCGCATTGCATTTCAACCATATGTTTGTTTGGATGGATGCCGAAACTGTGGCACACGATGAATTGCTGCAAGGCAAAGCTGGTTATTTGAATCCGACCTTCTTTTTGATCAGGGCCGCCATTTTCTTGGGTGGATGGATTTTCTACCGTCAGTATTCAAGAAAACTATCCTTGGCACAGGATGAAGCCGATGACAATAGCAACTTCGTAAAAAACTTTAGATGGTCTGCCGGTTTCTTGGTGTTCTACCTAGTGACCGAATCCATGATGTCATGGGATTGGATCATGAGTTTGGATCCTCACTGGTTCAGTACCCTTTTCGGATGGTATGTATTTGCTAGCATGTTCGTATCCGGGATTACCGTGATTGCCATGGTGACCGTTTACCTGAAATCAAAAGGATATCTAGAGCAAGTCAACGATAGTCATATCCACGATTTGGCCAAGTTTATGTTCGGTATCAGTATTTTCTGGACGTATCTGTGGTTCTCACAGTTTATGTTGATTTGGTATGCCAATATCCCTGAAGAGGTAACCTACTACATCGCACGTTTTGAGGACTACAAATTGCCCTTCTTTGGAATGTTGGTGATGAACTTTGTGTTCCCATTGTTGGTATTGATGAACAGCGACTACAAAAGGGTCAACTGGTTCGTGATCATGACGGGTATCGTGGTACTTTTTGGCCACTATTTGGATATATTCAATATGGTAATGCCTGCAACGGTAGGCGACCAGTGGTTCATTGGTCTTCCAGAGATTGGTGGTATCCTGTTCTTTGGTGGTTTGTTCGTTTTCTGGGTGTTCACCGCTTTGACCAAGGCGCCATTGCAGCCCAAACGAAACCCATTTATTGAAGAGAGTAGACATTTTCATTATTAATAGAATACGATTTAAGTCTTAGATAGATATAAAGATGACTGCATTATTAACATTTACTGTTTTAGTTCTGGTTGCCATAGCCATTTGGCAAATGACCAAGATTTTTGAATTGTCGCAGACTAAGACAGAACGCGCTGAGATAGCTAACGATTCCGATAACAAAAACAATGGTTACCTGTTGTTTGCGTTCTTGATATTCATCTACGGAATCACCATTTTCAGTTTTGCCAAATATTCCAAGATGCTTTTGCCAGATGCGGCATCGGAACATGGTGGGGAATACGATCAGTTGATGTGGGTGTCCTTTGCCATCATTTTCTTTGTGCAGACCATTACGCAGGCACTATTGCACTATTTCGGTTATAAATACCGCGGACAAAAGGGAAGAAAAGCGCTCTTTTTCGCAGACAACGATAGATTGGAGTTCATCTGGACCATTATTCCAGTAATTGTTTTGGCAGGTTTGATTCTTTGGGGATTGTATACATGGACCAATATTATGGATATCAACGAGGACGACGACCCATTGGTTATCGAACTCTATGCCCAACAGTTTAACTGGACCGCCAGATATGGAGGAGAGGACAATGTTCTTGGAGAGGCCAATGTTCGATTGATCGATATCAACAGAGCCAATGTTCTTGGATTGGACGAGTCCGATCCCAACGCCGAGGACGATATTATTGTTAAGGAATTGCATTTGCCCGTAGGAAGAAAGGTAAACTTTAAAATGAGGTCGCAGGATGTATTGCACTCCGCTTACATGCCACATTTTAGGGCTCAAATGAACTGTGTTCCCGGGATGATCACCCAATTCTCCTTCACGCCTACCGTGACTACGGAAGAAATGCGTTTGAATCCTGATGTAGTGGATAAGGTAAAAAGAACAAATGCTCTTAGGGCCGAATGGGCTGCCGAAGGCAGACCCAACAGCGAACCTTGGGAGTTCGATTATGTACTATTGTGTAATAAGATTTGCGGAAAGTCACATTATAACATGCAGATGAGGATTGTTGTAGAGACGGAGGAAGAGTACAACAAGTGGTTGGCCGAGCAAAAAACCTTCAAAGAAACCGTAATGGTGGACGATACTGAAGGAGCAGAGGTTGCTGAAACGGAACCCAATGCTGAGGAAATGGAAACCGCATCGGTAGAGTAAAAAACAAAAAAAAAGAAATAACGAAAAATTAATTGGATTATGTCTGAAGCTCATGAAAGTCACCATGATCATCACGATGATCACGGACATCACCATAAGGAAACCTTCATAACGAAATATATTTTCAGTCAGGACCATAAGATGATTGCCAAGCAATATCTTATCACGGGTCTTATTATGGGGTTCATCGGAATTGCAATGTCCCTATTGTTTCGAATGCAATTGGCATGGCCAGGGGAATCCTTCGCCATTTTTGAAGCAGTTTTGGGCAAATGGGCACCTGATGGCGTCATGGATGCTGATATTTATTTGGCATTGGTTACCATCCATGGAACGCTCATGGTATTCTTTGTGCTAACGGCCGGTTTGAGCGGTACATTTAGTAACCTATTGATTCCATTGCAGATTGGAGCCAGGGATATGGCATCCGGATTCTTGAACATGGTATCGTACTGGTTGTTTTTCATTTCTTCTGTGATTATGATTTGCAGCCTGTTCGTGGAAGCAGGACCTGCTGCCGCTGGATGGACTATTTATCCTCCATTGAGTGCATTGCCAATGGCGCAACCAGGTTCAGGTATGGGTATGACTCTTTGGTTGGTATCCATGGCCATCTTTATTGCATCCTCTTTATTGGGATCCTTGAACTATATCGTAACGGTAATCAACCTTAGGACCAAAGGAATGTCAATGACTCGTTTGCCGTTGACAATTTGGGCATTTTTCGTGACTGCGATCATTGGTGTGATTTCCTTCCCAGTATTGTTGTCTGCAGCGTTGCTGTTGATCATGGATAGAAGTTTTGGAACCTCCTTCTTCTTGTCGGATATCTTTATCCAAGGAGAGGTATTGCACTATCAAGGTGGTTCGCCAGTGCTTTACGAGCACTTGTTCTGGTTCTTGGGTCACCCAGAGGTATATATTGTATTGTTGCCTGCCTTGGGTATTACCTCGGAGGTAATGTCAACAAACGCAAGAAAACCGATTTTTGGATATAGGGCGATGGTAGCATCGATTCTCGCAATTGCTTTCTTGTCCACTATCGTATGGGGCCACCACATGTTCGTATCCGGTATGAACCCATTCTTGGGCTCGGTATTTACATTTACCACCCTATTGATCGCGATACCATCAGCCGTAAAAGCATTTAACTATATCACTACCCTTTGGAAAGGTAACCTGCAGCTGAACCCAGCGATGTTGTTTTCCATTGGTTTGGTTTCTACCTTCATTACAGGAGGTCTTACAGGGATTATCCTTGGGGATAGTACATTGGACATCAACGTGCACGACACCTACTTCGTAGTGGCTCACTTCCACTTGGTAATGGGTATATCGGCACTTTATGGACTTTTTGCCGGGGTATACCACTGGTTCCCCAAAATGTTCCAAGGCCGAATGATGAACAAGAACTTGGGTTATGTACACTTCTGGATTACCGCAGTATGTGCCTACGGGGTATTCTTCCCGATGCACTTTGTGGGTATGGCAGGGGTGCCACGTCGTTACTATGAGAACACTGCCTTCCCAATGTTCGATGAATTGACCAACGTACAGGTATTGATGACCGTATTTGCGATTATAGCAGGTTTGGCACAGTTGGTATTTGTATACAACTTTATCTCCAGTATTTTCTACGGAAAGCGCGGACCGGTCAACCCTTGGAGTTCCAATACGTTGGAGTGGACAACACCTCAGGAGCACATCCACGGAAACTGGCCAGGAGAAATTCCTCACGTGTACCGTTGGGCATACGATTACAGTAAAACTTACGAAAATGGGGAGTACATCATTGCAGGGCAGGATTTTGTACCGCAGAACGTACCGCTGCAGGCAAATGAGGAAGAACTCAACCATTAAGATATAGACTAATAGATTTTAAAAGGCCCGTTCCATATTGGACGGGCTTTTTTATGATGACATTCTTTGAGGTGAATTGTATATCTTTAAATTCATTTCCCCCATAAATGAAACAATCTATCATGAAAAAGTTGCTTATTCTATTGTTGATAGCATCTCCACTTTGGATGCAGGCCCAGCGTAAACCCAAAATCAAGGGCAGCCGCATTGTCACGCAGGTCAGTGAGGAACTGCCGCCTTTTGATGCCATAGTACTGAACGACGACCTTGAAATCAATTTGAAAAAATCCTTGGGTGCCGGTTTTCATCTTATTGCGGATGATAACCTTATCGACGTCCTCAAATTTGAAGTACAGGACGGTACGCTTGTCATTAGTTCTTATTACAACATCACAGCCAAGAAGCAACTGGAAATAACGATAGATTATACCGAGCTGAAAGCCATCACCGTAAAAAATGGAAGTATGGTCTCCAAGGATGTCATTGAATCCAATGAGCTGTTTGTGGATGGCTTTAACAATGCCAAAATGGATATTAAGGCCAATGCTGCCGTGATGGATATCAATTTGGAAGACACGAGCAGTGGTGATTTTCACACCGAGGTCGATTCTTTGAACATCAATTTGAACAAAAGAGCACAGGCCTACGTGTATGCACAGATCAATTCAGGAATGGTGGATTTGGAAGGGAACGCTTCTCTGGCCATGGAAGGTACTTCGGATAAGATACAGATCAATGCTATGGATTATGCCAAGTACAAGGGCGAAACGATGCAAATCAGTTCATGTCGTTTAGAGATTGCAGGAAACGCCGACGCCAGGGTGTACGCCTTTGGCGATATCAGTATCAAGTCATCCGGGGATTCCGGTATTTACTTATATGGAACGCCAAAAATCACTATTGAAGAGTTTTTGGGAAGGTCCCAATTGATTAAAAAGGAAGACTAACCCTGTTGGGCAATGGGCGCGGTAAGGCAATGACTTGGAATCCCAAAACCATCTACCAAAACTTCGATGTGAGGCCTCAATTCTGTTGATAATCGCTCCACACGTTGGCGTATCGCCTTGGATTTTGTACTGCCAATATAACCTTGTTCCAGATACCATCGTGCATCCGAATTGATTTGATCCAAAGCATACAGGCATCCGAGTTTCTCCAATAGTCCGCGATACTTAACGTCCGTCACATTTTGATACCGTTCACAGTAGATACTATAGGCCAACTCCACACTGTACGCCTTGCCCAGCGCCAATAAATGGGTCTGTACCTTTAAAAATGCTTGATAGGATGGAATCCCCTTTTTAATGTAATTGCGTATGCGCATGGCCAAGGTATAGGTCAATCTTCGGGTACGGTAGTCGAACGCATGCTTATGGAACTTGGGATTGTACAGATGCTCGGCATCCACTTTATTGGAATAGAGCGGGTTGATGGCCGTTAACTTATCCGAAAGCTGGGTCTGTAACAGTTTAAGTACCGAAGCAAATCCTGCACTGTTGAATTCAGCACGAAAATCGGATAATATGCCTTTGGCAGCCAACTGAAGCAATACGGTGTTGTCCCCTTCAAAAGTGGTGAAGATATCCACATCCCCTTTTAAGTCCGCAATCCGATTTTCCAAAAGGTAGCCTTTTCCTCCGCAGGCTTCGCGACATTCCTGAATGGTTTCATTGGCAAACCAAGTGATAATGGACTTTAATCCTGCCACTTGTGTCTCGATGACCCGTTTGTCGGGTTGCGACTCATCACTGTAGCGCTCCATCATTTCATCCAAGGTAAAGTGGTACACATAGGCAGCAGCAATGGCAGGCGTGAGTCTGATCTGATGGGTGGGATAATCCATGATCAAATCTTCCTGCACTTTGACATTATCGTTGAACTGTCTGCGGTTCAATGCATGTTTTACGGCAATGGCAAGCGCCATTTTGCTACCTCCTAGGGCACCGCGAGCCACACAGATGCGTCCGCCGACCAAAGTGCCCAACATGGTAAAAAATCGTTTGTTCGGGTTCTTGATGGATGAAAAGTAGGAACCATCTTCCTGTATCTCCCCGTACTTGTCCAGCAGGTTTTTCCTTGGGACCTTCACATTGTTGAACCATATTTTCCCATTGTCCACCCCGTTCAAGCCCAGTTTGTAGCCGTTGTCCTCAATGGTCACACCTTCAAGCAACTCGTGTTTTTCATTTCGTAGCGGCACCAAGATGGCATGGACACCTTCATTTTTTCCATTGACGATCAATTGGGCAAAAACCGTGGCTATTTTGGAATGCAGTGCGTTGCCGATATATTCCTTGTTATCATTTTTGCCCGGGGTTTGTATGATGATGCTATCCGATTCTTTTTCGTAGGTGGCCGTAGTTTTAATGCCCCTTACATTGGAACCGTGACCGGTTTCTGTCATGGCGAAGCACCCCAAAAGTTTGGTGCTGCCCGCATCCGTCAAATAGTGGTCGTGGTGCTTCTTAGTTCCCAGTTTCTGGATACTTCCGCCAAACAACCCAAATTGCACACCGAACTTAACGGCCAAACTCCCATCCACAAACATCAAGTGCTCAAAAATGGCGGCATAGGCTGGCATGTTACCTGTTCCGCCGTAGGCATTGCGGTAGGCCATGGCCCCGTAGCCAGCTTCGCCCAATAACTGGACTTGGTGCAACACCCTTTTTCTGAAGTCGTCCTTATCCCTTATGATTTGCCACGTAAAATCAGGTTGGTCCAAAAAACGCCTAAATTCATCCACAACATCCGCATGGGTCCCTTTTAAAATACCATCCAACATATCGGGCTTGTACTCATCAGAAGTTTTTTCGTGCACCACCTCCACATCAAAAAGATGGTTGTAATGGTTGGGTTGTATCCCTAAATGAACCTCAATGTGCTTTAGTTGCTCGTTGATGTCCTTTGTGCCCACCAAACGTTGGCATAGTGAAGTCAGCGGGTAGGTGTCACTTTCAATAAGTTTTACTTCCGAATGGTCAATGGTAAGCTTCCAATGCTTAATTTCATTGTCCTTCGGTGGCTTATCTTTGATCAACCACTTTTTCAACTGTTGCTTTTCCTTAGCGCTAATGGAAGCATCGCGCTCAATGGCATTCTGGACCACGGATACTTCTGAAGCCGAAAGCAGGTCGTCCGACCAAATGACATAAAAAAATGGGATGTATTGCAGAATTCCTTTGGAATAGGTAGTAGTCAACATAGTTGTAGTTTGATAGATTTGTGCTTTTTCTAAGATAAGCCATAGAAACAAAAGAACCCACTGCCAGTGTATTTTTATCAGGATCGTTTCGGGTCGCTTTGTTTTCAATTATATTTGTTGAAGCATGAACGAGAATCTAGATCCATCCGCAGAAAACTTTTCGCCAGAAGAGCTCGATATTGAAAGAGCATTGCGTCCCGTCAGTTTTGATGATTTTACGGGACAGGCACAGGTATTGGAAAACCTAAAGGTTTTTGTGCAAGCGGCCAACTTAAGAGGAGAGGCTTTGGACCATACCCTATTTCATGGTCCCCCAGGGTTGGGAAAAACGACCTTGGCCCATATTTTGGCCAACGAGCTGGGCGTAAACATCAAAGTGACCTCGGGTCCGGTACTGGATAAACCAGGGGATTTGGCTGGATTGTTGACCAATCTGGATGAGCGTGATGTGCTTTTTATTGATGAAATCCACAGATTAAGTCCCATTGTGGAGGAGTACCTGTACTCGGCCATGGAGGATTATAAGATTGATATCATGATCGAAACGGGCCCAAATGCTCGTTCTGTGCAAATCAACCTCAGTCCTTTTACCTTGATCGGGGCGACGACCCGTTCGGGCTTGCTTACCGCACCGATGCGTGCCCGTTTTGGGATTCAGAGCCGTTTGGAATATTACAATACCGAACTGTTGTCTACCATCGTGGAGCGCAGTGCTGAAATATTAAAAGTGCCCATCACCACCGATGCGGCCATTGAAATTGCAGGCCGTAGCCGGGGAACCCCCAGAATATGTAACGCCCTTTTGCGAAGGGTGCGCGACTTTGCACAAATTAAAGGGAACGGCAATATTGACCTCGAAATATCGCAGTTTGGTCTCAAAGCGCTCAACGTGGATGCCCATGGTCTGGATGAAATGGACAACAAGATACTTACCACCATCATTGATAAATTCAAAGGCGGCCCCGTAGGAATCACCACATTGGCCACAGCAGTATCCGAAAGTGCCGAGACCTTGGAAGAGGTGTACGAACCTTTTTTGATTCAACAAGGGTTTATCATGCGTACGCCAAGGGGCAGGGAGGTCACCGAGCTTGCCTACAAACACTTGGGTAAGATGAAAGGTGGAACCCAAGGCGGATTGTTTTGACTTATCGCTTAACTTTTTTAAATCTTTTCGTAATTTTCTAGCTTGTTCGGTTTTACGGAGCGGTGCATTGGCATTCTCCAAAAGTCGTACAGTTCCCAAACCTTAGTCTGCATGCCTGCCAACATGATTTGGAACAAACCATGCGAAACGCCTCACATCCGGACCCGATGCATTCAGGTGCATTCAAGAGCACTACCAAGCAAATAAAGAAGTTGTGTTGGCAACTTGGCATTGGTATGTTTTTAATGCTAGGATTGGGATTTTCGATCGTGCTCCTTGGATTCGGGGGAATACTTGAAAGCAATAGATATGTAAAACATCCCGACGATGTCTATTACTTGGACTATAATGTTTACAATCTTTCCAATTCCGACAAAAATCAAAAAATCAAGGAAGGCTTTGAAATATTCAGGAATACCTCGTCCCATATTGGCCCCAAGCAGCTAGATTCCACCCAAAGATTTGCTGGGAACAATCTGGCATGTGCAAGTTGCCACTTAAATGGAGGTACAAAACCCTACGCCGCACCCTTGATAGGAGTGGTAAAAAGATTTCCACAATATCGAGGGCGCGAAAACACTATGGGAACCATCGAAGAACGCATCAATGGATGTTTGGAACGTAGCATGAACGGAAGGGTAATGCCCGAGGATAGTGATAAAATGACATCATTATTGGCCTATCTGGAATGGTTAGGCAGGGCGGTTCCAATCGATGGAAACATAAAGGGGCAAGGATTTTTAGCCATCGAAATACCCAATAGGGCGGTGGACTTGGACCATGGTGAAACTGTTTTTCAATACCATTGTGTGGAATGTCACGGTCTGGACGGGCAAGGACAGACCCAGGAGGATGGCAGTTATCTTTATCCTCCTTTATGGGGCAATGATTCGTACAACAACGGGGCGGGAATGACGAGAGTGATCACTGCGGCACAATTCATCAAAAGCAATATGCCCTACGGAACCACTTTTGACAATCCTGTACTTACTGATGAAGAGGCATATGATGTTGCCGGATATATCAATCAAAAATTGCGGCCAACAAAACCCAATCGGGAAGTGGATTTTCCTGATTTGACCAAAAAACCTGTTTCTACTCCCTATGGTCCCTATACCGATAGCTTTAGTGAAGAACAACATCAGTTAGGGCCGTTCCAACCCATCATGGACTTTTACAAGGAGGAATATAACATTGTCAAAACCAAATAATTTTGGTTCGGGCAGCGTAAAACTATTCCTATCTTCGTGGTGTGAGTATCCAAAAACATACCCAACTCATCAAAGCTGAGGCCAAGCGTCTCGGATTTTTGTCGTGCGGTATTTCCAAAGCAGGATTTTTGGAGGAGGAAGCCCCCCGTTTGGAAAAATGGCTCAACCAAAACATGCATGGCGAAATGCAGTATATGGAAAACCATTTTGATAAACGATTGGACCCCACCAAATTGGTCGAAGGTTCCAAATCCGTGATTTCCCTTTTGCTGAACTACTTTCCATCTGAACAGCAAAATCCGGATTCCTATAAGATTTCCAAGTATGCCTACGGAATGGATTATCACTATGTGATAAAGGATAAATTGAAAAGCCTTCTTCATTTCATTCAAGAAGAAATAGGAGAGGTGCACGGAAGGGCCTTTGTGGATTCGGCCCCGGTTTTGGACAAGGCATGGGCGGCAAAAAGCGGCCTGGGGTGGATCGGGAAAAACAGTAATCTCCTTACCCAGCAGGTAGGCTCCTTTTATTTTGTGGCCGAACTCATCGTAGATCTGGAATTGGAATACGATGCTCCCGTTACCGACCATTGCGGAACCTGCACGGCCTGTATCGATGCTTGCCCTACCGAAGCCATTGTGCAGCCGTATGTGGTGGATGGCAGCAAGTGTATCTCCTACCTGACCATTGAGCTCAAAAATGAAATTCCTTCCGAATTTGAGGGCAAATTGGACGACTGGATGTTCGGTTGCGATGTGTGCCAGGATGTGTGCCCTTGGAACCGTTTTTCCCAATCGCACCGTGAACCTTTGTTTGACCCCAATCCCGAATTGTTGTCCTTCACCAAAAAGGATTGGGAGGAAATTACGGAAGATGTTTTTAAAAAGGTGTTCCAGAAATCTGCAGTAAAGCGAACGAAGCTTTCTGGGCTTCGGCGAAACATCGACTTTCTCAAAGAATAACATTTTACGCCCAATCAAATTCAAAAACTAGGCTTTCTGAAAGATAAAAAATGCTATATTGAGCAATATTTTTGAAGGATTCACATTTTTTCAAAGGTGATATTGCAGACCAACTAAAGGGATAGTATGATCAAAATCAAGAAGCCCAAACTCAGTTTTTGGCAAATTTTCAATATGAATGTTGGGTTCCTTGGAATCCAGTACAGTTTCGGATTACAGCAAAGTGCCATCAACCCTATCTTTCTTTTTTTGGGTGCCAAAGAGGAATTGTTGCCCATTTTAAATATAGCCGGTCCAGTAACGGGTTTGATTGTACAGCCCATTATTGGTGCTATCTCGGATAAAACTTGGTCGCCAAAATGGGGAAGACGGAAACCGTTTTTCCTTATAGGTGCGATTATGGGCAGTTTATGTCTGTTCTTGTTTCCATTGAGTCCGGCCCTGTGGTTCGCCGTAGGATTATTATGGATTTTGGATGTGGGGAACAATATGGCCATGGAACCCTATCGAGCTTTTGTCGGTGATAAATTGCCGGAATCACAGTTCAGTATCGGATATCAAATGCAGAGCCTTTTTGTGGGTGCTGGTATTCTATTGGCCAATGCGTCCATCTTTTTGTTCCAAGATTGGTTTGGAGGCGGTCAAGAAGTGGAAGGTGCGGTGCCCAAATGGCTGTACTACTCATTCTTTATTGGTTCCTTCCTTTCCATAGCCACCATTTTATGGTCGGTCGCAAAAACACCGGAAATACCCCCTACCAATGAGGAGTTGGCAGATATCAACAAGCATAAGGCCCTGCCATTTGCAGAAAGATTTAAGGTGCCTTTTGTGGAAATAGCCCATGCAGTGAAGGATATGCCCAAGTTTATGTGGAAGCTCTCTGCTGTGTACCTGTTCCAATGGTACGCGTTATTTGTCTACTGGCAGTTTATTACTCCCTTGTTCAGGGTTTCCTTGGGATATGATACCTCGGAAGCAGCAGCACAGGCCGCCAAAATGAGTACCACCTATAACGTGGTCACCGCGGTGGTCGCATTGGTGTTGGTGCCATTGACGATGCGTTTTGGGGGCAAGAAAATTTACGCACTTAGTTTGTTTGGAACTGCAATCGCTCTTTTTGCCATACCCTACATCCAAGATCCGGTATATGTACTGTTCCCCATGGTGCTCTTCGGAATCGGTTGGGCGGCCATGATGGGCATACCGTACAGTATGGTCTCCAAAATTGTTCCACAAGAACGAAGGGGCGTTTATATGGGCATCTTAAATATGATGATCGTAATACCTATGGGGATACAGACCCTCTCTTTTGGGCCTATTTTTAAAAACTTGTTGGGAGCCAATTCGGTGAACGCCATGTTGTTCGCAGGAACCTGTTTTGTGATTGCCTCGGTTCTTGCCATGCGCCTCAACGTGAAAAAGGCGAAGGAAGAGTATCCGTTGGATGCTTGATTCGATGGATTGGTTTGACTTGGAACCAATTTCATAAATTTTTAGGGCCAGACTAAAATTGATATTGGGGATGTTCCTTTAAAACCATGGAATACCCTAACTTTACCTATTCATTTTTTGAATATATGAGCAAGGAAAAGCAAAGACGCGAAGCATTACTGTACCACGCAAAGCCACAACCCGGAAAAATAAAGATTGTACCCACCAAGCCCTATTCCACCCAGCGGGATTTGGCACTGGCCTATTCTCCAGGAGTGGCGGAGCCTTGTTTGGAAATTGAGAAGAACAAGGACGATGTTTACAAGTATACCGCCAAAGGAAACATTGTAGCGGTCATCTCCAACGGAACTGCGGTTTTGGGACTTGGCAACATAGGTCCAGAAGCATCTAAGCCAGTGATGGAGGGGAAAAGTTTGCTTTTCAAGATTTTCGCGGATATTGATGGTATCGACATCGAGTTGGACACCACCGATGTGGAGCAATTTATTCAAACTGTAAAGACCATTGCCCCCACCTTTGGTGGAATCAACCTAGAGGACATCAAGGCACCGGAGGCTTTTGAAATCGAACGCCGTTTGAAGGAGGAGTTGGATATTCCCGTAATGCACGATGACCAACATGGAACCGCAATTATTTCGGCGGCAGCCTTGCTGAATGCATTGGAAATAGCCGATAAAAAAATGGAGGACGTCAAGATTGTGGTGAGCGGTGCAGGAGCAGCAGCTGTTTCGTGTACCCGTTTGTACAAATCCTTCGGAGCTCGAGCGGAAAATATTGTGATGTTGGACAGCAAGGGCGTCATTCGAAAGGATAGGGAAAATCTTTCCTCGGAAAAAGAAGAATTTGCCACAGACCGAAAAATAGACACCTTGGAGGAGGCCATGAAGGATTCGGATGTGTTCATCGGGCTTTCCATTGCAGATATTGTCACTCCAGAAATGCTGAACTCCATGGCGGAGAACCCAATCGTTTTTGCCATGGCCAACCCGAACCCGGAAATCGAATACAACTTGGCGATGGATACCCGAGAGGATATCATTATGGCCACAGGGCGCTCCGATCATCCCAACCAAGTAAATAATGTTTTGGGCTTCCCCTTCATTTTTAGGGGAGCACTCGACGTGCGGGCGACCAAAATCAACGAAGAAATGAAGATGGCAGCGGTACGTGCCTTGGCCGATTTGACCCGAGAACCGGTGCCGGAACAGGTGAATATTGCGTATGACACCACCCGATTGACTTTTGGGAGAGACTATATCATTCCAAAGCCCTTTGACCCAAGGTTGATTACCCACGTGCCTCCTGCGGTGGCAAGGGCTGCCATGGAAAGCGGGGTGGCCCGACTTCCCATTCAGGATTGGGACCGATACGAAGAAGAATTGTACCAAAGATCGGGCAACGACAATAAGGTGGTCCGACTGCTCCACAACAGGGCCAAAGTCAATCCGAAACGTATAGTTTTTGCCGAAGCAGAGCTCTTGGATGTGATGAAGGCCGCACAGATCGTGCACGACGAGGGTATTGCGACCCCGATTCTATTGGGGCACAAGCCTACCATTGAAAAACTCAAGGACGAATTGGAGTTTGATGCCGAAGTTCCGATCATTGACCCACGTTCCGACGAATTCAGTGAAATGCGCACTAAGTACGCGTTAAAATTGTGGGAGCTCCGTAAACGAAAGGGGGAGACCAAATACAGCGCTAGGGTGAACATGGGTAAGCGCAACTATTTTGGCGCCATGATGCTCAAGGAAGGTGATGCTGACGGTATGATTTCCGGTTATTCCCGATCATATCCCAAGGTGCTGCGACCCGTTTTTGAAGTGCTGGGGAGGGCCAAGAATGTAAAAAATGCCAGTACGGTAAATATTATGATTACCGATAGGGGACCCCTGTTTTTGGCAGACACCTCCATCAACATAGACCCGAATGCAGAGGAGTTGGCCGAGATTGCCCAGATGACGGCCAATGTGGCCCAGACCTTTGGCTTTAATCCCGTAATGGCCCTGCTTTCCTACGCCAATTTTGGCTCATCGAGCCATCCCAACGCGCAAAAGGTGAAAGAAGCCGTTAGAATCCTGCATGAGCGAAATCCAGATTTAGTGGTCGATGGTGAAATCCAGACCGATTTCGCCCTTGATCCGGAGATGAGCAGCAAGAACTTTCCGTTCTCCAAAATATCCGGCAAAAAGGTCAATACCTTGGTATTTCCCAACTTGGAGTCTGCCAACATCACCTACAAGTTGTTGAAAGGCCTCAACAATGCCGATTCCATTGGTCCGATTATGGTGGGTTTGACCCGTGCAGCGCATATTTTGCAATTGGGTGCCAGTGTGGACGAAATGGTGAACATGGCTGCAGTTGCGGTAATAGATGCCCAAGAACGAGAAAAAAGAAGGAAAGCAAAAATGCAAGGAGAATAACCATAACCAAATAAACCGCCCATGATTACCCACTTAAGAGGGAAGCTCGTAGAGAAGAATCCAACATATGCCATTGTGGAATGCAATGGAGTGGGGTATTTTTTGCATATTTCGTTGCATACCTTCTCCCTGCTCAAGGATGAGGAAAGCATATTTATCTATACCGATTTACTGGTAAAGGAAGACTCGCATACCTTGTTCGGTTTTGCCGAAAGGGCAGAGCGCGATGTGTTCCGTTTATTGATCTCCGTTTCAGGTGTCGGAGCAAGTACGGCACGTACCATGTTGTCTTCCCTGTCCCCATCCGAAGTAAGGGATGCCATAGCCAATGGCGATGTGCCCACAATCCAGTCCATAAAAGGGATTGGAGCCAAAACGGCCCAGCGTGTCATCTTAGACCTTAAGGACAAGATTTTGAAGGTGTACGACATGGGCGAAGTTTCACAACAATCAAACAATACAAATAAAGAAGAAGCGTTATCTGCATTAGAGGTTCTAGGTTTTACCAGAAAGCAATCCGAAAAGGTGGTCGACAAGGTAGTTTCCCAAGATGCCTCGCTAAGCGTAGAGAACATTATTAAACTGGCGCTGAAAAATTTGTAACTAGTTTGAAAAAAGGGGCAAAACCAATACTTAAACCAACACGTTTTAAGTACATTTTCTTTGTTGTTTGTTTGCTGTCCATTTCCACTTTGCTGGGACAGGAAACCAATGAACAAGCTCAGGATTCCACAAAAACTGGAGTTGAGCTTGGCCGCCTTATTTTGGAGAATCCGGACAGCATCGTTGCCAAGTATACCTACGACCCCAAGACCAATACCTATGTGTACACGGAAAGTGTTGGCGATTTCAATGTAAATTACCCCGTAATCCTTACGCCAGAACAGTACTACGATTTGGTGGAAAAGGAGCAAATGAAAGCCTATTTTAAGCAAAAGGCCGATGCCTATTCAGGTAAAAAGGCGGGAAGTGATGAAGCACGTAAAAACTTGCTGCCCAATTTCTATGTCAACAATAACTTTTTTGAGACCATTTTTGGAGGAAACACCATTGAGGTGATTCCCCAAGGGTCCGTTGCCATGGACCTTGGAATTTTATGGCAAAAAAATGACAACCCGGCGCTTTCGCCCAGAAACAGGACCAACCTTTCTTTTGATTTTGATCAGCGCATCAGTCTGAGTTTGCTCGGTAAAGTAGGGGAGCGGCTTCAGGTGACCGCCAATTATGACACGGAGGCTACATTCGATTTTCAGAACTTGGTAAAACTGGATTACACACCGACCGAGGACGATATCCTACGCAAAATTGAAGTCGGTAACGTAAACATGCCGCTCAACAGTTCCCTGATCACTGGGGCTCAGAGTCTTTTTGGGGTTAAAACACAACTTCAATTTGGAAAAACTACGGTTACGGCCGTCTTTTCCGAACAGCGTTCCCAAAACAATACCGTGGTAGCACAGGGTGGTGGCACGGTCAACGAATTTGCCCTGACCGCTTTGGATTATGACGAGGACCGTCACTTTTTCTTGGCGCACTATTTTCGAGATAACTACGATAGGGCCTTGGAATTCTATCCCTTTATCCAGACCCAGGTGCAGATTACCCGCTTGGAGGTTTGGGTAACCAACCGAAACCAGCAGACACAGAATGTTAGAAATGTAGTGGCCATCCAAGATTTGGGAGAGGCTCTTTCCGATAATACCCGTATCGGTATCAACAACGGAGACCCAGCAGGCTTTTTTAATGGTTCGGCGGTAGCAACAGGGCTTCCACAGAATGCGGCCAACGCATATGATCCCAATCAAATCGGGAGCGGTGCCCTAACACCTGCCATACGGGATATCGCCACCGCAGCATCTGGTTTCAATGTTCCCGGGTACAGTGTAAACGAAGGATTTGATTATGCCATTCTGGAAAATGCCCGAAAACTGGAACCCGGACGGGATTATGAGTTCGATTCCCAATTGGGATATATCTCGCTTAGCCAAAGTTTGAGCAACGATGAGGTGTTGGGTGTAGCCTTTCAATACACCTTTGGTGGGCAGGTATTCCAAGTGGGGGAATTTGCCAATGGTGGGGTGGACGCCACCACCGTGCCGCCCAATTCCAATTTGATAGAAAACAATGCATTGGTATTGAAGTTGCTCAAAAGTAACATTACCAATGTTCAGGATCCCATTTGGGATTTGATGATGAAAAATATCTATTCCACGGGAGCCTATCAATTGAGCCAGGAAGATTTTAAACTCAATATCCTGTACTCCGATCCAACGCCAAGAAACTACATCACCCCTGTTGATGCCAACGCAGGTTGGCCATCCGGATTGGAAGACCAAATTTTGCTCAACGTTTTCAATTTGGACCGTTTGAACATTTACAACGATGTGCAGGCCGGCGGGGACGGATTTTTCGATTATGTGGAAGGTATTACCGTAGATTCCCAATCGGGACGGATTATTTTTACCAAGGTGGAACCGTTCGGGGAATACCTTTTTGAACGTTTGGGTGGTGGGGTCTACGATGTGGAAGAAGATCAAGGGTACAATCCGAACCAACGAAAATATGTGTTCCGTAATATGTATGCCAAGACCAAGGCGGCATCGTTACAGGATGCGGAAAAAAACCGATTTCAGATCAAGGGTCGGTACACCTCACAATCCAACAACGGAATTCCCATCGGGGCGTTCAACGTGCCGCAGGGTTCCGTTACGGTTACGGCGGGTGGGCGCCAACTGCAGGAAGGTATCGACTACACCGTGAACTATCAGGCAGGAACGGTTCAGCTTTTGGACCCTAGTTTGGAGGCTTCCAATACACCCATCAATATTTCGGTGGAGAACAACGCAGTGTTTGGTCAGCAGACCCGACGTTTTGCCGGGGTAAATGTGGAGCACAAGTTCAACGAGAACTTTGTTTTGGGCGGAACCCTTCTCAATTTGAACGAACGCCCGTTGACACAAAAATCAAACTATGGCATTGAGCCAGTCAACAATACCATTTTTGGGCTGAATGGTAATTTTAGTACGGAAATACCATTTCTGACCCGATTGGCCAATAAATTACCGAACATTGATACTGATGTGCCCTCCAATTTATCATTGAGGGGCGAAGTGGCTTTCTTGAGACCCAATTCACCAAAGAATGCCGATTTTAGAGGTGAGACCACCACGTATTTGGATGATTTTGAAGGAGCCCAAGCACTGATTGATATCCGTTCTTCCTTGGGATGGAGCTTGGCGAGCCCACCAGTGGAATTTATTAATGATAGAACTGGAATAGATGTAGGTTTTGAAAGGGCAAAAATGGCCTGGTACACCATCGACCCTATTTTTTACACGAACCAACGCCCCACCGGAATGTCCGATAACGATATTTCCTCAAATGCTACGCGTCGCGTATTTATTGATGAGGTCTTTACCGAGACAGATATTGCCCAAGGGCAGACCCAGGTGCAGAGTACTTTGGATATTGTATACTACCCTAATCAAAAAGGACCATACAACGCCAACCCAAGTTTTGAAACCGAAACCCCTGATGCAAAATGGGGTGGAATCATGCGGCCTTTGAGCAGTACCAATTTTGAGCAATCCAACGTGGAATTTGTCCAGTTTTGGGTATTGGATCCCTACATAGACGGGGAAACTACCGATGCCAACGTGGGTGAACTGGTGCTGAATTTGGGTAATATATCGGAGGACATCCTAAGGGACGGAAGGAA
The DNA here is from genome assembly GCF_030733585.1 of Allomuricauda sp. MMSF_3307. Taxonomy (NCBI): domain Bacteria; kingdom Pseudomonadati; phylum Bacteroidota; class Flavobacteriia; order Flavobacteriales; family Flavobacteriaceae; genus Allomuricauda; species Allomuricauda sp. MMSF_3307. The sequence goes on from NZ_JASHIQ010000003.1 coordinate 185,722, forward strand.
ACAATACGAAAACGGTTTGCCCGCGAGCACGAACAATGAGATCCCTAGGGAAACCATATGGGGTCAAGTGCCCTCTACCCAATCCTTGGTGTATGCTTTTGATGCCGATGAGACCAACAGGGCCGCCCAAGATCTTGGTCTGGATGGGTTTGACGACGCTGCCGAGGCCACCATCTACAATGGCCCAGCAGAAGATCCTGCCTTGGATAACTATCGCTACTATTTGAATAGGGAAGGTAGCATCTTGGAGCGGTATTTGGATTTCAACAATACGGAAGGAAACTCGCCCGTTGCCGTAACCAATACCAATCGAGGTTCCACCACCTTGCCCGATGTGGAGGATATTGACCGCGATTTGACCATGAATACCGTAAACAGTTATTACGAGTATCGCATCCAGATAAAACCCAATACCACGGTTGATGATAAGTACGTGACCGATATCCGCGAAGGTTTGACCCCAACATTGCCCAATGGGACACAATTGAACCGCAGGTGGATCCAGTACAAAATCCCGCTGAGCGACTTCACCGATGCCGTAGGCGGAATCTCCGATTTTAGGTCCATCAGCTTCATGCGGATGTATCTTACCGGCTTTTCTGATGATGTAGTGCTGCGATTTGCGACCTTGGATTTGGTTCGAGGTGATTGGAGGACATTCACCCGATCTTTGCAACCCGATGTGGACAACGATCCTTCCGATGATGCAACGGTAACCGATGTGAACACGGTGAATATTGAGGAGAACTTTGGCAGGCAGCCCATACCCTACGTATTGCCTCCAGGTGTTATCCGGGAACAATTGAACAACAACAATACCATCATCCGACAGAACGAGCAATCTCTTTCCTTTGTGGTGGAGAATTTGGAGTCCCAGGATTCCCGTGGGGTGTTCAAAAATGTGAACATTGATGTCCGCCAATACGAGCGCTTAAAAATGTTCATGCACGCCGAAAAAATATTCAATACCGATTATTCCGATAGCGATACGCCTTTGGTCGGTTTCTTACGAATAGGTACCGATTTCACGGAAAACTTTTATCAGATAGAGCTTCCGCTTCAGTTTACGCCCTTTGGTTCCACATCGGCCGAGGAAATTTGGCCCGATGTCAATGAGATAGATGTCGCCCTCAGCGATTTGAACAAGGTGAAGTCAAAGGGGATATCCGATCAAACTTTGGATGACATCAATTATTATGAAATTGTGGATGGCGAAGCCGTTCTGGTTGATGAATTTGCGCCCCGTACCTTGGGAAGAATCAGGATCGGGATTCGAGGTAATCCGTCATTGGGAAGTATCCGGGGCATGATGGTAGGTGTCAAGAACATTGACGACCTTCCGGCCCGTGGCGAGGTCTGGTTTAACGAATTGCGTTTGGCCGGTCTTCAGAACAGCGGAGGTTGGGCCGCAACCGCTGCCTTGGACGCCAATATGGCTGATTTTGCCAACGTCACCGCAACTGGAAGTCGAAGCACTTCAGGTTTTGGCTCCATCGACCAAACCCCGATTGAACGTGCCTTGGAGGACGCCATTTCGTATGACGTAGTGACCAATGTAAACGTGGGCCAATTATTCCCCAAAAAGTGGAACCTGCAATTGCCCTTCAACTACGGGATTTCAGAAACCTTGATCACTCCGGAATTTGACCCGGTATACGACGATTTACGTTTGGATGACAGAATTGCGGCAGCCGCAACCGCCGAAGAGGCCGAAACCATCAAAGAGCAGGCGGAAGATTATACCAAGCGGACCAGCATCAACCTTATCGGGGTAAGAAAAAATAGGGGAGAGGAAGCCGAGGAGAATTTCTTCGATGTGGAGAACTTCACCTTTAATTATTCCTACAACGAGACCGACCATCGAGATTTTGAGGTGGCCGAACTTAGGGACCAAAACGTGACCACCGGGTTTGTGTACAACCATAACTTTAAACCCGCACCTGTGGCGCCCTTTGCCAAAAAGGACTCTGTGCTCACTGGCAAGTATTGGCAATGGCTCAAGGATTTGAACTTTAACGCCCTGCCCACAAGTTTGTCCGTAAACGCCAATTACAACCGTTCCTTTAATCAACAGCGATACAGGGATGTATTGGAGCCAGGGGTTGAAGCGTTGGAACTGCCCTTGTTGCAACAGCGTAATTATCTCTTCAATTGGCAATATGCCCTTAACTACAGTTTGACGAAATCCTTGCGGTTGAATTTAACCGCGTCCAACAATAACATCGTCCGGAACTATTTTAATGTGGATGACGACCCTGATTCTGGAATCGACCAAACCCTAAATCTTTGGGATGGATTTTTTGATGTAGGTGAACCCAACAGGCACGCCCAGCAGATGCAATTGAATTACGAACTACCCTTTAGCAAAATACCGTTCCTCAATTTCATCAACGCACAATATACCTACACCAGTAATTTTGACTGGCAGCGTGGTGGTGATGCGTTGCGTGAAGTGGCCAACGAGGACATCAATGTGGTGCAAAATGCAAGTACCCATAGCCTCACGGCCAATATGAGCATGCAGCGACTATACGATTTCTTGGGACTTAAAAAGCGAGACGGGAAGGTAACCGCTACGCAAGCTGCAGTGCGAAGGGACAAAGCAGGAAATCCCGCCAACGGTGAGGATGACAATGCTCCCAAAAAGACCAGTAAAAGCTTCAATACCTTGGTGGATGTGCTGACTATGGTAAAGCGGGTCAATGTGAATTACAGTGAAAACCGCGGAACCGTATTGCCCGGATACACCCAATCCATCGGATTTATTGGTACCACGAGGCCTACCTTGGGCTTTGTTTTCGGAAGTCAGGCCGATGTTCGGTTCGAGGCCGCGCGTAATGGATGGTTGACGGATTACCCCGAATATAGCCGCCAGTTTATGCAAAACACCAACAAGCAGCTCAATATTACGGCAACCGCACAGCCCACACAGGATTTGACCATCGATTTGAATGCGGATAGAAACTTTATGAGCTCCTTGCAGGAAAGTTACAGCCCTGGGGAATGGGCCAATGGACAAGATGGTCTGATCAACGAAATGGGCAACTTCAGTATTTCAACGGTCATGATCGGTACCGTATTCCGAAAGAGCGATGAGTTTGACTCTGAAACCTTTGAGCAATTCAAACAAAATAGAATAACCATAGCGAACCGATTGGTATCGGATAGGGGCGAAACACCTGGAACCTTGGATGAGGATGGTTTCCCCGAACGCTACGGCAAAACACAGCAGGATGTATTATTGCCTGCATTCTTTGCAGCCTATACGGGTCAGGACGTGAACCGGGTAAATATGGATGCCTTTCGTGAAATCCCGATTCCCAACTGGAATGTAAAGTACACCGGTTTGATGAAAAACCGTTGGTTCAAGAAGAAATTCAAGCGTTTTTCCTTGAGCCATGGGTATCGGGCCGCCTACAGTGTAAACTCCTTCCAGACCAATTTGGAACGACAGAATACCACGTTTGACCCTGAAAATGGGGACTTGCTTCCAAAGACGCTCATCAACAATGTGGTGCTGACCGATGAGTTCAGTCCTTTGATTCGAGTGGATTTTGAAATGCAGAATTCCTTTAGCTTTTTGGGAGAGATTCGCACCAGCCGAACCTTGTCCCTAAGTTTCGACAATAATCTTCTAACGGAAATCAACGGTGACGAATACACCGTGGGATTAGGGTATCGTTTCAAGGATGTGAAATTCGTGACCAATATTGGAGGTGAAAAGACAAGGCTCAAAGGCGACCTTAACTTGAAGGCGGACGTTTCGCTTCGCGATAACATTACCATCATCCGCAATTTGGATATCGATAACAACCAGATTACTTCCGGACAACGGTTGATGTCCGTAAAGTTCACCGCGGATTACGCCTTGAGCAAAAGTTTGAATGCCCTTTTCTTTTACGATCATGCTTTCTCGGAATTTGCCGTTTCCACCGCATTTCCGCAGACCACGATCAATGCAGGCTTTACCCTGCGGTACAACTTTGGCAACTAATTACCGGTAGAATCCATTTTTCTCGTATTTTGTCCACATGTTTGCTTGAAAAGCTTTCGGCAATCAGTTACATTTGCCCATCTACTAATTCAAAAATAGAGTAATGAACATACCATCAGAATTAAAGTACACCAAGGACCATGAGTGGGTCAAGATAGATGGAGATACCGCTACCGTAGGAATCACGGATTTTGCCCAAAGCGAATTGGGTGACATTGTTTATGTGGAAGTGGAGACTTTGGACGAAACCTTGGACAAAGAGGAAGTGTTTGGAACTGTGGAAGCTGTTAAAACTGTTTCCGATTTGTTTTTGCCCCTAAGTGGTGAAATCGTGGAGTTCAATGAGTCCTTGGAAGACGAACCAGAAAAGGTAAATACCGACCCTTATGGTGATGGATGGATGATCAAAATTAAAATAAGTGACCCTTCGGAGGTCGATGGTCTGATGAGTGCCGACGACTACAAGGAATTGATCGGTGCGTAAAACAATTGGATATACCTTATTATTTATAAGCTGGGTAGTGGTCATCACCATGCTCAGCTTATTTTCTTTCCCAGCCATGGACTTGGACCCTGGGAGTTTTAATGTTCCCTATGCCGATAAAATCACCCACTTTATATTCTACTTGGTGTTCGCCTTTGTAGGCTGCATGAGTGTAAGGGAAAGAACCATGGGAAACCTTGGTCTGGTCAAAACCATTAGGATTGTTTTGGTTTTGGCCATTATATATGGTATACTTATTGAGATCTTACAGTACACACTGACCACAGATCGTATGGCCGAGTTGGGCGATGTTTTTGCAAATACATTGGGAGCATTTGCAGGAATAGGACTAATTCGGTGGGTTTTTTCCAAGAAAAACCCGTTAAAATGGAAATTTTAATTGTTTATTTAACCAATTAATAATTAAATTAGCAAACACTAAATTTAGAAAAGGAGAAAAAGGATGGAACCAAAAAAGAACCCGAAAGCAGACGTAGGAAGAAACAGTACCCTGTACTTTGTTATAGGATTGGCTGCTGTTTTGGCATTGGTCTACGGAGCCATGGAGTGGAAAAAGTACGACAAGGCCAATAACTACGACATTTCGATGAATGTTGAAGATCAATTGGACGAAGAAGTGCCGATGACAGAGCAGATAAAGACTCCACCGCCACCACCGCCACCTGCTGCCCCCGAAGTTATCGAGGTTGTAGAGGATGAAGAAGAAGTGGAAGAGACCGTAATCGAGTCTACCGAAACAAGCCAAGAAGAAGAGGTTATAGAAATCGAAGAGGTTGAAGTGGAAGAAGTGGAAGAAGACATTTCCGTACCCTTCGCCGTAATTGAGGATGTGCCTGTTTTTCCAGGTTGTGAGAACGCCAAGGATAAAAAAGCATGTTTCCAAGAAATGATGCAGAACCACATTCGTAAGAACTTCCGCTACCCAGAAATCGCCCAAGAAATGGGAGTCCAAGGTAGGGTTAGTGTTATTTTTGTGATTCAAAAAGATGGAAGCATAGGTAACATTAGAATGCGTGGTCCAGATAAAAACTTGGAAGCCGAGGCAAGAAGAATCATTGAAAAATTGCCAAAGATGACCCCTGGAAAACAAAGAGGTCGTCCGGTTAAGGTACCATTCAGTATTCCAATTACCTTTAAGTTGCAATAAAACTTTATAAATTCCTGTTGAGACAGGAATGGAAAAAGCCCGAACAGTTTGCTGTTCGGGCTTTTTTTGTTCAATTGCTATAAGAATCATAAAACGTGAGCTTTGGTTGCAAAAGATAGGCTCTGGCGTTATCTTTGCCAGCCAATATAGTTGTGGATGAAGTCTGCCGTAGGTTCCGTAAAAAATAACACACTTTCCTTACTATTTTCCGATTTTAAGGAGATTACCAAGGCCAAGTTGGCCGTTAGCGTGGTGTTCTCTTCCATTGCAGGATATCTCTTGGGGGCCTATCAGATTGATTTGTTGTCTCTCTTATTGCTGATGTTCGGAGGATATTGCATGGTAGGTGCATCCAACGCCTATAACCAAATTATAGAGCGGGATTTGGATGCCCTTATGAAACGCACCCGAAATAGGCCCATACCCTCTGGCCGAATGTCGGTACGGACCGCGTTGGTGGTTGCCATTTTAATGACGGTTCTCGGCGTGCTGTCCCTTTTGGCACTTAGTCCCAAGACGGCCATGTTCGGTGCCATATCGCTCTTCTTGTATACCAGTGTGTACACGCCCTTAAAAACGAAATCGCCTCTTGCGGTTTTTGTGGGAGCCTTCCCCGGGGCTATACCCTTTATGTTGGGATGGGTGGCCGCCACGGACGATTTTGGCATAGAGCCCGGTACCTTGTTCATGATTCAATTTTTTTGGCAGTTTCCCCATTTCTGGGCATTGGGCTGGATGTTGGATGAGGACTACAAGCAAGCTGGATTTAAAATGTTGCCCACAGGGAACAAGGATAAAGGAACCGCATTGCAAATCATTCTATATACCATTTGGATGATCGTGATTTCCATTATCCCCGTTTTCGGATTCACAGGAAGATTGCATCTCTCCATACCTGCAGCCGTCATTGTGTTGCTATCTGGTTTGGTAATGTTGTTCTTCGCTTTCAAACTGTATGAAAACCGGGACAATGCCTCGGCAAGAAAGTTGATGTTGGCCAGTGTCACCTACATATCATTGATTCAAGTTGTATACGTAATTGATAAGTTTATAAGTTAATAATGGATTTAACCCAAGGAACAGCAAAGGAAAAGAACAGAAGGGCAAAGAAAATGATGCTCTGGTTCGGTATTGTGAGTTTGATCATGGGCTTCGCTGGTTGGACCAGTGCCTATATTGTCAGCAGCAAACGGGAGGATTGGGTAAGCGATTTGGATTTGCCAAGCGCCTTCTACATTAGTACGGCAATCATAGTTTTGAGCAGCATTACCTACTTGTTGGCGAAAAAAGCAGTTGCAAAGGACAATCAAAAAATGGGAGCGCTCTTTTTGGTTGCCACATTTGTGTTGGGCATTGCATTTATATCCCTACAGTTTGTCGGGTTTTCCCAGATGCTGGAAAATGGATATTATTTTACGGGTCCAACGAGCAATATTAAGATGTCCTACGTATTTTTGTTGGCAGCAGTGCATATTGCCCACGTAGTGGCAGGTCTCATATCACTTTCGGTGGTATTGGTGCAGCAACTCAGAAATAAGTATACCCCGGAAAATATGTTGGGATTGGAGCTTGGCGCCACCTTCTGGCATTTTTTGGATTTTATTTGGGTATATCTAATTCTATTTATGTATTTCGTGAAATAAAACTTGTTTGGAGCAGTTTTCACTCAAGTTTGTCTTTTACAATACATCAAAAAATGTAAATTTGTGAAAGTTTTAATAAAACGACCTTTTTTATGGATGCAACGGTAAGTACCGGTACAGAAGGCAGCGTTTGGGGAGGCGGAAATCAGCCCCTCGGTGCTAGCTATGGAAAAATGATGATGTGGTTCTTTATCATGTCGGATGCCTTGACCTTTTCTGGGTTTTTGGTAGCGTATGGTTTCTCTAGATTTAAGTTCATTGAACAGTGGCCCATAGCCGATGAAGTGTTCACCCACTTTCCGTTCTTGCATGGTGTAGAAGCACCCATGTACTACGTAGCCTTTATGACCTTTATTCTGATTATGTCTTCCGTAACCATGGTATTGGCCGTGGATGCAGGGCACAAGATGAAGCAAAAAAGTGTCATTCTGTATATGTTCCTGACCATCATTGGTGGTGCCATCTTCGTTGGTTCACAGGCTTGGGAATGGGCAACGTTTATCAAAGGGGATTACGGAGCGGTCGAGACCAACTCAGGAAGAATCCTTCAGTTTGTAAATGCCGAAACCGGTAAGAGAGCGGCTTTGGCGGATTTTGCAAAAACCTTACCAGAGGAAAGGGTAAAACATGAGGCCAGCGAGGGAATTTGGTATCAATCAGAGGGATATAGAACGTCCTACTCCTTAAACGAAGTTGTGGAAGGATTCAAGGCAACCCCCAATATTCTGATCCGCACCGAAATATTGAACGAAGAAGGCGAAAAAACAGTTTTGGATAGAAAACAATCCTTGGCGAAAATATTGGAAGCCAATCAAGTGGTGGAAGGTGCCAATTTGATCCATAACGAATACGGACACCGACTGTTTGCCGATTTCTTTTTCTTTATCACCGGATTCCACGGCTTCCACGTATTCTCAGGGGTTGTGATCAACATCATCATCTTTTTTAATGTGATTTTGGGAACCTACGAACGCAGAGGTCACTATGAGATGGTGGAAAAGGTTGGACTGTACTGGCACTTTGTGGATTTGGTATGGGTATTCGTATTTACATTCTTTTACTTGGTATAAAAACATTGATTATAAATGGCACACGAACATAAACTTGAGATTTTTAGAGGACTGGTAAAATTTAAGTCGAACACCCAAAAGATTTGGGGCGTACTTATCTTCCTTTCCATTGTGACCGCCATTGAGGTGGCATTGGGTATTGTTAAGCCAGCGTTTTTAACGGACAACTACTTCCTTGGGATGAAGTTGCTCAACTGGATTTTCATTATCCTCACTTTAGTGAAGGCCTATTACATCGCATGGGACTTTATGCACCTAAGGGACGAAAAAACTTCATTGAGAAGGGTAATTGTTTGGGTCCCTGTTTTCCTAATCTGTTATTTGATATTCATTTTGCTTTTCGAAGCGGATTATATCCATAACGTTTTTACAGAAGGATTCGTGACTTGGGACTTCTAAACAAGTATTTAACAAATTTAAAAGACGGTTTTCCAACCGTCTTTTTTTATTTTTGTAGGGCTGAAATACTATGAAAAAGAAAATAGTTTTAGGGATACTTTTTATACTCCCCGTGGTGGTTTATCTCTTTTTTGCTTCCGGAGTGAATAACTTTGGCCGCCTGCCCATTCTTACCGAAAATGTGATGGATGTTTCCCAAATGGACCCGACGCATCAAATGAAAGGCAGGATAACGGTTCTTGGTTTTTTTGGTACGGACATCGGAGCCATGCAAGGGAACGCCTTTAACCTGAACCAAAAAATTTACAAAAGATTTGGGGAGTTCATCGATTTTCAAATGGTTATGGTGGTGCCAAAAGGCAAACAGGAGCAAGTGGAAGAATTGAAGGCGGAATTGGGCAAACTCTCCAATGTGGATAAATGGTACTTCGCCTACGGTACAGAAGCGGAGATCAAGAGTCTTTTTAGCTCCTTGGACAGCAATATTGAATTGGACAACCAGTTGTCCACCCCCTATGTATTTATTATCGACAAAGACCTAAAGCTAAGGGGTAGAACGGATGATGAGGATGAAGGGACCAAATATGGGTTCGACACCTCGTCCGTTGCGGAACTGAATAACAAAATGGTCGACGATGTCAAGATTATCTTGGCAGAATATCGTTTGGCCTTAAAAAAGAACAATGCCGACAGGATCAAATAGTAAGAAGAAGTATACGTATATCTGGGTATCCGCCATCATATTGATTTTCGGGACCTTTGCGGTGTACGAAATCACAAAGCGGGTAAAAGGTGGTACAGTGGTCGAGAACGACCGTATGAGCGGTATTTCCAGGAACAAGGAAGTAGGTTTTGTGGTCAACCAAGGGGAAAAACGCAAGGTGCCCGATTTTGAGTTCTATAATCAAGATAGTGTCCTGATCAGTAATAAGGATTATCTGGGAAAAGTGTACGTAGTCGAGTTTTTCTTTACCACTTGCCCTACGATTTGCCCCATTATGACCAAAAACTTGGTAGAATTGCAGGAAACCTTCAAGGACAGTGAAGATTTTGGCGTAGCCTCATTTACCATCAACCCAAGATATGACACGCCCACCGTACTGACCGCGTATGCCAACAAATACGGAATCACGGATAAGGACTGGCATTTGATGACTGGTGATAAGGACAAAATATACGAATTGGCCCAGCAAGGATTCTACATTTTTGCAAACGAGGACCAAGAGGCCCCAGGAGGCTTTGAGCACTCTGGGATGTTCGCATTGGTTGACAAAAATGGGTATATTCGTTCGCGGGAAGATGAATTTGGTAACCCATTGATCTACTATCGTGGAACCATAACCGAGGAGCAAGGAGTCAACTCTGATGGAGAGACCCAGCAGATAAGCATTTTGAAAGAGGACATTAAAAAACTATTGGCAGAATGACCGATGAACTTACCCTAAAGGAAAAACGGTTCAACAAATGGATTACCGTTATCTCCATTGCAATCCCCCTGGTGGTTGCCCTATTGTTCGGATATAAAATTCCCGATGCAGAACCCTTGTCATTTCTTCCGCCGATCTACGCGGGCATAAATGGACTTACCGCCATTCTTTTAATTGTAGCGGTCATAGCCATAAAAAATGGTAAGAAAGGGACGCATCAAAAATTAATGACCACTTGCATAGTGCTTTCAGCCTTGTTTTTGGTAATGTACGTAGCCTATCACATGACATCGGAATCGACCGTTTTTGGTGGTGAGGGCCCGATCAAATACATCTACTATTTTATATTGATGACCCACATTGTGCTATCCATTGCCGTAATACCGTTGGTGCTCATCACCTATTCCAAAGTGTATTTGGATGATTTTGAAAGCCATAGGCAATGGGCAAAGTTTACATTTCCTATTTGGCTCTATGTGGCGGTAACCGGGGTTTTGGTCTATCTGATGATTTCACCTTATTATCCCTATTGATTTGTTATGAAAACACGATTCTTCCTTATCATTATCCTTCTATTGGCACTCCCTACGGTAGCGGATGCCCAGTGCGCTATGTGTCGCGCAGTGGTGGAAAGTGAGGCCGATGGCAGAACGGCCGAAGGTATCAACAATGGTATCGTGTATTTGATGGCTGTGCCCTACGTGCTGGTAGCCGGACTTTTCTATTTCATTTACCGAAAAATGCGGGCCTAACCCGCTCTATTCCCATAAATTTCGACCCGAACTGTAACATTTTGCGACTTTGATTGTCTTATAGATATACGCTTAGGCGTTCATCAATCAAAATCACTGACCTATGTTCGACTTGGAGCGGTGGCAAGAAATATTTGACACCATACGAAAGAACAAACTCCGTACCTTTTTGACCGGTCTCTCCGTAGCCTCCGGTATCTTTATTTTGGTCATTCTTCTGGGATTTGGGCAAGGCATGCGCAATGGTATCGAAAACGAATTCAAACAAGATGCCTCTACCAGCGTGTGGGTATGGCCTGGAGTGACTTCAAAGGAATACAAAGGACTCAATCCCGGAAGACGCATTCAGCTGGTCAACGAAAATTACGATAAGGCCAGTGCCATGTTCAACGATGATATTGAGTACAGCTCTGGAAGGATATTTGTTCGGGGCGTCAGCGTGAACTACGGAAAGGAAGCCTTGATTTATGGCGTCCAAGGTGTAGGGTCCGACTTTCAATTTATTGATAATGCCCAAATGGCCGAGGGAAGGTTTATTAATTACCAAGATGAAATTTCCAATGGAAAAGTGGCCGTCATCGGGAACAAAATAAAGAAAGATGTTTTTGGCAACGTCGAAACGCCCATCGGGGAGTTTATCGATATCTCTGGCATTCCTTTTAAAATTGTTGGCGTCTTTAAAGAAATGCGCGAGCGGGAAGAAGAAAATATATTCATACCCATTTCTACGGCGCAACGCACTTTTAATGGTGGCAACAGAATCAACAATATGTCCTTTACCTTGCCTCCGGTAGATAATTTTGATGCTGCGGTGGCCCAAGCAGTAAATTTTAAGGATGATTTGAAACAATACCTACAGCAGACCCATACGGTGGCTCCAGACGATACAGGTGCCATTGAGGTATGGAGCGCCATGGAAGAGGCCAAACGTTACTACGGCCTTACCAATAACATAAAACTGTTTTTCTGGTTCGTGGGCGTATGCACCATTATCGCTGGGGTGGTTGGGGTAAGCAATATTATGATGATCGTAGTGAAGGAGCGTACCCGCGAGATAGGAATTCGAAAAGCCTTGGGTGCCAAGCCATGGTCAATCATTGCCATGATTCTGCATGAGGCTATTTTTGTGACCGCAATTTCGGGCTTTGGTGGACTAATCTTCAGCATGGCATTGTTGGAACTTGTAGGTCCCCATATTGAAGTGGACTACATCATGAACCCTTCTGTAAATTTCAATGTGGCCTTTTCTACCGTAATTGTGCTCATCGTGGCTGGAACCTTGGCCGGTTTTGTGCCCGCGTACCGCGCTGCAAAAGTTAAAGTAATCGAATCCTTGAGGGACGAATAACCTAATCGATATGTTCAATAAAGATAGATGGCGTGAAATTATAGAGGTGCTCACCACCAATGTGTGGCGTACCATTTTTACGGCCTTTGGTGTTTGCTGGGGCATCTTTATCCTTATCGTACTGTTGGCGGCCGGCAAGGGTTTGGAAAATGGTATCAAACAGGATTTTGGGAACATTGCCACCAACACCATGTTTATGTGGACCCGTGCCACCACCAAGGGCCACGAGGGCTTGCCCAAGGGGCGACGTTTTGAGTTTAAGATAGGCGATGTGCAGGCATTGCGGGACAATGTGCCCAACCTTAGGTTTATCTCCCCACGGAATCAATTAGGTGGGTTTGGCGGCAACAATAATGTGGTGCGCGGCACCCGAACTGGAGCTTTCAATGTGTATGGCGATTATCCGGAAATTATCAATCAGGATCCCATGACAGTTACCTCGGGCCGGTTCTTGAATTATAACGACATCAAGGAAAAAAGAAAAGTGGCCATTATAGGTCAGGGGGTAAAGAACGACCTCTATGATAAGGACGAGGAGGCATTGGGCACCTACATCAAGATACAGGGAGTCAACTTTATGGTCATCGGTACTTATAAAAAGAACACCAGTGATGGGGGCGAAGAGGGGCAAAAGGAGATTTTCGTGCCTTTTACCTCTTTTTCTCAGGCATTCAACCGCGGAGAGGATGTAGGTTGGATGGCGATTACGGCGAACGATGGTAGCTCCATCTCCCAACTAAAGGATAAGATTGTGGATGTTATGAAAAAACGCCACAAAGTCCATCCGGAAGATACCCGAGCCGTAGGCTACTTTGATCTGTACGAACAATACAATCGTGTGGAGAGCCTCTTCGGGGCATTAAAAGGAGTCGCCTACATTGTGGGGATTATGGTGCTGCTGTCCGGAATTATTGGGGTAAGCAATATAATGCTCATCGTGGTAAAGGAGCGTACCAAGGAAATTGGTATCCGAAGGGCTTTGGGGGAACAGCCATGGTCCATTAAAAAGCAAATTTTGATGGAGTCCATTTTCCTGACCCTGATCTCGGGGATGGTAGGGATTATTTTTGGCTCGTTGGTCATTTTCGTAATCAACTCACTATTGGATAGCGTAGGGCCCGTGGATATGTTCATGAATCCAAGTGTAAGCGTGGGCGTGGTAACGGGTGCTCTCACCATCTTGATGGTGTCCGGGCTTCTGGCCGGGTTCATTCCTGCACAGAGCGCCATAAAGGTGCGGCCTATTGAAGCATTGCGAACAGAATAAAAAGTAAGAATCAATCAATTAACAATACGTAAAATGAAAAAATCGGTAACCATTGTCATCTTGTTGCTCATCGTAATAGTGTTCGGTGGCTCCATGTACTATCTCTATCAGAAAAATGCGGAAGACCCTGTGGTGTACGAAACCGAAACACCGTCCAAACAGACCATTGTGAAAAAGGCCGTGGCCACGGGAAGCATCCTTCCTTTGGAAGAGGTATTGATCAAACCTAATATTTCGGGTGTGATCGAGGAAATCTATGTGGAAGGTGGCGATTACGTCAAATCTGGTGATCTGTTGGCAAAAATCAAGGTAGTGCCCAATCTTTCTGCACTCAATGATGCCAAGAACGCCATTAACGAGGCCAAAATAAATTTGGACGATCAAAAACGGAACTACGAGCGCCAATCCAATCTATTTGGCAAGGGCGTTATCCCAAAAGCGGACCTGGAAAGGGCAGAAGTGTCCTACGACCAGGCCAAACAAGCCTATGCAGCGGCCAATCAACGATTTGATATTGTAAAGACGGGTACCACCAGCGGTTTGAGCAATTCCGCCAATACCTTGATACGTGCCACGGTAAGCGGGATGGTTTTGGAAGTGCCCGTGGAAGTGGGCAATCAAGTCATCGAAAGCAATACCTTTAATGAGGGTACCACGATTGCAGCCATAGCCGATGTTGACAAAATGATCTTCGAAGGAAAGGTAGACGAATCGGAGGTGGGGAAAATCAAAGAAGACCTTCCCTTGGAAATTACGGTAGGTGCCATTGAAAACCGAGTGTTCAATGCCGTGCTCGACTACATTGCTCCAAAAGGCAAGGAGGAAAATGGGGCCATTCAGTTTGAGATCAAAGGAACCCTCAGAAAGAATGATACCGTTTTTATTCGCGCTGGACTAAGTGCAAACGCTTCCATTATTTTAGCAAGGGCCGACAGTGTCTTGGCCGTAAAGGAGGCCTTGGTGCAATTTGATGATGAGACCAAAAAACCGTATGTTGAGGTGGAAACAGCCGACCAGCAATTTGAAAGGAAAGAGGTGGAGCTTGGCGTGAGCGATGGCATATTCGTAGAGGTCAAGTCAGGTTTGGGAGCCAGTGACAAGGTCAAGGTATGGAACGCATTGGCCAAGGAATAGGCTTTAAAAACCACCCTTTCGAAAAAAAAAGTAAAAAATCTTGTAACATTTTAACAACTTTAATGTCTTACTTGCAGAGGTAAACGTAAGATAGCTAACATCATCAATCATGATAGAAATCAAAGATCTTCATAAATCCTATAAAATGGGAAGCAATTCCCTTCATGTTTTAAAGGGAATCAATTTTAAAGTAGAGGAAGGCGAACTTGTGGCCATTATGGGATCTTCGGGATCGGGTAAATCCACTTTGTTGAACATTTTGGGAATGTTGGACGGAGCCGACTCAGGGGAGTACACCTTGGATGGCGTGCCCATCAAAAATTTGAGCGAGACCAAGGCAGCCCAATACCGAAACAAATTCTTGGGATTCATATTCCAGTCGTTTAATCTAATCAACTATAAGAGCGCTTTGGAGAACGTTGCCCTTCCGTTGTATTACCAAAAGGTACCTAGAAGAGAACGACAAGAAAAAGCTATGCAATATTTGGAGCGCGTAGGACTAAAACCATGGGCAGGACATTTGCCCAGTGAGCTTTCCGGAGGTCAAAAACAAAGGGTGGCCATTGCCCGTGCCATGGCTGCTGAACCCAAAGTCCTTTTGGCGGATGAGCCCACCGGTGCTTTGGACAGTAAAACGTCTTACGAAGTAATGGACCTTATCCAAAAAATTAACGACGACGGAAACACCATTTTGGTGGTAACCCACGAAGAAGACATTGCCCACATGTGCAAACGTATTGTGCACCTAAAGGATGGGGTAATTGTGGAAGATAAAAAAGTAGAACAAGTAAGAGCGGAACAGTATGTTTGATCGCGACGTTTGGCAGGAAATTTTCAACACGCTGAAGACCAATAAGCTGAGAACCTTTTTGACGGGTTTTTCAGTGGGGTGGGCCATCTTTATTCTGGTGATGCTGTTGGCCTCGGTAAATGGGATGCAGAATGGTTTTGTAGGGCAGTTCAATGATGATGCCACCAACTCCATCTTTGTTCGCCCTGGAACCACATCCAAGGCATATGGCGGTTTTGAAGCCGGCAGACGTATCCAGCTCAAGAACGATGATTTGGAGTACATCAAACAGAGTTTCCCGAACGATATAGAATACATCAGTGCGAGGTACTATGCCAATGCGACGGCAAGGTATAAAGCCGAAACAGGGTCCTACTCCGTACAGGCAGTTCATCCCGATCACCAAGCCATAGAAAAAACCTTGGTAATGGCAGGTAGGTATATCAATGAGGCCGATATTGTGAATAAGGCCAAGGTGGCTGTTATCGGAAGAAAAGTAGCTGAAGACCTCTTTAAGGACGAAGACCCTCTGGGGAAATTTGTGGAGTTCAATGGATTGCCGTTCAGGGTGATTGGAATCTTTACGGATGATGGGGACGACAACGCCGAGAGAATGATTTATGCGCCCGTAAGTACGTACCAACGGATTTACAGTAACACCAACGACATCAATGCCATTGCCCTAACGTACAATCCTAATTACGACCTTTCGGAAGCCTTGGAGTTTTCGGAAAGATTGGAAATCCTAATGAAACGCAGGTATAAGATTTCACCCGAAGACCAAGCTGGACTCTATGTTTGGAACTATGCCGAGGCTTTTGACAATATCAGCAGTTTTACCGCGGTGCTCAAAGCTATTGGTATTGGTGTCGGATTTTTGATCTTGGTTGCTGGAATCGTAGGTATCGGTAACATTATGGTATTTACCATCAAGGAACGAACCAAGGAAATCGGGGTGCGAAAAGCATTGGGTGCCAGACCGCGCCAAATTATCAATTTGGTGTTGTTGGAATCTGTTTTCATCACAGCCATCTCTGGTTTTGTGGGATTGGCTTTTGCGTGGATGATTCTGGCTGCGGTAGGACCTGCAATCCAGACACCAGCCTTCAGCAATCCTTCCGTAAGCCTTTCCGTGGTGGTCACTGCGACCATCATATTGATCATTGCAGGAGTATTGGCTGGCTTGTTGCCGGCTATGAAGGCCGCAAACGTTAAACCCATTGTTGCACTAAGTGATAAATAGTTATGTGGTTATTTGATAAAGACTTGTGGATAGAAATTTTTCATACCCTGGGCAAGAACATGTTCAGGACCTTTTTGACCATGTTGGGGGTTATCTTCGCTATGATCATCTTGGTGCTGTTGTTGGGTTCTGCCAACGGGATGAGCAACGGGTTCAACAAACTTTTTGCCGGTACAGCTTCAAATAGCTTGTTTGTTTGGGGTCAATCCACCTCCGAACCCTATAAGGGCTTTGAGCGTGGAAGAAGAATCCGATACAAGTTGGAGGATGCGGATATCCTGAAAAGACAGATTCCTGAAATCGAAGTCCTTGCCCCACGTATTGAGTTGGCTAGCCATAGAGGTACCGTAAGCGTATACAGAAATGGACAGACAAGTGGTTCCTCGGTATATGGCGATTATCCTGAAATTGATAACATTACCAAAAAGAAGTTGGTGGAAGGCCGGTTTTTGAACCAGACTGATATTGAAGATTCCAAAAAAGTCTGTGTCATTGGGGAAGAAACCTATAAGCTCCTTTTTGAAAAAGGCGAAAAAGCGATTGGCGAGGAAATCCGTATCAATGGGGTATATTTTAGCGTAGTGGGAATCTATAAACCCAACAACAATATTAATATTGATGGTGAGAACGCGGTGTTCATCCCGTTCAGCACTTTTCAAAAGGCCTTTAATTCAGGCGATCGTATGGGATGGATGGCCATTGCCGTTGAAGAGAATACACCTGTGCCGTTCGTGGAGGCCCAAATCAAAAGCATTTTAAAGGCCAAGTACGATATACACCCGGATGACGAACGTGCCATAGGCAGCTTCGATATGTCCGAAATATTTAACAATATTACCGGGTTTACCATGGTGCTCAAAGGATTCTCCTTTTTTGTAGGGATCTTTACCCTACTCGCGGGTGTCATCGCCATCAGTAATATCCTTTTGATCACGGTAAAGGAACGTACCCAGGAAATAGGTGTGCGTAGGGCACTTGGGGCAACCCCAGTCATTGTGAAGCGTCAGATTGTGGTAGAGGCCATCGTGTTGACCGCATTTGCTGGCTTGGTCGGTTTTGCCATCGCAGTAGGGGTATTGTCGGCGTTGGACGCCATGTTTGGCAGCGGGGATGATTTCCCGTTCGTGAAACCCATGATCAGTGTGCCGCAGTTCATCGTATCATTTATTTTAATGGTAGGTCTGAGCGTGCTCATTGGCCTATTGCCTGCCAACCGTGCAGTAAAAATTAAACCCATAGACGCATTAAGGGAAGAATAATCATCAATACAATTAAATAACGAAATCAAATAAGCAAGAATGAACAAGTATGTAAAGTACGGATTAATAGGGGTAGTGGTCATAGGTATTTTGGCCGCTGTAGTCTACTTTTTAAAGCAGAACAGTACTCCTGTAGAGCTGTATAAAACCGAAACAGCAGAAAAGAAGGATATTGTAAATAAAGTCATCGTAACCGGTAAAGTGATTCCCGAGGACGAGATCAACATCAAACCCCAAATTTCCGGAATCATTGATAAAATAATGTTGGAAGAAGGTGCCCAAGTAAAATCGGGCGACCTGATTGCCGTGATCAAGGTGGTTCCCAACGAACAATCCTTGAACCAAGCTGCCGGAAGGGTGCGTAATGCCGAGTTGGCACTAAACAATGCCAAATTGGAATATGACCGGAACAAGACTCTTTTTGACAAGGGTGTTATTTCCAATCAAGATTACAACAACTTAAAGCTTACTTACGAGCAAGCCCTGCAGGAGTTGAAAAATGCACAGGCCGATTATCAAATTATTAGAAAAGGTTCTGCGGGAGGTTCGGCCAGTGCAAACACCAATATTAGGGCTACCGTATCTGGAACTATTTTGGAGATTCCTGTAAAAGAAGGGGATCAAGTAATCCAAAGTAACAACTTTAACGAAGGTACTACCATTGCCACCATAGCCGATATGTCCAAAATGATCTTTGAAGGAGAGGTGGACGAAGCCGAAGTAGGCAAGTTGAGCGTGGGCATGCCTTTGGAAATCAGTTTGGGAGCCTTGGAAGAGCAAAAGTTCGACGCCAAGTTAAAGTTCATAGCCCCAAAAGGTGTTGAGGAAGAAGGTGCCGTTCAATTTAAGATAGAAGGTGATCTTGATGTAACGCCTAGTGATAGTACCTCATACGTACGTGCCGGATATAGTGCCAATGCTTCCATTGTATTGGAAGAGCGGAAGGACGTACTGTCCATAAAAGAAGCATTGCTCCAATTCGATAAGGAAACCGAGAAACCTTATGTGGAAGTACAGGTGGCCGAGAACGAGTTTGAACGCAGGGATTTGGAATTGGGTGTAAGCGACGGTATCGATGTAGAAATTGTATCGGGTATTACCGAGGATGACAAAATCAAGGTTTGGAACAAGTTGGAGAAGCGATCTGACGAAGAATAAGACAGGCCAACCAATATTAATGAGCAAAATCAAAAAACGAATGAAATCAAAAATTTCAATACTACTATTTTTTTGTGCCGTTTTTTCCATAAGCGCACAGGTCAAGAAATGGACATTGGAAGAATGTGTCACCTATGCTGTTGAGAACAACCTCACCATTGAGCAGTTTGAGCTGGACTTGGAAAATGCGAAAATCGACAAATCCGATGCATTGGGAAATTTATTGCCCGATTTAAATGCCAATACCAACATTTCTGGAAATACGGGTCTTATTCTTGATCCTACAACCAACCAGTTGGTAACGGGGACCATTCTTTCCTCATCGGCCAATATAACTTCATCTGTCACACTTTTTGACGGTTTGCGAAACATCAACCGTTTAAATCGTGCCAAGTTGAATGCGATATCCAATCAATATCGTTTGGACGACCTTAAGGACGATATTCGATTGAACGTAGCAAACGCCTATTTACAGGTTATTAGCAATAAGGAGGCCCTTAAAGTTTCGGAAGCACAACTTAAGGTTACCGAGCAGGATATGAATCGAACCAAGGAGTTGGTGGAATCTGGAGTGGTGCCGAGGGGAGATTTGTTGGAAATCGAAGCAACCGCAGCGAGCCAAGAACAGCAAGTAATCAATAATGAGGCATTGGTGACCATCTCCAGGATCAATTTGGCACAACTACTACAGATTACCGACTATGACAACTTCGATGTGGCCGATGAATCTTTTGAAGTTCCACCTTCCGATATTTTGTCCAATTCCCCAAAATCCATCTTTGCAAAAGCCCTTGAATTCAGAAATGACATCAAATTGGCGGAGGCAAACATTGAGGTTGCGGAGAAGGATGTGCAAATCGCCAAAGGGGCTTACTATCCAACAGTTGGTGCATTCTTTAACTACAATACAAGGTATTCCGATCAAAACAGGGATCCTCTAACAGGGGAGTTTATTGGCTTTATCGATCAGTTATGGATCAACGATGGTATTTCGTATGGTGCACAGTTGAACGTACCCATTTTTAATGGATGGAGCACACGGAACAATGTAAAGCGTGCTAAAATCGATTTGGACCGAGCCCAACTGCAAATGGAATCCACAAAATTGGAACTGGAAACCGCCATCAATCAGGCGTATGTGGATGTAAGGACGTTTTCAAAAGCCTATGAGGCGGCCCAAAAGACTCTTGAGGCCCGTGAAGTGGCGTATCAATATTCCAAGGACCGTTTCGATGTTGGACTATTGAACGCTTTTGACTTTGGTCAGGCACAAGCCCGATTGGACGATGCACGCGCCAATGTGATCCGTACCAAGTATGATTATATCTTCCGTTTGAAGATATTGGAGTTCTACTTTGGTATGCCAATCTCATTAAACTAGTATCTTTGTGGCCGCTATGGCCATACTACTACATTTAGAAACAGCGACCACCAATTGCTCCGTTGGCATTTCCAAGGATGATCAAATTGTTGTCCTAAAAGAGAACAACGCGGTGAACTATTCACATTCAGAGCAATTGCACGTATTCATAAAAGAAGCCTTGAAAGAGGCTTCTTTGTCATTTACGGACCTTGATGGAATAGCGGTAAGCAAAGGACCGGGTTCCTATACCGGATTGCGCATTGGAGTATCCGCGGCCAAAGGCCTTTGTTTTTCTTTGGATGTTCCCCTGATTTCGACCCCGACCTTGCAAAACATGGCCCGCCAAGTAGACCTGCATCCGGGTGAATTGGTGATTCCTGTGCTGGATGCCAGACGAATGGAAGTGTATTCCTGTGTGTATGACCATCGTTACCAAGAAGTGCGGGAAACCCGTGCAGAGATTATCGATGAAGCTTCATTCGCTGATTATGTCGGCGAAAACAAGGTGCATATCGTGGGAAGTGGGGCTGAAAAATGTAGGGGTGTCTTGCAACACCCCAATTTTATCTTTAATCCTGATGTGGTACCATCTGCAAAGGAGATGGCCACTATTGCTTTTGAGAAGTTCAAGTCGCAACAATTTGAGGATGTGGCCTATTTTGAGCCATACTATCTCAAGGACTTTGTACTCCAGCAAAAGAAGAAAAGTTAATCCTCCATGGCTTTGTGCATCACCCGTTGCGGGAATGGAATTTCGATTCCTGCTGCATCAAAGCGCAGTTTCGTTTGTTCGATCACATCAAAATGTGCTGGCCAGAATACATCGTTGTTGGCCCAAAAACGTAGCGTTAGGTTTACTGAACTATCGGCCAATGCACCCACGTAAACTTCTGGTGCTGGCTCGGTATTGATGTTCGGGTTGTCCGCACAGATTTTCAATAATATTTCCTTGGCTTCCTTGATGTTGGACCCGTAGCCAATACCCACGTCAATTTTGTCCCTGCGCGTATTTTCCATATTGTAGTTCACAATGTTTCCGTTGGAAAGCTGTCCGTTTGGAATGATGGCAATCTGGTTGCCGAAGGTGCTCAATTTGGTATTGAAAATGGAAATTTCCTTTACCGATCCGTCCACACCTTGGGCAGAAATCCAATCACCTACTTTAAATGGTTTAAAGATGAGTATGAGCACTCCTCCCGCAAAATTGGCCAAAGAGCCTTGAAGGGCCAAACCAATAGCCAAACCTGCCGCACCAACGATAGCGACCAAGGATGAGGTTTTAACGCCCAGTTGGGTAATGACCAAGACAAAGAGCAATGCCTTTAGAACAATGCTGATAAAGCTTTGTAAGAAAGACTCCAAGGTTTCATCGTAATCCTTTTTCGCGAAAAAGCGGCGGACCATCCGATTGAAAAATTTGATGACCCAAAGACCAATAAAAAAGGTGATGATGGCCGTAATGAGGCTCGGTAAAATGCTTATGGCCCATTCCATGGCCTGATCGATGTAATCTTGGTAATTTTCTAGTTCTTCCATAATGGTTTTTGTTTAAATGGCAACGTAATTAATATTCAAGTGAAATAAAAGAAAAGGTTTTTAAACAATTGTTAATGTTAAGCCCCTTTTATAATTGCTCCAAAGCCTCACCTGCACTATCTACGGGGAGTTTACAGGCCCCTTCGATACAGACATAAATGAGTGTTTTACCAGGTACTTCCCTGTTTTTCAACAATTCCAGATTCCCTTGGCTTTGGCTGCCCACCAAAATACTCTGGGGCAAGTAGGCTTGGGCAAGTTCCCTTCCCATGGTCCTGTAGTCTTCACCAATTACTGCAATTTCGTAGAAATTATGATTCTGGAACAGCACCAAATGCAACCAATTCGAAAAGCTTTGGGCCCTGCGGTCAAAGTCCTTTTGAACGTTTTTCAGCATTTGTTCGGACAAGCTGCCGTAGCCTTCATCAGGGTAGAGTTTGTGAAGTTTGAACAGATTGATGGCCATCATGGAGTTGGACGAGGATATCACATTGTCGTCCACTTCGATGGTCCTTCGGATAAGGGATTGGTCTTCGTCAGAAGTATAAAAGAACATGCCCGAAGCTTTGTCAAAAAAGTGTTCCTTGGTATTGTCGAGCAATCGTTTGGCCAATCCGAGCCACTGTTCGTCAAAAGTGACCTCGTACAAGGCCACATAGGCGTCGATTACCGTTGCGTAATCATCCAAAAAGGCGTTGATGCTACTTTTTCCTTCTTTATGATTTCTGTAAAGCGAATTATCTTTTTTAACCATTTCCCGTTGAATGAAAGCTGCATTTTTAAGGGCAAGGTCCAAATAGGCCTCGTCGCCTAAATAGCGATAAGCATCCACAAGTCCCTTCAACATCAATCCGTTCCATGAGGTCAGGATTTTATCGTCTAGGCGGGGTTTTGAGCGTTTTTCCCTCTCCTTTTTTAAAACAGTCAGACTCTCATTGATGGTTTTCTTTAATTCGGGTACTTTAATGCTGAATTGCTCCGCAATTTCAAGCTCACTTTTGTCCCGTATCAATACATAGTTGTTGTCTTCCCAATGCCCGTAGGAATTGATGTTGAAATATGCCTTAAAGAGGTCATAATTCTTGCCCAAAAGTTTGGTGAGTTCAGCTTCGGTCCAAACATAAAACGCGCCTTCCTCCAGATTACCATTTTCATCCAGGCTGTCTGCGTCCAAGGAAGAATAAAATCCACCGCTGTTGTCCAAAAGCTCTCCTTGCACAAATTCCAAAGTCCCTTCCACCACATCTTTGTACAAAGGGTTTTGGGTGGCGGCGTAGGCTTTCGCATAAAGGCTTACGAGTTGGCCGTTGTCGTACAGCATTTTTTCAAAATGGGGTACGTGCCACTTCACATCCACGGCGTATCGGGAAAACCCACCGCCCACATGGTCATAAATCCCGCCATAGGCCATACGGGTCAGGGTGGTGTCCACAAACTCCATAATTTCCGGTTTTTGCGCAGAGGTGGCGTAGTGCAATAAAAAGTCCCAATTATTGGGCATCATAAATTTGGGTGCCTGCTTGTGCCCGCCCAAGAATGTATCGAAATACTGGGTCCAATTGTTCACCGCAGTGTCCAGTTGTTCCAGTGAATACCGTTCACTATCCGTATCCGTTTCCACCAGGTTAATCGCATTTAGCCCATTGGCAAGGTCGGATGCATATCCTATTACTCTTGGTTTGTCCGTTTTGTAAAGCTCTACCAATTGTTCCAAGGATTTTATCCAATTTTCCTTGGGTACATAGGTAGCGCCCCAAAAAGGCCTTCCATCGGGAAGCGCAACAATATTGAGCGGCCACCCACCCTGACCGGATATCATTTGAATGGCATCCATATAAATCTGGTCAACATCTGGGCGTTCTTCGCGATCTATTTTTATATTGATGAAATTTTCGTTCATCACCTTGGCGACTTCTTCATCCTCAAAGCATTCCTCTTCCATCACATGGCACCAGTGGCATGCTGCATAACCGATACTGATCAACAAGGGTTTGTCCTCTTTTTGGGCTCTTTTTAGAACGTCCGGATGCCATGCTTCCCAGTTAACGGGATTATGTGCATGTTGCAGCAAATACGGACTTGTCTCGTGGATGAGGGCATTGGTATGTTTGTAGCTCACTTCTTCTGTTTTTTGTTTGCAGCTCAGTACTGCGATTCCCATAAGTAGGAAGAAAAGTACTTTTTTCATTATTAGGGCATTTTAACACATAAAAAAATGCGCCACTTTGGACGCATTACCAATCCTTTAAAGGAATTATTGTACTTCAAAGGTAATCTTAACGTTTACCCTGTAGTCGTCAATCTTTCCATCCTTTACTGTAGCACTTTGCTCATTAATGTAAATGGAGCGAATATTTTTGACTGATTTTGAGGCTTGCTCCAGAGCTTTGTTGGTTGCGTCCTCCCAACTTTTGTTGGAATTTGCCAATACTTCGATAACTTTTAAAACTGCCATGGTCAATATAATTTTTAGATTTCCTTTAAGATAGGAAAAATTGAACGGATTACAGGAGTGTTAACTGGAAATTACCCGTTTAGGGCAACGACTTCCTTGATTTTTTCGCCCATCATGTTCTTTAGCATGGTTTCGATACCGTTTTTAAGGGTGAAGGTGGAAGATGGACAACCACTGCACGCCCCCTGAAGGATAACGCTGACCGTTCCACTTTGCTCCTCATAGGATTGGAAAAGGATGTTTCCGCCATCGCTGGCCACGGCAGGCTTTACATATTCTTCCAAAATATCGATGATCTGCTGTGAGGTATCATCATACTGGGTCTGGGTGTTCTTTTGTTCCACCGTTTCCCTACTTTTTTGGATGGCTTCGGCTGTCACCACTTCCTTACCATCCGCCAAGTAATCACGGATGAACTCACGCAACTGCATATTGATTTCTTCCCAATCGGCCACTTCATATTTGGTAATGGAGACATAGTTTTCGTCCATAAATACCTCCTTCACAAAGGGTAGATGGAAAAGCTCTTTGGCCAACGGAGAGTCCTTGGCCTCATCAATATTTTTGAATTCGTAGGTTGAGGGAACAATACGCCTGTTGGAAACGAATTTCATCACCGCCGGGTTTGGCGTAACTTCGGCATATACCGTGATGGGTTGTTTTTTCTTTACATCCACCTCATTTACAATGGGTTCACCTGCATTAAGGTACTCCACCAGCTGTTGGGCCACTTCGTCCTTAACATCGTCCCACTCCACAATATCAAAACGTTCCAAAGCCACAAAATTGCTGGCTATGTAAACGGTTTTGACGAATGGTAGATAGAAAAGTTGCTGTGCCAAAGGCGAGTCTTTGGCCTCATCGATGTTCTTATATTCGTAGTTGCCCTTCACCAAAAAATGGTTGGCTTCCATTTTGATGATCTTGGGGTTGTTGGTAGGGACAACCGTAATATTGTACTCTTTCATCTGTTATCTTTTATGCAAAAATACCAATAGTTGGAATGCGCAGCAAAATATTATAATAATGTACGGTGCTTTCCGTTATCTTATTGTTTTATTGTATTCAATAACCATTAGCCCCAGTCGTCACATGAGACGTATCTTAACCTCAATTATAATCATCCTTTGTTTTGGGTCTACCATAAAGGCACAGGAGGGAATTCCGGTATATTTCGACTATTTATCGGACAATTATTATCTGGTGTATCCTTCTATGGCCGGTATTGCCGAGGGTACCAAGATTCGTCTTACGGCAAGGAAGCAATGGTTCAATGTTGATGAGGCACCGAGCTTACAAACGTTAAACATCAATTCGAGGGTAGGGGAGCGCAGTGGTATTGGGGGCATTCTATTTAATGATTCCAACGGTTACCACTCCCAAACGGGGTTCAAGGCCACCTATGCGCATCATTTGCAGCTCGGAGGTGATTTTCGTACGCTCAACCAGTTGTCTTTTGGTTTGAGTGCTGGCGTGATACTCAGCAGTCTGGACGAGACCGAGTTTAGATCCGTAATCCCCGACCCAGTGGTGACCGGGGTGAAGAATACGGCCAGTTACTTTAACATGGACCTTGGCGTTTCCTATAATTTATTTGAGTTTTACGCCCACGCCGCAATTTTGAACGTTTTGGGCAGTGGACGCGATTTATATACCTTGGCCGAGTTCGACAATTTGCGACGCTATCTGTTCTCCGTGGGATATGTTTTTGGAAACACGACCCGAATAGAACCTTCCATATTGTTTCAGATGACTGAATTCACCCGCGAAAAAACGGTGGATTTCAATGCCAAGGTGTACCGGGATGTGAGTTTTGGTACTGTATGGGCAGGGCTATCGTACCGTCGCAGTTTTGATGGTGCCCAATTCCAGACCAACGGCACGTTCGGAGAACAGCGCTTACAGTTGTTCACACCGATTATCGGTGTCAATGTGAACCGATTTATGTTTTCTTACAACTATTCGTACCAATCCGGTGATATCCGTTTTGATAATGGTGGGTTCCATCAAATTACCTTGGGGTACGATTTTGGACAGAGCGATCAAGGAAAACGTTACGATTGCTACTGCCCTGCAGCCAATAATTAGAAAGTTATCGTAAAAAATCAGTAAAAGCACAGCCGAGAACTGCATAGGCACTCGACTGCGCTTGATTTGATGATTTTGATATGGGAGCTGCTCCTAATTTTCCCACCTGTAATTTTTCTTGGAAGCTTGGGCCTTAATGGCAGATAGCATGGCATTTTCCAATTCTCCCGTCTCTTCTTTTTGATGTTCGGCGATATACGCTTCGCGTTTGGCATTGAGTTCCTGGATTTGTTTTTGGATGTCCTCCCGTTCCGCTTTCTTTTGATCGATGTAGGCCTTGATCTCCTTTTCGGATTTTCCTTGAAGCTCTGCTGGAAGCTCCTCATCCTCCAGTTCCGAAATAACGGTCGCATCCGCTTCGGCAGCATCTACCAAGTCCCATTGTGAGTTTTTGTACAATCGGGAACTCTTGCTCACCGCGCGTTTTACCACTACGACTTCTTCCAAGGCGGCGGCATTGGCATCCTGCACGGATTGAAGCTCTTTTTTCTGCCTGCCCATGGCTCCGTAGGAAACATAGGTGTTGTTCAGTTTAGAGTTCAATCGGATAATCACATCATCGTATGGTGTTGCGATATGCACCACTTGGCGATTATGGTCTATGGCCATGTATTCCCCACCGGTAAGAGTGGCTCCTTGTTTCCACATGGTGGAAATCCCCTGTTCGTAGTTGCCACAAAAAATGGTGTTGACGATGACATCCTTTTCCTTGGCATTGGCTGCCGCATCCTCAAAGTTGAGTTTCCCTTGGGTAAAGGGCTCATTGCCTGCAATAAAGATCATTTTAAGGTCATCGGCATTTTTGCCCCAATCCAATTGCTTTAGCGACGTATGGATAACTTGACCGCAATATTCTTCCCCGCCGTTTGTGGTCAGTGAGAAGAGCTTTTCGGAGATTTCGTCCAAATCTTTGCTAAACCCTAGAACCTGCCTAATGTAGCCTTCTTGGGAAGAAAGATTGTCGTTGCCATACTCATACAATGCAATTTGTAACGATGGCCGGAGATCATTGCCGCATTTGGCATGGGTGAATTCGTTCACAATGTCCCATAGTTGGGCCTTTGCTTGGTTGATGAGTCCGTCCATACTGTTACTGGTATCCAGCAAAAGTGCGATTTTAACGTATTGTTCCTTGGGTTGTGCTTCCTCATACCTGGTGGTCAAGGTAGTGGTTTCTTGGGTATGTGCCTTTAGGTTGCAACCATAAGTTGTTCCTGTTAAGAGTACCAAAAAGGCTGAGCTTACAATCTGTTTAATATGTTTCATGATGCAATAATTTTAATGTTGGGGTAAATGTATCCGTAACATTTTCCAAATAAAATCGGGAATGAGCGAAGGTTCCCTTTAATTGAGGGAACGGGACCAGTGGTTTCGTAAGTAGGTAGAATTCGGCTCTTTTTGGATCAAAATCTGAAGTAACACATTTTTTAAAGTGCTTGGGAAGCAGTATGTTTACCTTAGTTATGTTTCGAAGAATTTACATATCCATCTTGGTATTGATGACAGCCCTTTCGGCTTGGTCACAGGCGAACAATACCCAAGGTCAGCTGCTCATTAAAGGTACTGTAAAGGGAATGGAAAATCGTGTTCCCATCCAAGGGGTTCAGGTTTCTACGGACAAGGGAGCTTACACCACGACCAATGGTTTAGGGGAATTTAGCATCAGGGCCTCTGTGGGGGATATGCTTATTGTCGAAGGTTCCGAACTTGAAACGGTACGCTATAGAATCAAATCTGGCGAAGACGTAGATATATTGGTCGAAGGATATGGTGGGGCCGTGGGACAAGCCCGTCAAAAATGGGAAACAGTCAGTTCTCGAACCAACCTTGCGGACCATCAACGTTTTCTGGATTCTGCAGAAGCCTACAAGAAAACCGATTTGGAAAAAAGCATCGATTTTATTGCCCGTTCCATGGAGCCTCTGGGAAGCATGGGAAACAGAAAGGAATTTTCTTCGTCCCTTCGGACATTGGGCGAGATTTATATGTTTCACGAACAATATGATCTGGCCATTACCAACTTTAAAGATGCCTTGGAGGCCCAGGAATCCAACCGAACCAAAATATTGTTGGGCAAAGCCTATGTGCTCAATGGCAATTTTGAAAGTGCGGTTTCCATTTTGGAACCTTTGGTGGAGACGAAAAACATGGTGCCTTATCAGAGGATAGAACTTTTTGAGACCTTAGGCGATGCTCAAATGGAATTGGGAAATCTAAAATTGGCACAGGAGTATTATCGACAAGGACTGCTCATTGCCGAAAAAAATCAGATTTCTCCAAAGGAGATTGACCTTAATTCCAAATTGGCGGATGCCTTTGCGGTGGAAGATAGGACCTTGGAAGCCGAAGGCTTTTATCAAAATTCATTGGACCTGTCCAAGAAGATGGCACCGGAACGATTTGTGCAAGAAAGCGAAAAAGTGGCCGATTTCTATAATCAAAAAAGTCGGTATGCCGACGAAATCCAAATCCGAAAACGTAATCTGGACGAGCTCAAACAAATGCCAAGGTCCAGTGTGGCCTCTGCTGGTCAGGCCATCAGTACTAGGGATACCATTACTTCGCAGCGCATCAACTACAAAATTGCCAATGCTTACATCGCTCAGGATAAATTGGACGAGGCCATTCCCTATCTGGAGAAAAGTATTGTGGAAGCTGACAGGGACGATGATTTGGTCGTGCAAAAAGATGCCACACGAAAACTGTCCGAGGTATATAAATATAAGGGCGATTACACCAAGGCGCTGGAGTCCTATCAAGATTATGTGGCGGTGGTGGATAGCCTCTACGTGCGCAAGGAACAGGAAATATCGAGGGCGGCCCGTTTCAATCGGGAGATAGCCAATACCCAGAACCGTATTAGCAGTTTGGAACAGGAGCGGGAACTCAGCCAGAGCAAATACAGTCTCGCCGTAACCGAGCAACAGTTGTACGAGGAGACCAGCAAGCGACAAAAGTGGATCATTTATTCCTTGATCTTTGGTATCGCCTTAATGGCGCTTACGGCATTTTTATATTACCGAAGCAATCGGCAGCAAAAACTGGCGAACAATCTGTTGGCACTCAAATCGCTCCGGACACAGATGAATCCCCATTTTATTTTCAATGCGCTGAATTCGGTCAATACGTACATTGCCAAAAGCGATGAGCGCAGTGCCAATCGCTTTTTAAGCGAATTCTCCGTGTTGATGCGCAGCGTGCTAGAAAATTCCGAAGAGGATTTTATTCCCTTGTCCAAGGAATTGGAATTGTTGTGTTTGTACGTGAAGTTGGAGCACTCCAGATTTGCCGATAAGTTCGATTATGACATTGAAGTGGATAAGGAAGTGGATGTGGATGCTTTTCAGATTCCGCCGATGTTGTTGCAACCCTACATCGAGAATGCCATTTGGCATGGATTACGCTATAAGGAAGAAAAAGGGTCCCTTACAATAAAGGTGAAACAGGTCACCTCGGATATGCTCGAAATCTGTATCGAGGATGATGGTATCGGTAGAAAAAAATCCGCCGAACTAAAGACCAGCAATCAAAAAAAGCAGAATTCAAAGGGAATGGGGAACATCAAAAAAAGAATCCAGATTTTGAACGATATGTACAAAAACCGTGTTGAGGTTTCCATTTCCGACCTGCACAAGGACCAAACAGGAACGCGGGTTTCCCTAAAACTCAAAAAACAATGATGGAACTAAAAGCGGTAATTGTGGAAGATGAGGCCAATAGCAGGGAAATCCTTCGGAGCTATTTGGCCAAGTATTGCGAAAATGTGACCCTGCTAGGTGAAGGAGCTACCATTGAAGAAGGTTTGGCCCAAATCAAAAAACACCGGCCCGATTTGGTGTTTTTGGATGTGGAAATGCCTTTTGGCAATGCCTTTGACCTGTTGGACCAGCTTCCCGAACGTAGCTTTGAAACGGTTTTTGTGACTGCCTACAACCAATATGCCATGGATGCCCTGAACCACCATGCGGCCTATTATTTGATGAAACCCATCAATATTGATGAGTTGGTCAAGGCGGTTGACTATGTAAGGGCCATCAAGGAAAAAGAGAATGCGCTGGAAGGACAGGTGCTGCAAGCAAAGCCTGTTCGTGCAGAAGGAAAGATAACCTTGCCGCAACAAGATGGTTTTCAGGTACTGGAAGTATCCGACATCTATTTTTGTAAGGCCGACGACAACTACACCGAAATCTATCTGGAAAAGAAGAAAATTGTAGTGAGCAAGACCTTGAAGTATTTTGAGGATGCCCTACAATCCTATTCCTTTGCCCGTATCCATAAATCCTATTTGGTGAATGTTTCCGAGGTAGTCAAATACAAGAAGGGAAAAGGCGGGAGTGTAGTCCTGAGCAATGGCAAGGAACTTTCGGTATCGGCATCCAAAAAGGCCGATTTATTATCGTATTTTCAATAAATTGTCACATCGAGCCTGCCTTTGTCGGCAGACAGGCGCAGTCGAGATGCGTTTCTTTGTTAAAGAGTAAAATTTACAATCAATGATTATCAAACCCGTGAGGGGAAAATCCCCACAGATAGGAAAAGACTGTTTTATTGCCGAAAACGCCGTCATTGTAGGCGAGGTGAGTATGGGCGACCAATGCAGTGTTTGGTTCAACGCCGTGGTGCGTGGTGATGTCCACTTTATCAAAATGGGAAACAAGGTCAATGTGCAGGATGGTGCGGTAATCCATTGTACTTACGAGAAATCCCCGACCACCATCGGGAACAATGTTTCCATAGGCCACAATGCCATTGTGCATGGCTGCACTATAAAAGATAATGTTCTGGTGGGCATGGGAAGCATTATTATGGACGATTGTGTGGTGGAAAGCAATTCCATTATCGCCGCTGGGGCGGTGGTGACCCAAGGGACCCATGTGGAAGCGGGAAGTATTTATGCCGGGATGCCCGCAAGGAAACTAAAGGATATCAGCCCAGAACTATCCAAAGGCGAAATAGATAGGATTGCCAATAATTATGTGAAATATTCCAGTTGGTTCAAGGAAGATTGATGGTCAACTTGAATTTGGGAGGGAACAAACCATGGTCTCTTCCCAAAGAAGC
This sequence comes from Allomuricauda sp. MMSF_3307, assembly GCF_030733585.1. NCBI lineage: Bacteria > Pseudomonadati > Bacteroidota > Flavobacteriia > Flavobacteriales > Flavobacteriaceae > Allomuricauda > Allomuricauda sp. MMSF_3307. The sequence goes on from NZ_JASHIQ010000003.1 coordinate 217,361, forward strand.
ATCAAAGAATATTCCCTATTTTTGTCCCACTCAAAAAACTAGATAACTATGAACGCATATATTTTTCCAGGACAGGGAGCACAATTTGTAGGAATGGGCTTAGACCTCTACGAAAATCACTCCCAAGCACAGGAATTGTTTGAAAGGGCCAATGAAATCTTGGGCTTTTCCATTACCGATATCATGTTTGAAGGCACCGATGAAGACCTGAAACAGACCAAGGTAACGCAGCCCGCTATTTTTTTGCACTCTGTGATTTTGAGCAAGGTATTGGGTGATTCCTTTCAACCTGACATGGTGGCCGGACACTCTTTGGGCGAATTTTCCGCATTGGTGGCCAATGGCACCTTGAATTTCGAAGACGGCCTTAAACTGGTATCCCAACGTGCCCTTGCTATGCAAAAGGCCTGTGAAATTCAGCCTAGTACCATGGCTGCGGTTTTGGGATTGGACGACGAGATAGTGGAGAAGATATGTGCCGAAGTAGAAGGCATCGTGGTTCCTGCCAACTATAACTGTCCCGGGCAATTGGTAATTTCCGGTGAGGTGGATGCGGTAAACGTAGCATGCGAGAAAATGAAGGAAGCCGGAGCACGTAGAGCCCTGTTATTGCCTGTGGGCGGAGCGTTCCACTCGCCATTGATGGAGCCGGCACGGGAAGAATTGGCAGCTGCCATTGAATCCACGGAATTTAAGACGCCAAGCTGTCCCATTTATCAAAATGTGACGACCACCGCTGTGTCGGATGCCGAGGAAATCAAAAAGAATTTGATCCTGCAATTAACGGCCCCCGTGAAGTGGACGCAAAGCGTACAACAAATGGTAAACGACGGTGCTACTTCCTTTGTGGAGGTCGGGCCGGGCAAGGTTTTGCAAGGTTTGGTGAAAAAAATCCATAGGGACGCCGAAACCAGTTCTGCAACTGTTTCCTGAAATTGGAAAACACTTCATCCGAATAAATTGAGATTTAAACTAATAGGCGAGGCTTGTTCCTCGCCTTTTTTGTAATATTGATTCACCCAAACTACCAACTACACGCAGGCAAGAAGAACATAACTGAAACGCACGCAATACATAATGCAATCTCTGCTTAAAAAAACCTCATTGCCACCATGCACCACTATGGGTCTTGGTCGCTTAATATTTTTCTTTTTCTTACTACTCGGTACTGGTTTCGGATTTGGACAGGTGACCGTTGAGTTTTCACAAGCCACGGGTTCGGATGTTGAGAACACAGGAGGAAATCTTCCTCAAGTAATCGTTTCTGGAAATATCATAGCTCCTGCATCCGTTGATGTAGAAGATACCGGGTTGGGTAGTGCCACTTCTCCTGGAGATTATAGTTTTGCTGGACCAGAAACCATTATTATTCCAGCTGGAAATTACCCTGCTCCTGTATCTTTCCCTATCACATCCTTGTCCATTACGGGTGATGGAGCTATAGAGCCAGATGAAACTATTGTTCTAGCCTTGGTCAACGCCTCGGCTAACGTTGTGCCTGGAACGAATTCTACCACCACATACACCATACTGAACGATGATTTAGCGAACATCAATATCGACAGTCCAGCTTCGGAGGCAGAGGGAGATTTAGGTCCAAGTCAGATTGATTTTACGGTGAGCATCGACCAGTCGGACCCCGACAATCCCATTACGGTCGATTACACCATAAGCGGTGGGAACGAGAATACTGATACAGGAACTCTCACATTTTTGGCAGGCACAGCGACCTTGTCCCAGACGGTAAGCGTCACCACTACGGGCGACACGGTCGTGGAATCGGACGAGGCGGTGAGCGTGACTTTGAGCAATGCGAGCGGCAATGCGGTCCTAGCCACGGCAGTAGGCACGAGTTCGTTCACAGATGACGATCAGGCCAGCATCAGCATCGACAGCCCCGCTTCACAAGCGGAAGGGGATTCGGGACCGAGCCAGATAGACTTTACGGTGAGCATCGACCAATCGGACCCCGACAACAACATTACGGTAAATTACACGATCAGCGGTGGCAACGAGGACACCGATATAGGAACGCTCACATTTTTGGCAGGCACAGCGACCTTGTCCCAGACGGTAAGCGTCACCACTACGGGCGACACTGTCATGGAGGCCGACGAGGCGGTGAGCGTGACTTTGAGCAATGCGAGCGTCAATGCGGTCATAGCCACGGCATTGGGCACAAGTTCCTTCACGGACGACGACCAGGCGAGCATCAGTATCAACAGCCCTGCCCCGCAAGCGGAAGGGGATTCTGGCCCGAGCCAGATAGACTTTACGGTGAGCATCGACCAATCGGACCCCGACAACAATATTACGGTCGATTACACGATAAGCGGTGGCAACGAAGACACCGATACCGGAACACTCACATTTTTGGCAGGCACGGTGGACCTGTCTCAGACGGTAAACGTCACCACTACGGGCGACACGGTCGTGGAAGCCGACGAGGCGGTAAGCGTGACTTTGAGCAATGCAAGTGCCAATGCAGTCATAGCCACTGCTGTTGGGAATAGTTCTTTTACGGACGACGATACCGCTTCGCTAATCGTTGTCGAAACAGACGGAAACACCATAATGTCAGAAGACGCAACAACGGATACTTTTACCGTCGCTTTGGGAGCTCAACCGGCAAGTGATGTAGTGGTAAATATCGTTTCTAGCGATTTGGGCGAGGGTACTGTCAATACAAACCAGTTGACTTTTACCAATGCGAATTGGAATACCCCGCAGACCGTTACGGTTACGGGAGTGGATGATAATCTTATTGATGGCAATCAACCGTTTACTGTCACTATTAGCGTGGTTGATGCACCAAGTGATGATGATTTTGATGGGTTGTCACAAGTTGTAAATGCACAAAACACGGACAACGATATAGCAGGCATTACTATAACAGAAACTGATGGGAATACTACTACATCAGAGGATGGCACAACGGATACCTTCGATGTGGTGTTGGATGCCCAACCTGCAACGGATGTTGTTTTGGATATCACATCTAACAATGTTGCTGAAGGCACGGTTTCACCAATAACCTTGACATTTACCACAGGGAATTGGGATAGCCCTCAAGAAGTTACCGTTACTGGGGTAGATGATGCCATAATTGACGGGGACCAGCCTTTTGATGTGAATGTAACCGTGAATGATGGTGCTAGCGACGATGACTTTGACGGGCTTTTGGAAACCGTTCCGGTTACCAACAACGACAACGATTCTGCGAGCTTTACCATTGTGGAGACCGACGGGACTACTAACACCTCGGAAGATGGGGCAACGGATACGTTTTCCGTGGTTTTGGATGTACAGCCAACATCCAATGTAGTTTTTGATATTGTGTCCGGGGACACTGGCGAGGCTACCGTTTCCCCTTCACTTTTAACGTTTACCCCGGCCAATTGGGATACCCCACAAATTATAACGGTGACTGGGGAGGATGATTTTATTATAGATGATGCTCAAACTTTCGATATTGACATTACCGTAAATAATGGCGCCAGTGATAACGCTTTTGACAATTTGACCGATACAGTCTCGGTAACAAACTCGGATGATGATGTGGCCGGATTTACCATTGTGGAATCTGATGGGGATACATCCACTTCTGAAGATGGTAGCACGGACACCTTTACCGTGGTGCTTAATCGTAGAACCTTGATCAGTAATGTGGTTTTTAATATTACATCCAGTGATGTTACGGAGGGTACGGTTTCACCATCTACCTTAACATTTACCACAGCGAATTGGGATACACCACAGACCGTAACGGTAACAGGTGTGGACGACGCCATTGTAGACGGTATTCAAGCTTATGATGTCGATGTGAGCGTAGCTTTGGGAAGTGCAATTTCATATTTGGGTGTTCCCGATCAAACCGTTTCTGTAGAGAATATTGATGATGATAGCGCAGCAGTAACCATCTCCAATGCAAATGGCAACGAGGATGATGGACCCATAACTGTTTCGGCCACCTTAAACAATGAAGTTACGGGCGGATTTACGGTAGACGTATTGTCATCCGATGGAACAGCCACGACAGCAAACTCCGATTACACAATCCTTAATGAAACCTTGACGTTTGCTGGTACAGCTGGAGAAATTCAGACATTTGAAGTAACACCAACCCCAGATACGCTCATTGAAGATAACGAAACGCTTCAGGTCTCTATGGCCAATTTGGGAAGTACGGCTTTGACCGTCGATATTTCGGACACTGCTACGGTAACCATCAATAATGATGATGCTTGTGCCGCCGGCTCATCAGTACCCATCCTCAATGATTCCGGTACTGAATTCTGTGTCGATTTATTTAGCGATTTTAGCAAAGATCTGGATGATTATGTGGATGGAACTGGACCAGCTGGAACCCAGTTGGTTTGGAGCACCAATCCCGATTCCGGTCAAACTGGGGATTATTTGGGGTCCAGTGTCATAACGGGTACACAAGTGGTCAATCAGGATACCTACTATGGTTTTTATTACGATAGTTTGAATGATTGTGCCAGTCCAAATACAGTTACTGTAACATTGTCCGTAAACGAAGCCCCAAATGCGGGCACCACCACGGGAGGAAACGTATGTAACACCACGGAAAGCGGTGGAAGTACGCTCATTGATTTGGATAATCGTATTACAGGACAGGATTCTGGATCATGGGCGTTGACCAGTTCACAAACAGGGTCTTCCATCACCATTAATCCAGATAATACTATAAATTTTGATGGTCAACCTTTGGGTAGCTATGTATTTACCTATACCACAAATACCGCAGTAGCTCCTTGCGTAAATGATACCGTCGAGTTGACAATCACGGTGATCGATTGCTCCCTTCCCTGCAATGCAGGAGATACGGCACCCGTGTTCAACGGAAGTGATACCACCATCGAATTCTGTGATGATGTCAATACCGACTTGGATACCTATGTTAGTGGTACGGCCCCGGCAGGTACGGAGCTCACGTGGAGTACTAGCGATGTTCCTTCGGAAACAGCTGCCCATTTGCTCAGCAGCACGGTGGTGGAGCCTGGAACATATTACGGTTTTTATTATGATGAACCCAACGATTGCGGCAGTCCGGTACTGGCCATTACCTTGGTCCGCAACTTTACCCCGACCATCGATACCACCTCTGGAGATACCAGTTGTGGTTCGGCGGAGTTGACGTTGTCGGCAACAGCTTCCGTTGCTGATGCCAGCACCATTACCTATACGTGGTATGATGCCCCGACTGGCGGCAATATTGTAGGAACCAGTGCTACCTATACCACCAATACATTACTTGAAACCACCTCTTTTTATGTGACCGCAAGGGCCAATGGCTGTGAATCGGAGCGTGTGGAAGTGGTGGCTACCATAACCGAATCACCCAATGCAGGAACGCCTACAAATACAACTGCGTGTAATGTAGCCGGAAATGGAGGGCCGAATGTGATTGATTTGGACAACACCTTGACTGGAGCCGACCCGGGAACATGGGCTTTGGTTACCGACCCATCCAACGGTACGCTCAGTATTGGGTCCGAAAACAATGTCGATTTTACAGGGCTACCCGTAGGTAACTATGTTTTTGAATACACAACAACTGCTGAAGCTCCCTGCACGCCTACTTCGGTACAAGTGACCATTTCGGTGAGCGATTGTACCGTGGATACCGATGGCGATGGACTCACGGATGGTGAAGAAACGGAGCTCGGTACCGACCCTAATGATCCAGATACTGATGGTGATGGCCTTACCGATGGAGAGGAAGTTTTGATAGTGGATGACCCGAGCACCGAGGCCGTTCCAGAAAACGCCACCGATCCTTTGGATGCTTGTGATCCTTTCTTGACACCCGAGTGTAACCCAGTGGATATCGATTTGGCCATTACAAAGGAGATCAATAGAAATGAAGTATTGCTGAATTCTGAAGTAATCTTTACCATTACCCTTCAGAATACGACGATGGACAGGGTATTGGATATTGTAGTAAACGATATTTTGGTTGCCGGATTCGAATACCGTTCCAGTACACCTTCCAAAGGAAGTTATGACGAGAATACGGGCGAATGGACGATTGACGAATTAACCGCAGAGGAGGAGGTTACGCTCGAAATCATAGTTGTTGCCGTGGAAGCCGGAAACTTGGAGAACACAGCCATATTGGCATCTTCGTTCCCTAATGACGGTGTCCCCGATAATAATTCGAGTACTGTATCGGTAACGGTGAACCGAAGTCAATGCGAGGACCCGGGAACCATATGTAATATTTTTTCACCCAATGGTGATGGGGTAAACGATACCTTGACCTTGGTGCGTCATCAAGATTATGCAAACAATAGCTTCGAAGTGTTCGATCGCTACGGCAACAGTGTGTTCCAAATGGATGGTTACGATAGTTCGTGGGACGGAACAGGCAAGAACGGAGATTTGCCCAAAGGGACCTATTTCTATATCCTGGACCTTAATGGTGATGGTACCGATGTGGTAAAAGGATGGATTCAAATTGTAAGAGACAACTAAAATGCCAGATACAACAGCTTTGTCAAAATATATCATAGCTTTTGTGGCCTTTTGCATGGCCTTGGGTCAAACCTTTGCCCAAAAGGAACCACAGTATACCCAATACATGTACAATATTGGGAGTTTTAACCCTGCCTATGTGGGTACCGTGGAAAGTCCAGAGATTATTGGACTCTATCGAGCGCAATGGGTGGATATTCCCGGAGCACCGACCACCATTCGGGGAGGCGCCAATATTCCTTTCAGCAACGAGAAGATGGGATTGGGCATCAATATCGTAAATGATCAGCTAGGACCTTCGACCCAGACTTTTTTTGATATTGCCTATTCCTATCAGATTCAATTGTCCGACGAGACCAAACTTTCATTTGGGCTGAACGCTGGAGGTTCCTCGCTCAACATAGACTATTCCAAAGGAACTTTTGAAAATCCTTCCGATGGGTCCATACTTGGGGGCACTTTCAATAGTTTTTACCCAACGGTCGGTGCTGGACTTTTTATGTACCATGAAGAGGATTGGTATCTTGGGGTGTCTGTGCCCAACTTTTTGACCAATGCCCTTTACAATAACGAAGTGGCGACCATCGTAGAGGACAATATGCAGGTGAATGCCATTGGCGGCTATGTGTTCGAATTGGGTGAGCAGACGAAGTTTAAACCTGCATTTTTGGTAAATTACCTCCAGGGTTCCCCGGTTACGGTAAACCTATCGGCCAATTTCCAATTTATCGATGCATTGACCATAGGTGCATCCTACCGAATTGATAACGCGGTGAGCGGCCTGGCCGGTTTCCAGATTTCCAACGGTATGTTTATCGGATATGCCTACGACTATAATACCAACAGCTTGGGCGAATTCAGTGGAGGTTCCCACGAGGCCATCCTAAAATTTTATATTGGAAGGGGCGGTTTTGGCTCCGGAAACAATAAATCAAAAAACAAGAACTCAAAAAATAAAGGAAAACAGATTGATTCCCCTAGATTCTTCTAACATGAACGCGGCAAAAAACATACGACTGACACTTTGGGCCTTTGTACTGGGCATGCTTTTCAGCTTCGGTCAAAAAAAGAAGTCCCAGGGCGATGTTTTCTTTTTTCAGTACGAGTACCAAAAGGCAGTAGCGGCCTACGAAAAGCAGTTATCCGAAGGAACGTTGACCGAACAGCAGTTTCTCAATCTTGCCGATGCCTATTTTGAAACGAACAATTATAGGAAGGCTGCAAACGCCTACCAGTCCATTTATGAAAAGGACTCGGTGATGGATGCCCATCATTACAACAAAATGCTGCAAAGCCTTTCCAAAACTCCCGAAGCCGATGGAACCAAGGATTTTTTAAGCCAGATTTCCTCGTCTTTCCCCAAAGAGCTGATGGAGAACATGGAGTTCAACAATCAACTGCTGCAAAATGGTTCCAACGAAGACCAATTGGACTACGAAATCTTCAATCTGGACGGTAATAGCCCCCAGACTGACTTTGCGCCAAGTTTCTTTTCGAACAAACTGTTGTTTTCCAGCGGTAGACAGGTCAACAAAAAGTTGCGCTACGAACCCGGCAACGAGGGATATTTCAATATTTATGAATCCGAGATACAGCCAACGGGTCAAATCACTGGGGTTCAATCTTTTCAGGCGCTGAAAGAAACCGACTATCACGAGGCCACACCGTCCTTCTCAGCGGAGCTGAACAGTGTCTTCTACGTGCTGTCCAACACCCAAGATGGCGAACTGGCTTTTGATGCCAACGGGAAAAATGCCTTGGCCATCGCCAAGCAGAACATAGGAGGTTCCTACCAATTGCTGCTGAAGGACCTGAGCACTTCGTTTTACTATCCATTTTATGATGATGCCAGTGGCCGACTCTTCTTTTCGGCGGATTTTGAAGATGGTTACGGAGGTACCGATATTTATTTTGTGTATACGAACAATGGACAGGTGATGTCGGCACCCATCAATTTGGGACCGCGCATCAACTCTTCCGGCAACGAGATTGCACCCTATATTTTTGAGAACAGCTTTTATTTTGCCTCCGATGTTTTTTACGGACTAGGGGGGATGGACATCTACAAATCCAATATCGAGGGCGAAGGTTTTGGTATCCCCATCAATTTGGGAGAGCCCATCAATTCGGAGTTTGATGACTTTGGCATGATCATTCGGAACGAAGGGGAAGGGCTCTTGGGCTATTTTGCATCCAATCGTCCGGGAGGGAAAGGAAAGGATGATATTTATGGCTTTAAGGTGGACGAGAAGCCGGGATTGAAGACCATAACGTTTAAAGGTACCGTGGTAAGTTCCAGCAAAGAAGGTCAAGTGGTTCCCAACGCATCGGTCAGTCTTTGGGATATGAACGGGGAAATGTTGGCGGCAACCACCTCGGATGCAGAAGGGCAATATCGGTTGGAAATTCCTTATGAAAGCGAGCTGGTTGTTGATGCATCAAGGGAACGCTATTCACGTTTTATCAAAAAATTCGGGGAAGAGGAGCTTGATGCTTTGGCCAATAATAATTTTGATGTTCCCCTTGCTTTTTATAATGATTTGGTGGAAGAACGGGAAGGCCAAAAAGTGGTAAAACTGGACAATTTCTACTTTAACACCAGCTCCACACAGTTGACGGATGAAATCAAAAGCGAGCTTAATAAAGTGGTGGAATTTGTGGAAGCCTTTCCAGAGGCCCAGCTCCGGATTGAAACCTATACGGATAGTCGTGGCGGAAGCAGTACCAATTTTAGACTGACCCAGGCACGCTCGGATAACATCAAAAAATATCTGGTGGAACAGGGAGTTCCCGCATCGACTATTCTCTATTCGATAGGCTACGGAGAGGATAACATTTTGAACAATTGCACCAATGGTGTGTTCTGTTTGGAATCCCTGCACAAAAAGAACCAACGTTCCCTTATCGTGGTCCTTAACGATAATGTGTTGTTCGATTAGGCAAGCTTACATCAAAAGCATCCAGCAATAGTACAGCGCAAAAAGGGATAGGAAAATCATACCGCAATAGGTAAGTACGCGCAGTCCCAATTTGGGTTTGTGTGCAACAGGCATATCTTTTCCGGTCACGGTTTTTAGGTTCATCCAACCGAGCAATGGCGCAAATACGAAGGATACAAAAGTGGCCAAGGCTACCAATTGGCCCATATTGGCACTGAACAGGCTAATAACGATCCAGTTGATCCACGCCATCACAAGGACCATCAGGGCAAACGCGTGTTTGGCATTATAGATATTTTTTTGGGGATATAATTTTTGGAGCACGTCCAAGCTAACTCTGGAAATGGCATCATGCGCCGTCATACAGGTGCTGAACATGGTCGCAAAGGCAGCAACGGCAATAAAGAAGTAGGCCCAATTCCCAATGTGGGTGGTAAACAGATTCACCAACTGATCGGCAAACACCACGGAGTTATTGCTCAATTCCGTACCCGTACCATATAGGGTCATCCAACCAATGATCATAAAAAACACGGCCAAAACAGCGGTCAGGATATAACCTACGTTAAATTCTTGAAGGGCAAGTTTGAGCGATGGCTTTCGTTTCATCGTTTTTAGGTTCTCCATGCCCCATAAGCTTACCCAGCCCGAAGCTTCCACGGCTGTGGGCATCCATCCCACAAGCCCTATCAAAAAGAGAATACCCACTTCGTTGAATATTTCTGGCCGTTGATAGGATTCGCTATTCGGTACCGGGCCCTTTTGCAAAACTAGGATGGTGGTGACCAGCAAGGCAATAAAGAGAATAGTAATGACCGCTTTGAGGGAATTTTCCAGAAAACGGTATTTCCCAATGATCAAAATCAAACTGATAAAAACGAACAGTCCCAACGAAATGGCCCCAGCACCCACTGAGGTTACATCGAATAGGTTCATGAATAGCCCAGCAGTAACTACATAAAGTGCTGCCAAAATGGTAAAGGTGGAAATCAAGGTGACAAAGGCATAAATCCATAAATAGGTTTTGCCCAGATTGGCATAGCCCTCGATCAAACTTTTTTCCGTAACCGTGGTATACCGAATGCCAAACTCAAAAAAAGGGTATTTGAGCAAATTAGCGAGGATGATGGGAATGATCATGACCCATCCGTATTGTGCGCCGGCTTTTGTAGACAATACCAAGTGGGAAGTACCTATGGCCATACTGGCGAACAGTAGACCAGGTCCAAGTGCTTTTAGCAATGCCTTCATGCAGTTTGTTGGTTAATTTTTCAAAGCTGGAAGATATGTTTTTTTTACGAAAGTGTTCTGTTGTTTAATCAATTGCCACAAAGGGAACCGACCGGAAAATTCGAAAAAAGCCTGCTGTTTTATGTAGAGAAAAAGTATCTTTAAAACGAACTAGAAGAAACCTGAATCAGATGGTCTCATTTCCTTTTTGGGCAATCATTTGATTTACAGAAAATTAACTAAACCAAACAAAAACCAATGCAGATAATTGAGAATTCAACGGTCTACGATGCCATTATTGTGGGGTCGGGTGCTGGTGGAGGAATGTCGGCCAAGGTACTCTCCGAGGCCGGTCTGAAAGTAGCTGTCGTTGAGGCAGGTCCGTTTTATGATCCTGCCATGCCCGAACATCAAACCCAATTGAAGTGGCCTTACGAAAGTCCTCGTCGGGGAAAAAGCACCCGTTTCCGTCCCTTTGGCGATTTTGATGCCGCCTACGGTGGCTGGGACATTGAGGGCGAGCCTTACACGCAAAAGGATGGAACTAAATTTGAATGGTTCCGTTCGCGTATGCTCGGGGGCAGGACCAACCACTGGGGAAGGATCTCCCTGCGCTTTGGTCCCCAGGATTTCAAACACAAGGATGTAGACGGGCATGGAGACAATTGGCCCATCAGCTATGAGGACGTAAAGCCGTATTACGATAAAGTAGATAAGTTGATTGGGGTATTCGGCACCAACGAAGGGCTTCCCAACGACCCGGATGGCTTCTTTTTGCCACCCCCAAAACCAAGGTTGCACGAGCTGTTCTACATCAAAGGGGCCAGAAAGAGCAATATCCCGGTGTACCCCTCTCGAATGTCCATGCTCACCAAGAAAATCAATAACGAACGCGGGGTATGCTTCTACTGCGGACAGTGTAACCGTGCTTGCCAAGTATATGCCGACTTTTCTGCGGGAACTTGTCTCATCTTCCCGGCCCAGAAAAATGGTGGTCAAATTGATTTATTTGTAAACTGCATGGTGCGGGAAGTGACCACCAACGAAGAGGGCAAGGCCACGGGTGTGTCCTACATCAACAAAGAAGATAGAAAAGAATATAAACTCAAAGGAAAAGTGGTTGTATTGGGAGCGTCGGCCTGTAGTTCGGCCCGTATCCTTTTGAACTCCAAGAGCAAGCAGCACCCCAACGGACTGGGCAATAGCAGCGATATCGTGGGCAAGTACCTGCACGACTCTACGGGAGCGGATAGGGCAGCCTTTATTCCAGACCTGATGAACCGCAAAGTGTCCTACAACGAAGATGGGGTAGGTGGTATGCACGTGTACTCTCCATGGTGGGGCGATAATTCCAAACTGGACTTCCCAAGAGGCTACCATATCGAGGTATGGGGCGGTATGGGCATGCCCAGTTATGGTTTTGGCTTTAATGTAAACGAGTTCAATAAGTTCTTCGGGACCAAAGTGGGCGGTTACGGCGATGTGCTGCGAAGTGATGCCAAAAAGTACTACGGGGCCGTTGTGGGGATGGCAGGTCGTGGTGAATCCATTGCCCGTAAAGAGAATTACTGCGAAATCGACCCTACCACAGTGGACGAGTTTGGTATCCCGGTGCTTCGCTTTCATTACAAATGGAGTCAGTACGAGATCAACCAAGCCAAACACATGCAGGACACCTTTGAGGAAATCTTAATCAATATGGGAGGCGAACCTCTGGGCAAGAAGCCCGGAAAGGATACCAACTATGGCCTGCACAACCCGGGGAACATCATCCACGAGGTGGGAACGACCAGGATGGGGGACGATCCCAAAACTTCGGTGACGAACAAATACCAACAGCTGCACGATGTGGACAACGTCTTTATCGTAGATGCAGGACCTTTTGTGTCGCAGGCAGACAAGAACTGTACCTGGACGATACTGGCACTTTCGATGCGTGCCTCGGAGTACATTGTGGAACAACTCAAACAACAAAATATCTAACGGAATGGACAGAAGAAAGAGTTTAAAATCGATTGTATTGGGTTCTGTTGCCGGAGGATTGGCACTTCACGGATGCAAACCTTCCACGGAGGGCACAGAATTGGTAGAGGCACCGAAGATTACCTACCCGGGAAGGGTGCCGCAGGAGACCGAATTGATCCATGAATTGCAGGACGAGCAATTTTTGAATCCGCACGAGATGGAAACGCTCACGATCCTTTGTGATTTGATACTGCCACCCTCGGATGAGTTTAAAGGTGCATCGGATGCGGATGTGGTGAGCTTTATCGAGTTTATGAGCAAGGACGAGGAGACCCTGCAGCCCGACTTGAGGGGCGGGATTATGTGGTTGGACCATAAGAGCAACACCGAATATGGAACGGAGTTCAAAAGTGCTTCGGAAGCACAGCAAAAGGAGATTTTAGATGGAATCGCTTACTACGACCCTGAAATTCCCAGTAATGAGCGGCCTTTTGAGGTAAACTTCTTCTCCTTGGTGCGCAACTTGACCATGACAGGCTTTTATACGAGCAAAATTGGGATAGAGGAAATCGGATACAGAGGTAATCAGCCCAATGTGTGGGACGGTGTTCCCCAGGATGTTTTGGACCAGCATGGGGTATCATATGATGAGGAATGGTTGGCCAAGTGTGTGGACCAAAGCAAGCGCGGCATCATCGCGGAATGGGATGAGGACGGCAATTTGTTGACCTAGATTTTTAGGTGAAAAGCAAAGGCTCGAACATCATGTTCGAGCCTTTGTTGATTTAAGGTCTAGGTAAAATCACTCTTTGAAATTGATTCAATGATGTGAATTGAAGTGAATAATATTCAAAGCTAGATGGTTATCTCTAACTTTCATCCCCAACCCCCTTTGGATGCCCTTTTTAGGGAGTGCTACTACATCCATATGGCTGAAAGGTCGGGTCTGATTCCGATCATCGATGATTGCTGTTATGACTTTGTGTTCTTTAAAGAGGCCGACGGTTATTTTTATTATGGTCCGGACCAACAGGCCCAACCGATTGGAAGTAACATTTTTACCATCAATCAGCTCCATCCGCCTTACCGCATTGAAGCAGCCAACTCCCTAACCTTTTTTACCATCAAGGTGCAACCATGGGCGAATGCATATTTCTTTTCCAATGTGGAACAAGTTGGGATTGTCGACGTTTCGCAACTGCACAGTGGTTTGATACCGTTTCACTACGATATATTTAGCGCTAAGCAAGAAGAACGTTTTGTGATGGCCGAAGCTTTTATGCGAAATACGTTGGAGCAGCTTACCCCGTCCATGGCATTGGTGCGTGCCATCTGTGAAACCATTTATGAAAAAAGGGGAATGGTCACCGTGAACGAATTGAGCGATCAGTTTCAACGGTCTAGGCAATATTTGGGCAAAATCTTTAAAAAAGAGGTGATGTACAGCCTTAAAAAGTTCATTATCACGGTCCGTATCTTGGATTTGGTAAAGTATAGGGCCAAGCATGCTGAGGTTTCATTGACCGAACTGAGTTACGATTATGGTTATTTTGATCAGCCCCACTTTATCAACGACTTTAAGAAGGTGTGCGGAGTGCCTCCTCTAGAGTTTTTCAATAATTTGCCCGAGTTTTTGTTGCGCCATCAATAGGTTTCCATTTTTACAATTTTTGAAAGCTGGTTTTTTGGTTCTTTGCCTAAAAGAAAAGTGATGATGAGATATATTTTGATGCTTTTGGGAATGATGGTGATGGCTGCCTGTGGCAATCACGCTGAGAATGGCGAAGTGGTACTTTCTACCCAAATGGAGCAAGTCCGTGATTCGGTAGATACCTATTTCATGAAGCTGACGGAGCTGCAACAATTCAACGGTGTGCTGTTGGTGTACAAAAACGATACGCTTTTGCTGAATAAAGCCTACAATTTAAAGACGTCACCCAACAGTACTTCCTATGTTGCCTCGGATTACCAGTTCGATATCCATTCCATTTCCAAGCTCATGGCCCATTACCTGCTGGCGCAATTGGAATTGGAGGGCAAGCTCTCCAAAAACCAGACCTTGAATCAGTTTATACCGGACTTTCCAAAAGGAGATAGGATTACCCTGAACATGTTGTTGGAGCATACCTCTGGCCTCCCCAGGGAACTGGTAGGATTCGAGGGGCAAGAATACCAGTTGGAGCCCGAGGATATTGTTGAACTGGCAAAACAGCAAACCTTATTGTTTGAGCCGGGTACCGATGCGCAGTATTCCAATGTGGGGTACGAATTGATATGCCATATTATTTCCCAAACGTATGGCAAGCCCTTTGCGCAATGTTTGGTGGACGAAATCTTCAATCCGTTGGGGATGGATTCCAGTGGAGCACACTTTTTTGTCAAGGAACATAACATCCATCAAATGGCACAGAACCATGTGCTCAAGGACGGGGAATTGGTTACTGTGGACAATATCCAAAAGGATGAATTTCGGACGGCACGCATCTTTTCGACGGCCGAAGATTTAAAAATCTTTCTGGATCATATCAAACAGGAGCCTATAGCTTCTTTCTTAACCAATAACGAAGGTGTTATTGCCAAAGATGGCGGTTCCAAAGGCATTCGGGCACAGGTATACACCGATCTGAAGAACCATTTTGATTTTGTTTTGCTGGCCAATTATGACGAAATGCCTTTTTTTGATGCCATCGATGACATGTCTAAGATGCTCAAATCGCAGCCTGTTGCCTTTCCAAAGGAAATCAACCGAAAAGCCATAGCAGTGGAACCGGAAGTACTGGAACCTTATGCGGGTTTCTACACCTTTGCCGATTTTGATGGGTTGGTATTGGAGGTGAGGGTCGCTAATGGAAAGCTGGTATTATTTCAAGAAGGAGAAGAAGTAGGTAGATTACAGGCGGAAAGCCCGACCGTTTTCTTTGAGGACCCAAAGGCAGCCGAATCTTTTGAATTTGTCCCCAATGATTTGGGCAGCTATGATGCCCTGATGGGTTGGAAAGGAATCGTGGTGGAAGGAAAACGGAACCCATAGCGTCGGTTCAAGGGTCCAACTCGTTGTAGGGCTCAAAATAGATATGGTACTTTTTGGCGTAGGTATAGGTAAACTGTGCCCCAAAAAAGAGAATAAGGCAGGAATAGGAAACCCATAACAACACCAAAACTATGGTGCCAGCGGCTCCATAGGTAGAGCCGGGTTGGGCTTCGCCAAAGTAGAGCCCCAGTAAAAACTTCCCGATAACAAATAGCACGGCGGTGATAAAGGCGCCGAACCAAACGGCCCGCCATTTGATCTTGGCATCGGGCAGGAATTTGAACATCAGGGCAAACATGACCGTAATAATGGCGATGGACGAAAAAATATCGATAGTGTATGCCAAATAAATGGCCGCTTCGCTGATCAAGCTTTTTAGATAGTCGTTGAGGGCGGCAATGGCAGCGGTGACGATAAAACTGATCAACAATAAAAAACCGATGACGAGGATAAAGGCAAAGCTTTTGGCCCGTTCGGTGACCAGTTTCCAAAAGTCGAATCCTTTGGATGACCTGATGCGCCATATTTCGTTCAGCGAAATTTTCAATTGATAAAAGACCCCGGTGGCACCAAAAAGGAGGGTGGCGATACCGATAAGGGTAGAAATTAGATTCTTGTCCTTGTTTTGGGTGTCCTGTACAATTTCTTCAATGGTTTGGGCGGCGTTGGGGCCCAGCGCAACGGAAAACTCATCCGTCAATCGGCCCTGTACGATGTCCACGCCCCAAATGGCACCCACAATGTTGATGATGATGACCAATAGCGCAGGCAACGAAAGCACCGCATAATAGGCCACCACTGCGCTCAAACGCCAGGGGCGGGCCTTGCTCCACGCAGTATAGGTATCCCAAAGTAGGTAAGGGAAATCTTTGAGTCGAAATCGGTTGGCGTATGTGTGTGTTTTGGACAAAAGGAACCTCTTTGTACCTAAAGGTACGATTCGGTTTTTGAAACGTAATGATTTGGATTGTTGTTATTGTAACCATTTGATTTACAATAAGGTAATAAATTGTCCTTGAAACCGTTGTAATTCAGACAGGTAACGGTAGGTACAACCGGAACCTAAGAAGTAAACCATAAACCTCAACAATATGAAAATTTCAAGATTAGTATATGTGTGTATTGCCGCATTTGCCATTTATGCCTGTAGCGACGGGGAAGATGGGGCCATGGGGCCACAAGGAGAGCAAGGAATACAGGGCGAACCCGGTGAAGATGGGAATGCGAATGTGAGAAGTTACCTATTTGAAGATCAAGAGATCATACAAGGGTACCAAAGTTTTTCGGTTCCAGGGATTACTCAGGATATTTTGGATCATGGGGTGGTTTTCGGCTATTTTAAAAATGTAACGGTGCCGGTGGACACTTGGTTGACCATGCCTTATAACAACTCTACTAATATCTTGAATATTTCGAGGATTGCCTTGGGTGAAGCGGTTTTGTTCTCCACTTTTGATACCACAGTGAACCTCAGGTTTGTGGTGGTCGAGGGCGAAGAAGGGTTATCTTCAAAAGGTATGACTGTAAAAGAGGAACTAAAAAAGGCCGGGGTGGATATTTCGGATTTTTATGAAGTTGCCGATTATTATGGGTTGGAGTATTAGTAAGCAGAAAATGTAGAACAAAAAACCCTGAAAATCAAAAGATTTCAGGGTTTTACTTTTTTTAAAGCATCGGTTCTTGGTTATGGGAACAAAACTAGTTTCAGTGCCATATTTAAAAGATTGGTAATTACCTTATATGGAATTTGAATCAAAGGCTAAGAAAAAACTAATTTGTTGTGAACATTGAGACCAATTTCAACATAAGTTTTTAATTAATTGTACCGTCCTTAATTACATAAGAGATAGATTGTTCGTCGCCATAATAATTTGAATTCCCGAGCCCCACAAAGATACCATCTTCAAATCTATAGTCTTTCTCAAAGCCCTCTAAAACAAGGCTTAAGAGTTCTATTTGTTCGGGGTTGTTTGGGTCAATTCCAAAATCATCAAGTATGGTTTTGATTTCTTGTGGTACTTCAAGGTTTTCAAAAGGCATTATTACTTGAGCATTGTTTTTTTCACTGTAGGTCCAAGTTATCCTGTTAACTGTATTTTCCAAAAGAACACCTCTAAAAGTCGTTGAGATCAAAAGTTGATCATAATTACCACTCGTGAGTACTGTACTTCCTTCCACTTGTGCGCTCCAATCTGGAATCTCAATCTCTCCAAGACCTTTTACATTTGTTATAAACCTTTGGTTTTCGCTTATCTTGGCATCGTAGAATTGTTCATAGATCTCAAATTCTTCAACCAAGGGAACCTCAACAGTCGGGGATGTTGGATTTGTCTTCCACAAGATTTCCGAAAATTTTCCCAAGTCGTAATCTTCTTGATTTCTATACCCATGAAAAGTCAGGCTATAGTCAGTTATTTCCGGTGGAAATTCTAGGGTTGCAGAATTGGTTGGTGACTTAAAATCAAGAAAGGATATTGTACTATCTATAAAATCATTCAGAAACAAAAATCGATAATCTTGTATGTCATCGGCGTCTTTAGGATTTGAATACATAAACATCGACCCATTCAGGTTTGGATCGTAGCCTAAAGTTGCAGAAAAATTACCCGTTGATGTTGCCCCAACGGTTTCAAGCCTATATTCCCGTCCCCTCATTTTAAAGTTGGTTGTTTCAAGTGCGTCTGTCATGGTCAACTGAAAGGAACTGGTTATTGGATACTCCAGCCGCCGTAGGGCTACTTCGTTTTGAGTTATTGTTTTTGTTCCTGGTAATAGGTTTCCAAAAGAAATAAGACCGCCTGTTCGGTTTAGGGAATTGGGGTAAAGCAAATATAAGGTGGCAATAATGTTCTGTCTTTCCACCATGTCTGGAGCATAGAATCGTGTTTCTTCATCAAGATCGATTCTTTTATAATCAAGCAGTTGACCATCCATGGTATTGATTGAAATATAAGTTTCCAGTTCTGGGTTGTTGAATATTGGTGGTATTTGGAAGTCACTATTAATGAAAAGCAACTTTTTTAATTCGAAAGATCGAGTAACGGTGCTCATATTACCACTGCTATCTGTTGATTCAATAATCAATGTTTTGGTTCCATTTGAAAAATCAAAAGGGTCAAGGTCTAAGGTGATTTGTTTGTCTTCAGAATTGGCAATTTCTTGGTTGTCCAATAAAATAGTTGTTGTTATTTTATTGTCTTCATCACTGATGGATACATTTACGGAAGTGATAATTTCAACTGTATCGTCTTCATCAATTCCATTTATTGTAATTTCTGGATTCTTTGTGTCCTGTTCAGGAGGCGTTTCACCAGTACCTTCTTCATTAGAAGAACAGCTTAAAAAAAGGAAAAATAAGGTGGGGACAATTAGATACTTTTGCATTGTTGTTGGATTAATTTTCAATGTTCAATTACGGTTTTTTAAGTTTAATCAACAAAAAAAGAGCGTAAAAGTTTACAATATAGGATTGTCCCTCTTATGTTAATGATTTTTTCCATAAAGCGTTGTACAAATTCATTGTATGAATCTAAGCCTTAGAGAAGATATAAAACTTGATAATCAGCTTTGATTTAATTATAAAAAATCCCTAATAACCAACAAGTTAAAAGGGATTTCTGTACTCGAGGCGGGACTTGAACCCGCACGGGCAAAATGCCCACAGGATTTTAAGTCCGGCGTGTCTACCAATTCCACCACTCGAGCGGGACTTGTATGTAAAAAAAAACTCCACCCGTGGTGACTGAGCGGAGTCGAAGTCGAGCGAAAAACGGGATTCGAACCCGCGACCTCCACCTTGGCAAGGTGATGCTCTACCAACTGAGCTATTTTCGCATTTTTAAAGAACGCTTCACTTTTCCCAAGCGCGGATGCAAATTTATAATATTTCTATTAAAATAAAAGAATTTTTTTAGGAAGATGCCTTTTTCTTTTTCCCCAACAATCGCTTGATCTCGTTCAGCTTCATCAATGCCTCCACAGGTGTCAGTGTATCAATGTCCAAGTGCAAAATTTCTTCCTTGATCTCTTCCAGCAAGGGGTCGTCCAAATTGAAGAAACTCAACTGCATCTCGTTTTGGGGGGCCTGCAGTTTATCCGTCATCTCCTCGCTGGAGTGCGATTTCTCCAGTTTTTTAAGGATTTTGTTCGCCTTTTGAATCACCTGTTGCGGCATTCCCGCCATTTTCGCTACATGGATTCCAAAACTGTGTTCGCTGCCCCCGGGCACCAATTTTCGGAGAAAGAGCACATTGTCTTCCAACTCTTTTACGGAAACATTATAGTTTTTGATGCGGGTAAAAGTATTGGTCATTTCATTGAGCTCGTGGTAATGCGTAGCGAATAGCGTTTTTGCCTTCGCGGGGTGCTCGTGCAAATACTCCGAAATGGCCCAAGCGATGGAAATGCCATCATAGGTACTGGTGCCACGACCAATTTCGTCCAAAAGCACCAAACTGCGTTCCGAGAGGTTATTCAAGATGGAAGCGGTCTCGTTCATCTCTACCATAAAGGTCGATTCGCCCATTGAAATATTGTCACTGGCCCCAACCCGCGTAAAAATTTTGTCCACCACACCAAGGTGTGCCTCCGTAGCGGGCACAAAACTGCCCATCTGGGCCAAGAGCACGATTAATGCGGTTTGCCGTAACAAGGCAGATTTACCGCTCATGTTAGGCCCGGTAATCATGATGATTTGTTGCTCTTCGCGGTTGAGCAGTACATCGTTGGTTACATAGGCATCACCAATGGGCAATTGCTTTTCGATTACGGGGTGCCTTCCTTCCTTAATGTCAATGGTGGTCGAATCGTTCACCATCGGTTCTATATAGTGGTTCTCCTTGGCCAACTGGGCAAAGCCACAAAGACAATCCAATTGGGCGATCAGGTATGCGTTCTGCTGTACTGGCGAAATATATTCCTGCATCCAGACCAGCAACTGTTCAAAAAGCTGCTGTTCCAAATGGTAAATGCGTTCCTCGGCACCCAAGATTTTGGACTCGTATTCCTTGAGTTCCTCGGTGATGTAGCGTTCTGCATTCACCAAAGTTTGTTTGCGAATCCAACCTTCGGGAACCTTGTCCTTGTGGGTATTCCGAACTTCAATATAATAGCCAAAAACGTTATTGGAAGCGATTTTTAGGGAAGTGATACCGGTTTCCTTGGTTTCCCGTTCCAACATTTTATCCAGATAATCCTTGCTGGAAAAAGCCAGTCCCCTCAATTCGTCCAGTTCTTCCGAATAACCCTCGGCGATGGTGTTGCCTTTGGCAATGTTCACCGGGGCCTCCTCGTTGAGTACCTCTTTTATTTTGGACCGAAGGGCTTCGCAATCGTCCAAACGCTCCCCAATATGTTGTAGGGAGGCGTTGGAGCTGTTGAGGGCCAATTGTTTGATGGGCACCACCGCTTCCAATGAGTTTTTGAGTTGGACCACTTCCTTGGGGTTGATTTTTCCCGTGGCCAATTTGGAGATCAAACGCTCCAGATCGCCCATCTGTTTAACGTGGCCCTGAATCCTGTTCAATTGGGACTCCTCGCTTTTTAAATGGGCGACCACTTCATGGCGTTGCCGGATCTTTTCCACATTTTTCAACGGAAGGGCCAACCATCTTTTTAACAGGCGTCCGCCCATGGGGGACAGCGTCTTGTCTATAATGTCCAGCAAGGTCACCGCGTTCTGGTGCGCAGAATGGTAAAGTTCCAGGTTACGGATGGTAAAGCGGTCCATCCACACATATTCCTCCTCGGCAATGCGCTGTATGTTGTTGATGTGCTTGAGTTGGCTATGCTGGGTTTCGGAAAGATAGTGCAGCACAGCCCCCGAAGCAATTATGCCTTGGTTGAGGTGGTCGATGCCAAAACCCTTTAGGGTTTTGGTACCAAAATGTTGGTTCAAGCGCTCTTGGGCATAATCTTCCTGAAAAATCCAATCTTCCAAAAAGAAACTGTGGAAATGATTTCCAAAACATTCCACAAAATCCTTTTTATGGTTTTTGGAGACCAAAATTTCGTTCGGCGAAAAGTTTTGGAGCAGTTTGTCCACCTGTTCCGCCGATCCTTGGGAACACAGATATTCCCCAGTGGAAATGTCCAAAAAGGAAACACCCAGTTTATTCCGCCCAAAATGGACGGCACACAAGAAGTTGTTGTTCTTGGCGGTGAGGATGTCATCGTTCAAGGCAACTCCGGGAGTCACCAATTCGGTGACGCCACGCTTTACAATGCTTTTGGTCTGTTTAGGGTCTTCCAATTGATCGCAGATGGCCACGCGCTGTCCCGCTTTCACCAATTTGGGCAAATAGGTGTTCAGGGAGTGGTGCGGAAACCCGGCCAATTCGGTCTTGTCCCCGCCATTGTTCCTGTGGGTAAGGATAATGCCCAAAATTTTGGCGGCCTTTACCGCGTCCTCCCCAAAGGTTTCATAAAAGTCGCCCACACGGAACAGCAACAGCGCATCCGGGTGTTTTACCTTGATGGCATTGTACTGCTGCATTAACGGGGTAACCTTTGTATTCTTTTTCTTGGCTGCCAAAGCGATTTAATTCTGTTATTTTTGCCCTGCTTGGGAATTTATCGTTACGGAATTCATTGTCACATCGAGCGCAGTCGAGATGTTTTTTGTCAATCTTTCGACTTCACTGAAGATGAAATCAAATAGGACCAAGCCATGTGTCTGCTGCAAACGAATATATAGTTTTCATCAGCCATCAAAAATTTTTGTTGATATTTTGACCCCAATGTTTAAAAAATGAGTCGAAAACTGGAAAATAGTGAGTTAGATCGGTTGGATGTGGATGGTTTCAAGGAAGCAAAAAAATCACCCATCATCATCATTTTGGACAATATCCGAAGTTTGAACAATATTGGCTCCGTATTCCGAACGGCCGATGCCTTTTTGGTCCAAAAGATCTATCTCTGCGGGATTACGGCCACCCCACCGCACAAAGATATTCGCAAAACGGCCTTGGGCGCCACCGAAAGCGTGGATTGGGAATACCGAAAGGACACTGTGGAGGTGGTGCAGGAACTTAAACAACAAGGAGTACAAACTGTTGCAGTGGAGCAGGCGGAGAATGCTGTTATGTTGAACGATTTTGAGGTTGGCGCAATGAAAACCATTGCTTTGATTTTTGGAAATGAGGTGAAGGGGGTTTCACAGGAAGTGGTCAACGCTAGCGATACCGTTTTGGAAATTCCCCAGTTCGGGACCAAACATTCCCTGAATATTTCCGTGAGCGCGGGGGTAGTGGTATGGGATTTATGGTCCAAACAAAATGCCAAAAAATAAAAAAGGCCCTGCAAAACAGGGCCCTATGTAAAGTCTGAGTTAGTTAGTTTCTCAATTTGAGGGTGCTAATAAAATAAAACCATTCGTTATATCCAAACATTTTCTAAAAATTCTCTTAAAAGTTTGAGGAAAGGATGTGATCTTCCAGTTTTTGTATGATGAATTCGTAATCCTCGGGATGGCTAACAAAGTCGAGTTCGCCCACATCCAGAATAATACTGTTCTGTGTGGGGTTACTTTTGATAAAATCCAAATACCCACGATTGATCTTTTCCAAATATTCAGGGGCAATGTTTTGTTCATAATCGCGCCCCCTTTTCTTGATATTGGCCAACAACCGTTCGGTATTTTGGTAGAGATAGAGATAAATTTCAGGCTTTTTCACCTCCTTGTACATAAAACTAAAAACCTTTCGGTATAGGTTAAACTCCTCTTTTTGTAGGGTGACCTTGGCGAAAATCAGCGATTTGAAAATATCGTAGTCGCTTACCATAAAATTCTTGAAAAGGTCGAACTGGGAGGTGTCATCCATAAACTGTTGATACCTATCCGCCAAAAAGGACATTTCCAAAGGAAAGGCATAGCGCGCTTGGTCCTCGTAGAATTTGGGCAAAAAAGGGTTGTCCGCAAAGCGTTCCAACACCAATTTGGCGTTGAAGTCATCCGAGATCATCTTGGACAAGGTGGTTTTTCCGGCACCAATATTGCCTTCTATGGCGATGAGCTGTAGTTGTGAAAACAGCCCCGACCTATCCTTGAACAGTTTGTGCTTTGTTTTGGTGAATTGGCTTCGATCACTACATTCTTGCAATAGGTTCCGCGTATCCTTGGACAGCACGGGGTGGTAAAACTGCGGAGCAATATCGGCCAAAGGTTTTAGAACAAAGTTCCGGTGCTGCATGTGGGGGTGGGGAACCACCAGATCATCATGGTTGATGACCTTCGACCCGTAATAAATAATGTCAATATCCAGTGTGCGGGAGCGGTACCCACCGCCTTCATTTCGGATTCGACCGAAATCCCGTTCAATCTGTAAAATGGTATCCAGTAATTCCTTGGGGGGCAAGGGAGTCAAAACGGAAATGACAATGTTCAGGAAAGGGTCCCCATCGAATCCGACCGCCGGGTTTTCATAAACGGAGGAAATATCCAAGATCGATCCTGCCTTTTGCCGAATGCGAAAAATGGCCTTTTGGAGGTTCGCATGCCGATTTCCCAAATTGCTTCCCAATGAAAGATATACCTTTTGCTTTCTGCCCATAATCGAAGAAACAA
The DNA here is from genome assembly GCF_030733585.1 of Allomuricauda sp. MMSF_3307. NCBI lineage: Bacteria > Pseudomonadati > Bacteroidota > Flavobacteriia > Flavobacteriales > Flavobacteriaceae > Allomuricauda > Allomuricauda sp. MMSF_3307. Next base: position 241,590 of record NZ_JASHIQ010000003.1, read on the forward strand.
AGTAAACAAAACATTCCTACATTGGTTATCTTTGATACGTATTAAATTTTTATTGCATGAAGTTTTTAAGAAACCTACTTGCCTCAATTTTGGGGAGCTTAATGGCCTTTATGATCATTGTGGGCATGTTCTTTATTTTTATGGCCTTGGTGGGCAGTGCGGATGATGGTGTTGTGGTCAAACGCAACTCGGTGTTGGAGATCAGTTTTATAACACCGATTTTGGATTACACGGGAAAGGATGCGAACGATCCCTTTGCCGAACTTTGGACAGCGGAGCTGGGATTGGATGAAATCCTACATGCCATAGAAGTGGCCAAAAGCGATGACCATATTGAGGGCATAAGCATCACCACTGGATTTCTACAGGCAGGAATGGCCCAAGCCCGTGAAATACGCAACGCCCTAATCGATTTTAAATCTTCCGGAAAGTTCGTGGTGGCACATGCCGATGTGTATGCGCAGCGCGACTATTACTTGGCCAGCGCGGCAGATGAGGTGTACATTAATCCGGTGGGTGCGATGGATTTTAAGGGATTGGCCACCGAAGTGCTTTTTTATAAGGAATTACAGGAAAAATCGGGAATCAAAATGGAGGTCATACGCCATGGAAAGTACAAAAGTGCGGTAGAGCCCTTTTTGTCCGACACCATGAGTGAGGAAAACCGTGCCCAGATAAAAGAGCTCATTTCTTCCATTTGGAACGTGATGGTCGACGATATTTCAGAATCCAGAAACCTCTCGCCCCAAGACCTCAACCAAATAGCCGATACTCTTGGAGGGCGTACCCCTGAATATGCCGTCGCTTCCGGTCTCGTGGACGGCGCACTGTACTTTGATGAATACGAAGACCTGATGAGGGAGAAAATCGGACTTTCCAAAGATGAGGACGTGGAATATGTTGGGTTGAGGGATTACATACAAAAGGCCAACAAACAGAAAATCCGTACAGGTTCCGATAAAATTGCCATTATTTATGCCCAGGGAGAGATTTTGGGAGGCGAAGGCGGAAAGGATTATGTTGGGCAAGGACTTATCGTGGATGCCCTCCACAAAGCAGTGGACAATGAGAGTGTAAAGGCGATTGTGCTCCGTGTGGACTCTCCCGGTGGAAGTGCTCTCGTTTCCGATATCATTTGGAGAGAAATGCAATTGGCCAAACGAAAGAAGCCTGTGGTGGTCTCATTTGGAACCATTGCGGCCTCTGGAGGATATTATATTGGCGTAGGAGGGGACAAAATTTTTGCAGAGCCTACGACCATTACCGGATCTATAGGGGTTTTTGGAACTATTCCGAACGTCAACCAATTGGCGGAAAACATTGGTATCAATGCCGAGCAGGTAGGTACCAACAAAAATTCAGTGGATTATTCCTTTTTTGAGCCCATGACGGATACCTTTAGGCAGGTCCTTGAAGAGAGTATCGAAGAGACCTATCAAACCTTTTTGGACCGTGTGTCCAAAGGCCGCAATATGACGGTGGAGCAGGTGGACCAAGTGGCACAGGGCAGGGTTTGGAGCGGAACGGATGCCAAGGCGCTTGGCTTGGTGGATGAATTGGGAAGTTTGGACGATGCGGTCAAAGCCGCGGCAGAAATGGCTGGTCTGGAATCCTACGGGCTGCGCAAGTATCCTAAATACAAATCCGATTTTGAGCTGTTCATGGAAGATTTTGGTTCGGCAAAGACCAAAATCGGGGAATCCATCATACAGGAAGAAATTGGAACCGAGGCCTACCAAGTTTTAAAGGAGTTCAAACAATTTACCAAACAAGAAGGCATTCAGGCCAAGATGCCCTTCAGTTTAAACATAAAGTAGATTTTCCAACCAAGGCTTAAGGGCTTTTCAACCACATATGACGCAAAAGGACAAGAAGTTAGCATTTTCCATATATCTGTATCTCGGGGCGCTGTTCATTACCTCACTGGTGGTGTCCAACCTTATTTTTCAAAAGTTTTTCTCGTGGAGCCCTTTTGGGGATGTGGAGGTATTTGGAGCTCCGCTTTTTGAACTTTCGGTGGGTATTTTGCCGTATCCCATTACCTTTTTGATCACCGATTTAATCTCCGAGATATACGGCCAAAAAAAGGCCAATCAAGTGGTGACCGCAGGTATTTTTGCCTCGTTCTTCTCTATGGCCATTATTTTGGTGGCCAACTATTCCTTGGCCATTCCATCATCCCCGGTCGATGATATCACCTTTACCACGGTCTTTGGGCTATCGCCATTGGGCGTTTTGGCTTCCATGCTGGCTTATCTGGGCGCACAGTATATCGATATTACCATTTATCACTTCTGGAAGAGGCTTACCAATGGTCGCATGCTTTGGCTGCGGAACAACTTCTCTACATTTTCCTCCCAATTTATAGACACGTTCACGGTGGTTGGGCTGTTATGCCTTTTTGGCGTGTTGCCGTGGGACAAGTTTTATGGACTGCTGATCAGTGGTTTTATTTTCAAGGTAATGATTGCCATTCTCGACACCCCTTTGCTCTATTTTTTCGTATATCTGATGCGAAAAAGATTTAACTTAAATATAGGGGAAGAAATTTCTTTGGATTGATACTTCTCCTTTAATTTGTTGTAAAACACCGAAGTATGAAGAAAAAAGTCCTAAAGATTACCTCCATAACCCTACTTGTGCTACTAGCGATTATTATCGCCGTTCCCCTGTTTCTTCAAGGCAAAATTGAGGAAATCATCAAAACAAAAGTCAACAATAGCATCAACGCCACTTTTGACTTTGAGGATGCTGATCTGAGTTTGCTCCGAAGCTTTCCGGACGCGAATGTAAAGCTCACCAATTTATCATTGGTCAACAAGGCTCCGTTTGAGGGCGATACCTTGTTTGCCTCATCGGAAATAGCACTTTCCATGTCCATCAAGGAGCTGTTCAAATCTGCGGAAGAGCCTATTGAGATCAAAACACTGAACATCGATGGCGCAAAATTGCTCATCAAAGCAGATAAGGAAGGCAATGCCAATTATGATATTGCCAAGGAAAGCGGAGGGTCCACCACGGCTACCACAGAAGCATCCGGTGACAATTTTACGTTGAACCTGAACTCCTACGCCATTTCCAATGCAGAAATCGTCTACTGGGACATGGCCAGCGGGATCCGATTGGAAATCTTGGAGATGAACCACTCGGGAACGGGGGACCTCTCTTTGGAGCAATCGGAGCTCAAAACTCTTACTGATGCTTTAGTGTCCTTTGAAATGGACAGTACCCAATACTTGAACAGGAACAAAATCAATTTGGATGCCTTGATCGGTATCGATCTCACCGAAAACAAGTATACTTTTTTGGAGAACAAGGCCTTGGTAAACCAGTTGCCCTTGGTATTCGAGGGCTTTGTAAAGGTCAACGAAGACAATCAGGAGGTGGACATTACTTTTGAAACACCTTCTTCCGACTTTAAGAACTTTTTGGCGGTGATTCCTGAGGCGTATGCGGCGAACATCGAAACCGTGCAGACGACAGGTAATTTTGAGGTGAACGGCCAATTTAAAGGGGTAGTGGACGATGCGCATATCCCGACCTTCAAAATTGCCATCAATTCGGAGAATGCATCCTTCAAATATCCCGATTTGCCCAAATCGGTTCGCAATGTGTACATCGATACGGAGATCAATAACGAAACAGGAATCACGGAAGATACCTATGTGGATATTAACCGTCTGTCTTTCCTGATAGACGAGGACAAATTCAATTTGAACGCCAATATCCGCGAGTTGTTGGGCAATACCAAAGTGAACGCCCACATGGACGGAAGAATCAATTTGGCCAATATTTCGCAGGCCTATCCCGTACCCGAAGATTTCAATTTAAAGGGCATTCTGAATGCGGACATTACCACGGCCTTCGATATGGCCTCTTTGGAGAACAAGCAATACCAGAATACCAGAACAACGGGAAAGGCGTCCCTTTCCGGATTTGAATATGCGTCAGAGGAACTTAAAAATCCTGTGACCATTAACACTGCGGCCGTGTCCTTTAATCCGGACAAGGTCTCCTTGGATTCCTTTACAGGTAAAACGGGCAGCACTGATTTTGAGGCCAAGGGAACATTGACCAATTTGTTGGGCTTTATGTTCAACGATGAGAATGTGGAAGGAAACTTTACCTTGAACTCCAATAGGTTTGCCTTGAACGATTTTATGATGGAGGAAACCGCGGATAATACGGAACCTGAAAACGGGGAAAAGGAGACGGGTTCAACCACAACAGGGGAGGAGCGCATCAAAATACCGTCGTTTTTGGATTGTACCATCGATGCCGCTGCGAACACCGTAGTTTATGATAACCTGAATCTGAAGAACGTCAAAGGAACCTTGATCATCAAGGATGAGACGGCAACGGTAAAAAACTTGACTTCCGATTTGTTCGGGGGTACCTTGGGGCTTTCAGGATCCGTTTCCACCAAACAAGAAACCGCTACCTTTGATATGAACCTGGGCATGAACAACTTTAACATTGGGGAGTCCTTTGCAGGGTTGGAATTATTGAAAACCTTGACTCCTTTGGCCACGGCAATTCAGGGTAAATTGAACTCGGATATTAAGATTTCGGGGAACTTGAAGGATGACTTTACGCCAAACTTGGCCACCATATCAGGTAATTTGCTGGCAGAACTGCTTTCCCCAAAATTGGATGCCGAAAAGGCACCCTTGGTTTCGGCATTGGACAGTAAACTCAACTTTTTGGACACCAAGGAAATCAATTTAGATGGACTAAAAACGGCATTGACCTTTGATAATGGAATGGTTAAAGTGAAGCCTTTCACCCTTACGTATAAAGACATCGCCATTGATGTGAACGGTAGCCACTCCTTTGACAAGCAAATGGATTACGCCGCAACCCTGAACGTGCCCGCCAAATATTTGGGCTCGGAGGTAAATAAGCTCATCGCACAATTGAACGACCAGAGTTTGGGAGAGGTCACCGTTCCCGTAACGGCTAACATTGGAGGGAACTTCACCAATCCATCCGTGAGCACCGACCTGTCATCCAGTGTAAAAACCTTGACTACCAAATTGGTGGAGATGCAAAAGCAGAAATTGATAGGTCAGGGTAAGGAAAAAGCCAAAGACCTATTGTCCGATGTCTTTAAAAAGGACGAATCCGATACCACCAACACTAAAAACGATGGGGTAAAGGATGTCATCGGCAATATTTTAGGCGGAAAAAAGGACACCACCACAACGGATTCTACAAAAGCCAAACAGGGTGATGAGGTAAAGGATGCTGCCAAATCCATTTTGGGCGGACTCCTCAAGAAAAAGAAAAAGGATACGGTTAATTAAAGCAAGTAGGCCATCTAAAAGCGGATTAAATGTCAGTTCGAGCGCAGTCGAGAACTTAGCATATACGGGTAATCAATGGGTTTCGCCTGCCTCTCTGCCACAGGCTGACGCTCAACCTGACAAAATTCAGACATTGCCGATTTTTAGCCAGCTTTTTTATGGGTTGATTTCGCTATCAATGGTTTTCAAAATCTCATCTATACTTTGCATCAAAGGATTGTAATGCACAGTTTCCGTTTTGATACTGGTGAGGATGAACATGAGCATATTGTTCTCAAATTCTTTTGACATTAGCAGGTTCCGGTTGCTTGTCCGGTCCGAACTTGGGGGAATCCCCAATTCATCGGAGACCCCAGTGAGGTCATACAGCGTTTTGATGCTGTTTTCTTCGCTTCGGAACATATCGAGTATCTTGTCCCGTTCATTGGCCAGCATCATTTCTTGTTTGGATATGTCCTCGATGTTGGAAATCCAATTGGTCAAGAGGATGCGCAGGCGCGGATTGGCAATATCCTTTAAACTTCCCGAATTGATCATTTCCATCAAAAGGGAATTGTTGGGGTTGAACGAAATATCGAAGGCCAAGGCATTGTAGAGCAAATTGGCGAGCTCCTGCTCATTGGGGAGGTTCTCCGGGTCGACCATATAGACCAAGATTTTCTTAGAATCCTCATAGCTTTGCCTGTTGAAGGATATGAGTTCTCTTAATTTGGTCTGACTGGTCTCGAACTCATCTCGGAGTCCCATGAGGTAAATTTGCTCCTTTTCCCGTTTGATGCTTTGTTCATTGGCATTGTCGATGGCGAGTGCGATCAAAATTCCGATGACGACCAACACGATTTCACCAATGGCATACAGCAAGTAGTTGCTGACCTTTTTATCCGCAATGGATTTCTTTCGTATTCTTCTAAAGACTTTGAGCATGATCTGGTAAAAAACAGTGTCTAATCTACAAAAATGATGGTTATTAGTGATATCCTAAAAAAACGGCAGCAACAATGGCAATGGCACCGATGAGGAGTACTAACAGCGTGGGTTTTATGGCAAATTTGAACCATGTATTATAGGGTATTTTTGCTATTGCGATTACGGCCATCAGTGCTCCATTGGTAGGAACGATCATATCGCCCATTATAGCGCCATATTGAAAGGCCAAAACACATATCTGTCTGGAAAGCCCGACCAAGTCGGATAGCGGGACCAATATGGGCAAGGTCAAAATGGCCTGCCCAGAATAGCTGGGCACTGGAAAATGCAAAAGGACATGTGAAATCATCATTAGTACTCCCGAGACAGCGGGAGAGAAACCCTGCAAGGGACCAAATAGGACTTTAACAATAGTATCCATGATCATTCCTTGCGTCAATAAAATTGAAATACTGTTGGCCAAACCAAGTATGATGCAGGCAAATACCATTTCTTTCATTCCTTCAATATAGGTTTCACCCGTTTTGTTCCATCCCATTTTTGCAATGAGGCCGGAGAGGATGCCAAGGGCAAAAAAACAGGCGGACACCTCACTAAACCCCCAATCAAACTGAACTATGCCAATAATTACAATCGAAAACGTAAGACCCAATAACAGCAGTATTGCTTTATTACGACCACCCATGGTTTTGTTCTGGGTTGGCATTTGTATTTTTTTGATCCTATGTTTTTTGGCATAATAAAGAAGATATAGAATCCAAACCAAGGATGCACCTAAAAGTACGACCAGTCTAAAGGAACTGCCCGAAAGTAGGGGCAAAGCAGCTTCTTTTTGTGCCAAAAGAACCCCAAAAGGATTGGATGGGCTAAATGAACTGCCCACCACGGATGAGCCGTAACTGGCAAATATCATGGTGAATGAATTGTACCCCAAACTTTTGCCGAACAATAAAAGTATAGGGGTCATAGCAACGACTTCCTCCTGTAGCCCAATAGTGACACCACCAGTGATGAATAGGATGGCTACGGTCAAAAGTGCCAAATCCTCCCTTCCTTTTAAGGAAGAAACCAGTTTTACCAAACTATGGTTAAAGGTTTCCGTTTTTTCAATGAGGTAAAAACAGCCACCTATCAACAGGATAAGAACGATGAGTTCAGCTCTTTCGGCAATACCTTTGGGAATGGAGACCAGAAAATCAAGAAAGGAAGGGCTACTGGAGTCGATTTGCGTGTAGGAGTCGCTTACTACCCGAATCATCCCAGTTTCAGCGTCGACAATTCTCTCATAACTTCCTTGGGGAATCAAATAGGTAAATACCCAACTTAAAAGTATTACACCCAATAGAATGACAAATGCATTTGGGAATTTTTTCATTTAAGCTGGTTTTTGGTTTGGTGGTAATGGATAAAGTACTGAAAATAAGCTTTTTTGTCGAGTTTTGGCAGAAATATACGTTTTGGAACAAATTTTATTCCTCGTTCATTTTATAGAAATACTCAATCAAAAAGCAGCCACCAATGATAGAGAGAGCGACGATGACCCCCATTTTGTTGCTTTCAAATTGCTGTTGAAGCAGGACAACCATCGCAATAAGACATAAGATGAACCCGGTCAATGGGATGCCCTTCCGGCTTGCGGTATGTTTTGATAGCTTAAAGCCCACATAGTTTACCATAGCAAATACCAAAAGAAAACCAACGCTCCCCGCAGTAGAAATGCTTTCCAATTCTAAGGTGTTTGTGAGCAACAAGGTAAGACCTGCGGTAATCAATAATCCAATGGGTTGGTTCCAAAGTTGGTAGGTGAATTGATGTGGGAGCTCATCTTCCTCGGCAATTTCATAACTCACCCGACTTCCTCCATAGATTGAGGCGTTGATTGCAGAGAAGGTGGAAATCATGGCGGCAATGGTAATGATAGTGAATCCGGTCTGCCCCAGCATAGGCTTGGCAGCTTCTGCCAAAACATAGTCCTCGGCCGTTTTGATTTGATCAAAAGGCAGCGAACCTACTGTGACCACTGCAATAATGATATAGAGTAATACCACAAAAATAATTGCGATATAATAAGCTCGTGGAATATTTTTATCCGGGTTTTCAATGTCGGGGGCAGAGTTGGCAATCAATTCAAAACCTTCATAGGCCACAAATATAACCATACCTCCGGTAAGCAATTGCAGCGGTGCCTCCCAATTCTCCGGTGACAATTGGTCCAGATTGGGGTTTCCCATCAGACCGTACAGTCCAATGCCGATGAAGGCTATAAGAATCACCAGTTTAATGATAACTGCGTAAGATTCTATCATGCCAACAACCTTAATGCTGTAATAATTGATAATGGCCGCCAATAGGATGATACCACTGGCGTAAAGGTGGAAATCCAGTTCGCCTCCCGTGATGGGGAGCAGATTTGGCGCATAAGATCCAAATGCCGATGCATAAAGCGAGAGCATAATGATATAGCTTACCCATAAAAGGTTGTTAATGCCCCCACTGAATATCGTCTTCCCAAAACCTTGGGTGATAAACTTTACCGTTCCGCCCCTGTCCGCATATTTTTTGGAAAGCTGCACATAACTATAAGATGTGATTAGGGCCAAAATCCCAGCGAAGAGAAAGGCCAAGGGGGTGCCGCCTTTGGACAAATCCACAGCCAAACCCAAAACCGCAAAAATTCCACCACCCACCATACCACCTATTCCAATGGAAATCGCTTCGGTTAGTTTGATTTTTTGGCTCATTTTCTCTGGTTATGATCCAGTTTTATTTAAAATCTATCCCCACGTAGTATCCTTCACTTCCGCGCACATTAAAGACGGTGTTGTCCTCAAAAATAAGGTACTGTCCTTTAATGCCTTTGAGCACGCCTTTGTAACTTGGGGTTTTGTCCAAATTGAGGCTATTCACCTTTTCGGGATATTTTAGTACAGGAAATTCCATATGGGTTTCTTCCCTGTCATTTAAGAAATAATCCATGGCTTCGTCCGGTATACTGGACTTGAGTTTGTTCCGCCATTCCACGAGGTCTACATCCTCAATATCGTTTTGCAACATCTTTCTCCAGCTCGTCTTGTCGCTCACATGGTCTTTGAGCGCCACCTCGGTAATCCCGGCCAAATATCGATTGGGAACCTCCACAATCTCTATGGCTTCGTGGGCCCCTTGGTCGATCCATCGGGTGGGTACCTGTGATTTACGGGTCACCCCCACCTTAATGCTACTCGAGTTGGCCAAATACACGATGTGCGGTTGAAGCTGCATTTTTTTCTCGTACTCCAAATCACGGTCTTCTTCGCCCAAGTGGGCCTTGCTCAGTTCGGGCTTCATGATCCAATCCCCGGCTCGGGGCGTTTCAAAAAAGCAAGACTTACAGAAACCTTGCCGGTAGATGGGCCTGTCCTCCCCACAGTTCAAACATTGGAATTTGATGAAATCGATCTGCAGCTCCCTATCGAGCGCTTGGTTCATGTTGATAAAGTCGTTCTCAAAGATCAAAAAATATTGGATCGGGCTTCCCATTTCCGTTCGCATCTTTCGCAAGACTCCCTCGTATAGCATAGTAAAGTGAATGTGTTTATCTTATTTGAAAATCTATGTTAGAAAAGCTATTTTAGCAGTTGCACCAACCTTGTTTCTTTGGTTAAAGATACCTAAAATGCCAATACCATTATTCAATTCCATTGCTTCTTGGCTATTACGGAAGCGCTACCACCAAATAGAGCTTTTTTTAAAGTATCCGTTGGATGTTCAGGATGAGGTACTGCGTCAATTGTTGGACTTTTCCAAAGACACCATGATCGGTAAGCAATATGGTTACCAAGACCTGCCCAAGTACGAAGAGTTTAGGAACAGGGTGCCTATCGTAACCTATGAGGACATCGCTCCGCTCATCGAACGCACGCGTAGGGGAGAGCAGAACCTATTTTGGCCCACCTCTATTAAATGGTTTGCGAAGAGTAGTGGTACCACCAATGCCAAGAGCAAGTTTATCCCGGTAAGTACAGAAGCGTTGGAGGACTGTCATTATAAATCCAGCAAAGATTTACTTTGCCTGTATCTGAACAATAATGAAAACTCTCAATTGTTTACCGGCAAAAGTCTACGTCTGGGCGGGAGCAAGGAACTGTACGAGGATAATGGGACTTTCTTTGGAGACCTTTCAGCGATCTTAATCGATAATATGCCCCTTTGGGCCGAATACAGCAGTACTCCCAGCAACAAGGTCTCGTTGATGACCGAATGGGAAACCAAATTGGAGGCGATCATAGAGGAAAGCATACGGGAGAACGTTACCAGTTTGGCAGGAGTGCCTTCTTGGATGCTGGTGCTTTTGAATCAAGTACTTGAAAAAACAGGGAAAAACCATCTTTTTGAAGTTTGGGAAAACTTGGAAGTATACTTTCATGGAGGGGTGAGTTTTACGCCCTACAAAAACCAGTACAAAAAGTTGTTGCCCCGCAAAAGGTTCAACTTTTATGAGACTTACAATGCCTCAGAAGGGTTTTTCGGGATTCAGGACCAGAACAATTCCGATGAATTATTGTTGATGTTGGACTATGGTATTTTTTATGAATTCATCCCCATGGGCCCCACAGGCGAAGGAGACCAGGCCATTCCATTGTGGGAGGTAGAGCTGGGGGTCAATTATGCCATGGTGATTACCACCAACGCCGGATTGTGGCGTTATAAAATTGGCGACACCATTCGATTCACTTCCAAAAATCCGTATCGTATCAAAATAACGGGCCGGACCAAGCACCATATCAACGTATTTGGTGAAGAACTGATCATTGAAAATGCAGAGGAAGCCTTAAAGCAGGTGTGTCTTAAAACCGAAGCGGAAATTATGGATTACACCGCAGCACCCATTTTTATGACAGATAAGGAAAAAGGCGCCCATGAATGGATCATCGAGTTCAGAAAACCACCTGCCGACATGGGGTATTTTACCGAAATGCTGGACAATGCACTCAAGGCCCTAAACTCCGACTACGAGGCCAAACGTTACAACAACATCACCCTAAAGATGCCCACGGTGCATGTGGCACGTGAAAACCTTTTCCATCACTGGCTTAAATCGCACAACAAACTGGGTGGGCAACACAAAATACCCAGACTTTCCAATGAGCGTGGTTGTATCGAAGAGTTGCTTCGAATGAACGTGCAATAGGTCATTCATCCAAGAAAAATGACAATCGTCCATAGTTTACGAAAACGTTTTCGTAAATTTGGCCCGTTCATCGTGGAAAGGTTTCTTTTGAACAAATAAAAGCGGATTTACTGCGTTATTTGATGAAATTCCCACCAACAAATCAATTTGTAAACACAAAACCATTAGAATCATGGCAGAAAAACTTGTTATTATTTCGGACATGTGGGGCGCTAAGAAGGGCCTCTGGATTACTTCTTATTTTGGCTACCTACAACAGTATTACAACATTGAATTTTACGATTGCCAACAGTTGGGCAACATCGATGTGGTCATTTCTTCCGAAGAAAATGTGCACAGGGCATTTGTTGATGGGGGTATAGATACTGCCGTTAGAAATTTATTGCGCAAGGAAAAGACGCCTGCGCATTACTTGGCATTTAGTATGGGAGGAAACATTGCTTACAAAGCCGCATTGAAAGGCTTGCCAGTGAAATCCTTAACAGCTATTTCAGCTACTAGAATCAGGTTTGAGGGTCAGAAGCCCAATACCGATTTGAATTTAATATTTGGAGAACGCGATGAATTTAGACCAGATGAAGATTGGATGGATGCTGTTGGGGCGGACATCAATGTAATCCCTAATTTTGGGCATCATCTGTATTCTGATGAAAAAATAATCTCCGACGTTTGTTTGGAGTTGTTGGAAAAAGTAACAAAAAAAGCAGTCTAGGAGACTGCTTTTAGTTTTTTCACGGTTTCGTAAGAGAGTTTTTTCTCGGCATATCCCTTGGTCACTTTGAACTCTGTTTCATCGCTGCTGGGCAGGGTGAACATGGCGTCGGTAAAGATGGCTTCGCATAGCGAGCGCAATCCTCGGGCTCCCAATTTGTATTCCACAGCCTTTTCTACGATGTAGTCCAGTGCTTGGTCCGTTATCGAAAACTCGATATCGTCCATGGCAAACAACTTTTCGTACTGTTTGATGATGGCGTTCTTGGGCTCCGTTAAAATGGCGCGCAATGTTTTGGCATCCAAAGGATTCATATGGGTCAGTACGGGCAACCTCCCTATGATTTCAGGGATGAGGCCAAACTCTTTCAAGTCCTTCGGGATAATGTATTGCAGGATATTTTCCTGGTCGAGATTTTCCTCGGCTTTGGAAGCGCTGTAGCCCACTGCTTGCATGTTCAAGCGTTTGGTGATGATGCGCTCGATGCCATCAAAGGCACCCCCAGCCACGAAAAGGATATTCTCGGTATTGACTTCAATGAATTTTTGGTCCGGGTGCTTGCGCCCTCCTTTTGGCGGTACGTTCACCGTGGTGCCTTCCAAAAGCTTCAACAGACCTTGCTGTACCCCTTCACCGGATACATCCCGGGTAATGGAAGGGTTGTCGCTCTTTCGTGCAATCTTATCGATCTCGTCAATGAAAACGATACCACGCTCCGCCTTCTCTAAATTGTAATCCGCAGCCTGCAACAGTCGGGTAAGAATACTTTCCACATCTTCGCCCACATAACCGGCCTCGGTCAAAACGGTCGCATCCACAATGGCCAAGGGAACGTTCAGCATCTTGGCGATGGTTTTGGCGATAAGGGTCTTCCCTGTACCAGTCTGCCCAACCATAATGATGTTGCTCTTTTGGATTTCGATATCCTCTTCCTTGCCCTTGGGCTGCAACAATCTCTTGTAGTGGTTGTACACCGCTACGGACATTACTTTTTTGGTTCGTTCCTGTCCAATCACAAAGGTGTCCAAGAAATCGTGTATCTCGATAGGTTTTTTTAAGACCAGTTCGGAGGAGAGATCTTGGTTTTTGGATTGTTTGGACTCTTCGGCTACAATGCTATGGGCCTGTTCTATGCATCTATCGCAAATATGCGCATCAAGGCCGGCAATCAATAAATTGGTTTCCGGCTTTTTTCTACCACAAAAAGAACATTCCAAGTTTTCTTTTGCCATATATTCTAATCTTCAACCAACAATAACGCAAAAAAAATGGATTTGTTCTGCCTTAAGTGGTTGTTTTTTAATCAATTGGTTTTACTTATGACTTTTCCCTGACCAATATTTCGTCGATCATGCCATATTCCTTGGCCTCTGGTGCCTTCATCCAGTAATCACGGTCACTGTCTTCGTACACTTTGTCAAACGACTGTCCTGAGTGCTTGGAAATGATCTCGTAAAGCTCATTTTTGATTTTAAGCACCTCTTGTGCCGCAATTTCAATATCGCTTGCTTGGCCTTGTGCCCCGGAAAGTGGCTGATGGATCATGACCCTGGAATGTGGCAATCCACTTCGCTTTCCTTCCTGTCCTGCACATAAAAGCACTGCGGCCATCGAGGCGGCAATACCTGTACAAATGGTGGCGACGTCGGGTTTGATGAACTGCATGGTATCGTAAATGCCCAAACCGGCATACACGCTTCCACCTGGGGAGTTGATGTAGATTTGAATGTCCTTGGAGGCATCAGCGCTTTCCAAGAAAAGCAACTGCGCCTGGACAATATTTGCTACCTGATCGTTGATTCCTGTGCCCATAAAAATGATGCGGTCCATCATCAATCTGGAGAAAACGTCCATTGCCACGGCGTTCAACTGTCGCTCTTCGATGATGTTGGGCGTCATGTTCATGGGATACATGGTGCTCAAGAGCTTATCATAGTACATACTGTTGATACCATGATGTTGGGTAGCGTATTTTTTGAATTCTTTTCCGTAATCCATAGGATTTGATTCGATTTATCTTAAAAAAAAGGTGCCGAAAAACTGGCTTTCCGGCACCGTAAAGATACTTAATTTTCTTTTAGCGAAGCCTTAGCTGTATGCTTCCTTGATGAAGTCGTCATAAGAGACTTCCTTCACCTTTAGGTTGGCCTTTTCCTTATAAAGGTCCAAAAGCTTTTGGCTCATCAACTGCTCCGAAAGACGTTTTACCTCGTCTTGGTTGCTCATGACCCTTGCTGCCACGCTCTCCAATTCCTCTTCTTTCGGGTCCATGTGGCCATATTGTGCCATTTGGGATTTGATGAATCCTTTGGCAAATTCCTTCAATTCGTCAAACTGTACCTGAAGCTCGTTTTCTTGAATGATCTTCCCTTCGATCAATTGGTAACGAAGTCCTTGTTCGGATTTTTCAAACTCCTCTTTGGCCTCGTCCTCTGTCAATGGGTTTTCGCCACTGATCTGAATCCATTTCTTCAAAAATTCCGCAGGAAGGTCAAATTTGGTTTCCTCGATGAGTTTTTCCGTAATGTCGTTCAACAATTTTTGATCGGACTGTTGCTCAAATTGTTTTTCGGAATCCTCTTTGATCTTGTCCTTCAATTCTTTTTCTGAGGTTACTTTGCCTTCACCGAACAATTTATCAAAAAGTTCTTGGTTCAAGGCTGCTGGCTCCCTCTCGTTGATTTCCTCGATGGTGAAGCTAACATCCACTTTTAGGCCATCTGCCTTGTCACGGGCAATGCCCAATGCGCTGGATAATAGGTAGTCTTCCTTGAAAAGTCCTTTGGTGGAAAGCGTTACGGTATCTCCTACTTTTTTACCGGTGAGGGCATCAATGGCCTTTTTGCTTTTGATTTTGCCCATTTCGATAGTGGTCTTGTGGTCAATTTCCGCTTCCTCGTTGGCAAAGAAGCCTGTGATTTCATCGTTTTTGCCCACCTCTGTTTTGGAGATCAACTTACCGTATTGCTTTTGGATGCGCTCTACTTGCTCCTCGATCATTTTCTTGTCGGCTACGATTTTGTATTGGACCACTGGTTTTTTGGTCTTAAGATTGACCTCGAAACTAGGAGCCAATCCCAATTCAAATTCAAAATCCAAATTGTCCTTGTCCCAATCAAAATTATCCTGTTGCTTGGGCAGGGGATTGCCCAAAACATCCAATTTTTCCTCTGTGAGATATTTGTTCAGATTATCTTGTAGCAATTTGTTCACTTCGTCCACCAAAACAGCTTTGCCGTATTGCTTTTTGATGAGACCCATGGGAACCTGTCCTTTTCTGAAGCCAGGTATGTTGGCCTGTTTTCTATAATCCTTTAGGATTTTTTCTACTTTGTCCTGATAGTCTTCTTTGCTTATGGCAACCTTTACTACTGCATTAAGATCGT
The DNA here is from genome assembly GCF_030733585.1 of Allomuricauda sp. MMSF_3307. Lineage (NCBI taxonomy): Bacteria > Pseudomonadati > Bacteroidota > Flavobacteriia > Flavobacteriales > Flavobacteriaceae > Allomuricauda > Allomuricauda sp. MMSF_3307. The sequence goes on from NZ_JASHIQ010000003.1 coordinate 257,091, forward strand.
CAATCTGCTCTTTGGTTATATTCATTTCCTACCTATTTGCTTTCTAAAAATGGGATGCAAAAGTAACTCTTTTTTGTGTTGCTGCCAAGTTTTTAAACCACTGACTTTCAAACTGTACGAATTCTATTGGTCTTCTTTTAAAATCGAGTGCAAAATTGCCTGCAAAACGGCTAGCAAAAGGCTGAAGATGACCGCCCACCAGAAGCTCACTACCTGAAAGCCATCGATAAGATTGGCCGTTAATAAAATGATAATGGCGTTGATGACCAAAAGAAAGAGCCCTAGGGTAAGTATGGTGATGGGCAAGGTGAGGATGACCAATATGGGCTTTACCAAAAAATTGAGGAGGCTGAGCACCACGGCCACAATGATGGCGGTGAACATGGAATCCACTCCAACCCCGGGCAGTACATAACTGAGTATGACTACAGCCAAGGCATTTAATAAAAGGCGTAAGATGAGTTTCATAGGTTTGTTTTAGGTTGTTGCAATAAAAAAGGCACCGTGCTTTACGGTGCCTTTAAGATAAAGAAAATTATGTTTGTTTAGTCAATATATAGTCCAGTGTAGTCCAATGGATTAACACCGGGCAAGTTCGAATTGTACTTGGTGTTGATTGCTTCAATAAACGCATTGGCGATAATGGCATACCCGCGTGGTGCAGGGTGCACACCGTCCAATGAGAATCCTCCTCCCGTTGCAAAAGTGGCATCCACTACGCTTCCGTCCGCTTGTTGGAAGCCGTCTGTTCTAAGTTGGTTTAAAAGTGCATTGGCATCCACAAAGGCCAAATCGTATGCAGCGGCCAAACCGGCTATGGTCTGGTTGTACGAGTTCAAGGCGGTCTTTACGGTAGCTTGTTCTTCTGGCGTCAATACCCATTGGTCTGCCAAGGGGACTGCTACTCCATTGATGGACGTTGGGTTGTTGGGGTCGGCCAAGGTTCCGATAAAACTTCTTGATGTGAGCACCATTAAATCTTCTTCGGTCGCTTGTCTCATATTGATCAATGCTGGATTGAATGCTGTCAAGTCTGTCAAATCCTCGTCGATAATCACTACAGCATTTCCTTCACCAGCGGCAAAGGTGATCGTTCTTTTTTCCAGTTCCTCTTGTGTGATCAGGTTCAATTGTTGCAATTGAGCCAAACCTGCATTGTATGCGCCATAAGCTTCCGCGCTGTTCAAAAAGGCTGCGGTTGCCTCATCCAAAGGAATTGGATTGTGTGGCACTGTGGTAAAGTAAGGAATGTCGGTTACATCCGGTAAATTGGCGATGGCACCGCCCGCACCATTAGCGGTCATGGCCTGAAGCATGGCGTCCAGTGCTCCTGCAAACACGTTGGGGTCGGTAATATCGTTTCGGGAATAGGTGCTTGGATCAAGGTTTCCAGCTTGGTCCACACCTGTTCCTCCGCCAGTGGCATAAATCAAAATGTCATTAGCTCCTGCCCAAAGGGTGAAAAAGGTAGCTCCTTGAGCTGCCGCATCACCGATTACAGAGGCGGTTTCAGAGGAAGAAAATCGAGCGAAGTAGGGATTTGCAGTTCCCATGGCTACGCCTGATACACTACCGTATCCTGGTGCGAGCAGTTCGTAGCTTTTTGCACCTGGCACTCCCATATTATTGTATGAGCCGGATAGTTTGTTTGAAATTTCAGTGGAGCCTTGGCCTTCAACGGGCACAGGGCTTGGGCTTGCTCCCAAAAAGGATAAAATCAATCTGTTTCCTGCCACTTGATTACCGCCTAGCGTCATTCCTCCTAGGTTGTCGGCCATAAATGGAATATCAAAACTTCCTCCGCCTGCCAAGGCAAAATTGGAGGCCAGCATATTGGGAAAGGATGCTGTTTGACCATCAATAAAAAGGGCGTTGTCCGAGAATCCAGCTGTGAGGGAGTTTCCTATGGCTACGTAGTTGGAGAAATCCGCAGTTCCTGATGTATATTCCACTGGATCGGGACCAGCCGGTTCTGGCACTACGGTGTCCTCTTCACATGCTATCAAGAATAAGCCTAGAAATGGGAGAAAGGCATAAAACTTTTTCATATCAAAAAATCTGTTACAGTTAGTTTATGTTAATTTTTGGTAAGAACCAGAATTAACCAAATCTATATCAAATTTGTCATTCAGACAATTAAATGAATGAAAAAATTATGCATGCATAATAAAAACGGGTGGATTTTAGGAATTCAGAAAAGTAAAACTCTTTTCGTAAAACTGCTTGGGGTTTTCTGCATGCAGCCAATGCCCCGCTTTATCAATGGTTTCAATGGTTGCTTTTGGAAAGTGCCTTTTGATTTCGGCAAAGTCGTTTGGCTGGATATATTCGGAGCGATCACCTCGCAAAAATAGGGCAGGGCCATCGTATACTGCGCTACCTGATATGTTCTCGCCGATTTCCTCCATTCGGTCTTTGAGGACTTCAAAATTGAAACGGAAACCAAGCCTATCTTTTTTCACCCAATACAGGTTTTTGAGGAGGAATTGCCGTATGCCCTTTTCCTTGATATGTTTCGATAGTTCATCATCGGCCTCCCTGCGATCGGAAATTTTGTCAAAATTCAAATGGGAGAGTCCGCTAAAGATGAAGTCGTGATGTGGTGGGTAGAATTTTGGGGCAATATCGGCTACAATCAGTTTTTTTACCCTATCCGGATGCGAAGTGGCAAGCTGCATGGCGGTTTTTCCTCCCATGGAATGGCCAAGGACGTAGGCCGATGTGATGCTGTGTTGGTCCATGTAATGTACAACATCATCACTTAATACATCATAATTGAACTCGTCCGAGTGAAAGCTTTTTCCATGGTTTCGTTGGTCAATCAAATGTACCTCAAAGCCATTTTCGGAATATTGGGTGCCCAAGGTTTTCCAATTGTCGGACATGCCCAAAAAACCATGTAGAATAAGCAATGGCTGTCCCTCTCCTAGTATGTTTGAATGTAATAGTTCGCTCATGTAGTGTTTTTTTGTGTTTGAACCGATGCGTGTTTGGGTAGTTCCCTTATTTTAGTCGGTGCAAATACATATTGATGACATTTTCCAAGCCCAGATAAATGGATTCGCAGATCAAGGCATGCCCAATGGAAACCTCTAACAAATTTGGTATATGCTGTTTGAAGAACTGAATGTTGTCCAAGTTGAGGTCGTGCCCCGCATTGAGTCCCAGTCCTACCTTATGTGCCATTTCGGCTGCCTTTACAAAAGGTGCTATGCCGTTTTCCTTGTTGCCTTTGGCAAATTCGTGGGCAAAGCTTTCCGTGTAAAGTTCCACCCTGTCCGTCCCGGTGGCTGCGGCAGCTTCCACCATTTTTTCGTCGGGGTCCACAAAAATGGAGGTCCGAATGCCATTTGATTTGAAGGTTTGGATAACATCAACCAAAAAATCTTTGTGCTTTATCGTGTCCCAACCCGCATTGGAAGTGATGGCGTCTTCGGCATCGGGCACTAAGGTGACTTGTGTGGGTTTCACTTCGAGCACCAAATCGATAAATTTGGGAATGGGATTTCCTTCAATATTGAATTCCGTAGTGACCACCTCCTTCAAATCTCGTGCATCTTGGTAGCGGATATGGCGTTCGTCCGGTCGTGGATGAACAGTGATGCCCTGAGCTCCAAACGATTCTATATCCTTGGTGGAAGTAATCAGATTGGGAACATTGCCGCCCCTTGAGTTCCTTAAAGTAGCCAGTTTATTTATGTTGACGCTCAACTTTGTCATGTAGTTCTCTTTTAGATGGTCAAAAATAAGAATTCGGCATGCCTTTTGCCATTTTAAATTAGTATTTTGCACCTAATACAACGGTTATGCAGATTCAAGACAGAATAATCAACACAGTCCCGATTTTTGAGGTCGGGGAAACCTTAAAGGATGTCATTGCCTTTTTTGAGGAGACCACCTATTCCCATGTTGGAGTTGCGGAAAACGGTATCTTTTTGGGTTTGCTGTCGGAAAACGACTTGGCCTGTTTTGAGCCCGACAAGAAGATAGACGATTTCAGGTTTGAACTAGAGCACTTTTTTGTGACGAAGGAAACCGCTTGGTTGGACGTGTTGGAAATGTTTTCGCGCAATGAGGCCAATATTCTGCCTGTTTTGGATGAGGATCAATTGATTTCCGGATATTACGATTTGGAGGATGTGGTCGATGTATTTATCGATACCCCGTTTTTTAAGGAACCGGGTGCCATTTTGGTCGTTTCCATAGGAATCAAGGACTATTCTTTCAGTGAGATAGCGCAAATTGTAGAAGGCAACAACGCCCGTTTGTTGGGCGCGTTTATCACAGACTCTCAAAACGATATCGTCGAAATCACCTTAAAAGTGGGCACCCAGAGCTTGAACGAGGTGGCCCAAACCTTTAGGCGGTACAACTACACCATAGTATTTGGAAACAGCGATGATCAATTTATGGAAGATTTGAAGCAGCGTTCCGACTATCTAGAGAAATATCTTAACGTTTAGTAATGAAGGTAGCCATTTATGGACAGTCCTTTCAGCCTGAGGACCAGCAGTGCGTAGAAGAGCTTTTGGATGAGCTGAAAAAGTCCAGTGCCTCCATTTATGTTGAAGAGAATTTCAACAAACTTGTGGGCAATATCCTCAAAGAGGAAGTGAAGGGGACCTTTACGCAATCCGAAGGATTGGACCCTTCGTTCGATATGTTCGTGAGTTTTGGCGGTGATGGTACCATGCTGCGGGCGGTAACCTATATAAAGGACTACGGTATTCCCATTGTAGGGGTCAATACCGGCCGCTTGGGATTTTTGTCCACCTTTAAAAAAGCCAATGTCCGCAAATTGGTGACCGAGTTTGAAGCGGGGCATTACACCATTGAGGAGCGTACTTTGGTAGAGGTGGAACTCAACACGGACCTTAATGAATTCAACGGGCTTAATTTCGCCTTGAACGAAATCACGGTAAGCCGAAAGGATACGACCTCCATGATTACGGTGGAAACTTGGTTGGACGATGAATATTTGACCTCCTATTGGTCCGATGGACTTATCGTCTCCACGCCAACAGGCTCCACAGGGTATTCATTGAGCTGCGGTGGTCCCGTAATCGCTCCCACGGCACAGTCGTTGGTACTGACGCCCATCGCGCCCCACAATCTCAATGCCCGTCCTTTGGTCATTTCGGACAATACCCAGATTCGGTTGAAGGTCTCGGGAAGGGAAAAGACCCATTTGGTGTCCTTGGATTCCCGAATTGCCGATATCCCTAACGGGAAGGAAATCCGAATCAAAAAAGCGGATTTCACCATAAAAATGATAGAGTATAAATCGGAAAGTTTCCTTAAAACCTTGCGGAACAAATTACTTTGGGGCGAAGATCGCCGCAATTGATGGTCCGGCAAACAATAAAAGGGGCGAAATGCTGTTTTACAAAGGAGAACAATTTTAATTACGAATCTATTGACCTTCCTTTACTCTAAACTCTAGTAACTTTTTGGATAGTATGCGGATAGTTTTGGCTGTTTTTCTATGCTGTGTGATCAAGGTGAGTGCACAAACCTACGAAATAGGGGTGTTTGCCGGAGGCGCCAACATGATAGGCGATGTGGGAAGGACCAATTATATTTTGCCCTCGGGGCCAGCTTTTGGCGGTATCTTTAAATGGAACAAAGGAAAACGCTATGCATGGCGCGCAAGTGTGCTCTACGGAGAGGTCACTGCCGACGATTCCAAATCGCACATGCCATCTCGCCAACAAAGAGGGTATATGGTGGATAATTCCATTTTGGAGTTCTCCGCAGGATTGGAAATCAACTTTGTGGAATACAACCTCCATAAGCTCGGACCTGCCTTCACGCCTTACTTGTACACCGGTATTACCTACTTCAGATACGATTTTAATTATATTGATGCCCTTCAAATGCAGGATATTAACCAAAAAGAAGGTAGTTTTGCAATTCCAATGACGGTTGGGGCTAAGTATCGTTTAAATCAATTCTTGATTCTTGGTGCCGAAATTGGGGCCAGGTATACGTTCACGGACAATTTGGACGCAAGCAACCCGGAAGGTTCCAATTTTGAGCAATTCCGATTCGGGAATATATTGAGCGACGACTGGTACGTTTTTACAGGTATAACATTGACCTATACCTTTGGACGTAAGCCCTGCCAGGATTGTTTTCAATAAGATGCACACACTAGAGGACGTAGACAAAGAAAGACTGCCGCAGCACGTGGCCATCATTATGGATGGTAATGGAAGATGGGCCAAACAGCGGGGCAAGATCCGTATGTTCGGCCATGAGAACGGCGTGGAGTCCGTTAACCAGACCGTGGAAAGTTGTGCCAAGCTCCAGATTCCTTTTTTGACCCTTTATGCTTTTTCCACCGAAAACTGGAACCGTCCCAAAACCGAAATCGATACCTTGATGAAACTCTTGGTCAACGCCCTTAAAAGGGAGCTCAAGACCTTGAACAAGCATAATATTCGATTACGTGCCATTGGGAAAATTGAAACATTGCCCTCCAAGGTGCACAAAGAACTCACCGAGGTAATGCAGAAAACCGAAAACAATTCGGGGATGACGCTCACCCTCGCACTGAGCTATGGCTCACGGGAAGAGATAAAAACAGCGGTTCAAGAGATTGCGACCAAAGTTAAAAATAACATAATTTCCCCCGAAAATATTGATGAAACAGTAATAAATACACATCTTTACGCGCACTTTTTGCCTGATGTAGACCTACTTATACGCACCAGTGGCGAATGTAGGATAAGTAATTTTTTACTTTGGCAGATTGCATACGCCGAATTATATTTTATTGATGTATTTTGGCCCGATTTTAGAGAAAACCATTTGGTAGAGGCCATACTAAGTTACCAAAATAGAGAACGACGATTTGGAAAAACGAGCGAACAACTTAACTAAGGGTATCACAAACTACATACTTTCGGCCCTTTTTATCCCCTTATTCTTATTCACATTTCAGGGTATTGCCCAAGAAACCGACTTCGAGAACGGCAAGCAATACATTCTGGGGGGGCTAACGGTTACCGGACTGCAGAGCTACAACGAGCAAACGGTAAAGAGCTATACCGGTCTTCGTGTAGGGCAGCCCATCAAGGTGCCCGGCGATGAGATCAGTGCAGTGATCAAAAAGTTGTGGAACTTGGACCTCTTCAGCAATGTGGAAATGTACTATACCAAGATCGAGGATGATCGCATCTTTCTGGAACTGAACATTACTGAGCGACCCACTTTGAACAGCGTGACCGTGTACGGCGTCAAAAAGCGTAAAGTAGAGGATATTATCGAAGACACTGACCTGAAAAAAGGGAAAAAAATCACCGAGAGCTTAATTGCCAACACCAAGAACTACCTTCAGAATAAATATAAAAAGCAGGGATACCTTAATGCCAAAGTGAACATCGCCACTTCTGTGGATACCTCGGGAACCAATGTGGAGAACATGGTCATCAATGTGAGCAAGGGCGATAAGGTCAAAATAAGGAAAATCAACTTTGTGGGCAACGAAAAACTGTCCAACAAACGCTTGAGAAAATCACTGAAGAACACCAAGAAGAAGAAGTTTTACCGTTTCTGGAAGAAATCCAAATACATTGCGGCGGACTTTGAGGAAGATTTGGATAACTTGGTCGATACCTACGCCGAACGTGGCTACCGGGATGCACGGGTGCTTTCGGATACCTTTGTGAAGCTGGATGAAAAAAACATTGAGCTTACCATTGAAGTAGAGGAAGGTGATAAGTACTATTTCGGGGATATCGACTTTGTGGGGAACTCCGTTTATACTGATAGACAGTTGAGTCAAGTGCTCGGTATCAAAAAAGGGGATACCTATAATGGTGTTTTGCTCAAGGAACGCATTGCCGACGATTCCGACCCAGATGCAGTGGACCTCACCAACCTTTATCAAAACAATGGATACCTATTCTCGACCATTAACCCGGTTGAGGTTTCTGCGGTGAACGACACCATCGATTTTGAAATACGTATCATTGAAGGTAAAGAAACATTTTTGGATCATGTGACCGTTTCGGGGAACGATAAGACCAACGACCATGTGATTTACAGGGAAATCAGGACGCGTCCCGGTCAAAAATATAGCAAATCCAATATTGTAAGGACCATTCGCGAATTGGGCCAATTGGGATTCTTTGATGCCGAGCAAATTGTACCCGATATCCAAAATCCAGACCCAAATGCAGGTACCGTGGATATCAATTATAGCTTGGTGGAAGCAGGATCTAGTCAAATCGAGCTCCAAGGAGGTTTTGGGGGCGGTGGTTTCATTGGAACCTTGGGACTTTCCTTCAATAACTTTTCTATCAAAAATATCTTTAATAAGGAAGCCTATAAGCCGGTTCCCATGGGTGATGGTCAAACTTTTGCTTTGCGACTGCAGGCCAGTAGGACATTCCGTGTGTACAGTTTGAATTTCTCTGAACCCTGGTTGGGAGGAAAAAAACCCGTTAGGTTCAATTTCTCACTGTCACGTACACAACAATTTGCCACCCAGTTCAATCCTAATGGTAGATTTGATATTGACAAGTCCAGGGGATTCGCCATTACAGGAATCACCGCCGGTTTGGCAAAACGGGTACAATGGCCTGACGATTTCTTTACGCTATCGCACTCTGTGAGCTACCAATTGTACGATTTCAACGATTTTGCCAGTGGACTTTTCAATTTTGGTAACGGAAGTTCCAATGCCTTGACCTATACCTTCGGTTTGTCAAGAAGTTCGCAAGGGCCCAGTAGAATTTTCCCGACCTCAGGTTCCAACTTTGAATTGACGGCGAAGTTTACACCGCCCTACTCATTGTTCGGCGGAAAAGATTTTGCAGCCTTAAGAGATGATGTGGACGAGGTCAATCGAAGAATCCGAGAAATTGGTGAACCTGCCAATACCGAAGAGCAATTGGAATTGAATAGGCTTCGGGACAACTTGGAGTTGTTGGAAGAAGAAAGATTTAAACTACTGGAGTACTACAAAATCAAATTTAGAGGAGATTGGTATACTTCTATTGTAGGTAAACTGGTGTTGCGAACCAATGCCGAGTTCGGTTTCTTAGGTGCCTATAACCAAGATATTGGAGATGTACCCTTCGAGCGTTTTTACGTAGGGGGAGATGGTCTCGGAAACTTTACCTTGGACGGCAGGGATGTAGTACAGTTAAGGGGTTACGATAACCAATCCCTTACCCCATATATCACCAACCCGATTACCAATCGATTGGAACAGGAAGGGGGTACCATCTACAATAAGTACTCTTTGGAACTTCGCTATCCGCTAACCTTGAAGCCATCGGCATCCATTTACGCACTGTCATTTTTGGAAGCAGGTAACGCCTTCAACAATTTTAGCAACTATAATCCGTTTGAATTAAAAAGATCTGCCGGAGTGGGGCTACGTATTTTTATGCCGGCATTCGGACTCTTGGGGATTGATTTTGGTTACGGCTTCGATACCGATGCCCGACCAGGATCGGTAGGACCAAGCGGCTGGCAAACGCACTTCATCATCGGGCAGCAGTTTTAATACATGGAAATACGTGTCGTACTAATTGTTAAATAGCTTATTTTTAATTAATTAGTAATTTTGGCACGATATTTTCTATAACAAACGCGGAATCAAAGATGAATACCAAAGTTCTTTTATCAGCAGTAGTTCTAATGACTTCCCTTTACGGGTTTGCCCAGCGTGGTGTCCGTATCGGATATGTGGATATGGAATATATCCTCGAAAATGTGGAAGAGTACAGGGACGCTACCGAACAATTGAATGCCAAGGCACAAAAGTGGAAGCAGGAAATAGAGCTCAAGCAAAGTGTTGTTGAGCAGATGAAGAAAGATTTGATGGCCGAAAAGGTGCTGTTGACGGACGAGCTAATTTTGGAGCGAGAAGAGGAAATCCAGTTATTGGAAAAGGAAATGCTCGATTATCAACAAGACCGATTTGGGCCGCAAGGCGATTTGGTGCTGCAAAAGCAGCTTTTGATACAGCCCATACAGGACCAAGTGTTCAATGAAGTACAAAAAATCGGAGCCAATAAAAGATACGATTTTATTTTTGATAAATCCGCAGATGTTGTAATGTTGTACTCCGAAAAAAGGCACGATATCAGTGACTTGGTTTTAAGGGAGATAGGACGCACCAGAAAAATAAGTGCCTCCAATAAAAAACAAGAGCAGCAAAATCGATTGGAGCAGTTCCAAGAAGAGGAAGACGAGATAAGCGACGCCCTTAGGGAACGCCAAGAACAAGCTGCCGAAGCCCTCGAAGAACGGGAGAAAGCTGCGGAGGCAACAAGGGCCCAAAAGCTGAAAGAGCGCGAAGAGCGTAAAAAAGCATACGAAGAACGAAGAAGAAAACTTTTGGAAGAGCGTGAGGCCAAGAGGAAGGAAAAATTGGAAGAACGAAAAAAAGCGCAGGAACAACAAAAGGATTCAATAGGATAGTTTATATTGAAACACTAAATTTAAAGTCAAAAAAGTAACGTTGAGAATCATGAAAAATGTAAAAAGAATTGCGGTAGCCCTCGTATTGTTTGTAGCGGCTACGGGTTTTGTAAATGCACAGAGCAAGGTTGCACACATTAATGTACAGCAACTATTGTCTGAAATGCCGGAGATGAAGGCTGCACAAGCCGAATTGAAGAAATTACAGGAAACCTACAGAGCAGACATCCAAAGCTCCATGACCGAGCTTCAAAACAAGTATACCCAATACCAAAACGAAGCTACTTCCAAAACAAGGGAAGAAAACGAGCAAAGAGCCGTAGAGCTTCAAGGTTTTGAGCAAAACATTCAGGAAGCAGAGCAAGCTGCCATGCAGGAAATGCAAAAAAAGCAGCAGGAACTCTTCGCTCCCATCTCTGAAAAGGCAAAAGCGGCCATTGAAAAAGTAGCTGCCGCGCAAGGTTACGACTACGTAATCGATGCCAGCCCAGGATTGGGACTTCTAGTTTCCAAAGGAAAAGACCTTTTGCCAGCAGTAAAGCAGGAACTTGGTTTCTAATTGAGAAAGAACAGAAAATAAAAACCGCTTTTTAAAAGCGGTTTTTTTATGCCGTAAAAAGTGAAGCACCTATTTTTAGGCATGGAAAATCCAATAGGCATTTTTGATTCTGGGGTGGGAGGTACCTCCATTTGGAAGGAGGTCGCCAAAATGTTGCCCCACGAGAGCACCATTTATTTGGCCGATAGTGCCAATGCCCCTTATGGCGAAAAGTCGAAGGAAGAGATTGTAAGGCTCAGTATCAAAAATACCGAGTACTTGCTCAAAAGAAACTGTAAGATCATTGTGGTGGCCTGCAATACCGCCACCACCAACGCTATTGATTACTTACGCTCCCATTACAACGTCCCTTTTATCGGAATTGAACCAGCCATTAAACCGGCTGCATTACAAACCAAAACCAAAAAAGTAGGAGTGTTGGCCACCAAGGGCACCCTTTCCAGTAGTCTGTTCCATAACACTTCCAAACTTTTTGCCGAAGGAATTACCGTATTGGAGCAGGAAGGAAAAGGGTTGGTGGAACTCATTGAGGCCGGTAAAATCGAATCACAGGAAATGAGAACCCTCCTCCTCGAGTTTCTACGGCCCATGCTCGATCAAGATATCGATTGTTTGGTGTTGGGGTGCACCCACTATCCCTATTTGATACCGGTGTTGAAGGAGATACTGCCAGAACACATCAATATCATCGATTCCGGAGAAGCGGTGGCGCGGCAGACCAGAGCCGTTTTGGAGCAACACCAACTGCTTTCCAATGCAAACCAGGACCCAGAGCATATCTTTTACAGCAATGCCGATATTGAAGTCCTTAAAACATTGGTAAATACGCCATCAGCAAAGGTCTCCTATCTCGATTTCTAATCCAATCAAACAGTCTTCCCCAAAAAAAGGAATCTTGACGTTTATTTCCTTTTGTAGGTGAGGTACGTAAAACTGTATTGGTGCCTATCATCCTTTGGATGATGTTCCTCTTTCACCAGTTCCCATTGGTCCGTATCGATTTCGGGGAAAAATGCATCCGCTTCAAACGATCCGTGCACCCTTGTCAGTTCAATATCTGTAGCGCGGTCCATGGATTGTTTATAGATTTCCCCTCCACCAATAATAAAAGCAGTTTCATTATCGTTCACCAAAGCAATGGCATCCGCCAAGGAATGTACTATGGTGCATGGAAATTTGGGTTGATAGTCCTCATCACGGGTAATGGCAATGTGCGTACGGTTGGGCAGTGGCTTTGGGAAACTCTCCAGGGTTTTTCTGCCCATAATAATTTTATGCCCCGAGGTAATCGTTTTAAATCGTTTGAAATCGTCCGGTAAATGCCAGACCAGCTCGTTGTCCTTGCCCAAGGCATTGTTTTCGGCCGCGGCCGCAATAATGACCAATCTCCTCACTGATCTTTTTTTTTATTGATTTTGGAAAGCGGAAAGTCCGTTTCTATTTCCTTTTGGATCTCACCGATGCGTTTTTTCTGAAGGTCGACCAAGCGCTCGCGTTGCTCGCGCTCCCATTGTTGTCCCATAAACTTGCTGGTCACAAACACATTAAAGGCGTGCAGGGCAAACAGGAACGCCCAGAAAAGCACGATCCAAATGGACCAATCATAGGACTCTCCGTACTTGAAGACCTTGTTGGCCAGAATCAGGAAAATGCTACCAATCAAAAAGATGACAAAATGGGAAAACAGCCTTTTCTTTTGTTTGATGCGTTGGTGCGCATGCTCCAAAAGCTCGTGCTGCTCCAAATCTATTTCCGATTTCTTCTTTTTACCAAATGACAACATGGAATGGCTATCTTTATGAACAAAGATAACCGAATTACAGACAAAATTCCCGACATGCAGAACCTTAGAAAAAAATTCCCCGTGCTCAACCAATGCGTTTATGCCAATACCGCCTCGGCAGGTCTTTTGAGCGAAGACCTGATGGAATGGCGACAGGGGCACGACCTCGATTTTCTGATCGGCGGCAGCGAAATGAAGGTCAAGGGGTTTGCACACATGCCAGAAATTAAAAAGACTGTAGGTAGATTTTTTAATTCCAAACCCGAGAACGTGGCCTTGGTTCCCAACTTTAGTTTAGGGTTCAATCTACTGCTCGAAGGCTTGCCGAAGGATAAAAAGGTCCTTTTGGTCAATAAAGATTACCCAAGTGTGAACTGGCCCTTTGAGACGCGGAATTTTGAGCGGGATTATGTGGATGCCGATGAACATATGGAAGAAAATATCCACACCAAGGTGAAGAGCGGTAATTTCGACGTTTTGGCGCTCAGTTTGGTGCAATGGGTTAATGGGGTACGAATAGACCTTGAATTTTTAAAAAACCTGAAAAAGGAGTTTCCCAATTTGATCATCATTGCCGATGGCACCCAATTCTGTGGCATGGAACCCTTCGATTTTGAGGATTCCGGAATCGATATTCTGGGTGCGAGTGCCTACAAATGGATGTTGGCCGGCTATGGCAATGGATTCTATTTGGTGAAGGAGGCGGTGATGGATCAGTTTGAATTGCGCGGTATTGGGAACGGTTCTGTGGACAACGATGCCTCCAAGAGAAACAGTATCACCTTCTGCAAATACATGGAGCCCGGCCATTTGGATTCCCTGAATTTCGGAAGTTTGGAATTCGCCGTTACCTTTTTGAACGAGATTGGGCAGGAAAATGTGCAGGCTCAATTACAAAAGTTGTCCCAAAGGGCCATGGAGGCCTTTTCGGAGCTTGACCTTTTAGAGCCCGCTGTGGTCAAACGCAAGCAACATAGCACCATTTTTAGTGTCAAGGGCGATGAGCGGCTGTTTCAAAAATTGACCAATGAAAATGTGGTTGCCTCACTTCGGGGCGATGGCATCCGGCTAAGCTTTCATTTTTACAATACCGTGGAGGAAATAGATGTTGTGGCAACACTTTTAAAACGTTGGACATCAACCTCGTAATCGGCAAAAAACCAATAGACAATTTGATAAAAGTAATCATCGGGTTAGCTGGATTTTATCAAATTGATAAATCGATTGTAACTAATTGTAAATAAATGGTTTTATGCATTGCTTTGTACCGGAATTAAAATTTTTGGTACCATGGCAATTAAGAAACAATACCTAAAAAGTAAGCCTGTTTGCAAAGTAACATTTACCGTTCCTGCAGATGAGGCAAAAACAGTTGCAGTAGTCGGGGATTTCAACAAATGGAACCCTAAAAAGAGCACTTTGAAGAAATTAAAGAACGGCACCTTTAAAGGAACGTTCGAACTGCCCGTTGAGAACAGCTACGAGTTCAGATATTTGATCGACGGTGCTTATGAGAACGATGGTGAGGCCGATCGTTTCCAGTGGAACGATTATGCCGGAGCCGAGAACGCCGTTCTAGAAGTCTAAAAACACAGTTTCCGCCATTGGTTCGCCCCAAAACCAGTGGCGGTTCTTTTTTTCAAAAACTCTCTTCATCACCCAGAACTTGTTTCAGGGTCCCATGAATCTTCGTTTAATCTGGCAATATGCTGAAACCTGCCTTTGGCCGCAGTCAAGTGATTTTGGCATAATGCCTTAGGAAAATCACTTCGCCCAGTAATCCACGACCAGCACATCGGCAATGTGTGGGCCGGCAATTTCGGTAAAAGCCACATGGTCTGGATGGGTAAGGTAGGTATCGCGGTCCTTTTCACTTTCAAAGGTCAGCAAAAAGCAATGGGTAAGTTCCTTGTTCAGGTTTTCTGGGCTGTTATTGAGCCCTTTTTCGTAAGCCTTGATTTCTGGTATCTTGGACGGCAATGCATCGAAGGCAGCTTCTACCTTTGCTATCTCTTCAGCCGACGAAGTCTCATTGAATTTAAACAATACCACATGCCTTAATTGGGGTGCTGCAGTTTCTTCTTTAGTTTCCACGGTAATTTCCTGTGTTTCGGTTTTTTCTTTTTTCGGCTGCTCGCCGCAACTGGCGAATAATAGGGCGGCGAATAGGGTGATGATGGTGGGTTTCATGAGGTTGGCGTTTTATGGTTTTGAAAATTAGGATAAATACTTTTGTCTAGAAATTTTCTTTACGAACGATTCGTATGAAATCCTTTTACCTTGGTCGAGTTCCGCTAAACCATTTTTTATCTCCTGTTGCAGATCTGCTGGTAATAGGTTCCAAAAATCTTCTGGTTTCTCCTGTTTCAATTCCGATTGGGAAGATTTTCTATCCATTAGCAACGTTTCGATTAAAGATACGACTTTCACCGAATTACTATGGTTTTCGTATCCACTGTAATCGTTGTGGCGTCACCCTGAACTTGTTTCAGGGTCTCATAAACCTTTTTTCACTATTTGATGAGATGCAGAAACCTGCTTTGCCGACAGGCATGCAAGTTCAACATGAACGTATCATAAGGGGTCATAATTGGTTATGACACTTTATCTGTTTGGGTTGATTACATTTGAACCATGACTGAAAGCGAGAGAAAATTTTTGGACTTGTTTAAAGATTCTTACACATCTCCTTCAGACCTGGCCAAAGAATTGGAGTTGGGAATTGATATGCTTTTTTATTTGGAAGAAGGGGTCTTTTTGAGAAGGGAAATCCAAAATGTGGCAGCCGCTTTGCGGGGGATAATTATGGTGTTAAAGAGTTGTGATTGGTACGAGCCAGGAGATTCATGCTAGCTTAGGCATATTTTAATCAATCCTTTTTATAAATAAAGATGCTATCGCAATCAAAATTGAAAATATGCTAACTACTATTGCAATATTAGAGTTTCTACGATTTAAGTATTGGTCTTCAAATGACTTCCCATCAAGATAATGTCTTAATCCTTTTTCAGTTAGTTTGATTTTTGATTTGATAGGCCCCTCTACAAAATAGCTCTTCATAATAAGCTCCTTTCGAGCTTTTTGAACTTGTTTATCTAGCTTGTTGCCAATCTTAAATCCTGAATTTTGGAGTCGTTTAGATAGTCCAAATGCCAACTCCTGTTTATTAGATATTATTTGACAGAACTCAGTGCCTCTTGTGGTATAATAGGCTCTGAATTGTTTTGAATTTGTTAATTGCTCGACAAAGCGCGCTGTTCTCGGCTCTTTAAGAACGGATGGGTCATCATATGTGATTGAGCTGCCATCACCCTCCATCCGTTGTACTATTTCATTGTAGCAATGGTCATATACAAAGTCAATTAAAATATCCTTAATACGTTCATTTTTAGTTTTGAATAGATTCATGACCATTTTAATGAATAACATTTATGAGGCGCTGCTTTCATAATAATCTTAAACGGAAAACAATTTTCTGACTACACCGCAACCACCCCCTTAATATGCGGATGCGGGTCATAGTCCAAGAGCTCAAAATCATCAAAGGTAAAATCAAAAATATCCTTCACCTCAGGGTTCAATTTCATAGTGGGCAAGGGTCGTGGGTCACGGCTCAATTGCAGTTCCACCTGCTCCATGTGGTTGTTGTAGATATGGGCATCACCAAAGGTGTGGATAAACTCTCCAGGTTGGTAGCCGCATACTTGGGCCATCATTAAGGTAAATAGGGCATAGGAGGCAATATTGAACGGAACACCCAAAAAGATGTCCGCACTGCGCTGGTACAACTGGCAGGAAAGCTTGCCATCGGCCACATAAAATTGGAAAAAAGCATGGCAGGGCGGGAGCGCGGCCTTTCCGTTGGCCACATTTTCTGCAAAAGACACCGAAGTGTCGGGCAACACACTGGGGTTCCAGGCCGAAACCAACATTCTTCTGCTGTTCGGATTGTTTTTTAAGGTGTCGATTACTTCTTTGATCTGATCGATTTCCTCACTGTTCCAATTGCGCCATTGGTGTCCGTACACGGGCCCTAAATCACCGTTATCATCGGCCCACTCATTCCAGATGCGCACCCCATTTTCCTGTAAATAGGCAATGTTGGTATCGCCTTTTAAAAACCACAACAATTCATGGATAATGGATTTTAGGTGCAGTTTTTTGGTGGTTACCATGGGGAAGCCCTCGGCAAGGTCGAACCGCATTTGATAGCCAAAAACACTTAAGGTCCCTGTTCCGGTGCGGTCCCCTTTTTGGTTGCCGTGCTCCAATACGTGTTTCAGAAGGTCGTGGTACTGTTTCATGCTGTTTGTTCCGTTACAATGTCATTTCGAGTGGTTTTCCGCGAGCGGAAAATGGTATCGAGAAATCTTTTCCGATTAAACTTAAATCATCTCGACATCCCTTCGATTTCGCTCAGGGCAATAGCTCTGATGTGACAAAAAATCAATCCCTCGAAATTAATCCAATAGGCAGATTCTTGAAACAGAAATGGGCAAGACTTATAAAGAGTTTATTAACTGGGCAGAAGGAATAAGGGTGAAGGGTCAATGGTTTGATTTGATATGTTTGATGAGCGCTACGATTTTCCTTTGTAATATTTGAATTTCTCCAATAATTCTTTGCACTATTTCGGGAGAAAGAAATTCCAAGTCTTCACATAGAATAAAGTGTGTTTTCAATTAGTAGGCGGACCCAAGGCTAATTTGAAGGAACCGGATAAAATCCTACTCTGAATCTTTTCCACAACCTTCGGCAATATTCGCTGGAATGGATATGGCACCTCTTTGAACCTGAGGAATCAATCCAAATCTTTCGGAATCAGGTAATAAATGGGTGAGTTTGTAAACTTCTTTCACTAAAATTCGGCCATCTTTCCAGACGGTCAACTCTCGAAAATTTCTCATAATTTGATAGTTTTAAAATTCCGAGGTTGAATTTTATGTTCTGATTTTTAAAAAAGACCATTTACCCTTTACCCTTTGCCCTTGTACCAAACTACCCCAAAATCATCCCAGCAATGGTGGCCGATAATAGGGATGCCAAGGAGCCGCCCAAAACAGCTTTCATCCCAAAGGAGGACAGTACTTTTCGCTGGCCGGGCGCTAAGGAACCAATACCGCCAATTTGAATACCGATGGAGGCAAAGTTGGCAAAACCACAGAGCATGTAAGTGGCCATGATGACGGATTTGTTGTAAGTAAAGTGTACCCCGCTGGAAACATTTTTAAGGTCTGCCAACTGAATGTATCCCACAAACTCACTTGCTGCCAATTTTATCCCGAGCAGCTGTCCCATCAGCATTATATCCTCGTTGGCTACGCCAATGAGCCACATGAGTGGAGCGAAAACCGTTCCTAGAATGGACTCCAAGGAAAACTCTGTGTAAGGCGAATTGGCCGCAATCCAGCTGTTGAAAGTGGTAAAATCACCGATCCACCCCAAAATACCATTGATCATGGCAATGAACGCTACGAACACCAAAAGCATGGCCCCAACATTCAGGGCGAGTTTTAACCCTTCGGTAGTTCCGTTGGCAATGGCATCCAAGATGTTGTCCCCAATTTTTTCTGAAGAAACCTCTACATCGGTATTGACTTCTTCGGTCTGGGGATATAATATTTTTGAAATTACAATGGCCCCGGGAGCAGCCATTACGGATGCGGCCAACAGGTGCTTGGCAAAGACAAGGCGCAACTCTGGGTCGTCCCCGCCCAAAAATCCAATATAAGCGGCCAAAACGGCTCCTGCGACAGTGGCCATACCACCTATCATCACCAACAGGATTTCGGACTTGTTCATTTTTTCCAGATAGGCCTTGATGAGCAGTGGGGCCTCCGTCTGGCCCAAAAAGATATTCCCGGCTACCGAAAGACTTTCAGCTCCCGATATGCCCAAACTTTTGGAAAGCAGCCAGGCCATCCATTTTACCACCACTTGGATGACGCCCAAATAGTAAAGAACGGAGGTCAAGGCAGAGAAAAATATGATGGTAGGTAGTACCTGAAAGGCAAATATGTATCCAAAAGTATCCATATCGACCACCAATCCTTCAAAGAGGAATTGACTACCCGCCCGGGTAAACTCCAAAATATTTACAAAGAGGTTTCCGACTTGATCAAAGATGTATTGTACAAAAGGGACCTTGAGTACCCCGATGGCAATCAAGACTTGTAATGAGAGACCTATTCCAACAGTCTTCCATTTGATCGCTTTTCGATTGGAGCTGAACAAAAAGGATATCAAAATAAGCACCGTCATCCCCAAGGCGCCACGCAAAAGTGTGTTTAGGGTAAAACCTTGGTTGGGAACAATCTGGGAGGTTTCCTCAACGGGAATATCCTGGGTGATAGTAGTACCGATGGCAAGGTTAAGTGAATCTGCGGGCAGTGTATTTTGGCCAAAAGCGACCGAACATAGGAATAACAGTAACAGTAAACTTTGGGTCTTCTTCGCCATGTAGGGTGATTGTTTATTTACGCTTGGAAATTTCATCCCTTAACTTGGCGGCTTTTTCGTAGTCTTCGCTTGCAACGGCCTTGTCCAATTCGGCATGTAGTTCTTGTAGGGACATTTCGCGGTATCCATGGGTATCTGCGCCTGATTCTAACTCAACGGCCTCACCTTCTTGAAGGATCTCGTCCACCATGATGCTGTCGTCCTCGTCCTCTTCTTTTTCTTTGGAAGAGAATTTAAGGAAGATGCCTGCTTTGTCCAAAATGGTTTTGTAGGTAAAAATCGGAGCATTGAAGCGTAGGGCTAGGGCAATGGCATCGCTGGTGCGCGCATCGATGATTTCCTCATCATTGTCACGCTCACAGATAATGCTGGAATAGAACACCCCGTCCACCAGTTTGTGGATAATGACTTGTTTGACCACAATCTTGAACCGGTCCGCAAAGTTTTTGAAAAGATCGTGCGTTAAGGGTCTGGGCGGTTTGATTTCCTTTTCCAATGCTATGGCAATGGATTGGGCCTCAAAAGCACCTATGACAATGGGAAGTTTACGGTCGCCCTCCTCTTCATTTAAAATAAGGGCATACGCGCCATTTTGCGTTTGGCTGTAGGATATTCCCTTTATTTTTAATCGTACTAAACTCATATATCTCCTCCTAAAGCAAGAGGGCTGTTCAAATAAGCGGCTTAGCCAGTTATCCGAACAGCCCCTTGCAATGGGCAAATTAACAAAATTTAAGCGTTTTGGGCTTTAAATTCTTTTAATTTTTCGATGAGTTCCGGTACTACCTCAAAGGCATCCCCAACAATTCCGTAGTCGGCCGCCTTAAAGAAAGGTGCTTCTGGGTCGTTATTGATGACCACTTTAACCTTGGAAGCGTTGATTCCTGCCAAATGCTGTATGGCCCCGGAGATTCCTATGGCAATGTATAAGTTACTGGCAACCGGCTTTCCGGTTTGTCCTACGTGCTCGCTGTGCGGGCGCCATCCCATATCGGAAACAGGTTTGGAGCAGGCAGTTGCCGCTCCCAAAACGTCGGCCAATTCTTCCACCATGTTCCAGTTTTCAGGGCCTTTGAGTCCACGTCCACCAGAAACCACAATGTCGGCATCGGCAATGGTCGCTTTTCCGACTACGCGGTCCACTTCCACCGATTTGACCGTAAAGGCATTGTCGTCCAAAGAGGGAGCAAAATCCTCTACGGAAGCGGATGTGCTGTTTTCCATTACACCAAAGGCATTGCTGGAAACCCCGATAATCTTTACATCGGATGATATTTCTGTCATGGCAAATCCTTTGTTACTGAAGGCGGTCCGCTTCACTACAAAAGGAGAAGTGCTCTCGGGCGCAGCAACCACATTGGGCACATAGCCACCGGACAATTTAGCCGTTAGGATAGGTGCCAAAAACTTGCTGTCCGCACTGGAACTCAGCACAATTACCTTTGCATCGGCGGCTTTGGCGGCCTCTGCCAACACCTCGGCATAAGCTTTGGCATTAAAGGTGGTCAAAGAGTCATCCGAAACCTTTAACACCTTGGAAACCCCATAGGTTCCCAAAGAGGCATCATCATCCGCATTGAAGGTCACCGCAGTAACGGTGGTGCCCATATCTTGGGCCACTTTGTACGCATAGGAGGCCACTTCAAAGGCATTTTTCTTGAATTTTCCCTTTAGGGATTCTGTATATACTAGTACTGACATATTTTCTGAAATTTCAATTTTTCAAATCCCAAATTCCAAATGTTGGTATTTGGTGGTTTGAATTTGAGTTTTGATTTTAAATCACTTTCGCTTCGTTGTGCAATAGTTCTACCAATTCGCCAACGTTTCCTGCATCGACCAGCTTAACGGGCCCCTTTGCTGCGGGTTTTTCAAATTTTTGGTCTTGCGTGGGTTGTGCAGCATCAACGGGTTCAACTACGTTCAACGCTTTTTTGCGCGCCATCATAATACCTCTCATGTTGGGAATGCGGAGGTCACTTTCTTCAACCAATCCTTTTTGGCCCCCAATGACCAATGGAAGTGTAGTGCTAATCTTTTCTTTTCCACCATCAATCTCGCGAACTGCGGTAGCTGTATTGCCATCAATCTCTAGGCTGATGCACGTATTTACAAAGTTCATGTCCAATAAAGTGGCCAAAATGCCGGGAACCATGCCACCGTTATAGTCGATGGATTCCCTTCCGGCGATGATCAGATCGTACTCCCCTTTTTTGGCGACTTCGGCCAGTTGTTGTGCCACAAAAAAGCCGTCGGTAGGTTCGGCATTCACACGAATGGCCTCATCGGCCCCAATGGCCAGCGCCTTTCTTATGGTTGGTTCGGTCTGGGGACCGCCCACAGTGACCACATGAACGGCCGCACCTTGTTTTTCCTTGAACCACATAGCGCGGGTAAGGCCAAATTCATCATTGGGATTAATCACAAATTGAACCCCGTTTGTGTCAAACTTGGTATCGCCTTCCGTAAAGTTGATTTTGGAAGTGGTATCCGGTACGTTGCTTATGCAAACTAAGATCTTCATATATACTTTAGGTTTTGGTCCCCAAATATAATTATAAAATCCGAAATTTATTATGCATGCATAATAAATTTTGTTCTTTTTTTGGATTTTGTCCCGGTAAGTTTCGGCTAGTTTTTCCTATTTTTGCTTGCGTTTTTAAGCAGACTATAACTATTTAGTACGATTCAATGAAAACATTACAGTTTAGGGAGGCGATAGCGGAGGCTATGTCCGAAGAAATGCGAAGGGATGATACCATTTATTTGATGGGCGAGGAGGTAGCCGAGTACAACGGTGCTTACAAGGCTTCCAAAGGGATGCTGGATGAGTTCGGACCAGAGCGCGTTATCGATACCCCAATTTCGGAGCTTGGTTTTGCCGGTATCGGCGTAGGCTCTGCCATGAACGGAAACAGACCGATCATCGAATTTATGACCTTCAATTTCTCCTTGGTGGGGATTGATCAAATTATAAACAATGCTGCCAAGATCCGTCAGATGTCGGGCGGGCAGTTCAATTGTCCAATCGTTTTTAGGGGCCCTACGGCTTCTGCGGGACAGTTGGCCGCAACCCACTCCCAGGCATTTGAGAGTTGGTTTGCCAACACCCCTGGCCTAAAGGTGGTGGTTCCTTCGAACCCAGCCGATGCCAAGGGATTGTTGAAATCCGCTATCCGCGATGACGATCCCGTGATTTTCATGGAATCGGAACAGATGTATGGTGACAAAGGTGAAGTGCCCGAAGGCGAGTACACCATTCCATTGGGAGTTGCGGACATCAAAAGGGAAGGAACCGATGTGACTATCGTATCCTTTGGAAAAATAATCAAAGAGGCCTACAAAGCTGCCGAAGAATTGGAGAAGGAGGGCATCAGTTGCGAGATCATCGATTTGCGCACGGTCCGTCCGATGGATCATGAAACCATACTTGCTTCCGTTAAGAAAACCAATAGAATGGTCATTTTGGAAGAGGCTTGGCCTTTTGGCAACGTGGCCACCGAAATCATCTACCATGTTCAGGACAAGGCTTTCGATTATTTGGATGCTCCAATCGTTAAATTGAACACCGCAGATACACCTGCGCCTTATTCCCCGGTACTTTTGGCCGAGTGGTTGCCCAACCATGAAGACGTTATCAAGGCTGTTAAGAAAGTGTTATATAAGCTTTAGAATCATATTTGTACGGTATATTAGCCCTGTCAACTTTGTTGACGGGGCTTTTTTTTAGGGAATATTGTTTTGATTACAAATTAGTTTGAACCAAATTTGACCTAAAGTTGGATGAGACAAACCTATGTCGCTTACCATCATGTCCCTTATTCTTGTCTATGAAAAGAATCCTTTCCGCTTTTTTTCTACTATTTATTACCTGCCTTAGCGCACAGACCAAAATCGAGGGTGTGGTTACGGATGAGACCGGTGAACCCATTGCGTTTGCCAACATTATTTTTGTGAACTCTTCCGAAGGTACCATCACCAACGACAATGGACGCTTTTATTTGGAGTCTGATGAGACCTACGATACCATCAAAGTATCTTTTATAGGGTATGAAACCAAAGAAGTGGTTTTGGAGCAGAAGATAAACTACGGAATGGAAATCATACTGGTGGAATCTGCAGAACAGCTTCAGGAAGTAGTGATCTATACCGGTAAACAGTCCAAAAAGAACAACCCTGCCATCGATATTTTGCGGAAAATTTGGGCGAAAAAACGAGAGAATGGGGTGCGTAAGTTCAACCAATACCAATATGATAAGTACGAAAAAATAGAGTTCGACCTCAATACTATCGATAGTGCACTGATTAAGAGCAAATTGTTCAAGGGACTGGAGTTTATGTTCGAGGATTTGGATACCTCTCGAATCACGGGAAAGACCTATTTGCCCATCTTTTTGAATGAAACCTTTTCCAAAGTATACGGTGACAATCTCATGGAACGAGAGAAGGAAGATGTACTGGGGAACAAAAATTCGGGTTTTAGCGGCAATCAGGCCATTACCGCTTTTGTGGAAGACCTCTATTCCGATTATAACATCTATGACAACTACCTTAAATTTTTCGACAAGAGTTTTACGAGTCCCTTGTCCAAAACGGGAATTGATGTCTACAATTATGTCCTTTCGGATAGTACCTTCATCGATAATAAATGGTGCTACAACATCATCTATTACCCCAGGAGAAAGAACGAGCTCACCTTTAAAGGGGACTTTTGGGTGAACGATACCACCTTTGCCATCAAAAAAATCAATATGCAGGTCACCAAAAGTGCCAACATTAACTGGGTGAAGGAGATTTATATTGAACAGGATTTTGAGGTGGTGAGCGACTCCGTCTTTTTGCTGAAGCGGGATTATATGCTGAGCGATTTTAGCTTTTCCAAAAAGGAAGAGTCCCGAGGGGTGTACGGAAAGCGTACCACTGTTTTTGACAATTATACTTTTAATAATCCCCGTCCCGAAGCCTTTTATAAGGCAGTTGCCGACCCCTATGACCCGAGGGTATTCTCGCAGGACAGTATTTTTTGGCAAAATGCGCGCTTGGAAAGTCTCAACGACGATGAATCGGGGATATTTAAGCTGTTGGACACCCTTAAGACCGTACCCAAGTTCCGCACCTATTACGACATTGTGAGCATTTTGGGGTCGGGCTATGTCGAAATCGATAAATGGAACCTCGATATTGGTGACATTTACAGCACCTTTGGTTACAACGATGCCGAAGGTATCCGTTTGCGTGCAGGAGCCCGTACCTATTTTGGTCAGAATGATCTCTGGCGTTTGGAAGGTTATATGGCCTACGGCTTCAATGATAGAAAGTTCAAACACGGATTTTCGGGCAAGTTTCTGTTGGACCGTAAAAATCGTTTGATTGTTTCAGGGGGCAATCGCAGGGATATTGAACAATTGGGCCTTAGCTTGACCAGTACCAATGATGTATTGGGTCGCAGCATTGCCTCGTCCTCATTGGTTACAGTGGGTGCCAACGACCGTTTGACCAACATCAACCTTTCCACCCTCAATGTAGAGATGGAACCCGTAAAAAATTTTAGGATCAATGTCGGGGGATCGTTCCGAACCCTTAGTTCTGCACTGCCGGAAGCATTCAGTCTGGATTACATTGACCCGGATTCTCCAACCGGAATTTCTTCGGAGGTAAGACAGTTCGACCTGAATACGACCTTGATCTATACTCCGGGAAAGCGTACCATTGGCTATGGCGTGGAGCGATCGGACATCAACGACAATTATAGTACCCTTGTGCTCAAATACACCAAAGGTGTGGATGGTTTTCTGGAAAGCGATTTTGACTACGAAAAAGTACAGTTTTCGTATCAGCAACCTTGGCAACTCGGAGGACTGGGTAGGCTGACGAGCAGCGTGGAGCTGGGCAAAACCTTTGGTGAGGTGCCTTTATCCCTTTTGAGTGTGGTACCCGGTAACCAAACCCTGTTTTCCTTGTATAATACATTCCCCAACCTCGATTTTTATGAATTTGTGACGGATACCTATGCCACTGTGCACTTGGAGCACAATTTTAATGGAAGGCTGTTCTCAAGGATTCCTTTGCTGCGCAAACTCAATCTAAGGGAAATTGTGGGGCTAAGAGGGGCTTGGGGCCAATTGTCGGAAGCGAATATTGCTTTGAGCGCACCCACCAATATTCCATTGATCGCACCGGACGACCAGATTTACTGGGAGTACTCCTTCGGGGTAGGGAACATCTTCAAAATACTTCGTATCGACTTCAATTTTAGGGGGAATTATCTCGATAATCCAGATGCAAGGGCTTTCGGGATCACGGGATCTTTCGGATTTAGCTTTTAATCAACAGGAAACCCATGATTTATGGGGTCTATTCCAGTTGTAGTGGTTATTTTTGCACCACAAATTAATTATTGACATGGCAAAGAAACCACGTGTTACCTTCGATGTACTGGTAGAAATACCCAAAGGAAGCAGAAACAAGTACGAATACGATTTTACCCTCAACAAAATTAGGTTTGACAGGACCCTATTCTCCTCAATGATGTACCCCGGGGACTACGGGTTTATTCCGGAAACCTTGGCCTTGGATGGCGACCCCCTTGACGTTTTGGTACTTTGTACCGAACCTACCTATCCCATGGTTGTAGTGGAAGTAAAACCCGTTGGCGTTTTCCACATGACCGATGAGAAAGGTCCCGACGAAAAAATTATTTGCGTTCCCGTTTCCGATCCTATCTGGAGCAAAAGGGACGATATCAGCGAACTTAACCCACACCGATTGAAAGAGATCGAACACTTTTTCCAAGTGTACAAGGATTTGGAAGAGAAGAAAGTAGATACCGGTGGATGGGGAGACGTTAACGAAGCCGTTCAAATCTACCATGAATGTGTAAAGCGCTACGAAGAAAGCGACCACAAAAAAAGACGGGCCTACACCATATAGATTGCCTAAATATAACTTTAAAAAAATGCGCTTTTAATAATCAAAGGCGCATTTTTTTTATTACTTCGTATTTTACTACATTAGCGAGCATTAAAAAATTCTAAATGATCTAACCTATGGATTTAATCGTAAAATTTTTGCCCGTATTTGGTGTCTTGGCCCTTCTGTATGTATTCATCAAGAACGTATGGATTTCCAAACAAGAGGTCGGGGACGAAAAAATGGCAAGGATTGCCAAGAACATTGCTGACGGAGCAATGTCATTCTTAAAGGCCGAATATAAAATACTCAGCATCTTCGTGGTCTGTGTGGCCGTTCTATTATTCTTTAAGGGAAGTAATGAAACTGGTTCCAATGGAATGGTGGCCATTTCCTTTATCGTAGGAGCCATTTGCTCCGCCTTGGCCGGATTCATCGGGATGAAGGTAGCTACCAAGGCCAACGTAAGGACTACCAATGCTGCTAGGACTTCATTGGGCAAAGCCCTCGAAGTGGCCTTTGCGGGAGGTGCCGTAATGGGACTTGGCGTTGTGGGACTTGGCGTGTTGGGCTTGAGCGGGCTTTTTATGATCTATAGCGGACAAGGCTGGGAGATTGGCGAAGTGCTGAATGTACTTTCTGGTTTCTCCCTTGGAGCTTCATCCATAGCCCTTTTTGCGCGTGTAGGTGGAGGTATTTACACCAAAGCTGCCGATGTGGGGGCTGATTTGGTTGGAAAAGTGGAAGCAGGAATCCCGGAAGATCACCCGTTGAACCCTGCCACCATTGCAGATAACGTGGGCGACAACGTAGGTGATGTGGCCGGTATGGGTGCCGACCTTTTTGAATCCTATGTAGGTTCTATTATCGGAACCATGGTTTTGGGAGCTGTGTTTGCAGGATTGCCCGAATTTCAGGCTGCTTTTGACGGTCTTGGTGCCGTGTATTTGCCTTTGGCTTTGGCGGCAGTGGGAATCATCATGTCCATTATCGGAACTTTCTTTGTTCGGGTGAAGGATGGCGGAAATCCGCAGACTGCACTGAATATCGGTGAATTTGGTTCCGCAGGCCTTATGTTGGTCGCTTCCTATTTTATAATCAATGCTATGCTACCAGAAACATGGGTTGAAGGTGGAAAAGAGTTCACTTCCATGGGCGTTTTCTGGGCGACTATCGCAGGTCTTGTGGCCGGATTGTTGGTAGGAAAAGTAACCGAATATTACACAGGAACTGGAACCAAACCAGTTAACTCTATTGTACGTCAATCCGAAACTGGCTCAGCTACAAATATTATTGCTGGACTTGGTGTGGGAATGATGTCCACCGCCATACCTATTATATTGATTGCAGCCGCTATCTTGGTATCACACTACTTCGCTGGATTGTATGGTATTGCCATCGCAGCGGTCGGAATGTTGGCGAATACTGGAATCCAGTTGGCTGTTGATGCTTACGGACCCATTTCAGATAACGCAGGAGGTATTGCCGAAATGGCCGAACTTCCTGGAGAGGTTCGTGATAGAACCGATAAATTGGATGCCGTTGGAAATACTACCGCAGCAATCGGTAAAGGTTTTGCGATTGCATCTGCCGCATTGACCGCATTGGCACTTTTTGCAGCTTTCATGAAAACGGCAGGGGTACAGTCAATCGACGTGTCCAGACCAGATATTATGGCTGGATTGTTGATTGGTGGAATGCTACCGTTTGTATTCTCGGCACTTTCCATGAACGCGGTGGGTAGGGCAGCAATGTCCATGATCGAGGAAGTACGCCGACAATTTAAGGACATTCCTGAGTTGAAAGCAGCTTTGGAAATCATGCGTAAGTACGATACCGACCTTTCCAAGGCGAGCAAGGAAGACAGAGCGATTTTTGAAGCAGCGGATGGAAAAGCAGAATATGAAAAATGTGTTGAGATTTCTACACAAGCTTCCATTAGGGAAATGGTATTACCTGGTTTATTGGCCATAGCTGTTCCCGTTGCGGTAGGATTTATTGGAGGCGCTGAGATGCTTGGTGGATTGCTGGCTGGTGTAACTACAGCAGGGGTTTTGATGGCTATCTTCCAGTCCAATGCTGGTGGTGCGTGGGACAACGCTAAAAAAACCATTGAAAGTGAAGGACGTAAAGGTAGTGATGCCCATAAGGCCGCTGTAGTAGGGGATACTGTTGGTGACCCTTTCAAAGATACTTCTGGTCCTTCCTTGAACATTTTGCTTAAATTGATGTCGGTAGTTGCTTTGGTAATCGCACCTAGTTTGGTGAGCATGTCACCTGCTGATGAGGTTAGCATGTTGAAAGAGGATGGAACTACCATCACTATCACCGAGGAAGGAATGAAAGAATCCAAGATGGTAGAAAAGCAAATCCGTGTCGAGGTAAGCAATACCGCTGACGGAGGTTATAAAGCAGTGGTTACCTCAAGTTCCAATGTAGATGGAGAGATGGTGGAAGAAACCAAGGAGTTTACTGCCGATACCAAAGAAGCATTGGATAAAAAAATTGAAGCGTATAAGAGTGCCGAGGCAAAGGATTAGCTCGCGCTTTACCGCAAAGCTGGAAAAACCACGCCATTGGCGTGGTTTTTTTAGTTTACGTAGTTTCTCCTGATGGCTGAACGCCAAATGTTTTAGTTTAATTTGAAGGTGATGGGAATGGAGTAGTGCACCTTTACTGGTGTGCCTCTTTGTTTTCCGGGCTGTAGCTTCGGAAGTTTGGAGATGATGCGTGCCGCTTCCTTTTCCAAGCTCTCATGTGGACCTCGAAGTCTAATGTCACCAATACTTCCATCCTTCTGTACCGTAAAGATGACATTTACACGCCCCTCCAGTCCCATTTCTTGTGCGACTTCAGGATATCGGAAGTTCTTGCGAATGTGCTTGAGCATTTGTTCCTGAAAGCATTCCCTTTTCTCCTTTTCGGTGCTTTCGTTTTCGCAGCCCGGAAAAATAGGGGCATTTTCAATTAGGATAAAGGGAATCTCATCTGGAATATCATCCTCCGCTACTTCAATGGATTCCACATCAGAAATTTCCGTGTCTTGGTCTACGTCGGTCGCCTCAATAACCGTCTCTTCCACTTTTTCATCATCCTCTGCAATTTCAATTTTTGGGGGACTTTGGATTTTGGGCTGTGGAGGGTCGGGAAGTTTCAACTTCAAGAAAGGGGTTTCCTCGATCAAGTCTTCATTCACTTTTACGGCCCCCACGTCCCAGGTGTCATCCGAGTAATAGGTTTTCCAGTTCAATGCCAAATAGGCCATTAAAAGTACAAATGTCATCCCCATAAAAAAGTAGAGCATGCTGTTTCGCTTAA
The DNA here is from genome assembly GCF_030733585.1 of Allomuricauda sp. MMSF_3307. Lineage (NCBI taxonomy): Bacteria > Pseudomonadati > Bacteroidota > Flavobacteriia > Flavobacteriales > Flavobacteriaceae > Allomuricauda > Allomuricauda sp. MMSF_3307. The sequence goes on from NZ_JASHIQ010000003.1 coordinate 286,559, forward strand.
CATCAAGGTGCGGATTTTTTTTCGGTTCCATAATTTTCAAAGTTTTTGGCAATAGGCCTAGTTAATAGCAGTGGGTGTATCCCAAGCCTAAACTAGTTTGAAAAATGACGGAAGTAAATCAGGAATGAGTCAACGGTACATTTGAATGAGGGAAACAGGGCACACCAGTCTGAAAACGGAGCTCAAACTCAAAGTTGTTGCCATTTGTAAAGGTGTTACGCTGGTATCTAAGGTAGCTTACTCGAACAAACCGTGGATTTCTCCATCGATACGATTGATGACTTCACCCAAATCTTCAGGATTATCTACAAAATTGATGTTATCCACATCAAAAATGAGCAACTTTCCTTTTTGATAGGTGTTTACCCATGCTTCGTAACGTTCGTTCAATCGACTGAGGTAATCAATGGAAATAGAATTTTCGTACTCACGTCCGCGTTTATGAATCTGGTTCACCAAATTGGGAATGGTACTACGAAGGTATATCAAAAGATCGGGCGGCTGGACCAAACTTTCCATCAACTCAAAAAGTCCTTTGTAATTTTCATAATCCCTGTTGGTCATGAGCCCCATGGCATGCAGGTTGGGAGCAAAAATATGGGCATCCTCGTAAATGGTCCTGTCTTGGATTACACTTTTTCCACTCTCCCTGATCTTTAGGATTTGGCGGTACCTGCTGTTCAAAAAGTAAATCTGAAGGTTAAAGCTCCAGCGCTCCATTTGGGTGTAAAAGTCATCCAGGTAAGGGTTGTCCACCACATCCTCAAAATGGGCCTCCCACTTGTAATGTTTTGCAAGTAAATTGGTCAACGTTGTTTTTCCGGCCCCAATGTTGCCTGCCACAGCAATATGCATACGATGTGAATGTTTTTTTAGTTGTTGGTGTCAGGGAAATCTAATCGTCGCAATATACAAAGTTAATCCGCTTATCGAAAATAAACTGGTTCAAATGGACTATCTCGGATTAGGTGCCAACAAAGTTTTAAAATAAGCGGCAAATATGTACTTTTGACCCTCAAAACGAGGAAAGATTTGACTGATTGCAACCTCGAATACCCTAAAGGGTAGGTAAAAATGCTAAAGCAGTTCGCGTTGGCTTCGGTTGGCGCCCCTTCTTCAAGGTTAAGAACTTCTTCGCACTTTGGTCAAATCTTCACATTTTTAAAAATCTAGAAATGGCGTATTTATTTACATCAGAATCCGTTAGCGAAGGACATCCCGACAAGATTGCAGATCAGATCAGTGATGCCTTATTGGATAATTTTTTGGCCTTTGACCCTGAAAGTAAAGTGGCCTGCGAAACCATGGTGACCACCGGACAAGTTGTTTTGGCCGGGGAAGTGAAAAGCCATACCTATGTGGATTTGCAGAGCATTGCCAGAGAGGTGATCAACAAAATTGGATACACCAAAGGTGAATACAAATTCAGTGGGGATTCCTGTGGTGTAATTTCCCTGATTCACGAACAATCGCAGGATATTAACCAAGGCGTAGATCGAGGCAGCAAAGAAGAGCAAGGGGCAGGTGACCAAGGGATGATGTTCGGCTACGCTACCACTGAAACGTCCAATTATATGCCTTTGGCATTGGATATCTCGCACAAAATTTTGGAGGTTTTGGCCGATTTGAGACGTGAAGGCACCCGAATTTCATATTTGAGACCGGATGCCAAGGCCCAGGTAACCATTGAATATTCTGATGACAATGTTCCCCAACGTATCGATACGATAGTGGTTTCCACTCAGCATGACGAGTTTGATACCGACGAGGCCATGTTGGATAAAATTAAGAGCGACATCGTCAATATCTTGATTCCAGAGGTGAAACAACTGATGCCGGAAAGCATCCAGAAATTGTTCAACGACAATATCAAATACCACATTAATCCAACCGGAAAGTTTGTGATTGGCGGACCGCACGGAGATGCCGGTCTTACCGGGAGAAAAATCATTGTGGATACTTACGGGGGCAAGGGAGCCCATGGGGGTGGAGCCTTTAGCGGAAAAGATCCAAGCAAAGTGGATAGAAGTGCGGCCTATGCTGCACGCCATATGGCCAAAAACTTGGTGGCCGCAGGGGTCGCAGGAGAAATTTTGGTACAGGTGAGCTATGCCATCGGGGTGGTAGAACCAACGTCCATTTATGTGGATACGTACAACTCCTCCAACGTGGATATGAGCGATGGTGAAATTGCCAAAAAAGCTTCCGAGCTCTTTGATATGCGTCCGTTTGCCATCGAGAAACGTTTAAAACTCCGGAATCCCATATATCTGGAAACAGCGGCTTACGGACACATGGGCAAAGAGCCCAGAACAGTAAACAAGGTTTTTGAATCCCCGTACAATGGGCGTATTGAAAAAGAAGTGGAACTCTTCACTTGGGAAAAATTGGATATGGTGGATAAGGTAAAGGAAGTCTTTGGCTTATAACCCATCAACATCAATAAAACAAAAAGGGAGCTTTCAGGCTCCTTTTTTTATTGGCATACTCTTCCGAACTTTAGTAGCTTTAGCCTATCAAAAAATTAAACGTATGAGAAGTTCGTTCAGAGTCCTGTTCCTTGGAATGTTTGTGTTGTTGGTCGCGGTTGGTTGTAAAAAGACCGTCAAAACGCAAATCGAAACAGTAGATACCTATGTAGCCGATAATTACACCAAAAAAGAGGTTGACATTGAGATGAGGGACGGCGTTAAACTTCATACGACTATTTATTCCCCTAAGGATACCTCAAAGAAGTATCCTATCATCATGCAGCGCACGCCGTACAGTTCTAGACCCTACGGTGAAGAAAACTTTAGGATCAAAATCGGCCCCAATGAGCATTTGATGAAAGAGGGGAATATTATCGTTTACCAAGATGTAAGAGGACGATGGCTGAGCGAAGGCCATTATGTGAACATGAGGGCTTACATTCCCAACAAAACCTCCAACGATCAGGTAGATGAGAGCTCTGATACCTACGATACCATTGAATGGTTGGTGAACAACGTAGAGAACAATAACGGAAATGTGGGTGTTTGGGGGATTTCTTATCCCGGTTATTATGCAACATACGCTACCGTGGATGCGCATCCAGCGTTAAAGGCCGCCTCCCCCCAAGCCTGTATCGGTGATTTCTTTTTTGATGATTTCCACCATAATGGAGCCTATTTGTTGAGCTATTTCAGGGCAACCTCGCTCTTCGGGACCCCACGGCCCAATGGGGATGCACCCATCGATACGGCATGGTATACCTTGCCCAGCTTGCCCACGGAGGACCAATATCAGTTCTTTTTGGATGCAGGCCCCTTGAAAAATCTCGATTACTTTTTTGAATACGAAACGGCGGATACCCCAACAATGCGACCAGAAGGTGTGACCGATGATTTCTTTTGGAACGAACTCAAGGAGCATCCGAATTATGATGAAATGTGGCAGAGCAGGGGACTGATACAACATTTAAAGAATGTAAAGAGTAGTGTGGCCACCATGATCGTAGGCGGCTGGTTTGATGCCGAGGACCTATACGGACCGTTGGAAACCTATAAAAACATTGAACAATACAACAAGGACAATTACAATACCATGGTGTTCGGACCATGGGACCATGGAGCTTGGGCAAGGGACAAGGTGCGCAATGCCGTAGGCAATTATTATTTTGGAGATTCCATTTCATTATTTTATCAAAAGGAAATTGAGACCAAGTTTTTCAATCACTTTTTGAAAGGGGAGGGAGACAAGGATTCTGGCCTGCCCGAAGCATATGTGTTCGATTCAGGAAAGAAGGAATGGAAAAAATATGATACATGGCCACCAGAGAATGCCACCAAACAGACCATGTACCTTTCGGACAACCAAGAACTCACCACCGAACAAAAAGAAATCAAGGGAATCCAGTTTATCAGCGACGTAAAGAAGCCCGTTCCGTATTCCGAAGATGTAAAAACGGTATTTACTCCACGTAAATACATGACGGACGATCAGCGTTTTGCGGCCCGTCGTTCCGATGTGTTGGTTTTTGAAACCGATGTCATGGAAGAAGATTTTACGCTGGCGGGAGATATTATGGCCAAATTGAAGGTAGCCACTACGGGCACCGCCGCCGACTGGATCGTAAAGGTCATTGATGTGCACCCACCGGATGCCGAAACCAATGAGGAAATGCAGGACCACCTAAAATTGAGCAATTACCATTTAATGGTGAGGAGCGAGGTGCTTCGCGGCAGGTTCCGAAATAGCTTTTCCGATCCGGAGCCCTTCACGCCCAACGAGAAAACCGATGTGAACATTAAGCTTCAAGATGTGTTCCATACCATTAAAAAGGGGCACAAATTGCAGATTCAGGTACAGAGCACCTGGTTTCCGCTTATTGATTTGAATCCACAAACTTACGTGGACAACATCTTTAAGGCGGACGAATCCGATTTCAAGACACAGACCCATACCGTGTTTACCGATTCCAATATTGAGTTTACGGTATTGAAATAAAAAGCTATTGGTGAGGTCGATTTTTGAAAATTTCCCAAAAGATTAGGAAAATCGACCTTTCCATCAGTATATTTGTCCACGAAGTTCAAATATGTATTGTAAGTTATCAAGAAAGGTGGAGGGAATAGACCCTTTGAAGCCTTAGCAACCCTTGACGCTTGTCGAGAAGGTGCTACATTCTATCCCTCAGGGAATAGATAACAACACGGGTAGTTTCTGCCATCTTTTCTTATAACCTTATTTTTTAGTAATCATCGGCCCTTGGGCCTATCACTTTTTTGTATGGATTTAAGGCATTTGGCCATATCGGATTTTAAAACAGCAACCGGGTCTGTTCAGGACCTAGAATTGTCATATCAGGTCTTTGGGAAGCCCTTGCACACTGCACCGATTGTTTTGGTTAATCATGCACTCACTGGGAATTCCAATGTGGCAGGAAAAGATGGATGGTGGTCCGATTTGATCGGGGAAGGAAAATGTATCGATACGGACACATACACCATTTTGTCCTTTAACATTCCGGGCAATGGTTTCGATGGTTTTGTGATCGATAACTACAAGGATTTTGTCGCTGCCGATATAGCAAGGATATTTTTATGGGGATTGAAGGAACTCGAGATTGCAAAGTTGTTCGCTATTATAGGTGGCTCATTGGGAGGTGGAATTGCTTGGGAAATGGCAGCTCTCAACCCAAACATTACGGAACATTTGATTCCGGTGGCATCCGATTGGAAATCCACGGACTGGCTCATTGCCAATTGTCAGATTCAGGAACAATTCTTGGTCAATTCCAAACAGCCTGTGCACGATGCGCGCATGCATGCCATGTTGTGTTACCGTACTCCGGAATCCTTTAAAGAACGATTTAAGAGAAGCACCAATGAAGAACTCAAGGTGTTCAATGTGGAATCCTGGTTGATGCACCACGGTAAAAAATTACAGGAGCGTTTCCAATTGTCCGCCTATAAGTTGATGAACCAACTATTAAAGTCAATCGACATTACTCGGAACGGTGAAGAAGCCTTTAAGGCTTTGCAGGAGAGCGATACCAAAATCCATATCATTGGGGTCAATTCCGATCTGTTCTTTACTGCCGAGGAGAACAAGGAAACCTTTAAGCGATTGGCACAGGCGAATACGAATGTGACCTATGGGGAGGTACAATCCGTGCATGGACATGATGCTTTTTTGATGGAGTTTGAACAACTGGAAAAGTTATTGGAGACCGTTTTTCAGCAAAATACGGAGCGAATCAAAATTTTGAAGTTTGGCGGAAAGTCCTTGGCCAACGGGGAGGGAATTGACCGAGTGTTGAACATCATCCATAAAAGATTTGACGAGAAAGAACACTTTGCCGTGGTGGTATCCGCCCGTGGAAAAGCTACGGACCAGCTGGAGAGCTTGTTGGAAAAGGCGTCCAAAGGCGCAGACTTTGATGCAGACCTTAAAAGGTTTGTCGACTATCAAAAGAACAATTTCGATGGCGTAGACCTTTCAGAAGAACTGGCTACGATTGAAAAGATACTGAGAGGCGTCGCCTTAACGGGTGATTACAGTTTAAAGACCAAGGATGAGGTGCTATCTTTTGGCGAATTGTTGTCCGCCAAATATGTAACCGCCGCGCTCAATGTCAGGGGATTAAAGGCAAAGCTTTTTGATTCGAGGAAGTTGATCACTACGGACGATAACTATAGCAATGCAGAGGTGGACCAAGGCACATCCAAGGAAAATGTGCTCCGGTATTTCCATGAATTGGAAAAAGATACCATTCCCATTGTTACTGGGTTTATCGGTTCCAACCGGAATGGCTCCACAACAACCTTGGGCAGAAATGGAAGCAATTATTCCGCTGCCCTATTGGCCAACTTTTTGGATGCGGGCGAGTTGATCAATTATACCCATGTGGACGGTATTTTTACCGCCAATCCGGATTTGGTGGAAGATGCCCGCCTGATCGATGTGATATCCTACGGAGAAGCCAACGAATTGGCCAACTTTGGGGCAAATATTTTGCATGCGAAGACCATTATTCCCCTTATTGAAAAAAATATACCCTTGCGCATTTGCAATACTTTTAATGATGATAACCAAGGGACATTGATCGGCCCAAAGACCGAAAACGGCGGAATCAAATCCCTTTCCGTACTGGACCATATGGCACTCATCAATTTGGAGGGCAGGGGATTGCTCGGTAAAGTGGGGGTGGACATGCGAATTTTCAGGGCCTTGGGCCAAAATGGAATCAGTGTGGGCATTGTATCACAGGGTTCCTCTGAAAGGGGGATTGGCTTGGTGGTCGATGCCTCCAAGGCAGATAAGGCCAAAAAGGTGCTTGACCAAGAGTTCGAAACCGATTATTCCTCCCAGGATATCAACCAAATCTCCGTAGTTAAGGATGTTTCGGTCATTTCCATTGTGGGAATGGACCTGAGCAGCTTCCACAAACCCTTTAATGCCTTGGCCAAAAACCAGATTATTCCGTTGTTGTTCAACAATACGGTTACGGGCAAGAACGTGAGTATGGTGGTCAAAAAATCTGATTTGAACAAAGCCATCAATGTCATTCATGGACAGATTTTCGGTATTGCCAAAAAAATCAATCTGGCCCTCTTTGGGCATGGTAATGTGGGGGGTACGTTGATCAGCCAAATATTGGATTCAAAAAACAACATTGAGGAGCGAAAGGGTATCGACCTTAAGGTGTTTGCCGTAGCCAATTCCAGAAAGGTACTTCTAGATGCTTCGGGCGTGGGATCGGATTGGAAAGAACGTTTGGAAAAGGAAGGTCAGCCCTATCAACTGGAAGACATTACGGCCTTTGCCAAAAAGTACCATTTGGAGAACTTGATCGCCGTGGACAATACGGCAAGCAAAACTTTTGTGGAGCAATATGAGCCGTTGATTGCCCATGGTTTTGATTTGGTCTCTTCCAACAAGATAGCGAATACCCTGAACTTTGAGAAATACAGGTCCATACGAAAATGCTTGGACAAAAACCAAAAACAATACCTCTATGAAACCAATGTGGGAGCAGGTCTTCCCTTGATAGATACCATCAAACTATTGCACCTTTCCGGGGAGAACATTACAAGAATCAAAGGTGTATTTTCGGGATCACTGTCCTACATTTTCAATACTTTTTCTGGGAAGGAAGTGGCATTTTCCGAAATTGTTAGGGAAGCGATGCAAAAAGGCTTTACGGAACCCGACCCGAGGGAAGATTTGTCAGGTAATGATGTCGGACGAAAATTGTTGATTTTGGCCCGCGAGTTGGATCTTCAAAATGAGTTTTCCGACATCAGTGTGCAAAACCTGATTCCCAAAGAACTTCAGACCTTGGAGTTTGAACAGTTTATGGAGCGCATTGATGAAATGGACCATAACTACAAGGGAATCAAGGATAGCCAAGAATCGGGTCACGTGTTGCGTTATGTGGGCGATTTGCATGGCGATTTGCAGCAGGATAAGGGGATTTTAGAAGTGAAGTTGGTTTCCGTGCCCAAAGAAAGTGCTTTGGGACAGGTAAAAGGTTCGGATTCCATTATCGAAATTTATACAGAATCTTACGGAGAACAGCCACTGGTGATTCAAGGCGCTGGCGCCGGCGCAGCGGTGACAGCTAGAGGCGTCTTCGGGGATATTTTACGGATAGCGGAGAAAGTGTAGCTTGAGCATGTTTCAAAGGAAAGAAATGAGTTAGTGAATGCAGTGGATAAGCGTAGTCGAAATAGCTAGTTGAAAAAATCGTAACGGTGGCTGAGCGTAGTCGAAGCCACACTGAAAAATGAAAGGATACCTCTACATATTGGAGTGCTCAGATGGAAGTTACTACACCGGCAGCACTATTGATTTGCAGAAACGAATAAATGAACATCATAATGGCCAAGGTGCAAATCATACGAAGAAAAGATTGCCGATTAAGTTGGTATATGTAGAAGAGTATTTAAATATTGCAACGGCTTTTGAACGTGAAAAACAAATTCAGGGATGGTCGAGAGCAAAGAAGGAAGCATTGATAACTGGAGATTTTGATGCGCTACCAAATTTGTCGGAGTGCAAAAACGAGACGAATTTTAAATATTATAAGGAGAAAAAATAAAGTGGCTTCGACTACGCTCAGCCACCGAAAAAAGTAAAGACAATGAAAGACAAAAAATTCGAAACAAAAGCCATACGCACACAAATGGAGCGCAGTCAAAATTTGGAGCATTCCAGTCCTATTTACATGACTTCAAGCTTTGTTTTTGAGGATGCCGAAGATATGCGTGCGTCTTTTGCAGAAGAAAAGGAACGAAATATTTACTCCAGATATTCCAACCCCAACTCCTCCGAGTTGATCGATAGGGTTTGCCAAATGGAGGGAGCGGAAAGCGGTTTTGCCTACGCCTCGGGTATGGCAGCGGTTTTTTCGACCTTGGCCGCAATGTTGGATACAGGGGATCATGTGGTTTCGTCCAAAAGTATTTTTGGCTCTACCCATACCCTGTTCACCCAGTTTTTTCCGAAATGGAATATCCAAAGCAGTTATTTTGATGCCAATGACCTTTCGGAAATCGAAGGATTGATTCGGCCCAATACCAAAATTCTTTATGCAGAAACTCCGACAAACCCTGGAGTGGACGTCCTGGATTTGGAGGAACTGTCTCGAATAGCCAAGAAACACGGGCTCATTTTTATTGTTGATAACTGCTTTGCGACACCCTATTTGCAACAACCCATAAAATTTGGTGCGGACTTGGTCATCCACTCCGGCACCAAACTAATGGACGGTCAAGGAAGGGTCTTGGCTGGTATCACCGTGGGTAGCGGAGCATTGATGGATAAGGTATACCGCTTTTCCCGAATAACTGGTCCTGCATTGTCGCCCTTCAACGCCTGGGTGCTATCCAGAAGTTTGGAAACCTTGGCGATTCGTGTGGATAGGCATTGCGAAAACGCCCTGAAATTGGCTACCTACCTGGAAGGCCATGATAAAATTGAATGGGTCAAATACCCATTTTTGAAGTCACACCCCAAATACGAAATAGCCAAAAAGCAGATGAAAGCAGGAGGCTGTGTAGTTGCCTTTGAAGTGAAGGGAGGCCTGGAAGCTGGTCGGAATTTTTTCGATAGCATACAACTGTTGTCCCTGTCCGCCAACTTGGGCGATGCTCGAAGCATTGTTACGCACCCTGCATCCACCACACATAGTAAACTGACTACCGAAGAGCGCAATGCCGTTGGTATTTCTGATGGAATGGTTCGGGTGTCGGTAGGTCTGGAACACATTGACGACATTATAGCGGACATCGCCCAAGCATTGGGCTAATCTTTCTGGCGGCGGGTTTTGCCCATGCAGTGTTAATTTTTCCTATCTTCGTAAGATGCTCTCCAAGAAGACAAAATACGGACTTAAGGCACTTACCTATCTCGCAAGAGTCGAGGGACGGGAACCTGTTCAAATTGCCGAGATCGCCAAGTGTGAGAACATTTCCCAAAAATTCTTGGAAAGTATTTTGCTTACCCTGAGACGCAATGGACTGTTGGGCTCCAAAAAAGGAAAGGGTGGTGGATATTATTTGATCAAAGACCCCAAAGAAATCCAAATGACCACTGTGATGCGGGTTTTGGAAGGACCGATAGCCATGGTGCCCTGCGTAAGCCTGAATTTCTACGAAAAATGTGACGATTGTCCCGATGAGGAAGAATGTTCCGTTCACAAACTGATGCTCAAGGTACGGGACAGTGCTCTTGATGTCTACCGAAATAACTCCTTGGCTGATTTACTCTGATAAGTTCCTGATCAATCTATTTTTTTGAATTCGAAATCCCTAAAGCCCATCTTCATTTTGGATAGTCTACTAAAACTATGGGGTAAACGGAAATTTAAGATAGAATTTGCTTTTCGTTCCCAAAATAAAGTTTACTTTTGAAATTCCTATTAAAACTATAGACTTAATATTTTATGGCACTTGATATAGACTTAGAATACTACAACAAGCAATTTAGAGGAATACCCCCCGAAGAAATAATCAGTTGGGCTTTGCAATTGTCAAAGAGAAGAATAGTTACAACAAGTTTTGGAAAATATTCAGCTGTACTTTTGAATACATTTAGTATAGAGGATCCAAACATTGATGTAGTTTGGTGTGACACGGGTTATAATTTACCGGAAACTTATGAACATGCCTCATATTTGACAAAATTACTCAATCTAAATCTTCATACCTATGTTCCAAAGGAAACAAAGGCTTACACGGAGCATCGTTTAGGTTTTCCCTCTGTTGATCAGCCAGAACATATAGAGTTTTCAGAGATTGTTAAGCTAGAGCCTTTCAGAAGGGCGCTGGCAGATTTTAAGCCAGACATTTGGTTTTCTAACATAAGAATACGTCAGACTGAATTAAGAAGCTCCAAAGATATCCTCAGTTATAGCAAAGAGGGCATCCTGAAAATTAGTCCCTTTTACTATTGGTCCGATGAAGACTTGGATGCCTATCTCGAGCAACATAATCTACCAAAAAACAGTACATATTTTGATCCAGTCAAAGCTTTGGAGAGCAGGGAGTGTGGTATTCATTTACAATAAATAATAAGATAGATTGCTTTGGAATTTTGTACTGATTTAATCTGAATTCCTTCATGATCTAGCAAAATAATTGATTATGCAAAGCTTTAGAACAGAGATAGAAAACCCGGTGGTTGAGAAGGACATCATCGAATTGGAGAAGAAGATTCGTCAGTTCAAAGGTGGTGAAATGGACGAGGAAAAATTCCGTAGCCTGCGTTTGGCACGTGGGGTTTATGGACAACGCCAGCCTGGGGTTCAGATGATTCGAATCAAGTTGCCCTACGGAAAAGTCACATCCAACCAATTGCTCCGTATTGCCGATGTTTCCGATGAGTATTCCAGAGGAAGGTTGCATATCACCACCCGACAGGATATCCAAATCCATTATGTCGATTTGGAACGCACTCCAGAACTTTGGGCCCAGTTGGAAAAGGACAAGGTTACCCTAAGGGAAGCCTGTGGAAACACGGTAAGGAACGTAACTGCCAGCGAAACAGCTGGAATCGATGTGGACGAACCCTTTGATGTTTCTCCCTACGCCCAGGCCGTTTTTGAGTATTTTCTTAGGAATCCCATAGGACAGGAAATGGGAAGGAAGTTTAAGGTCTCCTTCTCCGCAAGCGATGCCGATACTGGACTTTCCTACATGCACGACCTAGGCTTTATTGCCAAGGAAAAGGATGGTGAAAGAGGTTTTAAGGTAATGCTCGGAGGTGGATTAGGTTCACAGCCGCGGCATGCCGATGAATTGTACAGCTTTTTGCCCACCGACAAAATCATCCCGTTGATGGAAGGGGTCATCCGTGTGTTCGATAGGTACGGGGAACGAAAAAGTAGAGCAAAGGCCCGAATGAAGTTCTTGCTGAAGGATTTGGGTCTCGATGGTTTCAAAAAGTTGCTGGAAGAAGAACAATTGGCGATTCCACATCATACCTATCCCATCGAAATCGATAGTTATCCTGAAGTTAAGGTGGCCGAGGTAGAAACGCCAAAAGTGGTTATTGAGGATAAACAAGCCTTTGAGGCCTGGAAATCCACCAATTTGGTGCCCCAAAAACAAGAGGGCTTTGTGGCTATCGGAATCAAGGTACTTTTGGGAGATTTCTATACCGACAAGGCACGCGAACTGGCCCAATTGGTTCAAGACTATGCGGCCGGAGAGATTCGTTTGTCGCTCAGACAAAATATATTGATTCCCTACGTGAAGGAGGAATTGGTTCCCTTCTTTTATCAGGAACTTCAAAAACTTGGTTTTGCCGAAGCGGGATACAATAAAGCATTGGACATAACCGCTTGTCCTGGCACCGATACCTGTAATCTGGGCATTGCCAGCAGTACCGGAATCGCAGCCGAACTCGAAAGGGTCATCAAGGCGGAATATCCACAATACATTAAAAATCCAGATGTTGTCATCAAGATCAGCGGGTGCATGAATGCTTGCGGACAGCACAATATGGCACATATCGGTTTTCAAGGAATGTCCGTGCGTACCAAGGATAAGTTGGTTGCACCTGCGCTTCAAGTGTTGTTGGGTGGTGGAAATTTTGGTGATGGTAGGGCCAGATTCGCGGATAAAGTAGCCAAAATCCCGAGCAAAAGAGGGCCACAAGCGCTACGTCTTATTTTGGATGACTTTGAAGCCAACGGAAATGGAGCTTCGTTCACCGATTATTACGAGGAAAAGGGGCAGCTTTATTTCTATGATTTCCTAAAGCCATTGACCGATGTTGACAACCTCACCCAAGATGATTTTATTGATTGGGGGAACGAAGAAAAATATAAAAAGGAGATAGGTATTGGGGAATGCGCTGGGGTTATTGTAGATCTTGTCGCCACCCTCTTCCTAGAAAGTCAAGAGAAAATTGACAACGCAGAAGAAGCTATCCAAGAAGGTAAATGGGCAGCCAGTATCTACTATTCCTATCAATCCATAGTCAATTCTGCCAAGGCTTTATTGACAGCCGAAAAAGTGAAGACCAATACCCATGCCAGTATCGTCAAGGATTTTGATGAACTGTATGTGGAATCAGGAAAAATAGCCTTTGAGGGCGGGTTTGCCAATATAGCCCTTCAATTGAACAAGAACGAACCGTCTGAAGCCTTTGCAAAATCCTATGTGCAAGACGCCAAGGAGGTATTGCAACGATTGGAAGCGTTCAGGAAAATGGAGTTGGAACATGCATAGAGGAAAATTGACCGTAGTGGGCGCAGGTCCAGGAGATGTGGATTTGATAACGCTCAAAGGGGTGAAAGCGCTGCAAAATGCCGATGTGGTGTTGTACGACGCTTTAGTGTCCAACGAACTATTGGAATATGCTCCCAAAGCCGAAAAAATATTTGTAGGCAAACGCAAAGGTTGTTACTCGTACCAACAAGCTCAAATCAATGATTTGATTGTGGAACGCGCAACGCAAGGATGGCACGTGGTCCGATTAAAGGGGGGAGACCCTTTTGTTTTTGGAAGGGGAGCCGAAGAAATGGAGCATGCCGCAGCCTTTGGGGTAGAAGTGGATGTGGTTCCAGGTATTTCGTCTTCATTGTCCGTACCCGCTTCACAAAACATCCCAGTCACCAAAAGGGGAGCAGCGGAAAGTTTTTGGGTAATCACAGGAACCACGAAAGAACATAAACTGTCCAACGATGTGGCTTTGGCAGCCAAATCAAATGCCACCGTGGTCATACTTATGGGAATGTCCAAACTTGGGGAAATCATGCAGCTTTTCAAAAAGGAAGGTAAAGAGGATACCCCAGTGGCCATTATTCAAAACGGAACCACGGAACACGAAAAAATAGGAATTGGCACTGTTGCTTCCATGGAGAACAAGGCAAGGGAGCAGCAGTTGTCCAACCCAGCCATCATTATTATTGGCGAGGTGGTCCACCATCGTCAGAACATATTGGATATCCAACATAGATATCAACATCAGGACATAAAATTGCACGAAAAAGTTTAGTCAAAATGTAAGCTCGAGAAGCCGGCTGCAGCAGGCATGCAGTAGAGAGCATTTAAAATTAGAATTATGATCAAAACAGATATCATTATCATAGGAGCCGGTCCAACCGGACTGTTTACCGTTTTTGAAGCAGGATTGCTCAAGTTGAAATGTCATTTAATCGATGCCTTGGCACAGCCTGGCGGGCAATGTTCCGAGATATATCCAAAGAAGCCCATTTACGATATCCCTGCCTATCCAGAGATTTTGGCGGGTACTTTGGTGGATAAGCTCATGGAGCAAATAAAACCTTTTGAGCCAGGTTTCACCTTGGGCGAGCGTGCGGAGACTTTGGACAAACAAGAAGACGGTTCTTTTATCGTGACCACGAACAAGGGAACCCAGCATCATGCCCCGGTTGTTGTTATTGCGGGCGGTTTGGGCTCGTTTGAACCCAGAAAGCCCCTTATTCCCAATATTGAACTTTTTGAAAGCAAAGGGGTGGAATATATGATTAAGGACCCGGAGCAGTTCCGGGACAAAAAAGTGGTCATATCCGGTGGTGGCGATTCTGCCTTGGATTGGGCCATTTTCTTGGCCGATGTGGCTTCAGAAGTTTCTTTGGTACACCGAAGAAACGAGTTCCGCGGAGCTTTGGATTCGGTTGAAAAGGCACGCGAACTCGCCAAACTGGGCAAGATTCAACTCTACACCATGGCGGAAGTAAAAGAGGTACACGGAAAGGAAGATTTGCATGCAGTAGTTATTGAATACAACGATGGTGAAAAGGAATCGACCTATGTGGAAACCGATTACTTTATCCCGCTGTTCGGACTCTCCCCAAAATTGGGGCCATTGGGCAACTGGGGGTTGGAAATCGAAAAAAATGCCATCAAGGTGAACAATGCCAAGGATTATCAGACTAACATCCCAGGGGTATTTGCCATTGGAGATGTGAATACCTATCCGGGCAAACTCAAGTTGATTCTGTCCGGGTTTCACGAAGCGGCCGTGATGTGCCAATATGCGTATCAAATCATCAACCCCGATAAAAGATTTGTGATGAAGTATACCACCGTTGGGGGCGTACAAGGGTTTGATGGTTCCAAAAAAGAGGCCAAAAAAGAAGTGGTGCAGAGCATCAACTAATAAAATTAGATGTTTTTAGAAGCGAAAAGCCTTCCGAAAGCGATTTTGGGAGGTTTTTTTGTTTTTGACTGGCGAGTACCGTTTCTTTGCAGTTCAGTTCATGTATAAATTGAAAGTGTTATCAAGAAAGGTGGAGGGATTGGACCCTTTGAAGCCTTAGCAACCCTCGTCTTCGAGAAGGTGCTACATTCTACCCCGGTCCGCAATTTGTTTGGGGGCCACATGGAGCGTATTCATACCTAACATGGGTATAGGGGGAAGGATAACGAAACGCATACCGCAACGTATCCACACACTTTTCTTGATTTCGCCACATCCTTCTTTTGAAGGAAAACTATGTTATGGGAAAAATTGAAGACATATTGAAACAGCGGATTTTAGTGTTGGATGGAGCCATGGGTACCATGTTGCAGCGCTATAAATTCAAGGAAGCCGATTTTAGGGGTGAACGGTTTAAGGATTGGCCAAGTGATCTGCAGGGCAACAACGACCTGTTATCCTTGACCCAACCCGATGCGGTGAAGGAAGTCCACCGCAAGTTTTTGGAAGCAGGGGCGGACATCATCGAAACCAACACCTTTTCTGGGACCACCATAGCCATGGCCGATTATGGCATGGAAGAATTGGTCTACGAACTGAACTATGAGTCGGCGAAGCTTGCCAAGGAAGTGGCGCAAGAGTTTACCGATAAAAATCCCGATAAACCGAGGTTTGTGGCGGGTAGTATTGGGCCTACCAACAAAACGGCCAGTATGTCGCCCGATGTGAACGACCCGGGTTTCCGCGCTATTTCCTTCGATGAGCTACGTAAAGCATACAAACAGCAAATTGAGGCCCTTCTCGATGGTGGTGCCGATATTTTGTTGGTGGAGACTATTTTTGACACGCTGAACGCCAAAGCAGCGCTTTTCGCCATAGAAGAGGTGAAGGAAGAACGAAACATCAATGTGCCAGTGATGGTCAGTGGAACCATCACCGATGCTTCAGGCAGAACATTGTCCGGTCAGACTGCCGAAGCATTTCTCATCTCTATTTCGCACATTCCCATTTTGTCCGTAGGTTTCAATTGCGCTTTGGGAGCCAAACAGTTGGTGCCCCATTTGGAGGTGGTGTCGGCAAAATCGGAATTTGCCATATCTGCCCATCCCAATGCAGGATTGCCCAATGCCTTTGGGGAGTATGATGAAACTCCAGAACAAATGGCAATTCAAATAAAGGAGTACGTGGAAAAAGGATTGGTGAACATCGTAGGCGGTTGCTGTGGCACCACTCCGGAACATATCAAAGCCATTGCAGAAGTCGTAAAGAATTATGAACCTCGAAAAGTTTTGACGCACGCATAGCGAAGGCCTATGACAACGAATAAAGAACAACGATACCTAAAATTATCGGGTCTTGAGCCCTTGGTCGTCACCCCGGAAAGTAATTTCATCAATGTGGGGGAACGTACCAATGTGGCAGGTTCCAAACGTTTTTTAAGGCTCATCAAAGAAGAAAAATTCGATGAAGCCTTGGATATCGCCCGCGAACAAGTGGAGGGTGGGGCCCAGATCATCGACATCAATATGGATGATGGCCTTATTGACGGCAAGGAAGCCATGGTCAGGTTCTTGAATTTGATCGTTTCCGAACCCGATATTGCCCGTGTACCCATCATGATCGATAGTTCCAAATGGGAAATTATCGAAGCCGGTCTTCAAGTAGTGCAGGGGAAATGTGTGGTCAACTCTATCAGCTTGAAAGAGGGCAAGGAAGAGTTTATCCATCATGCCAAATTGATCAAGCGATACGGTGCAGCCGTGATCGTAATGGCTTTTGATGAGGTGGGACAGGCGGATAATTATGAGCGCCGTATTGAAATTGCGAAGCGTTCCTACGATATTTTGGTCAACGAGGTGAATTTTCCTCCCGAGGATATCATCTTTGACCTGAACATTTTTCCCGTGGCCACGGGTATGGATGAGCATAAGAATAACGCCATCGACTTTATCGAGGCCACACGCTGGGTGCGGGAAAACCTGCCCTATTGCAGCGTTAGTGGTGGTGTGAGTAACGTATCCTTCTCCTTTAGGGGGAACAACCCCGTTCGTGAGGCCATGCACTCCGCCTTTTTGTTCCATGCCATCAAAGCTGGAATGAACATGGGTATCGTAAACCCGACCATGTTGGAGGTGTACGATGATATCCCAAAGGATTTATTGGAGCACGTGGAGGATGTACTGCTCAACAGGCGCGACGATGCTACCGAACGATTGCTCGAATTTGCAGAGACCGTTGTGGGAACAGCCAAGGAAAGCAAGGTCGATTTGTCTTGGCGGCAAGACCCGCTCCAGGATCGGATTACCCGGGCCTTGGTGAAGGGCATTGACCAATATATCATCGAAGATGTGGAGGAGGCCCGCCAACAGGCAGCCAAACCTTTGGAAGTCATCGAGGGCAACTTGATGACGGGAATGAATGTAGTAGGTGATCTGTTCGGCAGCGGAAAAATGTTTTTGCCCCAAGTGGTCAAATCCGCCCGTGTGATGAAAAAGGCCGTAGCTTATTTGACACCCTATATTGAGGCTTCCAAAGACAAGAATGCCAAGGCAGCCGGAAAAATATTGATGGCCACCGTTAAAGGTGATGTTCATGACATCGGAAAGAATATCGTAAGCGTGGTCCTGGCTTGCAACAATTATGAAATTGTGGATTTGGGCGTGATGGTTCCTCCAGAGAAAATCATCAACAAGGCCAGGGAAGAGCAAGTAGATGTTATTGGGTTGAGCGGACTCATTACGCCTTCATTGGACGAAATGGTGTTCTTGGCCAAGGAGATGGAACGCCAAAACTTTGATGTTCCCCTTTTGATAGGTGGCGCCACAACAAGTAAGGCACACACGGCGGTAAAAATCGACCCACAATACAGTCAGTCCGTGGTGCATGTCAACGATGCCTCAAGGGCCGTTACCGTGGTGGGGGATTTGCTTCAGGAAGAAACCTCGGCCAACTATAAAAAATCCATCAAACTGGATTACGAAAGTTTTAGGGAAAAGTTTCTAAAACGTGGCAAGCAAAAGGAATATTTAACCTTGGATCAGGCTAGGAAAAACAAGCTTCAAATCGATTGGAAGCCATCGGACATCAAAAAGCCAAACCAATTGGGTATTGAGGTTTGGGACGATTTTGACTTAAAACAATTGGTAGATTTTATCGATTGGTCCCCATTTTTTAGAAGTTGGGACTTACATGGAAAATATCCCGATATTTTGACCGACGAAGTCGTAGGCGAGCAGGCCAAAGAGCTGTTTGAAGATGCGAAGGTACTTCTACAGCGAATCTTGGACGAGAAGTTGTTGAAGGCCAAGGCTATTTTTGGATTGTTTCCGGCCAACCAAGTCAACGAAGATGATATTGAAGTGCACTTGTCACCTCGAGCGCAATCGAGAGGGGATGAATCGGATGCGCTAGAAACGACAAAAGATTCAACCTTCCTGTTTAGGACCCTTCGCCAGCAAACCAAAAAACGGGCTGGGGTGCCCAATATCGCCCTGGCGGATTTTATAGCGCCCAAAGCATCGGGAATTCAGGATTATATCGGTTGCTTTTGTGTAAGCACAGGATTTGGAACACAGGAATTGGCTGCGGAGTTCGAAAAGAACCATGATGATTACAACTCGATTATGATCAAAGCCTTGGCGGATAGGTTTGCCGAGGCGTTTGCCGAATATCTGCATAAAGAGGTACGTACCAAACACTGGGGCTATGCCGTTGACGAGAATTTGGACAACGATGAATTAATCAAGGAAAAGTACCGTGGCATCCGACCAGCACCAGGCTATCCTGCCTGTCCCGACCATTTGGAAAAGCTCACCATTTGGGAAATGATGCAGGTTGAGGAAAGAATAGGGGTAAAGCTCACCGATAGTCTGGCCATGTGGCCCGCTGCTAGTGTCAGCGGGTATTATTTTGCCCATCCCGAGGCCAAGTATTTTGGTTTGGGAAAAATAAAACAGGACCAAGTTCAGGATTTTGCCGAACGAAAACATATAACTTTGGAGAAAGCCCAAAAATGGCTGGCTCCCAATATTGTTGATGAATAACCGATGAAGATTACCGACCACATAAAAAAGGCGAACGGCGAAACCCTTTTCAGTTTTGAAATTGTGCCGCCCGTAAAAGGAAAGAGCATTCAGGAACTGTACAACAACATCGACCCTTTGATGGAGTTCAAACCTCCGTTCATTGATGTGACGACCTCTCGCGAAGAATACATCTATAAGGAAAAAGATGGTCTGTTGGACAAAAAACTGATTCGTACCCGTCCCGGGACCTTGGGCATTTGTGCTTCATTAAAGCACAAGTACGATGTGGATACCGTTCCCCACGTGCTGTGTGGTGGATTTACCAAAGAGGAGACGGAGTATTTGCTGGTGGACTGCCAATATCTGGAGATTGAAAACGTGATGGCCTTGCGCGGAGATGCCCGAAAGGAAGAAAAGTATTTTACTCCCACCAAAGGCGGACATCAATATGCGACAGAGTTGGTTGCACAAATTCAGAACATCAATAAAGGAAATTATCTGCACGAAACTTTTGAGTCAAGCGAGTTGACCAGTTTTTGCATTGGTGTGGCAGGATACCCTGAAAAACACATGGAAGCCCCATCGCTTCAATCTGATCTTAAACGTTTAAAGGAGAAGGTGGATTTGGGAGCGGATTATGTGGTAACCCAGATGTTTTTCGATAATAAAAAATTCTTTGCTTTCGTAGAAGCGGCCCGAGAAATGGGAATAGACGTGCCCATTATTCCGGGTATCAAACCGATTGCCGTAAAAAAACACCTTCATTTATTGCCTCAAGTGTTTCGGGTGGATATTCCGCAAGAACTCATTGATGCCGTGGAGGCCTGCAAGGACAACAAGGAAGTCCGTAAAGTGGGTGTAGAATGGGCCATTCAACAATCCAAGGAACTTCGGGATGCAGGAGTGCCCGTGTTGCATTACTACTCCATGGGTAAATCGGATAATATCATGGACATAGCTCGGGAACTTTTTTAATTTCCTACTTTAGCGTCCCATGAAGCACCTACTGTACTTGGTTTTTCTGTTGTTTTTTTGCTTTGGATTTGCCCAAGACGGTGACATTCCCAAGAAGTATACCTTGGATATCAGCCAATTTTATGGTTCCATTCTTCTACACAATCCGGATATTTCCCATTTGATTACCAATCACCCTGGCGGGGTTATTATCGGTTTCAACAGGAAACGATTCGGTCACGAAGATTGGGAAGCCGATTTGGGATATCCCGATACCGGTTTTTCTTTTGTTTATCAGGATATGAACAATCCAACCCTGGGTAAGCATTTTGGATTGTATGCGCATTATAATTTTTATTTCTTCAAACGGAATTTACAGTTTAGGGTCGCGCAGGGTATCTCGTATAACACCAATCCGTACGACAGGACTGAAAATTTCAGGAACAATGCCTACGGTACCCATTTGTTGAGTTCCACCATGTTGATGTTCAACTATCATAAGGAGAACATTTTAGCTGGACTGGGCTTTAAGGCTGGGATTTCCCTGTTACATTACTCCAATGCCAATTTTAAGGCACCCAACACCTCCACCAATACGATGGCTTTCAATTTTGGGCTCACGTATAATCTGAACCAAGCCGTAGAGCTGGACTATTTGGAACCTGAACCCAAGGAAAGAATCAAAGAGCCCATCCGATATAATTTGGTGCTTCGTGGCGGGGTCAATGAGAGCGATGTCATCAACATGGGGCAATATGGCTTTGCCATAGTTTCGGCCTATGCCGATAAACGATTGGGTAATCGCAGTGCCATTCAACTGGGAACCGATATCTTCTTTTCAAATTTTTTAAAGGAATTGATAAGATATCAATCCATTTCTTTTCCCGAACTTGAGGTAGCCCCCGATACGGATTATAAAAGGGTAGGGGTTTTTGTTGGTCATGAACTGTTCGTGAACAAATTGAGCGTAGTGGCACAATTGGGGTATTATGTATATTATCCCTTCGATTTTGAAGGTAGGGTATATAATCGGATAGGGTTGAAACGGTATTTTGGGGATAGGGTTTTTGGCGCCGTGACCCTAAAATCGCATGGGGCGAAGGCAGAGGCCATTGAATTTGGAATAGGAATACGATTATGAAAAGGGTACAGTACGAAATACAAAATACGAAGTGTCCCCTTGAGGGGACTTTAGGGGTGTTTTTGATACTGTTCACCTTTCTGTTAATCTCTTGCAACGGTGACAATGTTCCCGACTGCTTCCAAAACGCCGGTGATTTGGTGCGCCGACCCATCGAAGTGTCGGATTTTAGCAAGATTACCGTTTTTGAAAACCTCAATTTGGTCGTTAAACAGGGTGAAGCATATAGCGTTGAAGTGGAAACAGGGGAATATTTGCTCAACGAGGTTTCTGCTGTGGTAGAGGACGACCGTCTCATTCTACGGAACGAAAATGGCTGCAATTTTGTACGGGACTATGGGCTGACCACAATTTATGTGACTGCTCCCAACCTCACCGACATACGCAGCAGCACCGGACTTTTAATTTCAAGCGATGGGGTGTTGAATTACCCCAATCTCAATCTGGTGGCCGAAAGTTTTAATAATCCCGAAGCAGACACTACGGATGGTTCTTTTGATATGCACCTTAGTGCTACCAACGTGAGGATTGTGGTAAACGGCATTGCTTATTTTAAACTTCGTGGGGAATCGGAAAATTTTACTGTTAGTGTAGCAGCTGGAGACTCAAGAATTGAAGCTGAAAATCTAGTTTCAGAAAATGTAAATGTCAATCACCGAGGTTCCAATGATGTTTTTGTGAATCCGCAGCAACGCTTATCGGGCGTTATTCGGGGAACGGGCAATGTAATCAGTGTCAATACCCCGCCAGAAGTGGATGTGGAAGAAATTTTCAATGGTCGATTGATTTTTCAGGATTGACATTCATCTTCAAAAACAATCATTTTTCTCTTTATTTTCGATGTTCAAACTGACTCTTGGGAAATTTCTTTTCACATATTAAAAATCTCTTTACACCTCTTCCAAAGGTCAAATCTTTGAACGGACTTGTTGGATGGCAAAAGGCAGATGCGCTATTCCACAATTTGGTCGCTGAAAAAAAAGTGCCTGGTTTGGCAGTGTCCATCTTGGAAGATGGGCAAACCATTCTCGAAAAAGGATATGGCTTCGCCAATTTGGAAAAACGAAAAAAGGTACATCCCAAACGTACGGTTTTCCGCATCGCAAGTATTTCTAAGTGTATTACCTCGCTCGCACTGGGTAAAATGGTGGAAGATGGTGTGTTGGATCTGGATGAATCCTTTTATACTTACGTGCCTTACTTTCCAAAAAAAAAGTATGATTTCACACTTCGCCAATTGGCCAGCCACACCGCTGGTATTCGAGGCTATCGGGGAAAGGAATATGCATTGAATCAAGATTTTTCCATTAAAGAAGGGATTGAAATCTTTAAAAACGACCCACTTTTTTTTGAACCCGGTACCAGTTATCTGTACAATAGTTTTGATTTTGTATTGTTGTCCTTGGCCATGCAAGAAGCTAGTGGAATTCCATTTGATCAGTATGTAGATGAGCATATTTTGATGCCTTTGGGCTTGAAAAATACGTTTCCACCACCAGAAAATGTCAGTTTGAGCACCCAAAAGCGGTCCGGGCAGACAGCTGAGAACATAGCGCAATTCTACACTAAAAGAGGATTAGGTTTTTCAAGGGCAGTTGAGGTAAATAACACCTACAAACTGGCAGGCGGTGGCTATTTGTCCACCTGCGAGGATGTGTGCAAATTGGGACAGGCTATCATGGAACAAAAGTTGCTCCAAGAAGCGACCTATGAACAATTGTTGACTTCAACGATCATTGACGGTAAACCGACCTATTATGGATTGGGATTTCAAGTGAGCCAAGATGCCAAAGGAAGGCCCTTTGTGGGTCATGTGGGCAATAGCGTTGGCGCATACACCAATCTTTTTGTGTATCCGAAGCACAAAAAAGTAATTGCTATTTTGATGAATTGTACCGACCCCAAGGTGCAGCCAATTTTGGATGAAGCAATCAACGCTCTTTTTGAGCATCCAACCGTTTAGACCTTGCTAGCTAGCTGCTCCTCAATTTCAAGAGCATAGGTTTTGCACAAATCAAAAGTATCGGTAATGTCTTTCATGGTAGTTCGCGGGTTGATGAGGCACATTCGCAATACCACTTGGCCATTCAAAATGGTAGTGACGAGCATGGCCTTGCGTGACTCCATCACTTTTCCGGAAATGTATTGGTTGATACTGTCCAACTCCTTCTCCGAGTACGTTTTGTTGATGGGGTTGTACCTAAAATTGATGACAGCCAAGGTGGCCGGGTACACCACTTCCCAACTTTTGCTGCCGCGAAGCATGGTTTCCACTTCTTCGGCCAAATCGATGTTGTAGGTAATGGCATCTCGGAACTCCTTCAAACCAAAGGTTTTTAAGGACATATAAAACTTTAAGGCCCTAAATCTTCGGGTCAGTTGGATACCATGATCGTAAAAATTGATCTCCGAGGTATTGCCTTCGATGTCCCTTAAATATTCTGGCTTTTCGGTAAAGGTATGGCTCAGGTTTTTATGGTTTCGGACCAAGAGGCACCCCATTTCGTACGGTTGAAAGAACCATTTATGTGGATCTACGGTTAAGGAGTCGGCTTTTTCGATACCTTTCATAGCTTGCTTGCCCTTTTGGGATAAGATCGCCGCTCCTCCGTAAGCACCATCAATATGGTACCAGATATCCTCTTTCTTGCAAATTTTTCCCAATTCTACCAAGGGGTCAACAGTTCCGGTATTGGTGGTTCCTGCAGTTGCTATCAAACAGAATGGTTGAAGACCCTCCAGCCTATCTTTGGCAATACAGTTTTTCAGTTTGTTCACGGAAAACTTGAGTTCGTTGTCGGTAGGGATGATTCTAATCTGTTCCTTTTTGAAGCCAAGTGCACGAATGGCTTTGATATTGGAAGAATGTGCCTGATCGGAAAGGTAGATGACGGCTTTTGAAAAGTCATCCCCACATTTGATCCTGCGAGCCGTGACCACTGCGGTGAGGTTGGCCATGGAGCCTCCACTGGTAAAAATACCCCCGCCCTTTTTCTTGGGAAAACCAAAAATCTTCAACAGCCATTGAATGGTAACAATCTCCAGCTCTGCTGCTGCCGGGCTGGCTGCCCATCCTCCAGAAAAAATATTGTAGCCTGTTGCCAAGGCATCCGCCATCACACTGATATAATTACTGGGACCGGGAACAAAGGAAAATGATTTAGGGTGGGCCATATTCGCACTATTGGTCATCACCTTTTCCAAAACAAAGTGCAGTACCTGCGATGGGTCGGTACCCTCTTCGGGAGCCTCCTCCAAAAACAAAGAGTCCATTTCTTCGCGGGAGCCGGAAGCTACGGGCATTTTCTCTGCTTGTGTGGCATAGTGTTCCACAATGGCATCAACAACCTCATACCCGTATTTTTGCATTTCCTCTTTTGAAAGTTCCAATCTGGCGCTGTTCTTCTTCATATGTCCAATATCTTCTGGACTGCAAAAGTACCATATTTGGAACGGTTTTCCATCTGATTTGGAGGTCTTCTGCCCACAAATCGGATAACGGGAAAACTAAGAAGTAAGTTCGGTGAAAAGGCTTTCGAGGTTTTTGTTTTTTCTGCTGAGTTGGAGTGTCTTTAATTTATTGTCGTGTGCAAAATCAAAAACAGCAGGCCGCATGTCCTTGGAAGTGCCAAAAGTGATTTCGTAGATAAAACCACCGGTATTTTTTACTTTGGAAACATCGGGTAGTTGTTGCAGTAACTGTTCCTCCACCCGATAGTCAAATTCCACTTCGATGATTTGTTCTTCTGCCTCGCGAAGTTCCTCGAGCTTTTTATCGGCCACCAATTGCCCTTTGTTAATGATGATCACACGGTCGCAAACGGCCTCTACCTCCTTCATGATATGTGTGGAAAGTAAAATGGTCTTTTCCTTTCCTATCTCGCGAATCAATTTTCGGATTTCGATCAATTGGTTGGGGTCAAGCCCTGTGGTGGGCTCATCCAAAATAAGGACTTCGGGATTGTGCAGCAAGGCCGCCGCAAGCCCAACCCGTTGACGGTATCCTTTGGATAACTGACCTATTTTTTTATGCGCTTCTGGGGTTAACCCGGTTTGTTCGATTACCTCTTGGATTTTGGATTTATCCACCTGATATACATCTGCATTAAAGGCCAAATATTCCTTCACGTACATTTCAAGATAGAGTGGGTTGTGTTCTGGAAGGTACCCGATACTTTGTTGAACGGATTTTTCATCGTTCAACACATCAAATCCGTTTACGGCCGCCTCCCCTTGGTCTGCCTTGTAGTAGGTGGTCAAAATCCGCATCATGGTAGATTTCCCGGCACCGTTAGGGCCTAGAAAACCAACAACTTCCCCTTTGTTGATGCTAAAAGAGACATTGTCCAATGCCTTTTGTGTACCAAAGGTTTTTGTAATGTTCTGAACAGTGATGGACATTCCGTTGAATTCTTTGATTTCAAAAATACACTTTTAGTCATTGTAAACCTTACATTTCAAAAACCAGAAAATGAGACGACGCTTTTATGGAAATTAATGGAAGCATCAGTATTCGTAAAAAAGTATCATTTCTATAAAATAATGTGCAGCGAAAATGTCTTTTTTGAAAAAAATCAAAAAAAATTTGGGAATCTCTGGGTCTTTCCAATTGAATACCTAAATTAGCCGACAATTAACAACAAGATGACAAACACGTATTTCTGGAACCGTTTTTATTTTTACTTCTTTTTTGAGAGGGAAGCGGGACTGTTATAGATACGTTTAAAGTATAACCACTATATAAAGTCCCGATGCATCGGGACTTTTTTTTTTGAATGAAATCCAAGTTGGTAATAGCCAATTTGATGATTGAATTCATCCCGAACTGCTGCCAGCAGGCAAGGTGTTTCGGGATCTAACAAACAAAAAGTATGTCTTTAAAAGTCGCCATACAAGGAATCAAAGGATCGAACCATCATCAAGTGGCCATCGATTTTTTTGGAGAAGGAATTGAACTATTGGAATGCAATTCCTTTGATGCGGTAATCGACAGTTTGTTGGTAGGTGCGGCTGATAAGGGCATTATGGCCATTGAGAATTCCATAGCGGGGTCCATCATTCCCAATTACAATTTAGTGTACCATAATAATATCCACGTAATCGGGGAGCATTATTTGAACATCCATCACAACCTTATGGTGATGAAGGGAAAAACCTTTGATGACATTCAAGAGGTACATTCCCATCCGATGGCTTTATTGCAGTGCAAGGAATTTTTCAAGGCCCATCCGCAGATCAAACTGGTAGAAAGTGTGGATACCGCGGAGACGGCAAAGCGGATTCAAGAGGAAGGATTAACGCATATTGCTGCGATAGCCCCTAAAATGGCTGCCGACCTCTATGGTTTGGAAATTATTGCAGACAACATCCAGACGATTGTCAACAACTCCACAAGATTCATCATCCTAAAAAAGCAGAACAAAGTACTCCCGGAGGAGGAAATCAATAAAGCATCCCTTCGGTTTATCACCGATCACAAAAGAGGGAGTTTAGCCACCGTGTTGAACGTGATGAGCGATTGCAACATGAACCTGACCAAAATCCAGTCGTTGCCCGTGATCGAGACTCCTTGGAAATACGCCTTTTTTGTGGATGTCACTTTTGATGAATACGAGCACTTTGCCAAAACCAAATCCTTAATGCAGATCATGGCAGAGGATTTCAAGGTATTGGGAGAATATAAAAATGCATTGTTGTAATGGTAACAGCTGATCGGTTAAATAGTGTAAAGGAATACTACTTCTCTACCAAATTGAGAGAGGTTAGGGGATTGATGGCCCAAGGGAAGCCCATCATCAATATGGGGATAGGCAGTCCGGATTTGGCACCATCTCCTCAGGTATTGGAAACGCTTCGGAATTCCATTATCGATGCAGGTGCGCACCAGTACCAAAGCTATCAGGGTTTGCCACAATTGAGGAAGGCCATTGCCGATTTTTATCAGCAAAAGTTCGATGTAGCAGTGGAGCCAGATTCTGAAGTTTTGCCATTGATGGGGTCTAAAGAGGGCATCATGCATATCAGCATGGCTTTTTTGAACGAAGGTGATGAGGTGTTGCTTCCCAACCCTGGGTATCCTACCTATGCATCCGTGACCAATTTAGTGGGGGGTGTGCCGGTCACCTACGACCTTAAGGAGGAAAATGGCTGGTTTCCCGATTTGGCCGAACTGGCTAAAAAGGACCTCTCCAAAGTAAAATTGATGTGGATCAGCTATCCGCATATGCCAACGGGCGCCACCGCCACCATGGAACAATTGGAATCTTTGGTGGATTTTGCCAAAAGGAACAGCATCCTATTGGTGAACGACAATCCGTACAGCTTTGTGCTATCCAATAATCCAACCAGTATATTGTCCATTGAGGGAGCAAAGGAACATACCTTGGAACTCAATAGTTTGAGCAAGACCTTCAACATGGCCGGATGGCGTGTGGGGATGGTGCTGGGCAGTGCAGCCCATATCACAGCAATTTTGAAAGTAAAGAGCAATATGGATTCGGGGATGTTCTATGGCATTCAAATGGGGGCGATTGCTGCTTTGCAAAGTGGCCCTGAATGGTTCGAGGCCTTGGATAGGGTGTATTCCACAAGACGCGAACTGATGTTTGAATTGGCGGATACCTTAGGATGTACTTACGATAAAAATGCAGTGGGAATGTTTGTTTGGTGCAAGCTGCCGAAAGGGGCTTTGCCATCTGAGGAATTTATAGACCAGGTCTTATACGACAAGGACATATTTATTGCGCCAGGGACCATTTTTGGTAGCAATGGTGAGGGCTACATCAGGTTTTCGCTATGTGTGAAAGAAGAAAAGATCAAAGAAGCCATTGCAAGATTTTAAGATATGAGAGTAGTCATTATAGGAGTTGGATTGATTGGCGGTTCTTTTGCAAAGGATGTAAAAAAACTACATCCCGAAGCGGAAATTATTGGTGTGGACACAAGTGATGCCCATCTCGATGAGGCCTTACAACTTGGGATAATCGATAAAAAAGGAACCTACGATTCACTGGCTACGGCAGATTTGGTCTACGTGAGCATTCCTGTAAACGTATTGGTCAACGAATTGCCCAAGATATTGGATGCTGCAGGCGATGAAACCGTGGTAATGGACGCTGGCTCCACCAAACGTTTAATCTGTGAGCAGGTCGCCGAGCACCCAAAGCGAAGGAACTTTATGGCCTGTCACCCTATCGCTGGAACGGAGTTTTCAGGTCCCACAGCAGCTTTGGAGGGGTTGTACGCTGGCAAAACAATGATTATTTGCGAGGTGGAGAAAACAGCCTTCAAGCTTCAAGAAAAGGCATTGGCCATTTTTCAGGATATCGGAATGCGGATACGGTATATGAATCCCGAAGCGCACGATAAACATATCGCCTACGTCTCCCATTTATCACACATTAGCTCTTTTATGTTGGGAAAGACAGTTATTGAGAAGGAGAAAAATGAGCGTGATATTTTTGACATGGCGGGAAGTGGTTTTGAGAGCACCGTTCGCTTGGCGAAAAGTTCACCCGATATGTGGACCCCCATTTTTGAACAGAACAAGGACAATGTGGTGGAAACTTTGGAGGAGTACATTCAGAACCTTACGGCTTTCAAACAACTGATTTTGGACAACGATTTTGAGCATGTCCATCAAGAAATGAGCAATACCAATAGAATAAAACAAATATTAAAAGGAATACCACTTACAAAAAAATAGGACGTATTATGGAAAACAAAAAGGAAATGAGGAAATGGTTGGATGACATGAACTTGGGTCATCCCTTGGTAGTAGCGGGACCGTGCAGTGCGGAAACCGAAGACCAAGTATTAAAAATAGCACACGAGCTAAAGGATACCGATGTGAGCTATTACCGTGCCGGAATCTGGAAACCAAGAACGCGTCCAGGAAACTTTGAGGGAGTTGGGGCCATTGGTTTGAAGTGGTTGCAGAAGGTAAAGGAAGAAACTGGGCTGAAAACTGCTACGGAGGTTGCCAATAGGGCGCACGTGGACTTGGCTTTGGAGCACGACGTGGATTTGCTCTGGATCGGGGCACGTTCCACCGTAAGCCCGTTCATTGTCCAAGAAATAGCGGATGCGTTGGAAGGGACTGATAAAGTTGTTTTGGTTAAGAATCCCGTTAACCCGGACCTCTCGCTTTGGCTGGGAGCTGTGGAACGGTTGTCCTCCGCCAATATTGAAAAGTTGGGTGTGATCCACAGAGGATTCTCTACCTACGAAAAGACCAAATACCGGAATATTCCAGAATGGCAATTGGCCATCGAATTGCAGACCAAATTCCCTGATTTGCCCATCATTAACGACCCAAGCCATATTACCGGAAAACGCGACATGGTCTTTGATGTATCGCAAACCGCATTGGATCTCAATTTTGATGGATTGATGATAGAGACGCATTACGACCCGGACAATGCCTGGAGCGATGCTGCACAACAGGTTACCCCTAAAACATTGGTGCAAATCATGAAAGACCTTAGAATTCGAAAGGAAACCGATGAAGAAGCGGAATACAATAACAGTTTGAGTAACCTTAGGGCACAAATCGATGTGCTGGACAACCAATTGATCGATCTTTTGGGCAAACGAATGAAGGTTGCCGATGGTATTGGCGAATTGAAAAAACAACGAAACGTAGCCGTACTTCAAAGCAACCGTTGGAACGCTATTCTGGGCAACATGATCTTGGAAGGCGAGCAGCGAGGTTTGAGCGAAGAGTTTGTTTTGAAAATGTTCAAGGCGATTCACCAAGAATCCATCAACCACCAAGAAAAAATCATCAACGCCTAGGCGGATTTTTCATCAGGTTGATTGCAAAGACTGTTTGTGGTCCCGATAAATTCGGGTTTGCAAACAGTTTTTTTGTTTCAAACTGTAACAAAACAAGAGAAAGCACATCTCTTAAGCGTAAAAACACTTTATCATGAAAAAATTATATACACTAAGTCTTCTTTTATTGCCCTTGGTCATGTTTTCGCAACGAATCATTGATACCGAGGTAGGTGAATTCAACAAAATCAAGGTTTTTGATTTGATCGAGGTCAATTTGATCCAATCCAATGAGAACAAAATTATGATCAAAGGATGGAATGTCGATGACATTAAATGGACCAACAAAAATGGAACTTTGAAGCTGCGCATGCAGTTGGACAAAAAGTTTCAGGGGGAGGACACCATGATTGAAGTCTATTACACAAATTTGGATGTCATCGACGGCAACGAAGGTGCCCAGATTACCTGTAACGAGATGGTTCAGAAAAGCAAAATTGAATTGCGTGCCCAAGAAGGTGCCACCATCCGTATTGGAATGGATGTGGATTATGCCGACATACGTGCTGTGACAGGCGGTATCGTGAAAGCTTCAGGTTTGGCCAAAAACCAAACCGTTGTCATAAACACCGGCGGTATTTTTGAAGGTAGGGAACTACGCACCAGTACCACAGATGTAAAGATTTCCGCAGGTGGCGAGGCCGATGTATTTGCTTCTGAGCTGGTGGATGTCAATGTTAGGGCAGGCGGCGATGTACATGTTTACGGAAATCCGCAAACGGTGAACAAAAGAACCTTTGTGGGCGGAAGGGTCTACATTAAGAATTAATAAAACTTGTTGTCTACAAAAAAAAGCCCTCCAAGTTTTGGAGGGCTTTTTGGTTTTACATCGGTCGGTAAGGTTATTTTCTAAAAATATATCGGGTAATGAAAATTCCTTGTCCATCCCCTTTTCCGCCTTCACTCTCCACACCACTTACCACAAAGGCCAGTTCCCACCCGTTGGAAATCATATCGTTGATCATGGAAGTGATCACGGCATCGTTGGCTGCGATATTCTGGAATCGGATACCACCGAGGTTATAGAAGTTCAAAAGTTTGGTCTCCTCAAAATTCTTCACACGGATTTCACTTCGGTCAGACTTGTTTCGTGTGTTGTCGTCTTCCGTTTGTACAGTGGTGAATTCCTTGTAATCTTTCTCTTCCAAAGCGTTGATGATTCTAGATCTTCCCAAACCATTGGGGACGATGGATTCAACACTGGTAATGACCCGGTACTGCTGTGCACTCATGGTAAAACTTGCTGCAAACATGACCACAGCAGCCAAAATGATTTTTTTCATAATAGATTAAGTTAATGATTGTTAAAACTATTGATAAAGATATATAACGAAGAAGATGGAATATTGTTTCTTTGTAATCAAAATATAAACAAAAAGTGAACGGAACTGTTTATAAATCAACGGGAAGCTGGTACACCGTAAAATCCTCGGAGGGAGTATTTTATGAGTGCCGAATCAAAGGAAAGTTCCGTACCCAAGGTATTAAAAGCACCAATCCCGTTGCTGTGGGGGATATGGTCGAGTTTGAGTTGGAAACGATTGGCGATGAAACTGTTGGGATAATTTCAGCTATCGAAGATCGAAAAAACTATATTGTCCGTAAATCTGTGAAGCTTTCCAAGCAGACCCACATTATTGCCGCCAACTTGGACCAGGTATTTTTATTGGTCACTTTGAACAATCCACCAACCTTTACCAGTTTTATCGATCGCTTTTTGGTGACTGCCGAGGCTTACGACATTCCCGTGGTGCTGCTATTTAACAAGATGGACGTTTACTCCGAGGAGGAACGGTTCGAAGTTGACTGGTTAATGAACCTATATACCAAAATAGGGTACGCATGCCTTCAAATTGAAGCCAAACAGGGCTCGAATGTAGATAAAGTAAGGGAACTGATGCTTGGCAAAACCAGCATGTTCGCTGGGCACTCGGGGGTAGGCAAGTCAACCTTGGTCAATGCCTTGGAACCTGGACTGCAACTCAAGACCGCGGAGATTTCCGAGCAACATATGCAGGGACAGCACACCACCACTTTTGCCGAGATGTACGACCTTTCTTTTGATGCCCGTATCATTGACACGCCCGGTATCAAAGGTTTTGGCATTGTGGATATGGAGAAAGAAGAAATTGGAGACTATTTTCCCGAGTTTTTTGCATTAAAATCCGAATGTAAGTTCAATAATTGTCTCCATTTGGACGAACCTAAATGTGCCATTAAGGAAGCTTTGGAGCGCGATGAAATAGCCGCTAGCCGTTACCGAAGCTATGTTCAGATGATAACTGGGGAAGAAGATCAAACATATAGGTAGGGAATATTATGAGAGCTGTATTGCAAAGAGTATCCAAAGCAAGTGTTACCGTAGATGGTCAGGTCGTTTCCTCCATCGGGGACGGTCTCTTGGTACTATTGGGGATTGAGGATGCTGATGGCCAAGAAGATGTGGAATGGTTGGCCAATAAGATGGTGAATCTGCGCATCTTCAATGATGAAAATAATGTGATGAACCGATCGGTGGTGGATATTGACGGAGAAATTATCGTGGTGAGCCAATTTACCCTGCATGCCCAGACCAAAAAGGGAAACAGACCTTCCTATATCAAAGCGGCAAAACCTGAGGTTGCGATTCCCATGTATGAAGGATTTGTAACGGTTTTGGAGCAAAAGCTGGGAAAGAAGGTGGGTACAGGTATTTTTGGGGCCGACATGAAAGTGGAACTTCTGAATGATGGTCCGGTGACCATACTAATTGACACAAAAAATAAAGAATAAGTGCTTTTTATCGAAAAAAAGCTCGTTATTGTAGGAAATTAACCACTTTAGCGTTGTCCTAAAAAAGATTTCCTACAACCAATGCGATTTTATTTTCTATTCCTCTCAACCTTACTTTTTCAGTATTCATTTTCCCAAGATTACAGTCTAACATCCATCCCCAAAGAACTATTGGATAATGCCGATGCCGTAGTTCGTTTGGATAAAATGGACGTAGTTGTCGAAGCTCTGGACAAGATGACCATAACCAGCAAGCGTGTCGTCACCGTTCTTAACGAAAATGGGGATGAGCATGTACATGCTTTTGCCTTCTATGAAAAAAATGACAAGGTTTCCAACTTGGAGGCCATTGTTTATAATGCGAGTGGTGAGGAAATCAAAAAAATAAAGAAAAGGGATTTTTTGGACCAAAGTGCCATTAGTGGGGGAACGCTCTATTCCGATTCAAGGGTTTTGGTCATGCGCTATACCCCTTCTCAATATCCTTATACCATCGAATTTAGTAAAGTCTATACAACTCCTAACACCGCTTTTGCCCCGAATTGGTCCTTTTTGGATGATTATCGGGTGGGTACCGAGAGAAGTGAGTTTTCCTTTACCGTGGAGAACGGCATACCCTTCAGACATAAGGAAGTGAATTTTGGTGACTACGGGATTGCTGCGAAAGAAATGAACAATGGCATTTCGTACGAGGCTAAAAACTTGGTGCCCATGGAGCGGGAACCATTATCCCCATCGTTTCGCAATCTTGTACCCCAAGTAAAAATAGCTATGAACGAGTTTCATTTGGAGGGAGTCAATGGTAGGGCCACCACCTGGCAGGAGTTGGGCAAGTGGATGAACGATGAGTTGTTGGCGGGCAGGGATGAGTTGTCCGAAGCCACGATTACTCATGTAAAAAACTTGGTAAAAGACATATCCGATCCTTTGGAGAAGACTAGGATCGTGTACGATTATGTACAGGAAAATACCAGATACATCAGTGTCCAGCTCGGGATAGGCGGCTGGATGCCCATCAGTGCATCAGATGTAGACCGCGTAAAGTATGGAGACTGCAAGGGGCTTACCAATTATACCAAGGCACTGCTGAAGGCTGTAGGGGTCGAGTCCTATTATACAGTCGTGCATGCGGGAAGACAGATCAGACATTTGGACAAGGATTTTCCTTCTATTCAAGGGAACCATGTTTTTTTAAACGTACCCTTGGAGAACGAAGAAATTTGGTTGGAGTGTACCAGCCAAACCACTCCCGTAAACCATTTAGGGACGTTTACCGATAATAGAAATGTACTAAAAATAACCCCACAGGGTGGAGAATTGGTGCGGACCAAAAGAAATCCAGATGAAGAAAATTATCAACTTACCAAGGCAGATGTTCAAGTGGGAAACCAACGGAATGTAACCGGACATGTACAAATATATTCAAGGGGATCCCAGTACGACCAAAAATATTGGCGAACCACAAACACACGATCGGAGCAGGAGGAATTTTACAAATCATACTGGAGCTACGTTCAAGATTTGCAGCTTGGAGAGGTAGCCTATCAAAATAATGAAGATAAGATCGAATTTCTGGAAACGGTTGATTTTAAGGCCGACAATTACCTTTCCAGTGCGGGTGACAAACTCTTGTTCGCACCCAACATTTCCAACAGAAATTTGGGGGTTCCCGATAGAGTGAGAAACAGAAAAATGCCACTGATCATTTCTAGGGGATATTTGGATGAGGATGAGTTTACCATCCGTTTGCCCGAAGGCTATGTTGTGGAAACCTTGATACTTCCCATAGAAGAAGATACCAAGTTTGGTTCCTATGCCGTATCTGTTGAGCCAAAGGAACCTGGGGTCCTTGTCTATAAAAGGCGACTGCTCATCAAATCAGGAGAGTATCCAAAGGAAGATTATAAACTATATCGGGATTTTAGAAAGAAGGTCGCCGGATATGACAACGCAAAAATCGTTTTAAGTAAAAAGAAGTCATGAAATTAAGATTGTTTTTTCTGCTTTTGCTAGCTCAGCAAGCAGTGGTAAGTGCCAAAGAAGTAAAATTTGGAAAAGTGTCCGAAGAGGAGGTATCAGCAACACAACATGCCCTCTATCCAGAGGCCAATGCGGCAATATTGCACAAAAATGAATGGGTACGTTACAATTATCAGTATGAAACAGGCTGGAGCCTTGTGAGAGAGGTGCATTACCGGATTAAAATCTACAACAAGGAGGGGTTTGATTGGGCCACCCTTCAAGTTCCACTGTATGCAGGAGGTACCAATAAGGAGGATATTTCCAGCATAAAAGGGTTTACCTATAATATGGTGAATGGAAAAGTTGTGGACACCAAATTGAAGAATGACGGTGTTTTTATTGAAGAAGTAAACGAATACAGGAACAAGGCCTCCATCACTATGCCAGAAGTTAAGGAAGGTAGTGTGTTGGACATTGAGTATAAAATTGTATCTCCCATGTACTGGAGTATCGATGAGTTCAAATTTCAATATGATATTCCCGTGGACGATGTAGAAATACGATTGGAGATTCCGGAGTATTTTTACTTTAAGCAATATAGCAGGGGATTTCATGCCATCAAGTTTGATCAATCCAATGAAAATAGAACGATTAATGTTTCCTATAGAAGCTCTGATCAAACGGGCAGCCTAGGGAGAACCACACGAACAAGTGGGACCCTAAACTTTTTAGAAAACATCTATACCATGAAAGCTTCCGGTATTCCTGCACTGCTGGAGGAAAAATATACCAGCAATATCAACAATTTTAGAACATCGATAAAATTTGAACTGGCTTCTACCCGTTTTCCCAACCAACCATTTAAAAACTACAGTTTAACCTGGGAGGATGTGGCCAAATCCATTTACGACTACGACAGTTTTGGAGATGAGCTGAACAGGAAAAACTATTTTGATGATGATGTGGACCAAGTTCTAAATGGGCTTTCATCCGATTCAGAGAAGGCAATGGCCCTATTCCAGTTTGTAAAGAACAAAATGAACTGGGATAATTTTGTAGGTGTGGGCTGCAGCAGCCAAGGCATTCGTAAAGCTTATAAAGAAGGCAAGGGCAATGTGGCCGAGATCAATCTGATGCTTATAGCCATGCTTCGGTATGCCGGATTGCAAGCAGATCCTGTCTTGGTAAGTACAAGGTCACATGGTATCCCTTTACTGCCTACCAGCGATGGCTTCAATTATGTAGTGGCAGGGCTCCAGCTCGATAATGGCTTTGTACTTTTGGATGCGACCGAAAAAAATGCATTTCCCGATGTGCTGCCCATGCGTGCGCTGAACTGGTTTGGCAGACTGATCAAAGAAGACGGTACTTCTGTTCAAGTAGACCTTACCCCAAAAACAAAATCACTCGATGCTGTTATGATGAGCGTTGACCTAAACGATGATGGTTCCATTCATGGTAGGTACCGTCAGCAGTATACCGCAAACAATGCCTTTATTTTCAGGAACAATTTTGGGGAAGGATCCGAGGATTCATATTTGGATGAGTTGGAAAAGCGGTATGGCGACCTGGAAATTTCGGATTTTGAACTCCAAAATCAAGACGACTTGTCCAAACCTGTCGTCCAAACGTTCAGCTATAGCAAAGAATCAGCCTATGAGGAAATAGCAGGGAAACTATACCTATCACCTCTTTTTTATCTCACTACCAGTGAAAACCCCTTCAAAACAGAAAAGAGGGAGTTCCCTATCGATTACGGATATCCTTGGACGGATAAATACTTGATTACCATCAATATTCCCGAAGGATATGCCGTAGAGTCAATCCCGGAACCCATTGCGGTTGCCCTTCCCGAAAACATGGGACAGTTTACGTACATCATATCTGCCGAAAACAACATCATCAACGCCCGTGTCGAAACTGAACTTAACACCCATGTGATTCCAGCCAGTTATTATCCAGATTTAAAGGAGTTTTACGGTCATATCGTGAAAAAGGAAGCTGAAAAAGTAATCCTTACCAAACTGTAGCACACCTATGAAAAAAATAGGGATTCTCTTGCTGCTTCTGCAGCATATGGTTTTGCAGGGACAGCAATTGGAATTTGGGGAACTGACCATTTTCGAATCTGCATTCAAGACCTATGAAAAGGACACGACCGCCCATGCAGTGTATCTTTTTGAAAAAGGAGACAATTTCTTTGAAGTTAGGCGAGGGTATGTCTGGTTGATAAAAAAGTATCATGCCAAAATCAAGATATTGGACAAAAAGGGGTTTTCGGAGGCAGATATCCGTATTCCCTACTACCATTCCGATACGGGTACTGAAGAGGTAAACGATATTAGAGCCATAACCCATACAGATGGCTTAAAGCACATTGTGATGGACAATAATATATTTGATGCCGAAGTCAACGAACATTGGTCGGAGAAAAGATTTACCTTTTCCAATGTGCAGGAAGGATCTATTTTGGAATTTACTTATGAAGTTCAGTCCCCATTTTTTTATAACTTAAATGGATGGGATTTCCAAGATGACATTCCCAAGGTTTACACGGAGTATAATGCTAAGATCCCTGGAAACTACAGTTATAACCGATCTTTATTTGGAAACCTGCCCTTAACGGTAAATGAAGCAACAATAAAAGAGAATTGCTTTAGTATTCCCAACGTCAATAAACAAGCGGACTGCGAGGTGCTCAAGTACGTTATGGAAGATGTGCCTGCTTTTAAAAGTGACGAGGAATATATGCTTGCCGCTTCTAATTATCAATCTCGTTTGGAGTTTGAGCTATCCGAATACCTGAGCTTTCGGGGCGTTAAAGAGCGGTATACCAAATCTTGGAAAGATGTTGATAAGGAATTTAGATCAGATCGTGATATCGGGGGGCAACTTAGAAAAAAGAATTATTTTGAACGAAACGTACCAATAGACATTATCACTGGTGCGGAGGAAGAGTCGGAAAAGGCAATCAATCTTTACAACTTTGTGAAATCCCATTATTCCTGGAACGGAAAGTTTGGAATCTTTCGGGACAATAATGTGAAAAAAGCATTTGACGAGGGTGTTGGCAACGTAGCGGAAATCAACATTACTTTGATCAATCTGCTCAATGCTGCAGGAATGGATGCCGATTTGATGTTGCTCTCCACAAGGGCTCACGGGCTTCCAAAAAGAAGCCATCCAGTAATGTCGGATTTTAATTATGTAATTGCGAAACTCGATATTAACGGAACCACATATCTTTTGGATGCCACGGAAAAACAGCTTCCCTTCGGAATGCTTCCCTACCGTTGCCTAAACTATTATGGAAGGGTTATGGACCTCGATGGGGAAAGTTATTGGTACGACATCGAATCACCCAAAGGGAATAGCAAGGAAGTGATGCTCCAGCTTGACCTAAATTTAGAAGAGGGCACTGCGCGAGGAACTTTCGATGAGATGTCCCGAGGATATGAAGCCTACTTCAAAAGAATCCATTTATCAAGTATTACCAATCAGCAATATTTGGATGAGGTGGAAAAGAATACCAATGGTGACTTTTACATAGATCAATATGAGCTGGATGCCGAGAAATCCAATGACAATTTGTTAATGGAACATTTTAGCTTCGAGTTGGAAAACTTGGATACTTCTTCCAGCATTTATTTTAACCCGTTTTTGATTCGCTTTTTCCAAAGTAACCCTTTCAAAAGCTCAGAGAGGAACTACCCTGTCGATTTTGGGTACCTTCGCAATTACAAGTACATGGCCAACATTACTATCCCAAAAGGTTATCGGGTGAAGAGCCTTCCAGAAAACAACAACTTGGTACTTCCGGGAGGGAGCGGAGTGCTTAGGTTCAACTGTTCTACATCCGAGAACAATGTCATCATTTTCTTTAACCTTCAATTGCGTTCAACACAATACAAAAGTGAGGGCTATTTATTTATAAAAGAGTTGTTTGAACAGGCTGTGACCAGCATCAACCAAAGTTATTTGGTGTTTGAAAAGGTCTAAAAGAGTATTGTTAGTACCTTAGTGCAGATTTTAAATTCCTCTGAGGTGAACATAGAAAATGCACAAAAAGCGGTTGATGAATGGATCAAAAATCACGGGGTCCGATACTTTAACGAACTGACCAATATGGCCCAGCTCACCGAAGAGGTGGGAGAGGTGGCACGAATAATCGCCAGACGCTACGGCGAACAAAGCGAAAAGGAATCCGACAAGGCCAAAGATTTAGGGGAAGAACTCGCCGATGTGGTCTTTGTGGTGCTTTGTTTGGCCAATCAAACGGGCATCGACCTGCAAAAGGCTTTTGATAAAAAGTTGGACCTAAAGACCAAACGTGACCACGACCGTCATCAAAAAAACAAAAAGCTCAAATAAAGTTGGCCCGCTGACAGGACATTAGGCCTGTTTTTTCTAGTTTTGACCATTCATGCAAACCCAAACGAATTGAAACTCCAACTTTCAGCACCCGACCACAAAAAAATCCAAAAGTCCATTGCTATTACCGGCTCCAAGAGTGAAACCAACCGCTCCTTGTTGTTGCAGGCACTGTTTCCCAATATCAAAATTGAGAACCTTTCCAATTCGGATGATGGAGAAGTCATGCAGAAAGGATTGGGCAAATCCGAGGGTACAGTGGATATTCACCATGCAGGAACAGCCATGCGTTTTTTAACCGCCTATTTTGCTTCGCAAGAAGGCAAGCACGTAACCTTAACGGGTTCAGAACGTATGCAGGAACGACCTATCAAAGTTTTGGTCGAAGCATTACGTTCCTTGGGTGCGGATATCGAATACCTAAAAGAGGAAGGCTACCCTCCCTTGAACATCAAAGGGAAAACATTGGAAAAAAGTACAGTTTCACTACCGGCCAATATCAGTAGCCAATACATTTCAGCCTTGTTGCTGATTGCCCCGAGCCTGAAAAACGGACTAGCCTTGGAACTTGTAGGCAAGATCACATCGGTACCCTATATCAAAATGACCCTGGCCCTTTTGGAACAAATTGGGGTTGAAACGACTTTTGAAGGAAACAAAATCACCGTGGCACCCCAAAAAGCTGTTTCCGATACCATCTTGGTGGTGGAATCCGACTGGAGTTCCGCCAGTTATTTTTACAGCATAGCGGCCCTCTGCGAAGCAGGTTCGGAGATTCAACT
The DNA here is from genome assembly GCF_030733585.1 of Allomuricauda sp. MMSF_3307. NCBI lineage: Bacteria > Pseudomonadati > Bacteroidota > Flavobacteriia > Flavobacteriales > Flavobacteriaceae > Allomuricauda > Allomuricauda sp. MMSF_3307. Next base: position 326,539 of record NZ_JASHIQ010000003.1, read on the forward strand.
GGCTTCTTACAAAAAGAATTCCCTGCAAGGGGATAGCATTTTGGCCGCAATCTATACCAGTTTCGGAGTCGAGACCTCTTTTTCCAACAACTCCATTGTGCTGAGAAAAACCACAGCTCCCATTGTAGATCATTTGGAGTATGACCTGTCCAATGCCCCGGATATTGCACAGACCATTGCAGTGACCTGTTTGGGTTTGGGCATAGGTTGTCATTTGACTGGATTGCACACCCTGCCCATAAAGGAAACGGACCGATTGGCCGCATTGCAGACCGAATTGGGTAAGTTTGGGGCCAAAGTGGAAATTGATGCCGAGAGCTTGACCCTTCACCCGCAAAAGCACTTAAAACCAGAAGTTTCGGTCGATACCTATAACGATCATCGAATGGCGATGGCCTTTGGACCACTGGCCCTCAAGGCTGATTTTACCGTGAACGATGCCGAAGTGGTTTCCAAATCCTATCCCGATTTTTGGAGCGACCTAAAGGCGCTTGGATTCCTGGTCCAAGAATTGTAATCCACATTTAATCATCAAATTACTTGACATCCGCTATGGGTAGGTTGTATATTTGCCCCTCTTTTAAAAAATCGAAAAAAAGTCCACATGAAATTATCAAACTTCAATTTTGAATTGCCTAAAGAGTTATTGGCAGAATATCCTGCGGAACACAGGGACGAATCCAGACTAATGGTGGTTCACCGTGATAGCGGAAAAATTGAACATAAAATGTTCAAAGACCTTGTCGATTATTTTGATGAAGACGATGTCTTGGTCTTGAACAACACTAAGGTATTTCCAGCCCGACTTTTTGGAAACAAGGAAAAAACAGGAGCCCGTATCGAGGTTTTCTTGTTGAGGGAACTAAACCAAGAACAGCGTTTATGGGATGTCTTGGTAGATCCAGCAAGGAAGATCCGTATCGGTAATAAACTGTATTTTGGGGAGGACGAAAGCTTGGTGGCCGAGGTTATCGATAATACCACATCAAGAGGTAGGACCCTACGTTTTCTTTACGATGGCTCTTACACTGATTTTAGAAGAAAATTGAGGGAATTGGGAGAAACCCCACTTCCAAAATACATCAAAAGGGAAGTCACACCAGAAGATGAGGAACGCTACCAGACCATTTATGCCAAGCATGAAGGTGCCGTAGCCGCCCCAACTGCAGGACTTCATTTTTCCAAGCATTTGCTCAAGCGATTGGAAATTAAAGGTATCAACTTTGCCGAGGTTACCCTTCACGTAGGATTGGGGACTTTTAATCCGGTTGAGGTGGAAGACCTGTCCAAGCACAAAATGGATAGCGAGGAGTTGGTCATCGATGAAAAGGCCACCGAAATCGTAAATACGGCTAAAGCCAATAAAAGAAAAGTATGCGCTGTGGGGACCACGGTGATGAGAAGTTTGGAAAGTGCCGTTTCATCCGAGCATACGTTGAATACCTTTGAGGGCTGGACCAACAAGTTCATTTTTCCTCCTTACGAATTCAGCATCGCGAATTGCATGGTGACCAACTTTCACTTGCCCAAATCCACCTTATTGATGATGATTTCGGCATTTATGGGGCACGACCTCATGAAAAAGGCCTACAAACAAGCCATTTTGGAAGGTTACCGCTTCTATTCATACGGGGATGCCATGCTGATTCTGTAAAACGGAATATTCATAAAACAGAAATCCCGTTCGCTTATGGCCAACGGGATTTTTTCTTGCTTATCTTTAACTAGTGGAAGTCAAAAAAAAGGACATAAGGGCATTGACCAAGGAGCAGCTCCGCAATTTTTTTGTGGAGCAGGGCGATAAAGCATTCCGGGGCAACCAAGTCTATGAATGGTTGTGGCAAAAGTCTGCCCACGATTTTGATGCTATGACCAACATCTCCAAGGAAACCCGTAAAATGTTGGAGGATAATTTCGTGATCAACCACATTCGGGTGGACCAAATGCAGCGCAGTTCGGATGGTACCATAAAAAATGCGGTGCGTTTGCACGATGGTCTGGTCGTGGAGTCCGTTCTGATACCCACCGAAACCCGCACCACGGCATGTGTTTCCAGTCAAGTGGGCTGTAGTTTGGATTGCCGATTTTGTGCTACCGCACGTTTAAAGCGGATGCGAAACCTGAATCCCGATGAAATCTACGATCAAGTGGTGGCGATAGATAACGAGAGTCGATTGTATTTTGACCGTCCGTTGAGCAACATCGTTTTTATGGGGATGGGCGAACCCTTGATGAACTACAACAACGTGCTCAAGGCCATTGATAAGATTACATCGCCCGAGGGACTCGGTATGTCTCCGAAGCGCATTGTGGTTTCGACCTCCGGCGTACCCAAAATCATAAAAAAAATGGCAGATGAAGAGGTGAAATTTGGTTTGGCCGTTTCCCTACACTCCGCGATAGACGAGGTTCGCACCTCCATAATGCCCTTTAATGCCACATTCCCTTTGAAAGATTTACGGGAATCCTTGGAATATTGGTACAGCAAGACCAAGAACAGGATTACCTACGAATATGTGGTGTGGAAAGGAATCAACGATACCCAAGAAGCAGCCGATGCCTTGGTCAAGTTCTGCAAGTTTGCCCCTTCAAAAGTAAATTTGATAGAGTACAACCCCATTGATGACGGCGAGTTTCAACAAGCCTCCAATCAAGCGGTGGAAATGTACCAAAATACCTTGGAACGCAACGGAATCACGGTCACCATCCGCAGATCTCGTGGAAAGGATATCGATGCCGCCTGTGGTCAGCTAGCAAACAAGAGCTAGTTTTGAGACAAGGGACAGGAGACAGGAGACAGGAGACATTTTGTTTTTCCATTTTTCCCTTTCACCTTTTCCCGTTCACCCTTGGTCCTTATTCCCTGCAAATCATCGATAGTTTGAGGACTGTATCTTAAAACTCGGATTTCATTCCACCAACTCTTTCATTTTCCCTACTTTTAGGGTTTCAAAATCAAACACCACCCGTTACGTTGAAAATCGTTTCGCAGATAAGGGAGCCCATTGAGAATGAGATGCAGCTTTTCGAGGAAAAATTCCTCAAGTCCATGTCCTCCAAAGTCGCATTGTTCAATAGGATTACCTATTACATAGTCAACAGAAAGGGCAAGCAAATGCGCCCGATGTTTGTTTTTTTGACCGCCAAATTGTTGAACGGCGAAGTCAACGAACGGACCTACACCGGAGCTTCCATTATTGAGTTGATACATACTGCAAGCTTGGTTCATGACGATGTAGTGGACGACAGCAACAAGCGCAGGGGCTTTTTCTCCATCAATGCCCTGTGGAAAAACAAAATTGCCGTTTTGGTGGGGGATTTTCTGTTTTCCAAAGGCCTTTTGGTCTCTTTGGAAGGCAAGAACTATGATTTATTGCACATTATTTCCAATGCCGTTCGCGATATGAGTGAAGGGGAACTCCTCCAAATCGAAAAGGCAAGACTTTTGGATATTACGGAAGAGGTGTATTATGATATCATCCGGCAAAAGACCGCCACTTTGATTGCCGCCTGTTGCAGCATGGGAGCCTGTTCCGTGCGTCCCGATTCGGAAGAAGTGGAAACCTTTCGGAAATTTGGGGAACTCTGTGGCATGGCGTTTCAAATAAAGGATGACCTTTTTGACTACGGCGCCGAAAAAATCGGCAAGCCCACCGGAATCGATATCAAGGAACAAAAAATGACCCTTCCTTTGATCTACGCCTTAAACCAGAGTGATAAGGAAAAGAAAAAGTGGTTGATCAACTCCATCAAAAAACACAATAAAGACAAAAAGCGCGTCAAGGAAGTCATTGCCTATGTGAAGGAAAAAGGTGGACTCGATTATGCGGTTGTGAAGATGTTGGAGTTCAAGGATGAAGCCTTGGCCATTTTGGACAATTACCCTGATTCCGAATACAAAAGTGCCCTCAAACTTATGGTCAACTACGTGGTAGACCGAAAAAAATAATTTTTAATAAATTGAAAATCAATATTTTAATGAAAATTTTTAATTTTCAGGCAACTATTTGTGTTTGTATCCCGTCTCTATTAATAGAAGCACTTTTGTAAACCAAACTTTTTTGAAAATCATTACGCTACATAGCAACGAAAAGCAGTTGATCAAGAAATCGATCAAGGGAGACCCACAGGCCCAAAAGGAGCTGTACGATAGGTTTTCCCCTAAAATGCTGAGCGTTTGCAGGCAGTACATTAAGGACCTGCATTTTGCCGAGGACGTGATGATCAATGGATTCGTTAAGGTATTCAACCATTTAGGTTCGTATCAATTTAAGGGCAATTTTGAAGGTTGGATTCGAACCATTATGGTGCGGGAAAGCATTTCCTATTTGCGGAAAAGACAGTTTGTGGTCTACGATGATGAAATCATGGAGGAAACAAAAGACATTGATTTTGGACAGAATAACGGTCTTTTGGATGTGGAGTATGTGCAGCATTTGATCGATGGACTGCCCGAAGGTTATAAAGCGGTGTTTTTGTTGTATGCCATGGAAGGGTATGGGCACAAGGAAATCGCCGATATGCTCGAAATCTCCGAAGGCACGTCAAAATCACAACTGTTCAAGGCCCGAAAGATGCTTCAGGAAAATTTGAATTTAAAAGGAATGTCGCCCAAATCACAATCGGCGAACAAACAATAAGGGATATGGATAAATTGGAAAAACATATCAAGGAAAAACTGGAGGAGCGAACCATTGCACCGTCCGAAGGTGCTTGGGACAAGATTGCTTCACAGGTCAAAGGACCTTCGCCCAAAAGGAGAACCCCTTGGTTGCTATATGCCGTCGCCGCCAGTGTGGTGGGTGTGGTATTGGTGTCGGTTTTCTTTTTCACGAACGAGTCACCCAGAGTAGAGGAAAACCAAGTAGTGGAAACGGCAACAAAACCCGAAACCACGATTGAGCCCGAACAAAATACTAATGTCGAACCTCTTGAGGAATCAATGGAAGTTGTCGGGATTGAGGTTGACTCCAAGACTGCCGAGCTAGAGGAGCCTTTGAATCTCGAGCAGCCTTTTTCCAACGATAGGGTAGCGGAGGAAGAAACCAAAACCCCGTTAAAGGATGAAATTTTAATCAACTCGGATGCGTTGATTGCCCAAAAAGTGGAAGAAGTGGTGGCACAGGTAGAACTGATGGAGCATGCGCATCAGGATGTGACCGATGCCGAAGTAGACTCCCTTTTGAGGGCGGCCCAGCGCCAAATCTTAACGGATAAGCTGTTCACGGAAAGCGGCTCTGTCGATGCCATGTCGCTGCTGGCCGAAGTGGAAGACGAGCTGGACGAAACGTTCCGTGACCAAATCTTTGATGCACTCAAATCAGGTTACCTAAAATTACGTACTGCGGTGGCAGACCGAAATCAGTAGAATTATTCATCAATCAAGTCAAACCTCTTACAACTTCCTGCCCAAACGGCAGGAAGGAGGGAGGTTTATAATCCAAAAACAATCATGAAAACAATTGCATTTTATTCAATCATCTTAGTCTTGTTCCTTGGTTCCGTAGCGGCTTTTGGACAAGAAGATTATCAACAGAAAATTGAAGCGCTGAAGTTGGAAAAACAGCGCATCATTGAACAAGAGAAAGAAGCCTTAAAATTGGAGGTAAGGGATATCAATCAGCGTTTGGACAATGGGGATATCACTGAAAACGAAGCTAGGGTTTTGAAGGAAGAAGTGGCCAAACAACGAGCCCTGAACATTGAAAATCGCGTGGCCATTATCGATAACAGAATTGCCTTGCTGGAACGAAACAAAGGGGAGGTGTTGACCTTAGCCGAAACGGATACCATTTATGATGATTGGGGACGTTTGGGTATCCTTATCGATGGCAAACCGATTATCAGCTTTAGACGAAATCCAAGAAAGCGGGAGATTAAATACGATAGGCGAACGTATTCCGATTTTGTCATGGCCGTTGGTTTAAACAACGCTTTGATTGAAGGGCAGTCCTTGAACGATACCCCCTATAAAGTTGGAGGAAGCCGTTTTTTTGAAATGGGCTGGCAATGGCGTACCAGGGTCTTTAAAAATTCCAATTGGCTTCGGTTCAATTATGGCTTTTCTTTTCAGTTCAATGGCCTAAAACCTGACGGGAACCGAATCTTTGTTCAAGAGGGAAACCAAACCGTTTTGGAGGAATTCGAATTTGATTTGGATAAATCCAAGTTCCGAATGGACAATCTAGTTTTTCCCGTTCATTTTGAAGTTGGTCCCTCGCGATTACGAAAAACGGAGCGTAGCATGCGATACTCCATCAGAGATCAATTTAGACTTGGTTTTGGGGGCTACGGCGGATTCAACCTTGGCACTCGTCAAAAATTAAAGTACAATCGCGATGGCGAAAATGTAAAGGACAAGCTCAAAAGGGATTACAACAGTAGCGACCTTATCTATGGTGTGAGCGGATACATGGGCTTCGATGGGGTGTTGCTTTACATCAAATATGATTTGAACCCAATTTTCAAGGATGCCGAAATCAAACAAAACAATATATCACTGGGCCTTCGGTTTGATATATAACCACTCCAATGGGTTAGCTAACGGTCGGGTTTCCCGGCCGTTTTTTATTTCAGTAGGGCCTGTTCCATTTCTGGCGTAAAATCTTCCTTGTAGTAGACTTTTTTGCAGTGGGAACATTCCGCATAGCGGATATTATTGATCGTAAATAGCGGAATCCAGAACAAATGGGCATAGTTGGGCTGTGCCACGGCTGTCAATGTCCCAGTTTGGCTGCAATAGGGGCAAGTTGCGTGGGTAAGTACCTTGGTCTCTTTTTTGCCGGGTCGTGTTCCAAAAAATAGAATCATGGCTATTGGATGTTGATATGTTCAAAATTAGGGTTTCCCAAATGATTAAAGAAAAATGAATTTCGTTTTTAATTATTTTCTACATTCGCCCACATTTTTGAAGCATTGAACGCCTATCACGGTTTGGAGGATTGGTTGTCCTGGATGGATGACATCTCCAGTAAGGATTATGTGATTATCGACCACTTTCTGAGGGACGAGCTTTATACGGAGATCAAAACTTTTTTTCTCGGTAAGCTGCCCAGTTTTAAGGAAGCGGGAATAGGTGCCCATGCCGATCATCAAATCGACACGAAAATACGGGGGGATTTTACCTATTGGTTGGACAGGAACCGTGACGCCCAATTAACGGGCTATTGGAGCCTGCTGGATGAGACGATGCACATTTTTAACCGTTATTGCTATCTCAGTCTATCGGGATATGAATTCCATTTGGCCCATTACCCATTGGGTGGTCATTACGATAAGCATTTGGACCAGTTCGAAAACCGTAACAACCGGATGATTTCCATAATTATCTATTTGAACGATGACTGGAAACAAGGGGATGGTGGCGAGCTCGAAATCTTCGAAAAAGATGGTTCCAGTTTTTTGGTAGAGCCCTTGGCGGGCCGCTGTGTTATGTTTAAAAGTGCCGAAGTACCCCATGCAGTGCTCAAGGCCCACAAAAGTAGATTTAGCCTTACGGGATGGTTGTTGCACCAACCCTCTTCGGTGGGCAAATTGTTCGTATGATCAATCCTTTTTGTACGGAATCTGTTTAATGAGTTCCTCGTTTTGCCCACTAGTGGCGCTATAGGACATCACCATGGTGCCCTTGGTGCCGTCCTTTGCCTCAATGGCAAATACAGTAGACTGATCGCCCGGATTGGTCATTCCCTCAAACCGATAGGAATCGATGATCTGTAGGTCATCAGGCTGATACTCCCTTTTGGAATAGAGTGCCTTAATGCACGTCTCGTCGGCCTCAAAATCCTCTTTATATCCGTCCTCTTGTGTCAATGTATTTATTGCTTCTGAAAGTGTTGTAAAACTATGTCTGTCCATATATGTTGATTATGTTTTTAATCGGTTCGAAAAACTGAGGACCTGTTCCTTAACTTTGGTCCAATCCGTGTATTCATGGTCTTTGTCCGTATCCACGGACCCTCCTTCTTTTTTGGCAATGGAACGCATGATCAGCTTTTTGAAATAATTATATTTTGTGTATTTCAAAGCGCCTGCGATATGCCAAACGGTTGCAGTGTTCCATTGCGTTTCTTTCAAAAAGTCCTTGGCTACCTGTGCTATCTCTTCGTGTTCCTCTTTGATGGACGATGCCATGGCCATACTCACCGAAAAAAAAGCCGTTGGCATGCTATTCAAGGTGTCTAAATGTTCCAGTACATATTCCTTGATCAAGGTGTTGTACTTCTGTACATGTACGGAGCTCCCGATAAGGGCAGCATCAAAATCGTTCGGGGCGGGAGGTTCCTCCACAGCGTTGGCAATAGCTACTTGATGGCCTTCCTCCTGAAGAACCTGTTCCATAAACCGGGCAATTTTTCGCGTTTGCCCTTCCACGGTGCCATAAATGATCAAGATTTTCATGAGAACTTAGGTATTGGTTAAACTCCCCTAAGTTCTTGAATATCTTCTTTAAGTTACATGATTTTGGTCAGTTGACCATCCAAAACCATCATAATTTCCCACCTACAATGGGCAGGGTGAGTGTAGTTCCTTCCAAATCTACGGTCAATTCGGTGCCGGGCTCCGGCCAGAGGGTGAATTCCTTGTCGCTGGAGAATATCATCAAGCCAATTTGTTGCCCCTTTGGGATTATTTGGTCATCGGGCATCAACTCAAATTCCATTTCATAAAATTTCCCTGGAACCAAAGGTTCACTCTCGGTCAATGACCGATAGTTTTGAGGGTCGGCCCATCCACGCGTGATGATGTTATCGGTAATTTTGGTGTTCAGGGCTTCCGACCATGGCAATGAAACCAACCATACGGATAAATTGGCAGCAGGTTTGCTACTGGCCATCTTGATCTTGATTTTGGGTATGCCGGAGATGTGCACATCCTCGGTTAATATTGGAGTGACATATAGTAATCGGTGTTCGGTGGTCTCCGCTTTTGCCAAACTGGAGCCTGAAAAGGAATAATTGTCCACCAAGGTCTCGGTTCCAGCATTATCTGGTTTATCCGTAGACAATCCACCTTTTCCTGGGGCTCCTGGACTTAGGTAAAGTGTGACATCCTTGGCATCCGGATTGGGATAGTCTGCATAGGGCGTTGGGTTGTCCTTTGCATCATTTTCCCTCACGATCCATGCTTTGGGGTCGTTTTCCACCCCGTTTTCTACCCCGTACAGGTAACGGGTAAACCAGCGGTTCATCATCGAAATGGGAGGTGGGCCACCATGTCCGTTCTGATGATAATAAATTTGGACAGGCAATCCCATTTCTTTGGCTTTTTTATAAATCCGATAGCTGTGTTCGGGCATTACGTTCCAGTCGTTAAAACCGTGCGACATTAATAAGGCCGCTTTCATGGGTTTCATGTTGTTCAGATAATCCCTTCCGGCCCAAAAGTCATTGTAATCACCGGTAATACGATCGAGTCCGTTCTTCATTTCCGTATCACGGATTACTTTATTGTTCCGTGCTCTTTTGGATTCGTCACCGCTGTGGATAAAATCATAAAGCACATCAATATCTTCACCCAAATACCCTCCTGGAGACCGAACCAATCCATTGGAACGGTAATAGTGGTAATAGGAAGTGTTCGGGGCAATGGGGATGATGGCTTCCAGTCCATCGACTCCCGTTGTAGCGGCCGCCAATGGTAGGGTCCCGTTGTACGAAGTACCCGTCATGCCCACCTTTCCAGTGGACCAATAGGCCTTCACTTCTGTATCCCCATCCCTTTCGGTATAGCCTTTGGCCCTTCCATTGAGCCAATCGATAACGGCTTTTGGGGCAAGGGATTCATTGTCGCCGCCCACAGTTGGAGCACCGTCCGATAGCCCTGTGCCCGGGGAGGAAGAATGGACAACGATATAGCCTCTGGGCACCCATGTCATCACTTGGGAGTTTGAAATAATGGGGCGTTCCCCAACACGTGTCACGTTGGGATGTGTTCTCGGTTTTGGAGCTTCTCCCAGTTCGTGTTTTACGTCCCAAAAAATACCTTTATCCATTCCTGCGGTACCTGCATAATAGGGACTTGATTCATAAATTACGGGAAATTGTAGTCCTTCTGTTTCGGTTTGTTCCGGTCGTGTGACATCTACGTGCATACGGTCTAGTTTTCCGTCACCATCCGAATCAAACTCCGTTTCTACCCAAAGGTCGTGGCGAATCCATTTGCTGGGGTCGGAAAAGGCTTCGACCACTTGTGCTTCGCCATTTTCGATAATGGGACCCGCTTTTTTGGCCATTTGGCCGTAGGCAGATACAATAAAAGTCAATAGTATGGTGGTGATGGCCCACCGAGTACTTGCCATTTTTTTGATCTTCATATTTCTTCTAATCTATTTTACTTGCTTCAACGGCAAGAGCCTCTAAGATACAAAATGTAAAAGATGGAATTCCTTCTTGTATTCACCAAAAACATTGTTTTTATTTACCTTTAACCGCTAGATTCATAAAGTACCGTGATTTCAAAAACCACCATAGACCAAGTATACGAGACTGCCCGTTTGGAGGAGGTCATCGGTGATTTTGTACAATTGAAGAAATCAGGGTCCAATTTTAAGGGATTGAGTCCTTTTACGGATGAACGGACCCCTAGTTTCATGGTTTCTCCAGTGAAGCAGATATGGAAGGATTTCAGTAGCGGGAAAGGAGGCAATGTGGTGGCTTTTTTGATGGAGCACGAACATTTTACCTATCCCGAAGCCATAAAGTACCTGGCCAAAAAATATAATATTGAGGTTGAGGAAACCGAACAGACCAATGAGCAAAAGGAGCAGGCCAACGAGCGGGAAAGCATGTATCTAGTCTCGGAATATGCCCAAAAGTACTTTGCCCAGACCCTTTGGGAAAGCGAACCTGGAAAGGCCATAGGGCTGTCGTACTTCAAGGAACGTGGGTTCACGGACGAGACCATCAAAAAGTTTGGCCTTGGCTATAGTTTGGATGAGTGGGAGGCCTTTACCAAAACCGCCTTGGATAAAGGGTATCAGTTGGAGTTTTTGGAAAAAACAGGGCTTACCATTGTCAAGGAACAGGCAGGGGGCGAGAACAGGACCTTTGACCGTTTCAAAGGGCGGGTCATGTTCCCCATCCATTCCATGAGCGGCCGGGTGCTCGGTTTTGGTGGGCGTATTTTGACGAATGATAAGAAAGCCGCCAAATACTTGAACTCGCCCGAAAGCGAGATTTACCATAAAAGTAAGGTGCTCTACGGCATTTATTTTGCCAAACAGGCCATTGCCAAAGAGGACAACTGTTTTTTGGTGGAAGGGTATACGGATGTCATCCAAATGTACCAAAGCGGTATTGAGAATGTGGTATCCTCCAGTGGAACCGCATTGACCCCCGAACAAATTCGGCTCATCAATAGGTTGACCAAGAACATTACCGTTCTTTTTGATGGTGATGCTGCAGGACTTAGGGCTTCCCTTCGCGGTATCGACCTTATCTTGGAACAGGGGATGAACGTAAAGGTGTGCACTTTTCCGGAGGGCGAGGACCCCGATAGTTTTTCAAAGAACAATACCTACGAGGATTTAGTGGCATATCTGGAGGGGAATGCCATGGACTTTATCCAGTTCAAAACTTCCTTGCTGGCCAAGGAAGCCGCCAACGACCCTATCAAAAGGGCCGATACGGTGCGGGATATTGTAAACAGTATCAGTAAAATCCCCGATCGTATCCGACAGGAAATTTATGTGCAGGAATGTGCCAAGATGATGCAGATTTCCGAAGAAGTCCTGTACAATACCTTGGCGCAGCTTGACAAAAAGCATCAAACCGATACGGCAAAAAAGGCCAAACAAGAACAGAAGGCCTTTGAAGTGGTCAAGAACGATGCAGTGGTGGAAAAGGTGGATGTCCAGCACGAGTTGGAGCGGAAAATTATAGAGGTCCTATTGTTGTATGGTAACCAAAAGCAGGAATTTGAGGACTTGGTGCTGAAAGAAAACGAAAATGGTGAATTGGTGCTGGAGCCCGAAATTGTGGAGTCCAAAGTATATGAAAAAGTGTATTTGGACCTTCAGGATGATGAGATTGAACTGACGAATGAGCAGTTCAAGACCATTTATTACAAATTGATAGAGCGGCTGAACGAGGATACCGAATTTTCGGTGAGTACCTTTTTATCGGAACTTGATCAAGAAATCGTTGCCGAGGTGTCTTCCATATTGATGGAGGAGGAACAATATGTGCTCCATGATTGGGAGCGACGGGACATTTATCCCAAGGAGAAAAAAATAGGAGTGGCACAATTGGTAGGGGAGACCATTCTAACCCTTCGATGCAACCTTATTAAAAACCGTATTGAAAAGCTGAAGGAAAAAACACAGGACCACGTGGGCGACAATACCGAAATTTTGGAGGAAATCATGAACTACCTTCAACTTAACAAACTCCTTAATGCCAAATTGAACCGCGTACTTTCCTAAACGTAAAAACCCTTTCCAATACAATTGAAAAGGGTCAATACAATAGTTGGTTTGGTTGGGTATTTCTAATAGAGTTCCAGGGCTTTGGCCTGTTGTAGCAAGTCCACCAAATTATCCACGTTCAACTTCTTCATCAATCGTGCTTTGTAGGTGCTTACTGTTTTTTCATTCAGATTTAATCCCTCTGCTACTTCTTTGTTTCGTTTACCGCTGGCCAAGAGTTTCAATACTTCAACTTCTCGGGAAGAGAGTTTCCTAAAGAATCTTCTTGGTTTTTGGGTACTTTCGTCGAAGGCAAGTCTTTGGGCCAGTTCATTGGTGATGAACATATTGCCTTCGCTTACTTTTCTTACGGCTGAAATAATGTACTCCAAATCGGCAGTTTTGGAAAGGTATCCGTAGGCACCGGCTCGTATGGTGCTCAAGGCGTACACATCTTCGGATTGTCCGCTGTACATCAAAGTTTTAATGTCAGGGAAATCCTGTTTCATCTTTCTTAGGGTGGCAATTCCGTTGATCTCGGGAATGTCCATCTCCAAAATAACTACATCGGGGGTTATGGATTTCAATGTATTAAAAAGCTCTTCGGTAGTTGATACGTCTGCAATGATTTCAATGTCAGAGCTGGATTCAAGTACCTTTTTGATACCAAGCCTTACAACCGGATGGTTATCAGCTATCAATACTTTTATCATTTTCTTAAGATTTGTTTAATGAATGGTTAGTGGCTAAAAACTTACAATAATTAGCAAGCAAGATAACAATTTAATCATGTAAAAGTGTAATTTTTTTCTTAAAACCATAGTTTTTATATGGTTTTTTTCGTCTTAATCTAAGGTTTTTAGGGTGAACCGCTACTTTAAATTACTTGGAATTTCACAAATGGGAATCGGAACCATCTTGTGTTTGTTGGCGGTGTTGTATCTTTTATAAATAGTGAAAACTTCCTTTTCCCGACCCGTAAAATCGGCTGCGGTTTTACCCTTATCGTCCATGTCCATCGCCCATTCCAGTTCGGGGTACGATGCCCCTATTTGGTCTTCGTCCGTTCTGCTATCTCCCCAGAGTCCATCGGTGGGGGCTGCCTCCATGATATCTTGGTTGACACCCAGCACTCTTCCTAGTTCGTACACTTCTGTTTTGACCAGGTCGGCAATAGGGGAGAGGTCTACACCGCCGTCACCATATTTAGTATAGAAGCCTACGCCAAAATCTTCAACCTTATTCCCGGTTCCCGCTACCAAATACCCTTTTAGGGCAGCAAAATAATATAAGGTTGTCATCCGGAGCCTTGCCCGGGTATTGGCAAGCGACATCATCCGTTCCTCCTCATCATCCACTTTTGGGAAAGCACCCACCAAACTGTCAAAGACGGGAGTAAGGTCAACGGGTTGTCTGGACACATTGGGAAAGTTTTCCATCAACCAATCAATATGTCGGTCCGCACGGGTTACCTGATTTTTACCTTGGTGAATCGGCATTTCCAAACACAAAAGGTCCAATCCGGTTTTGGCACATAAGGTAGAGGTGACCGCAGAATCGATACCTCCCGACACCCCAATGACAAAACCCTTGCACTTGGCATTTTCGGCATAGTCCCTTAACCAATCAACAATATGTGCGATTACCTTTTCTGTTTGCATATCTTCCTATTTAGATTCAATAATTTACCTTTGTGCCCTGTAAATTTAAACCCTGTACCCTTAAAAATGAAGCGGTTGTTGAAATACTTTAGGAATAGGATAGGTCATGGGATGCCTTTGGCTCTTATCTTGGTGCTTTGGTCTTGTGGGGAAACCGATAAAACGGAAGCAGAAATCGATAAAATTGCCGTTGATCTCCGTATTTCAAGGTTCGACCAAGAATTTGCCGATGCCTCTGCTACGGAAATACCCGAATTAAAGGCAAAATATCCTTATTTGTTCCCGGAACAGTTTCCCGATAGTGTATGGGTGGCCAAGTTGTCGGATACCATTCAAATTGAGCTTTCCGAAGAAGTGGACAAGGCTTTTGGAGATTTTGAAGAGGAGGCTGCCGATTTGGAGTCGCTGTTCAAGCACATTAAATATTATTTTCCAGATACGGAGATACCGCATATTGTAACCTTGACTTCAGATGTGAGGTACGAGAACCGAATTATATTGACAGACACACTTTTGCTTATCGGCCTAGATAACTATTTGGGCGAAGACCATCACTTTTACGAAGGAATGCAGCGCTACATTGCTGCTTCTTTGGATAAAAAGTTTTTGGCTTCGGATGTGGCCAATGCCTTTGCCAAAAAGGTGATTTCTTATCCAAGGAACCGGACGCTTCTCTCCCGTATGGTCTATTATGGCAAGGAATTGTACCTGAAGGATAAATTGCTTCCATCGGCTACGGATGCCCAAAAAATTGGCTACTCGGAAGAGCAAATGGATTGGGCCACGGCCAATGAGGAGCAAATGTGGACCTACTTTGTGGAGCGCGAGCTGTTGTACAGCACAGACACAGGTTTGGACCGTAAATTTCTTGACCCAGCACCCTTCACAAAATTTGGTCTGGAGCTGGACAATGAATCCCCACCACGTTTGGGAAGGTACATGGGGTGGCAAATTGTGCGGGCCTTTATGGAAAAAACGGATACGGGTCTTCAACAATTGCTGGAAATGCCCGCGGATGAAATTTTAAAACAGTCAAATTACAAACCAAAACGATAAATGGCAGTAACACATACTTCGGAAATCACTTTAAAAGTTGGATTGGACGAGAACCGAGTTCCCGAGGAATTGAAATGGTCGGCACAGGATGGTGGCATCAACGAAGAGGAGGCCAAAGCCATGCTATTGTCCGTTTGGGACAGCAACAACCAAGAATCCCTCAAAATAGATTTATGGACCAAGGATATGCCTGTGGACGAGATGAAGGTGTTCTTTCATCAAACCTTGGTGACGATGGCCGACACCTTCTACAAAGCGACCCAGGACGAAAAAATGACGGCTACGATGAAGGATTTCTGTGATTATTTCGCGGAAAAGCTGGAATTGAAAAAATAACGCTTTAGACCAAGGGTTCATCAAGGCGATTAAATTTTGCTTTTTCTGCTCCCTGAAGGTTTAATGCAGCCTCAATTTTCTGTTTGGTGGGGCGTTGCAGAAAAAGATAAAATAGTAAGAAGGCACCGATAATCAAATACAATAGATTTTGGGTGTTCCCAAAAATCACTATGCTAAAAAGCGATGCTCCCTCCAATAGTGCGTATTTGATAATGGAAGCTGTCTGGAATTTCGCCAGTTTGGGCCTGAGTCCTTCATTTTGGGGTATGGAGGCCACTATTTTTTTAAAAATAAGGTCGCTAACATAAATGCTGGCTAGGGCCAATATGGGAACTATGGCCAAAAAGACATCATTGGAATCCGAAACCAAAAGTTTTGGATCATCGTTGTTGAAATAAAAAAGTGCCCCAAGTATAATGGGGGTCACGGCAATGCCCATGTGCAAAAAGGACATCAGTTTTATAAAACTGGCCGGCGTAAATTTATTGGTAGGATTTTGGGTCATGATTAATGGTGTTTATGACCCTAAAATAAGCAAAAAGCCCCTAAAAAGGGGCTTTTTTTAAAGGATGGCCTAACGTCCAATTTGATCTAGGCTCATCGGGACTTCCATTAGCAAGACCCTGCTCTCGGTAATCGATGTAAAGTTAAATGCATCGGTGTCCCAAATTCCTAAACCGTCCCGTTTGTCCAATTTTTGGCCATTAATTTCCACTTCTCCTTCCAGAATAAAGGCATACACCCCGTTTCCTTCTTTTTTGATTTCATACGAATCGGTGGCACCTGCCTCAAATTTCCCTAAATGGAACCAAGCATCTTGGTGTACCCAAACACCATCGTCCTCTGGATTTGGGGAAAGAACCTGATAAAAGGTGTTCTCCTTTTCAATATCCCGAATGGAAATCTGGTCATATCGTGGTTCCACATTACGTTTGTTAGGGAAGACCCAAATCTGCAAGAACTTGACCTCTTGGTCATCATTCTTGTTGTACTCGCTATGTTGTATTCCAGTTCCAGCACTCATCACTTGGACATCGCCTTGTTTGATGGTCTTCGTGTTTCCCATGCTGTCTTTATGTTCCAAGTCACCCTCTAAGGGAATGGAAATAATCTCCATATTGTCGTGTGGATGGGTTCCAAAACCCTTTCCGGGAGCTACTTGGTCGTCGTTGAGCACTCGCAGCACACCAAAGTTCATACGCTCAGGGTTATGGTATCCCGCAAAGCTAAAAGTGTGGTGCGAATTCAACCAGCCATGGTCGGCATGGCCTCGTGTTGCTGCTTTATGTAAAACGGATTTCATATGCTTTTAGATTTTTGTTTGATACAAAGATCCTCACAAACAAAGGATAATACCATATAAAAATACGGGAAGGACTTATGAAAATCCGATATCAGACACTTTGTTTGAACTTGCTGGGTGCCACGCCCGTACAGGATTTGAAGAAAGCGCTGAAGTTGGCTGGTTCGGAGAACCCCAATTCAAAGGCAATTTCTTTGTTGGAAAGCGTTGTGAAGTAAAGCATACGTTTGGCTGCAGTGGTCAACCGGCTTTGTATGTGCTCTTTTGCGGTTTTACCTGTCAACGATTTCACCACTCGGTTCAAGTGGTCTGGGGTAATATTCAGGGCATCGGCATAGGCCGAAGCATGGTGCCATTCCTTATAGTTTTGGTTCACCAATCGCTTAAAATTTCGAACGAGGGAACCTCCCGATTCCATGGTCTGCACGTCCAACTGGTTGAGCGAACACAGATGATGGCATGAAATCAGTATGAGTTTGAGCAATGCCCCGATGGCGTCATAGTTATAAGCATGTCCAGAACCCATGAACTCCATTATGTCCATGGCGTAGCGGTCAATTTTTGCCATTTCTGCCTTGCTCAGTTCCAAAGGAGGGGTGCTGCCAAAATCATTAAAAAGGTTGATATCCTCTATAAAATCGACCAAAATTTGGTTCATCGCCAAAAACTGGGAGGAAAACACGACGGAATAGCCTTGGGTGGGAAGCTCTTCCGTGAGTTGGTGCACTTGTCCCGGACCAATAAAATAAATCTGATTGCTGGAGAGTTCGTAGTTCTTGAAATCGATAGTGTGCCGACCCTTGCCATTTTTTATGATCAGAATGGTGTAGAAATCATGACGATGAGGTGTATCCGGTTTCCCATCACGCTTTTTGTAAATATCCTCCATTTTGGAAATTCCAAAATCTTGGGAGCCATCCGCTCTGTTCACCTGATGATAGGTCTTTACCGTATCCATGCCTTAAAGCTAGCAAGAAAACTGTTGATTTGACAGATTCTCGGAAAATCCAATCAGGTATTGCTGAAAAAATCGTGATTAATACCGTCAATAAATTCCAAAAGCTCTTCCCTTCCCATTCGGTTGCTCGATGAAGTGGTAAAATGTGGAGGTGCTTCTTCCCAAGCACCTTCCAACAGTTTTTGCAGATAAGCATTCACCTGTCGTTCAATCGCATTGGGCTTTAACTTGTCCGCTTTTGTAAAAATGATGGCAAAGGGAATCTGGTTGGTACCCAGCCATTCCATAAATTCCAGATCCACCGGTTGTGGTTCGTGGCGGATATCGACCAGAACAAAACCGCAGACCAGTTGTTTGCGCTTTTGGAAATACTCGGTGATATATTTTTGAAAGGTCTTTTTGTCTTTTTTGGAGACACGGGCATAACCATATCCCGGCAAGTCCACCAAAAACCAATTGTTGTTGATCTTAAAGTGGTTGATGAGCTGTGTTTTGCCCGGTCTGCCCGAGGTTTTGGCCAACGCCTTGCGCTCTACCAGCATATTGATCAGGGAAGATTTTCCCACATTGGACCTTCCTATAAACGCATATTCGGGCAACGGTTCATTGGGACATTTGGCAACATTGGAGTTGCTCATTACAAAATCTGCCGAGGTGATTTTCATGCCTAGAAGTTACGCTTTTTCAGCCAAGCTTCCAGAATTCGGTTAAAGTCATTGGGGTGCTCCATCATAGGGGCGTGGCCACATTTTTCTATCCAAAATAGGTCGGAGTCCGGTAAAAGCTCGTGGAATTCCTTGGCCACGTTTGGCGGGGTAACCGTATCGTTCTCTCCCCAAATAATACAGGTCGGCGTGTGCATATGTGGTAAATCCTTTGCCATGTTGTGGCGAATTGCACTCTTGGCAATGGCCAACGTTTTTACCAGTTTCATCCGGTCGTTTACCGTTGCAAAGACTTCGTCCACAATCTCCTTGGTAGCTACTTTTGGGTCGTAGAAAACATCCTCTGCCTTTTTCTTGATAAACTCATAGTCACCGCGCTTAGGGTAACCATCGCCCATAGCACTTTCATAGAGTCCAGAGCTACCTGTAATTACCAAAGCCTTGACCATTTTCGGGAACATTTTGGTATGCAAAAGCCCAATGTGTCCACCAAGTGAGTTACCTAATAGAATAACATCCTTTAGTCCTTTGTGCTCAATGAAACCCTCTAAGAAATTGGCAAAATTCTTTACCGTAGTCTTTAGAAGGGGCATGTCGTAGATAGGTAATTCGGGGATGAGAACCTTGTAGCCCTTTTGAGGGAAATATTCAGAAACGCCTTGGAAGTTGCTCAATCCTCCCATCAAACCGTGTAATATGATCATGGGAGTACCTTCTCCCTTTTCTATATAGCGGTATTTCCCGTCCTCAATTAAGTGCTCTTCCATCTATAGTCAGTTGGTACTAAGAGGGGCAAATATAGGAATTTCATATCACAAAGATTTTAGGTTTTTAACATAACCGATAGAAGTTTTTCAATTCCGGACAAAACACTTTTCCCATCAACAAGAAAACTCAGCTTCTATTTGAGGGTAAGAAGATGTGCTTTTCGTTTAAAAGTGGAGAATTTATTAACAAAAGTGGTGTTTAGTGGAGAAATGTGGAAATAAAATCTATATATTTGAGTTGTATTAACTAACCAATTGATTTCTAGTGACCCATATCATCGGACAACATGATTGCAAAGCGGACTCCAAAGGAAGGGTATTGTTGCCCATTTCTTTGAAGAATCAGCTATTGCCCGTGATCAAGGATGGGTTCGTGATCAAGCGGTCGGTATTTCAGCAGTGTTTGGAGTTGTACCCAAAGGCCGAGTTCGATGTGTTGATGCAGAAGGTGATGAAGAAAAGCAAAATCAACCGGAAGTACGATGCTTTTGTGAGAAATTTTGTGGCAGGCATGAAGGAGGTCAGTATAGATGGGGATTCTGGACGACTGCAAATTCCAAAGAACCTTGTTGATTTTGCCGCCATAGATAAGGAAGTGGTGTTGAATGCGGTTTTTGATAAAATCGAGATTTGGAACAAGGATATGTACGAAAAAGTCTTGGCGGAAGGAGAGAAGGATTATGCCGACCTGGCCGAGGAGATTTTTGACGACGATGAGTAGTGCATACCACAATCCGGTGCTGTTGCATGAGTCGGTTGACGGATTGAACATAAAAAAAGATGGAGTGTATGTGGATGTCACTTTTGGTGGCGGAGGGCACTCCAAAGAAATTTTGAAAAGATTGGGCGATAGCGGAAAATTGTTCGCCTTTGATCAAGATGAAGACGCCTTGCAGAATGCATTGGGAGATGACCGGTTTCAGTTGATCAATCAGAACTTTCGCTACCTCAAACAGTTTTTAAAGTTCTATGGCATTCGGAAAGTTGATGGAATCTTGGCAGATTTTGGGGTTTCATCCCATCAGTTCGATGAGGCCGAACGTGGTTTTTCCATCCGTTTTAATGCGGATTTGGATATGCGGATGGACAAAAGCAGTGAAATATCGGCCTATCAGGTGGTGAACACCTATTCCCAAGAAGATTTAGCATCGGTTCTTTTTCAATATGGCGAGTTGCGAAATGCCAACGCCATGGCTAAGACCATAGTTGAGGCAAGGTCGGAAGAGCCCATAAAAACTACCGATAACCTTAAAAAGGTGTTGAGCAGGTTTTTGCCCAAAATGAAAGAGAATAAAATATTGGCGCAGATCTATCAGGCCATTCGGATTGAGGTCAACCAAGAGATTGAGGTGCTCAAGGAATTTTTTGAGCAGGTGCCAGAGGTGTTGAAGGAAGGTGGGAGATTGAGCGTCATCAGCTATCACTCTTTGGAGGATAGATTGGCCAAACGATTCATCCGGGCAGGAAGATTCGATGGCGAGCCAGAAAAGGATTTTTATGGAAACATTGATGTGCCCTTAAAAAAAGTCGGAGGATTGATTACGCCATCAGCAGAAGAAATAGCCCAAAATAATAGGGCGCGAAGTGCAAAGCTCCGGATTGCGGAGCGCATATAGCTAGATTCCCGCCTACGTGGGAACGATAAAACGAATATGAAATGAGAAAAGGATTACTGGACATACTGAAAGGAAAGTTTTTGGTGAGCGGGGATGCTCCCAAGAACTGGATGTTCCTATTGTTCGCCTCTTTCTTGGCGGCACTGATGATTTCCAGTAGTCACAATGCCGATAAAAAAGTGCTGGAGATTGCCGAGTTGAACGAAGAGGTGAGAAAACTCAAAAGTGAGTTTTTCGAGGCCCGTTCCAGCGTGCAACAATTGAAACTCGAATCGACCTTGCGGGAAGTGGTGGCCGAAAAAGGATTGGCGCCATCACAAAACCCACCCAAAAAAATCAAAGTTAAATCAGCGGAATAGTGGCCATTACGGAAAAAAATATCATGAACAGACTATACCTCGTAGCCGGGGGGCTTCTTGTTTTGGCCATAGCCGTAGTGGTAAAGTTGGTGGATATTCAAATGGTGCAGGGCGAAAAGTACAAGGAACTCGCCCTGAGCAAGACCGAAAAGATGTTCACCATTGAGCCCAATCGTGGAAACCTTTATTCGGAAGATGGTAGTTTGCTGGCCGCATCCGTTCCCAAATATGAGATTCGATTTGATGCCCAGACGGTCTCCCAAGAAAATTTCGAGAACTACGTGGGAGCACTTTCCGATTCGTTGGGCAATATGTTCAATAGGCCTTCTTCCTATTATCGTCAGTTGTTCCGTAAAGCACGAGCCAATGGCAATCGCTACAAATTAGTGGCCCGAAACATTGGCTATCTTGATTATGTCCGCATCAAACAGTTTCCTTTATTCAATTTGGGTCCATACAAGGGTGGTTTTATTGAGACCCATCGTGTGGTACGTGAATATCCGTTGGGGAAAATGGCTGCCAGGAGTATTGGCTACGAGCGCGTAGATGAAAATGGGTACTATACCCGAGTTGGGTTGGATGGTGCCTTTGGGGAAACCTATTTGAGGGGCAAAGAAGGGAAGCGATTGAAGCAAAAAATAGCCAAGGGACAATGGAAGCCCGTAGGTCTGGACAATATCGTGGAGCCAAAGGATGGACTGGATGTGGTATCTACGATCGACATCAACATACAGGATATTGCCCACCACGAATTGCTAAAACAGCTCGAAAAGTATAAGGCCGACCACGGTTGTGTGGTGGTCATGGAAACGGAGACGGGTGAAATCAAGGCGATTTCCAACTTGGGACGTACTTCCGAAGGAAAATATTATGAAAAATTGAACTATGCCGTAGGGGAATCCCATGAGCCCGGTTCTACCTTTAAATTGATGTCCATGGTTGCCGCTTTGGAAGATAAAGTGGTCGATACGAGTACCGTAATTGATACGGAAAAGGGACGCTACCGTATTTATGATGGTGTAGTAAAGGATTCCAAATGGGGTGGATACGGAAAGATTTCTGTAGCAGAGGCCTTTGCTGTTTCCTCCAACACGGCTTTTGCCAAAATCATTCATGAAAATTACAAGGAGCAGCCCGAAAAATTCGTCAACCGCTTGATGAACATGGGCCTTCATAAAAAATTGGACCTTCCCATCATAGGCGAGGGCGACCCCGTTATTCGATACCCTGGAGATAAAGGATGGTCCGGAATCTCTTTAGGATGGATGTCGCACGGGTACGAGGTATCGCTTACTCCCATTCAGACCTTGGCCTTTTACAATGCCATTGCCAACAATGGCGCATATGTGAAGCCCCGATTGATACAGGAAGTACGGGAGGGAAACAAGGTGGTCAAGCGATTCGACCGAGAAGTGCTCAATCCCTCTATCTGCTCCAAGGAAACCGTAAAAAAGGCGCAACAACTTTTAAAGGATGTAGTGGAAAAGGATTATGGTACCGGCCATAAGCTATATTCCAAAAACTTTTCCATGGCCGGCAAAACCGGTACTACGCAAAAGAATTATGTGGAGAAGAACCCTGACAAGTTGGCCTACATCTCCTCCTTTGCCGGATATTTTCCGGCGGACAACCCGAAGTATTCCTGTATCGTGGTAATCCATGAGCCGGATAAGGAAGAGGGCTACTACGGAGCCGATGTATCGGGCCCCGTATTCAAGTCCATGGCGCAAAAGATACATGCCATTTCGCCCATGGTCGATGAGGTAGATGGCAAACTGATAGAGGACAAAAAGCTGGATGAAGCCTACAAACAATACTTCGCCCAAGTGCAGAAAAAGCACAGTACAGTCCCCAATCTTCGAGGAATGAGCGGAATGGACGCTGTTTCACTTTTGGAAAATTTGGGAATAGAAGTGGAGGTGCACGGTAATGGAAAGGTTAAAAATCAATCAGTGAATCAAGGGACCAGCATCAAACAGGTAAAAAAAATAGTATTGGAGCTTTCATGAAGTTATTGAAGGACATATTATATGGAGTAAGTCTCTCTGCAGTGAGCGGGGATACCAATGTGATGGTGAACGATGTGCATTTTGATTCCCGAAAGGTGGAAATGGATGATGTGTTCGTGGCCATACGTGGTACTGTGGCCGATGGTCATGACTTTATCCAAAAAGCCGTAGACTCAGGGGCTAGGGCCATCGTTTGTGAGGAACTGCCCGAGCTCATGGTGAACGGCGTCACCTATTTGCAGGTGGACAATTGCAATAGTGCCCTGGCCGTAATCGCTTCCAATTTTTACGGTAACCCATCCAAGAACCTGAAACTGGTCGGGGTAACGGGTACCAATGGAAAGACAACAGTGACCACACTCTTGTACAATTTGTTCAAAAAAGCTGGATTCAAGGTGGGATTGATCTCCACCATCAAAGTGTTGGTGGATGACAAGGAATACAAGGCTACCCATACCACTCCCGATGTGCTCACCATCAACAACTATCTGTCCAAAATGAACGAGGTTGGGGTGGAGTTCTGTTTTATGGAAGTGAGCTCTCATGGAATCCATCAAAAAAGGGCCGAAGGATTGCATTTTGAAGGGGCCATTTTTACCAATTTGTCCCACGATCATTTGGATTACCATAAAACCTTTGCCGAGTATAGGGACACCAAGAAAAAGTTGTTCGACGGACTGTCCAAAAAGGCATTTGCCTTGGTCAATATCGATGATAAAAATGGTTTGGTGATGCTACAGAACACCAAGGCCAAAAAATATACCTACGCATTAAAATCCTTTGCCGATTACAGGGCCCAAATTTTGGAAAAGCAATTCAATGGTCAGTTGTTAAAGGTTGATGACAATGAGTTGTGGACCAAGTTGATAGGGGATTTCAATGCGTACAACTTACTGGCCATTTATGCCACTGCCGATATTTTGGGACTCGAAAAAATGGAGATCCTGAGATTGATGAGCGAGTTGGAAAATGTGGATGGCAGGTTTCAATATTACATATCAAAAGATAAAATAACGGCTATTGTTGATTATGCCCATACGCCGGATGCACTAAAAAATGTGTTGATAACCATCAATGCATTGAGGACTGGAAATGAAAACGTCATCACCGTAGTGGGGTGTGGTGGTGACCGTGACAAGTCTAAGCGTCCGGTTATGGGTCATATCGCATCAGAAATGAGCAATCACGCCATATTTACTTCGGACAACCCTCGGACCGAATCGCCCACAACCATCATCGAAGAGATGGAGGCAGGAGTGGAGGCCCAGAACGCTCGAAAAGTATTGTCCATTGAAAATAGAAGACAAGCGATAAAGACTGCTTGCAAATTGGCGGTGCCCAACGATATTATCCTAGTGGCGGGAAAAGGCCACGAAACCTATCAAGAGACCAATGGCGTCCGTGTAGAGTTTGACGATTTCAAAGAAGTAAAAGAAGCGCTGGAAAGCCTAAAAAAGTAATGTAGTCCATGCTATACTATTTGTTCGAATATCTAGAGAAACAATACCAGCTTCCCGGAGCGGGACTTTTTCAGTTCCTCACCTTCAGGGCGGCCATGTCCGTGTTGTTGTCCCTATTGATAGCGATGGTCTACGGAAAGCGAATCATTGTTTTCCTTCAGAAAAAACAAATAGGCGAAAGCATTCGCGACCTTGGTTTGGAAGGGCAGCAACAAAAAGCGGGAACCCCTACCATGGGTGGGTTGATCATTATCATCTCGACCCTGTTGCCCGTGATTCTTTTTGCTGATATCAAAAATATTTATGTCATCCTTTTGATTGTAACCACCATTTGGATGGGCATTATCGGGTTTGTCGACGACTATATCAAAATCTTTAAAAAGGACAAACAGGGGCTGAAAGGAAGGTTTAAAGTGATGGGCCAAGTAGGTTTGGGACTGATTGTTGGGCTGACCCTCTATTTCCACCCAGAGGTAACCATCAAAGAGAAGGACACCACCACCATTACCAAGAGCTTTCAAGTAGAGCAGGTCTTTGGTAAGGAGACCAAAACACTCCGGACCAACGTCCCGTTTTTCAAGAACAATGAGCTTGATTATGCCGATTTCATTTCATGGATGGGCGAAGGAGCGGAAGACTATGCGTGGCTCATTTTTATTCCCGTTGTGATTTTGATCGTGACAGCCGTATCCAACGGGGCCAATCTTACGGATGGCATCGATGGTTTGGCGGCAGGTTCATCGGCAATTATAGTATTGACCCTTGGAATTTTTGCCTGGATATCAGGAAACATACTGTTCTCAGGCTATCTCGATATTTTCTACATCCCTCGGGTGGGGGAATTGGTGGTATTTATTGCTGCCTTCGCTGGAGCCTTGGTGGGCTTTTTGTGGTACAATACCTTTCCCGCACAAGTATTTATGGGAGATACGGGTAGTTTGACCATTGGCGGGGTCATTGCCGTAATCGCAATCATTGTTAGAAAGGAACTGTTGATTCCCATTTTATGCGGAATCTTCTTTGCTGAGTCCTTATCCGTAATGCTACAGGTGGGGTATTTCAAACATACCAAGAAGAAGTACGGAGAGGGCAAGCGCATATTCTTGATGGCGCCATTACACCATCATTATCAGAAAAAATCCTATCACGAGAGCAAGATAGTAACCCGTTTTTGGATTATCGGAATCATGCTGGCCATCATCAGTATCGTTACCCTTAAAATTCGATAACCATGGGTCGTTTGGTGATACTCGGAGGAGGAGAAAGTGGCGTTGGAACGGCCATTTTAGGAAAGCAAAAAGGATTTGAGGTCTTTGTTTCGGACAAAGGCGAAATCCAAGAAAAATATAAAGAAGTTCTTGAACATTTTGAGATTGAATGGGAATCTGGTGAGCATACCGAAGCCAAAATTTTAAATGCCGACCTGGTGATGAAAAGTCCAGGTATTCCTGATTCGGTGCCATTAGTAAAAACACTGGTCGAAAAAGGGGTGCCCGTGATTTCGGAAATTGAATTTGCATCGAAATATACGGATGCCACTTTGATTGGAATCACAGGAAGTAACGGAAAAACCACCACGACCATGCTTACCTATCACCTTCTGAAAAATGGGGGGCTAAATGTGGGTATGGCAGGGAACATTGGCGACAGTTACGCCAAAATGGTGGCCGAAAAGGACTTTGACCACTATGTGTTGGAGATAAGCAGTTTTCAGTTGGACGGTATTGTGGATTTTAAACCGCATATCGCCATAATCACCAATATCACGCCCGACCATTTGGACCGATATGAGTACAAATTTGAGAACTATATCGCATCCAAATGTAGGATAGCCATGAATCAAGATGCCAACGATTACCTGATTTATGATGCTGATGATGAAGTGATTCGGGAAGCATTGAAAAAACATCCTATTCAATCCAAATTGGTTCCCTTTTCGGTAAAGCAAAAACTGGAAGAGGGAGCTTGGTTGGAGGACAAAACGATAAAAATAAAATTAGAACATAAAACCTTGGAAATGAGTGAAGACATTTTGGCCTTGGAAGGTCAGCACAACGTAAAAAACACAATGGCGGCAAGTATGGCGGCCATGCTGGTGAAGGTCAGAAAAGAGGCCATTCGCGACAGTATTCAATCGTTTCAGGGCGTACCCCATAGATTGGAAAAAGTGTTGAAGATCAATCATGTGGAATACATCAACGATTCAAAAGCCACCAACGTAAACGCTACATATTATGCTTTGGACGGTATCAAAAAACCCATTGTTTGGATTGTGGGCGGAGTTGATAAGGGCAATGACTATGCGGAACTGATGCCTTTGGTGCGAGAAAAAGTTAAGGCCATTGTTTGCTTGGGCGCCGACAATTCCAAATTGATTGATGCTTTTGGGAATGTGATAGACCTTATGGTTGAGACCTATTCCATGCAAGAAGCCGTGAAAGTGGCCTATAAGATAGCGGAACGAGGTGATGCCGTATTGCTTTCGCCGGCATGTGCCAGTTTTGATCTGTTCAAAAACTATGAGGATAGGGGAGACCAATTTAAAAACGCCGTAAAAAATTTGTAGAACGTGTTCGCAATTTTCAAAAATCTGAAAGGTGATAAAGCCATTTGGGGAGTAGTGGCCCTCTTGGCACTTTTCTCATTTTTGCCCGTGTACAGCGCCAGTACCAATTTGGTCTATGTAAACGGGGATGGGACCACTTTTGGCCATTTGGTCAAGCATGCAGTGCTCCTGTTTTTGGGCTTCGGAATCATCTACGCTGTGCACAGGATACCTACCCATTATTTCAAAGGGCTGTCCATCATTGCCATGCCCATTGTCATCCTGTTGTTGATCTACACCTTAACGGTGGAAACCCGAATAGGTGGGGTAACGGCCAACCGGTGGATTAAGATTCCTTTGGTCGGGGTCAATTTTCAGACTTCCACTTTAGCATCGGTAGTGTTGATGATTTGGATTGCGCGATATCTAACAAAAATCAAGGATGTCAAAATCACCTTTAAAGAAAGTATTTTGCCGCTTTGGCTGCCTGTTGCGTTGGTGGTGCTATTGATTCTTCCCGAAAACTTTTCAACCGCAGCCATTATTAGCCTAATGGTATTGGTGCTATGTTTTCTGGGAGGATACCCCCTAAAATATTTGTTTGCCATGGTGGCTACTGGAATCGTATTCGCAGGAATGTTCCTGTTTGTACTGTTCAAGGTGCCAGAGGTATTGCCACAACGTGCTGGAACTTGGAAATCACGGATCGAAACCTTTGTCCATCCCGAGCAAGCGGATAAAGATGATCTGCACCAGTTGACCTTGGCCCAAATTGCAGTAGCTGAAGGTGGCGTAGTGGGCAAAGGAGCAGGAAAAAGCGTGATGAAGAATATGTTGTCCCAAAGTACATCGGATTTCATTTTTGCCATCATCATTGAAGAATATGGCTTATTGGGCGGGGGGGCTTTGCTCTTCTTTTATCTTTTATTGCTGTTCCGTATTGTGGTTGTGGCGCATTCGTCCAAAACGGTTTTTTCAAAATTATTGGTGATCGGCGTCGGGCTGCCCATCGTGTTTCAGGCGTTTATCAATATGGCGGTGGTGGTACAGTTGTTCCCGGTTACGGGTCAGCCGTTACCGTTGATCAGTATGGGAGGAACGTCCATTTGGATGACCTGCATGGCCATTGGAATTGTATTGAGTGCCAGTAACAAAAAGGAAAATCTAGAGGATCAATCCCATGGAATAGATGAAACAAACCCTTTAGAAGTATTGAGTGGACAATTATAGGTTTATACTTTCTGGAGGAGGAACGGGCGGACATATTTATCCGGCTGTGGCCATCGCAAACGAATTGAAGCGGAGATATCCCGATGCGAAATTCTTGTTTGTTGGAGCCAAGGATAAAATGGAAATGGAAAAAGTACCGCAAGCTGGATATGAAATCAAAGGCTTGTGGATAAGTGGATTACAACGGAAACTGACATTGAAGAATCTCATGTTTCCCTTTAAAGTGATAAGTAGTTTGTTGGAAGCGCGCAACATAGTGAAACAATTTAATCCCCATGTGGCCATTGGCACGGGTGGCTTTGCCAGCGGACCCTTGCTGCGAATGGCCCAAAGGGCTGGTGTTCCCTGCGTGTTGCAGGAACAAAATTCCTTTGCGGGTATCACCAACAAATTGTTGGCGGCAAAGGCTGAGAAGATTTGCGTGGCCTATGATGGGATGGAGCGATTTTTTCCAAAAGAAAAGATTGTGAAAACCGGAAACCCTATCCGCACGGATTTGGTTGCTGTCTCGAAAAATAAAGAAGAAGCACTTGATTTTTTTGGACTGAAAGGAGATAAAAAAACGGTATTGGTATTGGGTGGGAGCCTAGGAGCCCGCAGAATCAACCAATTGATAGAAAAGGAGCTCGATTTTTTTGCAAAGCAAAATCTCCAAGTGCTCTGGCAATGCGGCAAACTGTATTACGAAGCCTATAAAAAACATGATTCGGATACCGTAAAAGTTATGGCCTTTGTCAATCGAATGGATTTGGCCTACGCTGCTGCCGATGTAATCATCTCAAGGGCCGGTGCCGGTTCGGTTTCGGAACTTTGTTTGATGGGCAAACCAGTGATTTTTATACCATCGCCCAATGTGGCAGAGGACCATCAAACACAAAACGCAAAGGCCTTGGTGTCCAAAGACGCCGCCATCATGCTTAAGGAGGATGAATTGGATGCCGAATTTGAAACCAATTTTTCAAACCTAATGGGCTCCGAAGCCCTCCAGGAAAAATTGGGAAAGAACATTAGAAAAATGGCTATGCCCAAGGCTACGGAACATATTGTGGATGAAATAGAAAAGTTGTTGAAGTGAATTTGAAAGATATACATAGCGTTTATTTTATCGGAATTGGCGGCATTGGAATGTCCGCCTTGGCGCGCTATTTCAAATTTGTGGGTAAAGAGGTGGCAGGATATGATCGTACCCCAACGCCCATTACCGATGGATTGATGGAGAAGGGTATTTCCGTGCATTTTGAGGATAATGTCGATTTGATTTCCGATACCTTCAAGCACCCAAATACGTTGGTGGTCTATACTCCTGCAGTTCCTTCAAAGCATTCCGAATTCCAGTTTTACAAAAACGGAGGTTTCAACCTTAAAAAGCGTTCGGAGGTGTTGGGCATCATCACCAAGGATTCCTTTTGTTTGGCCGTTGCCGGTACACACGGTAAAACCACTACGTCCAGTATTTTGGCCCATTTGCTGAAGGAGTGTGAATTGCCCATGACCGCATTTTTGGGCGGTATTTCTGAAGATTTCGATAGCAACTTTGTGTTGGATGGCACCGAATATTCGGTAGTGGAAGCTGATGAGTTCGATCGCTCCTTTTTACGATTGACGCCAACGGTGGCCTGTGTCACCTCCATGGATGCCGACCATTTGGATATTTATGGCACCAAGGAGGAATTGGAGCATTCATTCCGTGAATTTGTGGATAGAATCAAGCCGGGTGGAAAGCTCTTCGTGCGCAAGGGACTTCCTTTGGAAGGAACCACTTTTGGCATAGAGGATGGTGCTGATTACTGCATAGAAAACATCAAAATTGAACATGGAGCCTACATATTTGATATCGTAACACCTTCCGAGGTTATCAAGGACGTAAAGTTCAACAAGCCGGGCAGACACAATCTGCTCAATGGATTAGCTGCTTTTGCGATGGCGGTGCAAACAGGTTGCCCACCTCACCGCCTTGCCAAAGCTTTGGAGACTTTCAAAGGGGTTCAGCGCAGGTTTTCATATCAAATCAAGGAAGAGGATTTTGTGTTTATCGATGACTATGCGCATCATCCAACGGAAATCAGTGCAGTGCACCAAGCGATTCGTGAAATGCACGCTGGGGAAAGGATAACGGTGATTTTTCAGCCCCATCTTTTTTCGCGCACACAAGATTTTGCAGATGATTTTGCGGCAAGTCTTTCCGATTTTGATGAAATCATCCTATTGGACATTTACCCGGCCCGAGAAGAACCTATTGAGGGTGTCACATCGCAATGGCTGTTGGATGAAATAGAAAACCCCAATAAAAAACTGATGTCGAAATCGGAATTATTGGAAGAGGTAAAGAACTGCAAAACAGGGGTTTTGGTTGCCCTTGGAGCAGGGGATATTGGAATGGAAGTGCCAAAAATCAAAAACATATTGGGTTATGCGCATTAATTGGGATTACATCAAACTCACATTTTTGTCGGTTGCCGTAATTGCGCTTTATGGGTTTGCTGACCAAAGAAACGAACGCAGAACGGTGCAGGGTGTGACCGTAAAATTTGTTGGTGAAAACAATTTGTACTTAACTGAAGATGCGGTTAATAAATTGTTAATACAAAAATACGGAGCCCTAGAGAATAGGCCCAAAGAACAGTTAGTTTTGAATAGCATAGAGGAGGTTATACTATCCAACGATATGGTCAAAAATGCCCAGGTCTATCTCACTGTAAACGGGGAACTTGTATCCAAGATTGTTCAGCGAAAGCCAATTGGAAGAATAGAAGGTGCCTCCAAATTTTATTTGGATGATGAGGGCAAACGCATGCCGTTGTCAAGATACCATTCGGCAAGGGTGCCCATCATTACAGGGAAAATCACAGGGAAAACCCTTGAGGACGCCTATGTGATTTTGGACTATATCAACAATGATGATTTTTTACGAAAAAATGTCATTGGGATACACATCGAGGATGAAAATAAATATCAGCTCAAGTTCCGCATGGAAAACTTTGTGGTGAATTTGGGCGGAGTGGACAATTTGAACAAAAAGTTCAAAAATTTTATGGCCTTTTATGCAAAGGCAGCCAAGGACAATTCCTTGGAGGATTATGCAACAGTGAGTTTGGAATTCAACAATCAAGTGGTTTGCACCAAAATTTAACGTATGGAACAAGGTAATTATTCAGTTGGGTTGGATATAGGAACTACCAAGATCGTGGCGATCATTGGTAGGGAAAATGAGTATGGAAAAATTGAGATTTTGGGCACCGGACGGTCTAAAAGCTTAGGTGTTCACCGTGGTGTGGTCAACAATATCACACAGACCATTTCGTCCATACAGCAAGCTGTGGAACAGGCCGAGTTGAATTCTGGCCTAAAAATCGGCTCCGTTGTAGTTGGCATTGCAGGCCAGCACATCCGAAGCCTACACCACAGTGATTACATCACCCGTCCCAACTCGGAAGAAGTGATAGACAACGATGATTTGGATAAACTGTGCAACCAAGTGTACAAATTGGTAATGCTTCCGGGTGAGGAAATCATTCATGTGCTGCCTCAGGAGTACAAAGTGGACGGTCAGTCCGAAATCAAGGAGCCCGTGGGAATGTACGGTGGTCGATTGGAGGCCAATTTTCATGTGGTGGTCGGACAAGTGTCCTCCATAAAAAATATTGGAAGGTGCATCAAAAGTGCTGGATTGGACTTGGGGAACATCACCTTGGAACCCTTGGCATCCGCAGACGCCGTATTGAGCCAAGAGGAGAAAGAAGCTGGTGTAGCCTTGATCGATATAGGTGGTGGAACCACGGATTTGGCCATCTTCAAGGACGGCATCATCCGTCATACCTCTGTTATTCCATTTGGAGGTAACGTGATCACCGAAGATATTAAAGAAGGTTGTTCCATCATCGAGAAACAGGCCGAATTACTTAAAATAAAATTTGGTTCCGCCTGGCCCGGAGAGAACAAGGATAATGAAATCGTATCCATACCTGGACTTAGAGGCCGTGAGCCCAAGGAAATTACCTTGAAAAACCTTTCGAAAATCATTCACGCCCGAGTGGTGGAAATCGTGGAGCAGGTTTATGTGGAAATCAAAAATTATGGCCACGAGGAACAAAAGAAAAAGTTGATTGCTGGTATTGTGCTGACCGGTGGGGGAAGCCAATTGAAACACTTGAAACAATTGGTGGAATACATCACTGGCATGGATACCAGAATCGGTTATCCGAACGAGCATCTAGCGGGAGATTCCGATGAAGAAGTGGCCAGTCCACTCTATGCAACGGCGGTCGGATTGTTGATGAACTCTTTGGAGGCCAAGAAGAAAAATAGAAAGGTGCAGCACCAAGAAGAAGAACTCAAGGAGGAAGAAGTATTGGTTGGCGAGGAAAACGAGATGGGAGCGAAAACCAATGCAGCTACCCATCCGGAGAGAAAATCCATTTTTGACAAATGGTCAGAAAAGTTGAAGGACTTTTTGGACAACGCAGAATAATAACCCCAATAGAGAAACACAACTGTCATGAGTAAGAACACTGAATTTGACAACATCGCTTTTGATTTGCCCAAGAACAAGAGCAACGTAATTAAAGTAATTGGAGTTGGTGGAGGTGGAAGCAATGCCATCAACCACATGTTCCAGGCCGGTATCAACGGAGTGGATTTTGTAATCTGTAACACCGATGCCCAAGCCTTGCAAAACAGTCCGGTGCCCAACAAAATCCAGTTAGGGGTATCCCTTACGGAAGGATTGGGTGCAGGGGCCAACCCAGAAATTGGGGAGCAGGCCGCTTTGGAAAGTATGGAAGATTTAAAGGCCATGTTGGAGCACAATACCAAAATGGCATTTATAACCGCCGGAATGGGCGGTG
This sequence comes from Allomuricauda sp. MMSF_3307, assembly GCF_030733585.1. NCBI lineage: Bacteria > Pseudomonadati > Bacteroidota > Flavobacteriia > Flavobacteriales > Flavobacteriaceae > Allomuricauda > Allomuricauda sp. MMSF_3307. The sequence goes on from NZ_JASHIQ010000003.1 coordinate 359,754, forward strand.
GAACCGGTACAGGTGCGGCTCCCGTAATAGCCAAGTTGGCCAAGGAAATGGATGTTCTTACTGTAGGGATTGTTACCATGCCGTTCCAGTTTGAAGGAGCCATGCGGAACAAGCAAGCACAGATGGGGATTGAAAAGCTTCGTGCCAATGTGGACTCCCTGATCGTCATCAACAACAACAAGCTTAGAGAAGTATACGGCAATCTTGGGTTTAAGGCCGGTTTCTCAAAAGCGGATGAAGTATTGGCCACTGCAGCAAGGGGTATTGCAGAGGTAATTACGCATCACTACACCCAGAACATTGACCTTAGGGATGCCAAGACCGTACTGTCCAATAGTGGCACTGCCATTATGGGCTCCGCGACGGCGTCCGGTTCTGCAAGGGCAACGGAGGCCATCATGAAGGCTTTGGATTCGCCATTATTGAACGATAATAAGATCAACGGGGCCAAAAATGTGTTGCTATTGATTGTTTCCGGTTCGCAGGAAATCACCATTGATGAAATCGGTGAGATCAACGACCATATTCAAATAGAAGCAGGTCACGGAGCCAACATCATCATGGGGGTAGGAGAAGATGAAAGCCTTGGTGAAGCCATTGCAGTTACTGTTATTGCGACAGGATTCAATGTAGACCAGCAGGACAATATTGTAAATACAGAGTCCAAAAAGGTGTTTTACACTTTGGAAGACGAACAAATCGCGGAGCAAGACTTGACACCTGAATCTACCTCGGTGCAAGAAGTCCAAACGGAAAAAGTACCGGCTCCACAACCGGAACCAACCCCTCAGCCAGAACCGAAAGTAGTGAAGCATACCTTGGAAATGGAGGAGGAGAAGGTAGCACCAAAAATACCATCAAAGGATCCTGATCTGATTCCGACCACGAGCTATATCAGAAACTTCAATGTGTTCTATGAGGAAGTAGTCGCAGATAAGGTGGAGGATGATTTTGTTATTATAGAGGCAAAGAATGTCATCAATAATTTTGATGTGATAGATGCCGAAGTGGTACCATCAAAGAGCAACGAAGACCAGTTTACGCTTAGCTTTGATATGCCTTTGAACAACGAAACCGAGGAGTCGGATGAAAAGGAACATACCGTAACCTTTAATCTGGATGATGATGGTTTAGGGGATGTAGAGGTAAACGACTACGTAGAGGTAAAACCTGTTTTGGAATACAAGAAAGAGGGCGAGACTAGATACGACCTCCAAGAGTACATGGAATTGGAGGAAAGGTTGACGGGCGCCAAATCCAAAGCGGAGACCCACGAGCCAAAATTAGTGGAGAACGAGCTGGTTTTTGAGAAGAAGACCGTGAAAGTGGAAGAGGGCGAGGGTCCTGGAAAAAACGAGGAAACCATGGATAGCCTTGACCCCATGAACAGTTCCATCAGCGATATCTTGAAGAACCGTGCCGATGAGCGCAGAAGAAAACTGAAAAACTTTAACTATAAGTTCCAAAACAACAGGAGCAGTATAGACGACATTGAAAAAGAGCCTGCTTACAAAAGGCAAGGAGTGGACCTGAATGATGTTCCAAAGGAACAGAAAGTCTCCAGGACCACTTTGGGAGAGGATAGTAACGATGATTTGCAATTGCGCTCCAACAACTCTTTTTTGCACGATAATGTTGATTAGTAGTGTTTAGATTAACATCCATTTTTTATGGAAAGCATAAACCCGAAGGTGACCATACTTTCGGGTTTATTTTTTATCTTCGCGCTCTAAATAAGAATACATGGGTTTGCAGGATAAGGTAATGACAGAAATGAAGGCCGCGATGAAGGCAAAGGATACTGTTGCCTTGGAAGCATTAAGGGCCATTAAGTCAGCTATTTTACTGGCCAAAACCGATAAAGGTGCTGGAGCGGAGTTGTCCGAAGAAGATGAGATAAAATTGGTTCAGAAATTGGTAAAGCAGCGGAAAGATAGTGCTGTAATTTACCAAGAGCAAGGTCGTGAGGATTTGGCAGAACCAGAATTGGCTCAGGTTGCCGTGATTGAGAAGTTTTTGCCAGAGCAACTTACCGAAGAAGAAATCGAAAAAGTGGTGGTACAGACCATCGATTCGGTCGGAGCATCGGGAATGCAGGATATGGGCAAGGTAATGGGAATTGTTTCCAAAGAATTGGCCGGGCAGGCTGACGGGAAGACCATTTCAGCCATTGTCAAGGCAAAATTGAGTTCATAGTTTAAAAAATATTGGCCCAGTAGTTCAACTGGATAGAATATCAGATTTCGGCTCTGAGGGTTGGGGGTTCGAATCCTCCCTGGGTCACCACAAAAAAAGCAAGCTTTAGTTTTAAGCTTGCTTTTTTTTGTTTTTGGAAGGTTTAAGCCACCTTGTCTATGTGCGTATCGGGCAGTATACTTTTCTGCATTTTTGCCAATAAACGGGGTCCATTGACGGGTTTTGTCAGTAAGTCGTTGGCGCCTAGTTCAAAAATCTTCTTGCGGGTTTTTGCGGTGTTGTCGGCTGTCAATACAATAATTGGAATTTCAGGTTCACAGGCAGCTTTTCCGCTTCTTATGATGGACGTGGTCTCAAAACCATCCATTTCGGGCATTTGTAGATCCATCAAAATAAAATCAAAGCTTTCTTTTGTGAGCAGTTCAAGTGCCTCTTTACCATGGTTGGCAATGTACAGCTTCGCTTTTGGCCAACTCTTTTTAAAGAGCAGTTTTACCACGGTTTGGTTCATTTTGTTGTCCTCCACCAATAGCACACTACAGGCTTTTGGTTCCTCTGGACGGATACTTGTATTGGGTACAATGTCCAAAATCTCTTCATCTTCCTCAATTTCAAAATTCAGATTCAATTTACAGATGGTACCCTTAGGTTCATTGCTTGCAAATTCAACCGTGCCCTCCTGTAGATCAACATAGGTTTTTACGATATAAAGCCCTAGGCCCAATCCACTAAACTCCCGCTTGTCCATAAACGATTTCTTGGTGAACGATTCAAATACCGTACTCATTTTTTCCTTGGATATACCAATCCCCGTATCCTTGATGGTAAACTGAAGCGACGTCCGATTACCTTTCTTGTTACAATCAATGGCTATCTCCACACCGCCTACGTTGGTAAACTTAATGGCATTGTCCAATAAGTGATTTAGGATTTGGGTGAGTTTGGCCTTATCGCCTACGATTCGGGATGGTAAGCCTTCATCCACAGAGCTTTTAAATTCCAATCCTTTGGCAAGTGCTTTCTTTTGCTGTTGATCTAGTATTTTCTGCAAAGCAGGTTTTAGTTCAAAGGGTACCTCTTTGAGTTCTTGGTCTCCCTTTTCGATAACGGTAAAATCCAGAATGTCTTCGATATGCCCCAAAAGGTTCTTGGACGAGTTCAGAATCATTTTGCATTTTTCTTCAAGTTCCTTATCCTGTTTTTCCTCTTTGAGGGAAGAGGCTACCGCCATGATCAAGTTTAACGGCGTTCGCAATTCATGGCTGATATTGGATAAAAAGGACGATTTGATTTGGTTCATATCTTCCGCTCGTTGCAGTGCCAATAGTTGGTTTTGCTCATTTTGCATCCTGAGGTCCCTGATTCTATTAATCATGGAAATGGACAGAAATGCGATTTCCAATCCAATCCCAAATTTGGCTCCATTACTGGTAAGGAATGAATTTTCGATGGCATTGAAATTGTTCAGGATAAAAACGATAAACCCTATAAGCAGGAAGGAAATACCTATGATGAAATAAGGATCAATTTTTACTTTTTTGATTTTCAACACCACTATGGATATAATCATGTGGGCCAAAACCAAGATGCCCAATCCGTTGGCCAAGGGATAACAGTACTCAAATGAGGGGGCAAAGGCCAATAGTGCGAGCCCTATAATCAATGAAAAGGCCAATATGTTGTTGGCGATGTGCAATGCAGGGCTGTTCTTTTTCAAATCGAGGTAGGCCCCACCGTACTTCCCAAAAAAGAAGAGTGAAACAAAAGCGGTGAACAGTACGGCCCTATCGGACAGCCATCCACCTTGTGGGGTAAAATATTGATGAAAAAAACCATCCAATGAAAATTGCATCAATGCGATAAAAAGCACATAGAGTGGATAATACAAAAACGCCTTGTCCTTAAGTGCAAAAAAGAAAAATAGATAAATGATGCAGGCGAGAATCAAAATCCCATAAAAGAAACCGTAGAACACCTGTTCTTTATAAGTGAGTTCAAAAAAGCTGCTGTCTGAGTAAAGTCTCATAGGAAGCATGACCACCTCGCCGTCGCTCTTGAGGTGTAGGTAAGCTTCTACCTTTTCATTTGGCCTTAATCGTATATCAAAAATTGATTTCCGATGTTGGACACTCTTTTCTTGAAACGGAACCTTATCACCGCTAATTTGCTTTCTTACCTTGCCGCTATCATCCACCAAAAAGAGTTCAACAACATCTGTAATAGGTCTGGCAGTTTCCAAGTAATAGTTGCCAAACTCCTCGGTTGGGTTGTCCAAGGTGAACTGTAACCAGTAATGCTCATTGGAAAACCCGAGGTTTTCTTTTACATTGGATAACGGGATAAATTCACTGTTGCCAAGTTTCCTGACCTCCTCAAAACTATAGGCATTTTGCCCAGCCATAAAAATGGAGGTGTGTGAACGAAGGGAAATAATATCGGAATCGATTTTTTCTGGATGCAGTTGTGCATTGCAGACGAAGGACCATAATAAAAACAGGACCGAAATACCAGCATAGGATGTTGGGGGAGTTATGCGGTGCATGAAGTAGGCTTTTTAAGTCCGCCATTGGGATAGCGAACATATTTCGTTATTTGAACGCTGCCAAGCCTTGAATTATTTCATTTTAGGCAGTTGAGGGCTTTTTTAATGGAAACTGAACGATGTAATCCCAAAATCTTCGATGAATGAACAAAAGAACAAGCCCGACACACTCAGTTTTTGGTGCATCGGGCCAGTTGTTGGTTCCATATGTTATAGGTAAGTATGCTATTTTATAATCCCAATAATTTGGATGTCTCCTTATAGTTGTTCAGGTTTAAACCGTTTGTTTCGACTACGTTTGCTGGCACTAGTACATAGCGTATCATATAATCTGGATTATCTTGGACTGTTAATACATTGTTGTTGGAATCTGTCATCTGAATCCTAATACCATCAATATCTGGAGAAGTATAAATAAAAAAGGTAAAATATACTTTTCCAATTGTTGTCGGAAGGGTGTATACAAAACTGGTTTGATTATTGATTCCTCGAAAGTATACCATAATAACTCCTCCTGTAGCGATAAACTCTTCCAGGTCAATATCCTTCACTTCTATTGACATTTCGCCAAAGCTTGGAGTAGCGCCATCATCCCATTTAATGGTTTGCCAATCCGAAGCTATCACATTGGCATTTCCATCTTGTCCAGCCGGCCCTTGGGCCCCATCTTTGCCATCAATACCGTCAATACCATTAATACCATCCTTTCCGTCTTCGGGCGAGCAGGAGGTTAAAAGTACACTTAGGCCCATAATCGCATACAGACCCATTTTCAAAAAATTCAAAGTTGTTGTTTTCATAATTTTTGATTTTTGTTAAGGTTCCATTTTGGACTTGGTTTCGGACTTTCTCACCGCCCTTCGTTTGCCAAAATCTTAGATGGAGGTTGTTCATTTTAGGGTCAAAGTTAGATGTGGTTTTCATTCCATTTTGGGCCAATTGATGGATGCGCCTTTTGAATTGACGGATGGGCCTTTTGGCTTGATCTGTGAAAAAAGAAATAAGATATATCCTACAAAATTTTAATGCTTCTGACCATTTTTAATCTCATTACAAGTATTACTACATCCAAAGTTTGAGGTTGGTCTAAGCTTAACATTGAATTATTCAACACATCAACTGAAAGGAATGTATCTGGTTATGGACTAAAAGTGGAGAAGTGAACTTATTCACCACACAAATCATCAAATAAAAAGGACTATGCGCTTTATTTTTAATGTACTTTTTCTGTTAATCGGCACTTTTGGTTTTGCCCAAGCCGTGGATTACAACACCAAAGGGGGCTATGCCGTGGAAGGTTACGACGTCGTTTCCTATTTTGAAGGGCAACCGTTGGAAGGAAAAAAGGAGTTTACCACAACCTATGACGGAACCAAATTCAAATTTGCCACCAAAGCGCATTTAGAAACCTTTCAGAGGGACCCAAAGGCCTATTTGCCACAATATGGGGGCTATTGTGCCTATGCTGTTGCCATTAATGGTAAAAAGGTGAGCGTAGACCCACTTACGTATGAAATCAGGGAAGATAAGCTCTATCTATTTTATAATAAAGGCAAAAACAACACCTTGGAATTTTGGCGCAACGAATCTCCGAACGAATTGGTTTCCAAGGCAGATAAAAACTGGGAGCGGATCAAGAATTGATTATTCTTTCTATCTTATACTCCAATTGATCAAAAAACGAATACAAAACCAATATCTAAACTATCATGTTCAAATCATCCTTGGAAACCTTGGAGCAGTTTAAGCAGGTGCTTTTAGAGTTGCCGGCCGACTGTTATTCCCAATCCTGCGAAACCTTGTCCAATGCTTCCATAGGGCAGCATACCCGACATGTAATCGAACTTTACCTCTGTTTATTGCATGGATACGACCTTTCCGAGATTTCATATGACCGTAGGGAGCGTAACCTTCAAATTGAACAGGATTTGAATTATGCCCTGGAACGCATTTCCTACATTCAAGGGCATTTGGTAAAACCGAACAAGTCAATTCGGATTAGTTATGAACTGGGTGGTGAAGAAAGTAATCTGGAGTCCAATTATTTCAGGGAGGTGATGTACAATTTGGAGCACACCATACATCACCAAGCCTTGATCAAGGTTGGGATTCGGCATTTTTCCACCCAACAGCTACCAGACTCCTTTGGAGTAGCGCCATCTACCATGCAATACAGAAAGGAATGTGCACAGTAAGCTTTATTTCGCAAGGTGAAAGTTATTGGATTACCTCCAACAGGGACGAGCATATATCTCGCCCCTCTGCCCATAAGCCAAACGAAGAACGGATAGGTAAGGTTAAAGTACTTTTTCCCAAAGATCCCAAGGCAGGAGGTACTTGGTTCGCACTGAAGGAAGATGGTGCCGTAGCCGTGCTGCTCAACGGGGCCTTTGTAAATCACGCATCAAACGGAAAGTATGCCAAGAGTAGGGGATTGGTGCTGTTGGATATCATAGCATCAGAAGAGCCCTTTGTATTCTTGCAAGAGATGGATCTATATCGAATCGAGCCCTTTACCTTGGTGCTTTTTCATAAGAAACTATTGGAATTCAGGTGGGATGGTCACCAAAAATATTTTAAGCCCTTGAATCATCAAAAGAATCATATATGGTCATCCGCAACTTTATATCGTGATGATGTCATTGCATATCGAAAACAGTTGTTTGAGAAGTTCATGGCTAATACGAGTGCTGTTTCGTTTGAAAAGATATTGGATTTCCATTCCAATAACCATAGCGATTTTGAAAATGGGTTTATCATTGATCGGGAAACCGGATTAAAAACCTTTAGTGTCACCCAAGTGGTTTTGAATAGTGACGGAACCACAATGAGACATTTGGATTTACGGAATGATAGGTCTTTTGAAGTGCCTTTTACATCCAATCAACTTACGTTTTAAAAGCTATGGATTTTTTGAAACTGACATGGCATCGTATCACTCATTGGGAATATTGGCCCTTTTGGTTGATCTACTACCCCATGTTTCCTGTGTGGCTTTACTATTCCTTCAAAGCGAGGTCGATATTCTTTTTTAACGCCGCCAATCCGGGTATGAAGAATGGCGGCATGGCGATGATTTCCAAAATGGACATCTATCAAATGATTCCTTCGCAGTTCATCCCCAAGACCTTGTTCGTGGATAAAAATGCCGCTGCTGACGCGACCTTGGAACTCATACGGGACCAAGGCATTGATTTCCCATTTATTGCCAAGCCCGATATTGGGATGAAGGCCTTTGGTGTAGAGAAGATTCATGATAAAGATGAATTTGCGCAGTATGTGGAATGGAGCCCTTCCCATTTTTTAGTACAGGAACTGATTCCGTATCAAAAGGAAGTGGGCGTTTTTTACGTGCGCAGGCCCGGGGAACCATCAGGTACCGTTACGGGAGTGGTGGCCAAGGAGTTTCTTTCTATCACTGGGGATGGCCATAGCAGTATGTTGGAACTTATTAAGAAGAACACGCGCAGTCATCTACAATTAAAAGTATTGCAAAAGAAATACGGTAACCAGTTGGAAGAGGTGCTGAAAGATGGGGAAACATTTGTTTTGGTTCCCTACGGTAGCCACACTCGTGGAGCCAAATTTGTTGATATCAGCCATCGCATCAATAAAGATTTGGAGGAAACCATCGATGCCATCTGCTCTCAAATGAACGGGTTTTACTATGGACGGTTGGATGTGCTGTGCAACTCCTTTGAAGATTTGTGCCAAGGCCGCAACTTTAGTATTATCGAAGTGAACGGGGCAGGAGGAGAAGCGACCCATATTTACGATCCCAAGCATTCCTTATGGTGGGCGTGGCGAGAAGTGGCCCGCCATTGGGGCATGTTATGTGAAATCAGCATTCTCAATAACCAAAAAGGACATGCCTACCTGAGTTTTCGTGATGGCCGGTCTATGCTGAAGCAAAATGGAGCCTTGCAGTCCCGTTTAAAATTCCATTGAAATTAATTTAGGCCTTCTGTTCCGCCAATTCCAATTTATGCTTGATCGCATTCATGATGATGGGTGCGTGGATACGGGAGTTCTCGATAAACCATTTATGGGTTTCCATTCCCCCACAGATAACACCTGCCAAAAATAGGCCCTCGACATTGGTTTCCATGGATTCCGGGTCATAGTTGGGCAATCGTTTCGCGTCTTCGGATAATGCAATGCCCAGTTTTTCCAAAAAGGCAAAATTGGGACGATACCCGGTAAGTGCCAGTACAAAATCGTTCTCCAAAACAACTTCACCGTCTGGGGTTTCGATGACAATCTCGTTGGACCTGATTTCCTTGACCGTCGAATTGTAATAGGCCTTGATACTGCCTTCCTCAATACGGTTGATGATGTCGGGGCGCACCCAATATTTTACCCTTGGGCCCACCTCCGGGCCACGGATGATCAAGGTGACCTCGGCACCTTTACGCCAACATTCTAATGCCGCGTCTATTGCCGAGTTACTGGCACCAATAACCGCCAATTTTTGACTGGCATAAAAATGGGGGTCATTATAGTAATGGGATACTTTGGGTAAATCCTCGCCAGGAACATCGATGGTGTTGGGCAAATCGTAGAATCCGGTGGCGAGCACTACATTTTTGGCAACATATTCCCCTTTGTTGGTCTTTACCAAAAAGGAATCATCCTGTTTTTCGGTATCCAGAACTTTTTCAAAAAGATGGATATTGAGTTGGTTGGAGGTTACAATCCTTCGATAATACTCCAATGCTTCGTTGCGTTTGGGTTTGGCCTCCTTACTGATAAAGGGGATGTTGTCGATTTCCAACTTCTCCGAAGAAGAGAAAAACTGCATGTTCACGGGATAATTGAACAACGAATTCACTATGGTCCCTTTTTCAATGATGATATAGGAAATCCCTTGTTTTTTGGCTTCTAGTCCACACGCAATCCCAATGGGACCACCTCCAATAATGACAACATCAAACTCCTGCATTAGGCTATTTTTTCCTTTAATTCTTTAATGGTAGCCGTTGGGTCTTCGCTTTTGAACACAAAACTACCCGCTACCAGCACATCTGCTCCATGGTCCACCAGTTTTTTGGCATTTTCTGCATTTACGCCTCCATCGATTTCGATTAAGGTTTTCGCATTCTTGCGGTTGATAAGTGCTTTCAGGTCGGCTACTTTTTGATAGGTGTTTTCGATAAAGGATTGTCCGCCAAATCCAGGGTTTACACTCATCACAAGAACAATATCAATATCCTGAATGGTATCTTCCAACAAATTCACCGAAGTGTGCGGGTTGATGGCCACACCAGCTTTCATCCCCTCGGCCTTAATGGCTTGCAATGTTCTATGCAAATGTGGACATGCTTCGTAGTGGACGGTAAGGTGGTCTACCCCCAAATCACCAAAAGTTTTGATGTACCTGTCCGGGTCAACAATCATTAAATGGGTGTCCAACGGTTTTTTGGCATGCTTGGCAATGGCCTCAACCACAGGCATTCCAAAGGAAATATTGGGTACAAAAACCCCATCCATGATATCCAAATGGAACCAATCGGCATCACTTTGATTCACCATTTCTATTTCCTGTTGAAGATTGGCAAAGTCGGATGCCAGTAGCGAAGGGGCAATCATTGATTTGTTCATGTTACAAAGTTAGCCAATTAGGGCCATCTTTAAACGAAAAAAACTCCGGTAATCAGCCGGAGTTTATTCATCAATCAAAAAACGAACAGTCATGATAAACTGTTATATCTTACTAAATTACAACTTTCCTGCCAAAAATCAAATTTAAGGATAGTTTAACTGTAATTATTCGTGTGTTTTTTACCCTTTATCCTAAATAAGTCTTTAAAATCTTACTTCTGGAGGTGTGTTTCAATCTTCGGATAGCTTTTTCCTTGATCTGGCGAACACGCTCCCTGGTCAGGTCAAAAGTTTCCCCAATTTCTTCCAAGGTCATGGAATGCTGTCCGGCCAACCCAAAGTAAAGTCGGATAACATCGGCTTCACGAGGGGTCAAGGTTTCCAATGCACGCTCGATTTCTGTACGAAGGGAGTCGTGCAAAAGTTCCTTGTCCGGGTTAGGGGATTCACCACTACGCAATACATCATATAGGTTGGAATCTTCACCATCGATCAAAGGTGCATCCATGGATACGTGGCGCCCTGAGTTTTTCAAGGATTGCTTCACATCTTCCACGGTCATGTCCAATTCTTTGGCAATTTCCTCTGCGGAAGGTGGACGCTCGTGCGCTTGCTCCAAGAAAGCAAAGGTTTTGTTGATCTTGTTGATGGAACCGATTTTGTTCAATGGCAAACGAACAATACGGGACTGCTCCGCCAAAGCCTGAAGAATGGATTGACGAATCCACCAAACAGCGTAAGAAATAAATTTAAATCCACGGGTTTCATCAAAACGCTGGGCTGCTTTAATAAGGCCCAAGTTTCCTTCATTGATCAAATCCGGAAGTGTCAACCCTTGATTTTGGTATTGTTTTGCTACAGAAACCACGAACCTAAGGTTGGCTTTGGTCAATTTTTCCAGGGCAACCTGGTCTCCCGCTTTAATGCGCTGTGCCAATTCCACTTCCTCATCGGCGGTAATCAAATCCACCTTTCCAATCTCCTGCAAATACTTGTCCAACGACGCGGTTTCCCTATTGGTAACCTGTTTTGTAATCTTTAACTGTCTCATCTAATTATCCCTTCAAATTTTATTTTGTGAACCGGAGCTCAATAGGTTATACGTTCATCAAACGGAAAAAGTTACATTTTAGTTACATTTTTTTAAAAAAAACCTCATTTCTAGCTATTGAGATCGACCACTTCTCGACTGCGCTCGAAGTGACAATGTAAGACCCTGCCTCTGATTAAAAAACAAAACCCCGAGGAATTTCCCCGGGGTTGTTTTTATGATCTAGAAAGGTTGATAGTTAATCCCTTCTCGGCTTTCTATCGCGGTTGCCACCTCTGCGGTCGCCTCCACCTCTGCGGTCACCGCCTCTGCGATCACCATCTCTATCGTTTCTTGGTGCACGCTCTTTGTACCCTTCAGGTTTTGGCAACAAGGCTTTCCTTGATACCTTCTCCTTTTTGGTTCTTGGGTCCAGCCCGAAGTATTTCACATCGAACACATCACCCATGTTCACCACATCGGATACATTTTCAGTACGTTCCCATGCCAATTCCGATACATGGAGTAGGACCTCGTTACCTGGTGCCTCGGTGTATTCCACCACAGCTCCAAAGTCAAGCATTTTGATGACTTTTACTTCGTAAACGCTGCCTACTTCCGGTTTGAACATCAACGCATCGATTTTGGCCAATACCTTGTCGATACCATCTTGATCTGTACCCAAGATTTCCACGATACCTTCCTCGGTATCTGGGTCCTCATTGATTACAATAGTGGTTTTGGTCGTTTTCTGAAGCTCTTGAATCACTTCTCCACCTTTACCGATAAGGGCACCAATGTACTCTCCAGGAATAATTCTGGTAACGATTTTTGGTGCGTAGGATTTCACCTCTGGTCTTGGCTCGGCAATGGTTTCTACCAATTTGTCCAAAATGTGCATTCTGCCATCTCTGGCCTGCATCAAGGCTTTTACCAAAATTTCGTAGGAAAGCCCTTTTACTTTGATGTCCATTTGACAAGCAGTGATACCATCTGCGGTACCGGTAACCTTAAAGTCCATATCGCCCAAGTGATCTTCGTCACCCAAGATATCGGATAGAACCGCATATTTACCAGTTTCGGTATCGGAAATCAATCCCATTGCAATTCCAGAAACGGGTTTTTTCAGTTGAATACCAGCATCCATCAATGCCATGGTACCGGAACATACAGTGGCCATTGAAGAGGAACCGTTGGATTCCAATACCTCGGACACCACACGCACGGTGTATGGGCAATCCGCAGGAATCATACCTTTTAATGCACGTTGCGCCAGGTTACCGTGACCAACCTCTCTACGGGAAGTACCTCGAATGGGTCTTGCTTCACCAGTGGAGAAAGGAGGGAAGTTGTAGTGCAAATAGAATGTTTCTTCACCTTCATAGGATGGCATGTCTATTTGGTTCGCTTCTCTTGAGGTACCCAAAGTGACCGTAGCCAAGGCTTGGGTCTCGCCACGGGTAAAGATGGCAGAACCATGTACGGATGGCAAATAATCGATTTCGCACCAGATGGGGCGGATATCGGTAGTTTTACGGCCATCCAAACGAAGACCTTCCTCTAGGGTAAGGTTTCTAACGGCTTCTTTTTCGGCTTTATGGTAATATTTGGAAACCAAATCACCAATCTCTTCCAATTCTTCCTCGGAAAAGGAGGCTTTGATTTCTTCCTTGATTGCAGCAAAGGCTTCGCTACGTTCCTTTTTGGATGAACCTGCTTTGGCCACTTCGTAAACTTTGTCGTAAGCCATGTCGTGGATTTTCTTTTCCAGATCGGCATCTTCGGCTTCGGGCTCGTACTCACGAACTTCTTTTTTGCCAAAAGCTTCAGCCAATTTTACTTGGGCGGCACATTGTACTTTGATAGCTTCGTGGGCAAATTTGATGGCTTCTACCATCTCCTCTTCGGAAATCTCGCTCATTTCTCCTTCTACCATCATAACAGAATCTGCGGATGCACCGATCATCATATCGATGTCCGATTCTTCAAGTTGGGCTCTGGTTGGGTTGATAATGAGCTCGCCATTGACTCTACCTACGCGTACCTCAGAAATAGGGCACTCAAAAGGAAGGTCCGATAGTTGGATGGCTGCGGAAGCGGCCAATCCAGCCATTGCATCGGGCATCACTTCTTCGTCGTGCGACATGAGTTGGATCATGACCTGTGTCTCGGAATGGTAATCCTTGGGGAACAAAGGTCTCAATACCCTATCCACCAAACGCATGGTCAATACTTCACCATCGCTCGGTCTGGCCTCTCTTTTGAAGAAACCACCTGGGTAACGTCCTGCCGCAGCAAATTTTTCACGATAATCAACGGTAAGTGGCAAAAAGTCCACATCCGAAGCTTTGTAATTGGAGACAACGGTGCATAATAACATACACTTGCCTGATTGGACAACAACAGAACCATGGGCCTGTTTTGCCAGTTTTCCGGTTTCGATAGAAATCTCTCTACCGTCACCAAGGTCTATGACCTCTCTGAATGTCTTTGGAATCATAAAAATAATCTTACCCTGCCTTATGGCGGGGTCGTTAAACATTTGGTCTACCGCCATCCGGGCGGTCGGGTTGTGTTGTTGTTGTGTGTGCCTTGGAGGCACTTGACCAATGAAAAACTATTTGTAGCTTTTTGTGTTTGCCCGGTTGCCCGGGACTTTTGGGTGATTGGAACACGTCCAATCAAAACAAAGGGGAAGCCAAAGCCTCCCCGATTGTTTTATTTTCTAATATTCAATTCCTTGATCAAGGAACGATATTTTTCAATGTCTTTTTTCTTTAGGTAATCCAAAAGACTACGTCTTTTACCTACCAATGCCACCAAAGAACGCTCGGTGTTGTAATCCTTGTGGTTCCTTTTAAGGTGACCTGTCAAATGGTTGATACGGTGCGTGAACAATGCAATTTGTCCTTCCGTAGAACCGGTGTTGCTCTCAGAGCCGCCGTATTTCTTGAAAATTTCGGCTTTTACTTCTTTTGTTAAATACATTCCAATATTTTTTTAAATGATTTTTATGTATTGATTGTCAGTTCCTTTGCGGTGCTCAGGTTGAGCAATCAGCCTGCAAAGATAAACTCTTTTTCCTAATCTACGAATTTTAATGGGAAATTAAACCTTTTCCCAAAGTTTCTATCCAAGAAGCAAACCTATAAATTCAATCAGTATGAAAAAGAGACTAAAATCAATCCATTTAACTGGAATCGCTTCTTTGCTTACGGGTATCTTATTATTGATGTTTGTATCCTGCAGCAAAGATTCCTCAAATGAGGAGGAACTCACCACTGCGGAGGTCATGTCGGCCACAGAGCTACAATTTAGTGACGAAACGGATATGATCACCGAAGAAATTATGAGCATTGCGGAAGATGTATACGCCACGGAAGAGATTGCTGCCACTTCAAAAGGGAATTATAGTTCGGATTATCTGCCAGATTGCGTTACCGTTTCGGTTGTTTTGAACCAAGGTATGAGAGAGGTTACGCTAGATTTTGGGGAAGGATGTGAGCTGCCCACCGGAAATTTGGTCAGTGGAATGGTTAACCTTAGCTATGTCTTGGATTTGGAAGCTGCTTCCAATAGGGTGGAACTGACCCTGGAGGATTTTACGTTTAACGATGTTTTGGTAGAAGGTGATGCCACCATTGTGAGGGTGCGAAGCAATGAAAGCGGAAATCCACAGGGAACAGCCAACGCTACTTTTGTGGCCACATGGCCCAACGGGGATACAGCTTCTTTTGCAGGTACCCGAACCCGGGAATGGATTGAAGGGTTTGGTACGGGGTTTTGGGGCGATAATGTGTTCCTGATTACTGGAAAGCGCACCTATATCAGTAGGGCAGGGAATGAATTTGTAAAAGAAGTGATTACTCCCTTGCGACGGGAACTGTCTTGTCGATTTATTGTAAGTGGCGTTTTGGATATTTCTCGTTTGGGGAATACCGCGCGTCTCGATTTTGGTGATGGTAGTTGCGATGCCAAAGGTACGCTTACTTATGCTGATGGCACCGAAGAAGAAGTGTTTCTACGACGGTTTAGGAAATGATTCTCAAGTAAAAGGTACTCGACGGCGCTCGAACCGACAGCAAATGAAAAAGCCCCGATTTCGGGGCTTTTATTATTCTCTTATGGGTTGATTCGTGATCAAATCTATGTACAGATTGATTTTTTTCTTCAAATCGCGTCGATGTGTGATAAAATCCAAGAAACCATGTTCTTTCAAAAATTCCGCAGTTTGGAAACCTTCGGGAAGGTCTTTCCCTGTGGTGTCTTTTACAACTCTGGGCCCTGCAAAACCTATCAAGGCACCTGGTTCTGCAATGTTGATGTCACCAAGCATGGCATAGGACGCCGTGGTTCCACCCGTTGTAGGGTCGGTACACAAAGAAATATATGGAATCTTGGCTTCGGCCAATTGTGCCAGCTTTGCCGAGGTCTTGGCCAACTGCATCAAGGATAGGGCGGCTTCCATCATACGGGCGCCTCCTGATTTGGAAATCATTACAAAAGGAATCTTTTTCCTCTTCGCCACATCTATGGCCCTTGATATTTTTTCGCCGACAACGCTCCCCATAGATCCCCCTATAAAGGCGAAGTCCATACAGGCGACCACAATATCCTTTCCTTGTGATTTACCGACCGCAGTTCTTACGGCATCCTTCAATCCCGTTTTTTTCTGGGCGGCCTGCAAACGGTCCGAGTATTTTTTGGTATCCACAAACTTCAAGGGGTCCTTGGAAGTCATTTTGGTATCCAGCTCACGGAACTTGTTATCGTCAAAAAGAATCTCAAAGTATTCTTTACTGCCTATTCGAACATGGTAATCATCCTCTGGACTTACATAAAAGTTTTTGGCCAAATCTTCGGCCTCCACAATCTTACCGGTAGGGGATTTGTACCAAAGCCCTTTTGGGGTGTCTTTCTTCTCCTCCGTAGCGGTCTGTATTCCTTTTTCCTTTCTTTTAAACCAAGACGACATGCAATCAATATTTAATTAAACAAAGGATTATAGGGTGTTCACGTTGTTCAAATCTTCAAAAGCCTTTTTTAAGCGGGCAATGAAGGTTTTTTCACCTTCGCGAAGCCAAACACGTGGGTCGTAGTACTTTTTGTTGGGTTGGTCTTCACCCTCTGGGTTTCCAATTTGGGCTTGTAGGTAATCTGCTTTTCCTTGGATATAGTCCCTAACTCCTTCCAAAAATGCGTATTGCAAATCGGTGTCGATATTCATTTTGATGACCCCATAACCGATAGCTTCGCGGATTTCCTCCACTGTGGAACCGGAACCTCCATGGAATACAAAGTCGATATGGTTGTGCTCTACTCCGTATTTTTCTGTGATAAACTCTTGTGAGTTTTTCAAGATTTTTGGTGTCAATTTTACGTTTCCAGGCTTGTATACCCCGTGAACGTTACCAAATGCAGCTGCTATGGTAAATCTATGGCTTACTTTGGAAAGTTCCTCATAAGCGTAGGCTACTTCCTCGGGCTGGGTGTATAATTTGGAATCGTCCACATCCGTATTATCCACACCGTCTTCTTCCCCTCCAGTGATTCCCAATTCAATCTCCAAAGTCATATCCATTTTGCTCATGCGCTCAAGATACTTTTTGCAGATTTCAATATTTTCCTCGAGCGGTTCTTCGGAAAGGTCGATCATATGCGAACTGAACAAGGATTTGCCAGTTTCTTTATAATGTTGCTCACTAGCGTCCAAAAGCCCATCGATCCAAGGCAACAGTTTCTTTGCACAGTGGTCGGTATGAAGAATCACGGTAGCTCCATAAGCCTCTGCCAATTGGTGTACATGTTTTGCTCCTGCAACGGCTCCCAAAATGGCAGCTTGTTGGTTTTCGTTGGAAAGTCCTTTACCTGCGTTGAACTGGGCCCCTCCATTGGAAAATTGAATGATTACGGGAGAGTTTAGTGCGGCAGCCGTTTCCATGACGGCATTGATACTGTCCGATCCGATTACATTAACGGCCGGAAGTGCATATCCGTTGGCCTTGGCATGGTTGAAAATTGCTTGTACTTCATCCCCGGTAGCAACGCCGGGCTTTATATTGTGGGACATAGTTTAAATTGGTTTCGAATTAAATAGGAAACAAAAGTAATAAAATATTTGCTCTAGAAGGGATAATTGATCCCGATGTTAAATACCGCTCTTTTAAAGTTATACCCATCGAACCAACGATCCGAACCCTCTCTGGCGGGATTGTAGGTTTTGAATCCTACATCCAACCTAAATACAAAATAGGTAAAGTCGTACCGCAAGCCCAATCCCGTACCCAGTGCAATATCGGCCAATGAGGAGAATCCGCTGAAAATGGCTTCTGGGTTGTTCTCGTTATCGAATACGTTCCAGATATTCCCGGCATCGGCAAATAGCGCCCCTTTTACGTCACCGGCGATGGGGAATCGATATTCCAGATTTAAGGCCAGTTTTAGGTTGGCTTCGTTAAAGTCGTTGATGTTGTTGGTTCTACCTGGGCCCAATTCGTAGGCATTCCAGGCACGGTTGTCGTTGGAGCCACCGGCAAAGTAACTTCGTACAAAGGGAATATTGTCTGCATTGCCGTAAGGAATCGCAATTCCGGAGAAACTTCGAAAAGCGATGACCTGACCGCCTCCAATGCTCCAATGGCGAATGTAATCGAATTCTGTTTTTACATATTGGGAAAAGGGTACCCCAAAAACAAGGTTTTGGCCTTGGTCGTTTTGGTTGTAGGGAATCACATTGGTGAGCAGGGAAAGCATAGCGCCCGCACTTTCCAGTTTGATGCGATATTGGTAAAAGTCCAAATCGTTGATTCCGGATTTGCTGTTTTTGGTATGGGTAAAGTTACTGGCAAAAATAAGGTTGTTTTCCGTTAGTCGCCTGCGTCTTTCGGCAATGCTGTTCACTTGCTCAAAATCGTCGTTGCTCACTGGGATTTCGCCCTCCAGCACACGACGCACAAAGGTATTTGCTCCAGTAGGAATGTTCAATCGGGGATCCTCGCCCTCTTCATCCACGGGATTGAACAAATCCGCATACTGTGGGTCGTCCTGAAAGGCATCGGCGATGTCGTCCAAATTGGAAAATGTATTCCGGTAGACGTTGAAAAAATTGTTTGGGTTCACGTTGCGCACAAACTCAACGTTTATCAATTCTATATTGTTCTTTAATCGTTCCGTGGGAGACCAGTTGAACGACAAGACGGAGTTAAGGGACTGTTTGTCCAGACCAATGTTCTTTTGAAAATTCGTACCCGCCGATAGTCGGCTCTGTGGCAACATATAGTATGGAATAATCCTCTCGGTGTTGAAGGGCAGCCAGATCCTTGGGAATGTAATATTGATGTCACCACCAAGTTCGGAGGTAAAGGTTTCGTTGGACAAGGATGCGTCGCTTAAAAGACCAATGGAACCGCGAGCGGAGACATTCAAGGTTTCCGCACCGCCAAATACATTTCTGGTAATTACACCAGCGCTAAATGCAGTTCCCACCCTTTGAATGTTCGAATGGGTTACATCAAAATTGAGGTTTAACGAGTATTTGGGTTTTGCAGCTAGGTAAATATTCGATTCCAAACGGGTGTGTGAGGAATCGGGTATAAACTCAACGTTCGGATACTTAAAGGTATTGAGGTTCGTAATCTGCCTGTAGGTGCGAATGCGGTCCAAATCCCTGTAGATACTATCTTTTTCAAAGAAAACGGCATCGGTAAGTGCTTTTGGCCTGTACTTTAATTTTCCTTTATAGTAAATGTTGTAATTCTCGTACTCCACTTTTTGCAAGGTGTCCGTGCCGCCACCAATATCGTAATCCGCATAAATGTTGATTTCTTTATGTCGTGCCACTTTATAAGGCATACTGGTGTCGGTACTGTCGTTGGTACTTCGGAATTTTTTGATGTTCAACTGTACATCCATCAATTGGTCGTCCGCAGCGAGGGTGGTATCCCGTAAAATATTGTAGTTGATGGAGCTTTCCTGAAAATTGTAGACTCCCGAATTCCGGAAAAGATTGGTCAACCGCTCCCGTTCCAAGGTGAATTTTTCCAAATCAAATTGTTCTCCCTGTTTCACAAGGCTACTGCGCTCGGCATTTTTATAAATGGAATCCAACTCGGGCGAGGTGATGCTTTTTTGAATGGTGTCCACTATATAGGGCTTGTTCAGTGTCACACGATACTCGATTTGTGCCTTTCTGTTGTTTTTTCCGGGGATGATTTCGTATTCCCCTGAGTTGTTGAAGTATCCCTTGGTATTGTAGTACGCCTCTAACTTACTGACAGATTTGTTCGTTTTTGAAGTGTCGATAATCGCCGGAGGTTCCCCGATACGTTTGAGAAATTCGCTCGCACCCTTTACCATGAAGGATTCCCTCAGGCGGTTTACCTGCTTTTCGGAGAGCAGATTGTTCAGGCGTTTTTCCCTTTTTTCTTTTCGGTTCAGCCAATCTTCAAAGGAAGAGTCGGGATTTTCTTTGGCAAGGTTATAGAGGTTCAACTTTAAAGGGTACCCCAGTACGCTGCTATTGGGTTTTTGGGTAATAAGACCTTTTATTTCGCTGCTGGTCACTTTTTCGTCATCGACCAGAATGGTGTTTTTGGTGAGCAATAGTTCATCCTCCCCAACCTTTTTTAAGGTATTGCAACCCAAAATGCTTAGCAAAAGCAACAATAATCCTATTTTTGCCCAGTTGCACGATACACCAAAACCACTCATAGACGCCAAAAATACACGATTTAGATGGTTACAAAAAACCAAATTAAACTAGTTGTAAGCTTGAAGCAAAAAAAGTACCGATCTCAACACGGTCTTTTTGTAGTGGAAGGCGAAAAGGTGGTTCGGGAACTGATGGAGGCCACTGTAAAGCCCTTTGCGCTCTTTGTTGATGATTCAACCCTTTTGAAAAAGTTTGAAGATGCGGAGTTGGTTTCGCCCCAAGTGTTGAAACAAATGAGCAGTTTGACCCATCCCAGCGGTATTTTGGGTGTTTTTCACATGATGGAGCCCAGGGATAAAACCAAAGCGGATTGGACTGTGGTGTTGGACGCGGTTAGAGACCCGGGGAATTTGGGCACTATCATCCGATTGTGTGACTGGTTCGGTATAGATGAATTGGTGTGCTCTAAGGATACCGTAGATTGCTACAATCCCAAAGTGCTGCAGGCGACCATGGGTTCCATTGCACGGGTTTCCGTTACCTATACCAATATTGCTGACTATCTGAGTGAATCGGAACGTCCGATATATGGCGCCTATATGGACGGAGCCTCTGTTTATCGCACCAATTTGGGTGAAAATGGCATTTTGGTGATGGGCAATGAAGCTAATGGGATTTCGGAGGAAATCGGCAAGTTGATTACTGAGCGGATATCGATTCCGCAGTTTGGTGGGTCCACCACCGAAAGTTTGAACGTCGCCACCGCAACGGCCATCCTATTGAACGAAATCCGAAGAGGATAGCTTATTCAAAGGTAAAATTGATGAAAATGCCCCTTGTTCGCATAGCTGCTATGTTTCCGGTCCATGGGCTGTTTGGGTCATTGTCGGGAACCAGTTCATCCGTTAGCGCAAAAACGCCACGAATGGATGGGGTAAATTTGAAATATTCGGTGTAGAGATCAATCCCGAATCCCAGTTCATACCCATACACATTCTGTTTCATACGGAATTGTCCTGTGCTGTTGTCGTCCAAGCTGTCTTCATTGCTCCCAAGATTGATGGACGTGTACACCCCAGCTGTGATGAATGGTTTCCAGTTCCCGATTCTTCGGGTGCTGGCCTTGATCAACAGTGGAAATCGAATGTAGGTGGACCGTACCTCACGAATGGCATCCGCTTGATTGGTGAAGCCGGGAAAACCCAAAGTGCGGGCGGTGTAGAGCAGACCCGGTTCAAAACGGGCATCCAAAAACTCGTTGATTCGCAGTTCACCAATCAACCCCACATTGAAACCAAAACTCTTATCCACCAAAATATCCCTTCCTATGTCCTCTTTGTATTCAAACTGGAAATCGTATTGGTTAAAACCGAGATAGTACCCCCAATTCAGGAATTTTTTGTCCTCGTTCTGAAGGTTCAATATTGGATCGCCTCCAAACTGGGCTTGGGCCATTGGGCATGATAGTACAATCAGTCCAAAGAAAATCAGGAGATTTTTCATCAATCTATTTTGAAGCAACATAAATGGATGCTACACCCATTGTCTGTGGTTTGTTCTCTACTCCTATAAACCCAATTTTCCTCAAAATATTGTTGAAAGCCTCCCCATGTGGAAAAACAGACGCCGATTCGCTCAAATAGGTGTAGGCTGATCTGTCCTTGGAGAATAGTTTGCCAATGGAGGGCATAATATGTTTGGTGTAGATGTTGTACCCTTGTTTAAATGGAGTTTTTGTGGGAACGGAGGTTTCCAATACCACAAAATGTCCTTTTGGCTTGAGTACCCTGTAAATTTCTTCCAGTCCTTTTTCGAGGTCCTCGAAATTACGTACTCCAAAGGCAACGGTAATGGCGTCAAAGGAGTTGTCCTCAAAGGGCAGGTTCTCGCTATCGCCCACCACCATCTCAATGGTGCTGTCCAGTTTTTTATGGGCCACTTTGTGTTTTCCTACTTCCAACATCCCGGGGGAGAGGTCGAGGCCCACAATTTTTTCGGCCCCTGTTTTGGCCATGGCAATGGCCAGGTCCCCGGTGCCCGTTGCGATATCCAAAATAGAGTTAGGGGATTTATCCTTTAAAAAGGCCACGATGCGCTTACGCCATTTAACATCTGTTCCAAAGGAAATTACGCGGTTGAGACCATCGTAGCTTCCCGAAATATTATCGAACATTTGCCTTACCTGCTCTTTTTTACCAAGCTCAGATTCTTTGTACGGGGTTACCTTTTTCGACATTACTTCAATTTGATCGCAAATATACAACTTAGGTTAGGGGATGAAGACAAAAATATTTGTGTAATTTTGCCCCCTGACGGAATTTATTTTCCCGTAGTTGTTTAAAAGTATGGACTTTACGTTGGGCGTACCAATCGTTGCACAAGTTGTATGGTGCAAATTGAACTTATTTAAGAACACATCCTATTCTAATCCATGAGAATCATTATTGCAGGTGCTGGTGAAGTGGGATTTCATTTGGCGAAATTAATGTCTTACGAAGCGCAGGAAATTACCCTGATCGATACCGATAAGGAACGACTGTCCTATGCGGATAACCATTTGGACATTCGGGTGCTTCGCGGCGATGCGACCTCTATTCAGGTTTTGCAGGATGCCCAAGTGGACGGTTCCGATCTTGTGATCGGGGTTACGGCCTCGGAGACCACCAATTTGACCTTGTGTGTTCTTGCGAAGCAGTTGGGTTGCAAGCGGACCATGGCGCGTATATCCAATACCGAGTTTATGGACAACCGGGAACTGATCAAGTTTGAGCAGTTGGGCATCGATGAACTGATTTCTCCCGAGCGACTTGCCGCCATGGAAATCCAGTTGATGCTCAATCAGTCCGCTTTTAACGATACCTACCAATTCGAAGAAGGTCTGTTGACGATGTTTGGGGTAATTCTGCCCAAAACCGCGCCTTTTGTTGGTAAAATGGTCAAGGAAGCCGCACGAATTTTCCCGGAACTCAATTTTATGCCCATCGCCTTGCAGCGTACAGGTACCCAATTCACTTTGATCCCGCGGGGGGATACCGTCTTCAAAGAAGGTGATCAGGTGTATTTTATTACTTCTGACAAAGGGGTAGAGGAGTTGTACAAACTTTCCGGGATGCAAAAACAGGACATCAAAAATGTGATGATCTTGGGAGGAAGCAAAGTCGGTTTTAAAACGGCACGCGATCTATGCAACAAAAGGTTCAACGTTAAATTGATCGAAAAGAACAAGGAAAAGGCCTTTGATATTGCCGACGAACTACCGCATGCCTTGGTTATAAACGGAGACGGGCGGAATGTGGAACTCCTGGAAGAGGAGAACCTCGAATCCATGGATGCCTTTATTGCGGTAACGGGTAACTCCGAAACCAATATTATGTCCTGCTTGGTGGCCAAGAACAAAAAGATCAAGAAGACCATCGCCTTGGTGGAAAATATGGATTACTTTCAGTTGTCCCACTCTATTGGAGTTGACACCTTGATCAATAAAAAGCTCCTTGCCGCCAATAGTATTTTCAGATACATCCGTAAGGGCGAGGTGTTGGCCTTGACCCGGTTGAACAATTTAAATGCCGAGATATTGGAGTTTGAGGTGAAAGCTACCTCCTTGGTGAACGGAGAGATTATCCGAGAGTTGAATTTTCCCAGAGAGGCCAGTATCGGTGGGGTCATCAGAAATGGAGAAGGGATTATTGCCCTCGGTGATTTTAGGATCATGGAAGGGGACAAGGTTGTGGTCTGCTGCTTGCCTAAAGCCATTCCACGGATAGAAAAGCTGTTCCTCTAATGAAGCTCAATACACAGATCATTATCCATATTATGGGGCTATTGCTGCTTTGCAATGGTTCCTTTATGCTTTTGGCCGCTTTGGCGAGCGGTATCTACAAAGACGGCGTTACCATGGATATTATGCTTGCCGCCATTGTTACCATGCTTTTTGGAATCATGGCCATGTTCTACACCCGTGGTCATAAAAAAGAGGTCAAAAGGAAGGAAGGATACATTGTTGTGACCTTCGGATGGATCATCATGTCGATATCGGGAACCCTGCCCTATCTATTTTCCGGGGCCATACCTTCGATTACCGACGCTTTTTTTGAGACCATGTCGGGCTATACCACTACAGGAGCTTCTATTCTGGATGATATTGAGGCCCTCCCCGAAGGTATTTTACTTTGGCGAAGCCTTACGCACTGGATTGGGGGAATGGGGATCATTGTTCTGGCCATTGCCATATTGCCGTTGTTGGGTATTGGGGGAATGCAGTTGTTCGCCGCTGAAGCGCCTGGTCCGGGCGGTGACAAGCTCCACCCTAGGATTACCGATACCGCAAAGCGTCTGTGGCTGATTTATTTTGGGTACACCGTATTGGAAAGTTTACTGCTCAAATTTGCGGGAATGTCCTTTTTTGATGCCATCAACCATGCCTTGGCGACCATGTCCACCGGAGGTTTTTCTACTAAAAATGCCAGTTTGGCCTATTGGAACGACCAACCCTTGATTCAGTATATCGTTATCCTGTTTATGTTTTTGGCAGGAAGTAATTTTGTACTTAGTTATTTTGCGTTAACAGGTCGCGGACAGCGTATTTTAAGGGATGAGGAATTCAAATATTATTTTGGGTTTATCGTGATATTTACACTGATTGTTGCTTTGGGCGTTTACTTCAAAGCAGATGTTCCGGTGTCCGATTTTCACCCCATGATTTTTGGGGAGGCCGAAAGTGCCTTTAGGCATAGCCTCTTTCAAGTGATAGCGGTTATTACCACCACGGGTTTTGTCTCGGCAGATTTTACCTCGTGGACCCCGTTTTTGACCGTTTTCTTTTTTGGTTTGATGTTCCTCGGGGGGTCTGCGGGCTCCACGGCAGGGGGAATTAAGGTGATGCGCCACTTGCTCATCATTAAAAATGGAATTTTGGAGTTTAAGCGTACCCTCCATCCCAACGCCGTGATTCCTGTTCGATACAATCAAAAAACAGTTACTGAGCATATCGTGTATAATGTAATAGCCTTTTTCGTGCTCTACATGCTGCTGTTTATCATCGGGTCGTTGGTGCTTGGTTTTCTGGGATTGGACTTTGTTTCTGCCGTGGGTGGTTCGGCCTCCTCTCTGGGTAATGTAGGTCCTGCTTTGGGTAGTTTGAACCCGGTGAGCAACTATAACAGTCTTCCGGCAGCGGGAAAATGGTGGTGTGGCTTCTTAATGCTCTTGGGCCGATTGGAACTCTTTACTGTGCTGATTGTCCTAACCCCTTATTTCTGGAAAAAGACCTAAGTTCATCGAGATCCTTCATGAACAATCGTTTTTAATTTGATGCACTGTGTTAATCAAAAAGGATAACAACGGATGGCATTGAACTACAAGTCAATGTGTCTAAGTTAAAATCCGGGGAAGAATTTACCCACTACGGAAAGGTCAGGCCTATGTTGAGGCCCCTTTCTACCTTGCCGTTAAAATAGCTTTGGGCATATCCAACACGTAAAAACCGGAATTTTTTAATGCCTAAATTTCCCAATGCAATGCCAAATTCAGTGTAGGGCGTATTTCCTTCGGTGGCCAAAAGCTTGCCTGAAAAAATTAAATGGGCATTGAGTTTGCGCAATAGGGGTAGTTTGTTCATGAACCAACCCTTGAAATTATGCTCAACATGCCCTTCAAAATAGCTTTGGTTGGTGCTTAAGTTGTAATAGGGCAGTAGAAAAAAGGAATCCATATAGCTTCTTACGGTGACGTGGGATTCGTTGCCATTGAAATGTTGATAATCCACAAATGAAATATTGTCGGCATTCAAAAAGCTGCCTCCTCTAAAATTGTAGGCAAAACGTCCCTTGTCGGCAATGTTAAAGGCTTGGAACAAGCCAGCCTTGAACTGGTGAAAGTGGTTGTCGCTGTTGTTCGACAAAAATCCGTTTTCATAGCCCAGCGTAAGCGTGGGATACCGTTCATTGGGGATATTGACTTTTTCGTCGGGATAGCTCAGGTACTTTTGCCCAAACCTGATACGGAACCCCAAATCCATCCGTACCAAGGTATGGTCTGCAATGCCAGCATTATTGGTGTCGGTGGGGTCCAAAGGGTTGTTGGACGAAAAATCAGCAGGGTCGGAACTAAAAGGGGTGCTCGATACGGTATTGAAGAGCGGCTTGCGGTCTTCGTAGGCAACCAACACATTGCCTCGAATCCCATTGGTCAACTCTATGGAATGGAAAACCTCCGTAAAGGTACGGTCGTAGAATTTGGCGAAGTTATTTTCAAAGAAAAGTGTCGCAATGGTATTACCTATCGGAGTGATGGGCTCTTCACCATTGAACTGAACCGCCTCCGTGCCCGCCCTGAGCCTTAGATAGGGCCTGGAGAACTTATTGAAACGGTACGACATGGAAAAAGTGGGCCTTAAACGTTTGTCGGACTGGCCATAATTAAGGGCTCCGCCAAGGCTAAATCGGCTGCCTTTTTCCTCATTTAATTTTATATAATCCAGCGTTAGCCAGCCATGCCATCCTTGCACTGTGTTGAAAGATAGATTCTGAATTGGCGACCCCACCACATAATAGGTTTCATTGAAGGTATCGCTGTAGGTATAGCCCAAAAATAGGTTTGACCATTTAAATCGATTGCCCTTCGCATCTATCGAATCCAAATATTGTTCGGATTTCCGGATAACTTGAATGCTATCTTTTTTGAGATAATCCTTTTTTTCCTCCTGTGTCAATGGAACAGGGCGTAGACTTGACCAGTATAGTGAGTCTTTTTTATTGGCGTTTTCCTCAAAATCCAAGATTTTATTGGTAAAGTCTGATTTGGTCAAATTGGGCTCAAGGTCATAATCCTTAAAGGCGGCTGTAAATCGACCATCTCCTTTAAAGCCCAAAATGGAGTATTTAAAATCCAGACTTTGTAATACTTTGAGCCATAGCTTTTGTTTGGGGGAGTAATTGAAGCGTTGTTTCAGAAAAAAGGTGTCCACGGGAATAATCTGCGCTTGCTGTCCAGTAGTTTGAAGGTCGGCGGCGTAAATGGACCAGTCGTTTTCTACAATGTAGATGGTACCACTAAAGGTCTTGTCCTGCTCCCGCTTTGGTGTGATTTCGATTTGGTTGATCAGGATATTTCCATCTTCATAAAAGGTGCCTGCCAACTCGTAGTTGTAGTAATTAAAGGCATTTTCAGCTATGGGCGATACCAACTGTGTGGCACCTCCGAGCGAAAAGGAGTTGTCGTATAGGGAGAAATCAACATCGGAGGCAGCGTTGAAACTAAATCCATTGTCGTCTCCTGCCACCTTGGAGGCTACAATGGTCTCGGTAAAATCTTTGTCTTTTTTTGCAATATTGGAAACAGTTTCGGAAAGATATACGATACCCGTTCGTGTAGAATCCAGTCCTCCTCCAAAATCTCCCAAATCCTGCCCTAGGATTCGTTCGGGAGCACCCTCGATGCGAATCAATCCTTTGGAATAAAAACTTGCGGTATAGTTGGCTAACTGTTCTTTAATGTTAGCTCTTTTTTCAATGGCTTTTTGAATGATGTAATTGGCGGGATTTTCTTTGGCATTCACTTCAATCCCACTCAATTGTACACTCTCCTCTTGGAGTACCATATCCAATTCAACACTGTTCTGATTGGCTGCAATGGTTCTTTTTTCTGTCTTGTAGCCCAAGTATTTAAAAACGATGGTTTGTTCTTGACCGGTAGATAAAGGCAATTGATACGTCCCGGCATCATTGGTAGTGGTTCCATTAAGAGTACCTTCGATATAGATATTGACAAACGGGAGAGGCTCTTGTTCCGAGTTGGTAACCTTTCCAAAGACTTGCGCTCTGCAGTCGATGCTCATCAGCATCAAAAACAATGAAAGTATAATTTTATGGTACATAGCAGTTGATACTCAACCTATGAGTTAAGTGACACGGTTATTTGGGAAACATTCCTGTTCAGAGTAAATATAGCAAAGGTCAAGGAGAAGGAATCATAATAAAAACCCAATCGTTTTATTTTAAGGATATGCAGTAGAAATTATGGTCTGAATTGTATCCAAAAAAAAAGACCCTAGCCAAAGCTAAGGTCCTTTAATTGGTATTTATATTCTCAATTAGCTCAATGCGTCTTTGATACGCTTGATGGCTTCTTTCAATTCATTTTCTGATGCTGCGTAGGAAATGCGGATACAATTTGGATTTCCGAACGCCTCACCTGTAACGGTGGCCACATTGGCGTGTTCCAACAAATAGAGGGAAAAATCCGAGGCATTGTTGATAGCAACACCGTTCAAGCTTTTTCCAAAGAATGCCGAAATATCGGGGAATACATAAAATGCTCCTTCTGGCACGTTTAGGTTGAACCCATCAATTTCTCCCAAGAGCTGAAGCACAAGGTCCCTTCTTTCATGGAACTTGTCAATCATGTATTTGATTTTGCTCACGGGCGCTTCCAAAGCGGTGATTACGGCACGTTGGGCAATGGCATTTGCGCCACTGGTCACTTGTCCCTGTAGTTTGGTACATCCCTTGGCAATCCATTCGGGAGCTCCAATGTACCCGATTCTCCAGCCCGTCATGGCAAAGGCTTTGGAAACACCGTTCACGGTCACCGTTCTGTCATACATGCCATCAATCCCCGCTATGCTTACGTGTCCGCCAGCAAAATTGATGTGTTCGTAAATTTCGTCGGAGACCACATATATGTTTGGATACTTTTTAAGTACCTCGGCCAAACCTTTCAATTCTTCCTTGCTGTACACTGAGCCACTTGGGTTGCAGGGCGAGCTGAACCAGAGCATTTTTGTTTTTGGGGTGATGGCCGCTTCCAATTGCTCGGGCGTCATTTTAAAATCGGTATCGATTTGGGTCAGGACTTCCACGGGAACGCCTTCGGCCAATTTTACGATATCGCTATAGCTTACCCAGTAGGGTGCAGGCAATATCACCTCGTCCCCTGGATTCAGAACCACCATGGCCACATTGAACAGCGATTGCTTCGCTCCTGTGGAAACCACGATTTGGTTAGGCTTATAATCAAGATTGTTATCTCTTTTGAACTTATTGGAAATAGCGGTCTTGAGCTCCGCATATCCATCTACTGGTGTGTAGCTGCTATAATTCTCGTCGATGGCCTGTTTGGCGGCATCCTTGATAAAATCGGGAATGTTGAAATCGGGTTCCCCCAAGCTCAAGCCGATAATATCCTTTCCTTCATTTCGTAATTCCCGTGCTTTGGCGGCCATGGCCAAAGTTGCTGACGTGGACATGTTCTTGATCCTGTCAGATAGATGGTTGCTCATTAGTGCTTCTTTTTACTGGTACTGAACGGCTGGATTTTTGCCCAGCTCCTTCAGATGTTTGAAGTGCGAAATTATAGCTTTTCTGGTAGTTTTGTACTCGTGGTATGGCAAATTGAATTCCCGTGCCGTTTGTTTCACAATTTTGGAAATATTTGTGTAATGGATGTGGCTAATGTTCGGGAAGATGTGATGCTCCACCTGATGGTTCAATCCACCTGTAAACCAGTTTACGATACGGTTCTTGGTGCCAAAATTCACTGTGGTAAACAATTGGTGGATGGCCCAAGTGTTTTTCATGTTTCCGGCTTCATCGGGAAGCGGTGTGTCCGCATGATCCACAATGTGTGCCAATTGGAAAACAACGCTTAGGATAACTCCTGCCACATAGTGCATGATAAAGAATCCAAGAAGTACCTGCCACCAGGCAATGTCTACAAAAATCAATGGTAGCACGATCCAAATGGTTATGTAAATCACTTTTGTTATGACCAAAGTGCTCCAGTTGATGACTGGATTGGGCAGTTTACCATAGCTCAATTTCCGTTTCATGTAACGGTACATCTGTTGGAAATCTGTGGTGATGGCCCAGTTAAAGGTCAATAGACCATAAAGCAAAATGGAATAGTAGTGTTGAAATTTGTGGTGCTTTCTCCATTCGGCATGCTTGGAGAACCTTAAAATCCTTCCTGCTTCCATGTCCTCATCGTGTTCATGGATGTTGGTGTAGGTGTGGTGCAGCACATTATGCTGTACTTGCCAGTTGTACACATTTCCGGCCAAAATGTAAATGCTGCTGCCCATGAGCTTGTTTACCCATTTTTTGTTGGAGTAGGCTCCGTGATTACCATCGTGCATCACGTTCATTCCCACTCCGGCCATTCCCACACCCATGGTTATGGAAAGTAACAAATAGCCCCAAAAGGGTAAATCCAGGGTCAACATTAAAAAATAGGGGGTCAAAAAAATGGCGAACATCACTATCGTTTTCAAGTGAAGTTTCCAGTTCCCGGTTTTCTTGAGGTTATTTTCTTTGAAGTATTCGTTCACTCTTTTGTTCAATGTTCTGAAAAATTGTGCGGAATCCTTTCGTGAAAACCGGATGGTATTCGTATTCATAAAAAAAATTTTTACAAAGGTAACTAAAATGCTTCTTTAGGTTAACAAGGTTATGTTAGAACGGTGTTAAGGTCGTTAAAAGTATTAGTTTTGTCAAAAATAATGGTTGTAGATGAAAGCGGAACTTGTCTTTAAATATTTTACGACGCTCAACAATGAACAACAAGAGCAGTTCGCCAAACTGGAAGCGTTGTACAAGGATTGGAACCAAAAAATAAATGTGGTTTCCAGAAAGGATATTGATGAGCTTTATCTGCGCCATGTGCTTCATTCCCTTGGGATTGCCCAAATTCAAACGTTCAACGAAGGTTCTCAAATTTTGGACGTGGGCACTGGTGGTGGCTTTCCCGGTATTCCCCTGGCCATACTATTTCCAAACGTAAAGTTCACCCTTGTGGACGCTATTGGAAAAAAAATCAAAGTGGTGGATGAGGTCGTTGAGGGACTTGGATTGCAGAATGTGAAAACCTACCATTCCAGGGTAGAGGAGATTCCGGGTCAGTTCGATTTTATTGTAAGCAGGGCGGTGGCCGCTATGCCCACCTTTGTGCACTGGACCAAGGGAAAAATCAAAAAAGATTCCTCCCACCAACGAAAAAATGGCTTACTTTACCTTAAAGGCGGTGACCTTACCGAAGAATTAAAAGGTTATGAGACCGTCCAAGTATTTGATTTGAATGAATATTTTGAAGAGGAGTTTTTCGAGACCAAAAAGGTGGTATACTTGCCCCAAAAGTATAAGGGTTAGTTAAATACTGTACATCCTCTTATACACCAATCTACATTTTCTGGCGTAGTCCTTGGCATATTGCCATAATTGCTGATACTTTTTGATCATCAATTTTCCCCATGCGTTTATTCCTGCTGTCATAACAAATTGATTTTAAAATGTAAAGATAGACACATTACATTTAGTTTACAATTAGTTAACGTTAAATTTACATATAAATTACATTGGAGTCATCATTCTTGTGGTTTTTGGTGGTCAACGGTTTGTATTTCAGGTAGATATGCTAATCGTACAAGGTGTTGATATCTGCTTCTGCGATATCCACTAAAAGTTGTCCCATTTTGGCGCAGACCATGTTAAAGAACACTTGTCCTTTTTCAGCTGTTGCCTTGCTAGGGTCACCGACTCCAGTGTCTTCACTTATCTTGGACCACGGGCGTTCGGTCCAAGCCCATCCTTCGGAAAAGGCTTTTATGTTGTTCTTGAATTCCTTGCCGCTTCCCCAATCTTCTCTGGGCAATACCAGTTCAGGGGTCAAGTGCAGAATCAAGCTGGTCTCCATTTCATCGGCATGGTCTCCTGGTAGTTCAAACACCCCGGATTCACTGCCGAGTTTAAACCAGTTGGTGACGCAAAGGAACATTTCAGGAAAAAGAAGTCCCAATTCCCGCACGATGGCTTTCCAATTGTTTCCGCCATGACTGTTCAGGATCATGAACTTTTTTACGCCCTGACGGTCCAGCACGGTAAGGATGTCCTTCAAAATGGCGAATTGGGTACTTGGGTTCAGGTTCATGTCCAAGTAGATATCCGACTGCCCCGTGTTCACCCCAAATGGAATGGTAGGTAGCACAACCACCTTGCTCCCTTTTTCCCATGCAATACGTGCCGATTCCTCGGCAATTGAGGTTCCTTCGATAACATCGGTGGCGTAGGGGAGGTGGTAGTTATGGGCTTCTGTGGCGCCCCAAGGCAGTACGGCGAGGTCGAAGGATTCGTTTTTTAAGTGTTTCCAATTGGTCTCGGCCAAAATATAGGGTCTGGGCATGTATCTAGTGAATTAGGTTGAACAAAAAAAGCCGTCATGTTTTGATGACGGCTTTTAAATTAATTGTTTTTGAGGTTATCCCAAAAATGGATATCGATAATCTTCAGGAGTCACAAAAGTTTCCTTGATCAATCTAGGGGAAACCCATCTGAGCAAATTCTGCATAGATCCGGCTTTATCATTGGTTCCGGAAGCCCGTGCTCCCCCGAAGGGTTGTTGTCCCACAACGGCCCCCGTAGGTTTGTCGTTGATGTAGAAGTTACCGGCCGCATTCTGTAATGCTTTCGTGGCTTCGTCGATGGAGTAGCGGTCGCCTGATAGGACAGCTCCCGTCAATCCATATTCAGAGGTGCCGTCCACCAATTTCAAGGTTTCGCTCCAGTCGTTGTCCTCATACACATACACGGTGACCACAGGGCCAAAAAGCTCGGTGTACATGGTCTCATACTGCGGATTGGTGGTCAGGATTACGGTCGGCTCAATAAAGTAACCTACGGATTTATCGTAATTTCCTCCGGCAATAATCTCGGCATCTTTATCTGCTTTTGCCTTGTCGATGTACTTCGCCAATTTATCGAAAGCGCCTTCATGGATCACGGCGGTAATAAAATTGCTCATGTCCTCGGGCGACCCCGGTTTGTTGAACGAAGCAATATCCTTTTTGACCAATTCCAAGATTTCATTGGCTGTGGACTTGGGCAGGTATACCCTTGATGCCGCACTACATTTTTGTCCTTGAAACTCGAATGCCCCTCGGGTAATGGCTGTGGCCACTTGTTGTGGTTTTGCCGTTGGGTGGGCAATGATGAAATCCTTGCCTCCAGTTTCGCCAACAATTCTTGGGTAGGTTTTGTAGTTGTGGATGTTGTTTCCAATCTGTTTCCAAAGAGATTTAAAAACATCCGTAGAGCCGGTAAAGTGAATCCCAGAAAAATCTGGGCTGGCAAGTACCGTATCGGAAATCATGACCGGGTCTCCGTACACTACGTTGATGACCCCGTCGGGCAGTCCAGCTTCCTTGAACACATCCACAATGATTTTGGCGGAATAGATTTGGCTATCACTTGGTTTCCAAACTACTACGTTGCCCATCATGGCCGCGCTTGCGGGAAGGTTTCCGGCGATGGCGGTAAAGTTGAACGGGGTAATGGCGTAAACAAATCCTTCCAGCGGACGATACTCTACGCGGTTCCAAACGCCTTCGGACGATTCGGGTTGCTCCCCGTAAATCTGTGACATGTACTCTACGTTGAAACGCAAAAAGTCAACAATTTCGCAAGCAGAGTCGATTTCGGCCTGGTAAATATTTTTGGATTGCCCCAGCATCGTGGCAGCATTCATTTTTTGGCGGTAGGGTCCTGCAATTAGCTCGGCAGCCTTCAGAAAAACGGCGGCGCGCTGTTCCCAAGTAAGGTCGGCCCACTGCTTTCTTGCTTCCAAACAGTTGGAAATGGCCTTTTCCACATGACTTTTTTCCGCCAAGTGGTAATGCCCCAATATGTGCTTATGGTCATGGGGAGGAGAGAGTGGCTTGGTATTGCCCGTCTTTATTTCTTCGCTACCGATATAAAGTGGAATGTCCACTTTTTGGTTGTAGAATGCCTTATATTGATTCAGTACTTCTTCTCGTTCGGGAGAACCTGGAGCATAGCTCAATACAGGTTCGTTGTAAGCCGTCGGAACTTGAAAAAATCCTTTTCCCATAGAAATGTCTTTTTAGTGTTTTACAATTCTATCAAAGGTAGTGAAACCTGTAGGGAATATAAAATGACCCGTACTAGTTTATCGCGAATGGCGCCGCAAACTTGAAAGTGGGAATGTCCACTTCAAACTCCTTGGCGTTGGTAAAGTTGACCATATGGTAGTGACCACGCATGGCTCCTACGGGCGACGCCAAGAGGCAACCTGAACTGTACGTATGGGAACCACCCGGCTTTATCACTGGTTTTCGGCCGATAACACCTTCGCCGTCTATGGTCTCCATTTCCTTAAGGGCGTCGAACACATCCCAATGCCTTGCGGTGAGCTGTACGGTATCCTTGCTGAGGTTTTCGATGCAAATGGTGTAGCCAAACGCATAGTGCACCTTGTAGTTTTTGAAGAAAGTGCCCTCAAAAGTGGTGCGGACCGAAACTTTGATTCCTTTGGTGACCTGTGTAAACATATTAATAAGTTAAACCACTTCCTGCAAACGTAAGTATGATCGTAAAAAATGCTAAAATCATAAATACAGTGTTCAGAAAAATATACTTTACAATTGTTTTAAACCTTCCCTGTCCGTAGAATTTTCGCATGGCCTTGTACAGGTAAATGCCAAAAATCAACAAAAAGATTCCCGAGCTGTTCCAGTTGAAAATGGTATCCAATGTAAGGCTAAGGATGAGCAAGATAAATAAGAGCGATTGATTGTGGAAACTAAAGATAAGATGATCGGTGTAGGTATTATTATTTCTGATGTACACCAACCAAATGAAGACCGTGAACACTGGTATAAAGAAAAATATGATAAAAGGAAGCTTGGAAATGGTGCTATTGATCCAGTTACTAGGTTCTCTGATGGCCCTTAAAATACTGTTTGCGCTATTAAAGGCCATTTTGTTGGTCATGGTTGCTTCCACGCCATATTTTTCACGCGCCTCATCAAAACTATATAGCGTGTCCTGTTTGATGAAATAGCCGAAAAACTCCGCTTTTTTGGAAAAGTTTTCCAGCCCGGACCCATTCCCCAAACTTTTAAAATAGGCCCTAGGGTCCGCCTGCATCAAGGAATCCTTTTTCCTTTCCTTGCGCTGTGCACTTTGCACAAAAACCCCGATGGAGTCCATGTATTGGAGCTGTTCGGACAATTTTGGGTCGGCTTCCTTAATGGAGTCCAACTTGTTCATGCCCAGCAAAACACCGGGATTTGTTTTCTTTAAGGAGTCCAACATGTTTTTGGTCTTATCGGACTGTTCTTCGAGCGCCGTGCTGTCCACTTCAAAATTGCCGGAGTCCACATCAAAACTGATCGGGGAGCCGCCATAAATATTCCCGTCGAATTCACGTGCGGCCTTGTCCAAATCTGTAAAATTACTATTGTAAGTAAACATCAAAAAGTAGAGAAATGCCAAGCTCAACAAAAAGCGGAAAGGATTGGTGTAGGTGATTCGTTTGCCGTTTACATAGTCCTTTGTGATGCTACCGGGCCTAAGTAAAAGGGCGGAAAGGGTTTTTAGCAGTTTGGAGTCGTAGTTGATCAGCCCGGAGAAGAACTCGTCCAAGAAATCCTTAAGCGTTAGTTTTTTGGTGCTGTTGGCTTGGGAGCAATTGGGGCAGTACCTGTCACTAATGTCCAATGGGTGGCCGCAGTTTAAGCACTCCACGCCACGGAACTTTAGTTCGTACCGTCCTTTGGTAATCAACCCACCCTTTTTGGCCATATAATTTAGATAAGGATAGGGTAAAGATAATTAATTGCTGATATTTTGGGAGTTTACGGAGCCTATACCTATTATACTATCGTACATTTCACCAAAATCACGGTAGTACACCAAGATGAGATAGTTGTTTTCGGTAAAATGGAAATTGCCGCTGACCAAATTGGGTTCTAGGGTGCCGTCTTCGCGCTGCACTACATATTTATAATTGTAAAACCCTTGTTTAATGGGCAGGGTCACTTCAAATTTGCCGCTTTCTTCATTAAAGGTCATCTTGTTCTCTTCCGAAAGTGCGTAATTGTTGAACTTTCCGATGACGTACACATCATCCAATCCAATCAAGTTACTGTAGGGTAGACTAAAGTGCACTTTGGAATATTCCGCTTCGCGGGAAACATCCTCTCCTTGCATTGTCCTGACCACAAAATCCCCATTGATATCAGGAAAGTAGGTGTATTCCTGGTCGAAACGATATTGATTCGTGAACAGATAGTGGTGGTAGACCTCCCTCATTTCAATCTTGGAAATGGCAAAAGTGGGCGACCTGAGGTCTTTTGTGTCAAAATTTAGGTATTCGTTACCCCCAAAAAAACTGGTCTCCTCATTGTAACGATATACGAGTTCGGTGCCAATGGTGAATTGGGGCGGAATATTGTAGAGTGCCGTGGGCCATTGGTGGTTCTGGATGATGGCCACCTTGATTTCCCGCTTTGGATTTACCACGTTGAAACCAGCAGTATTGATGGTAAATTGCACCACTTGCTTGGTGTTGATAAAATTGAAGTCCCTAGATCGTTTTACTACGCCGGAAACGTTCACCACATTGCGGTATACCACAAACCTTCTGGAAAACTGAAGGTCGCCATAACTGTTGTATACCTCCAGTACGTAGTTGCCGCTAACCCTCAACCTTACGTTTTGATTGGGAATGGTGAGTCGATAGTTGGAATAGGGCTGTAGGGTGGTATAGCTGTTTTCGTAGTCGATAATGCGCTGGTTGTCCGCTCCGTCCAGATATTGGGATTTTAACAATTGGGAAGGTGTCCAATCGTAATCGCAATGAAAGATTTTGTAATAGTAGTCCTGTTCATTGGCCAGCAGGTCGTCGAACTCCAAGGTGATGGGGTCGCCCAGTTGGATGACGGGAAATTGATCTTCCGTAGGCCCCTTGAAAACAATCGATTTGATATTCTCCGGTGGCTCCACCTCCTCCATCACTTGGCCAAAAGTTGGCTGGGCCATCAAACCGAAAAGAACTAAAATGTAGGTTAAACGCATCTGGGACACTATTTTGCGGTAAAGTTAAACAAAAACTGTGCTCGATGAAGTAAGCTCGTTATAATCCCAATTTTATAGTTAATTATTATGAAAACAATCCTTTTAGTGCTATTTTTGCGTTCGATTTTGATAACCTAAGGTCTACAATAATATGTCTAAAGACATCCGGATTAAAAAGGGGTTGAACATCAACCTCGTCGGGGCAGCAGAGCAGACTATAGCCAATGCCGTTGCGAGTAACGTATATGCCCTGAACTTAGATGATTTCCACGGAATCACTCCAAAAATGTTGATTAAGGAAGGTGAAGAGATAAAAGCTGGCGAGCCCATCTTTTATAACAAGAACAACGAAGACATGCACTTCGTTTCCCCTGTCAGCGGAGAACTTGTGGAAATCGTGAGGGGAGCTAGGAGGCGAATCTTAACCCTAAAGATTCTTGCCGATAAGGAACAGCAATACATGATCAACAAGGTGCCGGATTTGGATACGGCCGATGGTGAGGCCATTAAATCCTACCTTTTACAGTGTGGTGGATGGCCTTTTATCAAGCAAAGACCTTACGATGTGATCGCTGATCCCAGCGCCACTCCCAAAGCTATTTTTATTTCCGCCTATTCCACGGCTCCTTTGGAGGCCGACCCGGATTTTGCCTTAAGGGGCAAGGAGCAGGAAATCCAAGCTGCAATAATGGGATTGAGCAAAATGACCCCTGGAAAAATCCATGTGACAGTTGGGAAGGGCAATGCAAGGTCGCCTTTTGTTGATTTAAAAGGAGTTGAGCTTCATAGAATCACAGGTCCACACCCAGCAGGATTGGTAGGCACACAGATCAATAAAATAGACCCCATCAACAAAGGTGAGGTGGTTTGGACCCTTTCACCGCAGGACGTTGTGATGTTGGGTGAGCTTTTGCTGACCGGTAAATTCAATGCTGAGCGAATAGTTGCGTTGGTTGGTTCAGTGATCAAAGCACCGAAATACTACAGGACCAAGATCGGGGCTGAAATTTCTACCTTTTTATATGCCAGCGGCGTAACGGAAGATAGGTTCAGGTTGATCAATGGCGATGTGCTGACAGGCACCAAAACCAATACTGAAGGATATTTGGGCTTCTACAATAATACGGTTACGGCCATTCCAGAAGGCGACGATTATGAGTTTTTTGGATGGAACAAGCCGGTTTTCGATAAAATATCGTCCACAAGGGCATTGACCTTTTCTTGGTTGCAGCCCAAAAAGAAATACGATTTAGATACCAATACCAATGGCGAGCACAGGGCTTTCGTGGTAACGGGAAGGTATGAGGAGGTTTTTCCAATGGATATCTACCCGCTTCAATTGTTAAAGGCCTGCATGGTAAAGGATTTGGACGAAATGGAACAATTGGGCCTTTATGAAGTGGCCCCTGAGGATTTCTCTTTGACGGAATTCATCTGTATTTCAAAACAACCGCACCAACAAATAATCAGGGAAGGATTGGATTTGTTACAAAAAGAATTAGGATAATATGGCTTTGAAAGAAAAATTACACCAGTTAAAACTTAAGTATCAGGGCAAAAAAATGGCCCCGGCCTTTAACGCACTGCATACTTTTCTTTATACTCCCAATGAAACGACCCATTCGGGAGCTCACGTTCGTGCTGCTGACGATTTGAAACGCACCATGAACACCGTTATTTTGTCGTTGGTGCCCTGTTTGTTGTTCGGAATGTTCAACGCAGGATATCAACATTATTCGGCAATCAACGGTTTTCCTGAGAATTTCTCCCTATTCGAGCATTTCTTGACTTGGGACAATTTCTGGGTTGGAGTAACCACCGTATTGCCGTTGGTCATTGTTTCCTACGGTGTCGGTTTGGCCATCGAATTCTTGTTTGCCGTAATCAAGGGACACGAAGTAGAGGAAGGATACTTGGTAACAGGTATGTTGGTTCCTTTGATCGTGCCGGTTGATACTCCACTTTGGATGTTGGCCATCGCCGTTGTATTTGGCGTTGTTATCGGTAAGGAAGTGTTCGGAGGAACCGGAATGAATATTTTAAATCCCGCATTGACGATTAGAGCCTTTTTGTTCTTCGCCTATCCAACTTGGATGAGTGGTGACAAAGTTTGGGTCCATGAAGCGGTGGAAAGAGCGGGCACTGCCGATGCCATTTCTGGAGAGACTATTCTTGGGTCCTTGGCGCAAGGTTCGGACTATTCCTATTCCTTGGCAGATATGTTCTACGGATTTATCCCAGGTTCAGTGGGTGAAACATCGACCTTGTTGATTCTTTTGGGAGGACTCTTCTTGATTTTTTCCAAGATAGCGTCATGGCGCATCATGGTGAGTGCCGTAATCGGTGCCTTGGCCATGGGACTTATCTTTAATGGTATCGTGGACGCTGGATGGCTTCCCGAATACAGCAAGTTCTACACTTTGATGAGCTTCCCCTTCTGGCAGCATTTGATCGTAGGAGGTTTGGCTTTCGGTATCGTTTTCATGGCAACCGACCCGGTAACAGGTTCCCAGACCAATAAAGGAAAATGGTACTACGGATTCTTCATAGGATTCCTGTCCGTCATGATTAGGGTGTTCAACCCAGGATATCCAGAAGGCGTATTCTTGGCCATCCTATTGATGAACGTATTTGCACCTACCATCGACCACTACGTGTTGAAGGGCAATATCAAAAAGAGATTGAAGAGATTGAAAACCGCAACCATCTATCCCAAAGCTTCGGATGAGGTTGATTCATTAAAAACGGAAACAGCGTAATTATGGCAGTCAATACAGAAAAGAATGGCTATACTGTAATTTTTGCAGTGCTAATGGTTGTTGTTGTCGGATCGCTCCTTGCTTTTGTTGCGTCCGGCCTTAAGCCAATGATAGATGAGAACGTGCGCTTTGAAAAGCAACAGAACATCCTTTATGCCATGGGTGTCAATGAGAATGAAGGCGATGGAGATGTTTCTTTTGTGCCTACTTCCGAGGTAGAGGGCGCATTCTCAAAATACATCACCCAACAATTGGTATGGGACGGTTCCCAAGTGGTTGAAAGGGACAACGCCTATTTGATCAACGTAGAGAAGGCACTTGCTGAAGCCAAAAGCGGTGGAAACGCAGAACTTCCGCTCTTGGTCGGAGAAAAGGACGGTGAGAAATATTATATCATCCCTATGTACGGTAAAGGACTTTGGGATGCTATTTGGGGATACATGTCCGTTGGTGAGAATATGGAAATCAAAGGGGTCTTTTTTGATCACAAAGGAGAAACGCCCGGACTCGGTTCCAACATTAACCAACGTTTCTTTATGGATGACTTTAAAGGAGAATCCGTAATGGACGGGGATACTTACGAAGGTGTACAGGTGGCCAAAGGAAACAATGACCCCCTCAACGAAAATAAAGAAGACAATGAAGTGGATGCTTTGGCAGGTGCTACCATTACCGGAAACGGGGTAAGCGCCATGATCAAAGAGAGCTTGAAGCTTTACAAACCTTATTTACAAACTATTAGATCCAATTAATATGGCGCTACTATCAAAAAAAGATGCAAATCTTATAAAAGACCCGTTGGCCGATAACAACCCCATTACCATTCAGGTATTGGGTATCTGTTCTGCCTTGGCGATTACCGCAGAATTGAAAGCTTCGGTAGTGATGGCGATATCCGTATTGTTTGTAATGGGAGTAGGTAACGTGGTCATTTCATTGATCAGGAATATTATCCCTTCCAAAATCAGGATTATTGTCCAGTTGGTGGTTGTTGCCGCCTTGGTAATTATTGTGGATCAAGTGTTGAAGGCATTTGCTTACGACCTAAGTAAAACCTTGTCCGTATTTATTGGACTTATCATTACCAACTGTATTATTATGGGACGTTTTGAGGCATTTGCACTCGGAAACGGACCAAGAAGAGCTTTTCTTGATGGGATCGGAAACGCGTTGGGATATGGTGTGATCCTTGTAATCGTTGGTTTCTTTAGGGAACTTTTAGGTTCTGGTACATTGTTCGGAATCAAAGTTCTTGGAGACCCCATCGCCAAAACCGGATTGTACTCCATCGGATACGAGAACAACGGTTTTATGATCATACCGCCTGCAGCCCTGATTGTCGTAGGAATCATTATATGGGTGCAACGTTCCAGAAACAGGGCATTAATTGAAGAAGCATAAACTGAGGAAGCATGTTAGAGCATTTAGAATTATTTTTTAGATCAATCTTCGTAGACAATATGGTGTTTGCGGTCTTTTTGGGCATGTGTTCCTATTTGGCCGTATCCAAAAAAGTGACCACAGCTGTAGGTTTGGGGGCAGCCGTAATATTCGTATTGGGTGTTACCGTACCATTGAACTGGTTGTTGGACAAATATTTGCTTCAAGATGGAGCTTTGGTATGGTTGGGTCCTGAATATGCCGATTATGACCTAAGCTTTTTGTCCTTCATTCTTTTTATCGCAACCATCGCAACAATGGTTCAGCTAGTAGAAATTGTAGTGGAGAAATTTTCTCCATCCTTGTATAATTCCTTGGGTATCTTTTTGCCATTGATTGCGGTAAACTGTGCCATTCTTGGGGGGTCTTTGTTCATGCAGACCAGGGATATCCCTAACATCGGTTTGGCATTGAACTACGGAATCAGCTCTGGTATTGGTTGGTTCTTGGCTATTTTGGCCATTGCCGCCATCCGTGAAAAGATTCGTTACTCGAATGTGCCCGCACCCTTGCGTGGATTGGGCATTACCTTTATCATAACAGGTTTGATGGGAATCGGGTTCCAAAGCTTCGGTGGTATGCTTACCGGGGATAACGAACCACCAGAGGAGACCCAAAACACCACTGTGGAGACCCAAAAGGAAAAAGAAATTAAAAAAGAGATTGATGAAGACGAAAAAGCAATCTCTTATAACGAAGCCTTAAACAAATAAAAGATGATATTAGCCGCAAGTACCGGAGGTACTATCTTAATAACAGTAGTTGCATTTCTTGTTTTGTTGTTAGTGTTGGTGGCATTGTTGCTGTTCACTAAGGAAAAATTATCACCATCTGGCCCCGTGACCATTACCATTAATGGCGAAAAGGAGTTGGAAGTGGGTTCTGGTGGATCGTTGTTGTCCACTTTGGGTAATCAAAAAATATTCTTGCCATCCGCTTGTGGTGGTGGTGGTACTTGTATCCAGTGCGAGTGCCATGTGCTCTCCGGTGGAGGAGAGGCACTTCCTACGGAGACCCCTCATTTTTCCAAAAAGGAATTGCAAGAAGGAGCGCGTTTGGCCTGTCAGGTCAAAGTAAAGCAGGATATGGAAATTACGATTCCAGAAGAGGTGTTCGGTATCAAAAAATGGGATGCCAAAGTAGTGCGTAATTATAACGTGGCCTCTTTTATCAAGGAATTCGTAGTGGAAATTCCAGAGGATATGAACTACAAGGCTGGCGGATATATCCAAATTGAAATACCCCCCTGTGAGGTCAAATATTCGGATATCGATATCACCGCTCACCCGGAGGAGCATGAAACTCCAGATAAGTTCCAAGCGGAGTGGGATAAATTCAATTTGTGGCCATTGGTCATGAAGAACCCTGAGACGGTTGAGAGAGCCTATTCTATGGCTTCTTACCCTGCGGAAGGAAGAGAAATTATGTTGAATGTCCGTATCGCGACCCCACCATGGGATCGTAACAAGAATGGATGGATGGACGTAAACCCAGGTATTGCTTCCTCTTACATCTTTAGTTTGAAAGAAGGTGATCCTGTAACCATTTCTGGTCCGTTCGGTGAATTCTTTATCAACGAATCCGAAGCAGAGATGCTATACGTAGGTGGTGGTGCCGGTATGGCCCCGATGCGTTCCCACTTGTACCATTTGTTCAAGACGTTGAAAACGGATAGAAAAGTGACCTATTGGTACGGAGGACGTTCCAAGAGAGAGCTGTTTTACATCGACCACTTTAAGCAATTGGAGAAGGAATTCCCGAACTTTAAATTCTATATGGCACTTTCTGAGCCATTGGAAGAGGATAACTGGAAGGTGAAGAAAGATATCAATGATGAGGAAGGCGACGGATTTGTTGGATTTATCCACAACTGCGTTATCGATAACTACCTGAACCATCACGAAACCCCTGAGGACATCGAATTGTATTTCTGTGGACCCCCATTGATGAACAAGGCCGTTCAAAAAATGGGCGAGGACTTTGGTATTCCAGATGAGAATATCAGATTTGATGACTTTGGTGGATAAAAACCAAGATGATATAGCACCTCGAGCATTGTCGAGAGGGAATATAAAACCAAACCGATGCTCCCAGCATCGGTTTTTTTGTTAGGTATGGGAAGAGAATTAACAGAACAGGAACTTCATAACTTGGCCATGAACATTGTGGGCCGGGAACTGGAAGCGGATGGGTTTGAATTTATGGCCATCAACAGTAAACTCAAAAAGAACCCACAGTACGTTTGCCTTAAGGAGAAAGTCCTACATTTTATCGTGGTGCGCAACGTGGAATTTCCATTCAATCCCAGAGAATATGATAAGGAATTGATGCAGAAAGTCAAGAACCATGCAGAAAAGTTCGAGGCAAAAACCTACTTTGCGGGTGTGGGTCTTTCCAATGCGGCGGATAGGACCGAGCCGTTATATCTGAACGAGGAGTATGTGGTGGATTATCAAGGATTAATTGAAATATAGATGAAGCATAAACCGATTACCTTAGTGTTGATGGTGCTTTTT
Organism: Allomuricauda sp. MMSF_3307; assembly: GCF_030733585.1. NCBI lineage: Bacteria > Pseudomonadati > Bacteroidota > Flavobacteriia > Flavobacteriales > Flavobacteriaceae > Allomuricauda > Allomuricauda sp. MMSF_3307. The sequence continues at coordinate 403,353 of NZ_JASHIQ010000003.1, forward strand.
TTAGCAAGTTGTACACCCAAAGAGTACATCAAAAACCAATCTTGGGGCAATGCCTTGGGAACCACCTATTCCATCATTTATATTGCGGATGAGGAGTTGGACTACCAACAAGAAATTGATTCGGTGTTTCAGGTGCTTAACCAGTCCATGTCTACCTATATTCCTGATTCTGATATTTCGAAAATCAATGCTGGGGACTCCACCATTCAGGTAGATGATATGTTTAGGGAGGTTTTTCAGGTATCCAGTGAGGTCCATAAGGCTTCAAACGGTTATTTTGACCCTACCATCGGTGTTTTGGCAAACGCATGGGGCTTTGGACCAGGGGAGCAGATAGAGCTCGATAGCCTTCGTGTGGACAGCTTGTTGCAATATGTAGGATGGGAAAAAGTGAAACTGAATACAGATAATACCATAACTAAGGAACATCCATCCATTCGTTTCGATTTCAATGCAGTGGCCAAAGGTTATGCCATTGATCGATTGGGCGCTATGCTCGACCAAAAAGGCATTAAGAATTATCTCGTTGAAGTTGGCGGCGAAGTCTTGGCCAAGGGAACCAATTTGGTGTCCGGAAAGCAATGGACCGTAGGTATTGATGACCCCCAAGTGGAAACAGGTCGCCAGCTCAAGCAAATCGTTTCCCTGAAGGATGTGGCCATGGCATCATCTGGAAACTATCGAAAATTTAGGGTAGACCCAGAAACAGGCGAGAAGTTTGTGCATACCATCAACCCCAAAACTGGATATACCAAAAATTCCAATGTATTGGCCACCAGCGTCGTTGCTAAGACCTGTGCTTTGGCCGATGCTTATGCCACTACTTTTATGGCACTCGATTTGGAGGACTCAAAGGATGTACTTCAGAATCATGACGAACTTGAAGCCTATATCATCTATTTGGACAAAAATGGGGCAACACAAGAGTTTTTTACCCCTGGCTTTGAAGCCTTGGTCAAGCAATAATCACTTTTTTACCAGCGGGATGATTTCCCCCTTGGCCAAACGGTACTTTTCTACATCTTCCTTTGGAATTGTATTGGTGTAATCCACTTCTTCAACCTTGAAGCCTACACTACGAAGCTTATCAAAATAGTCCCTTCCGTAAATGCGTACATGGTCGTACTGACCGAAAATCCGTGCCCGTTCCTTTCGGTCAGTAATGGTATTGTCCTCAAAGGTTTGCTCTCTTTTCAGGTCCTGCGGAATTTGGAATATGCCCCAACCCCCCGGTTTCATCACACGGTATAGCTCCTGCATGGCTTTGGTGTCATCGGGGATATGCTCCAGCACATGGTTGCACAAGATGACATCAAACGTGTCGTCGTCAAAAGGTAAGTGGCAAATATCCGCTTTTACATCGGCCAATGGCGAATTCAGATCAGTAGTAGTGTAGGTAATATGGTCTAACCTTTTAAATCGCTGATAAAAGGCCTGCTCGGGTGCAAAGTGCAACAGCTTTATGGGCTTGGTAAAGAAGTCTGTCTCATTTTTGAGATAGAGCCACAAGAGTCGATGCCTTTCCAGGGATAAGGTAGAGGGGGAGAGGACGTTTTCACGAGGATTTTCGTATCCGTAAGGCAAAAACTTCCTGAAATTTTTTCCATCGATGGGGTCGGTATATGTTTTTCCCTTTAGGGAAAAGGCAATCAGCGGCCTCACCCAATAGCTCAATCGGATGAGTAAAGGACGAGGAATTAGATTCAGAAAATATTTAAATAGTATTGACACGAATTAAGTGGTTATTGCCTATGGTAAACTTTGCATGCAAAATGTCAGTTCGAGAACTGGAGTTTTTGTTCTGATACTTTAATTCTCGATACAATTTTTCTTCGTTTCACTCCTAAAAATCACTCGAATTGACAAATTTTATCAGAAACTCACTTAAAGCACCAACTTCTTACTGCGAAACTCATCCTCTTCATCACTGGTGATGCCCAAAGCTTCGTAAATGTATTGGAAAGTGGACAGCAGTTCTGGTTTTCCGTCAATCAGGGCAACATCGTGTTCAAAGTGAGCACTTGGTTTGCCATCGGCAGTCAAAATGGTCCAGCCATCCCTTAATTGCTTAATACGTTTGGTCCCCATGTTGATCATGGGCTCAATGGCAACCACCATTCCGTTGACAAATTTTTTGCCTCGTCCTCTTTTGCCATAATTGGGCATTTGCGGATCTTCATGCAGTTCACGGCCCAAACCATGGCCTACCAATTCCCGGACAACACCATAGCCGTGGTCTTCGGTATATTTTTGAATAGCATAGGCCACATCGCCTACGCGGTTCCCCAATTTGAATTCCCTTATTCCCAAGTAAAGCGATTCTTTGGTGACTTGGAGCAGTTTTTTGGTTTCTTCGTCTACCTCGCCTACTTCAAAGGTATAGGCATGGTCTCCATAAAAGCCATTTTTTAGCGCACCGCAATCCACAGAAATGATATCACCTTCCTTGAGGGGCTCATTTCCGGGAATACCATGTACCACTTGGGCATTAGGGCTCCAGTTGAGCGTGTTCGGAAAATCGTACATCCCTAAAAAGCCAGGTTCGGCTCCTTGTTCCCGAATGAAGTCCTCGGCCATTTTATCCAACTTCAAGGGGTTGGCACCGGGCTTTATTTCTTTGGCCAACATACCCAAGGTACGGGATACGACCAATGCGCTTTCGCGCATCAACTCAATTTCCTCTGCTGTTTTTACTTTGATCATGCGGCAAAGATAAATTGATTCTATCGATTTAGAGGTATTTGACCTAAACCAATGGTTTTTGTGTCATGGCTTCGGGTTGTGGAACGTTCAACATTTTTAGTATGGTTGGGGCAATATCCCCCAGAACGCCATTTTGTACTTCTTTGATGTCCTTGTCCACCAAAATCAGAGGAACTGGATTGGTGGTATGTGCCGTGTTTGGGCTGCCATCAGGATTGATCATGGTGTCGCAGTTACCGTGGTCGGCAATTACAATGGTGGAATAACCGTTTTCCAATCCGGCCGTAATAACGTCCTTCGCGCATTCATCAACCGTTTCACAGGCTTTAATGGCTGCTTCCATAACCCCGGTGTGGCCCACCATGTCTGGATTCGCAAAATTGAGGCATACAAAGTCGGCTTCCCCTTTTTTGAGCTCGGGAATGATGGCATCCCGAATGTCATAAGCGCTCATCTCTGGCTGAAGGTCGTATGTGGCTACCTTGGGTGACGGGCAAAGAATCCGTTGTTCGCCCATGAAAGGCTCCTCGCGTCCACCATTAAAGAAGAAGGTAACGTGCGGATATTTTTCGGTCTCGGCTATTCGAATCTGCTTTTTACCATGCTTGGCAAGGGTTTCACCGAGAGTGTCCTTAATGTTCTCTTTGTTGAAAATGATTTTGATGCCCTTGAAGGATTCATCATAATTGGTCATGGTCACATAATACAGGTCCAATTTGTGCATGTTCTGCTCGTGAAAGTCCATCTGGCTCAGGGCCTGCGTGAGCTCACGGCCCCTATCAGTCCTGAAATTAAAGAAAATGATGACATCACCATCCTTGATTTTGGCAAGCGGTTCGTTATTTGAGTCGGTCATGACCAAGGGCTTGATAAATTCATCGGTTACCCCTTCATCATAGCTCTTTTGCATGGCTTCCCCAATGTTTTGGGTTTTTTCGCCTTCGGCGTTTACGATCACGTCGTAGGCCATTTTTACCCGCTCCCAACGTTTGTCACGATCCATGGCGTAGTATCTTCCGATTACAGAAGCCAGTTTGGTCTTTTTGTCCGCACAAAATTGGTCCAAGTCCACCAAAAAGCCCTTTCCGCTTTTGGGATCTACATCACGGCCATCTGTAAAGGCATGAATATAGGCGTGCTCTACCCCGCTTTCATCGGCAGCTGTGATCAAAGCCTTTAAATGGTCGATATGGCTGTGCACCCCACCATCGCTCACCAATCCCAAAAAGTGGACGGGTTTGTTGTTGGTTTTGGCGTAGTCGAATGCATCTTTAAGGACCTGTTCGTTTTTTAAGGTGTCTTCTTTTACGGCTTTGTTGATTTTTGCCAGATCTTGATATACGATACGTCCAGCTCCCAAATTCATGTGCCCCACTTCGCTGTTTCCCATCTGTCCTTCGGGCAGCCCCACGTTCATGCCATCGGTGAGCAAGTCCGCATCTGGGTAGTTTTTATAGAGTGAATCAACGAATGGTGTGTTTGCTTTTTCAATGGCCGAAACATTTGGATCGGGAGATTTGCCCCAACCATCCAAAATCATAAGAATAACCTTTTTGTTCATAGTTGAAAGTTGTACTACAAAAGTAAAATGATCTCCTTGGATGCCCTAGCTTTTTGTTAAAATTATAATTGCGGAATTGTTAATTATTTTATGTTAAAATTGAAGGATAGTTAAAATTTAGTTATATAACTGTTAATCGTGTAACAGGACGGGTTTTTGAAAGTCTATTTTTATAACAAGTAAATTCATTAATCAAAAACATTCATCATGAAAAAAACAATTTTCACAGTGGCCGCATTTTCCATGTTGGCCCTGAGCGGCATTACTGCCAACGAACCTGTTACCACTAACAACACGGTCAACCTTGAAATGGTAGCTCCCGATGAACTCAGCGCTTTCTGCAAGGCGGTGATGCAAGGGGATGTGGACACTGTAAAAAAGTTTATCGAACTGGGGGAGGATGTCAACCAAAAATCTTTGGGAAGGGCTCCTATCCATTATGCCGCCAGGTACAACAAGGCGGAAGTTTTGAAGGTACTCATTGAAAATGGGGCCAACCTGAAAATGCGCTGCGATGGGGGGATGACCGCCATGAAGTACGCAAAAATGTCCAATGCAACTGAAGCTCAGTCCGTTTTGGAAACTGCTATGAAAAAATAGAAAAGGAGTTTATTCGTCGAACGAAAAAGGCCCTATCCAAACGGATGGGGCCTTTGCTCATTTTACATAATTATAGTGTCCTTGCAAAAGAGTGTGTCTCGCGGCTTAGAATTCAAAGCCTGTAAAAGCTCTGTACAAAAATGCGTAAAAGGCCATGAACAACATGACCGCGCAAAATATCGAATATCCCTTCAAGAAATATACGACAAAGCTAGGTTTGCAATCGTCAAACGCCTCTAAATAGAGATCTTTAAAGTGTACTAGTGTTCCCATATGTTCTCTCTTTTTACCGCATAAAAAGGTCAAGAGAACGCAGGTAGGATTCGGGTTTACTCAAAGATAAGGAATTAAAGACAGAATGCCTTTTTTATCGATAAACAGCCAATTCTATCGACCGGAATATTTTTCGATGGCCTCTTTTATTTTTTCTATCCTGTTTTCGGGGTCGGGATGGGTACTTTGGAACTCTGGTACCCTGTTAGGGCCTGCGGCCGATTTCAGGATTTCCATGACAGTGATCATCTCGGTGGGGTCGTACCCGGATTCAATCATAAAAAGGACACCCAGTTCATCACTTTCCAGCTCGTCGCCCCTTCCATTTTTCAGTAAGGTGTTCTGCCCAATCCCAGCGACCAGGTTCCCCATGTCTCCTCCAACGGAGGCTCCTGTGGCCAAGGTTTGCCAAAAACTGCTCTCAGCGATACGTTCGGCGGAATGTCTTCCCAGTACATGGCCTATCTCATGCCCCAAAACGCCTGCTAGTTGTGGTTCGTTCAGTTGGGAAAAAAGGGCGTAAGTGATAAAAATCTGTCCGCCCGGAAGTGCGAATGCGTTGATGGTGCTGTCATCGGCCAAAAGATGGAATTCGTACTGGTAGGGAGTCTCACGGGCCACACTGTTGTTTACCAGTTTGTTGCCAACGGCGTCCACCAACGCCTGTAGCTGTTCATCGGGGTAGAGCCCTCCGTGCTGTTGTGCCATTTGGGGTGCGCTTTGTAGCCCTATGGCAATCTCTTGCTCGGCCGTCATGTCAATGTTCTGCGTTCTACCGGTATAGGGGTTTTCCTCTTGGTTGCTGCAGCGGCGAATAAAGGCAAAGGCTACGATGGCCAAGCCGATAAGGATGCGTATCCTCCAACTTCCTCTTCTCATGGTGTAGTGTTCTAGCTAACGGAAGATACAAAAAAACGGTTATAGCAATACGGGGTTGATGTCCAAAATATTGTCCTGTATGTAGGTGCGTACAAACCTATTGGTAAAGTGTTCGATACCGAAGAAATCCTCTTTTTGGAGCAATTTCAGAATGTTCAACTTTCGGTATTCGGTGAGCATGGGAATGGAAAGAGGCGCGTAGCTGTAATGCCATGGCTCATATTTGAAGCCCCTTCGTCTAGGATTGTTGGTGTATACCAGATAGAATCCATATTTGGTCGAATTTTCATCCAACCACTGTTTTAAGCCTTCAAAAGGACCGCCTGCCTCAAATTTGTCGGCCTCAAGTACATCTCCGGAAACTTCTGGGAAGCCATCAATAATGTCGATATCCGTACCCCAATGATGCCTGCTCGTACCTGGAATGGTGGAGTACTCTATGATTTTGTCGATGGCATCCAAGGGTGTCATGCCATCTTCCTCGGTGAAGGCCAGATATTTCCGTTCCCAAATGGTCCGCTGCCGGAAAAAATCCCGGTAACTGGATACCATTTTGATGTCAAACCCGTCCGAATAGGCAGCTTTTTTCATTTCCAAGAAGGACTCATAAGCCTCTTTTCTAAGGTTGATGCCCTCACCAAACAACTCGATTTTGGCTTTCCCCATTAATTCTTCTGTGGAATAAATTGGGTCGAGAATCGTGGGAAGTAGAGGAGGAAGGGCACAGGCCAATCCAGAAGCCGAGGTGGTTTTGATAAAGTTTCTTCTTTTCATGAAAACGAATTTTGCAACAAGTTAAGAAGTATTTTTAATTCGTCTTTTGAAATATTTAGGACCTGTTCAAACTATCGGGCGATGTAAATATAACCGTTTACCTTACTGCCCGTATCTTTTAGGGTAAGGATGTAAAAATATACGCCACTGGGCAGTCCCTTATTCCGCTTAAAAACGGAGTTAACGTTCGAGATTCCATCAAATTCGTTGCGATAGTTGATTTTTGAGTAGACGAGTATCCCGTTTCTATTGTAAATATTTAGAATATTATTAGGGCTGTTTTCCGCATCAATAGGTCTAAAAGAATCGTTGGCGCCATCACCATTGGGTGTTAGTAAGTAGTTCTTGGATGCTAATGAAAGTGTTTCCAGGGCGTTCTCCATACCGGCCAAAGTGACCACGGCATATTGATTGGGAACAAATAGATCCGAAGTGATACTGCCGGATTCCAAATTACCCGTCACCGCGGTGTTCCCAAGATCTTCCCATTGTTGCGTACTTTTGTTCCACCCAACAATCCGAAGTTTTTGGGCATTATCGGAAAGCAGGCTTAGAAAACTGTCAGGGAACCATTTGATGGTGACTGTGGATGGGTACTCGCTTTCTACGGCCCAAAATTCAACATTGCTGATTTCGAGTTCTTCATTTTCTTTGCTGTTGGTGTTGAATTGTGCGTTAACGGATAAGGGATTGTTTGGGTCTTCGTGGAAGTAGGCGGACTTTGCCATAGCATTGGTTTGTGAAGACGCCAAGGTCAAACCCCTTAATCGGGTTCCATCACCTATGGGAAAGGTAAATAGCTCTTTATTGGTTATGCTGGCATACCCATTTATGTGGGAAGTGTTTGCTGCACCAATGTAGAATGCATCGTCCACAAAACCAATGGCAATGTTTGAGCTGTTTTTTGCGGTAATCAAGTCCCCTATCACAAAGTTGATATTGTTTCTCACCTGTAGTCCATTGGATAGCAATAATCCATTTTCAGCAAAGATTTCAAAATCAAAAAACGCAACAGGCTCCGAGCCCGAAACTTCCAACTCTTGTTCACCATAAAAACCCACTAACCCCAGGTTTTGGTCAAATGGTCCATTGTTGATGAGGTTTGTATGAAAACCGACCATACCATTTTCATGAACACGAAGGTTCCCAAAATTTTGGAGTGCATCCTGCGTCAGGCCTTTTTGAAATATCAGAAGCAAAAAAAGCATCACCCAGTTGTGGAAGGAGTAAGAGTTGGTATGAACGATTATCGACCTCATAAATCCAAAAGCGTAAACATAAATTCAGAATCAAATCTTCCCGTATCCGTTCCTCCGTTGTCGTTATCCCCTATGATTACTTCAAAGCTTGAAACCGATTGATTGAGATAGGCAATGCTGGGGTCATCGTTTCCTGCGCCTTCGCGACTGGGTTGTGCAATTTGTATGATGTAGTTGGCATCGGACATCATACCCAATGGAAGATTGACTCGATAATGTCCGGCACCTGCCAGTTTGGTAATGGTTATTCCTGCCGTGGCACGCAATATGGTTCCGTTTGGTGCAATCTTTCCAAAAGCCTTGATGGGGCTTTCGTAATAGGCGCCGCCATCACTTCCGACCGTAATATGATTGTTGGCGTCAGTGGAAATGATTTCTATCGTCTGGTCTACGGCGGATTCGTTGGTATAGGTCACCACTCCGGTCATATTGTCCTGGACCAAGTTGGTTACCGTGTTTTGATCCCCATCGGCAATATCAGCGGGTATGTTGGTGAGGGAGGACCAATCGCCATCAAAATCATCGGTGGTATCACTGTCGTAATTGCTGAGGTCAATTTGGGTGTTCCCAGGATCATCGGAGAGGCTTATAATGCCTCCGTTGAACTCTAGGTTTTGAATTTCATTTTGATTGTCAGCATCTGCATCCTCAACGTTCAGTACTACACTATTGCCATTTGAAATTTCGATATGGCCTGGATTTCCATTGGTGCCCAAGGTCTGTTCATCGGTATTCAGGATGTTGATGACGGTCTCATTTCCGGCTTCATTCGTATAGGTGAACGAGCCATCCATGTTATTGACAAGGGTGGTTACCGTCTCCGGAGCACCATTAAAGGTGGTTTCGTTTCCTTGCCCGTCTTCCAAGGTAATGCTGCCATCACCGTTATCCGTAAACGTGAGGCCGGTCAGCGCTGTACAAAGATTTATCCATTGGATTCCATTGTGATAGTGCAAACAGGCTGTGTCCGAATTATAGATTAAAGCCCCACTTAGTGGATTTAAACCCAGCATTTGTTCATTATTGAGCCGGGTAAGCACGAGGGCCTTATTGGAACTTTCCAGTTCGAGGATGGAGCCCGCGTCTATGGACTCTGGATGGGCACCGATCTTGACCTGTGCAAAAAATATGGTAGGACCAAGCAGCGCCAACAAAAAAAGAAACTTTTTCATTGAACCATAATTTTAGTTCTAATGACTACTGCAAAAGTGTTTGGGAAAGAAGAGGTGGTCTTGCGTGAGGTATTATCTTAGGACCAGCACAAATTTATGAAAAAGAATAAAACGGAAAGAAATAATGTTCAATGGCTTTATCTGTCCAGAAAAAGGAAGCCCGTGTACTGCAACTCTAGGTCGTCCAACGAAACCAAGTAAAAATAGACACCTTCGGGTAGCCCAGCATCTTGGCTCACCACAAAACTTCCCGTGTTGGATACCCCGTTAAATTCGTTGATGTAGTTGAACTTTTCAAACACTTTTTGACCAAAGCGGTTAAAGATACGCAAGCTATTGTTCGGTGATTCTTCCATCCCATCGATGACCAAAAAATCGTTGATGCCATCCCCATTAGGACTCAAAAAATAATTGCCAAGGGTCGGGTTTTCCACGGCAAAAGTATCTGTGGGCAATGGAATGGTACCAAAGGTAATGGCCGCAAAATCGCTCGGAACAAAGGTCTGCGAGGTGATAAACCCCTGTGCAAGGTCGCCACTAATGGCCGAATTTCCAATAATGACCCATTGGTTGGACGCTTTGCTCCAGCCTACCACAATGATGGACTCCAGTGTGGCATTGGGTATGGTGGCCAAGGAGCTTCGGCTGTTCCACGAAATAGTGACCTGTGCAGGCAGATCACTTTGGATGATCCAGAACTCACGGTCCGACACCGTTCCAATATCCCTGACTTTTTGTTCGGTATCGAAACCCTGCAAAATGGTCTCCGGATTGGAAGGGTCCTCAAAAAAATAAGCGCAAACAGCCAAGGGGGTATTGCCTTGGGAATTCAGGATCAGTGGTCTGAGCTGTGCCGAATCGCCCACCGGAAAGGAAAAAACATCCTGATTGGTAATCGCGGCAAAGCCAGTGACCTTGGAGGCATCGCTTTCCCCGGTAAAAAATCCGGTGTCCATAAAATTCAGGTTCACCGCCGAAATGTTCGTTGGGCTTAAAAAGTCCCCATCAATAAAATTGACATTGTTGCGTACCAATAGGGTGTTTTGCAAAAAGACGTTGCCGCTCATCAAAATCTCGGTGTCCCAAAGGGTGGGGGGAATGCTTCCGGAAACAATGATGGGCCTATTGCCATAAAACCCGACGAGTCCGGTGGTCTGGTCAAAATTGCCATCGTTGATAAAATCGGTATGCAGCCCGATCTGGGCATTGTTTTGCACCGTAAAGTTGCCACTATTGTACAGCCCGCTCTGGGCCAAACAAAAAGAGACCGAAAGAAGGGCGGTTATGTGGAGGAGGGGTTTCATTAGTTGATTTGTTGCCAATTGGTTCCATCACTTTGAAGTTGAGTGATTCCAGCGCCAAAATTTGTTTCAACTTCACCTTGACTATCTAAGAAATTTTGGCCACCTAAAGTTGTCACCGTATAATCTGGTGAAGCAATTATTGCCGATGTATCAGGGCATTTGATGATATAAATCCTTCCAGGAGTTGCATTAGCTGGCGGTAGCGTAATGGTCGAATTTCCAGTTATTATAATCGTTTGAATGTCAATGGAAGTTAAATCAATTGAGCCGCTTAAATTGTCAATCCCTGTAGCAAACGATCCCCCTGTTTGTAGAGTGGAAGTTGGATTTCCAGTAGTTTCAACACCGACACTCCCGTTTGTGAAACTTAGGCTTCCAGCGTTAATGTCATATACTCTATTTGCATCAGATTGTGTTAAATCGTTTGTTGCTAATGTTGTATCTACCGCCGCAGCAATGTCTGCAAGTGCCACGGTCGCGGTGTTCCCGTTTTCCAAGGTGATGCTCAGGTCTGTTCCCACGATGCTGAAATCCGTAACCGTCTGGTCGTCTGTGTCCACACCCGCAGCAATGTCTGCAAGCGCCACGGTCGCGGTGTTCCCGTTTTCCAAGGTGATGCTCAGGTCCGTTCCCACGATGCTGAAATCCGTAACCGTCTGGTCGTCTGTGTCCACACCCGCAACAATGTCGGCAAGTGGTACGGGCAACGTTCCATTAGAATCCTCTAATTCAAGATTTGTGCCCACGACCTCGAAACGAGTGTTGATTTCGTTTGTCGGGCTTGAGTCAGCATCATTTACATTTAGATTCAGGACGCTTCCGTTATCAATTTGAATATTTCCTGGATTTCCATTTGTATCAATGTCCTGTTCATCTGTATTATCCAAATATGAACTGAGATCGACTTGATTTCCTGGTGTTGCTGGATTGCTAAGCGTCAAAATATTTGTGGCTAAGTCTAAATCCTGTAACTCATTGGTTGCATCGGTATCATTATCATTAGACTCAGAAGCCAAAATTGCCGCATTCAAAGACTGTAAGTTCACAGCATCCAAAGCATCTACAGGATCAGCAAGATCAACAATCCTATTGTTTCCCAAATCAACATTCGCAGCAGCGGGCCCAAATCCGCTTAAAGGGATATTCGCTTTATCAAGTTTGGCGTTGGTCACCGCCCCGTCAATAATCTTTACGGTGGTCACCGCATCATCCGAAATATCTTCTGTAAGTATGTTGCCATTTAAAATTTCATCCGTGGTCACTGCATCGGTCGCAATCTCAAAAGCGGTGATTCCGCCTTCGGCCACATCCAAAGTCAACGGGTCTGCTTGACTTCCAGCACCATTTACAAGGAGAGTGGCATCGGTAGGACCAACCACCTCATTCCCCACAATACTGTCCAACTGGGTGTTCAGCAGGTCGGTACGGTTCACAAAGTTCCATGCGGTTCCATTGTACATCAACAGGTCGCCAGTATTGGTGGCATCGGCCAAATTCCGTAGTCCTACGGACTTTTCGGCCAATTTGTTATTGGTCACGGATTCGTTCTGCAGTTTGGTGGAACCGTTGATGGACGTATCCACAATGTTCGCCCCCGTAATTCGGTTGACCTCAAAATTATAATTGGTGCTTCCATCTGGGTTGATGGACTCCAAAATGGCAATGGTGTTGTCCCTTGCATTGGGATTTACCTGTTGCAGGGAATCAGCCCTTGTACTCACGGTAAACGAATTGTCCAACTCCTCACAGATATTGATCCATTCCGTTCCATTGTAATAGTGCAAACAGCCTTGGTCCGTATTGTAGACCACGGCACCGGGCAGTGGGGAAATACCGCTCATTTGGGCATCGGTAACCCGGGTAATGACCAAAACACGATTGAAGCTTTGAAGTTCCAATAACGATGCGGGGTTCAAGTTCTGCGGGTTGTCACCGATTTTTACCTGCGCGCTCAGGGAGTTGATCGCCACTAGGCCAATGACCAAATAGACAATGTAAGTTTTCACAGTGTTAGTTATTTGAGGATTTCACCAAACGTAAAAAGCAAAACTAAACTTATGTTCCAATTTTTATCATAAATACCGTCCAAACACGAAATTTACGGGTGAACGGAAAGCACTTTCCTATATTTGGCAACGCAGAATTAACAAAAGTTTAGAACCACTTAATTTTTTATATCGGTGTCAAGGTTTTTCTTTAACTTGTAGTAAACACGTATACATGAAAAATACATTTTTGATAGTGTTCTCTTTGCTCCTGAGCGGCTGGTGCTTAGCACAGGATTCACGCACCATGCTGAGGGGGAAGGTGCTGTATAGGAGTTCCAATGTGCCCAATGAGAATGTTATCAACTCCACTAGTGGGCGGGCGACCATTACCAACGATAACGGTGAGTTTATGATCGAAGTGAAGGAAGGAGACCAGTTGGTATTTACCGCCATCAACTATCAGCTGAAAGTAGTGGATGTCACCCCAGAAATTTTGGCCAATAACCGTTTGGTGGTCGAAGTGGACGAAAAGGTGCAGGAGTTGGACGAGGTGATTGTTACCCCGGAAAACCAAGAACGTTTCCTAGAGGTCAAGAACGAAGACTTTAAACAGTTTGAATACGAAATAGATCGTGGCACAGAGGTAGAAAATGTGGCCAATTCCCGGATTACTCGGGGGATGCGGGACGGTATCAACTTCGTGAACATTTTCAAGGCGCTGTTCAAGTCGCAGGATGAAAGCGGACAGGAAAGGGAGCCTTTAAAGGTAAGCGAGGTACTTCGCCAAGTGTACGACGATGAATTTTTTGTCGTAGATCTTCGACTTCCACAGGATAAAATCGATGCTTTTCTACTATACTGCGACGATAAAGTACCTTCACAGACGCTTCTAAAAAAGGAGAACGAATTTCAGTTGATCGATTTTCTAGTGACCCAGAGCAAAGAATATCTGGCAACCTTGAACGAAGAATGAAAAACTGCTGGCTTGCGGTATTGTTTTTTGTAACCCAATGGGTCGTTGCCCAATCTGGTGAGGAAAAGGTATTGCAGGGAAGAGTGGTCAGCGAAGATAAGGATGTGGTCGGGGTGGTGGTCCAAAATCTAGGCACCCAAAACGCCGTTATCACCGATTTGGACGGGAATTTTGCCATCGAGGTCAGCGTGAACGATACCTTGGTGTTCTCTGCCGTACACTTTCTTAGGAAAATAGTACCTGTCACCGAAACCCTGTACAATTCCAACTTTGTTGAGGTTCCCATGCAGGAGTTTGTGAACGAATTGAAAGAAGTGGTGGTGACCCCTTATAATCTTACGGGAGACCTCACAAAGGACATCGACCGGGTGGTACTGGAAAAAGATGTGACTGCTGAGGCCTTGAATCTGCCCAATGCCCATCGTCGGATACCCACACAGAGCGAACGAAAGCTGCAAGAAGCATCTGCCATGAGCGTAACCGCTGGGGGCGGACTTGGCGGAGCCGGTGGGGGTATGAGCCTGAATCCCATCATCAATGCCATCACCGGACGTACAAAAATGCTCAAGAACCGGGTAAAAATTGATAGAACTTATGCCCAGACCCAAGAAGTGCAAGGATTTTATGGAGATTCCCTGTTTTTGACCACTTTGAAGATTCCCATGGAGCGCATTGACGATTTCATGTATTTCTGCGAAGTGGACGAAGCATTTCAAAATGCGATAGCTTCCGAGGACAAACTGCAAATTTTGGATATCATGATTCGGAAAAGCAGGGCGTATCGGGAGAACAATGATTTGGATTGATTTTTTAGGAGTCGGGAGTGGTAAGTTACGAGTTATGGGATTCATGTTGGGAGTTGACACGAATTTCACGAATTAGCACCAATAGGGTTCTTGTCATTTCGAGCTGTCACCCTGAGCGCAGTCGAAGGGGCAGTCGAGAAATCTTTGTTGGAGTCAAAAGTCAAAAGTCAGGAGTCGGGAGTCAGCAATAGAATATCTAACATCTAAAATCTCAATTCTGTTATCTAAACGAATTTGGCAAGTTAATTGCGTTAGCTAGCATAAAACCGTAACATTGTTTCCCAATTAAAGATTATGATGCGATGAGGAAATTCAAGAAATTAAAAAAGGCATTGCTTCCCATGGTACTTTTTCTAATGGTATCTTTTGCAATAGCCCATAAATTCTACGTCAGCGTTACCAATATTAACTATTCCGAGGATGATGCCGCCTTTCAGATTACAAGCCGGATATTTATTGATGATTTGGATAAACTTCTTAAAGAACGCTATGGAATTGAAGCCAAATTGGCGACACCGAACGAATCCAAGGTGGCAGATGAGTATATCGAAAAATACTTCAGGACAAAATTTTTGGTGGAACTCGACGGGGAACCTGCCAATTATACTTTTCTTGGAAAGCGGTACGACACCGATGTGGTAATCTGCTATTTGGAAATTTCCAATGTCAATTTATCGGAAACCAAAACCATGTCCGTACAGAACGAAATCCTTACCGATCTGTTCGATGAGCAAAAGAACATCGTGCATGTCAAATGGAAGGAAAACAAAAAAAGTTTTGTGCTCATTCGGGAAAACAATAAAGGAATGTTAAACTTATAACCTATTCTTAACAATTGGTTAAAATTAGTTATTTTTCACCCTTATAAAATCAGATAGAAAATGAACAGATTTAAGTATTGCTTTGCTTCCGTGTTGTTCCTTTTTGGTGCCATGGTCATGGCGCAAGAAGAGGGCGAAGTGAAACAGGAACGGGAGCCCGGTCATTACAACCAGAGTAAATTCAAACAATTGTATGAGGAGTTTTCAACTCCCAACACCTATCGGTCCGCCTCCGGGGCACCAGGTCCCGATTATTACCAGCAGCAGGCCGATTATGTAATGGACATCCAATTGGACGACAAGAACGCGAGAATCAGTGGAGAGGAAACCATTACCTATCATAACAATTCGCCAGACGACCTAGAGTTTCTTTGGGTGCAGTTGGACCAAAATGTACGTGCCAAGGATTCCAAATCCCCATTGCGCGATGGAAACGGTGTGAACATTGCCTACACTGCCGATAATTTTGCACAAACCTATATCAGCGAACCTTTTGATGGCGGGTTCAATATCGAATCCGTAACCGATGCCAATGGCAAACCATTGTCGTACACCATCAACCAAACCATGATGCGAGTGAACATTCCGCAGGCTTTAAAGAGCGGTGAGAAGATTTCATTTTCCATCAAATGGTGGTACAACATTCCAGACCACACTGTAAACAGAGCACGTTCGGGATATGAATATTTCCCAAAGGATGGAAACCGTGCGTATGTAATCGCCCAGTTCTTTCCAAGAATGGCGGTTTACAGCGATGTCGAAGGATGGCAAAACCACCAGTTCTGGGGAAGCGGCGAGTTCGCTTTGCCTTTTGGTAACTACGAGGTAAGTATCACGGTACCCGCCGACCACGTGCTGGATGCCACTGGGGAACTTCAGAACCGTGACGAAGTTTTCTCCAAAGAAATGATGAAGCGTTACAAGCAAGCTACCAAGTCGTACGACAAGCCTGTGCTCATTGTAACCCAAGAAGAGGCCGAAGCTGCCGAAAAAGGATTTTCCAACGATACCAAGACTTGGAAGTTTAAAGCAACCAATGTAAGGGACTACGCCTTTGCTACCTCCAGAAAATTTATCTGGGACATGCAGGCCGTCAAAATAGGAAATAAGGATGTGATGGCCGTATCGCTTTACCCCAAAGAAGGAAATCCCCTTTGGGAGGAGCAGTCTACAAAAGCTGTGGCACAGACCCTAAAGACCTATTCAAAACACACCTTTGATTATCCATACCATAAAGCCATATCCGTTCATGCCAAGAACCAAGGAATGGAATACCCAATGATTTGTTGGAACTATGGTCGTCCTAACGAGGATGGTACCTATTCCGATAGGGTAAAGTATGGGATGATCAGTGTGATTATCCACGAAGTAGGACACAACTTCTTCCCGATGATCGTCAACTCCGATGAGCGTCAGTGGGGTTGGATGGACGAAGGATTGGATACCTTCATGCAGTATTTGGCCGAGCAAGAATTTGGCGAAAACTATCCAGATGTTATTGCTCCAAACGAAAAATACCCGTCCAGAAGAGGGGAGCCATCCAAGATTGTTCCCTACATGGCAGGAGACCAGAGTTATATTTCTCCCATCATGTCCAATCCGGAGAACGTGTACCAGCTTGGTCCAAATGCCTATGCTAAGCCAGCCACGGCCCTTAACATTCTTAGGGAGACCGTAATGGGCAAGGAGCTTTTTGACCATGCCTTTAAAACCTATGCGCAACGTTGGATGTTTAAGCACCCAACCCCTGAGGATTTCTTCCGCACCATGGAAGATGCATCTGCAGTGGATTTGGATTGGTTCTGGAGAGGATGGTTCTACACTACTGATTATGTAGACATCGGCGTGAAGGGCGTTAAAAAGTACTACGTATCCAACAAGCCTACCAAGGAAATGGAAAAATATATGGCCGATAGAAATCTTACCGAAGCCGACCTACCACCATTGGTGTACTTGGCCGAGGAAGACAGCGAGGACTTTGAGCCTGAACTGAAAGGAAAGTCGCCAACAGAGACTTCCCAAAACTTGAAGGCATTTATGATGGACAATATGACCGAAGCCGAAAGGTCTCAGGTAAAAGAGCCTAAGTATTTCTACGAAATCACTTTTGATAAGCCAGGAGGTATCCCGATGCCATTGATCGTGGAGTATACCTACGCAGATGGCACCACCGAAAGCGTAACCTATCCACCAGAAATCTGGAGAAAGAACGATGCTGAGGTGAAAAGAGTAATGGCCACCCAAAAGGAGATTGTAGGAATTGTGGTAGACCCCAAATTGGAGACTGCCGATATCGATACCACCAATAACTCATGGCCTAAGAAAGAAGAGAAGTCCGACTTTGATAAGTTCAAGGAGAACATCAAAGGAAAATAAGACTCCAAAAAACTATGTTAAGAGCCCCGTGATTTCACGGGGCTTTTTTTATTTTGAACCTAAGATCTGATTATATTTGTGCCATGCAATTTTTATTCATCAGCGGAGCCGAGATATTTTTCATCCTATTTGTAGTGGTGATGGTGTTTGGTGCGGATAAAATCCCTGGAATAGCCAGGGGGCTCGGCAAAGGAATGCGCCAACTCAGGGATGCCACCGACGATATTAAGCGCGAAATCCAAAAAAGCGCCGACGTGGATACCGACTTTACCAAGAATATCCGAAAGGAAATTGACGATGTCAAGAAGAATGTGAACGAAGTTTCTGGTTCCATCAAACGAGATCTCAATAAATAAATATCCATGTGGGAAAGACTGCTCAAATGGGACAGGGACACTTTTATTTATCTCAATGGGCTGGGTATAGAACAATACGATGTTTTCTGGTCCACGGTCACTCAATTCACCACTTGGATTCCCCTTTTTCTGTTATTTATAGCGCTATTTTTTCTGAAGTTCCCCAAAAAGGAAGCTTGGTATAGGTTTCTGATGGTTTTGGGGCTAGCTGTTTTCATCGGATTGATAACACATGTCACCAAAATTTCGGTAGCGCGGCTACGTCCCAACAATACGGAAGAAATCAATACCCTTATCCGAATACTAAAAACACCCACGGATTATAGTTTTTTCTCTGGACATGCCTCCAGTTCGTTTTCGATTACCATGTTGGTGTTCCTCTTCCTGAGGCACAAAGTAAAATGGGCGATTTTGTTTTTTATCTGGCCCATGCTTTTTGCGATGAGCCGAATTTATGTCGGGGTACACTTTCCTATCGATATTTTGGTTGGAATGCTGGTTGGATTATTGTCTGGCTGGTTGTTTTATGTGCTGTACGAACGATTTATAGTACCCGGCTCAAGGTCAGTCCGTCCCTAATGGGCAAAAGAACGGTCTCCACCCTGTTATCCTCTTTCAATTTTTGATTGTAAGCCAGTAAAGCTTTCGTAGCCTTGTCCGATTTTTGCAAAGGTTCCACCACCTTTCCCGACCAGAGTACGTTGTCCGAAAGAATAATGCTGCCCGGTCTTGTTTTTTGGATGACCGCCTCAAAATAGGCATCGTAATTGACCTTTTGTGCATCGATAAAAACAAGGTCAAAGGTTTGGAGCAAGTTGGGAATAATGTCCAGTGCATCACCAATATGTTGATGGATTTGGGAACCATGCCCGCTTTTATCAAAATACCTCCGCTGCATGGGATAGAGTTCTTCGTTGACCTCAATGGTGTGTAATTCCCCATCTTTTTGAAGCCCCTCCGCCAAACAAAGCGCCGAATAGCCCGTATAGGTCCCGATTTCCAAGATGTACTTTGGGTGGATGATCTTGGACAACATACTCAAGACCCTCCCTTGAAAATGTCCCGTGATCATTCTGGGCTGGATTACCTTTAAATGGGTTTCACGGGTGAGTTCTTGCAACAGTTCCGGTTCGTCCTCCGAATGGTTGGCAATATAAGTTTCCAATATGGGCGATAGGAAATGCATGTGATATTTTTCGCAAAAATAGGGAAAACAACTACATTGGTGTACCTATTAAACAAAACAACTTCATGACATTACCAAAGGTAACGGTTCGGGCGGCGACTATGGACGACCTCCCCGTACTGCTCAATTTTGAACAGGAAATCATTAAGGCGGAACGCCCATTCGATGTGACCATAAAAAGTGGAACCATCAGTTACTACAATATTGGTGCTATGATTCAAGATAGCGAATCCCATGTGGTGGTAGCCGAAGTTGAAGGGAAGATAGTCGCTTCAGGCTATGCCATTCCCAAACAGGCTAGGCATTATCTTAATCATGAACGGTACGCTTATTTGGGTTTTATGTATACCGATGTAGCCTATCGCGGCAGGGGAATCAATGCCCAAATCGTGGAAGAGCTCAAACAATGGTCGCATGCCAAAGGGTTTCAGGAGATTCGGCTTACCGTTTATAATGACAATATTTCGGCCATTAAAGCCTACGAAAAGGTGGGCTTTAAAAAACATATCATCGAAATGCGGTTGGAATAGTTTTCTTTTCGCCACATTACCCCCACAAGTTGTATTTTTGGGACAAACCAAAAGAAAAATGACGTTCCAAAATACACTCGAATTCGCCAAACAATTAGACGCTTCCGATGCCTTGGCCCCGTACCGAAATGAGTTCCACTACCCTCAGGTCAACGGAAAGGATGTGATTTATTTTACCGGCAATTCCCTTGGGCTGCAACCCAAACGAACCCAACGGTTTGTGGACGAGGTGATGAAGGATTGGCGGGAACTCGCCGTGGAAGGACATTTTTATGCCGATAAACCTTGGTGGGATTACCACGAGCGGCTTGCCGAAGGATTGGGCAAGGTGGTGGGAGCCAAGCCCAAAGAGATTTCGGTGATGAACACGCTCACCGTAAACCTTCATTTATTGATGGTTTCCTTTTACAGGCCCACGGCTAAGCGATTCAAGATAATTTGTGAAGAGAAAGCCTTTCCATCCGACCAATATATGCTCCAAAGTCAGGTGCGTTTTCATGGATTGAATCCCGAAGAAACAATTGTAGAGGTAAAAAAGCGGGAAGGGGAGCACGCATGGCGTACGGAAGATATCATCCAAAAAATCCAAGAAGTGGGCGATGAGCTTGCCTTGGTGTTGATGGGTGGCGTTAACTATTACAATGGCCAGGTTTTGGATATGGAAGCCATTACCAAGGCAGGAAAAGATACTGGCGCCTTTGTGGGTTGGGATTTGGCACATGGCGTGGGAAACATCAAACTGCATTTGCATGATTGGGGCGCCGATTTTGCCGCTTGGTGCAGCTACAAGTATATGAACAGCGGGCCTGGTAACGCATCTGGAATATTTATTCATGAAACCCACTTGGGCAAGGAGGATATTCCCCGTTTTGAAGGTTGGTGGGGCAACAAAAAGGAAACCCGTTTTTTGATGAAGCCCGAGTTTGACCCCATTGAGAGTGCCGACGCATGGCAGTTGAGCAATCCGCCCATACTTTCCGTTGCTCCTTACTTGGCCTCCTTGGAGCTTTTTGATGAAGTGGGCATGGATGCGCTTATCGAAAAACAAAAGACCATTGTGGCCTATTTGGAGTTTGTGCTGCACGAAATCGATAAGGAGGTGGATAGTACCTTCGAGATCATCACACCCCAAGATAGAGGATGCCAGCTTTCGGTGTTTTTGCATGGTGAGGGCAGGTCCCTTTTTGATTATTTGATGAAGCACGGTGTAATCACGGATTGGAGGGAACCCAATGTGATTCGATTGGCCCCTGCACCATTTTATTGCTCCTATGAAGATATGTACCGTTTTGGACAGATATTAAAACAAGGCATCCAAACTAAATAACTTCTTTCTTTTACAAGAATTCAACCAACCAGTTCCATTTATGAAGTCCTTACAACTGATTTTGTCCAATCCAAGATATTTTGGAGTTTCATGGGTGTTTACCAGTATCAATATTTGGTTCGGTACATGGGCCATTTATATTCCCACTGTTAAAGAAAAACTGGGGATAGACAAGGCTGATCTGGGCATAGCCCTGTTTTGTCTGTCGCTTGGAGTATTTACCATTATTCCCGTGGCATCCAAATTGATCAACCGGATTGGGGTGGGCAGGGCTTCTTGGCTTGGGGTTATCTTTGTGTCTGCCACCGCCATGCTACCACTCATGGCCCCCAATTATTATCTGTTGATGTTGGCCCTCTACCTATTTGGTGCGGGCAACGGTTTTATCGATATTGCCATAAATACCTTGGTCACTGAGATTGAGAAAGAGGATAAGCAAAACTTCATGTCTGCGGCCCACGGGTTTTTCAGTTTAGGCGGTATTCTGGTGGGACTGGGCAGCTTTTTGATTCCCGTAATCGGAAGTCCAGTGTTGCACATGGGCATAACGGTGGTATTGGTGTTCATCATCAACCTATATTTTAGAAAGCATTACATCCACATTGTAGCAGCGCCCGTGGAAAAGGAACCGTTCAGCTTCAAACTTTTTAAACCCTTGCTGTTGTTGGGAATCATTGGGTTTGTTTCCTTTGGTAGCGAAGGGGCCATCATCGACTGGAGCGCCCTTTATCTCAAGGAAATGACCAAGGCTCCGGAAATGCTCATTGGTGCGGGCTTTTTGGCCTTTTCCACCACCATGACGCTTGGTAGGTTTTTAGGTGATGGCATCAGTGCCCGGATGGGCTCCATTAAGTTGGTGGGGTTGGGTGCGCTGATTGCGGCCTGTGGATATTTTTTAGTACTGACCCAACAAACCACTTGGTCCATAATCGGTTTTGCCCTAAACGGGTTGGGATTTTCGGTAATTGTACCCGAATTGTTCCGTATTGGTGGCAACGTGAAGGGCGTGGATTCTTCCCAAGGTGTAGCCTTTATCGCGGGCTTTGGGTATATCGGGTTTTTGTTGGGCCCTGTAATTCTCGGTTTTATTGCGGAAAGCGCCTCGCTCAATTATAGCTTTATGTTGCTCTTGTGCATGGCCCTGTTGGTTTTTGGGATTACTTTTTTCCTAAGGAGAAGGGGGAGATGAGTATTTATTAATTTAACCCTTTACTAATCTTGGACTTAACTGTTAGGTTTGCTTACTTGGGACTTGTGCGGATGGTAGATATGTCAATGGTCATATTAGGCATTAGTTTTGCCATTTCCTCGCCTTCCTCCTTGCCTTGTTGGTACCTTTCCATTCCACGGACAATTACCTCGGTCATTTCTTTCTGAAGCTCGGCAATCTCTTCTTCTGTAAACTGCACCATATCTTTTTTCGAAAATAGCTTTGTGATTTTTTTCATGTTGTGGGATTCAATATCAACAGGAACCAATTTAACAGCCGCCTTAAGCCCTCCCATTCTAGGAAGTGCCTCTATCATATAAGTTTTTCCGCCTGCTAAATTAGCCTCAACAAAAGATCTGTTTTCGGACCGTGCCCAAAAAAGGTGTTCTCCAGGGTCACACTCATATCGGAGATATTTTCGTCCATTGAATTTTCCAATTGCTCGTTCTCCATCAAAATAAGTGAAATTCACCAGGGACCCCATTGATTTTGCCCGTACAAAATAAACAACAGCTTTGTTGTTGGGCACATTGTCGGAATCTTGAGCTTTAACAGGGGATGCTGCATAAATGGCTAGTAATAAAAAGATGTTCAAAAAATGTTTCATGATAACCGTTGTTCTAATTAAAAACCCAGGTGAAAATAAGTTTAATTGTGCTTGTTCTTTTAGTCTGTGCATTTGGATCAAAACTCTCAAAATCCAAGGTGTTCGCCAGTCCTAGTTCGGATTGGAGCTCAAGGATATAACTGGATTTGCCTTTTGATGGAAATTCTTTTCCCAAACCAGCGGTAAGACCGTAATCCGTACTTTTAAAAGATGAATTAATACCTTCACTTCGAATGGAATCGTCTAACAGAAGACCTATAAATGGTCCGAAACCTATGTGCCAGAGTTCCTTTTGTCCAAAAGGTACTTTAATCAGAATCGGGATATTTAGATAATGGTACTTATCCTTATAATTATATTCCTCCGTAGGCCGGCCCTCATAATTAAAATATATTCCATTTCCATCTACGGTGCGGCGTTCGTAATTTACATTGGCTACCAAGATGATACCAGGGGTAAACTCATATCCATAATGGAGCCCCAATAGAATTCCAACATCATAATTAACAGCTCTTGCAAAATCGTTTCCCCAAAGTGAGGTGTAGGTAGCACCAAAGTTAAGGCCCCAATCACTTTTGTCTTGGGAATGTAGATTATATATGCTGAGGAAGGAAACCGTCATAAAAATGACGATTGATTGCTTAAGGGATAGGCTTGTTTTCAAAGGTTGATTTTGGTTTATCGAAACGAAATTCGATAAATATTTTCTTACAAACAAGTTTGATCAATCGATATTTTGATGATTATACTAGTTTTATCTCTACATGGCATGAAATTCATTTTTAAGAATTTCAAAAGTTTACAAACAATCTAAACGGATTTACTGCGTACTCACAGAAAGCCCTGTAAAGTATAGACTGGTTCCACCCTCCGGTCGGTTATGCTGTTGTGCCAACTGGAGGCCTTCCATCTCCACATAATCTTCCCAAGTGGATACCAAATTCGGCTCCTCTTGGTTGGATTTTCGATAGGCCCACTCCCGAATAACGTAATCGTCCTTGAAATAAAAGTCGTAGGCATCACCAGGAGTGTAGCCGCCTTCGTTGGCGTATACAATGGTCAGCTTTTGCATAGGTTCTTGGCTAATGGGGGCAGTTGCCTCTGCTGTATGCTCAAAGGTATAGTTATTAGCATCCCACATGAGATTAAAGGGGGCCATCAACCAATACCTATCATTGATAAAACCACCATTGGTCTTTAGTGCAATACTATCCATCGCATTCCGGTCATACCTTAAGGTATCCGCACCCGAAATGGCTGTTACTATATTGGTTTTGGGTTCCCAATCCCAGCTACGCTCAAAGTGCATGGAATCCCTGTCCACATTGAACGTAAAAGTGATTCGTTCCACATCCTTCCAATGCTCAAAACCATGGGCCTCCGCAATCCGTTCGGGAACGGTCTTTTCGGTTTCGGTAGTTTCGGCCGCAGTTTCGGTTTTCTTCGGTTCCGTTTTACAAGCGGTAAAAAATAAAAAGGCAAGCAGTCCGGCGATGTAATAGGTCTTCATGTCTGGTTTTTAACCAAATATACTAGGAAAATCCGTTAATTTGCCCCCCATTTTAAAAAGCTGGGTCAAATAAATCTGTTTTTGGAGTGACTTTTTTAAAAAACCTGTTTCTCATACTTATAAGTAACCCCGACAAAGCGTTTTTGGAAAAGGAAGACTTATACGTGCAGCTATCTGATGAGGAATTGGTGAAACAGATTGTTGCGGACAACGACCCCATGCTTTTTGGAAAGTTGTACGACCGCTATGCTACAATGGTCTATAACAAATGTTACGGATTCGCAAAATCCGCGGACGAAGCGGAGGATCTCACCCAAGATGTGTTCCTTCAGCTTTTTATCAAACTTCGAACCTTTAAGGGCAAATCGAAGTTTTCTACATGGCTCTACTCATTTACCTATAATTTTTGTGTCAATTATGTCAACCGGAACAAACAACTGAAAATACGGGACAAGTCCGTTCAGGTGGAAACTTCCGAACATAAGCTTACCGAAGAAGTGCCCGATGAGAGCTTGTTTGAAATGAAAGCTGACAAACTCAAAAAGGCATTGGAGCTGATTGCGGCAGAAGACAAATCGTTGCTGCTGTTAAAATACCAAGATGGGGCCAGCATCAAAGATCTGGTCTCCTTGTTGGAGATTGGGGAAAGTGCGGTGAAAATGCGCATTAAAAGAGCAAAGGAACGACTAGTGGAAATCTATAATACCTTGGAATAGATGGCAAAGAAACACAAAAACCCATTTAAGGAACTGGAGGCCTCCCTACACGAGGCCCCTCCCGAAATGAAGCAAAAGGTCATGAACGACATTGCGGCGGCAAAGTTGATCATGGATATGGCTTCACTCTTCTCCATCAATCTGGGGGGTGCTTTGCGCAAACTATTCAGAACCATGGGAAACAACTAATCAACTTAACAGAACACTATAAATAAACAACAACTATGGAGACTATTAACGAATGGAAAAATGTGACCCTTGATTCACTATCGGGAATGGGCAAAGAGATTGCATCTGCCTTTCCTAAAATCTTGGGGGCCTTGGTC
This sequence comes from Allomuricauda sp. MMSF_3307, assembly GCF_030733585.1. NCBI lineage: Bacteria > Pseudomonadati > Bacteroidota > Flavobacteriia > Flavobacteriales > Flavobacteriaceae > Allomuricauda > Allomuricauda sp. MMSF_3307. The sequence continues at coordinate 428,610 of NZ_JASHIQ010000003.1, forward strand.
ATTTTGTGCCTAGGTTGGATTGTCATCAAAATTGTACTGTTCCTATTAAAGAAAATCCTAAAATTGGCCAAAGTTGACCTGCTCAACGATAAGATCAATGGAATGCAGGTCGCCGGGAAGGGCGAACTCAATGTGGATGTCATAAAAATCATATTGGGTTTTGTGCGATGGTTTTTGATTTTGGTCTTTTTGATTGTGGCGGCTGATATTTTGGATTGGAAGATCATTTCACAGGAAATAGGCAACCTTTTACATTACTTGCCACAATTCTTTAGTGCATTGGCCCTATTGATGCTCGGGTTTTATATTGGAAACTACGTGAAGAAGACCATCAAGCGGTTGTTCGATTCCCTTGAGTTTGGCGGTTCCAATATTGTGAGCAACCTGTTCTTTTACGTGATTGTCGTTTTTATGTCCATTACAGCATTGAACCAAGCAGGGGTAGATACTACCATTATCACCAACAACATTACCCTGATCATGGGTTCCTTCCTATTGGCATTCGCTTTGGGGGTAGGGTTGGGGTCCCGCGAGATCGTGGCCGATATCCTTAGGGCATTCTACACCCGCAAGACCTATGTGGTGGGCGATAGAATTGTGATCAACGGAGATGAAGGGACCATAAAGGCCATTGAGAACAACAGCCTTACCCTAGAGACCAAGGAGGGAAAATTTATCATTCCGATAAAGGATGTGGTTTCCCAAAAGGTGGAGATAAAATCATAATCGGGTCATTGTGGCGAACAAGTGCCTCAACTTCCTTGGAATTTGATTATTTTTGAAGTCTTACAATAGCTATATAATGAGTTCAAAAAAAGGAAAAGTTCAGGAATTGATCCAAGAAAAACTGTTAGAGGACCGAAAAGTGTTCCTTTGGGGCCAAGTAGATGACGATTCTGCCAAGCATGTCATAGACAGATTGCTCTACTTGGATATGTTGAACCATAAGGAAATCCAATTGATCATCAACAGCCCAGGGGGATACGTAACCTCCGGTTTTGCCATTTACGATACCATCAAGCAAATCAAAAGTCCGGTATCTACGGTATGCTCTGGTTTGGCAGCGTCCATGGGATCCATACTGTTATCGGTAGGGGAAAAGGGAAGAAGGTTTATACAGCCGCATGCCCGAGTGATGATCCACCAACCCAGTGGTGGCGCAAGGGGACAAGCCTCCAATATCGAAATCCAAGCAAGGGAAATCATCAAGACCAAAGAATTGGGCGCCAAGATCCTTTCGGAAAACTGTGGCCAACCTTATGAAAAGGTGATGAAGGATTTTGATCGTGATTATTGGATGAGCGCCGAAGAATCCGTGGAGTACGGGATCGTGGATGAAATCCTGAAATAGGAAAACAATAGTTCCAAAAAAGTGAAAAGTCCTTCGCAATGCATTGTGAAGGACTTTTTATATATAGACGCCGAAGCGGAATATTTTAAAGATATACGGCGGGGCAGCTACTCTCGGATATTAAAGAATCGTTAAAATCAAAATTCATCCGGATGGGCTATCACTTGTTGGGCCCTTTCCCTTAACTCTTTCAATTCATCGTTGCTTTTCTTTTCCAGCAAGCTCAACATCATCGACATGCGTTGGTTGTTTTTGAAATGAGCTTTTTTCTCATCCAAGAAATTCCAATACAGCGCATTGAACGGGCATGCTTTTTCATCTGTCTTTTTAGTATGGCTGTAGTGGCATTCCTTACAATAATTGCCCATTTTGTTGATGTAGTTGGCACTGCTTACATAGGGTTTGGTGGCCACAATGCCTCCATCGGCAAATTGGCTCATCCCCCTGGTATTGGTAATTTCCACCCATTCAAGAGCATCGATGTACACTCCGAGGTACCAGGCGTCCACTTGATCGGGGTGTATTTGGGTCAACAACGCATAATTGCCTATCACCATTAATCTTTGAATATGATGGGCGTAGGCATCGTCCAAACTTTGGGTAATCGACTTCTGCAGACAGTTCATTTTGGTCTTGCCCGTCCAGAAAAAATCTGGTAATGGATTATGGTTATCCAATTCGTTCAATTGGGCATATTGGGGCATCTCTTTCCAGTAAATTCCTCTCATGTACTCGCGCCAACCTAAAATCTGGCGTACAAATCCTTCTACTTGCGAAATATGGATATCGTTTTTGTGATTATGGTAATGGTTTACAACAGCATCCACAACCTCTTTTGGGGAAAGCATTTTGCTGTTCATCGCAAAGGACAATCGGGAGTGGAACAGGTATTTTTGCTCCGTATGCAATGCATCTTGATAATCCCCGAAGTAAGTCAGTAGATCGGAACAGAAAAAGGCCAACAGTTTTTTGCATTCCTGGTAGGAAGTAGGCCATGCAAAGTTTTTAGGGTCGATATTGCCGAAGGTCTCCACTTCGGCCTTTTTGATTTCTTCCAAAATAGCACTAACATCATTGTCGAAGGAAAGTTCCTTGGGAATGTTGGGCGAACCATCCCATTTTTTCCGGTTGCTCTGGTCAAAGTTCCATTTTCCGCCTTCGGGCTGGTCGTTTTCCATTAAAACATGGTGTTTTTTCCGCATCATGCGGTAAAAGCTTTCCATGATCAATTGTTTTTTGCCCTTGAAGTGATTTTTGAGTTCGTCGCGTGACGTATAAAAATGTTCGGTGTCAAAAGCCTCACTGGGAATGGAAAGGGTTTGGCAAATATCCTTAAGCTGCTTGTCCAATCGATATTCATCCGGTAATTGGTACTCAAATTTTTCTATTTGCCGCGTTTCGATTACTTGGTTGATGAGGTCGGGCAAGTTTTGCGGATTCTCCTTGTCGGTTATGGTGAAATACATCACTTGATGGCCATTGTTTTCCATAGTGTTTGCGAAATTTCGCATGGCACTAAAAAAGCCAACGACTTTCTGGATATGGTGCTTTACATAGTCGGTCTCCTGACGCATTTCCGCCATTAGGTATACATGGTCATCGCTTGTTTCGTGGAACCAGCTATGTGAAAGGTTGAGTTGATCGCCAAGGATCAGTCGAAGTTTTTTCATGGATTAAAATAAAGAGTGTTGCAGCCACAGCCTTTGGAATTTTCCATTGGAATCGTACATCTCTGCTTGCCGTTTGGTATTGAAGGTCCGATTCCTGGGGTCGTTTCCAACGCCGCTATTGTACATCCAGTTGCCCCAATTGCTGTGTACATCGTAATCGATGAGCATTGCTTCAAAATAGGAGGCACCGATACGCCAGTCTTGTTGCAGGTGTTTGGACCAGTAGCTAGCCACGTTCTGTCGGCCACGGTTGCTCATCCAACCCGTTTCCTTCAGCTCTATCATATTGGCGTTGACAAAATCATCATCCGTTTGCCCGTTGATCCAATCATGTTGGGCAGCTTTGTTGTTGTGCCAATCATATTCGTTTCCAAGGATACCATCAATTTTAAAGATCTGGTTCTCGTGCTTTAAGGATACATATTTAAAGTAATCACGCCAAATCAGCTCAAAGATGAGCCAATAGGTGTCCTGGTTTTTCTTTACCTCTTTCTCAAAACGCTTTACTTCCCAATAAATCGTTCGAGCGGAAATACTACCATTGGCCAACCAAGGGGAAAACTTGGAGCTGTAATCCGTGCCCACAAGTCCGTTTCTGGTCTTTTTGTAGTAAGCCAGTTTTTGGGTATCCCAAAAATAATGTTGCAAGCGTTCGAGTGCCTCATCCTCACCACCTTTAAAAGGAAAGGCCGACCTTTGGTCCATTTCAAAGTGGGGAAAACCGAGTTCTTCCAAAGTAGGCATTTTGGGAGTTTCTTCAACGAGGTTATCTGTTGGGAATGGTTGTGGAGCGTCAAAACAAGGCCTTACTTCGCAATGTTTTTCGCACTTTTTACGGAAAACCGTAAATACCTGCGGAATCTTTTCGTAAGCTTCAAAAGGAATATCTTCTGGATGAAACAGAAATTGGTCAAAGGTTTCATAGAATTGGATATTTTCCGGAACCTTTCGCTTTACGTTTGCTATAACAGTAGTTTCTTCCGAAGTCCATTCCTTTTGTAGATAAATGGTATCTATTTGAAAGCGTTCCACCAATTCTGGAATGCGATTTTCTGGTTGCTTCGGATAGATCAGCAGGCTAATGTTTAGAGTTTTTAACCTCTTTTGAAGCTGTTGAACTGTTTCCAAAAGAAATTTTGCCCGAAACCGCTCCGTCTTCTTAAAGCCAAATGGACCGATTTCATAATGTCTAGGGTCAAAAAAATAGACCGCAATCAGTCTATCGGCCTTTGAAGCCAAATGCAAGGCCTCGTTGTCTGATACCCGTAAATTATTTCCAAACCAAAGCAGGCTAGTGTTCATGTTTATGCATGTTTTTTCTGCAACGCTCGCTACAGTACACCACTTGGTCCCAATCCTTTTTCCATTTTTTTCTCCAGGCAAAGGGCCGTTGGCAAACGGGACAGATTTTGGTGGGAAGGTGCATTTTTTTGTGTGCCACGACGTATAATTGTTTAACAAAAATACATAAAAATTAAACAAAAATATATGTATGTGGTGGAAAGCTTGGAATCGCCCCGTCGTAACGACCAAAATGCTTATTTTTATCGTTTTAATCAGAATTCGCCCACTGGGCATTTATGGCACAGACTCCAAAAAATATAGCCATCATCGGTTCCGGATTGGTGGGTTCCCTGTTAGCAATTTATCTACGAAGAATTGGTCACACCGTGACCGTGTTCGATCGAAGACCGGATATTCGAACCATTAAGTTTTCAGGAAGATCCATTAACCTTGCCATGAGCAATAGGGGATGGCGTTCCTTGGATGAGGTTGGTATTGGTGACCGAATTAAGGATATTGCCATTCCGTTGGACAAACGGGCAATGCATGTGAATGACAAACCTGTTTACTTTCAAAAGTACGGAAAGGAAGGGGAGGCCATTTGGTCCATTTCCAGAGGGATATTGAACAAACGGATGATCGACCTGGCCGAAGAAGCTGGTGCGCAGTTCCGTTTTAATGAAAAGGTTTGGGATGTTGATTTGCCCGAAGCAAAGATTTTTACCGGGGAATCCGAAAAAAGTGAATGGAAGGAGTACCGTTTTGACCTGATTTTTGGTTGCGATGGTGCTTTCTCAAGGGTACGGCACAAAATGCAGCGACGAAGTCGCTATAATTATTCCCAGGAGTTTATTGATGTGGGCTATAAAGAGCTCACCATTCCCGCCAATGAAGATGGCACGCACAAACTGGATAAAAATTCATTTCATATTTGGCCAAGGGGCGAGTTTATGCTCATTGCTATGCCCAATATTGATGGAAGCTTTACCTGTACCTTGTTTTTGCCTTTTGAAGGGGAGGTTTCTTTTGAAAGCCTCCAAACCGAAGGGCAGGCCAGGGAATTCTTTAAAACGTACTTTCCCAACGTGCGCAAGGTGATCGAGGACCTCACCAAAGACTTTTTCAATAACCCTACCAGTGCCATGGTCACCATGAAATGCTACCCATGGACGTATTGGGACAAAGTGGCTCTAGTGGGTGATTCTGCCCACGCCATTGTACCCTTTTATGGGCAGGGCATGAATGCCGGGTTCGAGGATATTTACGTACTCGACCAACTCATGCGGCAACACGGTGATGATTGGGAGACCATTTTCTCCAAATACCAAGAGGAGCGAAAGCCGAATGCGGATGCCATTGCGGAATTGAGCTATCGGAACTTTGTGGAGATGAGCAGTAAAACGGCCGACCCTAAATTCCTATTGCAAAAGAAGATTGAAAAACACTTTGCTGCAAAATATCCCGATAAATGGATTCCGGTGTACAGCCGTGTAACATTTTCGGACAGGCCCTACGCCGAGGCCTTGGCCATTGGGGACCAACAGGAGGAGATAATGCAAAAGGTGATGCAAATGCCCAAAATTGAGGAAAAGTGGGATTCTCAAGAAGTGGAGGATAAAATCTTGGAGTTTTTGGAACAGTAGGATGTCAACTATTCCATCTTGAGCACAGTCGATAAACTCTTTCTTCTGTTGTTTGGCACAAATAGCATGAATTTCAGCTAATTAGCGCGGGATGCCGAAACTAGTTCGGCATCACGTATTTCTTGGAACGTTTTTTCTATGAGTTGTTATGTCGAGCGCAGTCGAGACATCTTTTTATAACGGTCGTGTGATACCAATTTCATTTTTTTTTGAGAGATGAAAGGATTTAAGATTTCCTGCGGTACTTCGAATTCGTTCGGCACTGGACCTGGCATTGCCTGCTTTGTATTTCTCAAAGGTAGCCCTCATTTCGAAATGACTGTACCAACAAAAAAAGCCACCCGAAAGGTGGCTTTTTTTTGGTATAGAAATATTTTGGATTATAGCTTAGTAAAAAGCTTTTCCATGCGTTCTTGTTCTTCTTCGGCCAATAACGGGTCAACCAAAATTCGACCACTGTGCTCATCGGTAATGATTTTTTTGCGGGATGCAATCTCTACCTGAACCTGTGGTGGAATGGTGAAAAAGGAACCTCCAGAAGCTCCACGCTCTACGGGAACTACGGCCAGACCATTTTTTACGTTCTGACGGATTCTTTTATAAGCCTGGATCAAACGCTCCTCAATCTTGTCCTCGTATTCCTCGGACTTTTTCAAAAGGGCCTTTTCTTCTTTTTCCGTTTCGGCAAGAATGGCGTCCAACTCACCTTTTTTGTGTTTTAGGTGACCTTCGCGCTCGGATAATTTTTCCTTAGTGGCAGCGATGACCTCTTTCTTCTGCTCGATCTGCGCCTTGAATTCCTTGATGTTCTTCTCAGCTAGTTGAATCTCCAATTCCTGGAACTCCACTTCCTTGGTCAGCGAGTTGAATTCTCGGCTGTTCCTTACGTTTTTCTGCTGCTCGCTATATTTTTTGATAAGCGCTTTGGCCTCGTCGATCAGGTTTTTCTTGGCAGTGATTTCGTAGTTGATGGTCTCAACATCCGTTTTCAATTTGTCCATTCTGGTCTTAAGACCAAGAACTTCGTCTTCCAAGTCCTGTACCTCCAAAGGCAATTCGCCTCTAACGTTGCGGATTTCATCCACTCTGGAATCAATGAGCTGTAAGTCGTACAATGCTCTCAACTTGTCTTCCACAGTGCTTTCTTTCTTGTTCGCCATATATGTTATAAATACTTGATGGGATTCGTTATACTCTCCGATAAAGAGACTGCAAAATTAGGAATTTTTTTCGTAAGATAATCAACCAATAAATCTTTTGTAAACTGCTCAGTTTCAAAGTGCCCCATATCGGCGATTACCAATTGGTTTTCGGCTTGGTAAAAATCGTGGTATTTCATGTCGGCTGAGATGAAAATATCCGCTCCAGCCTTCTTGGCGGCACCAATGGCAAAAGCACCACTACCGCCCAACACGGCCACTTTATTGACTTTTTTGCCCAGTAATGCGGAGTGGCGGACCACTTTGGCATTCAAGCGTTCTTTGGTACGTATCAAAAACTCTTTCTCGTCCATTTCCGTATCCAAGGTACCGATCATCCCCATGCCCAAATCCTGATTGCTATTTTCCAGCGTCAACACTTCGTAGGCCACTTCTTCGTAAGGGTGGGCTTCAAAAAGGGCGTTTAAAATGGATTTTTCCCTTTCAAAGGAGTAAATAACATTGATTTGCGCCTCCTTTTCAAAATGGACCTCACCTAATTTGCCAACGGTAGGGTTGGCCCCGTTACCTGCTTTAAAGCTGCCCGTGCCTTCCAAGCTGAAACTGCAGTCGCTGTAGTTGCCGATTTCTCCAGCGCCAGCTTTGAAGAGTGCCAGTTTAACGTTTTCTGCATCGGCAACAGGTGCGTAGGTCGTCAATTTTTTGATGCTCTTGGATCTCGGAATCAAAATTTGCGGATTTTTGATGCCCAATACTTCACAAATTTTGGCATTGACCCCCATTTTGCTGTTGTCCAATGCCGTATGCATACTGTAAATGGCAATATTGTTGGCAACGGCCTTTAGTACTACCCGTTCCACATAGGTGGCACCTGTTAATCTTTTAAGTCCCTTAAAGATGATGGGATGGAAGCTGATGATCAGATTACATTCTTTAGCTATGGCCTCATCGACCACATTTTCCAAGGTATCCAGTGTTACCAATGCCCCTTCCACCTTCATGTTGGGGTCGCCGACGAGCAGCCCTACGTTGTCAAAATCTTCGGCGTGGGCCAAAGGAGCTAGTTCTTCAAGCACTTTTGCGATGTCGTTAACGGTCATTTTAAAATTGTTAAGTGGCCTAAAGATAAAATATTATATTTTCGTCCAATGCTTCCATTACTCCGGAAAATAGCGTTCCCCATTTCGTTGGTATATGCCGCGGTCGTTTACTTGAGAAACTATTTGTATGATGTGGGGATGTTATCATCCAAATCATACGGTACACCCACCATTTGCGTCGGGAATTTGAGTGTGGGCGGTACGGGAAAAACACCAATGACAGAATATATATTGAGATTGCTGTCCAATCATCGTGTAGCCGTTCTCAGCCGGGGATACAAGCGAAAGTCAAAGGGGTTTTATTTGGCCGGGCCAAGAAGTACGGTATTGGAGCTTGGAGACGAACCTTACCAAATCCATCAAAAATTTCCCGAAGTTCCTATCGCGGTGGATGCTGATAGGCGCAACGGTATTGAACAATTGGAGCGTTTGGTCCGACCGGATATGATTGTTTTGGATGACGCCTTTCAGCATAGAAAGGTAAAACCGACCTTTTCCATTTTGCTCACTACCTATCAAAAGCCTTATAGGGATGATTGGTATTTGCCCACTGGGGATTTGCGGGATTCCAAAAGGGAAGCTAAACGAGCAGATGTGATCATTGTAACCAAATGTCCTGATAAACTTTCGGAAGATGATAGGATGGACATGGTTGCAAAACTAAAACCAAATACGAATCAGAAGGTATTGTTCGCAGCTTTTGCCTATAAAGATGTTGTATCCGACGGTGGCCAAAAAAAGATTCCACTCTCCCATCTCAAGAACAAAAAGTTTCCTTTGGTCACAGGAATAGCGGAACCTGGCCCGTTGGTTCAATTTTTAAAGTCGCAGGGTTTGGATTTCAATCACTTTAAATTCGTAGACCACCACCCATTTACGGAGAGGGAGATTGAAGGTTTTAAGGGTAGCGAGTTGATTGTGACCACGGAAAAGGATTTTGTCCGCTTGCAGGGCAAAGTAGAAAATCTATATTATTTGGAAGTGGCCCATAGTTTTTCTTCCGAAGATGAAGCTTATTTGGCGAATGCTGTTCGAGCATTGCTCTAAACAGAACCTTCCATTTTGCTTCTAAAAATGTTTTCCCCAATTTTTTGATAGAACACTTCTGGCTTAAAGGGTTTGGTGACCACGTCGTTGCAACCAGCTTCATAAAAACTATCCAAACTATCATCCAAAGAAATGGCGGTCAAGGCAATTATAGGAATGTTTTTATCGAACTTGCGTATTTGTCGCGTAGCCTCCTCACCGCTGATGCCGGGCATGTGGATGTCCATCAGAATGGCATCGTAGGTATTATTTTTTGCCATATCTATGGCTTCGTTACCATTGTTGGCAATGTCGCAGGTAATCTCTTTTTTGGTGAGCATTTTTTTGGTGATTACCTGATTGATTTTATTGTCTTCCACGACCAATACATGCAGTCCCTTAAATTGGAATTCCTCAACATTCAGTTCAAATGGGACCTCTTCGCCATCCTTGGCCTCGTAATCCACATCGAGCTCAAAATAGAATGAGCTTCCATGGCCCAATTCGCTTTCCAATTGGATGGTAGTACCGAACAGTCCCAATAGGCTTTTTACAATGGTTAGGCCGAGCCCTGTTCCACCGTATTCCCTGTTGATCTGAATAGATCCCTGCTCAAAACTTTCAAAGATATTTTTCTGTTGGTCTTCCGAAATACCTATTCCGTTGTCGCGGACCTCAAAATATAATTTTACTTGGTCCTCATCTTTTTTCAGCATTTTGGCAATGACTTCCACCTTACCATTTTTAGTGAACTTCAATGCGTTCCCAACAAGGTTCATGAAGATTTGTGAGAGCTTGATGGGGTCGCCCATCAACTTTTTTGGAATGGTGGGGTCATAATCTAAAATAAGCTCCGTCTTCTTTTCATTGGCATTCTGTTGCAGCGATTCCACTACATCTTCGAGCACTTTGTGCAGTTTGAACTCAATATTGAGCGGTTCCAATTTTTCTGCATCAATCTTGTTGATCTGCAAAATGTCGTTGATGAAATTCAGCAGGTATTCCCCTGAAAACTTGAGGGACTTCAAATGTTCTTTTTGGTGTTCCGAAGGATTTTCCTCCAATAACAGGTGCGTGAGGCCTGTTACGGCGTAGAGTGGTGTTCGAAGTTCGTGCGTTACCGTGGACAAAAAGTTGGTCTTGGCTTCCATGGCCGATACCGCTGCATCCCTCGCCAACTCCAATTCCTTGTTCTTGGTATAAAGCAGGTCGTTGGTCTTTAACTTGATTTGGTTGTTCCTAAAGAGCGAAACGGCCAATAGGGAAATAATTGTCAAAAAAGCAGAGGTTAATATCGCTGTTATCTCAGAGCGGTTTTTGGACTCGCTCAACTCCTCGTTTTTGGCCTGCAGTTTGTTGAGTTCGTTCATCTGGTGGTCGAAACGGACCTTATCGGCAGTATCTGCATCCAATTTTGCCTTTTCGATATTGAAAACGGAGTCCTTCAGTTTTGCCAACGCCTTTGTGTAGACCAAGGATTCCCCGTAGTTCCCCTTTTTTTCGTAGATATTGGACAATTGCTCGTAGGCGTTTTTGATTTCTTTGGAGTAGCCATGTTTTTGGGCCAGTTCCAAGGCGGCCTTGGAATGGATGATTCCTTCATCAAGGTCATTTAAGGTCACACTGATCTTGGCCAGTTCCAGATTGGCCATCGTGGCCAAATAGGCCCTTTCCTCTTCATCTGAGTTGACAATTAGGGCATGTAAGTTTTTGACCGCATCATCATATTTTTCGATGTTGGAATAGATTCGTGCTTCCAGCAATAAAATATTGTTGGTGAGGTTTCGGTTATTGCTTACTTTTCTTGACTCCTCAAGTTGTTTTAACGCCTGAAAATTATTTCCCTCGCCATAGCGAAGTGCGGCATCCAAATACAAGTGGAATGCCTCTCCATAGGAATAAGAGGTGTCCTTGAGCAGAATACTTGCCCTATCCCAGTAAAATATGGCCGTTTCTGGATCTCCTTCTTCCAAAAAAAGGCGGGCGTACTGATGATAGGTGTCCAGCAGGAGCTTGGAATCTTCATTGGTCTCGGCAACATTGGCGGCTTCGCTAAGAGATTCCAGGGCTTTCTCTACATTGTTTTCATGGCGATACTTCATGAAATCGTCGAAAATGGTCTTCACGCCGGATGCTGAATTACCAATACTTTGGGCATAAAAAGGCTGGGTGCAAAACCAAATGCACAGTAGAAGTAGCGTGGTAACGCTTATCCTTTTGTTGGCCAAGGTTGAAATCAAACGTAGTTTTTCTTTATGAGCAAATCTATTAAATCAATAATCCTGGAACAATATCCAGTCTCGTTATCGTACCATCCAATGATCTTTACCATTTTGCCGATCACCGATGTCATCAAAGAATCAAACGTACAAGAGTGACAACTATTGTTTATATCGATAGAAACAATAGGGTCTTCGGTATAGTTGAGTATGCCTTTTAGGGTACTTTCCGCTTGCTCCTTAAAGGTAGCATTTATTTCTTCAATAGAGGTTTCTTGGACCACATTAAAGGTAATGTCGGTCAGGGAGCCGTTGGGAACCGGGACCCTTATTCCGCAGCCGCCTATCACATCTGACAGCTCGGGGAAAATACTGGTAAGGGCCTTTGCGGCTCCTGTAGTGGTAGGGATTATGGATTGTCCTGCCGCTCTTGACCTTCTTAGATCGCGGTGCGGGCTATCGTGCAAACTTTGATCCGAAGTGTAGGAGTGTACTGTGGTAATGTAGGCCTGTTCTATGCCGCATAGCTCATTGATGATTTTGATCATGGGAGCGGCATTGTTGGTAGTACAAGAAGCGTTGGATATAATATCGTCGTCTGGAGCTATAATTTTTTCGTTTACGCCCAATACCACCATTTTAATGGAATCGTCCATCGGTGGTACGGAGAGAATCACTTTTTTGGCTCCATTTTTTAAATGGTGACCCAAGTCCTCTCTGGTCTTGAACTTTCCCGTGGATTCCACCACAATATCCACACCATGTGATTTCCAGTCGATTTCTTTGGGATGATGGTGGTTGAGCACAGGAATTTCTTGATTATCCACTAAAATATGGTTGCCCTTGTAGGTTACATCGGTTTTCAGTACCCCATGTATACTATCATATTTGAGCAGATGTGACAAGGTTTCGGCATTCGCCATGTCGTTGATGGCGACTACCTGTATATTTGGATGCTGCCGCAGGAGCCTAAATAGGGTTCTCCCTATGCGCCCAAAGCCATTTATTCCAACCGTAATGTTTTTCATAGGCGGGGGAGGTGGATGGGCTAGTGGATGTGCTTGTGTGCTTTGTAGGAGGATCGCACCAAGGCCCCGCTCTCTACGTGTCTAAAGCCCATTTCCAAGCCTATTTCCTCATATTTTTTAAACTGTTCCGGTAAAATAAACTGTTTTACGGGCAGGTGTTTTTTTGATGGTTGCAAATATTGTCCAATCGTTACTACATCCACATTGGCCTTTCGCAGGTCTTCCATGGTTGCGATGACCTCGTGCTCTTCTTCGCCCAAACCAAGCATAATTCCGGACTTGGTTCTATTGGCACCGTTTTTCTTCAAATAGTCCAGTACTTCCAAGCTTCTTTCGTATTTGGCTTGGATTCGGACCTCACGGGTCAGCCTTTTTACGGTTTCCATGTTGTGGGAAATCACCTCTGGAGCCACTTTGAGGATTCGGTCCAAATGGGTAGAAATGCCTTGGAAATCTGGAATCAAAGTTTCCATGGTGGTATCGGGATTCATTCGTCGCACGGCCTTTACGGTCTCCGCCCAAATGATCGAACCCATATCCTTCAAATCATCCCGGTCTACGGAGGTGAGCACCGCATGTTTGATCTGCATGATTTTTATGGAACGGGCCACTTTTTCGGGTTCTGCCCAGTCCACGGTTTCCGGACGGCCTGTTTTTACCCCACAAAAGCCGCAAGAACGCGTACAGATATTCCCCAAAATCATAAAGGTGGCCGTACCCTCTCCCCAACATTCGCCCATATTTGGGCAGCTGCCTGAGGTACAGATGGTGTGCAGATTGTACTTGTCCACAAGTCCCCTAAGCTGGGTGTACTTCTTGCCTGTGGGCAATTTTACCCTAAGCCATTTTGGTTTTCCTTTAGGTGGATGAACGTTTTCTGCTACGCTTGTGCTCATACGATTAATTTTGGTTTACAAAGATACGAAACTGGTGAGGAAACTTAATAGTGGTGAAGGGGTCACTTTTTTTTGATGATTTCCGCCAACAGCTTTTTGGCCCGGAGCAGTTTCACTTTCACATTGTTAACGGGTTCATTGAGTTCTTTGGCGATATCGGCATAGCTCATTTCGTGAAAGTATCTTAGGTTGATGACCTCTTGATAGTGCGGTTTTAGTTTTTTGATGTCCCTGAGCAGGTTGGCCAAGTTTTGTTCGGTGATCAGTCGATCCTCGACAGATGGGGTTTCGTCCAAGACCTTTTTTACCTCATCTCCACGGGATTCCATGTCATTGATCAGGCTTCTCTTGCGCTTTCGAAGCAGGTCTACATGCAAGTTTTTGGAAATGGTGATGAGCCACGTTTTAAATTCGTAGTTCTCGTCGTAGGTGTCAATTTTGTCAAAAGCTCTGGAAAATGTGCGGATGGTAATGTCCTCCGCATCGTTCTCATTTTTGGTGCGAAGCACTTGAAAGCCGTAAACATCGTTCCAAAAAGTATCAACGAGGTTGCTAAAGGCAATTTGGTTTCCTTCTTTTGCCTTTTGGATAATCTCCTGAATGGAATCGTCGGTTTTTTCCAAAAAATGAATCTTGTATCTCTGTACGGATGGGGATTATTGGGTCTGGGTCACCGTATCTTTTTTGCAGTCCTGCTCCTCGGGAAGTTTTCCGCAAAATCCACATGCTTCTCCATCTTTGTTCAAAAAAGGGCTTTGACTTGCACAGGTTCCGGCAAATTCTCCGTCTTTTTTACCCCAAATCTTAATGGCGATACCTGCAAAAGCAAGTGCTAAAAGTCCAATGGTAACCAATACTAACTTCATAATCCATCTTTTGCACAAAGGTACAAAATAGCTAATTAAGACAAGCGGAATTAGAGTTTCTTTAGCCCTTTGGCTTAGTTGTATTTGATGTTCGCCACAATGTTGTCCACCGATGGCGTGGTGTTTCCACCTTCTGGCTCAATGGTGATATAGCCTACGGCATTGTCTGCGTAGGGTAGGGCAAGGAGTTTATCCTTTTCATCAAAATTTTTGATTACGCCCAAGTTGACCAACTCACCGTTCACCTCGGCCCACATCTGGAAGCACTTGTTCTCAGGAAGCTCTGGCACATTGCTCACGTTAATGTAGGAAAGCTTTTTTACCGGATTTATATATGCTATGGCCTTAAGTTCCTTGGCTTCGCGTTCACCCCTCACGGCATATTTTTTGGTGGCCGGGTTGTTCAGGACAATAAATTGGTTCCTCATATCGGCCAATTGGTCCTTCATGTTGTTTTCCAAATACTTGATTTGGTTCGTCACCATGGTGTTTTCCTCTTGCAGGGTCTTGTTTTGGTTCCAGAAGAAGATGGAAGATCCGGCAAAAATCATGATGGCGATACTTGCTGCCGCAGCATAGCGCCAGAACCTTTTGCTGACCATGGTCTCTTTCTTGGCACTTGCCATTATAATTTCCCTCAGGCCTTCCGGAGTTTTTCTCGCGTACATGTTGGCGAACGTCTCCAGATTTTTTTGAAGCTCGTCGTAGGTTTGCCTGACCTCGGGGTACATGGCAATATAGCGTTCTGCCTTTTGGGATTCCTCCTTGGTGGTGTCGTCCAAAAGGTATTTCTCCAAAATGTCGGATTCCAAAAATAATTTTACTTTCTCCTTCATGACAATAGATTTAAGATAAAGAGCAAGGACATGGTGGTACCGTAAATCTTTCCAAGTTCCCTAAGTCCGATTTTTAATCTGGACTTTATGGTCCCAAGAGGGATATCCAATTCATCACTTGCCTCCTGCTGCGTCATTCCCTCAAAAAATAGGGCCTCTAAAACAATTCTGTACTTATCTTCTATTTTATCCAAATTTTCTTGGATGTCCAGATGTTCCGGATTAATGGCCTTCACTCCAACATTATATACGTCCGAAACGTCGATTTGGATTTCCTTGTCGGATTTATTGTTGATGCTCCGCAATTTATCGATGGCCGTGTTGCGGACAATACGGAACAACCATGTAAAAAGCTTTGCTTTGGAGGCATCGTAGGTATCTGCCTTTTTCCAAATTTTTATAAAACTTTCCTGAAGCACATCTTGGGCCAGATCCTCATCCTTTACCACTTTAAAGGCGACACCAAACAAGGTATCCCCATAATTTTCGTAAAGTAGGGAAATCGCCTTGTCGTCTTTCTCAGCAAGGAGCGAAACAATATGTCTCTCGATCAGTGTGCTCATTTAGGGTGGTTTTGGTAATTTTTTTTAATGCCCAAAATCTAAAATAGGATTTATCTCGTATATAAGACAAAGCTACGACGGAAAAAGCGTTTTTGTCTCGTAGGATTTTGGAAACACAAAGGGTAAACAGCCCTTTTCGATATATATAAGTTTGGTTAGTTTGGTTTGGTATAACCCTCGTTATTGTCTTCAATGCGAGGGTTATTTTATGATATTGACCTCCGGTTGTATTTTTATCTTGAACTGCTTGTATACTTCTTCCTGAATCTTTTTGCTGAGGTCAAGGATTTCCTGCCCGGTGGCATTCCCATGATTGACCAGTACCAAGGCCTGTTTGTCGTGCACACCAGCATCACCGAACCGTTTTCCCTTAAACCCACATTGCTCTACCAGCCAACCAGCAGGTATCTTGAATCCGCTGTCATCGACCTCATAAAAAGGGGCGTCGGGATGTTTTTTGATGAATCGGTCGAAGGCCTTCTTTGAAATGACCGGGTTTTTGAAGAAACTTCCGCTGTTTCCAATTTCTTTGGGGTCCGGCAGTTTGCTCCTTCGGATGGCGATCACTGCTTCCGAAATATCCTGAATAGTGGGGTGTACAATGCCCTTTTCCTTGAGCTCGTTCTCGATGGAGCCATATCCAGTGTGCAGTACATGGTTCGTTTTGGTCAGTTTTAGGACCACCGAGGTGATGATGTATTTGTCCTTGGCCTCGTTTTTGAAAATAGAATCCCTGTAACCAAAGGCGCAGGCCTCGTTGTCAAAGCCTTCCAACTCTCCGGTTGTTACATCCATGGCCGCACAGCTCACGAATACATCCTTGAGTTCAACCCCATAGGCACCTATATTCTGAATGGGCGCTGTTCCCACATTACCGGGAATCAACGAAAGATTTTCCAGTCCGCCGTAACCTCTCTCCAAGCTCCATAGCACCAGTTCGTGCCAATTTTCGCCGGCCATCACTTTAACCTCTACGCTGTGTTCATCCTCCTCTACAACAGTGATTCCCTTGAGGGCAATATGCATGACCAAGGCATCGATATCCTTGGTGAGCAGCATATTGCTTCCACCGCTAATAATGAATTTTTTGGGATAGGCCTTTAGTTCCAGTACTTTCTGAACCTGCACCAGACCGGTTATTTGAACAAAGAACCGTGCCTTAACGTCAATACCAAAGGTATTGTAGTTTTTTAAGGATATGTTTTCCTGTATGTTCACTGTTTGTTGTACTCGTTTAAGGCCTTGCCCAAAATTTGGACGGCCTTTACAAGTTGCTCTTTTTCGAGCACATAGGCAATTCTTATTTGGTTTTTTCCAAGGCCTGGTGTTGCATAAAAGCCTGCGGCCGGTGCCACCATCACGGTGTTCCCGTTTACTTCAAAGCTTTCCAGCAACCATTGGGCAAAGTGGTCGGCATCTGCAATGGGCAGTTCTGCAACGCAGTAAAAGGCACCCTGTGGCGTGGCCACTTTTACTCCTTCCAATATATTGAGCTCGGTAATCAATAGATTTCTTCGGGCAACGTACTCATCGATGACCTCCTCGAAGTAGGATTGCGGTGTTTCCAAAGCCGCTTCACTAGCAATCTGTGCAAAGGTGGGAGGGGACAAACGGGCCTGCGCAAATTTCATGGCCGTTTCCATTACCTCTTTGTTTTTCGAAATCAAACATCCGATTCGTGCCCCGCACATGCTGTATCTTTTGGACACGGAATCCACTACAATGGCATGTTGTTCCAGTCCCTCCACCTGGAGAATGGAGTAGTGCTCCCTTCCATCATAGGTGAATTCGCGGTATACTTCATCGGCCACCAAAAAAAGGTCGTGTTTTTTTACTAGTTCTGCCAGTTGATGGATCTCTTCCCTACTGTAAAGATAGCCGGTAGGATTACCTGGATTACAGATAAGAATGGCCTTGGTTTTTGGGGTGATGAGCTCCTCGAACTTTGAAATAGGGGGAAGTGCAAAATTATTGTCGATGGATGAAGCAATCGGTTTGACCTTTACACCTGCAGCCGTCGCAAAACCGTTATAGTTGGCGTAAAAGGGTTCGGGAATGATGATTTCGTCATCGTTGTCCATAATGGTTCCCATGGCAAAGGACAAAGCTTCCGAACCACCTGTGGTCACAATAATGTCCTCGGAGTCCACAAAAATGTCCTGTTTGGCATAGTAGCCCGCAATTTTTTTGCGATAGGCCTCGGAGCCTTGGGTCATACTGTATTCAAGTACTTCAATGGTGTGGTTTCTCACCGCATCGAGCGCCACTTTGGGGGTTTTTATATCGGGTTGTCCAATATTGAGATGAATAACATGTGTTCCCCTTTTTTTGGCAGCCTCGGCGTAGGGCACCAATTTACGGATGGGCGATGCGGGCATCTGTACCCCTTTGTTCGAAATACTTGGCATGTACTAAAGTTTTCGCAAAAATGAGAAAACCTAGTATCGAAAACAACAAGTTTGAGGATAATTTCCTTGTCTACTAAAATGTTAAAGTATAGCAAGTTATGGAGCTTTATTTGTATATTTCTTAATGGAGATGCAATAAGGTTGCTTATGTGGAAAAGAATTGCTTTAATTTTTACACTTCTTTTAGTTGTGCCGAATTTTATTTGGGCACAGGGGTTTACCTTGCCCAGCAATAAAAAACATCAAAAAATTCGGTTTGAGCTCATCAATAACCTAATTATTATCCCAGTGGAGATCAATGGGGTGGAGCTTACTTTTATTTTGGATTCTGGGGTGAGCAAACCCATCCTTTTCAATCTTTCCCAATCCGATTCCGTTCCTATCAATAATGTATCGGAAGTAACCATACGTGGGCTCGGTGATGGCGAACCGATGAAGGCACTGAGTTCCAAAGGAAACAGATTTACCTTGGGCGATGCCAAAAACTATTCGCAAGACTTATATGTGGTGATGGATAGGGGCATTGACTTTTCTACCAGTTTGGGAATACCTGTTCACGGTATTATGGGCTATGACCTTTTTAGGGATTTTATTGTTGAGGTTAATTACAATAGCAAGAAGCTAAAACTGCACAACCCCGAACTTTATACACACAAAGAACGACGCAATAGGCAAACCATTCCATTAAAGGTAGAACGTCGAAAAGCCTATGTGGAAGGAACCGTGCTCATGAAGGACACGGCCAATATTCCCGTAAAATTATTGGTGGATACGGGCAGTAGCGATGCCTTATGGCTGTTTCCTGAGCCTGAAAAAGGTTTGGAAATTCCTGAGAAAAACTACGAAGATCACTTGGGGCGGGGCCTTAGCGGTGACATTTACGGAAAACGGAGTAAGATCGATGGGGTCCAGATAGGTGGCTTTAAGTTGGATGAAGCCAAAGTAGCCTTTCCTTATCGGGAATCTTTTCAAGGATTGGATAGCCTTGGTGATCGTAACGGAAGTCTTGGAGGCGAAGTACTCAAGCGGTTCAATATGGTTTTTGATTATGCCCGAGGTAAGGTCACCCTAAAAAAGAATGGAAATTTTAAAGAACCCTTTCAGTATAATTTGGCGGGAATAGATTTGCAGCACAACGGATTACGGTACATAGCAGAGCGCATTGCTGATGCCAATGGGATTGTCAAAGAGGACAATGCAGATACTTTTGGAAATGTCCAGATTTTATTGGAAAACAAAACAAGACTGAGCTTGGTCCCCGAAATCGTGGTATCCGGTATCCGTGCCGGAAGTCCAGCCGCCGAAGCCGGACTTCGTGAGGGTGATGTGATATTGGCCGTCAACGGGAAAAGGGTGCACCAATATAAATTGCAGGAAATCCTTAAAATGATCAACGAAAAAGAAGGGAAACGGATAAAAGTCCTCATCGAACGATACAATCAGGATCTGTTGTTCACCTTTGTCCTCAAAAAGATGTTTGACGACGATTAAAAAGCAAAAGCCCCGAACCAATGGTTCGGGGCTTTATTCATCGATATTTCTTAACGCTTACTTTGCGCCAGGAGTTTTTACATTACCCTTGATCTTCAACACTTTTGTAGGCGTGTCGGCATTCGAGGTTACCGTAATGGCCTTACGAATGGGGCCAACCCTGTTGGTATCATATTTCACTTCGATTTTACCAGTTTTGCCGGGCATAATGGGCTCTTCGGGCTTTTTGGGGATCGTACATCCACAGCTAGATCTAACGTTGCTGATTACCAAAGGCGCATCACCTGTGTTGGTAAATTCAAAAACACGGACACCATCACTACCTCTTTCAATTTCTCCGTAATCAATGGTCTCGCTTTTAAATTCGATTTTAGCGGTCTCTTGGGCATATACCCCTAAGGATAAGAGCCCTACAAACAGCATGAGTACAGTTTTTTTCATCATTTTTGGTTTTTGGGTGAACTTCAAATGTAGATGTTTTGATACCTGCATCCAAAATTCTTTTGTTATAGAATAACGTTACTTATTTTTGTTTCGTATTTCTGGATTGGCCCTCATCCGAAGAATAGCGTAAAATTAACATTTAGCTTTCCCTTCAAAAAAACCAATCACAGTCCAATTAAACAAAAACTGTACCGAAACATGGAAATTCCATCAAAATATGACCCAAAACGGGTGGAAGAGCACTGGTATGCCTACTGGTCGGAGCATAAGTACTTCAGTTCCAAGCCCGATGATAGGGAGCCCTATACCATCGTAATCCCCCCGCCCAACGTTACGGGCGTACTTCATATGGGCCACATGCTCAACAATACCATTCAAGATGTGTTGATTCGCAGGGCAAGGCTCTTGGGTAAAAACGCCTGCTGGGTTCCTGGAATGGACCATGCATCCATTGCTACCGAAGCCAAGGTGGTAGCCAAATTGAAGGCTGATGGTATTGATAAGTCAAAACTATCGCGGGATGAATTTTTGAAACACGCCTGGGACTGGACCAACGAGTACGGAGGGGTTATTTTGCAACAGTTAAAAAAACTGGGCTGTTCCTGCGATTGGGATCGCACCAAATTCACCATGGATGACGATATGTCAGCATCCGTGATCAAAGTTTTTGTTGATTTATATAATAAAGGGCTGATTTATAGGGGGTACCGAATGGTGAACTGGGATCCCGAAGCCAAGACCACCCTATCGGATGAGGAGGTCATTTATGAAGAACGACAAGGCAACCTGTATTATTTGTCCTATGCCATTGAAGGTTCCGATGAAAAAGTGACCATTGCCACTACGCGTCCAGAAACCATTTTGGGAGATACCGCCATCTGCATCAACCCCAATGATGAAAGATATCGTCATTTACGGGGCAAAAAGGCCATTGTGCCCATTTGCGACCGAGTCATACCTATCATTGAGGACGAGTACGTCGATGTTGAGTTTGGAACCGGATGTCTCAAGGTTACTCCGGCTCATGATGAAAACGATAAAAACCTTGGGGACAAGCACAATTTGGAGGTTATCGATATCTTTAATGAAGATGCTACGCTAAATTCCTTTGGACTACACTACGAAGGAAAGGACCGTTTTGAGGTGCGAAAGGAAATTGTAAAGGAGCTACAGGAAAAGGGATATTTGGTGAAGACCGAACAACATACCAATAAAGTGGGTACTTCCGAACGGACCAAAGCGGTAATCGAGCCTCGACTGTCCGATCAATGGTTCCTAAAGATGGAAAATTTAGCCAAACCCGCCTTGGAAGGCGTTTTGGAAACCAAGGATGTCAAATTATACCCGTCCAAGTTCGATAACACCTATCGCCATTGGATGGAAAATATCCGCGACTGGAACATTTCCCGACAATTATGGTGGGGTCAGCAGATTCCTGCCTATTACTATGGTGATGGAAAAGAGGATTTTGTCGTGGCCGAAACTCCGGAAGAAGCACTTAAACTGGCACAGGAAAAAACTTCGGACCTCGGACTTCGTGCTTCAGACTTGAAACAGGACCCAGATGTATTGGATACCTGGTTCTCCTCTTGGTTGTGGCCCATCAGTGTGTTTGGAGGTATTTTGGAGCCAGAAAATGATGAGGTCAATTATTATTATCCGACCAGCGACCTGGTTACCGGACCCGATATTTTGTTCTTTTGGGTGGCCAGAATGATCATGGCCGGGTATGAGTATAGAGGAAAACGACCCTTTGAAAATGTTTACCTTACAGGATTGGTTCGCGATAAGCAACGTCGAAAAATGTCCAAATCCTTGGGGAACTCCCCCGATGCACTCCAATTGATAGATGATTTTGGTGCTGATGGAGTCCGTGTGGGCCTTTTATTGAGCTCCGCCGCAGGTAACGATTTGTTGTTTGATGAAGCCCTTTGCCAGCAAGGAGCGAACTTCGCCAACAAAATATGGAACGCCTTTCGTTTGGTAAGAGGTTGGGAGACAGCCGATATTGCTCAGCCCGAAGCAGCAGCTAAAGGAATCGAATGGTACAAAGCCAAATTCAATCAAACTTTGGTTGAAATTGAGGACCATTTTTCCAAATACCGTATTTCCGATGCCCTCATGGCCATTTATAAATTGGTTTGGGACGATTTCTGCTCGTGGTTGTTGGAAATTGTAAAACCGGAATACCAGAAACCCATCGATCGGAAAACATACGACGAGGTATTGCATCTTTTTGAGGAAAACCTAAAACTGTTGCACCCCTTCATGCCATTCTTGACCGAGGAGGTTTGGCAGCACATTGCCGAGCGCAGTCCAGAGGAGGCACTTATCGTTTCCCAATGGCCAAAAGCAGAAAAGGTGAATACCCAGTTGATCTCAGATTTTGATTTTGCTGCGGAGGTCATTTCCGGAGTCAGAACCATCAGAAAAGAGAAAAACATCCCGCAGAAAGATGCGTTGGAGCTTTTTATGTTGAATGCCGAGGGCGTAAGTTCCCAAATGGATGCCATCATCATCAAATTGGGCAACCTCTCGACCATGGAAACCATAGATGCCAGTTTGGATGGTGCCCTGACGTTTCGGGTGAAAAGTAACGAGTACTTTATTCCCATAAGCGGAGCTATTGATGTGGAGGCGGAAATAGCCAAGATTACGGAGGAGCTTAACTATACCAAAGGATTTTTGAAGTCCGTCGAAAAAAAGTTGGGCAACGAACGCTTTGTAAACAATGCTCCCGAGCAAGTCGTGGCCATGGAACGCAAAAAAGCGGCCGACGCGGAGGCCAAAATCGAGACCTTGGAAAAAAGCCTAGCCAGTTTAAAATAACTTTGGCTGTCATATCATGATTTTGAGAAGGGAAGTCTGCTTCCCTTTTCTTTTTATTTTTCATACTTTGGACCAACAATAACCAACGTCTTTTGTTCGTATGAAAAACCTCGATAGACGAAGTTTTATCCAAAAAACTTCACTTTCTGCTGCCGCGATAACCATTGCTCCATCATATTTAAAAGCCAATTCGGAACGCCCATTGGCATCGACCTATATGGGTGGATTTGCAGCGCCCAAATTGGAAAAGGTTCGTGCCGCTTTTATTGGTGTAGGTGCCAGAGGGGGAACACATGCCAAGTTCTTTGCTGCGCTGGAAGGTACCGAGGTGGTCGCCATCTGTGATTTGTATGAAGATTTGGTAAAAGAAAAAACCCAATGGGTAAAAGAGGCGGCCGGGGAAAATCGGCATAAAAACATCAAACCGTACTGGGGTGATGAGGATGCATGGCGGACCATGCTGAAAGAAGTGCGACCAGATATTGTTTTTATTGCCACTAATTGGGCCAACCATGCCCCAATGGCCATCGGTGCCATGGAACACGGGGCACATGCCTTTGTTGAGGTACCCATCGCAACCACCATTCAGGAGATGTGGGATATTGTGGATGCGAGCGAACGCACCCGAAAACACTGTATGATGTTGGAAAACGTCAATTACAGTCGGGATGAGCTGATGTTCCTCAATATGTGCCGACAAGGGGTCATTGGTGAAATCTTGCACGGGGAAGCTGCGTACATTCACGAATTACGCTGGCAAATGGAAGAGCAGGAGCGAGGTACGGGCTCATGGCGGACCTACCACTATGCCAAAAGAAATGGAAATTTATATCCGACCCATGGTCTGGGACCAGTGGCCCAATATATGAACCTCGCACGCCAAGATGATACTTTTGGCAGCTTGGTTTCCTTCTCCACGCCAGCGAGGGGGCGTGAATTATATGCCGAGAAAAATTATCCATCCGATCATAAATGGAATCGACTCGATTTTAAAGGTGGAGATTTAAATACATCCATCATTAAAACCGCTATGGGAAAAACCATTATGGTGCAGTGGGACGAAACCAGTCCAAGACCTTATTCGAGACTGAATTTGGTACAGGGAACCAAAGGAATTTTGGCAGGCTTCCCAACCCGCGTTGCATTGGAAGGTGGAGTGGAAGGGCTTACCAAAGACCATCACTCCTGGGTGCAAGGAGAACAACTTCAAAAATTATATGAGAAATACGACCATCCTCTTTATAAAAGACTGAACGAGGCCGCCAAGGGCAGTGGACATGGAGGCATGGATGGCATCATGGTGTACCGTATCGTGGAATGCCTCCAAAAAGGGCTTCCTTTGGACCAAAATGTGTACGAGGGTTGTTTGTGGAGTGCAGTTTCCCCATTGAGTGAACGTTCCGTGGCCAGCGGTGGGGCGCCCCAGCCTTTCCCTGATTTTACGAGGGGCAACTGGAAAGAAACAGCACCTTTGGAAATTGTTGATTAATAGAGCAAATTGATGATTGACATAAAAGTTCCGGCCCGAATCTGTTTTTACGGCGACCATCAAGATTATTTAGGTCTGCCCGTTATTGCGGGAACCATAGACCGTTACATCAAGATTAAGGGAACACCAAATTGCAATGGGAGCTACGCTATAAAACTATTAGATCTTGATGAAGGGGTGTCCGTTGCTTTGCAAGATAGTTTGAAGGAGGTCAGATCAGGAGATTATTTTAAATCGGTGATGGCCGTTTTAAGGCAGAACGACTTCCATTGGCAGCAAGGCTATGATGTGGAGATTACCGGAAACATACCATTGAATGCTGGCTTGTCCAGTTCTTCGGCCTTGGTGGTTGCTTGGATACGTTTTTTGGTCGAGGCAGCAGGCAAATCCCATCAAATCAGTGATGAACAAATTGGGAAATGGGCCTATGAGGCCGAAGTTCTGTTCTTTGATCAGCCCGGGGGACTCATGGACCAGTACACCATCGCTCAAAAAGGACTCATTTATATCGATACGGAAACAGGTGAAAGTACACGATTGAAGGCTGATTTGGGAAAATTGCTCGTGGCGGAATCGGGAGTACCCAAAAAGACATTGGAAGTACTCAAAAATGCACGGGTATATGCTCAACAGGCGGTGGCATCGGTACAAAATGAACATACCGACTTCAATTTGAAGCATGCCACGCCAAAAGACTACGAAAAATATATCGATTTGGTTCCCGAAGAACTTAAAGGGTACTGGTATGCCACTATTTATAACTACCATATTACCTTGGAAGCAAAAAAGGAGTTGCTCCGGCCAAATCCGAATATCCTGTTTTTGGGAGATTTGATGAACCAGCACCAGCGTATCCTTGAAAATGAAATCAAGAACACCCCTTTGGAAATGGCGCAGATGATGAAGGCCGCACGCGAAGCCGGAGCCCTTGGGGCAAAGACCATTGGTTCGGGAGGGGGCGGCTGTATGGTAGCCATGGTAACGGAGGATACGGAGGAAAGGGTGAAACGCGCCTTTTTGGACCATGGGGCCAAAGCTGTCTATGCGGTGAACCTAACGAATTGAGAAAGATGGAAAACACGAGTTTGATTGTAATGGTAGGGGGTGCGTCCTCACGTATGAAGCGAAGTCTAAAAGCTAGGGAAGAAAGAACTATTATGGACCACATTCCCCATAAAAGCTTGATTCCCGTAGGTAAGAAAGGGTATCCTTTTTTGTATTATTTGGTACGGAATGCGGTAAAGGCAGGATACACCAAACTGTACTTGATCACCAGTCCGGAAAATACGGCCTTTCAACAATTGAAAGATCAAGAGATGTTTTCGAAAGACCTGGAAGTCCACCTGGCCGTGCAAGAAGTTCCCGTAGGACGGCAAAAACCCTTGGGTACGGCGGATGCACTTCAGCAATGTTTGGATCAATACCCTGAATTGCAACGGACCACTTTTACGGTTTGTAATGGCGATAACCTTTATTCTGTTGGTGCCCTCAAGGATTTAAGGAAAGATAGAAAAGCCCCTCATGCGTTGATTAGCTACGGAAGTTCAGGTTTTGAGTATACCGAGGAGCGCATAGCCAAGTTTGCCGTAATGGATATTTCTTCGGATGGATTTTTACAGCAAATCATTGAAAAACCAAATGTGGAGGATGTGCCCCAATATAAAGATGCCATGGGCGAGCTTCGGGTAAGCATGAACATTTTTAGTTTTTTTGGAGCTGAGGTTTATTCATATTTAAAAAACTGCCCCATGGACCCGGTTCGTAATGAAAAGGAACTCCCGAAGGCAGTTGGAATGTTGGTGGCCGACCACCCTAAAGCCGTACTTTGCATACCACGTTCCGAACATATTCCCGACTTGACCGATGCCAACGATATTCAATTATTTAAAAATTTGGACTAACTTAAGGGCAGCAAATCCCATGTTTGCATCGGGTAACGTTTAAATTTTTGAAATGGAATCGTATGCAACGGCATTGTTATATGCCACGCCATTTTTTATCGGTCTTGTACTTATCGAAATTTTGTATGGCCGATTTGTAAAGGATCAAAAACACAACCTCATGGATACCGTGAGCAGTCTTAGCTCAGGTTTGACCAATGTAGTGAAGGATTCATTGGGTCTTGTGCTTATTTTGGTAAGCTATCCCTTTTTGTTGGAACATTTGGCACTTATCGAGATCAAGGCAACTTGGTTGGTCTGGGTGGTGGCTTTTATTGCTTTGGATTTTGCCGGTTATTGGAACCATAGGTTGAGCCATCACATCAATCTTTTCTGGAACCAGCATGTGATACATCACAGCAGTGAAGAGTTTAATTTGGCCTGTGCGCTACGGCAGCCTATTTCCAACTTGTTGGGGTACTATGCCCTTTTGTTGATTCCGGCCGCCCTATTGGGAGTTCCCAATCAAGTGATCGCCATATTGGCCCCGATACACCTGTTTGCCCAGTTCTGGTACCACACCCAGTATATTGGCAAAATGGGGATTCTGGAATATGTTATCGTGACCCCTTCGCAACATCGTGTGCACCATGCCATCAATCCAGAGTATATCGACAAAAACCTAGGACAGATTTTTTGTATTTGGGACCGCATGTTCGGTACCTTTCAAGAAGAGTTGGATGATGTGCCGCCACAATACGGGGTGCTGAAACCGGCGAATACTTGGAATCCCATCATCATCAATTTTCAACATATATGGCGATTGATGCAGGACGCATGGCGCACCCGAAGCTATTGGGACAAACTCCGGATATGGTTTATGCCCACAGGATGGCGTCCGCAGGACGTGAAAGACAAATATCCCGTTGAGGTTATCCAAGATGTCTACAATTTCAAAAAATACAGTCCCGAAACTTCACCTTGGTTAAAGGGATATGCCCTTTTCCAATTGATCGCGACTACTTTTTTGATGCTTTTTATGTTCTACAGCTATTCGGAAATCGGATTTGATGGCTTGCTGTTGTTTGGGGCGTTTATTTTTGTCGGGATTTATGGGTACACTACTCTAATGGACCGAAAATCGTATGCTGTTTGGATTGAGGTGATTCGGGGTGTGGCAGGATTGGTACTAATCTATTTGTCGGGCGATTGGTTTGGCATCGATGCTTATGTAACCATTGGGAGCTATCTGGTGGCCCTCTATTTCTTGATTACTATTTTCGGTGGTGTTTACTTTACTTATGTGGAGAAATCCTTTGCGACGGCTGATTTGGCCTCTTAAAGGTTTTTAAGCTCCTTCTCAACTATGTTCACATAGTTTTCCATGGCCTCTTCCACACTGATGCTCTTGGCCTGAAAGAGTGCATTTGCCTTGAACGCATTGATGAGCGGAGTTCGACTGCCTGGGTTTTCAAAATTTTTGTTGGCAATCTTAAAGTAGGCGTAGAGTTTTAATAAGAGGTCCGCAGGAAGTGGGTCCGTGTAGTCGTTAACAAAGTTAACGGCATCCTCAAATCGTTTATGTAACTCCTCCTTAGTCATCCAATGGTCTTACCGATGCAATGCACGTGCGTGCCCCGATTACTTTTTGATTCAGTTTTACTGTGATGTCGCAGTCAAGCGGCAAAAGTAAATCCACCCGTGAACCGAATTTGATGAAACCAGCATCTTCCCCTTGTGTAACCTGTTCGCCCTCCTCGGCGTAGTTTACGATTCTTCGTGCCATGGCACCTGCAATTTGTCGGTATCCGATCTCGCCAAATTTTGGGGTATGCAGTATTATCGTGGTTCGCTCGTTATCGGTGCTGGATTTGGGATGCCAAGCCACTAAATATTTTCCGGGGTGATATTTGGAGTAGGTGACAGTACCACTGGCGGGATAACGGGTAACATGCACATTGACGGGCGACATAAAAATGGAGACCTGCTTTCGCTTTCCTTTGAAATATTCGGGTTCGTCCACCTCTTCGATTACTACTACCTTTCCGTCCACTGGAGCCAATATTTCATCAAAGTTAGGGGTCACCAATCTCTTTGGGTTTCTAAAAAATTGCAAGATGGCCACCAAAAGCAATAGCGCGGAAATCTGGACCGTCATTCGGGCCCATTCCAAATCCATAGTATATTGTGCCGCCAATACAATGGCCACCACTATAAAAAAAGTGAATATGATTATTTTTTGACCCTCTTTATGAAACATAGGAGAAAATATTTAAAATCAAATATGCAAATGGTGCGGCAAACACCAAACTGTCCAATCGGTCCCAGATTCCACCATGTCCCGGCAGGATAGCGCCACTATCCTTTACTCCGGCCATTCGTTTAAACTTGGATTCCAACAAGTCGCCCAAACTTCCTGCGACCACAATCAAGCAAGCCATTGCCATCCACTCGA
Organism: Allomuricauda sp. MMSF_3307; assembly: GCF_030733585.1. Lineage (NCBI taxonomy): Bacteria > Pseudomonadati > Bacteroidota > Flavobacteriia > Flavobacteriales > Flavobacteriaceae > Allomuricauda > Allomuricauda sp. MMSF_3307. The sequence continues at coordinate 457,248 of NZ_JASHIQ010000003.1, forward strand.
ATATCGAAAGCCGTGTTTCGTACCACGATAAAAAATAGGCGGCGACCAGTGCAAAAATAAGACCTCCGACAGAACCTTCAATAGTTTTTTTTGGGGAAACTGCAGGAAAAAGTTTGGTGCGTCCCAAAGTTCGTCCTACCAGATAGGCAAATGTATCGTTTACCCATATCAAAATAAAGATGCCCATGATCAAAAATTGGGCAAATTCATCAATCTTGTAAGGTATCATCGTCAAAAAAATACACCCGCCACCAATGTAGAAGAGCCCGATCAAGAATTTCTGTACGTCATTGAAATATTTGGGTTTTTTGGAGAACAGGAACATCAATAGGGCAATGTCCACCGCGATGGTGCAAAGCATGAGCATGTTCACGGCCATAGTGTCGTTGGTGAGGTAAATAAAAACCCACCACAGTGCCAAATAGGCCATGAATATGTAGTACCCCTTTAGCTTTACAATTCGCTTGTACTCATACAGACATCCAAGTCCGAAGGCCATAAAAAGAAAGTCGAAGGCGTCCGAACTCAAAAATACTGCGCCCAACAGAAGTACTACGTAAATTACCCCTGTTATGGAGCGTCTTAAAATTTCTCTCATCTACTCAGAAATCTTCTAGGAGTAAAAGATATACATTTTTGGAAGCACTCCCATAGGAAAGAAAATCATCTTTGTTTTCGGGTGTTTGTTGAAAGTGCTTTAGGGTGGTGATATTGTTGGGGATGTTTTTCTGGTACCGTTCCTTGATTATTTTGAGTGCTTCGCTTATGGAATCGACCAACTGGCTCGTAGTGGCGAACACAATGAGGTTGGACGGTAGTTCGTCCAGTTTCTTTTCCTTGATTTGATGGGAACACACCAAAATGGACCCATTATGGGCCACCAAGTGTTCGCAGGTGGTAAAGAAAATATCACTTTCGTTGCGATTGTTGGTGAATTGAAGCTTTTCCGAAGCAAACTTAGTCTCTATCCTTGGATCCAGCGAATAGAAGAGGTGGTTTTGCCAGTCGTTTTCCGAAACGATGTTTTTGAGGGCCTCGGAAACCTCGGCAAAATCTTCACAGTAAATGAACTTTCCACCATTTTTTTTGAAGTAGATGGTAAACTTTTCATCAACGGGAATTTTTAGGTCGGGCATGTGTTCTCCCCGGGTTTCCGCAGTTTCTTTGGAAACCTTTTTTCCTCCTCCGAAAAGTTTTTTAAAAACTCCCATTAATGGTTTTGTGTTCTTTCTACTTAATCAATATAACTCCTTTGATTAGATGTTGTTTGTAGCGATTACTCTGCTGGCTCCAACTTTTCTTCCTCTTTTTCAAAAGGGCGCTGTCCAAAGATTTTTTCCAAATCATCCTTGAATATGACCTCCTTGTCCAAAAGACGTTCAGCGAGCTCGGTGAGTTTGTCCTTGTTGTCCTCCAACAATTTAATGGCCCTTTGATATTGCGCTTCAATCATTTTGGATATTTCCTGATCAATCTTTTGGGCCGTTTCCTCACTATAAGGTTTGGTAAAGCCGTACTCGTTTTGACCCGTGGAATCGTAATAGGTGATGTTGCCCAATTCGTCATTCAGTCCATAAATGGTCACCATGGCCCTGGCCTGTTTGGTCACTTTCTCCAAATCGCTCAATGCTCCTGTTGAAATTTTTCCGAACATCACTTTCTCCGCTGCTCTGCCTCCCATGGTGGCACACATTTCGTCCAACATCTGTTCTGGTCGTACGATCAAGCGTTCTTCAGGTAAATACCAAGCGGCTCCAAGCGATTGACCGCGAGGAACGATGGTCACTTTCACCAAAGGCGCGGCATGTTCCAACATCCAGCTTACCGTGGCGTGACCTGCTTCGTGGAACGCAATGGTCTTTTTCTCTTCTGGGGTGATGATTTTGTTCTTTTTTTCCAGACCACCCACAATTCTATCCACGGCATCCAAGAAATCTTGTTTGGTAACTGCTTTTTTCTCCTTACGGGCAGCGATCAATGCCGCTTCGTTACAAACGTTGGCAATATCGGCTCCGGAGAATCCTGGGGTCTGTTTGGCCAAAAAGTCCAAATCCAGGGTTTCAGCGGTTTTTATAGGACGAAGGTGTACTTCGAATATTTCTTTTCTTTCGTTGAGGTCGGGCAGGTCCACATAGATTTGACGGTCAAAACGTCCTGCACGCATCAAGGCTTTGTCCAGCACATCGGCACGGTTGGTAGCGGCCAATACAATTACGTTGGTATTGGTTCCAAATCCATCCATTTCGGTCAATAACTGGTTCAGGGTATTCTCACGTTCGTCATTGGAACCTGTAAAGTTGTTTTTTCCCCTAGCTCGTCCAATGGCGTCGATTTCATCAATAAAAATGATAGCGGGTGACTTATCCTTTGCTTGTTTGAAAAGGTCACGCACCCTTGATGCTCCAACCCCTACGAACATTTCCACAAAATCCGAACCGGACAAGGAGAAGAAAGGAACCTTGGCCTCACCTGCTACAGCTTTTGCCAAAAGGGTTTTACCCGTTCCCGGAGGGCCTACCAATAAGGCTCCCTTTGGGATTTTACCACCAAGTGAAGTGTATTTATCCGGGTTTTTAAGGAATTCTACAATTTCTTGGACCTCTTCCTTGGCCCCTTCCAAACCAGCTACATCTTTGAACGATGTACGGGTATCGGTTTTCTCGTCGAAGAGTTTGGCCTTGGACTTCCCTATGTTGAAAATCTGTCCACCAGCACCGCCCCCGGCACCGCCTGACATTCTACGCATCAGGTAGATCCAAATACCAATGATCAAGGCAAATGGTAAGAGCGTCAAAAATATTTCGCCAAGTACATTGGATTCCGTGTCAAACTCGACAATGGTATCCAAGTTGTTCTCTTTCTTTATCTCGGTGATTTCGTTCTGGAAAATCTGAAGGTCACCATAGTCCAATACATACTGGGGAACCAGATTGGTTGATGGGAACAGCGGCTTTTCGGCCACTCCTTTGTGAACGTCCTTCTTCATGGCCTCCTCGGTGAGGTATACCTTGGCCTGTCTGGTATTGGTAATGATGACAATCTTGGAGATATCACCATTGCGCAAGAATTCCTGTAATTCGGAGGTTGTTGTTTTTTCCGTACTTGAAAAATTGCTTCCACCAAAAAACTGGAAGCCGATGATCAATGCGATGACTACGCCATATATCCACCACGAACTAAAACGTGGCTTCTTTGGTGTATTATTTGGGTTGTTTTCTTTTGCCATTTTTTTTAAGAATTGTAACTGCTTTCCACCATAGTGACCTTGGCATCTCCCCAAAGCCCCTCAATATCATAGAATTCCCTAATGTGTTTTTGAAATACATGCACCACAACGTTGACATAGTCCATAAGCACCCATTCGGCGTTCTCAGAACCCTCAACATGCCATGGCTTGTCCTGCAGGGCCTTGCTGACCTTTTTCTGCACGGAGGATACAATTGCGTTCACATGTGTGTTGGAAGTACCGTTACAGATGATGAAGTAGTCGCAAACTGTATTTTCGATTTCCCTAAGGTCCAGTAGATTTATGTCAACTCCTTTAACGTCTTCTATTCCTTCCAGGATCAAGGCAATCAATTCATCTGCGCTAGCTTTCTTTTTCTGCATTCAAAAAGTTTAGTTTTTACAAAGTTATGTTTTTTTTGTTTTCTTAGCCCTAGTTTTTAACAAATCGTAAAGGCTTGTCACATTGGGAAAACATTTTCAGATACTCAAACTTGATGCCACGGATTCCACAAATATCTTTTTGAAAGATTTGTTGCGCTCGGAAAATCCTTTGGATTATACCGTGGTCGTAACCCGTAGGCAGCTCAAGGGCAGGGGGCAAATGAATACAGTTTGGGATTCTGAAGGGGGTAAAAACCTAACGTTCAGTGTCTTGAAAAAGTTTGACGCCATGAGTGTCCGACATCAATTTGCGCTCAATATTGCAGTGTCCTTGGCCGTGTTCAATGCCTTGAACAAGCTAGCCATTCCTGATGTACAGATCAAATGGCCTAACGACATTATGTCAGGTTCGCGAAAAATCTGTGGCATTTTGATAGAAAACTTGCTTAGGGGCAATAAAGTGGGCGAAGCGATCATAGGCATCGGGCTTAATGTAAACCAGACGGATTTTGGGGGTTTGGACAAGGCGTCTTCCTTGAAGCTGGTGACTGGTAGGAATTTCGATTTGGACGAACTCCTTCATACCATTTTGGAATGCCTTAAACTCCAACTGGATACCGTGGAAGCTAAAACAGTCACCCAATTGCTGCCCGCCTACGAGCAACTGTTGTTCAGAAGAGATAAGCCCTCGACCTTTGCCAACGCGAAAGGAGAGCGGTTAATGGGTTATATCCGAGGGGTGTCCACCTCCGGAAAGTTGGTCATCGAACTGGAGGACCGGATTATAAAGGAATTTGATCTAAAGGAGGTAACGCTTCTTTACTGACCGATTTTATCCATATTGTTGGACAGGGTTCCCATAAAATTGGTGATGGGTCCTTTGATCATCATGGCCATCATGGCGTTGAATTCCCCTTCGAAACTTAGGCCGACCTCACTTTGATCATTATCCAAAGCTTTGATGTCAGCTGTAAGTGTAAACGGTAATTTATCGCTTGCTGCACCCAAGACTACCTTTTCGTTTGGATGCTGTTCCTTGAGCCGTAGCACAATTTCCGGCATACCTTTCAAGGCAAACTTGAAGGTGTTCTCGTCCAACACTTCAAACTTTTCGATATTCTCGGGCATTAAGGTTTCAAAGTTTTTGATATCCGTCAGGAATTCAAACACTTCTTTATCGCTTTTGGATACGATTTTTTTTGAGGTCTCAATGTGCATGGTAAACTAAGGTTTCCATTGTTGTGGATTCGATCTCCACTCCAATAGGGTCTGTAATTGATTTTCTTTTATGTATTGGGTGTCGGAAGCCTGCTCTATCAAATTCTCGTAGTCGGAGAGGGTATGCAGTTCCACACCTTCTTTTTTAAAATTTTCGGTTGAAACGGGAAAACCGTAGGTGAAGATGGCAATCATTCCTTTGATATCGGCGTTTTGCTCCTTCAGGGCTTGGACGGCATTAAGGCTACTATTCCCAGTGCTGATCAAATCTTCGATGACCACAACACTTTGTCCGGGCTCAAAATAGCCTTCAATCTGATTTTGCCTACCGTGCTCTTTTGGTTTTGGCCTTACATAAACAAAGGGAAGACCTAGGGCCTCTGCTACCAAAATACCGATTCCGATGGCACCCGTGGCCACGCCGGCAATCACGTCGGGCCTTCCGTAGAGGTTCTCTACTTGCTTTGCAATTTCTTCTCGAACAAAGTTTCTTACCGCGGGGTAAGAGAGCATGATTCTATTATCGCAATAAATAGGCGATTTCCAACCTGAGGCCCATGTAAAAGGATTTTCAGGTTCCAACTTAATTGCATTAATTTGTAATAACAGCTCTGCTGTTTTTTTTGCGATTCCCTTATCTAAAACCATTGCGCAAATGTATGAAGTTTTTGTTAATGAGGCTCCACTGATCTTAACAAACGAGCGACCCCAGGATTCCAATGGTAATTTGTTTTCTTTGGATGGTGATTCCATAGTTGAGGCGATTCGCCTATTGTCCAAAAAGAAGCTGAAAAAGGCGTATTTATATCATCCTGACGACAAAAAGATCCTCAAACTTTTCATGCACAAAATCCCCGTGGTTGTTGCGGGCGGTGGTTTTGTCATCAATAAAAAAGGAAAAGTGCTTTTCATTTACAGAAATGGGAAATGGGACCTGCCCAAAGGTAAGGTGGATAAGGGGGAGTCCATAGAGAGCGCTGCCGTTCGCGAGGTGGAGGAGGAAACAGGGGTGAAAGATTTGGTCATCGAGCGGTTCCTTCATACTACCTACCATATTTTTAAGCGCAACGGGGAATATCGGTTGAAGCAGACCCACTGGTTCATCATGTCAACGGACTATACGGGCAAATTGGTCGCAGAAAAATCCGAAGGCATCAAAAAAGTGAAATGGAAAGGCCCTCGCAAAACCAAAAAAGCACTAAAGAACTCCTACCACAATATTAAGGTACTGTTCGAGGATTGGCCCTTTGACTAATTGGCGAACAATCCCGCAGCTTCACTGTTTTTGGCGACCCTGTAGATGGGGTAGGTCAAATAAGCCTCTTCAAAATGTACGGAACGCTCAAAAATCCAATTGAGCTGTGCATACCAATTGTTCGAAAAATTCAGGTCTTCCTCTTTTTTGGCTTCAAACTCTTTTGCCAACAAAGAATCCTTTTGTAGCATTTCCAAAGCCACGTCCTCAAAAACATAGGGAGAAAAGCCTTCCTTGCGCTGTAACACAGTATCAAAAAAGTTCCAATTGAAGAATGAGTCCGCTCCTTGGGGCTCCAAGGTTTCCAACAGGTAACGAATACCGGGCTGTTTTGTAGGTACCCAAAGATCACCTTCCCTAAAATGGATGTCCTTTACGTTTTTGGATACCTTGGTATCCGAATGGAGATAGTGGCCTTCGTAGGGCGAATTTCTGGTATCGTATTCCTCAATACTATACACTTCCACCGAAAGCGTGGTGTCCTTTTTTATGGGGATGTATTGTATTTTGTTGGCATCCAACCGCTCGATTACCCTGTTCCAACTCCGCTTAACAATGTAGGCTTCTGGAATGGTCACCGTATCCATGGGGTAATAATAATCCTGATAAATGGTTTCTTTGGTAAAGGGCTTATCGCGATTGTATTTTAACCGTGGTAGGCCGGTTACTTCACTTGTCAGTCGTTCTGCTTCATACCCCTTAAAGTTGAGGGTACTGGTTTGCGTGGTATCCACTTGCCAATTGAAATAGTATTCGGAAAGCTCCAAATTGGATTCCAATGTTTCCTTACGGAGCGTTTTGATGGTGCTGTGCTCTTTTTCCACTACATCAATCAAGCTTTCCATCAAAGCATAGGTGCCTTCCACACGTTGTTGGTAGGGTTTTAGCATATGGGTCTCTACCATTAGCCCCAAAGTGCTCCATAGGGTGGTGTAGCCGGTGGAGTATCGGGGGTGGTCCATAAATTGGCTAAAACCTTCTTCCGGCGGAACATTGAACACATTAACGTAGGGGGTAATGTCCCACTCCTTTTTGATTAAGGATTGTTCGAGACCTGGCATAAAAGTGTCATGGAGGTATTTGCCCATTTCACCTCCCAATTTATTGTGCTGTGTGAACAAATGGGTCAAGGTGTATTGGTAATCGGCCCCGTTGCTTACATGGTTGTCCACAAAAACATCTGGTTTTACCATATGGAATATTTGGGCAAAAGTTCTAGCGTTTTGGGTGTCCATTTTTATGAAGTCACGATTCAAATCGTAATTTCGGGCGTTGCCCCGAAATCCGTAGGATTCTGGACCGTTTTGGTTGGCCCGGGTGGTGGAGTTTCGGTTGAGCGCACCGCCCACATTATAGATCGGAATCGTAACCAATACCGTGTTCTTTGGAGCTTCCAATGCACCTGTGGCCAAATCGCGGTACAGCATCATGGTGGCGTCGATACCATCGCTTTCCCCAGGATGTATACCGTTATTTATTAGGATGATGGTCTTTTCCTTGCGGATATTTTCAAAATTAAAGTCCCCGTCAGGGTTAAAGGTAACGGTGTGCAAGGGGTAGCCACTGTCCGTTTTTCCTATGGTCTGGATATTGATTTCTGGAAATTCGCGGGCCAAGGCCATGTAGTAATCAATGGTCTGTTGATAGGTCGCCGTTTCCTTGCCTTCCGAAAGTTCGTAATGGGTAGGATAAGACGATTGCTCGTCCTGTGTTTCAGACTTACAGGAGACTATGAGAACTACGGACAAAAAAAGAATAATCTGCTTCAAAATGCTTCGGGAACTTTAGGTTGCACAAATGGTGTACTTGCAAGTGCCAAAAATACAGAATATTATGATCTACGACGCAATCCCCATACAACCCAGTTCGTTTGCTTCGATTTTGAAAATGGGTTTGTTCTTAAAGTTGAGCGGATAGGGACAGCGGTCTTTGAAGTCCGCCCACTTTTTATGGTCCAACGGGTCTATGGACGAAGTGATCATATTGATGACAATCTGCTCTTTGATGTCCAGTTCAATCATTGCGTCCAAAAACTCCCATCCATCCATTATGGGCATGTTGATGTCCAAAAAGATAACCTCGGGAATGTTCCCTCCGGTTTTGTTTCTTTCCTTAAGTGCTTCATGGGCCTCGTGGCCATTTTGAAAAATTTGGATGTCATCGCATTCCGCTACCGACTTCAACATTTTTTTGATGCCAAAAACAGTTATGGGGTCATCGTCCACAATAAAAATACAACTAACTTTCTTCATTAAAACTTACATTGAATGTAGTGCCTTTATCTACTTCACTCTGCACTGTTATACTTCCGCCCATGGCCTCGATTTGGTTCTTTACCAAGTAAAGCCCAAAGCCTTTGGCATCTTCTCTGTTGTGGAACGTTTTGTACATTCCAAATATTTTGTTTCCGTATTTGTTTAGATCAATTCCCAGTCCATTATCGGATATGCTTAGTTCAATCCCTTTTTGGGATTTTAGGGCATTGATGGTAATCTGGAGTTTTCGGTCGGGACTTTTATACTTGACTGCATTGGATACCAGATTCAACAATATGCTATCCAGATAGGCCGGTACACAGTTGATCTGTAATTCCTCAGGAACATGGTTTGTTACCTGTGCGTGGTTGTGCTCCAGTAGTGCCGACTGGTCCTGCAATACCTTTACCACAGCATGGCGTAGGTGCACGTTTTTTTTGATCACCAAGGTATTTGAGTTTACATCTACCACTTGGTTCAGGTTGGCCAAGGTTTCCAAGAGATTGTCGGAAGCTTGGCGCAGCATCTTGATCAATCGCAGCCTTTCCGTGGGATTCTTTTCAGCATCTAGAAATCCCAATAACATGGAAAAGTTGGCGGAATGCGACCTTAGGTTATGTGAAACAATATGTGCAAAGCTGATCAGTTTTTGGTTTTGCATCACCGCAATGGTGTTGAGGCTCCGCAATTGTTCCTCCTTCTTTTTCATGTGCGTAATGTCCATGCTCGTCCCAATAAGGCCACAGACTTTGCCGTCCAGATCAAAATAGGGGATTTTGGAGGTAAGATGATGGGTTACCTTACCATTTATGACACTTTTGGTCTCTTTTCCAATAATTGGCGTCAGGTTTTTCATGACCTGAAGGTCTTCCTCACGGGAAATTTGGGCATACTCTTTTTCAAACAGGTCAAAATCGGTTTTACCGATGAGGTCAATTGGTTTTTTGCCCAAATAGTTGCATTCACTCTTGTTGACCAAAATTTTTCTGGATTCCAGATCCTTTACGTAGACGTTTAAGGGGAGGCTATCGACCAAAGTGGACAATAACTGCTGGTGTTCCCTTACCCGTGTATCTGCCATCACTTCCTCATGAATATCCTTGATTGTTCCAAATACTTTGATGATCTTTCCATTTTTTACCAAAGGTTTACCCGTAATACGTACCCATCGCTCTTGTCCCATATAGGTAACCAGCAAAAGGTTGATATCGTAAGGTTGAAGGTTATTGGTTACTCGATGGAACAGCATGGAAGCCTTGTTTCTGCTGTATCCCACTTTGTAAAAATTGATGGCCTCCTGCGCGTTTGGCAGATAATTTTCCGGAACCTGATGAATGCGTTTGGTTTCTTTGCACCAGAATAGCTCTTCGGTTTTTAAATCAAATTCCCACCAACCGGTCTTGGACACTTCCATCTTGGTCTCCAAAATGTTATGGAGCCAGTCCAATTCTTCTTGTTTTTTTACTTCGGAGGTGATATCGTCCGTTTGGACAATGGTACCAATCACATTTTCCTTTTCATCGAACCAGGGAGCAAAATGGCTTTTGAGGTGTAGGGTGGTATAGTTGACTTTGATGGTATGCTCAAGGGTGAAAGAAAGGTTGTCCTTGAGTTGCTGCTTTAATTCGATGTTCTCGGGAAACAAGGTAAAAATTTCCGGGCCATTTCCCTTGGTGAAGGAAGGAATTCCGAACATTTTCAACCAAGAGCAGGAAGCATCCAAAAGAGTACCCTCTTGGGAAATAAGCGCCGTTGCCTTGGGCAACTGTTTCAAAACATAAAATGGATCAACTCTCTCAACTGCTTTCAAAACTCGGGGGATGCTTAAAAAACGTTCTACCTACTCAGAAATTTCTGACCAAAGTAGAGCTATTTGTCCGAATTACAATTTTTATTGTTGTGAAAACAACCCACAGTGTTGTATTTATTCGTTTGAGGATTGTTTGTTGTTATATAAAAATAAAGAAAAATCTTACAAAAGTAAAATGTAAACTAGGATTTGACCACGACCGTATCCGGCACCAGACCGGAGTAGTCCCCGCCATTTCGGATAACGTCGCGAACAATGGAGGAGCTGATGTACGATTTGCCGGAGGAGGTCAACAGAAATACCGTTTCAATTTCGGAAAGCTTGCGATTGGTGTGTGCAATGGCCTTTTCAAACTCGAAATCAGCAGGGTTGCGCAGTCCCCTTAAAATAAAATTGGCACCGATTTTTTTACAGAAATCCACCGTAAGACCTTGGTAAGTGGTCACTTTGATCTTGGGTTCGTCCTTGAAGGCCTCTTCAATAAACCTCACACGTTCCTCCAAGGAAAACATGTAGCTTTTATCGGCATTGATTCCTATGGCTATGACTAGTTCGTCAAAAAGGGTAATCCCTCTTTTAATGATGTCATAGTGGCCTAATGTCAATGGATCAAAGGAACCGGGGAAGAGTGCGCGTCTCATGTTGTGGTTTAAAGTTGTTTAAAAATACGGTTTCTAGCGCAAAGCTTCAACAATCGCACTGTCAAAAAGGTCTTCGAGGGAAATTCCAGCTGTTCTGGCTTGCTGTGGTAGGAGACTTTCCTCTGTCAGTCCGGGAGTTGTGTTTATTTCCAATAGATGAGGTGCATCCCCAATAAAAATGAACTCACTTCGGGTATACCCCTTCAATCCCAATGCTTTATAAATGAACTCGGCCAATTGCCTCACATTGGACTCTTGTTTTTCCGAGATTCTCGCTGGTGTTATTTCTTTGGACTTGCCCAAATATTTCGCCTCGAAATCGAAAAAATCGTTTTCCGAAATGATTTCCGTTGCCGGTAGCACGGTTACTTTGTTTTCATATGTGATGACACCGACAGAGACTTCGGTACCATCCAAAAAAGATTCTATGATAATCTGTGTGTCTTCCTTAAATGCGTTTTCTATGGCGTTTCCAAGTTCTTCTTTTTGGTACACCTTGGACACCCCGTAGCTGCTACCGGCCCGGTTGGCCTTTACAAAGCAGGGCAGTCCCACCTTTTCCACTATGGCATCTTCATCCACATCTTGGCCCTTGTTCAAAAAGTAGGATTGTGCACAGGGTACTCCATAAGGTTTCAAAGTACTCAACAGGTCCCTTTTGTTAAAGGTGAGCGCGGCCTCATAGTGGTTGCAAGACGTATGGCGAATACCCAAAAGTTCAAAGTAGGCTTGCATCAACCCATCTTCACCGGGAGTGCCGTGGATGGCATTGAAAACACAATCAAAATGAATTTTATTACCATCGATGTTAAGGCTGAAATCGGATTTTTCCATAGGAAACTCTCGGTTGTTCTCATCGAGATAAAACCACTTTTCCCGTGTGATGACCACCCTGTACGGATGGTATTTGTCCCTGTCCAGATACTTGTACACCACGTTTCCGCTTTTGATGGAAATACCGTGCTCACTGGAATAGCCCCCCATGATGATGGCAATGTTCTTTTTCATTGGCTGGTAAAATATCGCTGGACCAAAGTAAAGAAAAAAGGGTTGGCTTTCCTATCTTTGTTGCGTTAAGGTGAACTATATGAAGAATTTTTTGAACTTTTTAAAAAGCAAGACTTTTTTGATCCAATTGGGATTGGCGGCAGGAGCAGTCCTTGTTTTGGTGTTCCTTGCTTTGCAATGGCTAAAGGGCACCACCAATCACGGTGAATTTGTAGAGGTTCCCGATTTTTCCAAAATGTCGGTGATGGAGATGCGCAAGGCCGTAGAGGAGGCAGGACTAAGATATCAAGTATTGGATTCTTCCGATTTTAATCCAGAGTATCCACGATTTTCCATATTGGACCAAAATCCACCAGCAGGCAATAAGGTAAAGGCCAATCGCAAGATTTATTTTACTGTAAACCCATCGGGATATAAGAAAGTGACGGTACCGGATATCATCCAAGTAACCCAACGAAATGCAGCTTCCATGTTGCGTGCGGTGGGGCTTGAGGTGGAGCGTGTAACCTATATCGACGAACTCGGAAAGGACATGGTGTACCGAATGAAGCACAAAGGGAAATACATTAAGCCTGGCGACCGATTGCCCAAAACTTCGCAAGTGGAGTTGATCTGTGGTAATGGAACCATTCCCGGTAGTGCAAAAGTACAGGCAGACTCCCAATAACTATGGATATTTCCGATAATCAGGACGAGCTTTCCCAAGATGATCTTTATGAACATCATGGTTTTTTGGCATCAAAGGGGCAAGAACCACTTCGTGTGGATAAATTCCTGATGAACTTTATTGAGAATGCTACGCGAAACAAAATCCAGCAGGCCGCCAAACGAGGGCACATTTGGGTAAACGGTGCCATCGTCAAACAAAATTATAAGGTTAAGGCAGGGGATGAGGTCAAAGTGATGTTTGAGCACCCGCCCTACGAGTTTTTGTTGACGCCCGAAAACATCCCTTTGGACATTGTGTACGAGGACGAAGTACTTCTTGTGGTGAACAAGCCCGCCGGAATGGTGGTGCACCCGGGACATGGAAATTACTCGGGGACCTTGATCAATGCATTGGTCTACCATTTTGAGAATTTGCCCAACAACAGTTCGGACCGACCCGGATTGGTCCATCGCATTGATAAGGATACCTCTGGATTGTTGGTGATAGCCAAAACGGAGTCCGCCATGACCCATTTGGCGCAGCAATTTTTTGAAAAAAGCAGCGAACGGGAATATGTAGCCTTGGTTTGGGGCAATGTGGAAGAGGACGAGGGGACCATAGAGGGGCACATCGCCCGCAATCCCAAAAATAGGCTGCAAATGATGGTATTTCCCGATGGGAGCGACGGTAAGGAAGCTGTAACCCATTATAAAGTCTTGGAACGATTTGGTTATGTTACCTTGGTATCTTGCCGTTTGGAAACTGGTAGAACCCACCAAATTCGCGTCCACATGAAATATATTGGCCACACCCTGTTCAACGATGAGCGCTATGGTGGTGACAAGATTTTGAAAGGGACCACATTTACTAAATACAAACAATTCGTGGAAAATGCCTTCAAAGTACTGCCGCGTCAGGCCCTACATGCCAAGACCCTTGGCTTTGAGCATCCGGTCACCGGGGAGTTTATGCGGTTTGATTCCGAATTGCCAGAGGACATGGTAAACGGGATTGAAAAATGGCGTGGTTATGCCAAGCATCACGAATCATAGGTTTCCTCAATCCAAAGATTGAAAACACCTTTGGAATCCCCTTCCGAAAAACGAAAATCCTCGTTATTTTTACCAAAAAGGAATACCATGAAAATTGTCATATCCCCGGCAAAGTCGCTTGATTACGAGACTGCTTTGCCCACTTCAAAATACAGTCAGCCCCAATTTTTGGAACAAGCGGAAAAATTGAACGCCGTCTTGAAGAAGAAAAAACCCAAAGCACTGTCGGAACTTATGTCCATTTCGGATAAGTTGGCAGATTTGAACTGGGAGCGCAACCAACAGTTTGAACTACCTTTTACCGCGGATAACGCCAGACCTGCGGTTTATGCCTTTAACGGGGATGTATACCAAGGTTTGGATGCATACACCATTCCCGAAGAGCAGTTGGATAATCTGCAGGACACACTTCGGATTTTGTCGGGACTATATGGTGTTTTAAAGCCACTGGACCTTATACAGCCCTACCGATTGGAGATGGGCACCCAACTAAAGGTGGGCCGTAAAAAGAACCTTTACGAATTTTGGAAGGACCAAATCACGGCGTCTTTGAATGAAGAGCTTCAGGACGATGAATTATTTGTAAACCTGGCCAGTAACGAATACTTCGGTGCCGTGGACGAAAAAAAGCTAAAGGTTCCTGTGATAGCCCCCGTTTTTAAGGATTGGAAAAACGATAAACTGAAGGTGATCAGTTTCTACGCCAAAAAAGCCCGCGGTTCCATGGTGCGTTATATTTTGGACAAAGGTGCCGAAACCTTGGACGATATCAAGAATTTTGACTACGATGGCTACATGTACAGCGAGGAGCATACAGTGAAGAAAAACGAGCCTGTGTTTGTTCGTTAAAAAACTTTGGTAAAATCCGAAGTAATCTTTAAGTTATCCAAATGGGGTATGATGTTACGATTGAAGTGCCCATACCTTAAATTGTGATACGCCTAAATTTAACCCAGAGGTTACACTTTATTCACGACCTTTGAGTGAACGTCCATTGATAACACTAACATAAACGAAATCCATGCAGCAGACTAAACGGTTAGAAGAATTCAAAAAATCGGTAACCAATAAGTTCAATATTTACAACAGCCTTTTCCTTAGCTTGCCCTACAAGAACGTGGAAAATGTGGGGAATTTGGTTCCGCTTTTGCTTGATCAATGCGAAAAGGGACTGAAGGAAGGTAAAGATCCACAGGAAATATTGGAAGTGTTCTTTTCCAATTTTGTGAATATTCAGGATGAAAGGGAGCGGTTGGATTTTATGTTCCGGATGATCCAATATGTGGAGCGGCAAGTGGTCCTCTATGATAGTGTCGAGGATTCGGCATTTCCCAAGCTGCAGAAATACAGTAGCTCCTTGACCATAAAGGATTATTTTGAGCTGGTGAACCGCACCAAAAATTGGGACAAGGTATCCAAAAAACTGTCCACCTTTAGTGCGCGTATCGTTTTAACGGCCCACCCAACCCAGTTTTATACCCCGGCTATTTTGGACATTATCGCGGAACTTCGTTCGCTCATTGATCAAGACCGGATTTATGACATTGATGTGACCCTTCAGCAGTTGGGACTAACATCCTTGATCAATGCCAAAAAGCCCACTCCTTTGGATGAGGCAAAAAACATCATCTATATTCTAAGGCATACCTATTATGATGCCGTTGGGGAATTGTACCAATACGTAAAGAGCAACATTCGGGATGACAAATTCGAGAACTACAACCTGATGAAACTTGGATTTTGGCCAGGTGGTGACCGCGACGGCAACCCTTATGTCACTGCCGACATCACCAAGCAGGTTGCCGATGAACTTAGGCTTACCTTGATGAAATGCTATTATAACGAATTGAAAGGTCTTCGAAAAAAGCTAACCTTTAAGGGGATGCAGGAAGATTTGAACGACCTGAGCTCAAAACTGTACAATGCCATGTTCAACGTGGACGCCGCCATTTCCTATTCAGAAATTATTGGCTACTTGGAAAAGATCAGGGAAAAATTGCGCTCGGATTATCATGACCTCTATTTGGACGAATTGAACCAACTGATGGATAAGGTCCACATTTTTAAGACTCATTTTGCCACACTGGATATCCGTCAAGATCACAGTAAGCATTTATTGGTGGTGGAGAGTGTCCTCAAGAAAGAGGGTATCATTAAAGAAAGTATCGACGAGATCAAGGAACAGGAATTGGTGAAACTGTTGCTGGAGAAAAACTTCCAACTCAATCCAAAGGATTTCGAGGATGATATCGTAAAAGATACCATTGTCAATATCAAAAACCTTAAGTCCATTCAGGAAAAGAACGGGGAAGATGGTTGCAACCGTTACATCATCAGCAATTCCGAAGATATTTTTTCCGTATTGTTCGTGTTCGGGCTGTTTAGATGGTGCGGATGGGACGAAAAGGAAATCACCTTTGATATTGTTCCATTGTTCGAAACTATGAAGGGTATGGATGCTTCCGAGGAAGTGATGCAAACCTTATTCGATATTCCACAATATCGCCAGCACTTGGAACGAAGAAGGGATATCCATACCATAATGCTCGGCTTTTCGGATGGTACCAAGGACGGTGGCTATTTAAAGGCCAACTGGTCCATTTTAAAGACCAAGGAGACATTGAGCAAGGTCTGCAAGAAAAACGGTGTGGCCGCTATTTTCTTTGATGGTAGGGGCGGACCGCCAGCAAGGGGAGGAGGTAAAACGCACAGGTTCTACGCAGCCCAGACCAAGGATGTGGCCAATCATGAGATTCAGCTTACCATTCAGGGACAGACCATAACCAGTACCTACGGTACCAAAGAGCAGTTTATCCACAACTCCGAACAGTTGCTCACGGCGGGTTTGAGCAACAACCTCTTCGGCAAGGAACTTACTATTTCCGCTGCCCAGCGTAAATTGATCGAAGAACTCTCAGAACTCAGCTTTGAGAAGTACGATGCGTTGAAGCAGCATGAGAAATTTATGCCCTATTTGGAACATCGAAGTACGTTAAAGTACTACACCAAAGCAAACATTGGCAGTAGGCCGGGAAAACGTGGAAATAAAAAACAATTGACATTGTCCGACCTAAGGGCAATATCCTTTGTAGGCTCTTGGAGCCAACTCAAACAGAATGTGCCCGGATACTTTGGTCTGGGAACGGCCATAAGTGCCTTGAAAGAACAAGGAAGACTGTCCGAAGTGAAAAAGTTATACAAAGAGGTGCCATTCTTCCGGGCGTTGATGCACAACAGTATGATGTCGTTGGCGAAATCCAACTTTAATTTGACCGGTTACATGAAGGAGGACCCTGAGTTTGGAGATTTCTGGAACATTTTGCACGACGAGTTCCAGTTATCCAAAAAAATGCTCTTGCAGATTTCGGGCGATAAAATGTTGATGGAGGACGAAGCCGTATCACGGGAGTCGGTCAAAATCAGGGAAAAGATTGTATTGCCTCTGTTGGTGATACAGCAGAATGCTTTATACCATATCACACAAAATTCAGAGTACAAGGAATTGTACGAGAAAATTGTGACACGCTCCCTTTACGGTAACATCAACGCGAGTCGAAACTCTGCATAGATCGGTAAAGGATTGGCCCAAAAAGTCTTTAAGCATATACATCCGTACGAACCATTTCTCTTGGAAAAGGCCACAAAGTTGATTGTGGGCACCTTGCCACCGCCCCGTTTTACTACCGGTGAGTTAAAACCACAGGATGTCGATTTTTGCTATGGAAGTTGTAACGGACAGCTATGGCCCATTTTGGATAACATTTTCCATCTTGGTCTAAAGTATGAAACGACCCAAGAGGCCGTGGAGCAACGGAAACGATTCTTGATGAAAAACAAGATTGGCGTCTGCGATATTGTGGAAAGTGCTGAACGCGAAAAAATTGACGCATCCGACTTGGGGATGCAAAATGTGGTGCTTCGTGATTTGGTTGGCTACTTAAAAGAATACGACAACATCGAGACACTTTTGTTTATGGGCGGAAACAGTAAAAATGGACCTGAATACTTCTTTAGAAAACAGCTGAAAGAACACGGCCTCAAACTAAAAGTAGTATCAGACATAGTTCCTCGTATCCATCATTTGGAGTTGCCGATTACTTCGAGTTCTGTGTCAGTTCGAGCGCAGTCGAGAACGATAAAAACCGTTTCCCTGATAGCACCTTCGGGAGCAGCCAACCGTGCCGTTGGCAGTTTACAGGCCTACAAGGACCTAAAAAACAAAAACCCTGAATTCAATACACTTGATTTCAGGGTGATGCAGTATAGGGAGTTTTTTTAGTGCCCTAAAGGTTTGGTTCGATGAAATTATGAACATCCAATTTTTTGGCGAATTTTGCGTTAAATTCAATAGCTTTGAGCAATCCCAAAAACTGAAATATGAAAAACCTACTTCAAATTGCAACAGTATTGTTTATGATTACAATTCTTACGGTTTCGTGCAGTGCTAATCGAAGAACCGTTAACCGTGGAACTGTAAATAGCAGTACAGCTCCGGGTCAAGTAAAGAAAGTGACAGGTGCTAAAAGTGCTAAAGCCTATGCCCCTGGTCAACAAAAGAAAAATGGCAATAAGAACTAATTATAACTTGAGATAAATTTTAAAAAAAGCCCTGATTTTTCAGGGCTTTTTTATGATTTTAATCCAACTTGGCCGATAGCAGATTATAAAAAGTTTTTATACCGTATGCCAACTGCCCAATTTTAACATTCTCGTTGGGACTGTGCTGGTTATTGTCCGGGTTTACCACGGGTACGATAAAGGCAGGTATTTTTAACTCGTTCACAAAGGGTGAAATAGGCACGGTGCCACCCATGGTCCGTATTTGAATCACTTCTTCCCCAAAACTTTGGTGCAAGGTGTTCACGATAAAATCTCCATAAGGATTGTCCAGCTCCGTGCGGAACGCATCCGTTACACTACCTTCTTCCACAGTCACGATTTTGTCAAATTGCATTCGCTCTTCTCTGGAGGGAACATGGTCCAATACCTTATATCCTTGTTTGGCAATGTGGTCTTTCACCAACTGTTTCAATCGGGTGCCATCGCTTTCTACAACTAATCGTAAATCCAATTCGGCGGTAGCACTTTCCGGAACAATGGTCCTTGCTTTATCACCGACCCAGCCAGAGCCGAGTCCTCTAATGTTCAAGGAAGGATATTGCAAGGCTTCTTGATAAAAACCACCCACTTTTTCAGCGGTCTTAAACTGTAGCTTCTCCGCAATGGCCTCATCACTATCGGGAACGCTTTTTAAAATGGAATCCGTTTTTTTATCAATGGAAATACCATCGTAATAGCCGGGAATCGTCACTCTGCCCTCATCATCTTTCATAGTGGCCAATAATTTGGCTAATTGGAACCCTGGGTTTGGGGCGTAGTTGCCATAATGTCCGCTATGTTGCGGTTTGATGGGTCCGTAGGTGGTCAGTGTCAAGGTGGTGATTCCACGACAACCATAAACCACGGTGGGCTTTTCCGAAGCATGGACCGGTCCGTCCACGATCATCAAAAAATCGGATTCCAACAATTCTCGATATTGCTTTACGGCCGCAGGAAGTGGCTTGCTGCTCTTTTCCTCTTCGCCGTCCAAAATTACCTTGATGTTGAAGGGTATTTCCTTGGCATCCTTCTTCAACAGATCCATGGCGTTCAAAAGCATCACAATGGGCGATTTGTCATCAGAAGTGGACCGTCCGAACAGACGCCAATCATAATTGATGTCATCATCCAATTGATCAAAGGAAACCGTTTCAAACCCACCATCCTTGGGAGCTTTCAATACTACCTGATACGGATTGGGCTGGTCCCATTTGGTGGGGTCCACAGACTGACCATCAAAATGCATGTAGATAAGCACTGTTGGCTTTTCTCCGCTCACCGGGGTTGCTGCAAAAAACAATGGGAGTCCTTCGGTCTCCAAAACGGCCGTATTAAATCCCCTGTCTCCGAATTTTCGTTTGAGCCACATAATGTTTCGGTCGATATCGGCTGCATCCAGCGCGTCGTTGGGAATGGCGATAAATTCACGAATTTCATTGATGGCATCGGCCACTTGCGATTTTATGGCCACATCGTCTTGGGCAAAAAGCGAAAAACCAAAGAGTGAGCAGACAAGTAACAGCGTTTTTTTCATGTTGTCTTGGAATAATTTTAGAGGTGAAATTTAGCGAATTTGCTTTACAAAGTCACCAATAGTATAAACTCCATTTTTAGTGAGGTGTTTGATGAAGGCCGAACCAATGATAGCTCCCTTAGCTTTTTGGGTGGCTTGTTGAAACGTTTCGGCATTGCTGATACCGAATCCAACGATTTGCGGATTTTTCAAATCCATTTGCGCAATACGGTCAAAATAGTCCGATTGTTCACTGCCAAAACCTTGTTTGGCTCCAGTGGTACTTGCCGAACTTACCATATAAATAAAGCCTTCTGATGCATCGTCGATTGCCCTGATACGTTCTTCGCTAGTTTGAGGGGTAATCAAAAAAACGTTGATCAATCCATGCTTTTTAAAAATGGCCTCGTATTCCTCTTTATAAACATCCAACGGCAAATCGGGCAGGATGAGTCCATCGATGCCAATTTTTTCGCATTGGTCGCAGAATGCTTCTACCCCGTATTGTAGTACTGGATTAAAATACCCCATAATGATCAAGGGAATGGAGACCGTTTTTCGGATATCCTTCAATTGCTCAAAGAGCAAGGCGGTATGCATGCCATTTTTAAGGGCTGCGGTGGAGCTTTCCTGAATGGTAGGGCCGTCTGCCAGGGGATCGCTGAAAGGAAGCCCGATTTCGATAAGGTCGACCCCATTTTTCTCCAAATCTTCGATGATTCTTACCGTATCGTTAAGCTTGGGATAACCTGCTGAAAAATATATGGAAAGGATTTTTTTATCCTCCTGGAGTTTTTGTTTGATTCTGTTCATACATCCTGATTTCAGATGTGAGATAGTAGAATTAGGACTCTAGCGTCTTATATCTTCTGTCTAACATCTATAATTTAAAATAATCAATATAGTTCTGAAGGTCCTTATCACCTCGTCCTGACAGGTTGACCACCACTACGTCATCCGGGTTGAATTTCCGTTCTTCAAAAATGGCCAGCGCGTGCGAGGTTTCAATAGCTGGAATGATACCTTCCAATTTAGAAAGTTCCAGCCCAGCTTGCATGGCGTCATCATCGGTAATAGAAATAAACTCACCACGGCCCGAGGCGTACAAATGGGCATGCATGGGACCTACGCCCGGGTAATCCAAGCCTGCCGAAATGGAGTAAGGTTCCGTAATCTGTCCGTCTTGGGTTTGCATCAATAGGGTTTTGCTGCCATGGATAATGCCCACTTTTCCAAGTGCTGATGTCGCGGCACTTTCACCGGAGTCAATTCCTTTTCCGGCAGCCTCAACGGCAATGATGCCCACTTCGGGAACATCCAAATAATGATAGTAGATGCCAGCTGCATTGCTGCCTCCACCAACACAGGCCACCACATAATCTGGATTTTCCCTGCCTTCGACTTCTTGTAGTTGTTGTTTGATTTCTTCCGAAATCACGGACTGAAAACGGGCCACCATATCGGGATAGGGATGTGGTCCTACTACGGAACCAATAATGTAATGGGTGTCCACTGGATTGTTGATCCAATCACGGATCGCTTCGTTGGTAGCGTCCTTTAAGGTTTTACTGCCCGATGTGGCCGGCCGTACCTCGGCCCCCAACATTTTCATTCGGGCTACATTCGGGGCTTGGCGTGCAATATCGATTTCTCCCATGTACACCACACATTGAATGCCCATTAAGGCACACACAGTAGCCGTGGCCACCCCATGCTGACCTGCGCCTGTTTCTGCAATGATTCTGTTTTTGCCCAATTTTTTGGCCATTAAAATCTGGCCGATGGTATTATTGACTTTATGGGCTCCGGTATGGCATAGATCTTCCCGTTTCAGGTAGATTTTGGTGTTGTACTTTTCGGACAGGCGTTTTGCAAGGTATAGAGGGGTAGGGCGTCCTACATAATCCTTCAACAGTTGATGGAACTCCTCCTGGAACGAGGGCTCCTTCATAATACTGAGGTAGTTTTGCCGCAGTTCCTCACAGTTGGGATAGAGCATTTCGGGGATAAAAGCTCCCCCGAACTCGCCGTAATATCCGCGTTCGTCAGCATGATAACTTTTCATAGGTTCTTTTTTTGGTTCTGACCGCCTTTGAGCGATTTAATAAATAGGTTTAAATCCTTTATGTTTTTTAGCCCTGGGGCCGTTTCAAATTTACTGTTCACATCGATGGCAAAACAGTGAGTTGAAGCTGGGCTCCCCAAAAAGGCTTGTAGTTGTTCCTTGGAATCCAATCCAATGCCTCCGCTCAAAAAGTAAGGCTTTTGGGATGGATATTTTTCCAAAACGGACCAATCGAATGTGTAGCCATTTCCTCCGGGGAGTTTTCCTTTGGTATCAAAAAGAAAATAATCGCATACGTTTTCATAATCTTTCAATACGTTAAAATCAAAATCATCCTTGATGGAAAATACTTTGATGATTTCAAATTCGTCATCGTGAACATGTCCCTCAGCCTCATCCTTGTGAGATGCTGAATCAAGTTCAGCATGACGTAAAGCTGAGCAATATGCAGCACTTTCCTGTCCATGGAGTTGCACGGTATCCAACTGATACTGGGCCACTTTTTGCAAAACTTCTTCTATAGGTGCGTCTACAAAAACCCCAACTTTTTTGATGGAATTGGGCAAGACCGGCATCTCTCCCGAAAAATATCGGGAGGAAGGTTCCCAGAAAATAAACCCCAAATAATCGGGTCGCAAATTTGCAACCTCTTCGGGGTTATGGTTCATGCCGCAGATTTTTAGTTTCATAGTTTAATTGTGTCAGGTCGAGTTTTTTGAAAATTGTTTCAAAAAGTATCGAGACCGATTGCTTCTCGATACAATTTACCTTTGGTAAATCACTCGAAGTGACATTTACGAGATTATTTTGGTTATAAATTCTTCCGCACTTTTACCGGGATTATCCGTTTTCATAAAATTCTCCCCGATCAAAAATCCTTGATAATCAAATTCCTTGAGCTCACGGATGGCTTCCACAGAGCTAATGCCACTTTCGGAAACTTTTACAAAATCATCAGGGATTTTTTTGGACAACGTTTTACTGATATCCAAATCCACCTCAAAGGATTTAAGATTCCGATTGTTCACCCCCAACATATCCAGACTCGGCATCAGGGATTTTTCGAGTTCTTCCTCGTTGTGGACCTCCAGCAGTACATCGAGTCCCATTCCCTTGGCCAGTTCGGACAAGTTCTTGATTTCGTCCTTGGATAGGATGGCGGCAATCAATAGAATCACGTCTGCACCGTAGGCTTTTGCCTCCACAATCTGATATTCATCTATGATGAACTCTTTTCGTAAAAGTGGGATGTTGGTTGAAGCCCTGGCAAGTACCAAATCGTCCAAAGAGCCGCCAAAATATTTACCGTCAGTGAGCACGGATATGCCACAAACACCTGCATCGGTGTATCCCTTGGCCACATCCTGAACGCTCAGGTCGTGATTGATCACGGATTTGGACGGGGAACGCCGCTTGTGTTCGGCGATAATACCGGAGTTGCTTTTGCGCAATACTTCTGCCAATGAGACGGAGGTGCGTTCCATCATTACCGACGCCTCCAATTGGGCCACCGTAATTAGGGATTTTTTCAAATCGACCTCTTTGCGCTTATCGGCTACTATTTTTTCTAGAATGTTCATATTTTATTATTCCGTACTTGATGTGGAATTTAATTTTTATTTCTGCTGGATTCCTGCGGACCCTGAGCGGAGTCGAAGGGAAAGCAAGAATGGCATTTATATCGTATTTAGTTTTTACTCAATTCCTGCAGTTTTTTCAAAGCTCGTAATCCGCTACCCCCCAATAACGATTCCTTAGCCATTTCAAAGCCTTCTTTCGGGGTGATGCCCTTTACAGTGGCAATAGCGACCCCTGCATTGGCACAAACCACATTGTTCTGCGCATCGGTGCCTTTGCCCTGAAGAATGTTCATGAATATTTGTGCCGACTCGGCCACATCTTCCCCTCCGGTAATTTCTTGTTGTGAAACTTTTTCCACACCAAAATCAGCTGGCGTTAACATGGCTTCGGTATGGTTAGAAATGGTCTTGGTATCGCCCGTTAAGGAAATTTCGTCGTATCCGTCCAAGGCATTTAGAATGGTGAACTTTTTGTCCGTATTCTGGTATAGGTACCCGTACATTCGGGCCAGTTCCAAATTGAACACCCCGACCATCTGATTTTTTGGAAAGGCCGGGTTTACCATGGGGCCCAACATATTGAAAAAGGTCTTCACGGCCAGTTCCCTGCGGATGGGGGCCACATTTTTCATTGCTGGGTGGAACAAGGGCGCGTGCAGCACGCAAATTCCTGCTTCCTCAATGGTTTTCTTTAGAAAATCAGCATCATTGCTGAATTTGATGCCCAAAAACTCCATCACATTACTACTGCCACATTTGGATGAAACCCCATAGTTGCCATGTTTGGTGACGCGGATTCCCGCTCCGGCCGTCACAAAGGAGGCCAGGGTGGAGATGTTGAAGGTGTCCTTGCCATCCCCACCTGTTCCACATAAATCAATAGGGTCATACTCGGCAAGATCAACGGCCAAGCATAGTTCCAAAAGGGCATCGCGGAACCCTTCGAGCTCCTCAATGGTTACGCTTCGCATCATGTAAACGGTCAAAAATGCAGCAATTTGCGAGGTATTGTATTCCCCATTGGCAATGTTGACCAAAATTTGCTTGGCTTCTTCCTTGGGGAGAATTTCGTGATTGATGAGTTTATTTAAGGTCTCTTTCATTGTTCTTCTTTGTCATTCCTGCGAAGGCAGGAATCTATTTTGTTATTGTTTTGAATTCCTGCTTACTCTTCGACTACGCTCAGAGTTCCGCAGGAAAGACATATTTCTAGCTTTCCAACCAATTTTTCAACATTTGTTTTCCTTCGGGGGTCAAAACCGATTCGGGATGAAATTGTACCGCGGTCACATCGTAGGTTTTGTGCCGAAGTGACATTACCTGTCCGTTTTCATCTACCGCTGTGATTTCCAAATCATCGGGCAAATTAGGGTCTACCACCCAGGAATGGTACCTTCCTACTTGCAGGGTTTTGGGCATATTTTGATAAATAGGGTCATCCTTCGTAACGGTAATCGTGGTGTCCACTCCGTGATAAACTTGGTCCAGATTGATCAATGTTCCTCCGAATACCTCCCCAATGGCCTGTAGTCCCAGGCACACTCCAAAAATACGTTTGGTAGGTGCATAAGTTTTGATGATTTCCTTCAGCAATCCAGCTTCATCGGGAATCCCTGGTCCTGGTGAAAGTACTATGTATTCAAACGGTTCCACCTCCTCTAAGGTGAGCTGATCGTTCCGTTTCACGGTGACCTCACAATCCAAATCTTCCAGATAATGCACCAAATTGTAGGTGAAGCTATCGTAGTTGTCTATCATTAAAATCTTTCGTCCCATGCTTAGATTGTTTCGGCGATTTCCAGCGCCTTGGTCAATGCGCCCAATTTGTTGTAGGTCTCCTGTAGTTCGTCATCGGGGTTGGATGCCGCTACCAGACCAGCTCCGGCTTGGTAATACAATTCGTGGTCCTTGCTCAGGAAGGTGCGTATCATGATGGCGTGGTTAAAGTTGCCCTCAAAGTCCATAAACCCAATAGCGCCCCCGTAGTAAGATCGGCTTGTTTTTTCATATTTCTCTATGAGCTGCATGGCCATATGTTTTGGCGCGCCGCTCAAGGTGCCCGCGGGGAAGGTATCGGCCACTACTTTCATCGTAGTGCTGTCCTCTTTCTTTTGTCCGGTTACTTTGGATACCAAGTGGATTACATGGGAGAAATACTGTACCTCTCTATAGGTTTCCACATATACGGTGTTGCCATTGCGACTTAAATCGTTTCGGGCAAGATCAACGAGCATCACGTGTTCGCTGTTCTCCTTTTCGTCCTGTGCCAATTTTTTGGCCAATTCGGCATCTTTTTCATCATTTCCGGTACGTTTGTAGGTTCCGGCTATCGGATGGATTTCGGCTTTGCCGTCCTTCACGATCAATTGTGCTTCCGGGGAACTTCCGAATATCTTAAAATCTCCATAATCAAAATAAAATAGGTAAGGGGAGGGGTTGATGGAACGTAGTGCCCGATACACATTGAACTCGTCTCCCTTGAACTTTTGTTTGAACCTTCTGGATAGAACCAATTGGAACACATCGCCACGCTGGCAATGTTTTTTGGCCAGGGCAACTTGGTCTTTATAGTCTTCGTCCTCAAGATTGGATTCAGGCTTGCCCTGTTTGGTGAAATTGTAGGAAGCGAAGGTGCGAACGCTGAAAAGTTGCTCCATTTCCTCCACGTTACTTTCGGTATTGTAGCAGTGGGCGAAGAGATAGGCCTCGTTCTTAAAATGGTTGATGGCGATTATATTCTGATAAACGGCATAATAAATATCTGGGATATGGGCCGAATCTTCCTTTTTGGAAATCTCCACATCTTCAAAATAACGAACGGCATCGTAGGCCATATACCCAAATAGCCCATTATAAATAAACTTGAAGCCATTTTGTGTGGTTTTGAACTGCTGGCCGAAGTTGTGGATTACTTGGGTCACATCCGTTTCCGGGGTAATCGCGATTTCTTTCTTTGTCCCATCGGGAAAGCGCTGTGTAATGATTTCGTTCGCCACTTTAATGGAAGCAATGGGATTGCAACAGATATACGAAAAGCTGTTGTCGTTCGCGTGGTAGTCGCTACTCTCCAAAAGAATGCTGTTGGGGAATTTGTCCCTGATCTTCAGGTAAACGCTAACGGGTGTGATCGTGTCCGCGAGGATTTTTTTGTAATGGGTCTTTAATGAATAAGTCATTTTGTTTCTATTTCCACGCAGGTGGAAATCTATTTTTGGTTAATCAAAGAAATAGGTTAAATCTTCCCAATTTGGATTAAAATCGTTTATCAGGTTGATTTTCCAACTCCTATTCCATTTTTTTTATTGTTTTTCTCTTCTTATGGCAGGTATTGGGAAATTGAATTTTTCATAATAGACCAATGTTTTAAGATTATATCTACTTGCAAACTTACTCCCGATACCTTTTTTGTGCCTGTACATTCTCTTTTTTAGATCGTTGGTATAGCCTATATAAATAGTTCCCATTTTCTTATTGGATATGATATAGACATAAAAACTCATTTTTTAATATTTAGGATTTCCGCCTTCGCGGAAATCAAATCTAAAGTTCTTAAAAATGAAAAAGGCTTGTCGTGATGACAAGCCTCTTATATGGTTATAATGGGGACTTAGCTCACGACGTTTGACGTAAGTTTATCCACCACCAGTTATTTGCTGTTCCAGAAATCATAGGCTCAAATATAGGGAGGAATTTTTAACGGGACAACAATGTTTTGTTTAAAATAAAAAATCCCGTCCAAGAATAGCTCGAACGGGATTTCCACACACTAAATAGGAGTTGATTACATCTGTAGATCAACTACCAAATCAAACTCATCATAGATCAATTTGTCCTTGGCAGTACCGATGATACCTGACCCGTATTTTACATCGTATTTGGTTCTATCCACTTTCAAGGAAGCAGTTGCTTTGTCACCGTAAACGGATACCTCAAAAGTGACTGGCTCTGTAGTACCTTTAATGGTAAGGTCGCCAGTAACATCGTAGGAGTTTTTTCCGGTTGATGTCACTTTGGTGAACACCAATTTGGCCGTTGGGTGATTGGCAGTGCCAAAAAAGTCGTCGGATTTCAAGTGACCGTCCAATTTGTCCTTGTACTCTCCTTCCAAATCGGTGGTGTTGATGCTTGCCATGTCCACAACAAACTCTCCACCTACCAAGGTTTCCCCGTCAAATTCCAAAGCGCCGGATTGAAGGCTGATGGTTCCTGTGTGAGAACCTCCTACTTTGTAGCCTTTCCAAGTAACGGTACTTTCAGTTGTTTTTACTTCTTTGGTTTCTTTGATCGGGTTTGCGATAGCGGATGAACCCACAAGGGTCATCAATGTTAAGCTCAAAATTGTCTTTTTCATGATTGTTGTAATTTCTGTTTTAATTGTTAATGATTTATATATGTGTAAATAATTCTTCTTTTGATTTTCTCACCTTGGGCAAATGCTGAGTTTCGTCTTTTTCAGAACGGTAACCAACTGCCAATACGACCGCTGCGTTCAGGTTTTTGTCGTTGAGTCCTAAAATCTCATTGTACTTTTCTGTCTCGAAGCCTTCCATGGGGCAAGTGTCAATTTTAAGCTCGGCCGCTGCCTGCATCAAATTTCCAAAGGCGATATAGGCTTGTCTCGCTGTCCAATTGCTTTTCATATCCTTGGGCAGGTCCATCAATTTGGACTTCATAAAGTCTGAATATCCTTTTAAGTTGTCGGTCGGGATTCCCCTTGTCTCGCTAACGTTGGCCAAATAATCATCTACCAACTCTTCCCCAAAATCGGTGGCATTGGCAAAAACGATGATGTGCGATGCATCCGTAATCTGTGACTGCCCCCATGAGACCGGCTTCAATTGCTCCTTAAGGTCTTGATCTTGGATCACAAATACGTGGTAAGGCTGTAACCCATAAGAGGATGCACTTAGGCGAGTGGCCTCCAACAAGGTTTGAAGGTCGTTTTCCGATACCTTTTTGCTGGGATCGAATTTTTTGGTGGCGTAGCGCCATGTTCTATGTTCTAAAACGTTGCTCATTAGTTTAAAATTTATCCAATAGTTGATTTAATTGTTCGAGTTCTGGTTTGGTAAAATTTACCAAGATGGTGTCATGGGCCTTGTCCAAAGCTTCATCCATTTGTGATAGAGCCTTGAGACCTGAGTCGGTGATCAGAATCTCCACCTTACGACGGTTGGAAGGGCAGACAGTTCTGTTCACAAAACCTTTTGCAATAAGTTTATCCACCAAACGGGTAGTGTTGCTCATTTTGGTCACCATTCTTTCGTTTATGGTAGAAAGATTGGCTGGATTTCCCTGTTGGCCCCTCAATATGCGAAGTACATTGAATTGCTGAATGGAAACCTCAAAAGGCTTTAGGGTAGCCGTCATCATCTCACTGATTTTATTGTGCACCAATTCCATATGTATGATTGTCCTAGGCTCCAAGGGAATCTTTTTTGAGGTTTTTATGACTTCTTCAACATTCATGTACAAACAATAATTGTATATACAAATGTAAAACGATTTTGATGGATGTACCAAATTTTGGGCCGATAAATTTTTGTTAAAGAATGGAATGGCATTTTTTAGGTGTGTATTTTAGAGGGCCTAAAAATCAGAGAATGAAGAGATTGATTGTTTTGGCCCTAGCGATGATGGTTGGGTCCTGTGCCGAAAAGAAAAAAGAGCCGAATGAAGCCGAAGGAGAGGCCACTACCATATCCAAGGAAAAAACTGCCGATACCGATGTCAAGTTCCCGGTGTATGATTTTGCGGCCTTTGAACCTATTCTCCATAAAGATGACGGCACTACCTACGTGATTAATTTTTGGGCCACATGGTGTAAGCCCTGTATAGAGGAAATGCCCCATTTTGAGCGAATCAATGCCGAGCAAAAGGATAACAATGTAAAAGTTATTTTGGTCAGTTTGGATATGCCCAATATGTGGAAGTCGCGTTTGGAGCCTTATGTGGAGAACAAAGACATTCAATCCGAAGTGGTGATATTGGATGATCCCAAGCAGAATGACTGGATTCCCAAAGTATCCGAAGAATGGAGCGGAGGCATTCCAGCTACCTTAATATATAATAAGGACAAGCGAGCTTTTTACGAACGTGGTTTTACGTACGAAGAACTTAATGAAGCATTACATCAATTTACAAAATAGTATGGCATGAAAAGAGGAAGAATTTTAGGATGGTCAGCTTTGCTGGTCGTTTTTGTGGCAGCATTTGCCACTGGTTTTAAAGTGGCGAACGAACATAGTTTGGATAAAGGTTACAAGGTAGGCGATATGGCCACCGATTTTTCATTGAAAAATGTGGATGGCAGCATGGTGTCCCTTTCTGATTTTGAGGAGGCCAAAGGGTTTATCGTGATTTTTACCTGCAACACCTGCCCATATGCGCAAGCTTATGAGGATAGGATCATGGATTTGGACGCCAAATACAAATCCCAAGGTGTTCCTGTAATCGCCATTAACCCCAATGACCCCAGCGCCAAGCCGGGCGACAGTTTTGCGAAAATGAAGGAGCGCGCTGCGGAAAAAGGCTTTACTTTTCCCTACTTGTTCGATGAAGGCCAAAAGGTATATCCGGCGTATGGCGCTACACGGACGCCCCACGTTTTCATATTGGAAAAAACAGCTTCAGGGAACCAAGTGAAATACATTGGAGCTATCGACGACAATTATCAGGATGCTTCACAAGTGGATGAGAAATTTGTGGAAAATGCCGTGGATGCCATGTTGGCCGGCAACGAAGTCAACCCGAAAACGACAAAAGCTATCGGATGTGGCATCAAATAGGCCATCATCAAAATAAAACCATTAGAAATCCGGAGTAACGCTTCGGATTTTTATTTTTGTAGGAATCTAAATTGAAAAATAATGTCAAATCTATCACAAGAAGAGTGGGCGGAACAACTGCAAAACGACGATAACGCCTTTATTTTGGATGTGCGTACCCCCGAAGAGGTAGAGGAGGGGTATATTCCCGGAGCTACCAACATCGATATTTATTTGGGACAAGAGTTTATGGACGAACTCGAAAAGCTGGACAAGTCCAAAAACTATTACGTCTACTGCCGATCGGGCAACCGAAGCGGACAGGCCTGCGCCTTGATGAACAGTATCGGAATTGAGAATGCCTATAATCTGGAAGGTGGCTTTATGAACTGGGAAGGCGATGTAGCAGAGTAGACCTCCATTTGTCCCAAATCAATGCGAGAAGACCTACTTTATTTTATATGGAGGCACAACAAACTTCCCAAGATTGGCCTGCGTACCACTAATGGAACCTCGGTTGCCATTAAGGCAACTGGAATCCAAAACCATTTGGCAGGCCCAGACTTTTTTGATGCAAGAGTCGAAATTGATGGCCAGCTCTGGGCTGGCAATGTGGAGATGCACCTCAAATCCTCGGATTGGTACGTGCACCATCACGAATCGGATGAAAACTACGACAATGTCATTCTCCACGTTGTATGGGAGGATGACATTGCCGTTTTTAGGAAAGATGGTTCCCAGATACCGACCATGGAAGTGCGCCAATATGTCTCCGACGAACTGTTGGACCGGTATCGCGAACTGGTTGAAAACGCAAGGCCTACATTTATCAACTGTGAAAAGGATTGGAAGGCCGTAGATGAATTTTTGGTGGAGAATTGGCTCCACCGCTTGTACATCGAACGGCTGGAACACAAGTCTAAATTGATAGCAGAACTGTTGGGGGCAACCAAAAATGACTGGGAGGCGGTTTTGTTTATGTTGTTGGCCAAAAGTTTTGGATCGACCGTCAATGGCGCCCATTTTTTGGAACGGGCACAACGGTTGGATTTTTCGGTGATGCGAAAGGTCAGTAATGAACCCCTGCAATTGGAGGCTCTGCTTTTTGGCCATTTTGGGCTTTTGGGTGAAGTTGATTGTTCTGATACCTACTACACTCGACTTCA
Source organism: Allomuricauda sp. MMSF_3307 (assembly GCF_030733585.1). Lineage (NCBI taxonomy): Bacteria > Pseudomonadati > Bacteroidota > Flavobacteriia > Flavobacteriales > Flavobacteriaceae > Allomuricauda > Allomuricauda sp. MMSF_3307. Next base: position 488,435 of record NZ_JASHIQ010000003.1, read on the forward strand.
AAAGGAGTTTCAGTATTTGGCGCATAAATTTAGTTTGGACCAAAACCCACCGAAGCCTGCGTTTTTTGGTCTTCGGCCACCGAACTTCCCCACGATTCGGGTTTCGCAATTGGTACAGTTGTATTCGGGTAGGCACCATTTGTTTTCCGAACTGATGCTGCTCAAGAGCAAGGAAGATGTTTACACAACTTTGGAAGTTACGGCAGGGGCCTACTGGGATAACCATTATACGTTCGGTAAGGTTTCCAAAAAAAGCACCAAGCGATTGTCCAAAGGCTTTAAGGATCTTCTGACCATGAATGTTCTGCTGCCCTTAAAATTCTGCTATGCCAAATATACAGGGCAGGACATGAACGAGGATTTGATAGAACTGTTGTCCCAGCTGGACGCGGAAGACAACTCCATCATCAAAAATTTTGGGCGTATAGGTGCAAAAACGCAAAACGCCTTGGAGAGTCAGGCCAAATTGCAGCTTTACAGTAATTATTGCACGAAAAATAAATGCATGCAATGCGTCATCGGCACCCAATTATTAAATAGAAATACATAATTTTAACCATGTCTTTGTTTTACGATACATTATATTATTTTCAAAAGCGTGGTTTCGAGGTCTGTAGACGGATTGCGGAACGCTTGGGCATACGTGCCCGTGTGGTTCGTACCAGTTTTATTTACTTGACTTTTGTGACCTTGGGTTTTGGTTTTGCCCTTTACCTTTTTATCGCATTTTGGCTACGGATCAAAGACTTGATTTACACCAAAAGAACCTCTGTATTTGACCTTTAATCAATGATAAGACTGATGCGCTCCAAAATAGTATTGGCCCTTTCCTTAATGGTGGTGGTGCTCGTATTCGGGGTGGTCGGGTATAAAATGCTGTCCGATTTCACTTGGGTGGAGGCCATCTACATGACCATTATTACGGTTACTACGGTCGGGTTTTCGGAGGTAAGGCCATTGGATGCCAATGCAAAGATTTTTACCGTATTTTTAATCGTTACCAGTGTTTTTATCTTTGGTTTTGCCATTTCCGTGGTCACGGAATATATTCTGGGTAGAAACTCGCTCGAACTACTAAAAAAGAAAAAAGTGAAGAAACAGATAGATAGTCTTTCCAACCATGTGGTGGTCTGCGGTTTTGGTAGGAACGGTATGCAGGCAGCGGAAAAATTAATAGCCTATAAAAAGCCGTTTGTGGTTATAGAAAAGGATAAGGAAATTATAGATCGGTACGAGGAAACGGTATTGTTCGTGGAAGGGGATGCCAACGAGGATGATGTGCTCATCCAAGCGGGCATCGAACGTGCACAATATTTGATTACGGCAGTGCCCGATGATTCGGCCAACCTGTTTATCGTACTATCCGCTAGGCAACTCAATAAGGACCTCTTCATCATCAGTAGGGCCTCTCAAATCACCTCTGTAAAAAAATTGGAGTTTGCTGGGGCCAATAAAGTGATCATGCCCGATAAAATTGGGGGCGACCATATGGCTTCATTGGTGGTCATGCCAGATTTGATTACATTTTTGGATCAACTTTCCATTGAGGGGGAGCATACGACCAACTTGGAAGAGGTCAGCATTGAAGACTTTACCGACCAGATGGATTGCAACTCTTTGCGCGATCTGGACCTTCGAAGAAAAACGGGCTGCACCATTATCGGTTATATCGATCCCGAAGGAAACTACATCATCAACCCAGAGGCGGACCTTATTCTACAGCCCAAAAGCAAGGTGATCGTGCTGGGACGACCCGAGCAAATACGGAAATTAAATCAAATGTTTCAGATTGGTTAGTTAAAAAAACATAAAATTTGATAGCGTTGATTTTTTTTTGGATATTGCTGCCTTTACCATACCGAAAACTAACTAATTCCAATATATGAAGTATTTTCTTTCTCTATTGTCTTTTTTTGCATTGACCACTGGTTTTGCACAGGAATTGACCGTAGTTGGCAAAACCTATAATGTTTCCGATAATATCAATGATGGGGCTATTGAGCTTGAAGTAGATGGAGGGGTAGAGCCCTACACCTATAAGTGGAGCGATCAAGAAACCCCGCTCACTTCAAAATCGGCCCAAGGCCTTGTGGAAGGCATCGCGTACACTGTGGTGGTCACGGACGCTGCCGGTAATTCGGTAACCAAGGAATTTACAGTGGAAACCCAATCCATCACAGAAGTCTTTAACGGAACCATGACCCCTGCAGTAGGCGGTTTGGGCTCCGTTTTGTTTTGGGACCCTTTTGCTGCCATCGGAATTTATGATCCAGTTGCTTACGCTGATGTAAAATTGATCGGTATTCCGGATTGGAGCAATGAAACCCAAGATAAGTTCATTTTAAAGGAGTGGCTCAAGGAAAACAGAGCAAGTGTTGTTGAAGGGGAAGATGTTGCCATTATTACCAGCGACAAACGAGGTGATATTACCATTCAGGCCAACGCCAAGGGAAAGTTGGTGCAAAAGGTTAAGCAAGGCAACGTCATCTATAATTCTGAAAATCAAGAACACGTTATTGAGCAGGGCGCACATTATTTTGCCGAAATCGAGTACGACGAGCCCGTGGCGATGTTGCACCCCAATGGCGACCCCATTATTAAAGGTATTCCTTTTATCGTAATATGGTTGGTGTTCGGTGCGTTGTTCTTTACCCTTCGAATGGGCTTCATCAACATTAGAGGATTTAAACACTCGATTGACCTTGCCAAAGGAAAGTATGATGATCCGGATGCTCCTGGCCAGGTGACCCACTTTCAGGCTTTGGCTACCGCAGTTTCCGGTACCGTAGGTTTGGGTAATATCGCAGGTGTGGCCGTTGCCGTATCCTTGGGTGGAGCTGGGGCTACTTTTTGGATGATTGTTTGTGGTCTTCTAGGGATGTCCTCCAAATTTGTGGAGTGTACCTTGGGGGTAAAATATCGTGATATCCTTCCTGATGGGCGGGTATTCGGTGGTCCGATGAACTACCTTCGTTACGGACTGGAAAAAAGAAACCTTAAAGGTTTTGGAAAAGTATTGGCAGGTGTTTTTGCATTGCTTGCCGTGGGAGCCTCTTTTGGAGGAGGGAACATGTTCCAGGCCAATCAATCCTTTGAACAATTGGCAGGACAATTCCCAGTGCTTGCCGGTAACGGATTTTGGTTCGGTGTGGTCACTGCCATCTTGGTAGGTGTGGTGATTATCGGTGGAATCAGCAGTATTGCAAAGGTGACCGGTAAGATTGTGCCCATTATGGCCTCCATCTATATTGTAGCAGCCTTGGCTGTAATCATCATGAACATTCAAAATATTGGCCCAGCGTTTTCTGCGATCGTGGATGGCGCATTCAGCCCTTCAGCCTTAAAAGGTGGAATCCTGGGTGTTTTGGTCATCGGGTTCCAACGTGCGGCCTTCTCAAATGAGGCTGGTGTAGGTTCCGCTGCCATAGCGCACAGTGCGGCAAAAACCAACCATCCACCATCCGAAGGATTCGTGGCTTTGTTGGAGCCGTTTATCGACACCGTTGTGGTGTGTACCCTTACCGCTTTGGTTTTGATTTTTACAGGAATGCACGAAGTGGAAGGAATGGCAGGAGCCCAATTGACTTCCGATGCCTTTGGTAGCCAAATTTCATGGTTCCCCTACGTGTTGGCATTAGCGGTATTCCTATTTGCCTTTTCTACCATGATCAGCTGGTCTTATTATGGGATGAGGGCTTGGACCTATCTTTTTGGAAAGAGCAAGCGTTCGGAAATGATCTACAAAATGCTTTTCTTGGTATTTGTAGTTGTTGGAGCCTCCGTGAGTTTGGGTGCAGTACTGGACTTTTCGGATATGATGATCTTGGCCATGTCCTTCCCGAACATTATCGGATTGTATATTATGTCCGGTGAGGTGCGCAAAGATTTGGATGGTTATCTAACGAAGTTAAAGGCAGGTCAACTCTTTAAAAAGTTGAAAAGCTAATCCTTTCCGTATAAACATACAATGAGAAAACAATCCCACTTCAGGTTCAACAAACAGGAACGAAGTGGGATTTTCTTTTTATTGCTGATAGTGGTTCTGCTTCAATGTGTGTATTATTTGGTTAAAGCAAATCCAGCACCCCTGAAAAATAATTTTGTGCTGAATGCAGTGGAGCAGTCCAAGTTGGATAGCCTTAAAAACCAACAGTTTGAAGCATCCCAAAGGATTTTCCCTTTTAACCCCAATTACCTTTCCGATTACAAGGCATACACCTTGGGGCTGTCATCGACCGAATGGGATAGACTGTCCGCCTTTAGAAAAGAGGGCAATTTTGTGAATTCTGCGAAAGAATTTCAAGCTGTTACCCAAGTTTCCGACTCTCTTTTGCATCAAATGGCACCCTATTTCAAATTTCCGGAATGGGCCGGAAAAGCAAAAACAAAATCAAAGCGGGTTTCAGAAAAGCCAATTGCGGCCCAGGTCAAGGACCTTAACAAGGCCACAGTCGAGGAATTGGAAACTATATATGGTATTGGGGCCACCTTATCCCAGAGAATTGTAAAGTTCAGGGATAGGTTGGGCGGCTTTTTGGTGAACGAGCAATTGTACGATGTGTACGGCTTGCAGCCCGAAGTAGTGGAAAGGACTTTACGGAAATATCAAGTGCAAGACCCTCCCACTGTGGTAAAAATCAATGTCAATAAAGCGACTTTGGATGAGTTGTCCCAGTTGGTTTACATCAATAAGACCTTGGCGTTCAATATCGTTGCCTATCGAGATAAAAATGGTTTATTTGCATCGTTTGGGGATTTAAGTCAGGTTGAAGGATTTCCAACAGAAAAACTAGATAGAATAGCGTTATATTTGTCTCTATAAAATAGTTGCTATGAATGATATGTACTTCACGGAAGAGCATAACTTATTCCGCGAAAGTTTAAAGGATTTTTTACAGAAAGAAGTAGTTCCCCATATAGAACAATGGGAGGAAACCGGAAAGATAGATAGGGCTATTTGGAACAAATTTGGCGAAATGGGGTATTTTGGTTTGATGACCCCTGAGTCGTATTCCGGTTTGGACCTCGACCTTTTTTACACTGTTATTTTCCTCGAAGAATTACAAAAAATAAATTCCGGTGGTTTTGCCGCGGCCATGTGGGCCCACCAGTATTTGGCCATGACCTATTTGAACAAATTGGCCAACGACGAGCAAAAGCGCGCTTATTTGGAGCCCAGTGTATTGGGCGAAAAAATTGGTTGTTTGGGTGTTTCTGAACCTTTTGGGGGCAGCGACGTGGCAGCCATGCGAACCACTGCGGAGAAGAATGGGGACGTTTATATTGTGAACGGCTCCAAAACCTTCATCACCAACGGGGTGTATGGGGATTACATCATACTTGCTGCCAAAACGGATAAGGATGCCGGAAATAAGGGTATCAGTATGTTCATTATGGACAGAAATGCCAAGGGTGTTTCCGCCAACAAGCTGAACAAGCTGGGTTGGCGTGCTTCCGATACGGCAGAATTGGCTTTTGACAATGTAGAGGTGCCGGCCGCCAATCTATTGGGAGAGGAGAACGAAGGTTTTGCCTACATCATGGAAGCTTTTGCCCTGGAGCGTTTGGTGATGGGCGTAAATGCCCATGCCCGGGCGGAATTTGCCTTGGATTATGCTTTGCAATACATGTCCGAGCGTGAGGCCTTTGGCAGAACTATAGATCAATTCCAGGCACTACGCCATCGATTGGTAGACCTTTATTCCGATATGTTGCTTTGCAAACAGTTCAATTACGCTACCGTAGCACAAATGGAAAAGGGTGCCTATGTGGTGAAAGAGGCTACCATTTCCAAACTCAAATCCACAAAAATGGCCGATGAGGTCATTTACAATTGTCTTCAGTTTTTGGGCGGTTATGGCTATATCGAAGATTATCCGATGGCGCGTTTGAGCCGCGACAGTAGGTTGGGCCCCATTGGGGGAGGTACCTCGGAAATTTTGAGGGAAATTTTGGCCAAGATCATTGTGGATAAAAAGGAGTACAAAAAGCGAATGGTGTAGGAAGAATCAAAAAAGTAAAATATTTCTTTACCCATTGAATTTCATTTGTATATTTGCAGACCAAAATTTTAAAGAAAGGAGGTTGTAGCCCATGTTAATTATACCAGTAAAAGAAGGAGAAAACATCGATAGAGCTTTGAAGCGTTTCAAACGTAAGTTCGACAGAACAGGTACCATGCGTCAGTTAAGATCAAGACAGCAGTTCACCAAACCTTCTGTGGAGCGTAGAGCGCAAATTCAAAAAGCACAGTACATTCAAGGTCTTAGGGACCAAGAAGAAGTATAGGCTTACAGCTTCAACAAAATATATCCATCCCGTTCCAATATTGGAACGGGATTTTTCGTTTTATATCTATACATTATTGAATCGTTACCTTTGATATATGTCGCTGTCTGCTTTCATATCCTATTTGAGATTGGAGAAGAACTACTCCCAACATACCATCAAGGCGTACGAGAGGGATTTGAAAAGCTTTTCGGGCTTCTGCAAGGAGCAGCATGATGAACAGGATATCGCAACTGTTTCTTACCCCTTGATCAGGAATTGGATCGTTCATTTATCGGAGCAGGGAGTTTCCAATAGGAGTATCAACAGAAAGATTTCGTCACTTCAGGCCTACTACCGTTTTTTGTTGAAGGTCGGTGACATTATCGTCTCCCCCTTGGTCAAGCACAAGGCGCTTAAAACCAGTAAAAAGGTAGAGGTGCCGTTTTCTGAAATGGAGATGGATACCATACTCTCCGAAATTCCTTTTGAAGATGATTTTGAAGGCATCCGTGATAAGCTCATCATTGAACTGTTGTATGCCACGGGAATGCGAAGGGCTGAGCTTGTGAGCTTAAAGGTGACGGATATTGACTTTTCTGGTGATGCGCTCAAAGTGCTGGGCAAACGGAACAAAGAGCGTATCGTTCCCATCTTGTCCTCTACTGTGGAGCAAATCAAGAGCTATTTGGAAGAACGCTTCAAGTTGGAAAAGGTAGTCGATTCGCAGTATCTATTTTTAACAAAAGAAGGTCTTAAAATTTATGAAACACTTGTTTATCGAACTATAAATAAGTATTTTAGTTTGGTGTCCCCCAAGGTAAAAAAGAGTCCACACATACTCAGGCACACCTTTGCAACGCACTTGCTGAACAGGGGGGCAGATTTAAATTCCGTAAAGGAACTATTGGGTCATTCAAGTTTGGCATCTACGCAAGTGTACACGCACAATAGTATTGCCGAACTCAAGAAGGTACACCAGAAGGCCCATCCAAGAAACAAGAAGTAGCATTCTTGTATTGTTTAACTTCACTGTCCCGGACAGTACTAAAAACGTCGTCTTATGAAAGTAAACGCACAATCGGTAAATTTTACAGCTGATGGTAAACTCATTGACTTTATCCAAAAGCGAATGGACAAGATGGAATTGTTCTATGACAAGGTCATTGAATCGGATGTGTATCTCAAAGTGGAAAACACAAGTGCAAAAGAAAATAAGATTGTGGAAATCATGGTGTTCATCCCCAGGGATAAAATCATGGTCAAAAAACAATGCAAGTCCTTTGAGGAGGCTGTGGATTCCGCCTGTAGTTCCTTGGAAAGACAATTGGTAAAAAAGAAGGAAAAGATGAGGGCGAACGCCTGACGAAAATTTTTCAAAATTTATTTTGAATTAAAATATAAATATATACATTTGCAGTCCGTTAGAAATAGCGGGCTTTTTTAGTGAATAAAAAGCGGTGAAATGCCGATATAGCTCAGCTGGCTAGAGCAGCTGATTTGTAATCAGCAGGTCGTGGGTTCGAGTCCCTCTATCGGCTCGTAAATTACTGAAAATAAGGCGGGGGGATACTCAAGCGGCCAACGAGGACAGACTGTAAATCTGTTGGTTTTTACCTTCGCAGGTTCGAATCCTGCTCCCCCCACAAAGATTGTTCGTCGGAACAATTGGGATAAAAGGTTTTTTGAAATAATGGAATGTTTGGGTTTAGGCCCAAAAAAAATGCGGGAGTAGCTCAGTTGGTAGAGCGTCAGCCTTCCAAGCTGAATGTCGCCGGTTCGAACCCGGTCTCCCGCTCTAAATTTGAAACTGCGGTTTCAAGACGAAGGTTGAAGTTTTAACGAGCTAGACTTGTAACTTTTAAACTCTAAACCTGATAACCCATAGGCCGGTGTAGCTCAGGGGTAGAGCGTTTCCTTGGTAAGGAAGAGGTCAGGGGTTCAAATCCCCTCATTGGCTCAAAACGATTTGTACACTAATATAAACTAAGATTAAAATTATTTTAAAATGGCAAAGGAAACTTTTGATCGTTCCAAACCCCACTTAAATATTGGTACCATTGGACACGTGGATCACGGTAAAACAACATTGACTGCTGCTATTACCACTGTATTGGCAAACGCTGGTTTGTCTGAGCTTAGAAGCTTTGACTCCATCGACAACGCGCCAGAAGAAAAAGAAAGAGGTATTACTATCAACACTTCACACGTTGAGTACCAAACTGCTAACCGTCACTACGCTCACGTTGACTGTCCTGGTCACGCGGATTACGTAAAGAACATGGTTACAGGTGCTGCCCAGATGGACGGTGCTATTTTGGTGGTTGCCGCAACAGATGGTCCAATGCCTCAAACTCGTGAGCACATCCTTTTGGGTCGTCAGGTAGGTATTCCACGTATCGTTGTTTTCTTGAACAAAGTTGACATGGTGGACGATGAGGAGCTATTGGAGCTTGTTGAAATGGAAGTAAGGGAATTGCTTTCTTTCTACGAGTACGATGGTGACAACGGACCTGTAATCTCTGGTTCTGCACTTGGTGCTTTGAACGGAGAGCAAAAATGGGTTGACACTGTAATGGAATTGATGGATGCTGTTGATTCTTGGATCGAGGAGCCAACACGTGAGGTTGATAAGCCATTCCTAATGCCAATCGAAGACGTATTCACCATTACTGGTCGTGGTACCGTAGCTACTGGTCGTATCGAAACTGGTGTTGCCAACACAGGTGACCCTGTGGATATTATTGGTATGGGTGCTGAGAAATTGTCTTCTACCATTACTGGTGTTGAGATGTTCCGTAAGATTTTGGATAGAGGAGAAGCTGGAGATAACGTAGGTCTTCTTTTGAGAGGTATCGAGAAATCCGATATCAAAAGAGGAATGGTAATCTGTAAGCCAGGTTCTGTTAAGCCTCACGCTAAATTCAAAGCAGAGGTGTATATCTTGAAAAAAGAAGAAGGTGGACGTCACACTCCATTCCACAACAACTACCGTCCTCAGTTCTACGTTCGTACAACTGACGTAACAGGTAACATTAACTTGCCTGATGGTGTTGAAATGGTAATGCCTGGAGATAACTTGACAATCACTGTTGATTTGATTCAGCCTATCGCATTGAGCGTAGGTCTACGTTTCGCTATCCGTGAAGGTGGTAGAACAGTAGGTGCTGGTCAGGTTACCGAGATTCTAGATTAAGATTCGATTACTATAAAATTGCACTCAAGGGTGTCCCGATTTCTTCGGGATACCTTTCAGTGTAAATATAAACGGGTGTAGCTCAGTTGGTAGAGCACTGGTCTCCAAAACCAGGTGTCGGGAGTTCGAGTCTCTCCTCCCGTGCAAGTACAAAATACATAAATCATGGTCACTTACATAAAGGAATCATTTGAAGAATTGAAGAACAATGTTACCTGGTTGGAAAGAGGTAAAGCCTCCAACCTTATGGTAATCGTAGCTGTATTTTCCATCTTGTTTGCGTTGGCAACTTGGGGCGTGGATTCCTTGTTCAGTAATTTGATCACATTGTATTTTGAAAAATTAATAGGGTAAAGATCGGTCGATATGTCTGAGGTTCTGGAGAAAAAATGGTATGTAGTAAGAGCGGTCAGTGGTCAAGAGAACAAGATCAAGGGCTATATTGAAAGCGAGGTAGAGCGCGCCGGTTTTGGCGACTATCTTGATGAAGTTCTGGTACCTACCGAAAAAGTTGTTCAGATCAGAAATGGAAAGAAAATCAATAAAGAAAGGGTTTACTTTCCAGGATATATCATGATCAAGGCCAATCTTGGCGGTGAAATGGTCCACATCATTCGTTCCATAACCAATGTTATCGGTTTTTTGGGCGAAGTTAAAGGAGGTGACCCCATTCCGCTAAGAAAGTCAGAAGTAAACCGTATGCTCGGTAAGGTGGATGAATTGGCCGTGAATACGGACAATGTTGCAATCCCATTTGTATTGGGCGAAACGGTCAAGGTAATCGATGGACCTTTCAACGGATTCAATGGAACCGTGGAAAAAATCAACGAGGAAAAGCGTAAGCTAGAGGTAATGGTGAAGATTTTCGGAAGAAAGACACCATTGGAGCTCAGCTATATGCAAGTAGAAAAAGTATAACAAGAGCTGTTACATATATAAAGCTGTGTTGCTTCCAATTGACACACTTTAAATTTAATTAGAAACAATGGCAAAAGAAGTAGATAAGGTAGTTAAATTACAAGTTAGGGGAGGTGCTGCGAACCCATCGCCACCGGTTGGACCCGCCTTAGGTGCTGCTGGTGTTAACATCATGGAGTTCTGTAAGCAGTTTAATGCGCGTACACAGGACAAACAGGGTAAAGTTTTACCTGTTGTTATCACCGTTTACAAAGACAAATCTTTCGAGTTTGTTGTAAAAACACCACCTGCGGCAGTTCAATTGATGGAAGCAGCCAAGATTAAAAAAGGATCGGGAGAACCTAACAGGGTTAAGAATGGTTCGGTAACCTGGGATCAAGTAAAAGCAATCGCCGAAGACAAAATGGCGGATTTGAATGCCTTTACCGTGGAGTCTGCAATGAGTATGGTTGCAGGTACTGCAAGATCTATGGGTCTGAAAATAGCCGGAACAAGACCTTTTTAAAATCTGAAAGCAATTAAGAAATGGCAAAATTGACTAAAAAGCAGAAAGAGGCCCACGCCAAGATAGACAAGAATAAGCTCTATACTTTGGAAGAGGCATCAGCTTTAGTAAAAGAAATAACCAATGTAAAATTTGACGCTTCCATTGATTTGGCAGTTCGTTTGGGCGTAGACCCAAGAAAAGCCAACCAAATGGTGCGTGGTGTTGTTACCCTTCCCCACGGAACAGGTAAGGACGTAAAAGTTTTGGCATTGGTGACTCCAGACAAAGAAGCAGAGGCCAAAGAAGCTGGTGCTGACTTTGTAGGATTGGACGAATATTTGGAGAAAATCAAAAACGGTTGGACAGATGTTGATGTGATTATCACTATGCCAAGCGTTATGGGTAAATTGGGACCATTAGGTAGAATTTTGGGACCAAGGGGCTTAATGCCCAATCCAAAGACCGGAACAGTAACTATGGATGTTGCAAAAGCGGTATCTGATGTGAAGGCCGGTAAGATAGACTTTAAAGTGGACAAAACCGGAATTGTACACGCTGCAATCGGAAAAGCATCATTCTCTGCGGACAAAATCGCAGGAAATGCGAGGGAGTTGATCGAAACCCTTATCAAAATGAAGCCTTCTGCAGCAAAAGGTGTGTACATGAAGAGTATTTACTTGTCCAGCACCATGAGTCCTAGTGTTCAATTAGATCCAAAAGCAGTTCAATAACTGGTAGTTCAATTTTTTTAACTATGACAAGAGAAGAAAAAGCAACAGTAATAAAAGACTTGACTGCACAGTTGGCTGATAACCCAAATATTTATTTGGCGGATATATCAGGATTGAATGCCGTGGACACCTCCAACTTAAGAAGGGCGTGTTTTAAGGCGAACATTAAGCTTGCGGTCGTAAAGAACACCTTGCTTGCAAAAGCAATGGAAGCTTCTGATAAGGAATTTGGTGAACTTCCCGAAGTATTGAAAGGCAATACATCTTTGATGTTGTCCGAAACCGGTAACGCACCTGCGAAACTTATCAAGAACTTTAGAAAAAAATCAGATAAGCCCGTATTGAAAGGCGCCTTCATTGAAGAGGCCATCTACATCGGGGATAATTACCTTGATGCACTTGTTGAAATCAAGTCCAAAGAGGAAGTTATCGGGGATATCATCGGATTGTTGCAATCTCCCGCCAAGAACGTTATTTCTGGTCTTAAGTCCGGAGGTGGTAAATTGGCAGGTATCCTTAAAACCCTATCTGAAAGAGAATAATTCGCGCACAATAAACTAAGTATATTTTTAAACATTTTTATTAAACGATAGAAAAATGGCAGATTTGAAAGATTTTGCAGAACAGTTGGTAAACCTTACGGTAAAAGAAGTAAATGAGTTGGCCGACATTTTAAAAGAAGAATATGGTATCGAGCCTGCTGCTGCTGCAGTAGCCGTTGCTGGTGGTGCTGCCGCTGGTGGAGGTGAAGAAGCTGCTGAGGAAAAAACTGAATTCGATGTGATCCTTACCGCTGCTGGTGGTTCTAAATTGGCAGTTGTAAAATTGGTTAAGGAATTGACCGGTCTTGGTTTGAAAGAAGCTAAGGACATCGTAGACAGCGCACCAAAAGCTGTTAAGGAAGGTATTTCCAAAGACGAAGCAGAAGGTATCAAAAAATCATTGGAAGAAGCAGGAGCAGAAGTTGAGCTTAAATAATCGCTTTTCCCATTAGAACTTGGTTAAGGTCTTTCCATTTTTTGGTTAGACCTTAGCCTATTTATATAAGGAGTGTATAAAGCCGTACACGAACCCACATAGTATTCACGATCAAAATTTGTCCATAGATGTTCACAAACACTATTGAAAGAGTTAATTTCGCATCCGCTAAGAACATACCGGAATACCCGGATTTCTTGGACATTCAGATAAAATCGTTCCAAGACTTTTTCCAGCTTGAAACTAAATCTGACGAAAGAGGAAACGAAGGTCTCTACAACACCTTCATGGAGAATTTTCCAATCACCGATACCAGAAACCAGTTCGTACTTGAGTTTTTGGATTACTTCATTGATCCGCCAAGATACTCCATCCAAGAATGTATCGAGCGTGGACTCACCTACAGCGTTCCCCTTAAGGCGCGTCTAAAATTGTACTGTACTGATCCAGAGCACGAAGATTTCGAGACCATCGTACAGGATGTGTACTTGGGTACCATCCCTTACATGACTCCAAGTGGAACCTTTGTGATCAACGGTGCGGAACGTGTTGTAGTATCCCAGTTGCACAGATCTCCAGGGGTTTTCTTTGGACAATCTTTCCACGCAAATGGAACAAAATTGTATTCGGCCAGGGTAATCCCGTTTAAAGGATCTTGGATCGAATTTGCCACCGATATCAACTCGGTGATGTACGCCTACATCGATAGGAAGAAAAAGTTGCCCGTAACCACATTGTTCCGAGCCATCGGTTTTGAAAGGGACAAGGATATTTTGGAAATCTTCGACCTTTCGGAAGAAGTAAAAGTTTCCAAGAGCGGGCTCAAAAAAGTATTGGGCCGTAAATTGGCCGCTAGGGTGTTGAACACTTGGCATGAGGATTTCGTGGACGAGGATACAGGAGAAGTGGTTTCCATCGAAAGAAACGAAATTGTATTGGATCGTGATACCATTTTGGAAAAGGAGCATATCGATGAAATCATTGATGCCGATGTGAAGACCATTTTGCTTCACAAGGAGAACAATGCGCAATCCGACTATGCCATTATCCACAACACCTTGCAAAAGGATCCTACCAACTCCGAAAAGGAAGCGGTAGAGCACATTTACCGACAATTGCGTAATGCCGAGCCGCCAGATGAAGAGACTGCTCGTGGCATTATCGACAAATTGTTCTTCTCCGACCAACGTTACAATCTTGGTGAAGTAGGTCGTTACCGAATGAACAAGAAGTTGGGACTGGATATCGGAATGGACAAACAAGTGTTGACCAAGGAAGATATCATCACCATCATCAAATATTTGATCGAGTTGATCAACTCCAAAGCGGAGATTGATGATATCGATCACTTGTCCAACCGTCGTGTAAGAACCGTTGGGGAACAATTGTCCCAGCAGTTCGGCGTAGGTTTGGCACGTATGGCGCGTACCATCCGTGAGCGTATGAACGTACGTGACAACGAGGTGTTTACCCCGATTGATTTGATCAACGCGAAGACCTTGTCATCCGTGATCAACTCTTTCTTCGGTACCAACCAGTTGTCCCAGTTCATGGACCAGACCAACCCGTTGGCCGAGATTACGCACAAAAGAAGATTGTCCGCACTAGGGCCAGGAGGTCTTTCCCGAGAAAGAGCCGGTTTCGAGGTGCGTGACGTTCACTACACACATTACGGAAGATTGTGTCCGATCGAGACACCTGAAGGACCGAACATTGGTTTGATCTCTTCCTTGTCCGTATTTGCCAAGGTGAACAATATGGGCTTCTTGGAAACCCCTTACCGAAAAGTGGAAGATGGAAAAGTGGATACCAAAAATCACATCTATCTAAGTGCAGAGGAAGAAGAGGGGATGAAGATTGCCCAAGCCAACATTCCATTGGGAGATGATGGCACCATTGAAAGAGAAAAAGTAATCGCCCGTGAAGAAGGGGATTTCCCGGTGGTGGACCCAACAGAGGTAAAATACACCGACGTTGCCCCGAATCAGATTGCATCTATCTCAGCTTCCTTGATTCCTTTCTTGGAGCACGATGATGCGAACCGTGCCTTGATGGGATCGAACATGATGCGCCAAGCCGTACCATTGCTGAGACCAGAATCCCCAATCGTAGGTACAGGTCTGGAAAGACAGGTAGCTACCGATTCCAGGGTATTGATCAATGCCGAAGGAGACGGGGTCGTGGAATATGTGGATTCACAGAAGATTACCATAAAATATGATAGGACCGACGAAGAGCGTTTGGTAAGTTTCGACGAAGACTCGAAGACCTACCAATTGGTGAAGTTTAGAAAAACAAACCAAGGGACCAGTATCAACTTGAAGCCTATTGTGAAGAAAGGCGACAAGGTGAAAAAAGGTCAGGTGCTTTGCGAAGGTTACGCTACCGAAAAAGGTGAATTGGCCTTGGGTAGAAACATGAAGGTTGCCTTTATGCCTTGGAAAGGATACAACTTTGAGGATGCGATCGTGATTTCCGAAAAAGTGGTACGTGAGGATATCTTTACCTCCATCCATATCGATGAGTATTCCTTGGAAGTAAGGGATACCAAATTGGGTGCGGAGGAGTTGACCAACGATATTCCGAACGTTTCCGAAGAGGCCACTAAGGATTTGGACGAGTACGGTATGATCCGCATCGGTGCCGAAGTGAAGCCTGGTGACATTCTGATCGGTAAGATTACTCCAAAAGGGGAGTCCGATCCAACACCGGAAGAAAAACTATTGCGTGCCATCTTTGGTGACAAGGCAGGTGACGTAAAAGACGCTTCATTGAAAGCTTCGCCATCCTTGAGAGGTGTGGTGATCGACAAGAAATTGTTCTCACGTTCCATTAAGGACAAGAGAAAGCGTTCTGAAGACAAAGAAGCCATCGCAAGATTGGAGATGGACTACGAAGTGAAATTCCAACAACTGAAAGATGTATTGATCGAGAAGTTGTTCGGATTGATCAGCGGAAAAACATCACAAGGTGTCATTAACGATTTGGGTGAAGAAGTACTTCCAAAAGGAAAGAAATACACCATCAAAATGTTGAACGCCGTAGATGATTTCGCTCACTTGGTAGGAGGTAGCTGGACAACGGACGACAAGACCAATGCATTGGTGGCCGATCTGTTGCACAACTACAAAATCAAATTGAACGATATTCAAGGTAACCTGAGAAGGGACAAGTTTACCATCTCCGTAGGGGATGAGCTTCCTGCAGGTATCATGAAGTTGGCCAAGGTGTACATCGCCAAAAAGCGTAAGCTAAAAGTTGGTGATAAAATGGCGGGTCGTCACGGTAACAAAGGTATTGTTGCCCGTATCGTACGTCAAGAGGATATGCCGTTCTTGGAAGATGGAACCCCAGTGGACATTGTATTGAACCCACTTGGTGTACCTTCAAGGATGAACATCGGTCAGATCTACGAAACCGTATTGGGTTGGGCCGGATTGAAGTTGGGTCAGAAATATGCGACACCAATTTTCGACGGTGCTTCCTTGGACGAGATCAACAAGCTTACCGATGAAGCCGGTGTTCCAAGATTTGGACATACCTATCTGTATGACGGTGGAACAGGTCAGCGTTTTGACCAACGTGCAACCGTAGGTGTGATCTACATGCTGAAATTGGGCCACATGGTGGACGATAAGATGCACGCAAGATCGATTGGACCATACTCCTTGATCACACAGCAACCATTGGGTGGTAAGGCACAGTTCGGTGGTCAGCGTTTTGGAGAGATGGAAGTTTGGGCATTGGAAGCCTACGGCGCATCATCTACCCTAAGGGAGATATTGACCGTTAAGTCGGATGATGTGATCGGAAGGGCCAAGACCTACGAGACCATCGTAAAAGGTGAGACCATGCCAGAACCTGGATTGCCAGAATCTTTCAACGTATTGATGCACGAACTTAAAGGTTTGGGCTTGGATATCCGTTTGGAAGAGTAGAATACTATCATTACATTAATTATATCATCACCATATTGTTATGGCTAGAATAAAAGATAATAACGCACAAAAAAGGTTCAACAAGATTTCCATAGGATTGGCCTCTCCAGAGTCGATTTTGGCCGAGTCCCGTGGGGAAGTGTTGAAACCCGAAACCATTAACTACAGAACGCACAAACCAGAGCGTGATGGATTGTTCTGCGAGCGTATCTTTGGTCCTGTAAAGGATTATGAGTGTGCTTGCGGTAAGTACAAGAGAATCCGTTATCGTGGTATCGTCTGTGACCGTTGTGGTGTTGAAGTGACAGAGAAAAAGGTACGTAGGGACCGTGTGGGTCACATTAACCTTGTGGTTCCCGTAGCGCACATCTGGTACTTCCGTTCGCTGCCCAACAAAATAGGGTACCTTTTGGGATTGCCATCCAAAAAGTTGGACATGATCATTTACTACGAAAGGTATGTGGTCATCCAGCCAGGTATTGCCAAAGGTCCCGAAGGTGACGAAATCCACAAAATGGATTTCTTGACCGAAGAGGAGTATTTGAACATTTTGGAAACGCTTCCTACCGAGAACCAATACTTGGAGGATACCGACCCCAATAAGTTCATCGCCAAAATGGGTGCCGAATGTTTGATCGACCTATTGTCCAGAATCGATTTGGAACAATTGTCCTACGAACTTCGTCACAAGGCAAACACAGAAACATCAAAGCAGCGTAAAACTGAGGCCTTGAAGCGTCTTCAAGTGGTAGAGGCTTTGCGTGAGTCGCAAGGAAACAGGGAAAATAACCCAGAGTGGATGATCATGAAAGTGATTCCTGTGATTCCACCAGAATTGCGTCCTTTGGTACCGTTAGATGGTGGTCGTTTTGCCACATCCGATTTGAACGATTTGTACCGAAGGGTAATCATCCGTAACAACCGTTTGAAGCGTTTGATGGAAATCAAGGCACCAGAAGTGATCTTGAGGAACGAAAAACGTATGCTTCAGGAAGCTGTAGATTCGCTTTTCGATAACACAAGAAAAGCATCTGCGGTAAAAACAGAATCTAACAGGCCATTGAAATCCCTTTCCGATTCCTTGAAAGGTAAGCAAGGTCGTTTCCGTCAAAACTTGTTGGGTAAACGTGTGGATTACTCCGCTCGTTCCGTAATCGTCGTTGGACCGGAATTGAAATTGTACGAATGTGGTCTGCCAAAAGATATGGCAGCTGAACTTTACAAACCGTTCATCATCCGTAAGTTGATCGAGCGTGGTATTGTAAAGACCGTTAAATCTGCCAAAAAGATCATTGACAAGAAAGAGCCCGTAGTATGGGACATTCTTGAAAACGTCCTAAAAGGACACCCGGTACTATTGAACCGTGCCCCCACATTGCACCGATTGGGTATCCAAGCGTTCCAGCCTAAACTTATCGAAGGTAAGGCGATTCGTTTGCACCCCTTGGCGTGTACCGCATTTAATGCGGATTTTGATGGGGACCAGATGGCAGTTCACTTGCCATTGGGGCCAGAGGCCATTTTGGAAGCACAACTATTGATGTTGGCTTCGCAGAATATCCTTAACCCTGCCAACGGTTCTCCGATTACCGTACCATCCCAGGATATGGTTTTGGGATTGTACTATATGACCAAAGAGAAAAAGTCCACCGAAGAGGAGCCTGTTGCAGGTGAAGGCTTGACCTTCTATTCTTCCGAGGAAGTTGAAATTGCCTTCAACGAGAAAAAAGTATCGCTTAATGCCGGTATTAAGGTAAGGGCCAAGGACTTTAACGAAGAAGGTGAGTTGGTGTACAAAATCATCGAAACCACTGTGGGTCGTGTATTGTTCAACACTGTAGTGCCAGAACAAGCAGGATTCATCAACCAAGTGTTGAACAAGAAAGCCCTAAGGAACATTATTGGGGATATTCTTGCGGTAACCGATGTACCTACCACTGCCGAATTCTTGGATAAAATCAAGGCCATGGGATACGATTTCGCTTTCAAAGGCGGTCTATCCTTTAGTTTGGGAGATATCATCATTCCAGCCGAAAAGCAGGAGATGATCGCCGATGCCAACGAGCAAGTCGATGGCATTATGATGAACTATAACATGGGTCTTATCACCAACAACGAACGTTACAACCAGGTAATCGACGTTTGGACATCCACCAATGCCATGTTGACCGAATTGGCCATGAAGCGAATTCGTGAGGACAAGCAAGGATTCAACTCTGTGTATATGATGTTGGATTCCGGTGCGAGGGGTTCCAAAGAGCAGATTCGCCAGTTGACCGGTATGCGTGGATTGATGGCCAAGCCGAAAAAATCTACTGCAGGTGGTGGTGAAATTATCGAAAACCCGATTCTTTCCAACTTTAAGGAAGGATTGTCGATTTTGGAATACTTTATCTCTACCCACGGTGCGCGTAAAGGTCTTGCGGATACCGCTTTGAAAACAGCGGATGCGGGTTACTTGACCAGACGTTTGGTGGACGTTTCACAAGACGTAATCGTGAATAGCGAGGATTGTGGAACCTTGAGAGGTATCGAGGTAGAACCATTGAAGAAAAATGAGGAGATTGTTGAAACCTTGGGTGAAAGAATCTTGGGTAGGGTATCGTTGCACGATGTGTACAACCCATTGACCGAAGAATTGATCCTAAGAGCAGGCCAAGAAATCAACGAGGTCGATGTGAAAAGGGTTGAGGCAGCTCCAATTGAAAAGATAGAAGTACGCTCACCGTTGACCTGTGAGGCAGCTCAAGGTATCTGTGCCAAGTGTTACGGTAGAAACCTTGCGACCAACAAAATGGTACAAAGAGGTGAGGCCGTTGGTGTGGTTGCTGCACAATCTATTGGAGAGCCTGGTACACAGTTGACCTTGCGTACCTTCCACGTGGGTGGTATTGCAGGTAACATTTCTGAGGACAACAAGTTGGAATCCAAATTCGACGGTATCGCCGAAATCGAGGACTTGCGTGTTGTAGAAGGTCAGGGTAGCGATGGAAGTAAAACCAATATCGTGATTTCCCGAACTTCTGAAGTGAAAATCGTAGATCCAAAAACTGGAATTACCCTAAGTACCAATAACATTCCTTATGGTTCTCAATTGTACATCAAGAATGGTGAGAAGATAACCAAAGGTACTGTGATTTGTGAATGGGATCCTTATAACGGTGTCATCGTTTCCGAGTTCTCTGGTGAAATCGCTTACGAGAATATCGAGCAAGGGGTTACTTACCAAGTTGAAATCGATGAACAAACCGGTTTCCAAGAAAAGGTAATTTCCGAGACCAGAAACAAGAAGTTGATCCCGACCTTGTTGATCAAAGATGGTAAAGGTGAAACATTGCGATCCTACAACCTACCAGTAGGTTCCCACTTGATGATTGATGACGGTGAAAAGGTGAAGGAAGGTAAGATTTTGGTGAAAATCCCACGTAAATCTGCCAAGGCAGGGGATATTACCGGTGGTCTTCCAAGGGTAACCGAGCTTTTCGAAGCCCGTAACCCATCCAACCCAGCCGTTGTATCCGAAATTGATGGTGTGGTATCCTTCGGTAAGATTAAGCGAGGTAACCGTGAAATCATTATCGAGTCCAAGACAGGCGATATCAAAAAGTACTTGGTCAAATTGTCCAACCAAATTTTGGTTCAGGAGAATGACTACGTACGTGCAGGTATGCCATTGTCCGATGGTTCCATTACACCAGAAGATATTTTGGCCATCAAAGGACCATCTGCGGTACAGCAATATTTGGTGAACGAAGTACAGGAAGTATACCGTTTACAAGGTGTGAAAATCAACGATAAGCACTTTGAGGTTGTTGTAAGACAAATGATGAGAAAGGTGAAAATCGAAGATCCAGGAGATACTATTTTCTTGGAGAATCAATTGGTGCACAAGGACGACTTTATTAACGAGAACGATGAGATTTTCGGTAAAAAAGTTGTTGAGGATGCCGGTGATTCCGAGCGATTGAAACCAGGACAGATCTTGACCGTACGTGAACTAAGGGACGAGAACTCGATTCTAAGAAGAGAGGACAAGACCTTGGTAACGGCAAGAGATGCGGTTGCAGCCACTGCAACACCTATCTTGCAAGGTATCACAAGAGCGTCGTTGCAGACTAAGTCATTCATCTCTGCCGCATCGTTCCAAGAAACCACTAAAGTATTGAACGAAGCTGCTGTAAGCGGTAAAGTGGATAGCTTGGAAGGATTGAAGGAGAATGTGATTGTAGGACATAAGATTCCTGCCGGTACCGGTATGAGGGATTATGATAGCATTATCGTAGGTTCCAAAGAGGAGTACGATGAAATCATGGCCCGAAAAGAGGAATTCAAATTCTAAATAACAACAAACCCTGGCCGAAAGGCCGGGGTTTTTCTTTTAAGACATTATGGCGGAAGACAAGAAAAAACAAAAGCAGATCAATATAGAGTTGGATGAGAAAACGGCAGAGGGGACCTATTCCAATCTGGCCATCATCAACCATTCCGTATCGGAGTTCGTTGTGGATTTTATCAGCTTGATGCCAGGCGCTCCCAAGGCGAAGGTAAAGAGCAGGATTATTTTGACGCCCCAGCATGCCAAAAAGCTGCTAAAGGCACTCAATGATAATGTAAGCCGTTTTGAAAAGACACACGGCACCATACAGGATTACGAACAGCCGGCCATTCCATTAAATTTTGGCCCTACTGGTGAAGCATAGAAAAGCCCCGTTTAGGGGCCTTTTTTATTTTAACCAGCCCTTCTCAATTCCCTTTTTAGCAAAGAAAATCAAGTAGATGCCTATAAGTACGACCACTATTGGCATGCCATAGGTAGACGGCCCAAACGCTTCCACGGCGTTGGAAATAAATAGCCAATGTGCAAATTGTATCACAACGGCTACCAAGGAGACGATAAAAAGCGGACGCGCCCATTTTTTTCGTACTAAAAGACCGATGGATGCCAAGGTTCCAGAAAAGACTGCAATGGCAAAGGCGGCAGTGGCCCATGCAGGAATTCCTTCAAATACCTCACGTTGCGCTTGGTCCATGGCTTCCATTAGGGCAACTTGATTAAAAGCCTGATTAAGGTAGTTCATCACTCCCAGTAGATTCCATAAGAGTGCAATAACACTTACCACCCAAAACCAAACAGGCGGTTTTACCGATGTATTCATAATTTGATTATTTATTGGTTACTCAAATCAAGGTACGAAAAAAACTTACATGGTGAGTGCAACCAATTCACCTACAATGGTCTACGGGTGTGTCAACCGTGGTAAGACTATTCGAATTCCGAAGTATAGTGCAGTTTTACGGAAGGGTATTTTTGTTGGGTCATTTGCAAGGAAAACGGAGAATCTGCCAAAAATACCAGCTGCCCTTTTTTGTCAGTGGCCAAAAACTTCTGTTTTACTCGCTTAAATTCTTGGAACTCTTCACTTTTCTCATTTTCGGGCTCTACCCAACAGGCTTTGTGTACCGGAAAGTTTTCATAGGTACATTTGGCCCCATATTCGTGCTCCAAACGATATTGGATTACCTCATACTGTAAGGCCCCAACGGTACCGATTACTTTTCTTCCATTCATTTCCAACGTAAACAATTGGGCTACCCCTTCGTCCATTAACTGGTCGATGCCCTTGTACAGTTGCTTGGCTTTCATGGGGTCGGCGTTGTTGATGTACCTAAAGTGTTCTGGTGAGAAGCTTGGTATACCTTTATAATGCAATTCTTCACCACTGGTCAAGGTATCCCCGATCTTAAAGTTGCCTGTATCGTGGAGTCCAACAATATCCCCGGGGTATGAAACATCCACAATTTCTTTTTTCTCGGCAAAAAAGGCATTGGGACTGGAGAATTTTAGTTTTTTTCCTTGTCTGACATGTAAATAGGGAGTGTTTCTTTCAAATGTCCCTGACACAATTTTTACGAAAGCCAATCGGTCCCTGTGTTTAGGGTCCATGTTGGCATGGATCTTAAATACAAAGCCTGAAAAATCCTTTTCATTGGCCTGCACCAAGCGCTCCTCAGCTTTTTTGGGACGCGGAGAGGGGGCAATATTTACGAAGCAATCCAACAGTTCCCTTACCCCAAAATTATTCAATGCAGAACCAAAAAATACGGGTTGCAGTTCACTCTTCAAATAAGCTTCTTTGTCAAATTCGGGATATACTCCCTCCACAAGTTCCAAGTTGCCACGAAGTTCCTCAGCGGCTTTGGTACCGATGATTTTTTCCAATTCCGGATTGTTGAGGTCGTCAAAAGCGATGGTTTCCTCAATATTTTTTTTGCTGTTCCCGCTGAATAGGTTGATGTTTTTTTCGTAGATGTTGTAGATACCCTTAAAATCGTAGCCCATCCCAATGGGAAAACTCAATGGCGTAACCGTGAGGCCAAGCTTTTGTTCCACTTCGTCCAAAAGGTCGAATGCATCTTTACCCTCGCGATCCAATTTGTTGATGAAAACAATCATGGGAATATTACGCATCCGGCAAACCTCGACCAGTTTTTCGGTTTGCTCCTCCACACCTTTGGCCACATCAATCACAACGATTACGCTATCCACCGCAGTGAGGGTGCGAAAGGTATCCTCTGCAAAGTCTTTGTGTCCGGGGGTATCAAGGATATTGATTTTTTTGTCTTTGTAAATAAATGCTAAAACAGAAGTAGCCACCGAAATACCTCTCTGGCGCTCGATTTCCATGAAGTCACTTGTGGCCGATTTTTTGATTTTATTGCTTTTAACGGCTCCGGCCTCTTGAATGGCACCACCGAATAAAAGCAACTTTTCGGTCAAAGTGGTTTTACCGGCATCGGGGTGGGAGATAATACCAAAAGTTCTTCGCTTCGCTATTTCCTTTTCGAATTCCATCAACAAAAATTTCGGCAAAAATAATGGATTTATATGGTTTCCCGTTGATTTTTGGAATGATTCGGAATTGTTGATATAAAAGGAAAAAAATACGGGAAATACGCTAGCCATCAAGAAAAAGAGAAGTATTTTTCGGCCGTTTTTCTGTTGCTGGCCATTGGTGTTGGTTTTATCCATTTGGAAAACAGGCAGATGAGGTAAATAATGATGATGAATTCGCCTTTTATCGATTAAAATAGGAGGTAAAACACAAATAAGTTAATTATGTGACTTGTTTGTGTAGATATGTGTCGAAACAGGCCGGATAGAAGAACATAATTAAGAAAACCCCAATTTTCTTACAGCTTACGAGAACCACTTGTTGCCATGGTGATCAGTTGACCAAAACTTATCATTTATGGAGAACATTACTTTCTTTAACCTTAAGAAGAGCATGTTTGCTTTGCTACTTCTGGTCTTAGGATTTACCATATATTCCGCCCTTATTTCGGCGACCCCTCCCAATATAAATCCTATCGGAATGCATCCTTTTAGCGGCACTACCGATTCGGATGGGGATGGAGTCCCGGACCATATCGATTTGGATGCTGACAATGATGGTGTTTTGAACACTTTGGAAGATGCCAATTTGGACGGAGATAACAACCCTGAAACCAATCCAACCGATACCGATGGAGATGGTATCCCCAATTACTTGGACATCGATTCTGATGGTGACGGATTACTGGACAACTATGAAGCCCAAAACTTTAACAATTTTCAATTGCCTTCTGGGGAAGATACTGATGGCAACGGCTTGGACGATGTGTATGAAACCGACCCCGGCGCTGGTAACGGAATTGTCCCCATTGACACAGATAGTGACGGTATTCCAGATTACATAGATTTAGACTCCGATAACGATGGTATTTTAGATCAAAATGAATCCAGTATCATCAGCACGGATTTGGATTGTAGCACAGTCCCCAAATTAAATTTTGGAAGCGAACCGGTATTGGAATCGGGCATGCCACTTTCCGAAGGAGCTATTTATCGCTATTCAAATATTGCTAACGGACTGGATGCCTTGGTATTGATTGAGGAAGTCGTAAACGGAGAGATATTGTTTCTCGACCAAAACCAAACTGATCCAGAGTTTTTTAAACCCGAGATTTTTTTCACCACAACGTCCGAACAACGAAGACCTTATGTGGATTTCAGGATTTCTTTCGTCGAAAATGGAAGTTCCACACCGGTGGTATTGGAGGAGTTGAGCGCCAACTTTATTGATGTGGATGGTAATGGTGATTACCAAGAATACAATCGATTCAATACCCCTGCAAGTTACACCCTTGATACGGATAATGAGATTACAGTTCAAAATACCACTGGAGGCTTTTTGGTCAACGGTGGAAGCAGGGAATATGATGGCATTTCAAATCAAGTTTCATCGGTCAACGTAGCGGTGGAGTTTGTTTCTATAGATTCTTTTGTGTTTCGGTTTGGTATACAGGCTGATATAGATGATAATTTTAAAACAAACGTAGCTAGGCAAGCTGGTATACAATTTGATTGTTTGGACAACTTTAAAGATCCACAAACAGTCAATTTTAGCGAAGATGTGGATAATGATAATGACGGATACCCAGATAGGCTTGATATTGATAGTGATGATGATGGCATACCGGATAACGTGGAGGCCCAACCTACATTTGGATACATTCCACCATCTGGAGAGGATACTAACCAAAACGGAGTGGACGATGCCTATGAAGTAGGGGAGACCATTGGTCTGTCTCTTGAGGATACCGACAGTGATGGTACCCCAGACTATTTGGACGATGATAGTGAAAACGATCTGGTTCCCGATAATAACGAAGGAAACGACTTCAATTTCGACGGAATTCCAGATTGGACCTACACCGGTGTGGATACCGATGGGGACGGATTGGATGACGGCTACGAAGGAAGTGATGTCAATGATGGTTTCGATGTGAATGATGAGATTGATAATCCAGCAACCGACTTACCTGATCGTGATGGCGAAGGGGATGTGAATTATCGTGATTTTGACGACGACGGGGATGCTATCAACACTCCTGATGAAGATGCCAACGGCAATGATGACCCTACTGATGATGATACCGATGGAGATGGTACTCCTGATTATTTAGACCCGAACAACGACACGGATACCGATGGTGATGGTGTAACCGACGAAGATGAAGAAGAGGACGGAACAGACCCTACTGACCCTTGTGATTTTGTGGAAGAACATATTACCCAACCGCAAACAGGAGATTATTTGACAGCTGATTGCGACGGGGATGGCGTTACCAATGAGGATGAAAAAGAGGATGGAACAGACCCGTTTGACCCATGTGATTATAATCCTGATAGCATCACCTTGCCACAGACTGGCGATTATTTGATAGCTGATTGCGATGGCGATGGAGTCACCAATGGTGATGAGGAAGAGGACGGTACCGACCCTCAAGACGCCTGTGATTTCGTTCTGGATAGCCAAACTGTAAATCCTGATTCCACCTGGAACGCTTCGGATTGTGATGGTGACGGAGTAACCAACGAAGATGAAAAGAACGATGGAACTGATCCGCTGGATCCATGCAGCTATAATCCCGATAGCATCACTTTGCCCCAGTCGGCAGATTGGAATGCATTGGATTGTGATGGGGACGGGAACCCCAATGGGAACGATCCAGACCCACTGACCGCAACTGCAAACGATGACTTCGGTTCAACTCCGGCCTTGACCGAGGTGGCCATCAATATTTTGGAAAATGATGATTTCCTTCCCAATGCCGATGAGATCAATCTAGGTGTTACCAGTCTATCAAGACTTGGAGGTAATGCGACAGGAACCGTAACTTTTGATGCTGAGACAGGATTTGTGAACTACTTGCCTACTTTGACTGAGTCCAGTTCAACCGTTACCATTGAGTACCAGGTTTGTAATGTGTTGCTGGATCCCAATGTGTGTGCCTCGGCGACTATTTTTATTGAAGTCGGTGCCAATACGCTGGATGCCGTGGACGATGTGTATTCTGCAACAGTAGGTCAAGATGGTGTCATAGCCGATAGCAACGTGTTGTCCAACGATACCTTGAACGGAGAACCACTAACCCTTTCAGATGTCATATTGACCTCGACACCTACGGATGAACTTACGATAAATGAGGATGGAACGGTAAGTGTGAATCCTGGTGTAATGGCCGGAACCTACACCATCAATTATACCATTTGTGATGTATTAAATGTGGATAATTGTGATACCGCTACCGTAACGGTTCAGGTAATGCAAGGAAGTGCAAACATGATTGACGCCGTGGACGATACCTATACAGCAACTTCTGAAGAAGAAGGAGTGATTTCCGGAAGCAACGTGCTTTCCAACGATACCGTCAACGAATCCGTTGCTACCCTAATGGATGTAATATTGACTTCGACCCCTACCGAAGCCCTTATAGTGAACGAAGATGGAAGCGTGAGTGTTGTTCCGGGCACTATGCCAGGCACCTATACCATTAGTTACACCATTTGCGATATCATGGATGTGGATAATTGTGATACAGCCATAGTGACAGTGGAAGTGACCCAGGGAGAAGATAATGTAATCGATGCGGTGGACGATAGCTATAACGCAGGAATCGGAGGAGGACTTATTCCCAACAGTAATGTGTTGTTGAATGACACCCTGAATGATGCCCCGGTGTCCTTGACTGATGTTATATTGAGTTCTACACCTACCAATCAACTCACGGTAAATGAAGACGGTAGTGTAACGGTAAGTTCTGGAACACAGCCCGGAACCTATACCATCGAGTACACCATCTGTGAAGCTGGCAATCCCGATAATTGCGATACGGCAACGGTTCAGGTGGTCGTTGAAGCCATTGAAGTGAACCAAATGTTGACACCAAACGGCGATTTGAAAAACGACTTCCTGTTCATTCGAGGTACGGAGTATATCAAATCAAGTACCATCAAGATTTTCAACCGTTGGGGAACCATGGTTTTTGAAGCGAACAATTACGACAACATCAATAATGTTTTTGACGGCCGTGTGCGTGGCAAGTCGGCAATAAGTGTAAATGATTACCTTCCAGCGGGTATTTATTTCTATATTTTCAATTATGAGACAGAGCAAGGAAGCTTCACGGACTCCGAATACATTTATTTGAGCAGATAACCTTATGTATAGCATGACTAAAAAATATTTATTCGCCACATTATTGTTTGTGGGTATCATGGCTTCGGGAGTAAACGCCCAGCAAGATGCCCAGTACACGCAATACATGTACAATACGTTGAGTGTTAATCCAGCCTATGCAGGATCACGGGGTCAACTCAGTTTTGCAGGCCTGTACCGTTCGCAATGGGTGGGCTTGGACGGCGCTCCCGAAACCTTTACCATTAACCTTCACTCACCAATTCGTAACAGCCGATTGGGTTATGGGGTTTCCATCGTAAACGATAATATTGGTGACGGTGTAGTGCAGGAAACCTATTTGGATGCTGTTGTTTCCTATACCATTGATTTGGCCATGGATGCCAAATTATCTTTTGGATTAAAGGCGGGAGGAAATATGCTCAGTCTTGACTTTAATGGACTCCGGAACTTTGATCAAGAAGTGGTCAACCAGAACAACATAGACAATAGGTTTACGCCGAATTTTGGTCTTGGGGTGTATTATCACACGGATAAATTCTATGCAGGCCTATCAGCTCCCAATGTACTGGAATCGGAATATTTTGATAATGATAATTCAGGTGATGGGGTCAACTTTTTGTCCGCAGAGCGTATGAATATTTATTTGATCACAGGATATGTGTTTGATATTGG
The DNA here is from genome assembly GCF_030733585.1 of Allomuricauda sp. MMSF_3307. Lineage (NCBI taxonomy): Bacteria > Pseudomonadati > Bacteroidota > Flavobacteriia > Flavobacteriales > Flavobacteriaceae > Allomuricauda > Allomuricauda sp. MMSF_3307. Next base: position 516,646 of record NZ_JASHIQ010000003.1, read on the forward strand.
AGCGGACCTTCAATTTAAACCCGCACTCCTTACCAAGGCAGTATCCGGTGCTCCATTGCAGGTAGATTTGTCAGCCAGCTTCCTTTTTGCAAACAAATTTAGTTTTGGAGCAGCATACCGCTGGGATGCAGCAGTAAGTGGGTTGGTAGGTTTTCAGGTGACAGACCAGATTATGTTGGGATTGGCATACGACCGTGAGACCACCGAATTGGGTGGAACACAGTTCAACGATGGATCGTTTGAAGTATTTCTCCGCTTGGAATTGTTGAAATCGTTCCAAAGGACCATATCACCAAGATTCTTTTAATATAGTACAGCATGCTGAAAAGAATACTCATAGTATCGATAATCATTTACGGGTGCTTTCAAAAGGCAACAGCGCAACAGGACAGTATTCCCGATAAGCAAATTGAACGGATCATGGAAAGGGCCGATGAGCGCTATCAACAATATTCCTTTAGTCCGGCCATCGATATCTACAAAAAAGTGTTGGACAGGGGCTATTCTTCGTCCGACCTTTTAAAAAAACTGGGTAATTCCTACTATTTCAATGCAAAGTATCAAGAAGCTGCCGACACCTACGGTAAGTTGGAGAAAAGCTATCCGAACGACATGTCCGTGGAAGACATCTTCCGTTATGCGCAGAGTTTAAAGTCCATCGGGAATTATGATGAATCGAACAGGGTAATGGAAAACTTTAGGGAGTTGACCGCTGCCATGGTGGATTTTGATGTGGATTATATGGCCAAAATCGAAGAAAATTCAGGTAGATACGATATAAAGCCATTTCCTTACAACAGTGCATATTCCGATTTTGCCGCGGCCTATTACGAGAAGGGACTCATTTTTGCATCGGACAGGGATACAGGGAACTTTGCCAGATATCGTCATACCTGGAACGCCAGTGACTTTTTGGATTTATATAAGGTGGATGCCGATAGCGCTTCCCAAGGGAAGGTGATGAAATTGGAAGGGGACGTAAACACCCGTTTGCACGAATCCACATCTGTGGTAACCAAAGATGGCACGACCATGTATTTTACTCGGAACAACTTTTTCGACGGTCGAAGGAAAAAGGATGAAGAAGGAATAATTCGTCTTAAAATCTATAGTGCCGAGTATGTTGATGGCGAATGGACCAATATAGTGGAACTGCCCTTTAACAGTGACTCCTATTCTGTGGCGCACCCCATGCTCAGTCCAGACGAAAAGAAGCTCTACTTTGTTTCCGATATGACGGGGAGCCTAGGGGCATCCGATATATTTGTCACCGAAATCATAGGGGATGGAACCTATGGCCCCATCCAAAACCTGGGCAGTAACGTCAATACCATTGGAAGAGAGACTTTTCCATATATTACGGAAGAAGGAGTACTATATTTTTCTTCGGATGGGCATCAAGGATTGGGAGGATTGGATGTATTTGCCACAAAAATCACTTACAACGACTATTCACAGCCAGTAGTCAACGTAGGAAGGCCGGTAAACTCGCCCAAAGATGATTTTTCGTTCATTTACAGGGCAAACGACAAAACAGGATACTTCGCATCTAACCGCGAAGGAGGCATGGGAGGCGACGACATCTATGAATTCGTGGAGACCGAACCACTTACTCTGGACTGTATCCAAGAAGTCACGGGTACCGTTAGAGATCGTATTTCCAATGAAGTGTTGGCCGGTGCCACTGTTAAGATAATTGACGAAGAAAATAATGAGATTTCATCGACCATTACCGATTCTGATGGAAACTACATACTGATGCTCGATTGTTCCAAAGGAAATTTTGTTAGGGCATCAAGGGACGGTTACGTTCCGGCAGAAGAATATCTGCCCATATCTGACGGAAAGCCAAGGATTGTTGATTTTTATCTGGAGCGCGATTTGGTGACAGGAGGTTTTGGTGACGACTTGGCCAAATTGCTGCAATTGAGCACCATCTACTTCGACCTCAACAAGTACGATATACGACCCGATGCGGAGATTGAGATTCAAAAGGTAATCGTGGCCATGGAGAAATATCCAAGTTTAAAAATCAAGGTAAACTCCCATACCGATAGCCGGGGAGTTGATGCCTACAACCTTTGGTTGTCCCAAAAGCGGGCAGAATCCACTGTTAACTACATGATATCGAAGGGTATTGCCCCAGATAGGCTGGAAGGTGAAGGATTTGGAGAGACCAGATTGGTAAATGATTGTGTTAACGGCATGCCATGTTCAGAAGAACAACATCAATTAAACCGTAGATCCGAGTTCATCATATTTGAATAGATCTGGTTCAATTTTATAATGTAAAGCGACTCCTTTTTGGGGTCGTTTTTTTTGCTCAAAAATGAAGAAAATTGAATATAAACGATAATGTCGGATGTGCGAATTATCCCATTATTATTGGGTTTCATCGATGAAGTGCGTTAACGAAAACCAAAGAAATGATAGGGGGTAACCTCAAAAATCAGACACTATACAATGGGATTCAACAGGTTCACAACAATTATTTTCTACGGCTAAAACTCAGGGTAATTTTGTATGCAGTTGAAATTTGGGCGTATTGTACTGCCTCCAACAAAGTCAACTGAACAAGTGAAAATCAACAAACAAAGGTTTATATCATCCTCAACTAATACTAACCTCATGAAGAAGAGCATTCTAGCCCTATTATTTCTTTTTTCAACAGGAATAGCTTTTTCGCAAACCACGGTAACCCTTCAGGACCAATGTAACTGCGAAGTCTTAAAAGGAACTGACGTCTCGGGTTCAGGAGCAACAACTCCGGCGGGAGCAGACCTTGGTGATATTTATGTAAACACCAACACAGGCACCATTTACTTTTGGGATGGGGATACTTGGGAACTGACCGCTTCGGATGATCAACAGCTGACAGGTTTCACCTTTAATGATGCAACCAATACACTATCGCTTACTTTGGAAAATGGTGGAAGCGTTAATGTAGATTTAAGCAGTTTGAGCGATACGTTAACAGATTCAAACACCACGGTGACGTCTTTCGGGATTGATGGTACAAATACGAATCTGGTTATCACCGACTCTGATTCGAACACCTTTGCTGTGGCATTGGCAGATTTGGCAGCCTTAATTGATACGGATACCCAATTGACCGACGCCCAGGTGGCCACGGCGGTGAACAACGAGTTCCCGAATTTGGACACCGACAGTACCGATGACTTTTCTGGAGACTTTGGAGACCTTTCCAATGTACCTGCGAACTTGGACACGGATAGCACAGACGATTTCGACGGACAGTGGAGCAGCCTTACGGGAGTTCCAGCCGACTTCGCCGACAATGTGGACAACGTGGACGATGCCGACAACGATCCTGCCAACGAATTACAGGCCATCACTTCCACAGACGGAACAGTGATGGTAACACCGAACGGCAACGATTTTGACCTATCCGGTTTCAGTGGAGATTTTAGCGATTTGACCAACTTGCCTGCCAACTTGGACTTGGATTCCACCGACGATTTTGACGGGCAGTGGAGCAGTCTGACAGGAGTTCCTGCAGGTTTTGCCGATAACATCGATAATGATACCCAATTGACAGATGCCCAAGTGGCCACGGCGGTGAACAACGAGTTCCCGAACTTGGATACGGACAGTACAGACGACTTTTCAGGCGACTTTGGCGATTTGACCAACGTACCTGCCAACTTGGACTTGGATTCTACCGATGATTTCGACGGACAATGGAGCAGTCTGACAGGGGTTCCAGCGGACTTTGCCGATAACGTGGACAACGTGGACGATGCGGACAACGACCCAGCTAACGAATTACAGGCCATCACTTCCACAGACGGAACAGTGACGGTAACACCCAACGGCAACGACTTTGACCTATCCGGTTTTAGTGGTGACTTTGGAGACCTATCCAATATCCCTGCGAACTTGGATACAGATAGTACGGATGATTTCTCTGGAGACTTCGGCGATTTGACCAACGTACCTGCCAACCTCGATTTGGATTCCACCGATGACTTTGACGGACAGTGGAGCAGCTTAACGGGAGTTCCTGCAGGTTTTGCCGATAACATCGATAATGATACCCAATTGACAGATGCACAAGTGGCTACGGCGGTGAACAACGAGTTCCCGAACTTGGACACGGACAGGACGGATGATTTTTCAGGAGACTTTGGCGATTTGACCAACGTACCGGCCAACTTGGATTTGGATTCCACCGATGATTTCGACGGACAGTGGAGCAGTCTGACAGGAGTTCCTGCTGACTTTGCTGATAATGTGGACAACGTGGACGATGCGGACAACGACCCTGCCAACGAATTACAGGCCATCACCTCCACAGACGGAACAGTAACAGTAACACCGAACGGCAACGACTTTGACCTATCCGGTTTCAGCGGAGACTTTGGAGACCTATCCAATGTACCTGCAAACTTGGATACTGATAGCACTGACGATTTCGACGGACAGTGGAGCAGCTTGACTGGTATCCCAGCGGACTTCGCCGACAATGTGGACAACGTGGACGATGCGGACAACGACCCTGCCAACGAATTACAGGCCATCACATCCACCGACGGAACAGTGACAGTGACCCCGAACGGCAACGACTTTGACCTTTCAGGTTTTAGCGGAGACTTTGGAGACCTATCCAATGTTCCTGCGAACTTGGACATTGATAGCACAGATGATTTCTCTGGAAACTTTGGTGACTTGACCAATGTTCCTGCAAACTTGGACACGGACAGCACAGATGATTTTTCAGGAGACTTTGGCGATTTGACCAACGTTCCAGCAAACTTGGACTTGGATTCCACCGACGATTTTGACGGACAATGGAGCAGCCTAACAGGGGTTCCAGCGGACTTCGCCGATAACGTGGACAACGTGGACGATGCTGATTCCGTTGTGGGCAACGAGTACAACACCGGTAGTTCCATAACCGATGGTGTTTTGGGCATCACGGATGGCGGCGGAACTGAACAAGTGGATTTGATCAGCAACGATGCCAACAACAATATCACCTTTGGTTCCGATGGGGCGCTATACCTGAACGTAGCTTCAGTAAGTATAGCGGAGACAGTCACAAACCTAACCGATAACAACAATGGCACTGTTACCTATGTCAATGAAAATGGGGTGTCCCAGACAATCAATAAGTCAGCGATCACGGATAACCTCGATGGAACCTATACGTTCGACAATGGCGATGGTTCACCGATAACCTTTATCGGAACCGACAACGATACCCAATTGACCGATGCACAAGTGGCTACGGCGGTGAACAACGAGTTCCCGAACTTGGACACGGACAGGACGGATGATTTTTCAGGAGACTTTGGCGATTTGACCAACGTACCGGCCAACTTGGATTTGGATTCTACCGATGATTTCGACGGACAGTGGAGCAGTCTGACAGGAGTTCCTGCTGACTTTGCTGATAACGTGGACAACGTGGACGATGCGGACAACGACCCCGCAAACGAATTACAGGCCATCACTTCCACAGACGGAACAGTGACGGTAACACCTAACGGCAACGACTTTGACCTATCCGGTTTCAGCGGAGACTTTGGAGATCTAACTAATGTTCCAGCGAACTTGGATACTGATAGCACAGATGATTTCTCTGGAGATTTCAATGATTTGACCAATGTTCCGGCGAACTTGGACACCGATAGTACGGATGACTTCAGTGGAGACTTCAATGATTTGACCAACGTACCTGCCAACTTGGATTTGGATTCCACCGACGATTTCGACGGACAGTGGAGCAGCTTGACGGGAGTTCCGGCCGACTTTGCCGACAACGTGGACAACGTGGACGATGCGGACAACGACCCCGTGAACGAATTACAGGCCATCACCTCCACAGACGGAACGGTGACAGTGACCCCCAACGGTAACGACTTTGACCTCTCAGGTTTCAGCGGAGACTTTGGGGACCTTTCCAATGTTCCGGCGAACCTGGACACCGACAGCACCGACGATTTTGATGG